>NZ_QFRK01000003.1 GCF_003143855.1 Streptomyces sp. NWU339
CTTTGCAGAAGATTCTGGCCGTTGAGGGCCTGGATGCGGCACTGGCCTGCGCGGTCGCCACGCTGGGTGAGCACGGCGCGAAAGCGGCCTACGCGGCGCTCAACCGCCGGGTTCCCGGGTTCGGGCCGTCCTTCTTCACCAAGTTCCTGTACTTCGCAGGCAAGACGGTGCCACCTGCGAGCGGCCCCGAGCCGCTCATTCTTGACCGCTTCCTGGCCCGGCGTCTGCGGTCCTTGGCCGCTGTGGCTGGCCGGGAGACGGGTCACGACCCCGACGGATCGGTCGCTGCCTGGGTATGGAGGGACCGGGACTGGTCGCCCCACCGCTACGAGGTCTACCTCTCCTTCCTGCACTCAGCCGCCGCGCAGGTGGCGGCAACGGACGGCTGGCCGTCCAACGCCTCGTGCGACCTGCTCGAGTGCGCGCTGTTCCATGCCGCGTGAGAGTGAGCCGGCTGCCGCAGCACTCACGTGCTCAAGTGGCAGGCCGTTTCCCTGACATGGAGCAGAGCATCGGCCGGGCCCTGGATGAAGGGACCACGCCACGAGATGGGCTCGGTGCCTGCAGGAGCGTTGAGGCCGTCAGCGGGTCTGCCTGGCCTCGTCCGCTGTGGTCCCCGGCCCCGGCGGGCCGACGAGCGCGGCGGTCGCGGCAGCGAGTCGGTCGGCGAGGCTGAAGTTGCCCAGTGCGATGGCGAGCAGGGCCCGGTCGAAGAGCGCGGCGACCAGGCGTGCGTGGTCGTCGGGGAGCTGGCCCGGTTCGTCGGTGACCGCCAGGTCCTCGGGCACGATGGAGAGCAGGAGGGTTGGATCGGCGCTCGGCAGCGAGCCGGAGAACGGGACGGCGCCCGGTGACGAGCGGGACGACGTGACGAGGCGGCTCGGCGACGAGCCCGAGGAGGGGACGCGATGACGGCACCCGACGCACTCGGTACGGCCGATGCCGAGCAGGTCAACGCCGGGCGTTGTCACGTTGTTGGGTGTGCGGGTGTCTGGCGGTGTGTCGAGATGTGGTGGGGCCGGGTGCCGGCCCTGGGCTCAGGCCGCGGCAGGCCGGCCGGTGACGCCGGTGATCTGCTCCCAGATGGTGAAGCGGACGGTCATTTCGGCGCGGTGTTGGGTGCCGGTCATCAGGTGGCGGCGGGGCCGGAAGTGGGGTGAGATGCCGCTGAACGCGGCCAGGAACCGCTGCGCGGCGCCCACACTGCGGAAGCCTTTCATCGCCCGTTCGCGTTGCCGCGTGGGCTGATGACTGTTCTCGGCCCGGTTGTTCAGGCCCTTATGGGAACGGTGCTCGACGGAGGGCATGACCTCGCGACGGGCCGCGCCGTAGGAGCGGAGCTTGTCCGTGACGATCACCCGCGGCACCCCGCCCGTCTTCGTCAGCAGCGTGCGGAAGAAGCGCCTGGCCGCAGCCTTGTCCCGCCGATTCTGGACCAGGATGTCCAGGACACCTCCGTGCTGGTCGACAGCCCGCCACAGGTATTTCTGCTCACCGTTGATCTTGATGAAGACCTCGTCCAGATGCCACTTGTCGCCGGGCCGGGGCTGCCGGCGGCGCAGTCCGTTGGCGTACTGCTGACCGAACTTCAGGCACCAGCGGCGGATCGTCTCGTACGAGACGATCACGCCGCGCTCCAGCATCAGCTCCTCGACCTCACGGAAACTGAGCGGGAACCGGAAGTAGAGCCACACGCAGTGCGAGATCACCTCGACCGGATACCGGTGCCCCTTGTACGACGGCGACATGCCCTCCACGGACGACCCCCTCCACCGTAATCAGCCCGAGGATCCTCCCATCCTGTCAGCTAACGTGACAGCGCCCTTCCGGCCCCGCCGCCACCTGATGACCGCATCCGGCTACCGCACCGAGATGCAGCACCGCTTCACCATCTGGAACCAGATCACCGGCGCGTCCACCGTGGTCTGAACACAGCATCGCCACCGGCCCCACCACACCCTGACGCCCCTTCAGCCAACCAGTCACGGACAACTTGACAACGCCGACCTCCGAGAGGCCGATACCTGTTATGGCCACGCTCCGTTCACCGTTCACGGTCCTGGCCCTCCTCCACGATCTCGAACACCGGCAGCCAGGCACTTCCCCGAGGTTGGAACCGGGTCACCGTGGCAAGGCCGGTCGGGTCCTCCCTGTGGGCGGCGCCCGTGAGCCCTCCGAAGACGAACAGTCCCGGTTGCTCCACGAGCTCCACGAACCCGGCCCGGAAGGGGACCGGCTGCTCCGGGTACCAGGCCTGCTCGTTGAGAGTCCACGACGCCACCCGGCCGTCACCGCTGACGGCTGGCGTGGCCAGCGAAGAGGCCGACCGGCAGCTCCGGCAGACGGGGCTGGGCGGGTGCTGCCAGCGGCTGCACGCGGCGCAGTGCTGGATGCGCAGCTCGCCGACCGCACCCCCCGTCCAGTACGGCTCGGTGTCCGGGGTGAGACCCGGCACCCGCCGTCCGTGATTCCAGTTCGCGCTCGTCACGCCTGCCTCCGGAACGGCGTCATCGCGCCGGCAGCGGAGTACCGGCTCTTGAGCTTGTACTTCTCGATCTTGTGGCTCGCGTTGCGGGGCAAGGTCTCCACCGGGACGTAGAATTCGGGATGCATGTACCGCGGCAGAACGCTCTCGCACTGCTTCTGCAGGGTGGTCATGGCCTCCGGCGACGCATCCGAGAGTTCGAGGAACAAGGCGACCTCGTCCTCTTCGAGCTCGGAGGGAACTGCCACCGCGGCGACGTCACGCACGCCGTCGAGCTTGGACACCGCTCGTTCGAGCTCGAAGGCCGAGATGTTCTCCCCGCGCCTGCGGATGACGTCCTTGAGCCGGTCCTCGAACCACATGTAGCCGTCGGCGTCGATGCGGCACAGGTCGCCGGTGTGGAACCAGCCGTTGCGTCGACTCGCGAGCGTTTGTTCAGGCATCCCGTAGTAGCCGGTCGACTCGTTCCACGGGACCGAGGTCCGGATCACCAGCTCTCCGCTTGTCCCGCAAGCGACGTCGAGGTCGTTCGCATCGACGATCCGGGCCTCCATGCCGGGTCGCGGCCGGCCGGCGGAACCGAGCTTCGACGGTGGATCCGCCAGTGTGTAGGCGTGGCTGGGACCGTAGTCGGTGAGGCTGTAGCCAGAAGTGAAGCGCAGGCCAAACCGCTCTTCGAAATCCGTCGCGTATGAGGGAATGGGTACGGTCATCACCATCCGCAGGTCATTGTTGGCGTCGTCCGACTGCGGGGGCTGCTTCCACAGAATCGCGGCCATCGACCCGAGCAGGTTGGTCGCGGTGATCCCGTTCGACCGCATGTCGCCCCAGAACTTGGAAGCCGAGAACCGTCTCCGGAGAAACACCTGCGAATTGGCGCCGATGGCGCAGTGCAGCGCGCCCTGGAACGCGTTGACGTGGAAGAGCGGCAGGCAGACGTACACGCGATCCTCGGAGCCGTACCCGAACGACGCGGCATGACTGAAGCCCCAGAGCATCGCCCGAGCGTGGGTCATCATCACGCCCTTCGACGGGCCGGTCGTGCCGGATGTGTAGTTCACGTACCCCAGCGCCGTCGGGTCCGTCCTCGGCGGCTCGAAGGCTCCCACGGCCCGGCCCGCCGCGCAGATGTCCTCGTGGGTCACGCCGCCTTCGTCGGGGCCGCTCCACGGACCCGCCAGCCCGATCGCCGCGACGTCCGAGCCGCGCGCCACGAGACCCGCGTGCTCATCGGAGGCGTCGTGCAGGAGGAAGCGGGAGTCCGAGTTGGTGAGGTAGTACCTGAGCAGGTCGTTCTTCGCCTGGACGTTGAGTGGGACGGCGACCGCGCCGAGTCGGCTCAGGGCGATGTAGATGAGGATGTGCGCCACGCCGTTGGGCAGCTGCACGGCCACGTGCGTGTCGCGCCTCACCCCCATCTCGGCGAGCCAGCGGGAGTAGAGATCCGCCTCGTGAACCAGGCGGTCATAGGTGTACTCGGCAGTGGTGTCGAGGTCGGTCAGGAAAACCCGCTCGGGGTACGCACGGGCGCGAGCGGAAAGGGCTTCGAACAGGGTGAGCTGATCGAACTCGAACCCCATCCGAAGGAGGTCGAAGTCGGTGCCGGCGTGCTTGGTCATGATGCGACCTTCTGAAGGGCTGCGGTTCGGAGGCTGTCCCGCACGGAGCCGGTGTCGGGCTCCCCGACTCCGGAGGCGGCCAGCAGGTCGGACAGCTCGATGAACACGCGCTGGAGGTCCGAGTGCGGCGTCGCGTGTGATGCGTCCGTCGGGGCGCCCTGGGAGTACACGATGCGGTCGGGGCGACCGAAGACGACGTCGCCGCTGCACGCCAGGCCAAGCCGGTCTCTGACCGCGTCCTCATCGGCCCATAGAACCTGCGTGGCGGCACGGCCCCAGGACTCGGCGCATGCAGGCGGAGTCTTTCGCGCCTCTTCATCTCGAAGCAGAATTGCCACCGACCCGTCCGGCTCACCAATGCCCTCGACGCGCTCCAGACTGAAGTGACCGCCCTGCAGCAACGTGGTGAGGTGTCGCTCGTCTCCCGTCCGGGTGGTCACCCTCAACTCACGAAGGGGTTCTCCCACGACACCTGCGGCAGTCGAGCCGATCGGGAACCGCGACACCTGCGCCGCCGCATGACCATCTATCAGTTCCCGCAGACCTGGCGCCTCGGGAAGGAGAGACATCACCTCGCGGCGGAGTGTCTTCGACGACTCGTCGGCACTCGTCATGAAAAGCGAGACCGGGGTGAGCGCCTCGAGCGTCCGGGTCACGACATGGGTACGTTCGTCGGAGTAGTCGTCGAGGTGGTGATGACCCCCGGCCAGCGCCAGCGGGATTCGCCACGCGAGGGAGTTGACGTCCCCGAAGCCCATGTTCAGTCCGCGGCCACCGAAAATCGGCGACTGGTGGGCCGCGTCGCCCACGAAGAGCACCTTCCCCACGTGGTATCGGGAGAGGGTGCGGCCGAGGGCCCGATAGGACGTCACCCAGACAAGTTCCGGCTCTGCGTTGATGCCGATCATGGCCAGATGCTGTCGAACCCGCGCTTGTGCGGCCTCGGCGGTCGTGGCCTCTTCGGCGGTCTGTCCGTCGGGCAGTTGGTAATCCAAGCGCCACACGTTGAACGGCTGCGAGTGCAGGATGGCGACCGACTCAGGCGCGTAGTCCGGGCCGATGAACAGGCGCCGCCCCGGGGCGAGGTCGTGGTCCATCGTGAAGTCGCAGATCACGAAGCGCGCATCGGCGCTGCGTCGCGGCACCACGTCGTGGTAGTCGAGCGCGAGGGACTTGCGAGTGATGCCACGGGCCCCGTCGGCCGCCACCACGTACCGCGAGCTGATTTCGTAGCGCTCCCCGCCGGCGTCGATCTCGATGACGATGTCGCCGTCATCGCCGTCGCCGTTGTCGGTGATGCCTACGACCGCGTGGCCCCAGCGCACGGCACCAGGCGCGGCCTCGCCAAGCTTCTCGACGAGCAGATACTCGAGCCAGCATTGCTGCAGCAGAGCCAGCTCAGGCCAGCGCTCGTGCGGGTCGGTCGCGTACTCCGTCCGCCAGAGCTCCTGACTTCCATGGAACACAAGGCTGCGTTCGCGCGGCTGTGCCAGACGCATGAAGTCGTCGCTGACACCGATGTCCGCGAGGAACGCCAGGCTCTCTCGATTCAGCGTGAGTGCCCGGCTGCCGTCGGACACCTGCCTACGCGCTTCGAGCACCACAGCGTCGATGCCCCTGCGCTGCAGCGCGATTGCGGTGGCGAGGCCAACAGGACCCCCACCCACGATCACCACATCGTGCACCCGCCCCTCGGCGGGCCTGGGGACGGGCGACAGGTCGAACTCCTGCCATTCGAAGTACATGCGCTGCGTTTCCTCTCGCTGATTCGCACCGCTCCCGTGCGTCGGCGGGCACAGGACAGGCCATGCGCGGCCGTACAGGGGGATGACCGCTCTCACCTTCAGGGTGAGGCGTGGCTCACACGAAGTCGTGCGAGTCTGAATCAGATCCGGAAGCCGTGTCAAGAGATGCGGACCGTTCTTCAGACACCACAAACGGCGCTCTTAGCCCCAGGACGCCAGCACTTGTGCGCCCAGCGCGCGACAGGGACCGCGGGCCCCGGCTACGCCGACCATCCCCCGGAATGTACTTCGAACATGAATCATTTACAGGTGTTGTCCTGATCGCAGGTAGCTGCCGATGGGCGCCCTCGACCCGCTACGACAGGGACGCTAGGGTGACGTCGTGCCGCTCAACTCAAGGGCGTCGTCGCCCGACGACGGGATCGTTGACTACTGGGGCCTGATCGAGAAGGCGCAGGCCTCCATTCCGACCGCGATCAGCGAGGTCGACATGGAAGCCAGCCACCTCGTCATGTCACTGAACCGTGCGACACGCACTCTCATCTACGACCTCGAGTTCCAGACTTTGAGGCCACTTGGCCAGTCCGACTCAAGTTTTCGGCTGCTCTTCACTCTCTGGGTTGCCGGCCCGCTGAGTCCGCACAGAGTGGCCGCCCTCGCCTCGATGGCGCGTCCCACCGTGACCAGCCTCGTGGCGACCCTTCGCAGGGACGGACTGGTCGACAGACAGGTGGACCCTGCAGACGGCCGCGGAGCGATGCTCAGCCTCACCCCCGCCGGGACTCAGGTCATCACCGAGGCATTTGAAGCGCACAACCGCCGCGAGCGAGACTGGGCCTCCTTGCTGACACCGATCGAGCGGAAGCTCTTTATTATGCTCATGGACAAGTTGATGAGCGGACGCACAAGCATCAATGCCGTCGATCGACGATGAGGACAATTGGGAGTCGGCGCTAGCCTCCCCGTTTCGCTTCGGGTAGCTGAGCTGCGTTGATGGCGGTGGACCGGTGGTGTGGGTTGCTGGTTGCCGGGTGGGCATGGCTGGGACCCGACGCTCGGGCCGGGTGCTCCAGGGTTCCTCGGATCGTGGGCGGGCAGGGACCGTGCAGCGGGTCAGGTGGCCGGTCGCGGCAGTGCTGTGAGGCGGGTGAACGCGTTGATGAGTTCGTGCCGCCAGGGCCAGGTCGCGGCGATCCGCAGACGGAGGCGGCGGCCGCCGCGAGTGATGCGGGCGGCGGCGTGCAGCAGCCGGTAGCGGAGCTTCTTCGGCTCGGCGGTGGCCAACTCACCGTCCAGCAGCAGGTCCTGGGTCCAGGCGAGCAGGTCGGCGGCGGTCAGCATCGGCATCTCGGTCTTCGAGTACACCGGCCTCGACGAACTCGGCATCACGGTTGTCCGTGCTGCGACGGACCTGGGCGAACTGCTCGGCTGAAAGGCCCCTGCCGTCCGACGATGGCGGTGGGCGTCTCCCTTCGATGTCTCCGACATCGAGGCAGTGGGCGCCCGGGTCGTCGCAGCAGCGGCGCGTCTGGCGTCCGCCCCCCCATGAGCGTCGGTGCGGACGGCGCTCACTGAAGACTGCGGCGCCGGGCCGGAGCACCGCGTTCACGTCGTCGCGGAAGCGGGGTTTTAGGCGCGGCTAAGCCGCGCGAGCCGCGCGGCCGCCTCACGCACCAGCTCACCGAGACGATCGATGTCGACTTGCTCCATGGCGACCATGCCGACGGACGCACCGAGCAGATGCGGTACCTCGA
This sequence comes from Streptomyces sp. NWU339, assembly GCF_003143855.1. Lineage (GTDB taxonomy): Bacteria > Actinomycetota > Actinomycetes > Streptomycetales > Streptomycetaceae > Streptomyces. The sequence continues at coordinate 7,604 of NZ_QFRK01000003.1, forward strand.
AGCCCGCAGCCACCCCGATGGCCCCGTGCTGGAGCTCCCCGGCAGTGACGCTGTACCCGGCGTCCCGGGCCCGGTTCACGGCTTCGGAGTCATCCGGCGTCGCCGGCTGAAGCGCCAGGATGGCGATGCCGTTGGCTCCCCTGGCCAGTGAGTGGCTGACGCCGATGCGATAGCCGACCTGGAGGATTGTCTGCCGGGTGGGCTCCGCGGACAGCACGGGAACACATTCGTCGCCCCCCTGCGCCACGGAAAGGAACGCGGCCACCCCGGCGGCGTCGGCGAGTTCCTGCAGAACCGGTCCGGCCGCGCGGATCAACTGGGGTTGGAAACGGCTCGCGAAGACGACCGCGCCGGCCCCGAGCCTGATCTTCTTTCCCACGCCCCGAGTCACCAGCGCATGCTGCTCAAGCGTCTCGACGATGCGGTACGCGGTCGCCCGGTCGATGCCGAGCTGCGTGGCGATCTCGGCGACCGTGAGTCCCTCCGGGTCGAGGGAAATCAGGCTCAGGGTACGGAGTCCACGGTCCAGACTCTGCAAGATGGTCACGCGGGCTTCCTCCTGTGTTCGCTGCGGGGTCGTACTGCACCGCGGCTCCGGGCGCGGAGTACGGGCACTCGAAGATTAATCACCTCCGCTGTCCGGCCTGCCGGACGCCCCTGGAGTTCCCCCGGTGCCACAGGCCGCGTGGACACCGGCCCCCGTCTCGGCCGACCAGCGGCACAGCAGCCCTTGACCGGCGTCCTGGACTCGAACTATGTTGCACGCATGTCGCGCACACCGCACATAAATGTGCGCTAGGCGCACATCCGTAGGCGGAGTGGTGGCGGTACCTCCAAGACGAAGTCGCCGGGCACGCCGTACCAGGCCGCAGAGTCTGCGTGCACCGCCCGGCGCAGCCCGCAGCCCTTCCCTGCTTCGACGCCTGCCCCGGCACCGCCGACGGCCGCCCCTCCCAGGCGTCCAGCGACAGGGACGAACTGCCGACAGGAGATGGACAGGCATGCCGTACTACCGCATGGCGGGGAGCGTCCCCCCCAAGCGCCACACTCAGCACCGCGCCCCCGACGGGTCGCTCTACTTCGAGGAGCTGATGGGAGAGGAGGGCTTCTCCTCCGACTCCTCGCTGCTCTACCACACGTACATCCCGTCGGCGATCACCGGTTCCGACGTCTGGGAGCTGCCGGACACCCGCACGGTGCCCAACCACCCGATGACGCCGCGCCATCTGAAGCTGCACGAGCTGTTCAAGGAAGACGCCTGGCAGGACACCGATGTGGTCACCGGCCGCCGCCTGGTCCTCGGCAACGGCGACGTCCGGATCTCCTACGTCGTCGCCGGCAAGCCCTCGCCGCTGTACCGCAACGGTGTCGGCGACGAGTGCGTGTACGTGGAGTCCGGCTCCGCCCGCGTCGAGACCGTCTTCGGCGTACTCACCGCCCGTACCGGCGACTACGTGGTCATCCCACGCGCCACCACCCACCGATGGATCCCCCAGGGCGACGAGCCGCTGCGCGCCTACTGCATCGAGGCCAACAGCCACATCGCCCCGCCCAAGCGCTACCTCTCCCGCTACGGCCAGCTCCTCGAGCACGCCCCGTACTGCGAGCGCGACCTGCATGGCCCCACCGAGCTGCTCCAGGAGCAGGGCACGGATGTCGAGGTGCTGGTCAAGCACCGCGGGGCGGGCGGCGAGATCGTCGGCACCCGCTTCCTGCAGGCGAACCACCCGTTCGACGTGATCGGCTGGGACGGCTGCCTGTACCCGTACACCTTCAACATCGAGGACTTCGAGCCGATCACCGGCCGGATCCACCAGCCGCCGCCGGTCCACCAGGTCTTCGAGGGCGAGGGTTTCGTCATCTGCAACTTCGTCTCCCGCAAGGTGGACTACCACCCGCTGGCCATCCCGGTGCCGTACTACCATTCCAACGTCGATTCCGACGAGGTCATGTTCTATTGCGGCGGCGACTACGAGGCCCGCAAGGGCTCCGGCATCGGCCAGGGCTCCCTCTCGCTGCACCCCGGCGGCCACGCCCACGGACCGCAGCCCGGCGCCTACGAGCGGTCCATCGGCGCGGAGTTCTTCGACGAACTCGCCGTCATGGTCGACACGTTCCGCCCGCTGGAACTCGGCGAGGGCGGCCAGTCCTGCGACGACGGCACCTACGCCTGGAGCTGGGCGGGAGGCCGCCGCGCATGACCGCCCCCCGCGAACTGCTGGCCGGGCTCGTCGACGACGCGGGCCTGTTCCCGCCGACCGCGCTGCCCATGGACCAAGCGGTGGAGCGCCACCGTGCGGACGTGGAGGCCGGCGAGGCGATGCACACGCACCGCTTCCTGGTTCCCGCCTCCCGCGTGGACGAACTCAGGGAACTCCTGCGCGACGGCGAGGTGTTCGAGCTCGGCCTGATCGCCGACCGCGGCGGCGAGGGCCTGGCCGCGGTGTGCGCGGATGTCGCCACCGACCCGCGGCTGCGTCTGGCCCTGCTCGAGCTGCCGCTGGCTGCCTTCGGCGACGACGAAGTAATCGCCCTTGAAGCGGCGTTGGCAGAGCTGAAGGACGTGCCGACCGAGGTTCCGCTGTACGCGGAGCCCGTGGTGCAGGCGCGTCCGGAGCCGCTGCTCACCGCGCTCGCCCGACACGCCGGCACCCGCCCGCTCGGCGCCAAGCTCCGCTGCGGCGGGGTGCGCGCCGACCTGTTCCCGAGCTCGGAGCAGGTGGCTGCGTTCGTCACCGCATGCGTCGCCGCGGGCGTGCCGTTCAAGGCGACGGCCGGACTCCACCGGGCGGTTCGCCACACCTCTCCCGAGACCGGCTTCACCCACCACGGCTACCTGAACCTCTTGCTCGCCACGGCCACCGCCGCCAGCGGCGGCCAACTCTCCGTACAGGACGTCCTGGAGACCGAGAAGGCCACCGAACTCGCCCGCCGCGCTCATGCGCTGAGCGGCGAGGAGGCCGCGGCCGCACGCCGCGTCCTGGTCTCCTACGGCTCCTGCTCCACCGCCGCCCCCGTCCGCGAGGCCCGGCTCCTGCTCGACTCCGCTGTGAAGGACCACTGATGACCACCACCTGGGTCCCTGTACCCGATGGCTCCCCGTTCCCGATCCAGAACCTCCCCTACGGTGTCTTCACCCCGAAGGCCGGCGGCGCCGCCCGGGTCGGCGTCGCCATCGGCGAGCAGGTCCTCGACCTCGCGGCCGCCCTCGGCGACGGCGCCTTCGCGCAGGGCTCGCTCAACGCCTTCATGGCGCAAGGTCGCGCCCGCTGGCAGGAGGTGCGCGCCGAGATCTCCCGACTGCTGACCGACGAGGCGCACCGCGCCGCCGTCGAGCCGCACCTGTTCGCCCAAGCGGACGTCGACCTCGGCATGCCCTTCGAGGCCGCCGACTACGTCGACTTCTACGCCTCCGAGCACCACGCCTCCAACATCGGCCGCATGTTCCGGCCGAACAGCGACCCGCTGACCCCGCAGTGGAAGCACCTGCCGATCGGCTACCACGGCCGCGCCGGCACCCTGGTGCCCTCCGGCACTCCGGTGGTCCGCCCCAATGGCCAGCAGCGGCCGTCCGCCGAGGGCGCCCTGCCCGGGTTCGGGCCGTCCGCCCGCCTGGACATCGAGGCCGAGGTCGGCTTCGTCGTCGGCACCCCCTCCCAGCTGGGCCGGCCGGTCTGCGTGGACGACTTCCGCGAGCACGTCTTCGGCGTCACCCTGGTCAACGACTGGTCCGCGCGCGACATCCAGAACTGGGAGTACGTGCCGCTCGGCCCGTTCCTCGGCAAGTCCTTCGCCACCTCCGTCAGCCCCTGGGTCGTCCCCCTCGACGCCCTGGAGGCCGCCCGCGTCGCCCCGCCGGTCCGCGAGCACGAGCTGCGCCCGTATCTGGTGGAGAAGGAGGACTGGGGCCTGGACCTCACCCTCGAGGTCCGCCTCAACGGTCACCTGGTCGCCACGCCGCCGTTCTCCACCATGTACTGGACGCCGGCCCAGATGCTGGCGCACATGACGGTCAACGGCGCCTGTCTGCGCACCGGCGACTTCTACGCCTCCGGCACCGTCTCCGGCCCGGAGGCCGACCAGCGCGGCTCCTTCATGGAGCTGAGCTGGGGCGGCGCCGAGCCGATCGAGCTGCCCGACGGCACGAAGCGCACCTTCCTGGAGGACGGCGACGAGGTCACCATCACCGCCACCGCGCCCGGCGCGGACGGCGTGACGATCGGTTTCGGCGCGGTGTCCGGCCGCATCGTCCCGGCGGTGCAGGCATGAGCATGAACAAGACGGTGGCGTCGGCGGCCGAGGCGGTCGCCGACATACCCGCCGGCTCCAGTCTCGCCGTCGGTGGCTTCGGTGTCTGCGGCGTGCCGCAGGAGCTGATCGACGCGCTGTACGAGCAGGGCGCCGACAACCTGGAGGTGGTCTCCAACAACTGCGGCACCGACGACCATGGCCTCGGCATCCTGCTCCGCGCGGGCCGGATCAGCCGGGTCACCGGGTCGTACGTCGGCGAGAACAAGGAGTTCGCCCGCCAGTACCTGGCCGGCGAGCTGGAGCTGGAACTCGTCCCCCAGGGCACCCTCGCCGAGCGGCTGCGGGCCGGCGGCGCGGGCATCCCCGCCTTCTACACCCCCGCCGGAGTCGGCACCGCCGTCGCCGAGGGCGGTGTGCCCTGGCGGTACGCCGCCGACGGGTCGGTCGCCGTGGAGTCCCCGGCCAAGGAGACCCGCGCGTTCGGCGGCCAGACCTACGTCCTGGAGGAGTCGGTCACCACCGACTACGCCCTGGTCCGCGCCTCGAAGGGCGACCGCCACGGCAACCTGGTCTTCGACAAGACCACCGCCAACTTCAACCCGCTCTGCGCCATGGCCGGCCGGATCACCGTCGCCGAGGTCGAGGAGCTCGTCGAGCCCGGCGAGATCGACCCGGCCCAGGTCCACCTGCCCGGCATCTACGTCCAGCGGGTGGTTGCCGTACGGAACCGGGACACCAAGCCGGTCGAGAAGCGCACCGTGCGCGAGGCGGCGGACAGCATCGAAGGGAGTGCGGCCTGATGGCCTGGACCCGTACCGAGATGGCGGCCCGCGCCGCCCGTGAACTGCCCGACGGCGCCTACGTCAACCTCGGCATCGGCCTGCCCACGCTGATCCCCGACCACCTCCCGGACGGCGTCCATGTCGTCCTGCACTCGGAGAACGGCATCCTCGGCACCGGCCCGTACCCGACGCCGGACGCCGTCGACCCGGACCTGATCAACGCCGGCAAGGAGACCGTCACCGTCCTCCCGGGCGCCTCGTACTTCGACTCGGCGCTCAGCTTCGGCATGATCCGCGGCCGTCACCTGGACGTCGCCGTCCTCGGGGGCATGCAGGTCTCCGCCCGCGGCGACCTGGCCAACTGGGCCGTACCCGGAAAGATGATCAAGGGCATGGGAGGTGCCATGGACCTGGTCCACGGCGCCCGCCGGGTGATCGTCCTCATGGAGCACACGGCCAAGGACGGCGGCGCCAAGCTGCTTGAGTCCTGCACCCTGCCGCTCACCGGCCGGGCCTGCGTGGACCGTGTGATCACCGATCTGGGTGTCCTCGACGTCACCGAGGAGGGCTTCCGTCTCGTGGAGCTCGCCCCTGGTGTCACCGAGGAGGAACTCCGCGACCGTACGGCAGCCCCGGTCCTGGCACCTGTCGCCGTCTGACGCCCCGCGCGCGGGCCGCCCCGCCGCGACACAGCGGCCGGGGCGGCCCGCCGGTGCTCCCTGCCACACCCCCGACCACCCCTACGACCTGCGGTTACAGTGAGGCGATGACCACGACCGAGCGGGCCCCGCCTTCTCCCTGCGCCGACTGCACATGTTCGTCGCCGTGGCGGAGACCGGAGCCATCAGCCGGGCGGCCGAGCGCCTCATGGTCTCCGAGTCGGCAGTCTCGCTCGCCCTGGGTGAGCTGGAACGGCCCCTGCGGACCCTGCGGGTGCCGAAATCCCCATCCATAGCCGTTGAACTGCGTGTTCTCGTGAGTGGTCAACGTTCGCCGGATGGGCGTGTCAGACATCCCATGACGTTGGGTGTCAAGCTGTGGCGAGGTTCGCGTGGTGGGCCCATGCTGTGGCCTCGCTGTAGAGGGTGCGGCTCTTGAGGCATCCGTGGAGGATGCCGACGAGTCGGTTGCCCAGCTGCCGCAGGGCAGGGTTGTAGTCCAAGTCGCGGGCGCGCTGCTTGTCGTAGTAGCGGCGGGCCCCGGGCGAGTTCTGCAGCGCGCAGAACGCCTGTCGTTGGAGAGCGTCGGCAAGCCGGTTGTTGCGGACGAAGCGGGCCTGGACGCTGTGGCTCTTGCCGGAGGCCCGGGTGATCGGGCTGGTGCCGGCGTAGTTCTTGCGGGCCTTCGCGGACGCGTAGCGGGTGGGGTCGTCTCCGAACTCGGCCAGCACCCGGGCGCCGGTGATCTCGCCGATGCCGGGCATCGACAGGTAGATCTCAGCGTCCGGGTGCGCCAGAAAATGTGCCTTCACCTGCCCTTCCAAAGCATCTATCTGCTCGTTCAGGGCGATCAGCAACCGGGCGTGGGCGGTCACGGCGGCCGCGTAGGCGTCGGCGGCCGTGGCCGTGACGTCCAGCTGCGGCTCGCGCAGGGTGGCCTGGATGGCGGCGGCCCGCTGGTCCCGGTGGCGGCGCCGGTGCCGGGCGAGGACAGCGGTGATCTGTTGCTTCGTCAGCTTCGCCGCCTGTCCCGGCGTGGGTGCCTTGAGCAGCAGTTCCAGGGCGTCCGTGCTGGTCAGCTCCAGTCCCGCGTAGGCGGTGAGCGCGCCGGGGAAGTACTCGCGCAGTGTGCTGCGCAGCCGCTGGAAGGTGCGGGTGCGCTCCCAGATCAGGGTCTGGTGGGCGCGGGCGACGACCTTGACGGCCTGGGCCTGCTCGCTGTCCCCGGCGATCGGCCGCAGCTGGGCGCGGTCGATGCGGACCATGTCGGCCAGCGCGTGCGCGTCGCCCTTGTCGCTCTTCGCGCCGGAGGTGCCGTATCGCTCCTTGAACCGGGCCGCCTGCCGGGGGTTGACGGCGTAGACCTGGTAGCCGGCCGCGAGCAGGGCCTGGACCCACGGGCCGCGGTCGGTCTCGATCCCGACCACCATCTGTCCCGGCTCCAGATCCTCGCCGCCGTGCCGGGCGATCAAGGCGTGCAGCTTCGCGACGCCTTCGACACCCTCCGGTAGCCGGGCGGTCCCAAGTCTGCGGCCCGAGTCGTCCTGGATCTCGACATCGTGATGGTCTTCGGCCCAGTCGTCGCCGACGAACAGCACCAGCTTCTCCAACCTCTCGACGTACACCGTGCGCGTGGCCCGCGGAAGACACAGCTCGCGCCCTAATGGATCCAGTGCTCACGCCTGTCCCGCTCGGCGGGCACGCCATCCCATCAGCAGTCCGGCCTCCCGGCCGACCAGCAGGGGCACGGTCTGACACCAGAACTCACAGGTTCCGGGCTTGATAGTGCTCACCTGCCGGCGGCCACCCATCGAGTCTCACTCACGACCCGATAAGCCCCATTAGGTTGCTGGATCGTGCTGCTGCGACTGTCCTACCTCGCCGTGTCGAGTGTGTTCGCCTTCATGCGGCTGCTTCCGATGAGCGATGTTGACAAGGACATCGAGATATTGACGCTGCGCCACCAGTTGGCTGCGATGTGCCGGGTTGGTGTCAGTGGGTTGGTGTCAGTGACGGCATGTCAGGCCGGGGCGTTTCCGCTGGTCGGGTGCTGAGGATGGGCGGGGTCACTGCAGTGGGGCGGTGCATGCGAGGGGCACGGCTGTCATGCGGCGGTACACCCCGCCCCGTGCCTCTGTCTCGGGAACGGCACTTCTGATCCTTCGGCGGCTTCACGGCCGCACCGTGATGGGTGTTGGCTTCCGCGGCTGAAGGGTTTTTCGGTGGGCGAGCCGGGCGCGTGGGGTGAGGTCACGGCAGGGCTGAGGGTGTCCCGGCCGGTGCTGGTGGCGCGGCTGCTGGAGCTCGATGCTGCCGGGGCGTTGACCACGGCGCATGTGCGTGCGGGTGCCCAGGTCGGTGGGGTGACTGCGCGGACGGTGTGGCGGTGGCTGGAGGCGGCGCGGACCGAGGGCCGTGTGGAGCGCAGGCGCCGGGCCCGGCTGGAGTTGTCCGACCAGGCGTGGGAGGTGCTGGCGCAGGCGGGCGGGAACGTGGCGGTGCTGCACCGGCAGCTGAGGGAGGCCGGGGGTGAGGTGCCTTCGCTGGCGTCGTTGTACCGGGTGGTCCGCCGGGATTTGGACGTCGGCAGGGTCTTGCCGGACCGCGCGGTGGTGCGGCGGGAGCGGGAAGAGCAGCAGACGAGACAGGCGCCGGCTGACCTCGCTCTGGCCGGGCCGCGTGAGGGCGGCGCGGCGAAGACGTCTGCGCGCCGGCCGCCGCATCCTGCGCCGGCGGCGGTCGTGGGCGCGTCGGCGGGGGAGAGCGGCGCGCTGGAAGGTGTGGCGTTGCCGGCGGGCGCGCAGTTGGTGCGGACGTCGTCGGTGCAGGCGGTGACCGAGGCGGTCGGGCAGGCGATGGCGGTTCAGGGCGCGGTGTGTGCGGCGACCCGGGCCGGGGCAAGACCGTCGCCGTGCGGATGGCGCTCCACGAAGTGCCTCCGGGCTGGAAGGTGACGTGGGTGCCGGTGCCGGTGCGCCCGTCGGTGGCCGGCATGCGGCGGGCGGTGTTCGACGCTCTGGCGCTGCCGGGCCGCTTCCCGCACACATCTGCGCTGGCCGACGCCGCGGTCGCGGGGGCTCTGGGCGAGGCGCGGGTGCTGGTCGTCGATGAGGCTCAGCGCCTGCCTGTGCCGTGCCTGGAGTATCTGCAGAGCCTGTGGGACCACCCTGGCACGCGGATCACGCTGGTGCTGTGCGGGGCGGGCAGCGAGCGGTCGCTGGCCCGGCTGCCGCAGCTGGCATCGCGCATCGGCGCGTGGCAGGAGGTTCCACGCCTGGCCGGAGTGGAAGCAGCGGACGTGATGACCGGCTTCCATCCGCTGTGGCGTACCGTCCCGGCCTCGGATCTGACGTGGACCGACCAGTCGTGCGCGCACGGCACGTTCCGCGCGTGGGCCGCTTTGACTGCGCACCTGCAGAACGCTCTGCTCACCACCGCTGACGCGGCCGTTGACCGGGCTTTGCTGGGGCGGCTGTTTAAGCGGGTCGCGCCGCCACTGTGAACGGAGCGCTCCTGCACGGGACGGGATGGCGATCGCACGTTCCCGGCACCTGGCAATAGACGACGTACCACCCGCGTGAGGGGAGCTGGCATGGAGGACGGTGACGCGGTCCGCGCAGGCGGCGGACTGCCTGCGGCGTCGAGGACGGCCTTGCGCGGTCCGGCCGTGCGGCGGCTGCTTGCACTGCGGGCAGGGAAGAAGCTGACAGCGGGCCATGTGCGGGTGGCTGCGGACGCGCTGGGGGTGTCGGAGCGCACGGTGTGGCGCTGGCTGGCCGCTGCTCAGAGCGATGAGACCGCGGCCGCCTACCCTGGCGCACGGTCCCGGGCCGATGCGAGGTTCACGATCACGCCCGAAGTCCGTGGACTGTTGGCACTGTGGAAGGGGAACGTTCGGGCGGTTCACCGCGAACTGGTCCTGCGTGCCGCTCGGCAGTCCCCGCCTGCGGACGCACCGTCGCTGACGACGCTGCACCGGGCGATCCAGCGGGATCTGACGCCGGGGGAGCTGGCCGGGCTTCTTGCGGGTGGGGAGCGGGCGGCGCGCAAGCACGATGTGTTCCTGGCCAGGCCGCGGGGCTGGCGCAACCAGGTGTGGGAGACCGATCACGTCCAGGCGCCGGTGCTGGTCGATGTCGACGGCACCGCGCGCAGACCGTGGATCACGTGGTTCACCGACTGCGCGACGAACGCGATCACCGGGGTGGCCGTCACGCCGGGGGATCCGTCGCGGGAGTCGGTGCTCGCGGCGCTGCGCTCCGCGGTCCTGCGCGAGGACCCTTACGGACCGTTCGGCGGCCTGCCGGAGAAGGTACGGGTGGACCGAGGCGAGGACTTCCTGTCCAGGACGGTGACCGCTGCGTTCGATCTCCTGGACGTGACGGTGGAGGACCTGCCCGCCTACACCCCTCATCTCAAGGGCACGGTGGAGGGGCTGAACCGGGCGGTGGAGGGCATGTTCCTGGCCGCGCTGCCCGGCTATGCCCGCCGGCCGCGCCCCGGCAGACGCTCCTCTCGTCCGAGGGACGAGGTGCTGCTCGGCTTCGAGGACTTCACCGCCCGGCTGCTGGCCTGGACGCTGTGGTGGAACACCGAGCACCGCCCCACGCCCTTGCGGGGCAGGACTCCGCTTGAGGTGTGGCAGGACGATCCCACCCCGCTGCGGGAGGTGCCGGCTACGGATCTGTGGACGTTCACCCTGGAGGACGCCGACACCCGCACGCTGACCACCCGCGGCATCCGCTCAGTCGAGCAGTTCGCCCAGGGCCGTCGCAGCACGGACAACCGTGGTGCCGAGTTCGTCGAGGTCGGTGTACTCGAAGACCGAGATGCCGATGCTGACCGCCGCCGTCCCGCCGCGCGGTGGGACGGCGGCGGAGATGCCGGTCACGGCGGGGATAACCTCGCCCGTGGTGACGGCGTACCCCTTGGCGCGGGCCTCGGTGACCTCGGAACGTTCCCCCTCACGGTACGGGCCGTGGGCCAGCAGAGCGATGCCGCCGGAGCCCCGTTCGATGGAGTGGGTCTGACCGGGCCGGAAAGACACGTGGACGAGGGCGCCGCGCGGTTCCACCACCATGAGCGCCCGCATCCGGGTGGCGCCCTCCCGGACCAGCAGGTGCGCGGTGGCCCGAGTGGTCTCGGCCAGCTCGTCCAGGATCGGGCGGGCCAGTGCGCGCAGATCCTGCTGGACGGGTTCGGCCAGGGAGACCAGGCCGGTGCCGAGGACAATCCGGCGCTGGTGGTCGCGGCGGCACAACTGGTGCGCCTCCAGGGTCCGCACCAGACGGTGCGCAACCGTGCGGTGCACTCCGACGGCGTCCGCCAGTTCGCTGACGGTCAGGCCCTGCGGATGCTCCGAGAGAACTCTGAGGACCAGTAGTCCGTGATGAAGCGTCTTGGACATACCTGCGTCGAGTTCGGGGGCCGACCAGGTCGGTGATGGTGAGATCACGAATTCATCCCTTGACGGGTTTCAGCCACGCTGCCTATGCTCCCATTAATCGCACAGGGAGTGCGATTATCGCACATAACTTGATGTGCGGCAAGCTCCCCCTCCAGCCGCTCGGACAGCCGCCGGAGCAGGACCTGAGCCGAAGGGACGCCCGCATGAACCCCAGCGCGCCCGCGCTTGCCGCCAGTGCCCGGCTGGCCGAAATACACCAGCTATACCACCTCCAGAGCCACCTCATCGACGGTGGCCGCGCCGCGGAATGGGCCGCGACCTTCACCGCGGACGGCAGCTTCACCTCCCCCACCTATCCGGCACCGGTGACCGGCACCGCTGCCCTGACCAAGTTCGCGGAGCAGTTCGCCGCCGGCTGCGCCGCCGAGGACGTAGTACGCCGGCACGTGGTCAGCAATGTGGCCGTGACCGGCGACGACGGGGCCGGAACACTGCGGGTGGAGGCATACCTGCAGATCGTCGCGACACCCAGGGGCGGGACACCGCACACCGAGCGGTTCACCACCCTCACCGACCGGGTCGTCCACGACGGCGACGGCTGGCGCGTCGCCGCCCGTGTCGTACGCCGCGACGACACTCCCGCCGACGCCCGAGGCTGACGCCGGGGCCGTGCTCGCACGCACGACGGCGCTTGCACGAGGCACTTCGACGACGACACCTTCCGCCCGTTAGGGCCGGCGGTCGGTCGATCGATCGACGACCAGCGGTACGCCTGGGCCCGGGCGGATCTCCCGGCGTGAGGGAATCCGGTACTCGCCCCGACGGACACCGCCTGGGACAGGTGACCGCTACCACACTTTCACCAGTCGCCCATGACATTCACTGTTCGAACTTCCGCGCTTCCTAAGGACCGATTCATGGCAGACCTGGCAGCCGACCCAACGCCGACGAACCAACCGGTGAAGGCGTCACCCACGGCCGGCGCGAACCCCACGTCCACACTGAAGGTCATCCGAGCGGCGATCCTCGGGACCGTTGTCGAATACTACGACTTCGGCATCTACGGCTACATGGCCACCCTGCTCGCAACGCACTTCTTCGTCGAGAGCAACCCGAACACGGCACTGCTCTCGACCTTCGCCGCCTTCGCGGTGGCCTTCTTCCTCCGGGCGCCCGGAGGCATCCTCTTCGGTCACATGGGCGACAAGTACGGCCGCAAGAAGGCGCTCACCTGGACCATCCTCCTGATGGCCATCGCCACCACCGGGATCGGACTGATCCCCTCGTACGCCACGCTCGGCCTCTGGGCGACATGCCTCCTGGTGTTGTGCCGCTGCCTCCAGGGCTTCGCGGCCGGCGGCGAACTCAGCGGCGCGAACGCGTTCGTGTCCGAACACGCCCCGGCACATCGACGGGCGTTCCACACCTCGTTCGTCAACACCGGTACTTACCTCGGCTCGCTGGTCGCCTCGCTGGTCGCGCTGGTGCTGACCTCCAGCGTCAGCGAGGACACCCTGCACGACTGGGCCTGGCGCATACCTTTCCTCCTCAGCTTGCCGATCGGCGTGATCGGCCTCTACATCCGCAGCCAGCTGCCGGAGACCGAGCAGTTCGAGGCCGTCCAGGAGAGCGAGACGGTCGAGGTGGCGAAGTACCCCATCGCCGACGTATTCGCGCACGCGTGGCGCCAGATCGTGCTGATCATCTTCCTCGGGGCGCTGATCGTCGGTGGCTATTACATAGCCGGCGTGTACGCCGCCAGCTACCTGCAGACCGAAGGCGGCCGCTCGGCCGACTTCGCGTTCACGTCGACGTGCATCGCCATGGTCGCCGCGGTGATCAGCCTCCCCATCGCCGGATACGCGGGCGACCGCATCGGCCGCCGGCCCGTGTTCTTCCTGGGCAGCGGCATCACGGCGGTCATCGCGCTCCCGGCGTTCATGCTGATGCGCGACGGCGGCCCGGTGGCCGCGGTCCTCGCCCAGTGCTCGCTGACCTTCTTCATCGGGCTGGTCAACGGTGTCTCGTTCGCGACGTACGCCGAAATCTTCCGGGCGCGCTACCGCTACAGCGGCATCGCGATGAGCAACAACGTCACCAACATGGCGCTCGGAGGCACGGCACCCTTCATCGCCACGCTGCTGATCAACACCACCGACAACAACCTCGCGCCGGCGGGCTACCTCATCGTGACCGCGCTCATGACCTTCGGCGCCACCTTCTTCCTCAAGGAGACCCGCGGGACGGAGCTGCAGCTGTGAGCCGCACACCGACCGGCCGACGCCGGTTCGAAGGCTGTTCGGTCGTGGTCACCGGCGCCGCCGGCGGCCTGGGCCGAGCCGACTGCCTGGCCCTCGCCTCCGAGGGGGCCCACGTCTGGGCCGCCGACATCGACATGACCGCTGCCGAGGCACTTATCCCCGAACTCGCAGCGGCCGGCGGGTCAGGGCAGTCCGTCCACCTCGACGTCGCCGACGCCGACTCGTGGGGTGCACTGGCGGGCGAGGTGGAGGCCGCCGGGCCGCTCCACGGCCTGGTCAACAATGCCGGCGTCAGCCTGCGCGCCGGCATCGCCGACACCACCGTCGAGCAATGGCAACGCATCATGGACATCAACCTGTCCAGCGTCTTCTACGGCCTCAAGATGCTCACCCCCGCACTCACGCGGGGTGCGCGAGACGGCGGCGCCGCGGTCGTGAACGTCTCCTCCATCGCCGGCATGGTCGGCTACTTCTCCGCCACATACGGCACCAGCAAGTGGGGCGTACGCGGGCTGTCCAAAGTCGGCGCGCTCGAACTCGCCGCGCTCGGCATCCGCGTCAACTCGCTGCATCCGGGCCTCACCGCCACACCACTGCTCCACCAGGCCCCCGACACCTCCTTCGTCGACGAGAGCGTGCGGTCGGTACCGGCGGGCAGGCTCGCGACTCCACAGGAGATCGCGCGCGTGGTCGCGTTTCTGCTGTCCGACGACGCCACGTACATCACCGGCGAAGAAGTCGTCGTCGACGGCGGGCTGACGTCCGGCGGGCTCTACCACCGCATCCTCGCGGGACTGGAGGAAAAGCCGTAAACCCACTCATCGAGACCTGCTCGAAATCCGGCGCCTCCGCGCCGCCCGGTCGCTCACCATCGACACCGGCGAGGCCGAGGCACCGCCTCCTCATCCTCACCACCCACGACCTCGCCCCCGGGGCAACCCGGATCGACCGGATCACCACGATCGACGACCGTCTGCCCCGCACACCCGAGGCCCCCGGCCTGAGGCTGGTACGCCGTCGCCTGACGCGCGCCGGTGCCGGGCCGGAGGCATCCACACCACACCTGAAGGAGCTCTCATGACCACCCAGGCGCCCGACGGCAACCCCGGCCGTGTCAACTACGACGCCCTCCCCGCAATCAACCCCGAACTGGCCGGCCGCACCGTCGTCGTGACCGGCGCCGGCCGCGGCATGGGCGCACTCTTCCTTGAGGAGCTGGCGCGCCGTGGCGTCAACGGCATCGGCGGCGACCTCGATCAGGAGGAGATGGCCTCCGTCGCCGACAAGATCAACGCCAACCTCGTCGGCACCCGCGGCGCGGGCCGCGTGGTCGGCGTCGGCGCCGACGTCACCGACCCGGCCGCCAGCGACGAACTGGTCGCCACCGCCCTGCGCGAGTTCGGCCGGCTCGACCTGTGGGTGAACAACGCCGGTGTCTTTCCGCAGGCCGAGTTCACCGACATCACGCCCCAGCAGCTCGCGCTCACCTACGGCGTGAACGTCAACGGTGTCGTGTACGGCGGACAGGCGGCCGCCCGCCACTTCCGGACCGTCGGGGGCGGCGCCATCGTCAACATGGCCTCGGTCGCGGCCGTGCGCGCGCGGCCGACCCGGGCCTCGTACAACTCCTCGAAGGCCGCGGTGAAGCACCTCACCACCTGCATGGCCGTCGAGCTCGGCCCCGACAACATCCGGGTCAACTCCATCGCCCCGGGCTACATCGACACCGAGATGACCCGCTGGGTCCGTGAGGACCAGGCCGCGATGGACCGGGCGCTCACCACGGTCCCGCTGCGCCGGATCGGCGCGCCCATGGAGGTGTTCGGCGCCCTGTACTTCCTGCTCTCCGACAGCGCCCGGTACATCACCGGCGCCTGCATTCCGGTGGACGGCGGTTCGCAGCATGTCTGAGTCCCACAGCATGGAGTACGACTACGACGTCATCGTGGTCGGCGCCGGCGGTGCCGGCCTGGCGGCTTCGGTCTCGGCAGCCCAGGCCGGCGCACGCGTGCTGCTGCTGGAAGCCGAGGGCGAGATCGGCGGGTCCACCCAGCTCTCCGCCGGGCTGCTGACCGCCTCGGCCACCAGCGTCCAGGAGAGCCTCGGAGTCGAGGACTCGCCGCTGCGCATGTTCCAGCACTACATGGATCTCAACGGCTGGCGGGTCCGGCCGGGCCCGGTCAGGATGTTCTGCGAGGAGTCCAGTCGCGTCGTTGACTGGCTGCTCGAACTGGGGGTCGAGATACCCGCGCAGGTCTCGCGCAGCGCCCACGAGCCGGGGCTGACCCGGGCCGGCGTGGAGGACGTCTGGCGAGGCCACGTGCCCAAGGACCAGGGCTACGGATTGGTGCAAGTGCTCGACAAGGCCCGCGCACGGCTCGACGTGGACCTGGCCCTCGGCAGCCGGGTGGAGGACCTGGTGGTCCGAGACGGCGCCGTCTGCGGCGTCGTCCTGGAAGGCGAGGAGGCCACCGCGGCCGCCGTCGTCATCGCCAGCGGCGGCCTCGCGGCCGATGCGGATCTGGTCCGCCGGTTCCTTCCCGACGCAGAGATCGCCGGCGACGCGCTGTTCGTGGTGGCCGCTCCGGGCTCGCGAGGAGATCACATCGGCATCGCCGAGCGGCACGATCTGGCGCTGTTCGGCCAAGGCTGGGGCCTGCTCCTGGTGACCGCCGAATTCCAGCGCTACCACCACTGGCAGAGCGGATTCCCGCCCGCCTCGCGCATCAACGTCGGCCTCGACGGCCGACGATGCATGGACGAGGACGCCCCGTACGCGGTCAGCCCGGGCATCCTCAAGGACCACGGCGGCTGGGTCTGGTCGGTGTTCGACGACAACGCCCGGACTTCGCTGCCCACCGGCTACGCCGACTGGGACGCCGACCGGATCCTGGAAGAGGTCGCCAAGGGCGTCGTGCTGCGCGCCGACACCCTTGAGGAGCTCGCGGGCCTGATGCACGTGCCGGCAGACCACCTGGTCGCAAGCGTCACCCGGTTCAATGAACTGTTCGCCGAGGGCGTCGACGAGGACTTTCTGCGCCATGAGTCACTTGCGGCCAAGGGCGCCGACCCGCACCTCGCGCCGATCGGCACCGGACCCTTCTTCGCGGTGCGGATGCTCCCCGCCGAACTGGTCTGCACCCACACCGGCCTTGAGGTCGATGCCTCGACCAGAGTGCTGGGCACCGACGGCCGAGCCGTGCCGGGGCTGTACGCGGCCGGCGAGGCCGCCGGTGGAATTCTCGGCGAGCGCTACGTCGGCGGCGGCAACTCCGTCGCCCACGCGCTGGTACTCGGCCGGGTCGCCGGCCGCGAGGCGGCCGCGCGTGCGGCTGCGTTGTCCCCCCGGACCGAGGAGGTCTCCCGATGAGCCGCGCCGACGACCGTTTCGATATCCAGGATGTCCTGTTCCGGTACGCCCGGGCCGTGGACCGACTGGACTACGACGGCATTGCGGCCTGCTACTTCGACGATGCGGTCGACGTCCACGGCGGGTATACCGGCGACGCCGCAGGGCTCGTCGAGGATATCCGCAGCCGGCACCGCACCATCGACTCCTCCCAGCACTTCATCTCCAACGTGCTCGTGGAGTTCACCGGGGAGCACAGTGCCGACGTCGAGTCGTACTGCCTGTGCTTCCTGCGGCAGACGCCCGCCGAGCTCGGCGGGGAGCAGGACTTGGCGATCATCCGATGCCGGTACGTCGACCGGTTCGAGCGGCGCGACGGCTCCTGGGGCATCGCCGACCGGGTCGTCGTGTTCGACGAGTCGCGGGTCGTCCGCATGGTCGACGGCCTCGACCCCGCTTGGGTCGCATCGGGACGCGATGGGTCGGACCCCGTGTACAGCTGGGGACACCGCACGCCCAGGTAGGTCGTGGCCTGCGGCTCAGGTGAAGTCCCCCCGAGTCCTGGCCAGCGGGTGTTTACGCTGCGGGGGTGAGGTCCTGCCTGAGCAAGGTTCTCGTTTCGAGCGGGGTGACGTTGCCCTTGCCGAAAACCGGCAGGCGGCCTGTCCGGGGTATGGCACGGCCTCGGACCGTGTGAATGGTGGCTACCGGCGCCGCTTGGCCGATCTCGCGGTGGCCAGTGGCAGCACCGACTCAGATGCCCTCCGGTTGGCCACGCTCACACGCCTGAGCGATGTGGAGGTTAAAGGCCCACCCGTTCGCCACACAACGATGAGTGACTAGGAGACAGATCGTGAGCTTGAGGATCGTTGTCACTGTGAAGTACGTGCCCGACGCCACCGGCGACCGGCACTTCGCCGAGGACCTGACCGTCGACCGGGACGACGTGGACGGGCTGCTCTCCGAGCTGGACGAGTACGCGGTCGAGCAGGCGCTGCGGATCGCCGAGAACGCCGACGACGCCGAGGTGACGGTGTTGACGGTGGGCCCGGAGGACGCCAGGGACGCGCTGCGCAAGGCGCTGTCCATGGGCGCGGACAAGGCGATCCACGTCGAGGACGAGGACCTGCACGGCACCGACGCCATCGGCACCTCGCTGGTGCTGGCCCGGGCGATCGAGAAGGCCGGGTTCGACCTGGTGGTCTGCGGCATGGCCTCCACCGACGGTTCCATGGGCGTGGTGCCGGCCCTGCTGGCCGAGCGCCTCGGCGTCCCGCAGGTCACGCTCCTGTCGGAGGTGAACGTCGAGGACGGCACGGTGACCGGCCGCCGCGACGGCGACGTCGCCTCCGAGCAGCTGCAGGCCTCCCTGCCGGCGGTGGTGTCGGTGACCGACCAGTCGGGCGAGGCCCGCTACCCGTCGTTCAAGGGCATCATGGCGGCCAAGAAGAAGCCGGTGGTCTCCTGGGACCTGTCGGACCTGTCGGACCTGGACCTCGACGAAGGCGAGGTCGGCCTTCAGGGCGCCTGGACGACCGTGGAGGCCGCGACCGAGCGTCCGGCCCGCAGTGCGGGCACGATCGTCAAGGACGAGGGCGAGGGCGGCCGGCAGCTCGCCGAGTTCCTCGCGAGCCAGAAGTTCATCTAAAGGCGCCGTTCGCCGACCCGTCCCGCATTCCCTCGCACGCAGGAGAGAAGAAGTCCCATGGCTGAAGTCCTCGTCCTTGTCGACCACGTGGACGGCGCCGTCCGCAAGCCCACCCTGGAGCTGCTGACCCTGGCCCGCCGCCTGGGCGAGCCGGTCGCCGTCGCCCTCGGCAGCGGCGCCGCCGACACCGCCGGCGTGCTCGCCGAGCACGGCGCGGTCAAGGTGCTGACCCACGAGGCCGCCGAGTACGCCGACTACCTGGTGGTGCCGAAGGTGGACGCCCTGCAGGCCGCGGTCGAGCAGGTGTCCCCGGCCGCCGTGCTGGTCTCCTCCTCCACCGAGGGCAAGGAGATCGCCGCCCGCCTGGCGCTGCGCCTCGGCTCGGGCCTCATCACCGACGCCGTCGACCTGGAGGCCGGGGAGGAGGGCCCGGTGGCCGTCCAGTCGGTGTTCGCCGCCTCGTTCACCACCCGCTCCCGGGTCACCAAGGGCACCCCGGTCATCACGGTCAAGCCCAACAGCGCCGCCGTGGAGGCCGCCCCGGCCGCGGGCGCGGTCGAGCAGCTGTCCGTGTCCTTCTCCGCGCAGGCCACCGGCACGAAGGTCACCGGTCGCACCGCCCGGGAGTCGACGGGGCGTCCGGAGCTGACCGAGGCCGCGATCGTGGTCTCCGGCGGCCGCGGGGTGAACGGCGCGGAGAACTTCGCGCTGATCGAGGCGCTGGCCGACTCCCTCGGTGCGGCCGTGGGTGCCTCGCGGGCGGCCGTCGACGCCGGCTGGTATCCGCACACCCAGCAGGTCGGCCAGACCGGCAAGTCCGTCTCGCCGCAGCTGTACCTCGCCAACGGCATCTCCGGCGCGATCCAGCACCGGGCCGGCATGCAGACCTCCAAGACCATCGTGGCGGTCAACAAGGACGCCGAGGCGCCGATCTTCGACCTGGTCGACTACGGCGTGGTCGGCGACCTGTTCGAGGTCGTCCCGCAGCTCACCGAGGAGATCAACACCCGCAAGGGCTGAGTTCCGCACGAGACAGAAGGCGTTTCCCATGCAACTCGCCGCGATCATCGTGTCGCTGGTCCTGGCCGTGGTGGGCGTGGCGTTGTTCGCCCGAGCCATGGCTCAGATCTACCGGTTCGTGCGGCTCGGACAGAATGTGCCCACCGGCACCCGCACCGACCGTCCCGGGCAGCGAAGGTGGACGCTGTTCAGGGAGTTTTTGGGTCACACCCGCCTCAACCGCTGGGGCATCGTGGGCGCGGCGCACTGGTTCGTGGCGGTGGGCTTCTTCACCCTCGTTCTGACCCTGGTGAACGCCTTCGGGCAGCTCTTCCAGGCCGACTGGATGCTTCCCGTCATCGGTGAGTGGGCGCCGTACGAGGTCTTCACCGAGCTCGTGGGAGTGCTGACCACGCTCGGCATCCTCACCCTCATCGGGATCCGTCAGGTGTCTCACCCGAGGCTGATGGGCCGTAAGTCCCGCTTCGCCGGTTCCAACTTCGGCCAGGCATACTTCGTCGAGGCCGTCATCCTAATCATCGGTCTGGCGATTCTGACGCTGCGCGGCCTGGAGGGCGCGCTGCACGGCGTTGACGGGTACGAGGCCTCGTACCCGGTGTCGTATCCGCTCGTGGCGGCGTTCCGGGGCCTGAGCGTGTCCGCGGTGGAGAACCTGGTCTACCTGTTCGCGATGATCAAGATCGGCACGTCCTTCGTGTGGATGATCGTGGTCTCCCTCAACACCGACATGGGTGTGGCCTGGCACCGCTTCCTGGCCTTCCCCAACATCTGGTTCAAGCGCAACGCGGACGGCTCGACCGCGCTGGGCGCGCTGCAGCCGATGACGTCCGGCGGCAGGCCGATCGACTTCACCGACCCCGGCGAGGACGACGTCTTCGGCGTCTCCCAGGTCGAGCAGTTCTCCTGGAAGGGCCTGCTGGACTTCTCCACCTGCACCGAGTGCGGCCGCTGCCAGTCGCAGTGCCCGGCCTGGAACACCGGCAAGCCGCTCTCCCCGAAGCTGCTGATCATGTCCCTGCGCGACCACGCGCACGCCAAGGCCCCCTACCTGCTGGCCGGCGGCGGCAAGACGATGGAGGGCGAGGAGAAGGCCTCCGCCGAGCAGCTCACCGGCGTGCCCGCGGCGGCGCTGGCCGAGGCCGAGCGCCCGCTGATCGGCACCCTCGAGGAGAACGGCGTCATCGACCCGGACGTCCTGTGGTCCTGCACCACCTGCGGCGCCTGCGTCGAGCAGTGCCCGGTCGACATCGAGCACGTCGACCACATCGTCGACATGCGCCGCTACCAGGTCATGATCGAGTCGGCGTTCCCGTCCGAGGCGGGCACGATGCTCAAGAACCTGGAGAAGAAGGGCAACCCCTGGGGCCTGGCCAAGAAGCAGCGCCTGGAGTGGCTCAAGGAGGTCGACTTCGAGGTCCCGGTCGTCGGCCGTGACCTCGAGGACCTGGCCGAGGTCGAGTACCTGTACTGGGTCGGCTGCGCTGGCGCCCTGGAGGACCGCGCCAAGAAGACCACCAAGGCCTTCGCCGAGCTGCTGCACATCGCGGGCGTGAAGTTCGCGATCATGGGCGGCGACGAGAAGTGCACCGGCGACTCCGCCCGCCGCCTGGGCAACGAGCCCCTGTTCCAGGAGCTCGGCATGGAGAACGTCATGGCGCTGAACACGGCGTTCGGCGAGGAGCTGGACGACGACGGCCAGGTCACCGAGGAGTCGCGCAAGCCGAAGTCGGCGAAGAAGATCGTCGCCACCTGCCCGCACTGCCTCAACACCCTCGGCAACGAGTACCCGCAGCTCGGCGGCGACTACGAGGTCATCCACCACACCCAACTGCTCCAGCACCTCGTCGACGAGGGCAAGCTGATCCCGGTCACCCCGGTCGAGGGCCTCATCACTTACCACGACCCGTGCTACCTGGGCCGGCACAACAAGATCTACACGCCGCCGCGGGAGATCATCGGCAAGGTCCCGGGCCTGCGCAACGAGGAGATGCACCGCCACAAGGAGCGCGGCTTCTGCTGCGGCGCCGGCGGCGCGAGGATGTGGATGGAGGAGCGGATCGGCAAGCGCGTCAACGAGGAGCGCGTCGACGAGGCCCTCGCCCTCGACCCGGACATCGTCTCCACCGCCTGCCCGTTCTGCCTGGTCATGCTGACCGACTCGGTCAACGGCAAGAAGAACGACGGAAAGGCCAAGGAGACCGTCCAGGTCGTGGACGTCGCCCAGCTGCTGCTGGACTCCGTCAAGACCCCGGTCGACAACCGGCCTCCGATCGGTTCGGCAGGCACCCATCACACGCCGGAGCCTCAACCGACCAAGTGACCGACCTGGCCACCGTGAGGGAGAAATTCACTCTGACGCTCTCCCGAGACGAGCACGAGGAGGCGTTCGCTGAACTGCTTGACCTGTTCGCCGACGACCTGCGCCAGCAGTCGGAGATCACGTATCAGGCCACAGGGGTGACGGTGCGGGGCGGCTTTTAGTCCTTCAGCATCTTGTCGCGCACCGGGAGCCAGTCCAGGGCGGAGCGGATGCCCTCCTCCAGGGACAGCTTCGGCTCCCACCCCAGCAGCGTCGCGGCCCGGTCGCTCGTGGTGTACCCGCCGGCGACGTCCCCGGGGCGCGGATCGGCGTCGACCGTCGCCAGAGGCGTGCTCACGACGGCGTTGAACGCCGCGCACAGCTCCCGGACGGTGGTACCGGAGCCGGTGCCCAGGTTGATCGCGATCGAGCGTTTCGACTCGCTGAGGATGGAGTCGAAACGCTCGATCGCCGCGATGTGGGCTGCGGCCAGATCCCAGACGTGCACGTAGTCACGGATGCCCGACCCGTCGCGAGTCGGATAGTTCACGCCGGTGACCGGGAACGGTGTGCCCTCCTGGTGGGCCTGGATCAGCTTCCCCAGCGCGTGACTGGGCCTCTTGAGCTGGAGACCGGTCCGCAGCAGGGGATCGGATCCGACCGGGTTGAAGTAGCGCAGGGACAGCACCCGCAGCTGCCCGGCCGCAGCGATGTCGGCGAACATCTCCTCGCACACCGCCTTGGTCCGCGCGTAGGGGCTCTGCGGCGCCAGCGGCGAGTCCTCGGTGACAGGGGAGCCGTCCTCGGCCTGGTAGATGGAGCCCGAACTGCTGAAGATGAGGCGGTCGCAGCCGTTGCGGTGGAGGTGGCTGACGAAGGCCAGGCTCTTGGCGACGTTCGCCTCGTAGTAGCCGATCGGGTCCGCCACGGACTCTGGCACCACGATCAGCGCCGCGCAGTGCACCACGGCGGAGATATCCGGGTGCTCCGAGAAGATCCGGTCGACCAGGTCCCCGTCCGAGATGTCGCCCTCGTAGAAAATCCGCCCCTCGGTGAACTCGGCGCGGCCCCGGACGAGGTTGTCGAGGATCACCGGAGTGACGCCCGCGTCCAGACAGGCCGACGCAACAGTGCTTCCGATGTACCCGGCTCCCCCGGCGATAAGGACAGACACGATGATTCCCTTCCGGCCTCAGTCCCGCCCAAGTAGGCGACCGGCAGAAGGCTAGCGGTGCACCAGCCCCGGAGGTACGGAAGCCGCATGATGGGTTCTGACGCGTCGCAGGAGGTACGGCGGCCGGCCCTGCACACGCTGACCTCGGACCTGAGGCCCGATACTTACTGGTGAGCTCGCGTATTCAACTGTCGCGAGTGTTCAGCTTCAGCGGGCCCGTTGGTGACCTTGTGTGATCCCCGGAACCATGTACCGTGCCAGCACGTCTGTCACGGGCATGAGCAGAAAGACCACAGGGCGGACCACGGGCATGAACCCAACGACCAGAGGTGGCGCCGGATGCCTCCTCACTGGCCTGGGTGCGGCGACCGCGCCGCTTGTGTGGGCGCCGCAGGCCGCGATCAGTATCGACGGCGGATTCGAGGGCCATGCCCGTGATCTGAGCGTGCTCTATATCGATCTTCCGCTTATCGTGCTCGGCGGCGCTCTGGTTCCGCTCTTGACCTGGACGCTGATCACGCGATGGGTGCACCGGCCCTGGGCCGCCGCACTCGCAGCCGTGGCCGCGCTCGCACTCGGGGTGTGGGGCCTCACCGAGTGGTGGACCCCCCACCGGCAGCCGGGCCTCGGGGACGGGGGTTGATACTGGTGGGCTCTCGTATTCAACTGTCGCTGGTTCCCCGAGGGACCCAGCCCGCTGGTGACCTGGTGTGATCGCCCGGGGCGTATCGGCTCCAGGTTCCGCCGGTCTCGTTGCGGAGTCGGCTGGTGGTCTTGTTGTGGTAGCCGAGAGCGTCCGCGACGACAGGTGCGGGCAGTTCGAGGAGTTGCTGCCGGATGGCGGCGCCGCGGGCCGCGGCGATCGGGATGCCGGCCTGGTTCAGGAGCGCGGACAAATGGTTCGAGCCCAGCGGCTGGCCGGTGCGGCGGCCGGGGAAGAGCCAGCGCGAGGCCGGGTTGGTGGCGGTGTTCATGTTGGCGCGGGTAGCGAGGTGCTCCAGCAGTAGGGCAGCGACCGGTGCGGGAACGGGCGAAGGCGGTTCGCCGAGTCGGAGCAGCATGGTGTCCCCGTCGTGGACGGCGTCGTCCACGGCGAGCCGGACGACGTGGCTCAGGGGCTGTGCGTAGAGGAGAACGATGATGCCGGCGACGCGGAGTCGCATCGGTATCTCCGCATCGGTGAGCAGGCGCCCCAGGGCGGCAAGGCGTTCGTCCTCGCTCAGTGCGGACCGGCGGGAGATCTTCATCGCGGGGATGGCCAGGGAACGTGGGCAGTGCCGGCCCTGCACGGCCCAGTTGAGGAAGCCTCTCAGGCGGGTGCGGGCATGCTCGGGGTTCTCGGCGAACCAGGCGTCGACGTCGACCTGGCCGCATGACGCGAGGGTGGTGTTCCGCTCGCCGAGCCAGAGCAGGAAGCCGGTCGCGTACTTGATCTGTTCGCTGGCGAAGCGACGGATGCTCGGGGTGATGTGGCTCCGCTCAGCGCGGGCACGAAGCCTGGGAAGGACGTGCCAGGTCGCGAAGAGCCTGATCGACTTCGCGTGCTCGGGGCCAGGTATATCGGCCAGGTGGCCGGGAAGCCAGCGCTGGAAGGAACAGAGGTGCTTGTCGGCCGCAGGCAGGATTCCGCAGCCCATGAGAAGTTCTTCCAGGTGGGAGGCTGCCCGCCAGGGCTGGAGTTTGTGGAACGCGTCGTGGGTGAGCGGGATCTCGCCGAGGCCGAGCCGGCGAAGCAGCTGCGAGGCGTTGCCCAGCTGGCCGCGGCGCATATCCAGCCAGGCCAGTCCGCTTCCGGGCTTGTCCATCGTCACCAGCAGGTCGAACAGCGGGACCAAAGCGGGCCGGAGACGGCCCGTGCCGTCGTCGAGGAGCGCGGTGAGGCGGTCGGCGAGCGTGCAGCGTTCGCAGAGCCGACCGCCCAGGAGCTTGCCCTCGAAGCCGCAGCGTGAGCAGTCGAAGGTCTGCGCGAAGCCGGCGCAGGTGGTGCAGATCGCCGCCCTGTCGCCGGGGCGGAGTCCGGGAAGGGCCCGGTCCTCGCCGCATCCGGGGCAGGTGCCTCGCGTCCGGACGGCCCGGTCCGAGCACGTCCGGCAGACGTATCCGTCGGGCCACGTGCCGGCCTTGTGCCTGTGGCGGCCGCAGCGGCAGCACTCGGCCATGAACCAGCGCTCGTACTGTTCGTCGGTGGCGTAGGGGCGGGTCATGCGTCGGGCAGGATGCGGGCGGCGCGGGGGCGGAGCTTGGCGACGTTCGCGGGCGGGGTGGGCAGGTCGCCGGTGGCGGTCTTGCGGACGCCGACGTTCTCCGCAGTGGTGGCCACCAGGTCGGCCGGGGTGCACGAGAGGATGTCGCAGAGCGCGGCCATGACCTGCAACGACAAGCGTTCCGGGGTGCCTGAGACCAGGCGGTGGACCTGGGAGGCGGACAGGTCGATGCCGCGTTCGTGCAGCAGCGGCACCAGTTCGGTGGCCGTGAAGATCCGGTGCTGGGCCATGACCTCGCGCAGCCGCCAGGTGTAGCCGACCTTGCGTTTCATGCCTGCCTCCCGGTCTGGGTCTGGAGAGCGGCGGCGATCGTGGAGTCCAGATGCCGCCGCAGGGTGCGGGTGCGGAAGTCGGAGGAGACGCAGGTGTAGAGCGAGGTGGTGCTGGCGTGTTCGTGGCCGACCTGCTCCTGGACGAAACGCGGGTCCCAGCCGTCCTCGATCAGGTGGGTGACGTAGGACCTGCGGAAGGAGTGGAAGTCGAGTCCGTCGTCCAGGCCGAGGGCCTTGCGGTAGGCGATGAAGCGGGAGTTGAGGCGCTGGCATCCGATCCGCAGGCCCCGCTCGGAGGGCCAGGCCGCCGGGTTGTTGTCGGTGCCGAACAGCGGGCGGACCTCGGTGAACCACTCGTCCAGGACGTCCGGGGTCCAGTCAAAGACGGTCAGCACCCCGCGACGCTTTGGCGGCGAGCCCTTCTTGGCCTTGCCGAACCGGACCTGGCAGCGACCGTACTGGCCGAACTCACCGCCGTGCGGGTTGCGGCCGAAGTCGGCTGCGTCGAGCATCCGCGTCTCGTTGCGCCGTGTCCCGTAGGCGTAGGCGGTCTTGAACAGCGTCGCGTCACGGAACGCGGGCAGCCAGCCCTTGCGGCCGAAGGCCCGGATGCGGGCGACCTCGTCGTCGCAGTGCGCGAAGAAGGCGTGCAGCTCGGCCTTGGTGAACGCGCGCTTCTTCGCGTCCGCCTCGTTGTCCTGGACGTGCACCGCGGTGTTCCACTCGTGCACCACCTGGACCGGGTGGGTGCCGAACCGCTCCTCGCAGGTCGCCGTCCACTCGTAGAGGGGATCGGTGACGAAGTGGCAGAACGCCCGCACGGCCTCGGAGTACGAGCGGATCGTGGAGCGCTTCAGGTCCCGCAGCGAGCGCAGGTCGCCGAGCCACTCGTCGACCATCGCCGGCGTCCAGAGCCAGGGGTAGGTGTTCACGTAGGCCGCGAACGCCTTGACCGTGTTCTCCCTGCCCTCGACCGTCGTCCGGGCCAGATTCCGGGCGAGCTGCTGGTTGGCGAACCCGGTCAGCATCGCCGCGAAGACCTGTTCCTCCGGCCGCAGCAACGCGACCCCGTCGACCAGGTGCAGCCCGGCCGCCCCTGGTATCGAACCGTTGAACCTCAACGCTTCACCACTCTCCGTGACTCGCATCAGATGCGAGAAAACCGCATCCTATGCGAGCGGCCGACGGACCCCCAGGCCAGCTCCCTGTAGGAGGCCCCACGAAGCCGTCGTGGCGGGTATCGTCACCACTCAAGGTCTCGCTCAAGTCCGCAGTTCAACGCCACGATTGCCGTCTTCCCGCAGACCGATTCGCCGACTGTCGCGAGTTCGCATCCGATGCAATTGGCGGTGGTTGGAACATCGGTACAGCCGTTGGCGCTGAGATTGATCATGAACGGCAGAGGACCCCGGTGAGGGTGCACCGGGGTCCTCTGCCGTTGTAGCGCGCGGGCGACGATGGTCAGGCGCGCGGCGGGAAGAGTTCGAGGAGGCGTTCCTTCTGGCGGGCGCCGAGGCCCTGGACGCGACGGCGTTCGGAGATGTCGAGGTCGGCCAGGAGCTGGCCGGCGCGGACCTTGCCGATGCCGGGCAGCGACTCCAGCAGGCGGCGGACGTACACCTTGCCGACGACCGGGTCCTCGCGCTCCAGCACCTCCTTCAAGGTGGCCTTGTTCGTCTTGAGAGCTTCGAGGATCTCGCTGCGTTCCTTGCGGACGGCAGCGGCCTTCTTCAGTGCCTCGGCGCGGGCCTCGGCGGTCAGTGCGGGCAGAGCCATGGGCGCCGCTCCTCTTCCTCTCGTACGGGCGTGTGGCGGTCATCATCACCCCGCCGTGCGGCTGGTGACCAGTAAGTTTACGGGATCCGCGACCCCTCTACGAGGGTGGTGTCGTGTCGGTGACGAGCCGCAGGGTGGGGCGCGCGGGGGCGAACTCGCCGAGTTCCAGTGCCGCCTCGCGCCAGTGGGCGGCCAGATGAAGGAGACGCTCGCTGTCGTGCCGGAAGCCGGGCGGCGGGGCGCTCGGGATGGTGGGCCACAGGATGGTGGCGGCGAAGCGGAGGGCGTGCATGGCCGCGGTCGCGTGGGGGTCGACACCGCCGCCCTCCAGGCGCCGGAGCATGTCGAGCCGTTCGGCGGTGGTGATGAGGTCGCTGAACACCTTCTCGTACTCCTGCGCGCGTACGGTCGCGAGGTCATCCACGAGGGCCTCCGGCGTTCGGGTGCGGCTGCGCCTGGAGGCGCTCACGCAGGTCGATCTCCTCGGGAGTGAGCGGGTCCTCGGGGCGGCGGATGCGGACGGGCTTGGGCCGCAGCGGCAGGTCGTCGTCCGCCACCGCGTTCTCGGCTTCGGCGAGTGCCCGGTAGAGGGAGGCGACCGACGGAGACTTGCCCGCGTTCTTGCCGTCCTTGATGGTGAGCTTCTTCGCGATCTCGGGGACGGGGACGCCCCTGTCCTTCAGCGCGAGGGCGAAGGTGAGCATGTCGTCATCGATGACCTTCGGCCGTCCGCCGTGGTTGCCCTTGGCCGCTGCGGCGACCTGGCCTTCGAGGGTCTTCTCCCGGATGTAGTTGCGCTCGATCTGCCCGGCGACGGCGAGGACGGCGAAGAACATGGCGCCCATGCCGTTGGGGTCGTAGATGCCGGTGAGCGGACCGGTGAGGAGTTCGAGCTGGATGCCGCCGTCCTGGAGCTCGGCGGACAGCGTCATCAGCTCGGCGGCGTTGCGCGCGAGGCGCTTGAGCTCGTGGACGGTGAAGATGACCGGCGTCTCGGGCGCGGCCTCCTTGAATTGGTGGGCCAGGGCGAGCGCCTTCTCCAGTTCGGGCCGGACCTTGATCCGGGTGCTGATCTGCTCCTGGAAGATCTTGTGGCACTCCGCCCGGCGGAGGGCTTCGAGCTGGCTCGCCAGCTCCTGGCGGGCGGTCGATGTCCTGGCGTATCCGATCCTCACCGGCCGCTCGGTGCGGGGCGCGGGGACCACCGCGAGCGCGGGCCCTGCTTCCACGCGCGGCCCGGCCGTCGGTCGGCGGGCACCGGCACTTCGAGTTCCTCGCGCAGCGCGGGCACGAGGACGAAGCGCGGGGTGTGGTACTTCGCGGCGGTCTTGCCGCCCCGGGTGCGACAGGCACTGCCGGCGGGCGCGTCACAGTTCGGGCAGTCGTGACGTTCTACCGCCAATGCTGCCTGATCGGGCGTCAAATTCATGGCGGCAGTCTCTCAGCCTCGATCCACCGCGTGAATTCTGATCTTCGGTTTCGGGCGGGTTCGGGGTGATCTTTCGGGGTGCGGGCAGCAGTGATCGCCGGATGGCCGTCCGGTGCGGGGTCTCCAAAGTCTTTCGGGTCGTGGCCGGGCAGGGCGGTCGCGCAGGTCAGGTGACCATGCGCTGTCCGGTCGCCGTCCACAGATCGGTGAAGTCGTCCTGCCAGCGCCAGTGCCGGGGCAGGTGGAGAGTGAGGCGACGGGCGCCGGTGGCGATCCGGGCGGGGACGTTGATCAGRTGGCGGCGGATGGTGCCGGTCCGTGCCCTGGCATGGAAGACGGAGGCGAGGTGGCCGGCGGCCCGGGTGAGGTTGTAGGCGAKGGCGGCCAGGGTGAGCCARGCRGCGTTCGCGGTGAACYTCCCCGACGGCAGRTGGGCGAGCGCGGAGTCTTCCARRTCGGCRAAGACCTGCTCGAYSWSGGCGTGTTCRCGGTGCATKGRTTCGGCCTGGRCSAGRACGAACGGGCTGTCGGTGAAGATSACGTGGTGGCGCCAGACGCCGAACAGTTCGGCCTGGCCCGCGGGCACGCTCTTCGGGTTCAGGCGCTTCACCCGGCGCACGATCAGCCGGGCGGTGGCGTGAAACGCCTTCTTCTTGCTGGTGAACGCGGTGAAGGGGACCTCGGCGATCTCGGCGTCGGAGATCCAGCGTGCCTCGGCGGCGTCCCAGACGGCGGCGGCGTACTTGATCGGTGTCCAGGCGGTCTCGGCGATGCCCGCGATCGCCTCGCGGATGGTCTTGTGCACCGCCACAGCCAGCGAGAAGTGCGCGTCCGCCTTCCGGCACACGTCCACCACCTTGTGGGAGAAGTACGCCGAGTCCGCACGCACGATGACCTTCGCGGTGATGCCCATCGCCCGGACCGTGGCCAGGGCCTCGCGCAGGAGGCTCGCCGCTCCCTTGCCGGAGCCTGCCGAGCCCTTGCGCAGCCGGGTGGCGACGATGACCGGAGCGCAGGTGGATGTCTTGACGGTGACGATCTGGAAGTGCAGGCCGCGCTGCTTGGTATAGCCGAACGAGGCGCCCTGTTTGGCCGGCCCGTAGACCTGCTTGACCTTGGAGTCGATGTCCACGAACACCACCTCGTCCCGCTTCGGGACCAGACCGGTGTGCGCGGCCAGAGTGCAGGTGAACGCCCGCACCGCGGACTCGAGTTGGCGCACGTGTCCCCAGGTGAAGGCGCGCAGGAACGACCCCAGTGTGGACGGCGCACGTACCCCACCGAACAGGCGGGACAGGCCGCCGTGCCGAAGAACGTCCAGATCCTCGATGCTGTCCGCCCCGGCGATCATGCCGCCCACGATCGACAGGGCCTTCGCGTCGGCCGCCGTACCGGCACCGTTGGCCGCGCCGGTGAGCCTCACCTTCTCGGCCACCAACCGGGGCAGACCGCACCGCTCGGCCAGTCGGATCGTCGGGACCAGCCCGGCATGCGCGATCAGGTCCGGGTCGTCGAACGCGGCGAACAGCGTCGCCGGGCTGTGGGAGACTTTCACTTACGAGGTGCCTTGCTTCGTGGGATTGATGAGGGCGTAGGAACTCCCATCATCCCAGGTCAGCGGGCACCTCTTCTCATTTCGTCGTCCACAGACCGGCTATCGCGCGGTGGATCCAGGCTGAGTACTGCCCGTCGCGCCTCTTCCGGGCCAACGGCGTCCAGCAGGGCCGATCCGGTCCGTCTCCACTTCGCTGATGGTGCGTAGGCCGTCGCGGGGGCCGCATGCTCCAGCAGCCGCTGCCACGGCTCTCCTCCGGCAGTTGCTTCCTTGAGAGCCGCGTCGGCCCACGGTTCACCGGGATTGAGCACCGGACCAGGAAAATGAGCCAGTAGGTTCCGCATTCCGGGCTCCGCGCCGTTCGCGGCCGCCTGCGTGCGACGGAAGCCCGGCAGGTTCGCCGCCGCATTTGTGCGCCGGAAGGCGGCCAGGATGGCCGTGTCGGGAGTACGTCCGGCTGCGAGTTCCGCATCGGCCAGTTCCCAGATCCGGTGGGTCGACCAGAGGAGGTATTGGTCCTTCAACCGGGAGAGCTGTTCCTGGCGTTCGGCAGCCAACAGGTCCCCGTCGAGGCCACGGACGACTCCGGAAGCGACCATGAGTAGTTCGGTGCGGAGGTACCCCGGATCCCGCCTGAACTCTTCGGCCGAGCAGTCGTCTTCCACGTGGGCGTACCAACGGGCCCATATGCCGGCGAGCTCCAGCCGGTCCTTGTCGGGCAGTGCGCGTAGGAGCTCCATGTTCTCGAACCCCACACCCGTCATGGAGCCGTTGTTGCAGGCGGCCCGCATGACGGCGCGAGACAGCTCAGGCAGATCGCCGCGCTCCGCGAGGGCCTGGTATTGAGCGGCCTGTTCTGCCAGGACCTGGGTGTTCCCCATCCATCTGCTCATGGCTGGCAGCCTAGAAAGGGCCACTGACATCGAACGTGTCCCCACCCGTGGGGCTCAGGCGTTCTCCCGCCTCCGAAGAGCGTCCATGACCTCGAACGCAGGCGACCGACAGGAGTCTGTCAACGCGGCTTGATGACCCACATCAAGTCTCGCTCACGAACCTTTGGTGGCGGCGTGAAGCAAGAAGCGCCTACAGACGGCCGTCCGGTCCCACGCAGGACTCGCACGCACCACAGAGAACCAGCTCGATCGGTCGGGTCTCGCGCAGCGTTCCAGGGTTGCCGCAGCGCTCGCAGATGTGCTCGCCGGCAGCCGTGAACTCGGCCACCAGCGCGTTGAGCCTGACCGCCTCGTCGGACGTCCAGTTTCCACCCTGCTTCCACGGCCGAGGAAACGCCTGGAAGGCCAGGACCGCCCACTTCTGCTTCACCGCCAGAAGCTCGTACTCGGGAAACGCCGTGACGACCGCCTCATGGCACCGCAGCACAAGGGCCCACCACCCGGGCCCCACATCGAACTCGAACGAGGGGTCACGGAGGTGGCGCCTGAGCGGTTCCAGTTCGGCAGCATGCGCTGCCCCAGGACGGCTGTTCATCTCTTCGATTCCTTCGTGTCGAACGCCCGCACCCGTACGGGATCGAGGTGGAGTTCGTACGGGCCCATGCAGTCGGCAGCGAGGGTGGCGACGAGGACACCGCAGCCACAGGCCATGTTGCGGCCCCCGGTGCCGAGCGGACCGCAGCAGTCCAGTGCGAGCCACCCCGATGCAGCAGCCTCAGAGCGGGTACGTCTTGAGGATGCACGACGACGCTGTTCCTCGGGCGGCCGGGATCCAGTCGGTCAGCTCGGGTGGCATGAGCAGTCGGTGCGGATGGTGCGGCCGAGGTTCGTCGGCTGGCGGGGTGAACGGTGCGTCCCACGGCTCGGGACCAACGGCATGGTGCCCTCGCGGCACGCTGGAGGGGGCCAGACCCGTCTCCTTGTCCCGATCCTTGTCACGGTCCGAGACTTCCGGCACGGCGGCAGCTCCACCAAGTCCGGGGTGAGTTCGACTCCGCACTTCGCGCAGTAGAAGGAGGCTCCACGGCTTCCGTCGGCTACGCATCCGATGGAAGAGACGAGCCGACATCCACGAAGCCTTCCTCGAACTCGCCTGCTGCCTGATCACCCACCGACAACTCAGCGCATTGTGCTAGCCCTCTTTGATCACCGTGAACTCTCAGTTCGGAGGAGTGTCACACTCCGTGAAGCATGCGAGCCGGCTTCGGTTCCAATCAGGCGATGGCGATCCGTGCCAGAGCCCACAAAATGATCAGATCGAGCGCCATCACACTGATCGACCACAGAGGGTAGTAAGGGATGAACATGAACTGGGTCACCAGACTGATCGAGGCGGTCGTCACCCCGGCCGCGCGGCCCCAGCTCATGGCCCGCAGCACTCCCATGCCCACAATTACCAGCGCAACGCCTACGACGAGGTGGATCCAGCCCCAGCTAGTGAGGTCGAACCGGTACTCGTAGTACCGCGGCACGCCAAAAAGATGATCCTTGGCAATGCCAGCGATGCCCTGAAGGATGCTCAGCACTCCGCTGAGGAGGAGCAGCACACCGAAGTACCTCATCGGTCCGGCTGGCTGGCCATCGTTTCGGGCGCCTCTGGTCTCCTGCCGTGCTCCGTGAGGCATGTCCACCATGACCTGTTGACCCTTCGTCCTGGCGCGGTCGTCACCGCACCTCACGACGCGGGCGGGAGGCGGGCGCATCCGTCACCGTCACAGCGTCACCCGGAAGTAGTCGCGCGGCGAGCGCACTGGGGCATACGGGTCTACTCCCGCGCCCCGAATCCGTCGGCGAGCAGGTCGGAGCTACACGTTCGGTAGCGCGCGTTGCCACAAGGTGGTCCTAGCTCTCCGTGATGGTGGCGACCCTCGTGGAGGCTGAGGCCAAAACCCTCGCGGGATCAACGCTGAGAAGGGCGACTCTGTGGGCACGGCAGGCCGGACAGCATCGGAGAGCTCTCACGTGGCTGGTCCGAACGCTGTCACGCGAAAGCCCCCACTTCGCCGGCCATGACCTGGGGAGGGTTGGGAAGCACTGACGCGAGGTTGTCCCGCACGAAGTCCGCCGCCCTCGAGATCGATTCCTCGGCACCGGCCCGGTCCTGGAAGACGCTGGTCGAGACCACCACCCCGTTCCCGGCATCGATCCAGTAGTAGGCCACGAAGCCGGAGACCTGGCGCAGGAGCGGCACGAACCCCTCGTTCACGAGACGTACCGCCTCGGCCGGATCGGTCACCCCTTCGTACCGCCGGACCGCTGCGTACATTCCCAAGCTCCTCACGGCATTCCGGGTTCGTCCTCTGCTGAGACGTCGTACCCCTGCGACAGCTGCTTGGCCCATGAGGCGTCCGGCCATCACCTGAAGGACAGCCTTGGGTGATCCGAACGGCGGCCGTCGGCCCGGACACACGGCCCTCCGCAGGTGCGCCACGGGACAGCCTCGACGTGGAGCAGAGCAGCCTGGGCCGGCGGCTGCCCGCAGCACGGAAGAGGCTGCGAACGCGTTTTGATGACCCACGTCATCCGGTCCCGCTTCCAGGCCGCCGGGAAGCGGCCATCCCGGGCTGCGGGCAGGCCGATCTCCGGTGGGTACGCCTGGTGGACGACGACCGTGGAGTCGGTGAAGTGGGCGCGGATCCGGTGCTTGAGTTCTCCCACGGTGCCAGCGGGCGGAACCCGTGCGACGCGCGCCGTCGAATTACCCGGGCACTCGGTCGCCGATGGAGAGATCGGGTCCCACCGGAAACACCCGTGGCTTTCGGCTACTTGCCGGGGGCGCGGAAGGTGACCTCTCGGCGGGTGGCCTCGTCGATCTCGTCGAGGGTGAGGAGCGGGGTGGCCCGGGTCTGGAGGGCTCCGCTGGCCTTGACGGCGAGACTGACGGCGGCCATGGAGACCGCGTCGGGGAGGTCGACGATGATCACGGTGTCGTTCTCCCCGAAGGCGAAGTACATGGCCTCGACCTTCCCGCCGAGGCCGGTGACGACCTGGTCGACGGCGGCGCGGCGGCCGCTCGCGCCGTCCTTGAGCAGGCCCTTCGTGCCTTCGGACGTGTAGGTGGCCTGGATGAGGAACTTCGGCATGGGGAACGCTCCGTGCTCATCGATTGTCGGTGTGCGGAATGACCTTCCCGCTGTCACGTCGGCCGTCGGCCACCGGGCGGCCGGATTCACCCGTTGGAAGCTGCACCGTGGAGTAGGGCCGACGGAGGCGCGGACACGGCCCGCCCGCGTTCTTCGCGATCGGAGCACCGGGATCCGACCGGGGTTCCGCCGAAACCCGCTCGGAGGTGGGTCACGCGGCCGGCCGGGGCAGGGCCCTGGCCGGTGCGGCTCAGTCGGACGGATGGAGGGTGGCGTCGGCCACGACCGACCTGTCGGCCGCGAGCAGGTGCACCTTGGTCACGGGCGACGAGCCGGCGGGATAGGGGGTGACCCACTGGGCGTAGCCGGCGGCCAGGGAGAAGGTGCCGATGGTGGTGGTGGAACCGTCCGCCCGTTCGATCTGGCAGGTGAGTGTGCCGTGAAGGGCCGCCCGGGCGCGTGCGGGGAGGTTGTCGGCGTCCACCGACACGTACAGCCAGTGCGGCCGACCCGTGTAGGCGAAGACGCGTCCGACGTCCTGGCTGTGGGAGGTGAGGCCGGCGCTGAGCAGCCGGTCGGGCCGGGCGGGGCCGGTGTCGGACGGTGGGGACGCGGAGGTGACGCCGATCGCCCATCCGCCCACGGCCAGCGTCGCGGCTGCCACAGCGGCTGCGAGGCCGAGGGCGAACCGTTGGCGCAGTGTCCGGCGACGGCGTCGGGGCGACAGTCCGATGCGCTGGAGCACACGGGTTTCGAACCCCTCCGGCGGCTCGAGTCCGGGAATCAGGTGGAGCAGTTCGTCGGCCGTGCGCGCCAGTTCCCGGACGTTCTCCCGGCAGGCGGGGCAACGCTGCAGGTGGGCCAGGGCAGCGGCGCGCTCCTGGGCGGGCAGTACTCCCAGTGCCACTTCGGCGGCGCTGTCCCGCAGCCGTCGGCACGCGAAGGTGTCGTCGCCGGTCATGATGTCGTGTCCTGCCTGTGCGTCAGGGTCTCGCGCAGCTTGGCCAGCGCCGTCCTGATCCGGGTCTTGGCGGTGCCGAGGGGGATCTGCTCCAGGTCCGCCACTTGCTGCGCGGTCATGCCGTAGATGCCGGCCATGACGATGGCACGGGCCTGGCCCGGCGGCAGCTCCGCGATGGCCCGCCGCAACTCGGCCGACTCCTCGTCGGCCACCGCCAGCCGCTCGGGGGTGTCGGTGATCACTTCCAGCAGCGGCGCCATCCGGGTGGGGTCCACGGGGACGGCCCTGCGGGAGCGCACGGCGTCGATCGCCAGGTTGTGGGCGATGGCCGCCAACCAGGTACGGACCGATCCGCGGCGCGAGTCGTAGACCTGGGCGTGGCGCCAGGCCTGTTCGAAGGTCTGCTGGGCCACGTCCTCCGCGAGCTGGGCGTCGCCGGTGACCGTCATGGCCACCCCGAAGACCTTGTGCTGGAACCGGCGGACGAACGCCACCGCGAACTCGGGGTCGCCGGTCGTCAGCCCCGCCAGCAGCGCGTCATCGGGCATCTGCTCCAGAGAAAGCCCAAAATGATGCATATTTCTCATACGTAGCACCATTCCGTAGGGATTGTCCGATGGTCGGCTCGGGCGCCGGTGGTTCCACGTCCCTGCGGCGGGAGGGCAGCAGCGCGTCGATCGCGGTGGCGAGCGCACGCGGCAGGCGGCACCGGGTGCCCACGGGCGCGTCGCGGGTCATGGCCCGGGCGATCGCCAGGCGCCGGCGCCGGCCTCCGGACGGCAGCCTGCCGCGCCGGCCCACGACGGTGTCGTAGCCCTCCGGCAGAGCGGTGACGAAGTCGTGCGCGTCCGCGGCGCGTGCCGCAGCGAGAGCCTCCCGCTCACGGGCGGCCTGCGCCGGTACGTCGTGCCCGACGAACGTGAACCGGGCTTGATCCGGGTCTTCATGTCTCCGGACCTGGGTACCCGGCGTCGTGCCCAACGACCGCGAGTAAGCGAGTAAGGAGGAGTCAGTGAGCACGGTGAAGGAGACGGTGGACGTCGAGGTGCCCGTCCACACCGCCTACAACCAGTGGACGCAGTTCGAGGAATTCCCGAAGTTCATGGAGGGCGTCGAGGAGGTGCGGCAGCTCGACGAGCGGCACAACCACTGGAAGACCAGTATTGGCGGGGTGCGGCGCGAGTTCGACACCGAGATCGTCGACCAGTTGGCGGACGACCGGATCACCTGGCGGGTCGTCGACGGCGAGACCCGGCAACGGGGATCGGTCAGGTTCGAGCGGCTGGACGACACCCACACCCGCGTGGAGCTCACGATGGACGTCGAACCCACCGGCATGGCCGAGAAGGGCGCGGACGTGCTGGGCGTGATCGACCGCCGGGTCAAGGGAGACCTGCACCGTTTCAAGGACTACATCGAACAGCGCGGCGGGGAGACGGGCGCCTGGCGAGGGCGCATCCGGCCCGAAGAGCCCGGTTCGGCCGTCTGACGACTCGGGACGCGGGACAGGAAGTCGCGCCGAACGAGCAGCTCGGCTTCACTCGGCTTCCGGAAGCGGCCGGATTCCCTGATTCATCGACCCTGTCGGCCGAGCGGCTCGGCCGACAGGGTCGATCGGCCCCCTGTCGCCCTTCCTTCTTGCTGTGTGAGGGTGAGCTCGAGCTGCTCACCCAGGTCATGGCGCCGGCACG
Organism: Streptomyces sp. NWU339; assembly: GCF_003143855.1. GTDB lineage: Bacteria > Actinomycetota > Actinomycetes > Streptomycetales > Streptomycetaceae > Streptomyces. The sequence goes on from NZ_QFRK01000003.1 coordinate 44,438, forward strand.
GACCGAGCACGGGGTCACCGTCGACTCCGGCGTTCCCGGCGAGGTCGCCACGCCGACGACCGGCCGGGAAGTCACCGCCGAGCGACGTTTGGTGCGCTCCGGAGCCCCTGCGCATCGCGGGAAGCGTCACGTGACCAGGGCCACCACCATGGCGATCAGTCCGATCGCCACCAGCGCCACCACCACCATGATCAGAACGATCGCCATCGTTCCCCAGCCTTTGCGCGGTTCGTGCGGCTCCGGGTACGAGATGCCGTAAGTGCCGCCTTCGGCGGGTGGCGTATCGCCGGGGGCCACGCCGCCGCCCGGTTCGATCCCCGGGGTTCGCCTCGGATCGGGATCAGGAGTCGTCATGGCGCACGCTCCTCTCGGCGCTCGTCTGCCATCTGCCTATGGGTCGGTTCCGCGGAAATCGCACCACCCTCATATGGAGGCGCACTACTGGTTGGGCTCGGCGGCGCTGATGTCGCCGAGGGCCGATCCGGGGTCGCGTTCGATGGCCAGGTCGCCGAGGGAGACGATGCCCACCACGTGCTGCCCTTCGTCGACGACCGGCACCCGGCGGACCGCGTGCTCGCGCATCACCCGGACCGCGAGGGTCAGTTCGTCGTCGGGGCCCACGGTGACCAGGTCGGCGCTGCACGCCTCGGCCGCCGTGGTCCGGTCGGGGTCGCCGCCGGCGGCCAGGGCGCGTACCACCAGGTCGCGGTCACTGACCAGGCCGCGCAGCCGCTCGCCCTCGGTGACCAGGACGGCACCGATGTCCTCGTCCCGCATCATCCGGGCCACGGCCGTCACCGAGGTCTGGGGCTCGACGGTCACCGGGGCACTCGTCATGACGTCGCTGACATGCTGAGTCATGGGACCATCCCTTCGTGGAGTGGGCGGTGCGTTCACCGCCGCTGGGCCTCCCGAGTACCCGTGGGCCACCGGTCCTCACGTTGTCACCAGGGGCATGTGGGGTGGGCCGCGCCCACCGGCTTCGACTCCGGGGAGCTCCGTTGCCGCAGGTGGATCGAGAAGACCGCCATCGAGGCGACGGCCGGCGGGGCGGACCGCCGGTTCTGCGGGGCGCGGTTCCAGAAGTCCGCCGCGCCGAGGTGATCGGCCCGGCTCAGCGGGGCCTGCAGCTGCCGTAGCCGCTGTTCGTCGGCGCACCTCACCCGACCGGATCACCCCGTACAAGTCGGTCGGGGCGGCCGTCCTGGACGCCGTTGCCGTCGCATGGATCGTCACCCGCCGCCCGCGCACAGTCGGCCGGCGAGGACAGCGCGTCGGCTTGGCGTACTCCCTGACCCGAGAGGGAGCTTGCCCGGGATATGCCAGGTGGGAGCCGAGTACTGCTGCACAGGCACGCTGTGGGAGCGCTACGGGGTGCGTCAGGAGTCGCCGAGCCGAGAGCGGCGCTCAGCGGATGTGCGGCGAGCCCGACGCCTTGTCGCAGGGACTGCCCGGAGACGGCCCGTTGCGGCCGCACAGGGCGGGTGCGTTCAGCCGCGACCTGGCAGCACCACGGCTTCCCGCCCGCTGGAGCCCCACGCCCGCAGCAGGAAGACGGCCCGGCTCGACCCGGGGCGCGGTACCGGGGCGCACGTGCCAACGGCCGTCCCGGGAGGACAGGGACACCGTGGCCGGCGGCACCGTGATGTGCCAGAACGCGCGCACCGGTTCCGACAGGGCGTGGACCAGCGCGGCCCGGGCCACGGCCGGTTCGGTGACGGCCACCACGTGCCCCGCGTGCGGCGGCAGGCCGTTGAGCCAGTCCGCGACTCGCCGGCAGAACTGGCGCACGGATTCGCCCCCGTGGGGTACGGCATCCGGGTCCGTCAGCAAGGCGGAGAGCCCGTAGGGATCGGTGGCGGCGACTTCGGCAGCGGTACGGCCGCGCCACATGCCGTAGTCGAAGTCGCGCAGCGCGGGCTCCACCTCGGTCGTGAGGGCGAGAGCATGAGCGGTCCGCGCGCAGCGGAGGGAAGGCGCCCGGACGGCCGCCGAGTGGCGGGGCAGGACCGCTCCGATGACGTCTGCGCCGGCCGGGCCGTGCCCGCGCACCGCAACGTCGTCGAAGAGCGGTCTGCTCGTGTGGTCCGCGGCGATCGAACAGAGAAACGTCAGAGTGATCGGCATCCGGCTGCTCTCCTTACTGTGATCAAGTCCCTGGGAGCAAGCGTGTGGTCCTGGTGGTGGGACGAGGCACCGACTGCTGCCTCCACAGTCGGGCACTGCCGTTCATGAACCCATCCGGCACATGTCCGGAGCCGTCCCGCCGACCGGCTGGAACAGCCCCGCCACCTGGCGGCTGTCGGTCTCCGCACCGGGAAGCGCGCCCGGCGGTGGGTACGCATCGGACGGTGGGTCCCGATGGCGAGTGGAGCACGCATGATCCGGGTGATGGTGGTCGACGACGAGGCGCTGATCCGTACCGGTTTCCAGCACATCCTCGAGGCGGCGGACGACATCGAGGTCGTGGCGGCGGTCCCCGGCGGCCAGGCGGTCCGAACGGCACAGGAACGACGCCCCGCCGTCGTACTGCTGGACATCCGCATGCCCGACGTGGACGGCCTCACCGTCCTGGCCGGCCTCCGCGGACTGCCGCACCCACCGGTGGTGGCCATGCTCACGACGTTCGGCATGGACGAGTACGTCACCGCGGCACTTCGCTCGGGCGCCGCCGGTTTCCTGCTCAAGGACACCGACCCGGAGCAACTGCCCTCCCTGGTGCGGACCCTGGCAGAGGGCGGCACCGTCCTGTCGTCGGAGGTCACCCGAACCGTCGTGGACGGCTACCTGAGCGCCGGCCCGCAGCAGGAGGCCGTCCGCAGCCTCGACCGGCTCACCGACCGCGAGCGTGCCGTGCTCGCAGCCGTCGCCGAGGGCCTGACCAACGCCGACATCGCCGCCCGGATGCACCTGAGCACCGGCACGGTCAAGGACCATGTGAGCGCCGTCCTCACCAAGCTGGAGGTGGGCAGCCGCGTCCAGGCCGCCCTGCTCGCGGAACGCGCCGGCTTCCTCAGACCGCCGCGGGACCAGGAGGAACCATGAGCACCCGCCGCCCGCCCGCCCCACTGCTGGACGCCGCCCTCGTCGCGGCGGCATTGCTCGATGTCTGGGCCCATGCCGACGCCTCCGAGCCGCTGCGCACGGCCTGCGCCCTGGTCGCCGCGTTCGCCCTCCTCCTGCGCCGGCGCCTGCCGAGGCTCACGTTCCTGTTCACCCTTCCCGCCGTCATCCTCTCCGACTCGGTCTTCGCCGCCCTGGCCGCGCTGTACACGCTCGCCTCGCTCACCCGTGGCCGCACTCTGCTGGTCGTCTGCGCCGTGACGTTCACCCTCAGCGATCTGGTCTCGTTGCCCTCGCCGGGATTCGACTTCTCGACACCGGCGACCTTCATCGCCCTGGGCTACACGGCGGCGACGGCGGCCGCGCCGGTCTTCCTCGGTCAGCTCGTGCAGGCCCGGCGCGATCTGTCGTTGCGACTCGTGGAGATCTCCCGGGCACGCGACCACGAGCGGCAGCTGACCGCCCAGACCGTGCTGGCCAGGGAACGCACGACGCTCGCCCGCGAAATGCACGACGTCGTCGCTCACCAGGTCAGTCTCATCGCGGTGCGGGCCGGGGCACTCCAGGTCGGCAGCCGCGACGCCGAAGTGCGGCAGGCCGCGGCCACGATCCGGAAGCTGAGCGTGCAGACGCTGGAAGAGCTGCGGCACATGGTCAGCGTCCTGCGCACCGCCGGGGGCGATCCGGTGGAACTGGTTCCGCAGCCCTCCCTCGCCGATCTCCGGCGGCTGGTCGACAACAGCGGTATCGAGACCGAGCTGCGGACGGACCTGCCGGACAGCCTGCCACCGCCGGTCCAGCGCGCCGTCTACCGCGCCGTCCAGGAGGCGCTGACCAACGTGCGGAAGCACGCGCCCGGCGCGACAGCGGTCGTACGCATCCGCCACGAGCACGCGACGGTCCGCGTCACCGTCACCAACTCACCGCCGACGCGGTCCGCCCTCTCCCTCCCCGGCGCCAACCACGGCCTGGTCGGCCTGCGCCAGCGTGCCGAGCTTCTCGGCGGCACCGTCACCTGCGGCCCCACGACGGACGGCGGCTATCGACTGAACCTGACCCTCCCGGCCACCGGCACCCGGTGACGAGGCGAGCCGGGTGCTCAGCAGGCCCGTGTGCACACGCCTCGCGCCGTTTCTGTGACTCCTCCTACACTCACCGTCACACGACGCACCGACGTGAGGGGGGCCGAAGGGTGCTGAACGGAACGGCCGGGCAGGGGGACGCCGCAGCGGGGCCGACGCTGGAAAGACTGCTGTCGGTCATGGGGGCCGGTGCGCTGGAGCCGTGCGTGGCTCCACGTGGCCTGGGGGGCGTGGTCGAGGGGATCACGGTGCTGGACCCGCTGGAGCCGGGGCTGCCGCGGGGGCAGATGTTGCTGGCGGTGGGCATCGACCCGCAGTCGGCCGCGGCCGTCGACATCGTGCGCGATGCCGCCGGCTCGGGAGCGGCCGCGGTGGTCTTCGGGCCGGGCAGGTCGGGGCGACCCCCGGACGCGCTGCGGACGGCCGCCGAGGACTCCGGTACGGCGGTGCTCTTCCGGACGGCGTGGTGCGGCTGGACCGAGTTGATCGGCGCGCTGCGGGCCGGTCTGGTCCTGTCCGGAGTCCCCGCCGATCCGGCTGTGGCGGCCGTGACGCCGGGCGACCTGAACGGGCTGGCCGACGCGGTGGCGGTCCTGGTCGGCGGCGCGGTGACGATCGAGGACGTGGAGTCCCGGGTCCTGGCGTACTCGTCCACGAAGGAGGACGTGGACGAGTTGCGCCGACTGACGATCCTCGGCCGCCGGGTGCCGGAGTGGCGCGTGGCCGCCATGCGGGAGGCCGGGTTCTTCCGGGCGTTGTGGGGCTCGGGGGACGTCATCCACCGGCCGGCGCACGGGGAGAATCCCGAACGTCTGGTGGTGGCCGTCCGGGCGGGCGGAGAGATCCTGGGGTCGATCTGGGTGGCGGCCGCGGGCGGCGACCTCCCGCCACACGCCTCCGACACACTGCGGTCGGCGGCGCGGGTGGCCGCCGCACATCTGCTGCACCACCGGTCGCACCGCACGCACGCCCGGCTGGTCGAGGACGCGGCCCGTGCGCTGCTCGACGGACGGGGATCCGCCGGTGTACTGGCCGAACGCACCGGGTTTCCGGCGCACGGGCACTGCGCCGTCCTGGCGGTATGCCCCGGAGCCTCCCGCAAGGGGGAGGAGACCGGAAGGCTGTGCGCCCTGCTGGCGGTGTACTGCGGCGCGAACGACCTCACGCCGGTGGTGGTGCCGGTGGGCCGGGGGGCCCTGGTCCTGGTGGGCGGACTGCATGAGGACGTGCGGCGGGCCGTCGAACAGGTCGCACGTCTGGGGAGGTCACTGGTCCGGCAGGTGGCCGACGCGTTCGGGCCGGAAGCGAGGATCGGTCTGGGCACGGTGGTCGAGGCCCTGGCGGACCTGCCCGGGTCCCGCCGGTCGGCGGACCTGGCACTGAGAGCCCTGCTCTCGGCGGGAGAGCACCGCACCGTCGCCTTCGCGAGCGAGGTGGCCGAGACGATCGCCCTGAACCAGATGCTGGACACGCTGCCGGGGCCGGCCCCGGCACCGGAGACACCGGTGGCGCGCCTGGTGGCGTTCGACGCCGGCCCCGGCGGCGGCACCATGGTGCAGACCCTGCGGGCGTACCTCGACCACTTCGGTCACGTGCCGGACACCGCCCGGGCGCTGGGTGTGCACGCGAACAGCCTGCGGCACCGGATCAGCCGGCTCACCGAGGTGTCCGGGCTCGACCTCCGCAGTCCGGACGCCCGGCTCCTCGCCCACCTGCAACTGCGCCTTCTCGAGCGCGGCGGCCGGGAGGAGTGAGCCTTCGGGCACCGCCGAGGAAGTGAGCCTTCGGACACCGCCACGAAGGAAGGGCCGCTTCTCCGTGCCCGAGCACGACGGCGGCCGTGCCGCGTCCGCGGTTTCGCCCCGTGGTGAGAACCGCGCGGCGGAACACCGGGACTCCCGACGAAGACACCCGCACCGCTCCGACGGAAGCCTGGTGGTCCGCCCCACGGCAGCCGTGGGGGAGACCACGGCTCAGGGAGGGTGCACGATGAGCGGTTCCGACAGGGCCGACCGGCGCGAGCGGATTCTGCGGGCAGCCGTACAGCAGGGACTCCTGGAACCCGAGACGGCCGTACTGGCCGGGTTCGTCGACCTCGACGGCGTCAACGAGACCGTCATGTCCCTGCGGAGCGCGTTCCCCGACTCCCTCCGGGTCCTGCACGCGTTCGCGGCCAAGGCGAACTGCCTGGTTCCCGTACTCGAGGAACTGCGTCTGAACGGCATGGGCTGCGAGGTCGCCAGTGCAGGCGAACTCGCCCAGGCGCTGGAGGCGGGCTTCGAACCCGCACACATCGTGTTCGACTCCCCCGCCAAGACGCGGGCCGAACTGGCCCGGGCACTGAGCCTGGGGATCGCGGTGAACGCGGACAGCTTCCAGGAACTCTCGCGGCTGGACGAGATCCTGGCGACCCGCCGTTCCGACTCGCGCATCGGCGTGCGCGTCAACCCCCAGGTCGGCGCCGGTTCGATCACCGCCATGAGCACGGCCACCGCGACCTCGAAGTTCGGTGTCCCCCTGGAGGACGAGGACAACCGGCGACGACTGCTCCGGACGTACCGGGACCGTCCCTGGCTCACCCGGGTGCACACGCACGTCGGCTCGCAGGGCTGTCCCCTGGACCTGATCGCCCGGGGCGTCGCGAAGGCGGTGGAGTTCGCCGAGGAGATCAACGCCCACCTCGGCCGCCGGCAGGTCACCGGCATCGACATCGGGGGAGGACTGCCGGTCAATTTCGACAGCGACGAGACGACGCCCGGCTTCGACACCTACGTGGACCACCTGCGCGAGCACGCACCGGCCCTCTTCTCGGGCGAGTACGAGATCATCACCGAGTTCGGCCGTTCCGTGCTGGCCAAGAACGGGTTCACCGCCGCGTACGTCGAGTACACCAAGACCGTCGGCGGACGTCCCATCGCGATCACCCACGCCGGCGCCCAGGTGGCCACCCGGACGGTGTTCGCCCCCGACGCATGGCCCCTGCGGATCGAGGCCCACGATCCCCGCGGCCGGGCCAAGCACGGGCGGCCCGTGGCGCAGGACATCGCCGGCCCGTGCTGCTTCGCCGGCGACCTGCTGGCACGCGACCGGGCGCTGCCCCTCCTCGACGTCGGTGACCTCGTCGTCGTCCCGGACACCGGCGCCTACTACTTCTCCACGCCCTTCCACTACAACAGCCTGCCCGAACCCGCCGTGCACGGAGCCCGCGTCGACGCCGACGGCCGGGTCACCTTCCGGCAGCTCCGCCCCGCACAGGCCGTCCACCCGGCCCCGGCCCTCGCCGGACGGTGACACTCGCTCTCCCGCGTGACCCCACCGGAACGCCGGTCGCAGCCACTCGAGCCGGCGTGACCCGAGCGAGCACGCCCGGCTGCCCGGAGAGAACCACAACGCCAGGAAAGGACGGTGCAACCGCCATGAAAGTACGGTGCGCCCGGTCAGGGTGTCCCACGGAGAAAGCGGGCCCCCCGGGCCGACGGGGGGCCGTCGGACGACGGCTGTCCGCCACGGGGGTGCGCTGCGGCCGAGTGACGTGTGATGTCGCGCGGTGGATCTCACGACGCCGGCGCGTCGCGGCCGACCAGTTCCTCCGGGGCGCGTGCTACGGGGCGGGCACGGCCGTGGTGGGTCTACTGGCGGTGTGGGCGCGGACCCGCTGACGACAAGGAAGCCCCGGGCCGACGGTCTGGGGCTCTCTTCGTCTCTCGGGGAGCGGGTGACGAGAACCGGACTCGCGCTCCCGGCTCGGGAGGCTACGGGCATCCGCGGCGGACTCGAGGCCGGATGAGACGGAAAGTGAGACGGGCGCGGCGGTCGTTGCCGGTACGGCCTCGTACGGGGCCGCACTCGGCTGTTCGGCCGACGAAACGAGATGCCGTGCCGGGCGTCGCGAGCGTCGAAGGCCTCCGACCTGTGACCATGGGGCGTTCTTTGAAGGTGACCGGCGAGGAGCTCCAGGCCGCGGGGCCGATGTGTCGCCACCGCGGGGTGCTCGTGCAAACGCACTGTGGGTGATGTGGTGGACTGGTTGACCTCGCTGCCGCCGGCGGTGCTGGTGGTGGGCGGGCTCTTGCTCGCCCTACTGGTCGCGGCCGTGGCGCGGATCGGCGTCCGGATGCTCGTACCGGTCGAGGAACGGGACCGGGTGCCGCAGATCGTCACACCCCTGATGCCGACACTCGGCGCTGCCTTCGCGATCTTCGCGGCACTCTCACTGGCCAGCGAGGCCGGCTACCTGCGCGCGGCAGAGGGGCTGGTGAGCGACGAGGCGGCCGCGGCCTCCCGCCTGGCATGGGCGGCGACAAGTCCGCGAGTCCAGTCGGAGCCGATCCATGCGGCGCTGCTGGACTACCTGCAGACCACGCGTGTCAAGGAGTGGAAGAGTCCGGCAGCGGCGTCCGGTGACGACCCGGCCACCGCTCACGCGATCGCACGGCTGGAGCGGACCGTGCGCACCGAGGCGGCCCGGCCCGCGGTGGGAAGCACGACGGGCACGGAGCTGGTGGTTTCCCTGGACGAGCTCACCAACAGTCGTCGCGCCCGCATCGCGGCCGCCTCGCGCGAGGTTCCCACGCTCTACGTCGTCACGCTCGTGGTCAGCGGACTGGCCCTGATCGTGAACTCCGGCGCACTGGTCTTCCGCAGCAGCCTGCGAACGTCACTGCTCGTCGCGGGTGTGGCGAGTGTGGTCGGGCTGAGCCTGGCGTTGCTCTTCGCACTCAGCGCGCCCTGGAGCGGACCGTTGATCGTCAGCGGGCACCCACTCGACTCCGTCATCGGGGACCTGAAGTCAGGCTTCTTCCACAGCGGGTCGTGGGCGGCGGGCGCGATCAGTACGCCGACCGTTGATCACCGGCCCGGCCGGACCAGTGGCTGTACTGTGCCACCCTTACGGAGGGGCGCTGTCAGGGGCCAGGGGGCACGTGAGCACCGGCATGATGGGGCCGTTTGTCCCGCCGTGAACACTGTTCCGAACTGTCGACAGCTGGGAAGAGAATGACCGTCACCAAGCTTCTGAGACCCGCCCTCGCCGCCGCGTTCCTGGCCTCGGTCACCGCCTGCGGCGCCTCGTCCGTGCCGGACGTCCCGGTGGCCACCCCGACCGGCTCGGGGGCCGTCGAGACGCACCGCTCGGCAAACCCCAAGCCGGTCACCGCCAGCGTGCCCGATGTCATCGGCGGCAACGCCGGGCGTGCGCAAGAGCAGATGAGCTCCGAACTCGACATGATCTTCGAGGACGCGAGCGGACAGGGCCGTCCGGTGGACGACCCGGCTGAGTGGAAGATCTGCAACTCCCAGCCGGGCCCGAACCAGCAGATCACCGATTACCCGGTGGTCTTCGGCGTGATGAAGGTTTCGGAGAGCTGCGAGGACACGGTGCCGGAGTGATGTGTCCGAGGACTTCGGCATCCTGCCGCGGTCTGCATCGATCCACAGCCCACCGACCCCGCACGCACGCCACGATGGGCCCGTGGTCGGGAACAGCGCCCCGTCCGTCCCGATGCCGGCTGACCCCCTGCCGGAGGCATCGTCCTTGACCGTGGCCGTGCGGTGCGCATGCTCGACTCATGGCCTACCGCCCTTTCCACACGCCGACGGCCGCAGGCCCGACGCCCGGTCGTCCGCTGGTCGACCGGAGCAAGGGTGCCGACAACCATCACTTGAAGGAGCTGAGACCAGGTTCGTTCGGGAGCGGCGAGATCCGGATCCTCCTCGCTTTCGACCCGGTGCGCATCGCCATCGTCTCCAACGAGGCGTTCACCGGCTGGAGCAAGACCTTCACCGGCCCACGGCTCTGCGCGGTGATCGTGGACCGGCTCACCTTCAACGCCACCCTCGTCGAGACCGGCGCCGAGTCCTACCGCTCCCACCCACCAGTCACCCCGGCTCCCGTCCCGTTCGCCGTCGACCCACACACCGTGAGCGGGCGTGGTCCACGGTGTCAGACGGAGCGCGCCACTGTGCGAACGACCTGGACGCCAGGTGCCGGATGGTGTCCCGCCATGTGGTGTGGGGGATCCCCCGCGGTCCCGGGGCTGCGGGGCCGGAGACGGGTGCCGTGCGGAAAACCGTGAGCAGTCGGCGGGCATGTGTCACTTATGTGCTCAAACGAGCGGCGTCAGGACAGTGGTGGCCGAAGTGCTCACGGTTTTCGGGCGGTGTGTCCTCCCCGGGGTGTGGGCGAGCGTCCGGGCAGCGCCCGTGTCGAGACCGCCGCGACCCGCCGGGCGGTCGCGGAAAACGTCCGCACGAGCAGCTGACCGCCTTCGACAAGGCCTGATGCACCGTCACTCGCTCTCCCGCCCGCCGAGCAGTGCGACCGGCACCGTCACCCCGGCCGAGATGCTTCGCCGGGCCGGCACCTGGCTCACCGCCGACAACGGCTCCCAGGTGCCCTACAGCCAGAACTCGGTCTGGTCGGCGGCTACCGGCAGGACTGCTCCGGCTATGTGTCGATGACGCTCGGCCTGTGGAAGTCCGGTCCGAACACCGTCGAACTCGCGAGCAACCGCAGCCTGACCACCCCGGTCTCCCTCGGGGACCTCAAGCCCGGCGACCTGCTGATCGACGCGGACGGCTCCAACACGACCCGGCATGTGGTCATCTTCGAGAAGTGGACCGACTCCTCGCACACCGCCTACTGGGCCTTCGAGCAGCGCGGCGGCCACGGCACGGATCACCGGGTGCGCACCTACGGGCTCGACTCGGGCAGCGAGTACGAGCCGTACCGTCCGGTCAACCTGTCCGGTGAGACCCCGCCCGACCCCGGACCGCCGGCCGCGGACTGGCCGCTGCTGAAGGTCGGGTCGCAGGGGACGGACGTCACCACCGCGCAGTACCTGCTCCGTGCCCGCGGCCACAGCACGGCCGTGGACGGCTCCTACGGTCCGAAGACCGCTGCGCAGGCCAAGGCGTTCCAGAACGCCAACGGGCTCGTGGCGGACGGCGAGATCGGGCCCGAGAGCTGGCCTCGCCTGGTGGTCGACGTCAAGAGCGGTTCTCAGGGCGACGCCGTCCGGGCACTGCAGACCCAACTGGTGGCACACGGTTACAGGCTCACGGTCGACGGCCAGTTCGGTCCGTTGACCGAGAAGGCCGTCACCGATTTCCAGAGCAGCGAGAAGCTCGCCGTCGACGGCTCGGTCGGGCCCCGGACCTGGGCCGCCCTGGTCTGACCGACCGAGCGCCGGTGGCCGCCCGTGATCCACGGACGGCCCGGCGGAGCCCCCCGTCCGCCGGGCCGCACAGTGGCTCAGCTCCCGAGCCGCACCGGCAGCGTCGAGGAACTGTTCGAGAACAGGGACGGCACCGGCACGAGGTCGTCCGGATCGACGGCCAACGACAGATCCGGATACCGCTCGAACACCGCGGGGAGGGCAAGTGCCGCCTCCAGACGTGCCAGTGGTGCGCCGAGGCAGAAGTGCGGACCGTTGCTGAAGGCCAGGTGCCTGCGCTGCTCCCGGGTGATGTCGAAGCGGTCGGCGTCCTCGCCGTGCTGGACGGTGTCACGTCCGACAGCGCTGAACGGAGCCATGATCGCCTCGCCCTTCGGGATGCGTACTCCGGCGATCTCGACATCCTCCAGTGGATAGCGGAACGGGAAGTTGCCGATCGGAGCGTCCCAGCGCAGCGTCTCCTCCACCACGTTCGCCCAGGTTTCCGCGTCCCCCCGTACGGCGAGCTCCCGCTGGTCGGGATGGGTCAGCAGCGCGCGGACCGCGTTGGTGATCAGGCTCAGCGTGGTTTCCTGCCCTGCCGAGAGCATGAGCAGCAGCGTGCCGACCAGCTCCTCCTCGCTCAGCGCGTCCGGGTCGGCGGCACGGGCCGCGATCAGCGCGCTGGTGAGGTCGTCGCCCGGCTCACGCCTACGGCCCTCGACCACCCGCGCCAGCAGCTCGTACTGCTCGATCTGGCTCGCCTGGACCTCCTCGGGCAGCAGATCGGAGCGGAAGATGTTGTCCATCAGCTCCTGCAGACGAGGACGCTCGTCGGCCGGCACCCCGAACAGTTCGCAGATGACCTGCATGGGCACGGGGTGCGCGAAGTGCCGGCGGAGGTCGACGCTGCCGTCGGCCGCGGCGTGCGACGGCAGGTCGTCCAGCAACTGCCCCACGATCTGCTGGATACGGGGACGCAGCTCCTGCACCCGGCGCGGGGTGAACGTCTGGGTGACGAGTTTGCGCAGGCGGCGGTGCTCCTGGCCGTCCGAGGTCACCATGTTGGTGACCTTCACCATGCCGATGAGCGGCCAGCCGTCCGCTATCTCACCCCGGATGATGGCGTTCCAGTTGCGCCAGTCCTTGCTGAAACGAGCGTCGGTGACCATGTCGTTCAGCAGGGCGTGGTCGGTCACCGACCAGGCCATCACCTCTCCGGGCAGCCGGACCCGGACCACGGGGCCCAGCTCGCGGAGCCTGGCGGCCTCGCCGTGATGGTCCTTTCCGTGCGGATCCAGAGTGATGACGGGTACGTGCCCCTCGGCGGAGGAGTTCGTGGGCGACGTCATGCTGGGCTGCTCCTTATTTTGAGGGCCTTGAGGGCCTTGAGGGCCTTGAGGGCCTTGAGGGTGTTGAGGACCCGTCGCCGTGCGGGGGTCTTCTCGGATGTGGGGGTTCGAGGATTCACAGCCCCGTGCCGGTCGGCACGCGGGTCGATATGCGGGCCGCGGAGAACGCCGTGGGCAGTGCCACCGGCACCCTGGTCCAGGGAGAGGGGCGCCAGGCCAACTCGTCCGCGGAGACGGCGAGTCTCATGTCCGGCAGCAGATGCAGAGCGGTCTGCACCGCGGTACGGGTGATCAGCCGTGCGGGCACCTGTGCGGGACACATGTGCGGGCCCGCGGAGAAGGCCAGATGAGAGCGGTTGCCCCACCCGTCGTCCGGACCGTCCTGCCGGACCTCCGGATCGTCGTTCGCGGCGGCGAGCCCGAGGATGAGGCAGTCGCCGCGGCGGATGAGCCGTCCTCCCAGCTCGGTGTCGTGGAGCGCGTACCGGGCGGGCATGTTGTTCATGGGCGGATCGCGCCACAGCGCCTCGTCGAGGGCGTCATCCACGCCGAGCTGTCCGCCGTGCAGCCGGGCGGCGAACCGCGGATCCGTGAGCATGAGACGGAGCGTGTGGGATATCCACGCCGTGACCGTCTCGTTGCCCGCGGAGATCATCACGACGATCGACTGCAGCCGCTCCGCCTCATTGCGCAGATTCGGGTGGTTGATGAAGACCGTCGTCATGTCGTCGGCCGGATTCCGCCGACGCTCGCGCACCGTGTCGAGAAGGATCTGCTCGAAGGTGCGGTTACCCGCCTGGGAGTCGTCCGCGCTGCCGAACAGGGCGATGAGCGCGTCGAGCAGTTCGCGGCCCTCCACACTGTCCAGGCCGAACAGCGAGGCGAGGGAGAGCATCGGGACGATCGTGGCGTACTCGTTGACCAGATCGGCGCTGCCGCGTTCGGAGAACGCCGCGATCAGATCCGTGCACAGCGCCTCCACCTCACGACGTACCCTGCGCTGGTCCATCCGCGCGATGCCGTCGTCGAGGGGCTTGCGCAGGCGCCGGTGCTCGGGGCCGTCGGCCCCGATGACGTTGGCACGCCAGCCCATCATCGGCAGGAGCCCCGAATGCGGCGGGACGATCCCCTCGTTGAGATCGCGCCAGTTGCGGGCGTCGCGGGAGTACAACTGCTCCTGCCGGGTGATGGTCAGCATCTCCCGGTACCCCATCACCAGCCAGGCGGGCACACCCGGCTCCAGCTCGACCTTCGCGACGCTGCCCCACTTCTCGCGGAGGTCGCGGTACACCGCACGCGGATCGGAGGACCCGACCACGGCGGCGAGCGGAACCGGGCCGGTGCCGTGGTGTGCGTGCGCCGGGCACCCCGGCGGCGGCATGCTCACGAGGCGGCCCCCGCGGCCCCCGCCGCACTCATGCCCGACACGTGTTGCACCAGGGTGATCAGGGCATCGACCGATGAGGTCTGCTGACGGGCGTCGCAGGTCACGATGGGTGTCTCCGGGAGCAGATCGAGTGCGCCGCGCAGCTCCTCATCGGAGTACAGCTCACTGTCCGGGAACTGATTGACCGCCACCGCGAACGGCAGTCCCCGGATCTCCAGTTGCTCCAGGACGTCGAAGCTGTCCTCCAGTCTGCGGGTGTCGATCAGCACGAGCACCCCCAGCGCGCCCTCGGCCAGCCCCTCCCACAGGTCCCAGAACCGCCGCTGCCCCGGGGTTCCGAACAGATACATGACCAGCCGGGAGCTGAGCGTGACACGGCCGAAGTCCATGGCGACGGTGGTGGTCGTCTTGCCTTCCAGACCGGCCAGTTCGTCGACGCCCACACTCGCTTCCGTCATGACCTCCTCCGTGCGCAGCGGTTCGATCTCGCTGACGGACCCGACGAACGTCGTCTTGCCCACGCCGAACGCGCCCACGACGAGGATCTTGACGGCCTGCTGCACCGTGTCGGGCAAGTAACGGTCAGCGGAGTCGACGGAGACCATCCAGTACCTCCTGTAGCAGTTGCTTGTCGGGCTGTGCGGCCCGTGGAACACCGGAGCGCGCGGACAGGTGTCCGCTGTCGACGAGGTCGGACGCCAGCACCTTCACCAGACTGACGGGCAGTTGGAGATGGGCGGCGGCCTCCACCAGCGACAGGAGTCGCTCGCACATCCGCACGAGGGCGATCTCCTCCCTGGTGGCGGAGAGGGGGAGGGCCCGGGGAGGGTCGACCGCGATCAGGAGCGTTTCGACGCCGATGGTGTTGCGGGAGGGCCGGGAGCGTCCCTTGGTGATCACGTACGGGCGTAATGCGCCGTTCGTGAAGCCCGCTCCCGACCCGCTCACGCGGAGCCCTGGCGCGGCGGGCTGCTGAGGTTCTGCGCGCCGATCTTCATCACCTGCGCCTGCATCTGCCGCGCGACGAGCTTGGGGTCGACCACCGGTCCCGTCACCACGGCGAGATGCGCGCCGCTGGCACTGCGCATGAACAGGAAACCCCCGTTGAACTCCACCATCTGCTGGTGCACGGTGCCGCCGTCCTCACCGAACTCCCGTCCGAGACCACGGCCGAGCGACTGAAGACCCGAACAGCTCGCCGACAGCCGGTCGGCCAGGTCACGGTCCACGCCCTCCGAGTTGGCCAGCAGCAGACCGTCGGAACTGAAGACGATCGCCAGCCGTACGCCGGGCACCGCGGTGACCTCGGAGATCATCCAGCCGCGCTGCTCGGGGTTCTCCACGTAATTCATGCTCACATCTGTCCTTCCGGGGAATCGGGGTCGGGGGAGGTGCTGTACGGGGGGTCGTACGAGGTGGGGTCCGGAGGCACGGCTCCGGACGGCGGGGGCGCGGATCCGGTCGAGGGGGACGCGGTCCGGCCGCCCTCGAAGAACTGCTCCATCCAGTCGCCCGCGTCCTCCGGCGAACCCGGCGGAGTGACGGCGGTCGGTGCCTCCTCCACCGCGGGGACGTACCCGTCACGCCGCGACCGGCGCTGGGGCAGCCGGCGGTGACGGGCGCCCGGAGCACGCGTGGCGGGCGGGGGCGGCTCGGCCGACGGGGCGGGCTCGGCGGCGGACTCCGGGGCCTGTACGGGAACGGCGCGATCGGCGGCGGCCGGCGGGGACTCGGGGGAGGGCGCGGTGGCCGGAGGCGTCGGCACCGGTGGAGCAGGGGGCTGTGCGGGGAGCACGCGCCCGCCGGGCGCCCCGACGGGTTCGAGGGCCTTCAGGAGTTCGAGAGGCACCAGGATCACCGCACGGACGCCACCGTACGGTGACGGACCGAGGTCGACGCCGAAGCCGTGACGGTGCGCGAAGCGGCCGACCACCGCGAAACCGGTCTGCGGGATCTCGCCGACGTCTCCGACGCCCAGAAGGCGGCGGCCCGAGACGATCTCGCGCGCCTCGGTCAGCCGGTGCTCGTCCAGGCCCAGGCCGCCGTCGTCCACCTCGATGACCGCACCGCGCTGCACCGTGCGCACGGTGACCGACACGCTGGTCCTCGGCGGTGAGTACTCGGTCGCGTTGGCGAGCAGTTCCGCGACGAGGTGGATCAGGGGTTCGACCACCGACGCGGTGATGCCGACATCGGGATCGCCGGTCACCTCGACACGCTTGAACGAGACGATCCGGCCCGAAGCGGCGCGCACCACGTCGACCAGCGCCAGCGGCTTCTGCCACTGCTGGCCGGGCCACTCCCCGCACAGCACCTTGAGACTCTGGGCGTGCCTGGCCTGCTGCGTCGCCGCGTGGTCCACCTGCATCGTGGCCTCGAGCAGGCCCGAGTCGCCGGGGTGGCGCTCCGCCACACCCGTGATCGTGGCCTGGATCCGGTGCGCCGAGGTCTGAATCCGGCTCGCCAGCTCCACCAGCGCGATGCGCTGCGACTCCTCACGGTCGTCGATCGCCTCGGACACATCCGAGAGCAGCTTGTCGAACCACTGGGAGAGCTCCACCACCAGCGGCTCCTCGCTCTCCGGGGACGAGGGGACCTCGTTCCTGGCAAGAGCGGCGGGAAGCCGCTTCGCCACGAGGAACTCCGCTTCCTGGAGGGCCGCACCGGATTGCTTGCGCACATACGCGTGCCAGTGGGCATCGCGGCGCGCGGCCTCCGCCTCCCGCTCACGTATCTCGGTGTGCAGGCGTGCCGCCTCCGCCGCGCTTGCCCGGTGCTGCCCGCTCAGGCGGACGAGGCAGCCGAGGGCCAGAAGGGACACGGCCGCATGGGCCACGGCCGCAGCCACGCCGATGCGGGCGACGGGCACCACGGCCGCCGAGAACGCGAGGAACGTGAGCACGAGAGCCACTGCCCAAAGGGCTCTGCTCCCTCGGGGTTCGAGAGGGGACGCGGGGGAACGAGCCATGGAAAACCTTTGAGTCGGCGGTGGGTCGGTGTCCGGTGGACGCGAGGCGTAGGACGTCAAGAGCTGTGCGACGGGGGGAGGACCGGGGGAGCGGCGGTACGGGGGCGTGAAGCCCCGGACGCACCGTCGGCATGGCCCGGGTCGGTCATCGTCTTCATGGAGGAACCACTTCTGCACCAGAGGTTGTTTGAAGATCGTATCTTCGATTCACCGCAACGGAAGAGTGACGTTCCGTGAACTTTCTTTGCCTCCTTTCCACTTGGGTACGCCGACCCACGGGTCACCGGATGCGGGACCCCTGTCGGGCGGGCAGGCAAGGGAACGGGTGCGGTGAAGGGCGGCCGGCCGACAGGTCATCAGGCGGTGCGATGTCTCCCCGTCCTGCTTGCTGACTGAACGTCAGAGACGGTTGCCGCTGTGGTCGGCCGCGGTTGTCCGTGACACCTCCGGCAACCTGTGGCGCAACAGCGGCAACGGCAAGGGGTCCTTCGGATCGCGCACGAAGATCGCAACCGGTTGGAAGGGGTACAAGGCGCTGCCCTGAGACCGGGACGATGTCACAGCCGCTGCTCCGGGAGGAGTGAAAACGGCCCTCGACGCGGGAGTCGGTCGAGGGCCGTCCGCATGCCCGGATCCTGCGACCACCGGTGATCCCACCTGACATCACCGTCACCGCTGTTGCACCGCGGGTTTCCACGGGCGTCGCCCGCGACGACGACGGACCCGTCGCAACCCGGGCTGTGGTCTTTCCGTCTTGCTTCGACGGGCAGCTCTTCGTGGAGGGAAAGCGGTTCCGGCCAGAAGGAAACAAGCGAAACTAGCCCTGACATGACCAACATCTGACAGAGAAGCCAGAAGTGAGACACATGCCACCGCGGGACTTTCCGCGAATAAACCAGAGAACCGCGTTCTCTGCGATGCGTCGACCACGGGCGAGACTCTGGGCCGTGGCGGGTGCCGCGGCCCTCGGACTCCTCGTCCTGCTGGAGTTCACCGCGCGCCGCCACGGCCTCCCGGGGCCGATCGCCGGCCAGGTGCGAGAGCTGGTGTTCGCACCCAAGTCGGGCGGCCTGCTGTACGCCGCCATGGCGTTGATGATGGTGGTCCTCACCTGGCGGCAACGGTTCGTCGCGGCGGGTGCGGCGATCGGCATCGACATCGCCTTCTGGCTGGTCCGGTGGACGATGGACGCCGGGACGGGCGGCGGCCACCCCTTCGGCAACGGCGCGCTGTGGGTGATCCTGGGCCACGCGGTCATCGCGGTCACTCGCCGCACCGGCCGGGAACGCGTCCTGCTGCTGAAGGGCGTCGGGCTGGGCCTGCTGCTGGTGGCCGGCCGCAAGACCGGCGACACCTGGCTGCTCATCACCTCGAAGACCCGCCCGACGGTGCTCGACCAGTACGTGGCGACAGCCGATCACGCGCTGGGCGATCCGTCATGGCTGGTGGGCCGGATCGTCACCGCCACCGGCCCCATCGGCTTCAACCTCCTCGACATCGTCTACGGTCAGCTCGCGGTGGCCGCGGTCGTCGTCGCGCTGTACCAACTGCGCGGCGTGGCGGTCGAGCGCCGCTTCCCGGGCCATCACCTGGTGCGCACCTTTCTGGTGATCGGCCTCCTCGGGCCGGCCTTCTACATGGTCTTCCCGGTGGTCGGACCGCTCTTCGCCTACGGCACCGGCACCGAGTACTGGGCGGCGGTCAGCCTGTGGGCGCCGGACATTCCGTCCAGCGAGCACTGGGCGGTGGCCGACCTGTGGCCGCGGACGCCGCCGCCGATCAACACCCCGCACCCCATGCCGTTCGACGGGATCACCCCGCGGAACTGCATGCCCAGCCTGCACACGGCGTGGGCTGCCGCGCTCTTCATCCACACCCGGAAGGGCCCGCGCGTCCTGCGGTACGCGGGAACGTTCTGGCTGATCGCCACGCTCGCCGCGACGCTGGGCTTCGGCTACCACTACGGCGTGGATCTCATCGCCGGCGTGGTGTTCGTGCTCACGATCGAGGCGGCTCTGCGGTCGTTCGACCGCGGCTGGGACCGATCGGGGATCCGGCTGGTCGCTCACGGAGCGACGGTCTTCGCCGCGCTGTTGCTGTCCTACCGCTTCCTGCCGTCGCAGATGGCCGAGCACCCGTGGGTGTCCGGACCCCTGCTCGTGCTGGCGATGACCTCCGTGATCCACGGCTACGTACGGACCACCGAGGCGTGGGAACCGGGGGCCGCCCCGGCGCGACGACCGGAACCGCAACCGGAACCGATCTGAACCGTGTCGCACCGGGTCGCCGGCTGTGCGCTCCTTGTCGACGGGGGTGCCGCGGGTGGCAGTCGGTTCGTCCACGGGACCCGGCTGAGGTGCGCCGCTGACGGCCGAGGCCGGATTGCCGTTCACGAGGATGTGAGGGCCGGCCGGGGGCGCCTCCTCCTCGTGCCGACCTGCGCCGCCCGGCGGTGAGGCCGGACGGCGGCTGTGTCGTGGGACGTCAGGGCGGCTACCAGGAGAGGGCGTCCGCCGCGTTGTCCTGCCAGTAGGTGACGGTGGCGGCGCTGTTGAAGAAGACACCGCCGTTCGGCAGCTTCAAGGTCTTCTCCTGGTCGGTCGCGTTGCCCTTCTTGTCGGCGAGGAACACGCCCAGGGTCTTCGCGGTGCTGCCCCCTTCGCCGTCGGGGGAGAACGTCGTGATGCCCGCGTAAGCGGACTGACCGGGCTCGAGCACCACCACGGACTGCGGCGTGGTCTCCCGAGCCCACGGCAGCGGGGCCTGGGCGTCGGTGCCGGCCCTCAGGTAGGGGGCGCTGTAGGCGTAGCAGGGCTTGGTGCCGGTGTTGGTGGCCTTGAGCAGCAGGTGGTTGATCGGGCGGGGCGCCTCGGTGACGGTCAGCTTGGTGTTCGCCGTGGTGCAGGTGACGGCCGAGGATGCCTTCGCCGTGGCGGCGGAGGCCGCTTGCCCGGCGGTCTGGAAGCCGACGAGCGCGAGGGTGGCGGCGACGACCATGGAGGCGGTCGTGCGAGAGGCGAAACGAGTGGCGATACGCATGAGTGGACTGCTTTCTCTGAACATCAGGAAGATGATTTTTTGGTGGTGAACCGTGTCGGTCGGCTGACCGGCCGACCGGTTTTGTCCTGGCCGTGCCGCGTGGCGGGAGTGCGGGTGGGCACGCCGGAAGGGCGGCCCGTGAAAGGGGAATTGAGCGGGGCGGATCACTGTGTCCGGCGAAGCGCCGTGCTTGGATGGCCCAAGGCTGTGCCATACGGCGTCCCATTCGCCATTCCATCGGGAGTTTTGGGACGCTGGGATGTGCGACCGGCTCTGACCTGGGGAAACGTGACCTTCGTGGGATGTCGAACGGAATGGGGGACCGGTGGGGGCGGCTGAGGAGATCGCTGATTTCGCGGCGCTGCTGCGCGAGTTGAAACAGCGATCCGGACTGAGTTACGAGGCCCTGGCGAAGCGGGCGCACATGAGTACCTCGACGCTGCACCGGTACTGCAAGGGGGAAAGCGTGCCGGCCGACAACGCGGCCGTCTCCCGCTTCGCCCAGGTGTGCCGGGCGACTCCCGAGGAACGGGTCGAGTTACACCGGCGCTGGGTCCTGGCGGACGCGGCACGGGAACGCGCCCGGCGGGCCACGGCGGACACGGAACCGGGCTCCGCGGACCGGTCCGGAGCGCCCGCGTCCGGCCCGGGCCCGGAGCCCCGCTCCACGCAGGCACGCACGGGGGACCGACCCCGGCCGGAGGCCGTGCCGGGCACCCCGCCCGCGCCCGTACCCCCACCCGCAACCGCGCCCACTTCCATGAGCGATCCCGGGGGCCCTTCCGAGTCCGTCACCGAACCGTCGCCAAAGGCGGCTGCCCCGACTCGCCGCACTCCGGCGCCCCTCCGGACCGCCCGCAGGCGGTGGGCCCTGATCGCGGCGGGCACCGCCGTCGTCGCCGCCGTGTCCACCGCGCTCACGATCGGCCTGAAGGACGGGGGGACGGAGCCGGCGGAGAACGGCCGGCCGGCCGACACCGTGACCTCCTCCGAGGAACCGGCCTCCTCCGCCACCATGCCGCGCCCGTCGGGGCCCACGTCCCCCTCCGCGCACCCCGGCCGCTCCCCGGCCCCGGCCCCGGTCCCCGGAACGCCCGACACCGAACCGTCGGCACGCAGCACCGACACGGGCCGTGCCCAGGACAGCGACGAGGTCCCGCTCACGGTGAGCACCCGCACCTATGCCTGGGACGACCCGCAGTGCGAGGGGAAGTACCTGATCGACCGGCCCGCCGACGAAGTCTCGCCGCCGGTGATGGGGCAGGACGTGCCGGGCTGGGTGAAGGCGCACGGCGCCGTCGCCGCCGACCGGCAGCGGGTGGCGCTGACCGTCCAGGGCACCGGGGACGAAACCGTCGTCATCGAGTCCCTGCACGTCCGCGTGGTCAGCTCGGGCGCGCCCCCGGCCTGGAACGCGTACCTGGGGTCGTCGGGCTGCGGCGGTGGCGTGGAGACGAGGTCGTTCGACACGGACCTCGACGCCGGTCACCCCGTCGTCGTGCCGAAGGCCGGCCAGCGCGGTTTCCCCTACAAGGTCAGCCGGTCCGATCCCGAGGTGCTGTACATCACCGCCCGTGCCCGGACCCACGATGTGAACTGGTACGTGGAGCTGCAGTGGTCAAGCGGCGGCCGTCAGGGAACCACACGGATCGACGACCACGGAAAACCGTTCCGCACCAGCGGCAGCCAGGGCCGTCCCGTCTACGAGCACCTGGTCGGCGGCACCGAATGGTTCAGCGTGGCGGAGAACTGATCCCCAGGACCCCGGCCCCGAGCCGAGTGAGGATCTCCCGCACCTGCCGGACACGGTCGTGGACGCGGTCGTCGACCGTCCCGGCGAGGAACCCGCCGGGACCGAGAGCTGACCCGGGCGGCGCAGACGGGGAGCGCGCAGCGGTTCCCCGGTCGGGGGCCCTCGCTGCTCACATGGGCGGGGCGGGACGGGGCATCTGTATGTCCGTCCACCAGCGAAGGGAGCCGAGCATGGTAGTCGTCGCCGTCATCGCCGTGTGTGTGGTCCTGGCCGTCCTGGCCTTCCTCGTTCCCCGTCTCTCCCGCCGTCCCGAACGCGGCACGCAACGCACGCTCGGTGCCGGGGCGCGGGTCGGCGGCAAGGCGCCCGGCATCCTGGGCCGGCTCTTCAGCAAGCCCTTCCACACCAGTTCGCGTGCGGTGAGCCGCAGCAGTTCGGCAGGCCGCCGCTCCCGTGGCCGTATGCCCTTCTGACCGGCTGTGCGAACCGAGCGGGGAGCCAGGTGATGAACGCCGAAGACGCCGAAGACGCCGAAGACGGGGACAGGCTGCTGGACGGGCTGACTGTGGATGCCAGTCGGCGAGAGCAGCCGATCGTGCTGGACGCGGACGGGCGTCCCCTCCGGACATGGCGGGAGAACCATCCGTACGACCGCAAGGTGAGCCGCAAGGAGTACGAGCGGACCAAGCGCATCCTGCAGATCGAACTGCTCAAGCTCCAGCGGTGGGTCAAGGACACCGGCGCACGCCTGGTCGTCGTGTGCGAGGGGCGTGACGCGGCGGGCAAGGGCGGCACGATCCAACGGCTCACCGAGCGGCTCAACCCGCGTGGCGCACGCGTGGTCGCCCTGGACAAACCCACCGAGCGCGAGACGGGCCAGTGGTACTTCCAGCGGTACGTCGCGCACCTGCCGACGGCCGGGGAGATCGTCTTCTTCGACCGCTCCTGGTACAACCGGGCCGGCGTGGAACGCGTAATGGGATATTGCTCCAAGGACGAGTACGAGCTGTTCCTCGACCAGTGCCCGGCCTTCGAGCGGATGCTGGTCGACGACGGCATCCTGCTGGTGAAGTTCTGGTTCTCCGTGTCCCGCTCCGAGCAGCGCACGCGCTTCGCGATCCGGCAGGTCGACCCGGTGCGCCAGTGGAAGCTCTCGCCCACCGACCTGGCGTCGCTGGACCTCTGGGACGACTACACCGAGGCGAAGGTCGACATGTTCCGCGCCACGGACACCGCCCACGCCCCCTGGACCGTCGTCAAGAGCAACGACAAGCGGCGCGCCCGGCTGGAGACCATGCGCAGTCTGCTGTCGCGCATCGACTACGCCAGCAAGGACGACGAGGCGGTCGGCACACCCGACCGCCTCATCGTCGGCGCCGCCGACACCCTTCTGGAGCCCGGTGAGGAGGACACCGCCCTGTCACCCACTCCGTTGTCCCCCGACGCCGAGGGGCCCGGCAAGCACCCCGAGGCCGACTGACGCCACGGGCTGTGAGATTCCCCGAGATGCGGGGAGGCGGCGGCCTGATGGGGTGGATCGCCCGGTTCCCCGCATTCCGCGGACCGGCACGCCGGCCTCGGCGGCCACCCACCCGTCAGCCGCGTCGACAACGCCGCGGGTCAGTACACCTAGCCGCCCACGTACCAGCTGAATCCGCCGTTGCTGGTGGCGACGGCCAGGAGCACGAGCCAGAGGACCACGTCGACGACGCCGAGGATGATGCCGGCCTTCGCCATTCCGGCGCCGTTCCTGACTGCCGCCTGGCGGCGGGCGACGGCACCGAAGACGATGGCCAAGGGGCCCAGAACGATGTTCAGGAAGAACAGGCCGACGACGCCGCAGCAGAGGCTCGCGATCGCCAGGCCGTTGGTGCGCGATCCGGAGGACGCGGCAGAGGAACTGCCATAACTCGTCATTGGATACTCCCGGTTGTCGGTTGCACGGACCGAACGGGCCGCACTCTCCTTACTTTTGGCTTGTTTGTCCGGATGCCCCGTCAAGACGTTTCCATGTCGACGCCCCGTCAGGTGCGAAGCCCGTCCTGCGAACTCCCGTGTCCCCCTGGACAGGGTCCGTGGTCGGCGTTGTGACCAGTGGTCGGCCCACTTACACGGAGTGGGTGCCGTCAGAATGCAGCCCATGCCCGAACAAACACACCCCTTCCTCGGAGCTCCGCTCACCGAAGCCGATGTGCTCGCTCTGACGGGTGCGGATGCCACGGCGGTCGAGCGCCATGTCCTCTCCGGCACGGAAGTGCTGTCCGGCCCGGAGGGGGCGGTGTTCACCGTGGAGGCAGGGGATCAGCCGGGCCGGAGCGGGGTCTGGAACGCCGACGAGATACGGCTCGTCGGCCCCGCGTCGGAGCCGGTCGTCGCGTTGCTCCGGTGGAACCCGTGGCGCGGGGAACACCCTCCCCTGCACTTCGCCGTGCGCACTCCGCAGGACACCTTGTACCTCGGCAAGGGGTATGCGGGTCAGTACGGAAGGCTTGACAGCGCGTTCATCGATGCCCGAATCCGCCCCCTCACCAGTCTGCCCCGTGTCCTCCTCGACCGTGCCCGCCCGCCCCTGCCGCCCGTGGAACTGCCCGGCCTGGCGTGGCTCGACCATGTGAACGGCGACCGGGCGAAGGCCCTTGAGCTTTTCGTCACCGCCTGGCACCCCGTCGAAAACCCGGAGGAGACCCTACGGCCGGAAGCGTCCGTTCCCTCCCTGCCGACCGCCCTCCGGCACTTCTACCGCCTGGCGGTCGGTCGCCCCCAAGTGCTCGGCCGGCAGAACCACATCCGGCCCGCCGGCATTCTCCGCGTCGACGACGCCGGGGAAATGATCATCCTCGGTCACGAGAACCAGGGAGGTTTCCGCTGGCTCCTCCGCTGGACCCTGGACGACTCCGAACCCGACCCGACGGTCTGGTACGACGAGGACGGCGAGACCCTCGTCCCGGAGGCGGAGCCCCTGAGTGGATTCCTTCTCCAGTTCTGCCTCTTCGAAGCGGCCCTGTGCTCCGCATACCGTGGTTGGGCACACCCCATGGCCGCGGCCGAAGTCGCACAGCTCACTGCCCCCCTCCGGGAGGTACCGCTGCACCCTTTCCGGCCCGGGACGCGCACCCGCTTCTTCGTCGCTCCCGGCCTGGTCGCGGCGATCGGTGACGGCTGGGAGAACGGCACCTTCGACGTCACTGTCGGCGCCACTCACCGCCAGGCTCTGGCCCCCCTTGTGGACGTCCCCGTCACCTGGTCCGGCTTCGACGGCTGACCTGCCTCGAAGAGCCGACATCCCAACGGTCCTCACTCTCTCCCGACGAGCGACAAACCGACCCCAGACCGCCGACCTGAGGCTTCTCTCCGGAGCAGGTGACGAGAATCGAACTCGCGCTCTCAGCTTGGGAAGCTAAGGGCATCTGCGGCTTGCTCCGAAGCTGACCTGCGGCGGAGCAGTGTCGGTGCCCGGTGGGCGGTCGGTTGGCTCCCCGGTCTTCCCCGTGGTTCCCCGCACGATCTGGCACGCGTCTGGCACGCCTCTCGTCGGCTCCGGGGCTGGGCTCCGATGAGCTGTACCGACCCGCAGACCGCCCTACCACCGGGGTACGGGAACTTTCCGCCCCGGCGATGGGAGGATCACCGTGCCGGCGCGCCGTATCGAGGAGGGGGCCGAGGTGCTGTCCACCGAGCTGAAGCACACGTTTCAGATCGCCGCGCCGCCGGAGGAGGTCTTCGCGCACCTGGCCGAACCGTTGCACTACGTCGGCCTGTCGCCGCTCGTCGTTGCCGTCCGTGACGTGCGGCGCAACGGCGGCACCGTGAACTACACGGCCGTGGAGCGTTTCCGGTTCCTGGGCGTCCTGCGGCGCGACAACATCATCGACGTCACGCTCGCCGCCGTCCCGGACGGCCTTCCGCACTCCGCCGAGATCTTCGGGGAGGTCCGCAGCCCCGGCCGGGTCCGCATGAGCTACCGCTTCGCCATCGACCGCCACGAGGCCGGCAGCGTCGTCACCGACACCCTGCACCTGCGGACGCCCCCAGGCCTGCTGCGGTTCGCCGCTTCCCAGGCGGGAGCGGTCCAGCGGGCCCGGGCCTGTGTTCTGACGGACCGTCTGGCCCGGCCCGTCTGACGGCCTTCGCGCGGGCAGCCCGGTGGCGAAGGCCGTACGCAGGGTCGATCCTGAAGGCCTGGCTTGGCAGGATTCGGTCCTGCGACACCCGCTTTAGGAGTTCGATCGCTCCTCGGCACCGCCGGGGAACCACCCGGTCGCACTGGCCGTGTCGGACCGCCCAGGAGTGCTGGCGTCCGGCGTCGTTGATGTCACGCGTAGATGTCAGAGCGGAGCAACCCGCACGTGCTCGCTGGCACGATGACCCCGTGGTTGACCTGGAGCGCATCAAAGCAGAGAGCGTGGCGTACTTCCGAGCACTCGATGAGAACGCCACCCTGCGGCACCACTTCCGCGGCACTGACGAGGAGGGCGGCTTGTGGTACTTCGAGGCCGTACCCGACCGCGGCGAGTTGATCGCCGTCAAGCAAGCCGAGCTGACTTCGGCCGGCCAACTCCACCGGTACAGCTGGGAGTACCTGGAGGACGAGCACGGATTCCTGACAGACCAAGCGATTGACCCTGAAGAGAACCTGCTGGAGACCATCTCGGCCGAAGAGTTCCAGCGGGTGTGGACTCGGTGAGCGGGCCGGGCAACCACTTTAGGAGAGAGGCTGGGACATCGAGCCGGTGACCTGCGGCTTCGCCAGCCGAGCCAGCGGGCGTGCATGCACCCGCCAGTCACTTTCGTTGACCGCTGCTGACCCCTGCATCTGGCACGGCTGTGGCACGCCTGGCGGGCTGGCTGTCCTCGTCGTCCTCCAGGCCGAAGTTCTCGGGCAGGTCCATCATGGAGGCCCGCCGGTCGGGCTGTGGCTCGTGCTGCGCCGCATCTCTGAAGAGTGCTGCCAGCCTCAGGCGGTCGACGGGTGGAAGCTGGTCGAACGCGTAGGCAAGATCCTCGAACCATCCTGAAGCGAGATCCGGATCCACATCTTCGTCACTCGTCATGTCGATGCTGGTGATCAGCTGGGCCATCGTGGTAGCGAGCGTGGTCAACAGCCTGTCGTTCATAGCCCATGCCCTCCTGCGGGTCGAAGGAGCGCAGCGTACAGAGGTGCTGGCGTAGGCGCCAGGAGAGCCTTCAGCTTGGGAAGCTGAGATCATTTGCGGCTGGTTCAGACACTGACTTGGGCTAACGGCCGATCCGTGGGCCGGTCGGCCCCGGCTGCTTTCACCGTGGTTCCCCGCTCTATCTGGTGCCCTCGTGGTGCGGTCGCTACGTCCCTCGGTTCGACTTGTATCGCTCGGGGAAGTCGGGGTGGTCCTGGTAAGGGAGTGTGAGGTCGAGTAGGTCGTCGCACGGCCAGAGGCCGCCGTCAAACCGGCAGTCATCACGGTTATCCCAGGGACGCTCGGAGTTGCCTTCGGCAGGACTGAGTGCGTGACGGCTCAGCACACGTCGCTTGGCCTCGACTTCGCGCAGCACGCGGGCGGGGTCGTGCAGGGCCACGTGCTGCGCGATTGTGGGATGGAAGCCGGCGAGGTCCACCTGGCAGAAGTCGACTGTGCCCCCAGAGGCAGTCCACTCTCCGCAACACCCGGCCCCGTCGCAGCGCCGGGCCAGATCGGCCTCCTCGTCCAAGCGCGCATTGAGGAACACCACCAGGTCGTTGTTCATGCGGGCATCCTCGACGATCGACCGGGCGCTGGCACTCGTTTTGCAACCGTCGCTTGCCTTCGGGCCCTGGACCAACACGCTTTCCAAGTCTGTTGGTGGCCTCGGGGGCTGCGAACGGGACCGTTCACCTGCGTTCATGAGCGATCGGCCGTGGCAGCGACTGCCGTCCTCGGTCTCGTCTGAACGGCCGTGAACGGCGCTGAATGAGACGGAAACTGAGACGGACGGTGGAGCCGGGCTCGCTAGCATCCTCGCTGTTGAAGGGGGAGCCATGGCGCTGGTCCGCAAGGGATCACGACGGATCGTTGTCGACGGCACGGCCTACCGCTGGCGGCTGCGAGGCAGACCGACGTACTTCCAGGGGATGGCCTGGTCACCGTGTACGTTCGCGGTCGAGCGTGCGGACGCCCCGGGCGCGGTCCTCGTGGTGACGACCAACCAGCCGCATACGAGTAACTGGATCGGTCGTGAGGCCGAGCCTGTGTTGCCCTCTGGTGTTGCTGCGGCCATTCGGCTGGCCCTGCGTGAGGGGTGGACTCCGACGACTTCGGGCTCTGCGTTCCACATCGACGAGTCCGCCGGCTTCACACCCGGGTTCTGAACGCAGCAGGGAAGAGCCGGGGCCTGGGCATCAGCCGACGACAGTCAGCCCCGACGGCGGGCGCGTCGACCGATCGGGCGCGTGTGTGCCTCGCTGCACCCCCGCCAGCCCCAGCCACGCTGCCGGCCGTCGACCAGAGAGGCCGCGGCGGCCAGTCCGGGAGCACACCTCCTGAGCCATCAGCTTGGGAAGCTGCGAGCATTCGGGGCCGGATTGGGCACTGACCTGGGCGAACGGTCCCGGCGGGCTCGGCTGCTTTCACCGTGGTTCCCCGCTGTTCCCCGCTCGATCTGGTGCGCTTGTGGTGCGCTCGACCATGGACGGGATCACCCCTGCCCAGGCGGCAGGGCCGCCGACAGATGTGAGTGCCAGCCATGCCACCGGGCACTGGCATCCAATCAGGACGCTTCCATCGCCGCGCGTGCCGCGTCGACGAACCGTCCCAGGCACCGCAGGTACGTCCCCTGCACCTCGTCGAAGCGGGCACGCGCGTCCGCGTCATCGCAGGTGATGGGCCACAAGCACCGGCTGGTCTCCCGCGCTGCGTTCAGGACGGCTTGGGCCGCTTCGGCGGTGGCGGACGGCCCTTCCAGGACGACGACACGGACGCTGTGCATGAGAGGGTCGTAGGCCTCGCGCAGCTCCGAACGTAATTCCTCGAAGCGCGTCAGCTGCTGGTCCGGGTCGGTGATCTGGTGGAACGCGTCCAGGACCCTCCGGTACAACTCACCGACGATGTGAGTGTGTCCCATCAGCTCCAGGTATGCGGCCCGTCGCAGCTCGCGCACCTGTCCCCGGTGCTGGGCCTGTGCCGAGGCCTCAGCCTGGACCCGGGCGGCCCGCACGTTCCCTAGGTTGGTCACCCAGCTCGCAAACATGGCTGTACCGCCGGTAAAGGCCGCGACCCACACCGCGCTGTCCCCCATGCCGATCAGTGTCGACGAGGTCCCGACCTTCTGTCGAGGGCGCCTTGCGACACCCGCTTTAGGAGTTCGATCACCGGGCCGTGCGGCATGCTCTGTGCGCATGACGCTGACAGTCCCCGGTGCTCCTGCGACTGTTCCGGTCCGTTGCTGTCTGGGGACGTTGATGTCATCTGCTGATGTCAACTCGCGGAGCGTCGACGCCTTGCCAGTCGCCGTAGCCTACGGCGGCGCTGTCCCGCTGCGCGCTGCTGAGCTCTCACGATGGCGACTGTCTGCGGATCACTGATTAGGTCGTAGTCATGCATCAGGAGCGCGTCGTCGTCCTCGGCGAGGAGGCATCGCAACGTGTTGATGTGACGCTCAGGGCTGACGAGTAGCCGCTTCGACTCCAGCCAGGCGGCCCGACCACCATCGTCTTCCAACACGGGACCACCGTAGTCAGCCGGCCCGGCGTCGTCACTCCAGTTCTCCGGGCTTAGGCATGGCGGTACCAGTGTCGCAGATCCAACCGGGTGACCTGGGGCTGCCGGTCGGGACACCTGTCGTTGGTGGTCGCTGTTGGTCGGCCTCGGGGGGCGTCGGACGGCCCAGGGACGGCCCAGGGATGGATCACCACCGCCCGGTCACGAGCCCCCTTGGAGTGGGGCATGTCCCTGTCGTGCCACTTCACGACCCCCACCGCCCCCTTGCGCATCGCGATCACCGTGTGGACCCTTGCTCTTCTATGTAGTCAACACATACGGGCGTGGGGGGACCATGGCTACCCGTCTAAGGGCTGTCCCGTAACTGCTGGTCACGGTGAGATGGTCTTGCTGTGTCTGGTGTGATCACAGCGTCGGAGCCCTCCTGGATAGCCCCGTTCACCGGGCTGAGCCCACGGCAGTTCGGCAAACTGATCACCGCACTGCGGCGCGAGGGCGCCGACCCGGTCCGCAGGGGCCGGCCGTGGAGCCTGCCGCTGGAGGACCGGGTCCTGCTGGTCGCCGCGTACTGGCGGACCAACCTGACTCTGCGCCAACTGGCCCCGCTGTTCGGGGTGTCCAAGTCCGCGGCCGACCGCATCATCGACCACCTCGGCCCGGCGCTCGCCCTCCAGCAACGCAAGCGGTTCCGCAAGGACACCGTCCTGATCGTGGACGGCACCCTGGTCCCTACCCGCGACCACCAGGTCGCCGAACAGTCCAAGAACTACCGGTACTCCACCAACCACCAGGTCGTCATCGACGCCGACACCCGCCTCGTCGTCGCGGTCGGCCGGCCACTGCCCGGCAACCGCAACGACTGCACGGCGTGGGACCTGTCCGGCGCGAAGGACGCCGTCGGCCGCACCACGGTGATCGCCGACGGCGGCTACCGGGGCACCGGCCTGGTCATCCCGCACCGCCGCGCACCCGGTCAGGCCGAGCTCCCGGCCTGGAAAGAAGACCACAACCGCTCCCACCGCAAGGTCCGCGCCCGCGTCGAGCACACCTTCGCCCGGATGAAGACCTGGAAGATCCTCCGCGACTGCCGCCTGAAAGGCGACGGTGTCTACCACGCCATGCTCGGCATCGCCCGCCTCCACAACCTCACCCTCGCCGGGTGACCGGGAAACGACGCTGGTCAACCAGCATGCCGTAGATCATTTACGGGACAGCGCTTAGGGACCGTTGCTTTCTTCGAGATCGTGCGCGCCAAGGATTCTTTAAATGCGCGAATGCAAGAGACGAACTGGCAAATATTCCTTGAGAACTTGGGAAGGACCCCGGCAGTCGATCGCATCACAACGCACCGCAGTGACAGCTTCATCGGCCAGGCCGTGAGAGTAGAAGGACGTTTACACCTGCTGGTCGGCAGAATCGGAACTGGCGAACTCCAGACAGTAGATCTGGACCACGGACATATCGAAGATATCCGTCTCGAAGGGAACAAGGGAACGATTGACACGACGACGGTGTCATTCCTGGAGTACGGCAATATCATTGGAGTACTCCAAGGGAAGCCCGGCTCTCCTCGAGCGGCGGCTATTCAGCGCTGGCTCAATTCATGCCAGATAGCAAATGACGAGATCGCCCTGTGGCCAGTCATAGCGAACAATGTGTGGGAGAAGCTAGAGAAGGCACAGGCCGTGCATAACTTTGAGTTCAGCTATCGCCCAAGCCCGGCAATCGCCCCACCGGAAGGAGAGGGTCTAGCAAGTTTCGTTCGCTTTGGGGACACCCGTTACCCGGACCACCGGATCACACTGAAGATCGAGATTCCCAAAAAGGGAGGGCCGGGTCCAGTCGCAAGACTCCGAGGACAACGCAGGCTGCAAAGCGACATTCAGTCGCTCATGTCTGAGTTGGGATACCTTGAGGGCCCCACCGGAGTGGACCGCGCGCAGGCACAGGTCACCCTTCCCAGCGAGGAAGGGGAAACAAGCGATGAGCCCTTGGACTTCATCAAGCACCACATCACGGCCAAGTGCCGGGTGGAGGTCAACGCAGCCGACGGGCGCCCCCGCTACGAAGCAAGTGTGGCTGCGATCATGCAGGTAGCAGAGGACAAGCGGCGCGACCTCAAGACTGCTGTCGGTGTCGGCCAGTAGAGTCAGCCACCTCCACGTTGGGGGGTGATGCCGTGTCGGATGTCAGGTCTGCGTTGCGTCGACTTAAGGACGCATGGAGCGAGGTGCCCAGCGTTGACTGGGCCCTGGCTGCGCTGCTCGTGGGGGTCCATTTTGGTATCACTCATTGGGCTTCATGGCCCGGAATCATGGATGGCTTAACAGCTGATCGACGGAAGGATTTATATACGACTGCCGCCTCAGTTTCCGCCCTCGTGGGTGGTTTCGGTACTGCCGCGATAGCGCAATACGCAAGTTCACACGGTCGAGACATGCGGGAGCTGCGCAGGCGCTTCGGTAGTAGCCTCAGAAGGAACTGGTCCAGCATCCTTACGGGAATGTTAATCACTTCTTCGGGATGTCTCCTCCTGCTGTTGCTCGACAGGTCGAAATCCGCCGGTCATACCGCATGGGTCACAGAATTTCTACTAGTCCTTGGCGCGGCTAGGTCAATTAGGCTCGTTTGGCTCTTCAACATGCTGATCAGCGTCTCGGATCGAGATGCTCTGCAGCCAGAAAGGTCGCCTGCCTTGCAGTTTCGGAACAGAGATCCCTAGGTTGCAGTCGCAGGGCCTGTTAGGTCGGCGGAGCGGTTTTGGGCTGGAGTCTCAATAGCCGAGTCAAGCCGGCGGGGCGCCGCCCATCGTTTGAGGGCGACGCCCCACCTGGGACAGGTTCGAGCCTCATCCTTATCAGGTCGATCATGGGGTGTTGGCGACATCGGTCAACCCGCCGAAGTCCTCGGCTGATCGTCCGGTGAGGTTCAACGCCGACCGTCTGTGTCCGCGTCTGTTGGTGTCAGCCGTTGATGTCAGGCGCTCGGCGCCCTCTTGACAGATCTCAGCCTGACCTGATGCGGCTGGCTCAGTCGGCCCGTCGGTTCAGAGCCAACCCTTACTTCTTCTTCGGCGGGTCGTCGAAGAAACCGATGTACCCCTTGCCCCCGCAAGAGCTACATTCGCCATCGCCTCCACACAGCTTGCACCTGGTGTCGAAGAAGCCATCGACTCGGCCGGTGCCCTCGCACTTGCGACACTTGCCCTTGTTTTTCCTGCATGACTCACACCGGCCCACGGCGTTTCCTCTCACTTGTCGACCGCTGGCACACCAAACGTCTCTCTGGGTCTCGCGGTACACAAGAGGCGTACAGAGCATGCGTGATGCACGCAATGCTGCACATCGAAGCTCTACCAGCGCAGAGGGGCGCACGGCAGGGTCAGCCCGGAGCATGAGGGTGAAAGAGGGGGAGGAGGCCGCCCCCGCATTCCCGAGCCCCACGACTACGCCCTTGGTGGGTCGCCATCTGGATCAGCGCGGCGCGGATGACCTCACGGCCGGTGGAGTCTCAATGGGCGAGTCAAGCTCCATCGAGTGCGATCAGTAGCCGAAGAAGTGAAGGGCCGGGTCTCTGACCTGCGGCCGTGCAATCGATCAACGCTGCGACCTGCGACTTGGCTGTCGCTAGTTGTCAGCGTTGGTCGTCGTTGAGTACCCCCGCACGGCCCAGGGACGGCCCGGCCTCCGTGTTCTGCTGTGGCCAGCCTGGTGCCGAGAGCTCGGACGGCCCGGGCTGACGAGCGAGCAGTGTAGATATGTGGTCTTGTCGGCCCGGGGGCAACTGTCGGTATGGTCGGCGGATGATCAACATGGTGGTGCGCGGGGACCTGGGGAAGACCGTGGCTCGTGCCCAGGGTGGACTGGAGTGGACGGACCTTTTTCCTGCGCTGGACCCGGTGACCTTCCCGATGCTGTGGGCCTTGAGTCCTTACGGGGATGCCGTCTTCAATGAGCGACAGGTGCCGTTGCTGCTCGCGGAACTTGATCGACTTCCCGAAGCCTATGGCGGTGCCTGGGTAGATCAGGCCCGCGAGTTGTGCCAGGTCGTTCAGAGCGGAACACACCGATATCTCTGGTTCGTCGGCGACTGAGCGATCTTGAAAACCGTCGTAGCAGCGACACCACCGTGGGTTCAAATCCCACCGCCTCCGCTCGACGAGCAGTGAAAACGGCCCCTGACCAGGGAGACTCGGTCAGGGGCCGTTCTCATGTCCGGCCACCGTCGCTGCCCGTTGTTCCCCGTGGTTTCCCGCTCGACCGGGCACGCGTGGGGCACGGCTACCTTCTGATCCGTAGCTCTGAAGAGATCGGTCATCAGAGGTCACACCGGCTGCCGGGAGAGCAGCGAGGGCCAGCGTTGGACGCTGCTGGTTGCTGGGGTTGCTGGGGTTGCTGTATTTCTCTGCTGTGCAGCCGAACACAGGATGCCGATTACGCACGCCACGCTCGTACGGCCACCCCGCGAGCCGCCACTTACTCGCACCGGTTCGGCATCTGCCTCGGGCGCCCCCGCGCACCTGTTGTCGGAGCAACGTGACCGATTTCCGTCAAAGCGGATCAATAAGGCCTGTTTCCGTTCGTGCAGATGTAATTGAAGTAAATATGTGAAGAGAAATCGCTACTGAACCCGCCAGAGGGGAGCGTCCGCAGTGGTTCGTTTTCATGCCAGAGTACTGCGGTGACCGGCAAATGACTGATGTACGATCGTTTAAATTGGTGGCTGGGCTTAATCCAGACGCAGGCGTTGGTGCTTGCGCTGATGAGTCTCCCACCAGTGAATTTGGCGTTGTCCCAGAGGCAGAGATTTGCAGATGGGCAACTGCCGTCGGTGCTGGCGGCGTGCGCGGCCGTAGAGGTTGCCATCGTGCCCCCGACAGCCAAGGCGAGCGCCGATGCACTCAATATGACTTTCCGCCATCTATTCATGGAACGCCTCTTTCCAGATCGATCCACTGTGCCGCGCGACTACTTGAGTGGCTATTCGTAACGCGCGTGCTCAGAAGGTCAGTTGATGTCGTGTCCTGAAGCTACTCATCAGCTCCGATGAAGTCCAGCCCCCTGATCTACTACGGAGCGCCACCTTTCCGGATTTACCCGGCAGTCAGCCCTCGCTTGAATCGGGACGAGCAGTCCAGGGTGGGCGTAGCCCATCGCGCAGCGACGCCGCAGGTACCCGTATAGGGAGGAACGATCCGAACCCTAAATTGACGGGCGAATCCGGGACGCAGCGGCCATCGATGTTGAGAGCTCGGTATCAGCGGCTTGACGTAGGAGAATCCTATGTGGGCTGCCCAAAACCTCGGAGCTCCGGCCGCCCCAGCCACGGATTATCGAGCATCCCGCTGCGCGGCGCTGAAGGCGTGCGACCGGCGAGGGCCGCCTTGACTGCTAAATGCGGGGGCAAGTGGGCTTGCACATGTTGTGGTGACTGGTCCTTATGGGTCAAACCAAGCAGAATGCTGCGCCCCACTGGCAATGGAGAGGGGAAGCGATCCGCCGCCACCGCCCTCCCAGTTCCCATCCCGTCCGCCGTCGACCCACACACCGTGGAGCGGGCGTGGTCCAGGGCGTCAAGGTGGAGCGCGCCACTGTACGAACGACCTGGACGCCCTGGGCCGCGTCTGCTCGGCTCTGCCTGGGTCGACGGTGGACGGGATGGGAGCACCCCGCGCACGCTACTTCGGGCCCGCACTCGGCGACGGCGCCCCCTCCATCCCGGTGCCGGCCGATCCCCCGCCGGAGGCATCGTCTTTGACCGTGGGCCGCTCTGTGCGGTGATCGACTCATGGCACTCGGCCCTATCCACATGTGGGCGCGCGTCGGCGCAGCGCGGGCGGAGCGGGCCGAAGGCAGGAGCGGCGCCCGGAGCGGAGCCGGGAAGCGCGCCCGGCGGAGCGGAGCGCAGCCGGGGCTTGAACCCGTAGAGAAAGTTGTAACTCAGTCTGTGGTGCGGGGCTTGTGCGGCGTTCGCTGTCATGCGTCGAGTGGTTCCGCGCCGTGTGCTTGTGCGATGGCGTCGATGCGGTGGGCCAGGTCGAAGTCGGCGGCCGTCAGCCTGTGGCCGGCATCGTGCGTCGTGATGCCGAATCTGACCCGGTCCCATCGCAGGTCGATGTCAGCGTGGTGGCCGATGAGGCGTTCGATGTCTGCGACGTGCACGATCATTGCGACGCCGCCGTGGTAGCGGATGCCGAAGGTGCGTGTGATCTCGTTGCCGTCGCGTCGCCAACCGGGGGCGTCCCGCAGGGCCGCCTCGATCTTGTCCTCGCTCAGCGGCACTGGTGCCTCTGCCATGCTCAGCTCTCCTCGGTCACGGGCGCCAGGGCGTCCCGAAGGTCCCGGCCGACGGGGGCATCCTGCCATGGCTGCATGGCCTGCTGGAGAGTAAGCAGCTCTCTGCGCATCCGAGCGGATCCGGTCTCCGCGGCGATGCCGATGGCGGCCTGCGCGATCTCCAACGCCTGGTCGGGAGCGCCGGCGTGGGCCGCGGCCGTGGCATGGCGCGCGAGGTACACACCTCGGTCCCGCCGAGCCGTCTCAGGGATCAGGGTGAGGATCTGGTCCCAGAGTGCCACTGCCTCCTGACCGAGCCCCAGCCGCCCGTAGCAGGTTGCGCGTTGCACCTCCAGGTAGCCCGGCGTACGGCGGCAGGCGTTCCCCCAAGGAAGGTCGTCGTCCACGCGCGAGAGCAGGCCGTCCGCCTGGTCGATGAGCCGGTCGACGGTGTTGCGGTCGCCGGTGAGGCTGGCACCGTGGGCCTGCTGCTGCATGGCCATGATGCGTACCTTTGGTACCAGGAGGTGCGAGTCCTCGAGTACGGCTTCGCACAGGTCGGCCACCGCGTGTCCGTCTCCGAGATCGGTTCGGACCTGAGCCTGGTTGACCAGGGCGTAGCCGACGAGGTGTGGCTCCCGGGAGCGTACGGCGATCTCATGGGTGACGCCGCGCCAGAAGGCAGCGCCGTGCATGTCACCGGCGTCCTGGTACAGCCACCCGACCAGGGCCGCGTAGGCGGCACCGACCCGAAGCAGGCCGCGTCGGGTCTCGCCCTTCGCCGAGCGGACCAGCTTGTCGATGAGCTGGTATTGAGCGGAGACGGTGCCGATGAGGTCGTGGGGGCCGAGGAACATGTCGGCCCGGTAGTGCCCTTCGAGTTGCTGCTGAAAGTAGTCGATCAGGGCCGGGTCGACGTACTGCGAGGCGACCGGGCCGGGGACGAGCGCGGCAGCGGTGACGGAGACGAACGTGCGGCGTTTCACCTGCTCCTCCTGATGTTCCGGCCGGATCCACCCGGGCGGTGTGGTGAAGCCCAGATCTTCCGGCCAGCGGCCGAGCGCATCGTGGATGACGATGGCGGTCTCTTCGGGCGGCCACCCGGGGCGTTCACCTTCCCACCGCCGCCACGTACGCGCCGAGACCGTGAAGTGGCGGTCGTCCAGCAGCCGTTGACCATGTTCAGTGATTCGGGTGGCGGCTTGCTCGACGGTGCGCCAGCCCACCCGCAGCCTCGCCGCCCGCAGTGCGTCGTTGCGACCCATGCGCCCAGTCTGTGGTGTCATTACGCTCACCTCCGGCCATGGCCGCGCTGTGGCCGCGCATGGCCACGGCACGGCCTGGGTCCCTGCCTGTCTGCTCACTCATCATCGCGGTGTGACTACAGAACGTGCAGGAGAAGCGGCGCAAGCGCCCAGGGTGAGCTCGCAAGATGATCTGATGCCGGTCGAGACGGGGCTCGGCGTGATCGAGTGCTGCGCTGCCGACCGCCGACTGGCCACCGAGCACTGGCTGCTGTCCGCGCATCCTTCCCCCGGCCGGGCCCGTGCGGAGTGGCAGGAGCAGGGCCTCACGCTGCTTCCCCTCGGCGCGTTGTTCTCGGCGGTACGGATTCCGGGACGCCTCGTGAACGCGGTGGCCGAGACCGCCGATCCCGGAGAGGTCGACACCTTCCTCGACGAGGCACTGCGGGGCGGTCCGGTCATCTGCGACCCGCACGGCCCCCGGTACTACGCCCTCGTTCCCGCCGGGATGCCCAGGACGTGGCGCGCGGCGGTGGACGACTGGCACACGCAGGACGTGGACTGCCTCGGTCGGGGCACCTACCTCGGAGTGCCGCGTCCTGACCTCGTCGACTTCCCGGAGCGCGGGGCCGCCTCCTACTGGTCTGTCCCGATGCCGTCGCCGACCGCACTCTGCCCGCCGCTGAGCGTGGCACGACTGATCGCGGCCGGGGCGCATCGCATGACCGAAGACACAGAGATGATCTGAGTGGCGAGGGGAGTGCGAGGCACGCTTCTGACACGCCCCGCCCGATCATCAGCGGACAGCAGAAAGGCCCGGGTCTTTGACCTGGGCCTTCTTCGTGGAGCGGGTGACGAGAATCGAACTCGCGCTCTCAGCTTGGGAAGCGACGGTGCTTGCGCGGCCAGATGGGCGCTGACCTGTGTCGATTCGCTGCGCTGACGCTGTTTCATGGGTCTGGTCGCACCGCTGTTGACCGTGGTTGTCCGCCCTTACGGGCACGGACGGGGCACGGCCTCGAACTGTGCCGCTCGGCATTCCCCTCTTGCTGGTGGAGAGCTGTACCGGCGGCACGTCGACAGTCGCCCCCGGCCGTCACGGCGATCGTCACGGCCTCAGGCTTCCGCATCCTCGGGTGCGGTCACCACCGGGTGAGCAGCAGGTGGTTGAGGAGCAGGGCGAGCAGCGCCTGGGCGGTGAGCCAAGCGCGGACGGGGGGCCCTCCTGCTCGTGGGGGTCCCCCCTGTTCGAGCAAAGTCGAGAACTTGGGGGAGGAGCCGGAAGCTCGGGGGAGGGTGAGGAACGCGCACGCCGGGAGCAGCCACAGGGTGAAGGGCAGCCAGATGCGTTCCGTCTCCGCCTTGCTCATGCCGGACAGGTCGGCGATCAGCAGGGCGATGAGGGCGGCGGACACGAGGAGGGCGAGGCGGGCCTCGGCCGCCTGGCCGGTGCCACCGCGACGGCGCCGGAGGAGCACCGCACCGGTCCGCCGCAGGCCCGCCGCTGTCGCCAGGCCCGTGACGAGCACCGTGCAGGCGAGGTTGGCCCACACCCAGTAGCCGTAGGGGCGGATGCCGCCCACGCCCTGGTGGTAGCGCGTGACCAGCAGGCGGTACGCCTCCCACCAGTCGAACCCGGCGAGCGTGAACGCCGTCGGGACCACCGCCAGTCCGGCGAGCAGGGGCACCAGCAGGGCGGGGCGCCCCCGGATCCCGTGCCGGCCGAGCACCATGACCGCCGCCGCGATCAGCGCGACGAGCGTGAGGCCGTACGACAGGTAGCAGGCCAGGCCGAACAGCAGCCCGGACGCCCCCGCCCACCACGGGGACCGCCCGGTGACCGCCAGGGCGAGCAGCGCCACCGCCCACGCGGCCACCGCCGCGAAGTACGCGTCGGCCGAGGTGCCCATCCACACGGCGGCCGGGGCCAGGACGACGAAGGGCGCCGCCCCTCGCGCGAGTCTCTCGCCGGCCAGGGCGCGGACCGCGACCAGCACGGCCACGCAGGCCGTCGCCCCGACGGTGATGCACCACATCCCGGCCCAGCCCCCGCCCCGCAGCCCGATCCGGTCGAGCAGGACGAAGGTGAGCGTGGCCGCGGGCGGGTGGCCGGCGATGTGGGCGGGCCAGTGGTCGGGGGAGCCGAGCAGGATGTGCCGGGTGAAGCCCCGCAGTGCCGCCGGGATGTCGTGGAAGCGGTCGATGACCTGGAGGTACTCGTGGGGGGTGGTGAGCCGGCCGGCGATGCCCCGCTGCCAGCCGTCGACCAGGGCGAGGGAGCAGGTCCACGCCGTGGCCGTGCCCCACGTCAGGGGCAGCAGGGCCCGCCAGGGGAGACGGGCCGCGAGGACGGGGCCGTACGCCACGGTGGCGATCGCCACCAGGACGGCCGCCGGAGTGCCGGGGCCGAGGTGGGGGTTCCAGGACGCCAGCAGGGGCGGCCAGTCGGCGAACAGCGTACGGCTGGTCCCCTGGATGTGGCGGCCGACCAGCACGGCCGTCGTCACGAGCAGCACGGCGGCCCCGGCCGCGCACAGGTCACGGCCCGGGCCACGGGGCACGCCGGAGTGCTCGGTGCCGGGCTCGGTGGAGGGCAGGGGGCGGATCACACCGGAACGCTAGGCCGCCCGGCCGGTCCCGGACCGCCGTTCGGGCCAGGTGTCAGCGTTTCGTCAGGGGCCGCTCACCCTTTCGCGGGGTGGTCGCGGCCTACCGTCGGGACATGCGCGACCCCGACGCCCCACGGCTTCCCTCCTCGCCCGGTTTCTGGCGCAGCCCCCTGCGCGGTCCCTGGTTCACCTCGGTGCTGGGCCTCGTCCTGCTCGCCGGCATCACCGTGCTGTTCGTGACGGGCCTGGTCTCGTACGCCGCTTACAACCCCGATCTGTCGCCCGTGAACGACAAGACGCCGGACAAGGGGATCCTCGGCTTCTACCTCTTCGCCTGGCCGACGGACCCGCACTGGCTGTACCGGCTCAACCAGGGCGTCCACGTCACCCTCGGCATCACCCTGATCCCCGTCCTGCTCGCCAAGCTGTGGTCCGTGGTGCCGAGGCTGTTCGCGCTGCCGCCGGCCCGCTCGCTCGCGCACGCCCTGGAGCGGATCTCGCTGCTGCTCCTGGTGGGCGGCGCGCTGTTCCAGTTCGTGACCGGTGTGCTCAACATCCAGCTCGACTACGTCTTCCCCGGCTCCTTCTACCGGCTGCACTTCTACGGGGCGTGGGTGTTCTTCGCCGCGTTCGTCGTCCACGTGTTGCTGAAGATGCCCACGGCGCTGCGCAATCTGCGGCACCTGCGGGAGGAGAAGGACGACCTGGTGTCCCCGCGCCCCGCCGAGCCGACCTTCTCCCGGCGGGGCGCCCTGTGGTTCGTCGGGGGAGGCTCGCTGCTGCTGTTCGCCACCACGGTGGGGCAGAACTTCGACGGTCCGCTGCGGCGCACCGCCCTCCTCGCACCGCACGGCGGCGCCGATCCCGGCAGTGGCCCGAACGGCTTCCAGATCAACAAGACCGCCGCGTACGCCGGGATCGACGCGGCGGAGACGGGCCGGGACGTGTGGCGGCTCGTCGTCACGGGACGTACGGGCACCGTCCGCCTCCGCCGGGACGAACTGCTCCGGCTCCCCCAGTACAGCGCGGCGTTGCCCATCGCCTGCGTGGAGGGCTGGTCGACGTCGGACCAGTGGTGGCGCGGGGTGCGGCTGCGCGACCTCGCCGCGCTCGTCGGGTACGACGACCCGCCGGACGTGTTCGTCGAGTCCCTCCAGCGCAGCGGCGCCTTCCGGGAAGCCGCCCTGCGCGCCAACCAGGTCGCCGACCCGCGTTCCCTGCTCGCCCTGTACGTCAACGGCGAGGAGCTGTCCCCCGACCACGGCCACCCGGCGCGGATCATCGTGCCCGCCGCGCCCGGTGTGCTCAACACCAAATGGGTGGCCCGGATGACGTTCGGAGACCTGTGATGCGTTTGCGGCTTCCTCGGCTTCCGCGGCTTTTGCGCTTTCCGGTCGGCAGCCCCCTGCAACTCCTGCTGCTCGCCTGCTCGTTCGCGCTCGCCGCCTACGCGGGGGTGCGGCTGCTCGCGGACGACTGGTTCGGCGTGGCGCTGTGGTTCGTGGGGGCGGCGCTGCTGCACGACCTCGTGCTGCTGCCCCTGTACACGGTCGCGGACCGGGCGGTCGTACGGGGGCTCGGTGCGGTCCGGCGCCGGGAGTGGGTGCCGTACGTGCGCGTACCGGCGGCCCTCTCCGGGCTGCTCCTCCTCGTGTGGTTCCCGTTGATCAGCGGGAGGGTGGAGCAGCGCTACCGAATCGGCACCGGGCTGTCGACGGACGTGTTCCTCGCTCGCTGGCTGCTGATCACCGCCGTCCTCTTCGGCGGCGCGGCGCTGCTGCTGACGCTGCGGCTGCTGCGGCTGCGCAGGACGGCGGCGTAGGGGCCGGCAGTCGCCAGGGCGAGGGCGGTGGTGGGCGGGGGGCTCATCGGGGTGTGGCCGGGGCGGAGTCGGCCCCGCGACGGGCCGGGGCCGAGGGGGAGTCCGGTCGTTCGGTGGGGAGTCCGGTCAGTCGTTCGGTGGGTCGGCCCCCGTGACCGGCCGCGCATCCGGCCCCGCGACCGCCGTGCACCGGGCCAGCCGTGCCGCGAAGCGGCCGTGCGGGGCCAGGGCGGCGACGGCGTGGGCGTCGGCGGCGGTGTCGACGTCGCGCAGGGGCGGCAGGTCGCGCACCCGCAGACCGGCGGTGAGGAGCCGGTTCCGTTGGGCCGTTCCCGTCACCGGGGTCGACATGGGCACGCCCCGCAGCAGGGCGGGGTCGGGGCGTGCCAGGCCGAGGGCCCAGAAGCCGCCGTCCTCGGCCGGGCCGAAGTGGGCGTCGCAGTCGGCGAAGTCCACGGTGAGCAGCTTCGGCGTCACTTGCGGGGTGTCCATGCCGATGAGCAGGGCAGGGCCGTCGCAGCACGCGAAGGCGTCCGCCAGCCGCTCGTCCAGCCCGCCCGCACACTGCGGTACGACGTCGAAGCCGGGCGGCAGCCAGGGGCCGGGGGTGCCGTCGAGGACGAGCACGCGCCGGGAGGCAGGTGCGGCCGCCACGGCGTGCAGGGTGTCCGCGAGGGCCGCCTCGGCCAGCTCCGCCGCCTGACCAGGCGTGAACGGCGGGGTGAGCCGGGTCTTGACCCGGCCCGGCCGCGGCTCCTTGGCGATGACGAGGATCGTGGTCAACGGACGGTTCCTCCTCCGTGCACGGGAGGTTCGTTCAACACGCGGCTCATGTCCCGTACGGCCTGCCAGGTGCCGCGCCAGGTGCCCGTCACCTTCGAGGCACCGGTGCGCGGCAGGTACGGCACGTCGTGCTCGGCGATCCGCCAGCCGGCGTCGGCCGCGCGGACGACCATCTGGAGCGGATAGCCGCTGCGCCGGTCGGTGAGGCCGAGGGCGAGCAGGGGCTCGCGGCGGGCGGCGCGCAAGGGACCGAGGTCGTGCAGGCGCAGCCCGGTGCGGCGGCGCAGCATCCGCGCGAGTGCGAGGTTGCCGGCGCGGGCGTGCGCGGGCCACGCGCCCCGGCCCCGCGGACGCCGGCGGCCGAGCACCAGGTCGGCCTCGCCGTCCCGGACCTCGCGGACGAAGGGGACGAGGAGCGACGGGTCGAGGGAGGCGTCGCCGTCGCAGAAGCACACCACGTCGGCGGTGGCGGCGGTCAGCCCGGAGTGGCAGGCGGCGCCGAAGCCCCGGAGCGGCTCGTGCACGACGGTCGCGCCGCACGCGCGGGCGACCTCGGCCGAGCCGTCGGTGGAACCGTTGTCGACGACGAGCGCGCGCCAGCCCGGCGGGATCCGTTCGAGCACCCAGGGAAGGGCCTCGGCCTCGTTCAGGCAGGGCAGCACCACGTCGACGTCCGAAGGAGCCGTCGTCACGGTCGTACCCTACGGGTGCGAACCGGGCATACCGGACTTCCGCTCCTTGTGAAACGCGGGCCTTCGGAGCCAGGGTGGCGTTCGGGGGATCGTGCAGGCGCACCAGGGCCGGGCCGCCGTACGCGACGTTCCCGGCGGTCGCCGCTTCGAGGTGGTGCCGCGGTCCTACGCCCCCCGCGTTCCGGCCCGCGCGAACTCCGTCATGCCTTCCTCGAAACCGACCTCCGGCCTCCACCCCAGCCCGGCCCGCAGCCGCGACGAGTCCGCGGTGATGTGCCGTACGTCCCCGAGCCGGTACTCGCCGGTGACGACCGGCTCGGGCCCGCCGTAGGCGGCGGCCAGCGCCCGTGCCATCTCGCCGACGGTGTGCGGTTCACCGCTGCCGGTGTTGTACGCCGTGAGCACGCCCCGGGCGGCCTCTGCCTCC
This sequence comes from Streptomyces sp. NWU339, assembly GCF_003143855.1. GTDB lineage: Bacteria > Actinomycetota > Actinomycetes > Streptomycetales > Streptomycetaceae > Streptomyces. Next base: position 87,758 of record NZ_QFRK01000003.1, read on the forward strand.
AGTGCCACCGCGTTGGCCGCCGACACGTCCCGGACGTGCACGAAGTCCCTCAGCTGCCGCCCGTCCTCGAACACACGCGGTGCCTCACCCCGGGCGAGCGCCGAGCGGAAGAAGGAGGCGACACCGGCGTACGGGGTGTCGCGGGGCATTCCGGGGCCGTACACGTTGTGGTAGCGCAGCGACACCGCCGACCCGCCGGTGCAGCGGGCCCAGGCGGCGGCCAGGTGCTCCTGGGCGAGCTTGGTCGCCGCGTACACGTTCCGGGGGTCGGCCGGGGCGTCCTCGCCGACCGGGCCGGGGGAGAGGCCGTGCCCGCACACCGGGCAGGCGGGATCGAACCGGCCCGCGTCGAGGTCGGCGACGGCACGCGGCCCGGGCCGTACGACCCCGTGCCGCGGGCACTCGTACCGCCCCTCCCCGTAGACGACCATCGACCCGGCCAGCACGAGGCGCCCGACGTCGGCCTCCGCCATGGCGGCGAGCAGCACGGCGGTGCCCAGGTCGTTGCGCGAGACGTACTCCGCCGCGTCGGCGACCCCGTCGCCGAGCCCGACCATCGCGGCCTGGTGGCACACGGCGTCCACACCGGACAGGGCGCGGCCGACGGCAGCCGGGTCCCGCACGTCGGCGCCGGGATCCTCCCGCACGTCGAACACGAGCGGCTCGTGTCCGCGCTCCCGGAGCGCGGCGACGACACGGGACCCGATGAACCCGGCACCGCCGGTGACCAGTACGCGCATGCGGTCACGTTAGGTCCGCACCGGCGCCGCACCACGGGACCGCGCCCGTATGCCACGACTCCGCAAGCCGTACGTGGGTGCGTCGACCGGGCGGAAAATCGCCGTCCTGGCGTCCTTTCCGGCCCGGTCGGCCGACGAGATCACCACCGGTGAGGCACCAGGATTTCCGCATTCCGTGAGTGGATTATCGATTCGGCTTCGTTTCTCTTTCCTCATCCGTCCCTGGTGAACCTGTCGTCCGTCAAGGGGAACCCGAGAAAGTCGAATTCTCGTCGAGCGATGCGATCGGCGTTTTTTGGACTTTGTCTGCCGGGGGAACCGGAAAACCGTTTCTCTATCTCTACGATCGCAAGCCATGACCGACATTTCACGGGAAAACTCGGCCACCCGTGCGCGCCGGCAGACCTGTCCCGGGCTTGCCCGCGAACTCCTCCTCGTCGGGCCGGACGACGAGGACCTCAAGCTCGGCTGTCTCCACACCCTGATCGACACGGGCCACCTCGGCCCCACCCACCACCCGCGCAAGAAGATCCTCTTCCACCGACTGAGCACCGAGGCGGACACCGAACCCACCCTCACGCTCACCGGGGCGGACGCCGGCCTGCTCGGTGCCGCGGTCAAGGACGGCGGCGTCACCGAGGAGATGCGGCGGCCCAACAGCACCATGCCGTTGCGCGGTCCCGCGGTCCGCCCCGCCACCCACTGCTTCGGCGGGGGCTCCGCCACCGACAACCCCCGCCGGTTCACGTACCACCCCTCACACCGGGGCGAGGGCAGCACCGGAGACGTGGTGCTCGCCTCGTACTGCTGGTCCGACGACGCCGCCGTCTACACCGCGCACCGGACGACCGACTTCCACTGGGACGTCTCCCGGCCCGAAGGCCCCGTGCGCTTCGCCGGCGAGCAGACCTCCCTCAAGCACGCCTGGATCGAGGGCGCCCCGGAGAGCGCCGTCCGCGCCGCCGTCGCCGTCCACCAGGCCCCGCCGGTGACCACGCCGGGCCCGAGCGAGGAGGACCGCCCGTGACCGCGATCGCCCCCGGGTGCACGGTCGCCCGTTACCTCGCCCTGCGCCTGGCCGAGCTGGGCATCACCCACCTGTTCGGAGTCCCCGGCAACCACCTCGGTCCGTTCCTGACCGCCCTGCGGGCCGAGGGCGGCATCGAATGGGTCGGCACCCCCACCGAGGGCGGCGCGGGCCAGGCCGCCGACGCCTACGCCCGCCTCCACGGCATCGGCGCGGCCGCGGTCACCTACGGCGTCGGCGCGTTCAACCTGCTCAACGCCTGCGGCGGCGCCTACGTCGAACGGGTCCCCCTCGTCGCCGTCAACGCCTCCCCGCCCTACGAGCAGTGGCAGAACTACCGCGCCCTCGGCATGCTCACCTCGCACATGAGCCCCCGCCCGGAGAGCAACCTGGACGTCTACCGGCAGGTCACCGTGGATGCCCAGGTCATCTCCCACCCGGGCCGCGCCCCCGGCCAGATCGACGCCGCGCTCACCGCGTGCCTCTCCGAGCGCAGGCCGGTCTACCTGGAGGTCATGGAGGACCTGTGGGACGAGCCCTGCGCCAGGCCCGAAGGGCCGATCCTCCGCCGTGAACGGCCGTTCGGCGCACACCACCAGACCATGCTGGACGGTGCCGTGAACGCGATCCTCACCCTGATCGAGGAGCATCCCGGCCCGGACGGCAGGTCCCGCCCGATCGTGTGGGCCGGCGAGGAGATCGACCGGTTCTTCCTCGGTGGGCGGCTCACCGATCTGGTGGAGGCCACCGGAGTGCCGTTCTGCACCACCGTCGGCGCCAAGGCCGTCGTCGACGAGGACCACCCGCAGTTCCACGGCGTCTACAACGGCCACGCCAGCCACCCGGACGTGCACTGGGTCTTCAAGGACTGGGCCACCTGCCGGATCGGGCTCGGAGCCTGGTCCACCTCGAAGAACCTCGGCGGTGAGCAGTGCGTCGGCGGCGACTGGGTGATGGCCGCGAACGGCGGCGTCAGCGTCGGCACCTCCTACTTCCCCGACGTCCGGCTCGAACAGCTGCTGCCCGCCCTTCAGGACGCGCTGGTGAAGGACTACGGCTCCGGGGGGCTGGCCGCCGACTACTACGCCGAGGCCCACGCCCACCACGGCGCACCCGGCCACCGCCCCGCCGGCCTGGAGCACCACCGAGCCTCGCTCCGCGTCCCGGGCTCGTTCCGGCACGTCGAACGGCTCAGCTACGACGGCGTGTTCGACCGGATCAACCACTTCCTGGGCCACGAGACCCGGGAGGACTGGACGGTCGTCTCCGACGCCGCCTTCTCCCTCATCGGCTCGATGAACCTGTCCCTGCCCGCGGGCGGGTTCCTGTCGCAGGTCAGCTGGCTGTCCATCGGCTGGTCGGTCGGCGCGGCCACCGGCGCCGCGCTCGCCCCCGAGCGCACGCCCGCCCGCCCGATGGTGTTCGTCGGCGACGGCGCCTTCCAGGAGACCTGTCAGGAGATCTCCACCCACACCCGGCTCGGGCTGCGGTCGGTGGTGTTCGTCATGGACAACGGGCACTTCTACGGCATCGAGCAGATGCTGGTCCACCCGTCCTACTACGCCGAGCCGGGCCCCACCGGCTCGGACGGCCCCACCGGTTCCACCGACTCCACCGGCTCCGACGGCCCGGACTTCTACAACGTCCTCCATCCGTGGCACTACGACCGCCTCGCGGCCGTCTTCGCCGGCAAGGACACCCCGGCGAACGGGGTCGTCGTCGCGGACACCTCCGAGCTGGACGCCCTGCTGGCCCGTCTCGCCGACCCGGCCGACCCGGTCAACGCCGGACCGCTGCTGGTCCGCGTCCGTCTGCGCCGGCACGACTACCCGCGAGCGATGGCGTACAAGGTGCCGAAGCCCACCTCGACGGCCTGACGGGCCGGAGATGCGGGAGGGAAAAAGGGCGCGTCAAGACGGCGTGTCCCAGGGAATCCTCGTGTTCGAAGGAGCAGGAAATGGCTGATCTCAACGTACTGATCGCGTTCGACGCGGCCACGATCGTCGAGCAGAACCCCAACGCGTCGAGGAACCCCGACGCGCCGACGTACGTCGACCACCGCCTCATCTACATGACGACGCGTCAGGACCACATCATCGGCACGTCGGGAGCCGAGTTGAACCTCCGGGCCGAACCCGGGGACAGCATCAGGTGGCGCGAGACGACGCTGTCGCTCAGCAGCGACTACAAGGCACTGCTGTACAAGTACGTGAGCAGCGACAGCAGCCACGTGCTCATCAGGACGCCGGAGATCGAGGTGATCGACGGCATCTACCCGATGCCGCAGGAGGGGGCCGAGGGCAGGCCGGAATTCGTGACGCAGAATTACCAGGACCATTACTGGCGGACGACCGTCAAAAGGGCCGGCAAGGTCGTGTACCACTTCTCCTTCCAGATCCTGGACCGCCACCGGCAGTTGAAGGGGTACTTCCAGTGGGACCCCTTCATCACCATCGAAAACCCCTGACGCCTCGGGTGAGGGCGGCGGCCGGCCCGGCCACCGCCCTCACCGTCAGGGTGCCGCTGTGCGGAGACGACCACTCCCACGCGAGCGGGGGAGTGGTGCAGACAGGAGAGAAACTTCCAGGCCACTGACCCGGGGGTTTCATCACGGAGCGGGTGACGAGGATCGAACTCGCGCTCCCAGCTCGGGAAGCGACGGCGCTTGCGTGGCCGTAGGGCTGCTGACCTGCGTGGATTCGTGGCGTCGACGCCGTTGCGCGGGCCTGGTCGCACCGCTGTCGACCGCGCTTGTCCGTTCTTACGGGTCTTACGGGTCTTACGGGTCTTACGGGCGCGGATGGGGCACGGCCTCGGCTCGTGTCGTTCGGCGGCACCACAGGCCGCGTGGGGGAGCTTTCCCGGATGACACGTCGGCGGGAGCCGTACGGCTGACCTTGCGTGCGCGACCGGCAACCGGCAACCTCTCGAAACCGGATTCCTCCCACCCGGACGGCGATCACTGCTCGTCGGCGGGCGGAGGAGCAGCGGCGTCGGGTGGGAGCTCGGCGGGCGGCTCGGTGGTGGTGAGGGGCGTCCACTCCGCCCCGGTGCGCAGGCGGAAGGCGGCGACGGCGGCCTCCACGGTGGGGAAGAAGTGCCGCGGGTCGATGGTACGAGTGAGCCCGTACCGTTCGATCTTGCGCCGCACGGGGTCCTTGAGCTCGGCGAACACCAGATGTACGTCCTGGGCGTTGAGGTGCTCGTCGAGTTCCTCCAGGACGTCGGCGGCAGTGGTGTCCACGTCGGTCATGGGCTCCGCCGCGATCACGATCCAGGTCGGCCGCGGGTCCGCGTCGGCCAGTCTCCTGATCTCGTCTCGGAAAGCCTTGGCGTTGGCGAAGACGAGCGGGGCGTCGAACCGGTAGATCACCAGGCCCGGCAGCTGCCCGGCCTGCGGGTAGGAGCGGACATCGTGGTAGCCCTCCAGGCCCGGTACCCGCCCCAGCACGGTGTTGTACGGCCACCAGGCGCGTCGGAAGACGTTGAGGGCGGACAGGGCCACGGCGATGGCGATCCCGGGCAGCACGCCGAGCAGGGCCACGCCGACGAAGGCCGCGAGGCACAGCAGGAACTCCGCCCGGCGCTGCCGCCACAGCCGTACCGCCCCCGGGATGTCGGCCAGGGAGAGCGACGCGGCGATGACCACGGCGGCAAGGGCCGGCTCGGGGAGGTTGCGGAACAGGCCCGGAGCCAGCACGAGCATGAGGACGATGAGCGCTGCCCCGACGACCCCGGTGAGCTGACTCCTGGCCCCCGCGCGCTCCGCCACCGCCGTACGGGATCCGCTCGTGCTGACCGGGAAGCCCTGGAAGAGACCGGCCGCCAGGTTCGCGACACCGACCCCGGCCATCTCCTGGTTGCCGCGGACCTCCTGCCCCGTGCGGGCCGCGAAGGCCGACGCGTTGGAGATCGTGTCGGCCAGGGACACCAGGGCGATGCCCAGCGCACCGCCGAACAGCGGCGCGAGGTCGGAGAGTCGGACATCGGGGATCGTGAACGGCGGGAAGCCCTCGGGTAGCTCTCCGATCAGGTTGACGCCGTGCCCGCCGAGGTCGAAGACGGTGGTCGCGGCGATCGCCAGGACCACCATCGCGAGCACCGCGGGGACCTTCGGCAGGAGGCGCTGCAGGACCAGGATCAGCGCGACCCCGGAGCAGCCGACCGCGGCGGCGGCCGGCACCGTCGCCCCGTCGGCGAGTTTCTGTACGAAGCCGACGCACTCGCCGATCAGGTTGTCCGCCTCGACCTTGAAGCCGAGCAGCTTGGGCAGCTGACCGATCAGGATGGTCAGGGCCAGGCCGTTCATGTAGCCGATCATCGTGGGTTTGGAGATCAGATCGGCGATGAAGCCGAGCTTCGCCACCGAGGCGAGGATCATGACGGCCGCCACCATGATCGCGAGCATCGATGCCAGCGCGACGGCCCGGTCGGGGTCCCCGTCCGCCGCCACCAGGGGCAGCACGGTCGCGGCGATCATCGGCCCCAACGAGGAATCCGGCCCCAGCACCAGGATCCGGGACGGCCCGCACACCGCGTAACCGATCAGACAGAGAATCGTCGTGTACAGGCCGGTGATGGCCGGCAGGCCCGCCAACTCGGCGTACGCCATGCCCTGCGGCACCAGCAGCGTGGTCAGGACGACTCCCGCGACCAGGTCCTTGACCAGCCACTCGCGTCGGTAGGACGACACCGCACGGATCCCGGGAACGGCCCGCAACCGGGAGAGAAGCCTGCGGTTCCTGCGCTGGGTCGTCACGGATCGTCCTTCCGGTCTGCCCCGCCGCGCGCGTCAGGCGCTGCGGCTCCTACGGGCCAGGAGTTTGCCCAGTTCCCACAGGAGCAGAAGTGCGAGGGCGGCCAGCAGCGCCCAGCCGAACTGCCGCGCGTTGATCTGGGTCGTCCCGAGGATGCGGCGGAAGCCGTCCAGCTGGGTCACCAGCACCGCGAGCACGAACTGGGTCAGCGCCACCCAGTTCATCTGCTTGCTGTCGAAGGTGGACGTCGTCAGCACCGAATCCCTTTCGCTGCGGCACTCGAAGGCGGCCACGATCAGACAGAGGGCGAAGGCGGTGAACGCGATCGACTGACCGGTCCCGACGCTGTCGGAGCGGGTCTGACCGAGCTTGATCAGTCCGAGCAGGACGACGGTGATCGCCAGCCCGCCGATTCCGACCGTGGGCAGTACGGGCCGGGTGAGCACCGACTCCCCTCGCGGACGCGGCCCGTGCCGCGGAGAGACCGACCGCCGGATCGACGCCGAACGCCGCCACGACCTCCTCGGGAGTGCGCGCGTACCAGCCGTCCCCCGAAACCCGAGGCTGTTCCCCCACGGAACTCGAACGCGCCGTCATCGTTCTTCCTCCGATCCGCGCCCCGATCCGTGCCCCGATCCGCGGCCGCGGATGCGTCCGGGCCGGTCGCGCGCTGGTCCGACAGGTCCTAGCCGCGCTTTTTCCTGGCCGACGGATGCCGGTCGGCGTACGGGTCGGCCGACGCCCCGGCGGGGGCTTCCCGTTCCAACTCCCGTTTGGTGACGAGCAGTTCCTTCCGTGCCTCTTCCCCGACATCGGGGTACTGAGGATCGATGTCCATCAGGGTGTGCACGAGGATCGCCGCCGCGCAGATCCGTGCGAACCACTTCCGGTCCGCCGGCACGACGTACCACGGCGCCCACTTCGTACTCGTGGCCGACAGCATCTCGGAGAACGCGTGCTGGTAGTCGTCCCACCGGCGCCGCTCCCGGACATCGGCCGCGGAGAACTTCCAGTTCTTCTCCGGCCGGTCGATCCGCTTCAGGAAACGGGTGCGCTGCTCCTCCTTGGACAGGTTCAGGAAGACCTTCACCACCTTGAACCCGTTGTCCGTGAGGTAGCGCTCCCAGTGGTTGATCTCCCGATAGCGCCGCTCCCATATGTCCGGTCCGCGCGTGTCGTCCGGCAGTTTCTGCCGGACGAGGTTCTCGGGGTGGACCCGTACGACGAGAACCTCCTCGTAGTGCGAGCGATTGAAGATGGCGATCTCGCCGCGCATGGGCAGCCGCTGGACGTAACGCCACAGGTAGTCGTGGTCGAGCTCCTCGGCGGAGGGCACCTTGAAGCTGCTGACCCGTACGCCCTGGGGATTGACGCCGCTCATCACATGGCGGATCGTCCCGTCCTTGCCTCCGGCGTCGAGTGCCTGGAGGCAGAGCAGTACGCCGTAGGTGCCCTGGGCGGCCAGCCGCTCCTGGTACTCGGCCAGCAGCGACACCCCGGTCCGCAGCAGCTCGATCCCGTCCCGCTTCTTCAGACCGGCCTTGTAGCGAGGATCGAAGTCCCGCTCCAGGCGGACCTTCGACCCCGGTTTCACCCGGAGTGGCCCGATGAAATCCGCGATGCGTTCGACTCTCTCGTCCGACATCACGATCAGTCCTTCGCTGGTCCGGGGTGAGCACGGCGCGTCTCGGAGGCCGCCCTGCCGTCGATGGCCCGACCCGAGGCGGTGCGGTCGGCGGCACGGAGCACCCTGCGGGACCGGCGTTCGACCGGGATCGGGACGCGGACTCCGACCCTGGCCTGCCGGAACGAGTCGTACGCGGCCCTGACCGTCGCCTCGACGGTGACCGCGTCGACCGAGGGACGGGCGGTGACCGCGTCGACCGAGGGACGGGCGGTGCTCAGCCGCGCCACCGTGTTCCCGATGGACAGGAGTTCGTCATGCGAGCCGTGTGACGGGAGGTGCGGCGACGCTGCCGGATCAGCGCGCTCCACCGGCTCGGGGCGGCGACGCATGCCCTTGATGGGAAGGCATGCGACGTGAGGAGTCTGCTCTTCGATCGTCATGACCGCACTCGTCCCATGTCCCACGACCTCCGGACCGCGGAACCGCGTATCCCGCCACAGCCGCGCCAGGATCCCTCGCGCTCATTGTCCGCGCGCCCGGACAAGATCGCCCCCTGAGGCCGGGGACGGGAAGCCGTGGAGGGGAAGAGGCCCCGGCACCGCGGCCGGGCGGCTGATCGAGGGAACTCGTCATCGGTTCCCCGCGTCCGCTTCCGGTTTCACCCGCGATGGGTGGGGCGGCGGTCGCGGCGCTGTCGAAGGCTTGGCGCGGACAGGTCGCCGGCGTGTGCCTGCCTGTGCTGTCGCAGTGCGTCGGACCGGGCAGGGAGAGCACGTGGACCGGTACCCGCCCACAGCGGAGCACGGCTTGGTCGGCGATCTTCAACCGCCGCCCTGGTGTCGTCCGGCGGAACCATCGACTGGTGGTGCACGCCCCGCTTCGACTCGCCCAGCGTCTTCGCCTCGCTCCTGGACAACGTCTGGCTCACGGTCGCCCTGCTGGTCGTCGGCGCCCTCGTGCTCGGGTGGTTCTTCCGCTCGGCCCGCGCCAAGGAGGCGCCCGGCCAAGAGCCGCTGCTGTCCCTGCGCCTGTTCCACCACCGCACCTCGGACCTCGGACTGGTCACCCAGAACATCCAGTGGCTGCTGCTCATGGGCGTGTCGTTCACGGTGGCGGCCTGCCTGCAGGTCGTTCGCGGTTACGACGCCGTCCAGACTGAGTTTCCCCCGAGATGCGGAGTTGCGTGACAGAGGGTCAGATGGGTCTCGTGAAAGGAGCCCAGACGATGCCTGCCCCGAGGAAATACCCGCTGGAGTTGCGCGAGCGTGCGGTGCGGAGGGACCGCACGGCCGAGCCGAAGCCCGTGATCCGCCGTATGGCCGAGGAACTCGGGGCGCATCCCGAGGCCCTGCGCGGCTGGATCCGGCAGGCCGGGGCGGATGCCGGCGAGTGGGGCGACCTGCCCACCACCGAGGAGAAGGAGGAACTGGCCCGGCTGCGGCGCGAAGTGCGGGAACTGCGCCGGGCGAACGAGGTCCTGCGGACGGCACCGGCTTTTTTCGCCGCACGGATCGACCCGACCCGGCCCAGGTGAGAGTGCTCATCGACGAGCACCCGCGTCTGGGGGTCGAGCCCGTACCCCGGGAACTGCACATCCCCTCCCCCAATAGGAGGGAAGGTCCACTGCGGTCGTCGCGCCGGCCGGCAACAGCCTCCAGGACCGGCTCCGCAGCGAACTCGACGGCATCAACCTCACCTCCGTGCCCGTCCTGCAGCCGCACGAGACCAAAGGGATGAACCGGCCACCGTGTCCTTTTCCGGGCCCCCGCCGATTCCATCTCAGGATGACTCCACAGAAGGCACCCATGGGGAAGCATCGAAGATCGGGCCTGGAGCCCGCCGAGATCCGCAACGTGATCGCCCTGATCCCGGCCCACAACGAGGCCGACGCCATCGCGGACTCCATCCAGGGGCTGTACGGGCAGACCGTGCCCCCGCAGCGGGTCATCGTGGTCGCGGACAACTGCACCGACGCCACCGTGGCCATCGCGGACTCCCTGGGGGCCGAGGTCTTCGAGACCCGGGGCAACCGGCACAAGAAGGCCGGAGGGCTGAACCAGGCCCTGGCCGGCCTGCTGCCCGATCTGCACGACGACGACGTGGTCCTCGTGACGGACGCGGACAGCGCCCTGGATCCCGGCTTCGCGGCCTGTGGGGTGGAGCACCTCGCGAAGGGTTACGGGGGAGTGGGCGGCACCTTCCGGGGAGGACCCGGCGGGGGCTTCGTGGGCCACCTCCAGCGCAACGAGTACGCCCGCTACTCGCGGGACGTGAAGCGCCTGGGCGGCAAGTGCCTGGTGCTCACCGGCACGGCGGCCATGTTCCGGGTGCAGGTGCTGCGGCAGATCTCCCAGGCCCGCCTGAAGGGCCGTCTCCCGGCCGGGGACGGGCTCGGGGGCATCTACGACACCTCGGTGCTCACCGAGGACAACGAGCTGACCTTCGCGGTGCTGCACCTGGGCCATCAGGTGCTCTCGCCGGAGGACTGCACGCTCACCACCGAGGTCATGCTGACCTGGAAGGCCCTGTGGGACCAGCGACTGCGCTGGAAGCGGGGAGCGGTGGAGAACTGCGTCCAGTACGGCCTGACGCGCATCACGTGGCGCTACTGGGGCCGTCAGCTCCTGAGCATGGCCGGCCTCCTCGTGACCGCCGTGTACATGGCAACCATCACCTACTCCCTGGCCTCGGACTCGTTCCACGTGCACGAGTTCTGGCTCTGGGTCTCGCTCGTCTTCGTGATCGAGCGGGTTGTGACCGTACGGGAGCGCGGCTGGAAGCGGATGCTGCTCGCCGCGTCCATGTACGAGCTGCTCTTCGACTTCCTGCTCCAGGCCTGCCAAACCAAGGCGTACCTGGACTCCGTGTTCCGCCGTGAGCGCGCCTGGTAGCAGGTCGCTTCAGAAACCGTCAGAGATCATTTCGGAGGAACCCTTGTACAACAACCCTGCAACGACCATGGGCGGTGGGGCGTTGGCCTCCACCGGTATCGGACTGATGACCAGCGTGTGGCTGAGCCTGGCGGCCTTCGCCCTGGTGGCCCTGGGAACCGCTGTGCTGCGGATCGTGCCCCGGGGCCGGAGCCGCTCCTGATCGTGATCCGCAAGCCGACCGTGGTGGCCCTCCTGCTCCTGGGAGCGGCCACCCTGGCCGCCCGCCACGGCAACGTGCCCTCTCCGGTGGCATGTTCGGTGATGTCCGCCAGCCACAGCTCGTTCACCGCGTTCGCGGTGACGTCACGCCGGACGAGATCGCCGTGCACCGGCGGCCCGGACCGCCTGCCGTGCTGCGACCGCTTCTTAAGGCCCAAGTCGGTGACCTGGACCTTCTTCGTGGAGCGGGTGACGAGAATCGAACTCGCGCCCTCAGCTCGGGAAGCGACGGTGCTTGGGCGCCTGCACGGGGCTGACCTGCGTGGGTTCGTGATGCCGACGCCGTTGCAAGGGGCTGACCGCACCGCCGTCGACCCTGGTTGTCCGCTCCAACGGGCACGCTGTGGGCACGGTCTCGAAGCACGGCGGGCGGAGCGCCTGTACGAACGTGCTCTGCGCTTGGCCCGGCTGGTTCGGAGGGCCGGCTCGGGGAGACTTCGCGAGCGCACGGCCCTTCTGGTGAAGTGCGCCCCTGCCAGGGGATCGACGCTCGCGCTTCCTGCCAACAGCCGGTGCTCGGCCCCGGCTTACTTGCCTGCCTCCGCGTGCTGCCCGCGCTGGGTGAGGGCGCCCGCACCCGCCAGGCGCGGTCGTCGACGGGTATCGCTCCGGAGGGAGTGCGGGATCGACCGTCTCACACGCCGAGACCGTCGAGCAGTAGGGCGAGTCCTCCCAGGAACTCCTGGTCGGCACCGACGTTCCGGGCGTCTCGGGCGGTCTCGATCATGTGCGGGAACTCGGCGGGCGACAGCTCGGTGATGGCTGTCGTCCCCGGACCGGACAGGGCCCCGAGGTGTTCCAGCTGGATCGCTCCGATGGCATAACTGAGCAGGCCGCGCAGAGCGACGACCCGCCGCTCGCCCTCGACACCTGCCTCGGTGAGGACCGCGAGCACGGTCTCCGCCCAGCGCAGCACCCCAAGGGAGTGGTGCCGGTGAGCGATGGTGAGGGGGACGACCTCCGGATGGGCGCCCACGGTGTCGCGCAGGCGCCGCACCAAGACCTCGACCTGCTCGCGCCATGACGCGCCGGGATCCGGCGGCTCGGTGTCCACGGCGCTCAGTACGAGTTCGACGACGAGCCTTTCGAGCTCCTCGCGGTCGCGCACGTATCGGTAGAGCCCCATGGTGCTCATGCCCAGCTCCTGGGCGACGGCGCGCATCGACAGCCCGGCGAGCCCGTCGCGGTCGATGACGGCGAGAGCGGCCGAGGCGAGCTGATCGGGGGTGAGGGAGCGAGGGCGTGGCATGACGGTTGACAGCGTACGACATACGCCTACGCTGGTAGGTGTACGGCATACGCCTACGGAGGGAACGCTCATGCGCATGTCCCGCAGTCCGATCGAGCCCGGCTCCACCGTGGACGAACGCAGCCTCACCGCCGTCTCCGGCGACCAGGTCGCCGTCCCCGACCCCGACCGTCTGATCCACCTCCAGTTCCGGCGCTTCGCCGGATGCCCGGTCTGCAACCTGCACCTGCGGTCGGTGGTACGGCGGCACCGGGAGATAGAGGCCGCCGGTGTGCGCGAGGTCGTGGTCTTCCACTCACCCGCCGAGGAACTGGCGCCCCACACCGCCGACCTCCCGTTCGCCGTCGTCGCCGACCCGGCCAGGCGGCTGTACGCGGAGTTCGGCGTGGAACGGTCGCCCCGGGCCCTGCTCAGCCCGCGAGCCTGGGGGCCGGTCGTCCGGGCGGTCCTCAGCGGCGTTGGGAACGTCGTCCGCGGGCGGGAGCACCTGCCCTCCACCAGCCCGCACGGCGGCCGACTCGGCCTTCCTGCCGACTTCCTCATCGCGCCTGACGGCCGCGTCCTCACCGCCAAGTACGGCGAGCACGTCTACGACCAGTGGTCGGTCGACGAACTGCTGGAACTGGCGGCCCGCAGGGATGCACAGACGATCGACCGGGTGGCCGATGCCGAACACTAGGAGGCGGTCGGCGCGGGAGCGGTCGAGCTCGGTGCCGAACGGGCGTTGCCGTCCAGCCGATAACAAGTGTCGTCGGGCTACAGGCCGCGAAGCGCCTCGTGGAGGTCGCCGTAGGCACTCCAGCAGGTGACGCTGCCGTCATCGTTCAGGCTGCCCATGTACCAGTCATCGTCGTTGACGGCTTTCACCGGACAGAGTCCGTGGAACCCCAAGACGATTTCGGGGTGGAGCCGCTCGCCTCGGGCCGGCCCATCACGACGCGATCGGTATCGAGAGGCGTGGCCTCATCGTCGCCCGAGACCTTGCGGATCTCCTCCAGGGGCCAACCCGCCGGTAGCTGCCTGCCTGCCACCCCACGATGATGACAGCCACCGCACGCGCCGAGTGCGGCACGGCTTCTCGGAGCACACTCAGCTCATCGCAGCCGTGCTCATGGGAACCACGCCGCCTCCGATCGGCCGAAGAGCCCGGAGGGTGAAGTGAGCCGCACGGTACGAAGCGCCATGCCCATCCACTCGGGATCGACGGCCACGCCCATGGTGCGCTCCAGGAGCGCGAAGGACTCGGCGCACAGGGACTCCATGTGGAAGACGACCCCTTCCGCCCAGGCGGGGACGCCCGGCTCCGGATCCATCCAGGCCGCGTCCTCCAGCTCGAAGGGGTCGAACATGCCGTCCACGTGGCCGTCGAGGGCGTGCATGACCTGGTACCTGGCATTGACGCTCCGGTGGACGCTGAAGAACTCGCCTCCGTCAGCGGACGTTCGTCCGGCGATCTCCGGGATGCTGCCGTGGTAACCCCATTCGATGGCGATGACGCGTCGGTCGGCGGTGAGCACACGAAGCAGCTCGTAGTCCTCATAGAGGTGAGCTGCCTGCTCTTCGACGGTCTCGGCGAACGTCATCAGCCGTGACGCTCCAGGATCGCCACCGAACGCCCGGATCACCTCGTCCTCCGTCTTCCCCGCAACCACGGAGAAGGTGTACGCATCAGGCTCGTCGGCGTCGGCCCACGCGTATCGGGCGACAAGGCCCTCCCACTTCGCAGCGCCGCTGGACTTCGGGCTCCGAGGCGCGTCAGGAGTCATGGTGCCGCACCCTACAGAGCGGTCGGCGTAGCGACTTTGGCCGGGAGCTGCTTTGGCGCGAGTGATCACGGCCCCTCACGCCGGCCCGCGGATCGGGCAGGCGTGTGGACCTGAGGCAGCGAAAAGCCCCCTCCCGGCGGAGAAACCGCAGGTAGAGGGTTTGTTCGTGGGCGCTTACTTCTTCCGATTGTGAACGCGTCCACACGGCCGGTCCGCGAAGTGGTGGCTCGTCAGTTCAGGGTCCGGGGTGATGCGCACCAGGCAGGGGAGCTTGGCGCTGGTGTCTCCTGGCTGGGCGATCTCCCTGTCGATGTCTCTGGACAACACGCCCAGGACCGTCAGCCGGCGCGCGCGGACCGTCATCAGGGGCGGAGCCGAGCCTCGAAGCAGGAGCCAGTCCACGGGAAGGCCGTGTTTGTCTGGTTACTATCGGCGATGGCGGACTGTGGGAAAGTTGGAGAGTCGGAGAGTCGTGATTTAGCTAAATCATGGGTAGCCTGAGTAGCGAAGGAGACATGGAAGGTGAGAGCGGGAGGTCATCCATGGCTGCGGCTACATTCCAGGCCAGCGTGCGCGACAAGGGGCAGTTGACGCTACCCGCAGGCGTGCGCGAGGCGCTGGGGGTCTCCCCAGGTGACGAGATTGAGTTCGAGATCAACGATGCCGGCGTCGTCGAGGTTCACGGACTGAGGAAGATCCGCACCGACCAGGCATGGTTCTGGACGGAGCGGTGGCAGGCCGGTGAGCGCGAGGCCAGCGAGGACATCGCGGCTGGGCGCACGACCCGCCACGAGGACGTGGACGGCATGTTCGCGCACCTCAACAAGGAGAGCTGACCTCGACCCCCTGGGAGGCCCATTGCCGACTTTCACGACGACTGCCCGCTTCGACCGCGACTTCAAGAAGCTCCTTCCGCGGGAGCGAGAGAGGTTCGCGGACATCGTCCGGAACAAGTTCGTACCGGATGTTGCGACGGGGCAGTTTCGGCCCGGCCTCCGGATCAAGCCGGTTCAGGGAGTCAGGCTCCCTGACGGAGAGCGCCCGGTCATGGAAATGACCTGGGCCCCCGACGGGCGTGCCACCTGGCAGTACGGAGACGAACTCCGTGAAGGTGAGCCGCACGTCATCTGGCGCCGGGTCGGTGGACACGAGATCTTCGATCCCGGGCCCGCCTGAGGAGCCGGGAGCGGCCCACTGATGATGCACGCGTGGGTCGCTCCCGTGTCATCCCACTGAGGTTCGTGTCCGACTCGGCCGGCCCGGTGGCTGCGTGGGTTGATACCCGTGTGGCTGTGATCGCGTATCTCCATCATGTCGGTACGCGAGTCGGTGGACCACGGAAGCGAACTCAAGGATGACTCGCCGGCCGGGCGTGGAAACTTGAGGTCAGCAAGCAAGGCCCGGGTCTTCGACCTGGGCCTTCAGTGTGGAGCGGGTGACGAGAATCGAACTCGCGCTCTCAGCTTGGGAAGCGACGGCGCTTGGGTAACCGCATGGCTGCTGACCTGCACAGATTTGTTGTACCACTGCAGGTGTGAGTGCTTGGTGGCACCGCTGTTGACCGTGGTTCTCCGCTCTGAGGGGCACGCTATGGGCACGACGCTGTGAGGTGGACGAGTGCCGTGCCTATGTCGCCTCCTCCGTGCTCGGGCTCGTCGACGCGTAGGTCGACTGAGGGGGCGTCGCGACTGTACATGGATGTCGGTCCCCTGCCCTGGTTCGCAAGATCACAAAATGCCGGTTCTACCCTGCAGACTTTGATCTCCATGACGGGCAGCGTGGTGCCCACGGCGGTGGGCGCGGCGAGATACCGCGACTCAAGATCGAGAGATTTACCTCTCCAGGTAAAGACCTCAGCCCTCATGGCGAGGACCCTGCTGCCCGGGGCGAGGAGGCAGCCCGATGGGGTGGATCACCGTGGGATGGGGCGCCGCCGTAGGACTGTTCGTGATGCGCGTGCTGCTCCGCCAGGTGCGAGAACTCCTGCTGGACGTGGGCGCCGTTATTCGTGCGTGGCGTGAGCTTCTGAGCGTGGTGAGAGATGCGGGGCCTCCCACCAGGAGTGGTGGTTCATGAGGGAGTCCTGCCAGCGGGGCCAGTGCCGGAACAGTTGACTTGCCGTCGTTTAAGGAAAACCTTAAGCTGCTCATGCCGGTGTCGAGGGGAGTCGTCTTGAGCTGGGCGATCAAGGTCACCGATGAGTACGCGGAGTGGTTCCGGCAGCTGATCAAGGGGGATCTCGGTTCTGCCTCTCAGGTTGCCCAGGCCGTTGCCGCACTGCGTGACGCTGGTCCCACTCTGGGCCGTCCTCTTGTAGACCGGCTGAAGGGATCGGACCTGCATCACCTCAAGGAGCTGAGGCCGGGATCGGGTGGCCGGTCCGAGATCCGGATCATCTTCGCCTTTGATCCGACTCGTTCGGCCCTGCTACTCCTCGGCGGCGATAAGGCGGGAAACTGGGATCGTTGGTACCGCGACAACATTCCTCTGGCTGAACAGCTCTACCGCGACTACACCGGTGACACGGAGGACTGAGGAGTGAGCATGCCCAAGAAGGCCCCACAGGACTGGGAGACCCTGGAGCAGGAGCTGTACTCGGCCGGTGTGGATCCCGCTGAGGTGGAAGATGGTTCGCGTCGTCTGCTGGCGGAAGCCCGTGGTCATCAACTCGCCGAGGCGCGCAATCAGTACAGGCTGACCCAGAGGGACGTGGCTGCCCGTATGGGTGTGAGCATCGCTCGTGTATCCCAGATCGAGCACGGTGAGGCCGCCACTCTCGATGTCATCGCACGTTACGTCGAGGCGCTTGGCGGCAGGTTGGACCTGGTTGCCGACTTCGGTGATCACATGTTGCGGATGCCGGCAAGTGGCGATCAGGGCAGCGCGGCGGCGTAGCCGGCCCGAAGGCTTTGCGCGCAGTGCATGCGACGCACCGTTCGGCAGCGTTTTCGGGGAACATCAGGCTGAGGGCTCTCCCTGTTTGATCTTGCATAGCTTGACGTGAAACCGCAGGTCAGCGGCACGCACTGGCGTGAGGAGCAGTGGTTGGCTGGTCTCAACTAAGCATCCGTGCCCTCCGCGTGCCCCATCTTCGAGTGCACGATGGTGCAAACGCACCGAAGAGCCAGCGACAAAACACAAACCCCAGGCCGCTGACCTGGGGATTCGTTGTGGAGCGGGTGACGAGAATCGAACTCGCGCTCTCAGCTTGGGAAGCGACGGCGCTCGCATGGCCGGATGGCTGCTGACCTGCGTCGATTCGCTGCGCTGACGCTGTTTCATGGGTCTGGCACACCGCTGCTGACCGTGGTTGTCCGCTCTTACGGGCACGCTATGGGCACGGGCACCACCAGCGGCTGAGTAATACGTGTACGTGGCGCTTCTCGCCGACCGGCCGGCATCGTCTGCCGCGCTTACCTGAAGTGTCCGTTGCGACTGTAGACCGACGGTCAGGCGTGGACTCGTAGATGTTGGTGACGTGTTCTTCTCCATACATCACCAACATTGTGTGGGAGGTGCCGCATGTCTGTGACCCAGATCGACATCGATGACGAGGCGCTGGAACGTGCCAGGGATACGAGTCCGGGGACGCCGTCGCACTTGGTCAGATCTGTTCCAGCGTGGTTCTCGCCACGGAGCGGTCGGCGGTCCGCGCCGTGGGCGGGGCCCGGCTCATGCGGGCCGCGTCGTCCTGCTCGGCGCAGGCCGCGCCGGTGCGTGGGTCGTGGTGCCGCTTCGTCTACGTGTCGCCGTGCCCCTGCGTGAGTGCTTCGCCGACCACCAGGCCGAGGGCGAGGGCGGTGACGATGGTGACCAGCTTCAGCAGGTCCTGGAAGCCCTCTACATAGCCGCCGGCCAGAGTGGTCAGGCCGCGCATGCCGAGCGAGCCGACGGTGAGCGCGAAGAAGCCGGGCAGGATCAGGATCAGCCGGGGTGGGCGGTGCGGCCCGCGCGCGATCAGCGTGGCCGTGGCGGCGAGGACGACCGCGGCGACGAAGGTGCCGCCCGTCTCCCCGGCGAGCTTCGTGAACGCCGACTGCACACCGACGGTGACGTAGACGAGCAGGAGCAGCGGCCAGAAGAAGCGCAGGGGGATCGCGAAGGCGAACAGAGTGCCCGCTGTGAAGACGATCCAGGCCAGGAACAGCGTCCACCGGGGCAGGTCGGAGTGGGCGGCGACGTCGAAGAGGGCGTGGGGGGAGGCGCCGGCGAAGAGGACGCCGAGCAGGACACCGACGTACAGCTGGACCAGCAGGAAGACGGAGTAGACGAGCCGTATCGCACCGGTGGTGATCAGACCGGCGACCAGCTCGGCGGTCGCCGCGCTCAGGTAGTCGCCGGGGACGAAGTAGAACAGCGCCGGGAGCATCAGCAGGACGGGGCCGCCGTGCGCAGGGTTGTTGGCGAACAGCTCGATCGTGACCACGGAGACCGCCGTCGACACCGCCAGCGGAAGGAACCGGTGCAGCCGGGGCAGGCGGTCGGCGGTGACCGCGAGAGTCGCGGCGAGCGCGCCCAGCACGGCCGTGGTGGCGATCTCGTACCAGGTGGGCTGCATCAACGGCGCGAAACCCAGCGCGAACAGCACGATGCCGAGGAACTTCAGCCACCACGGGTACGGCACCGCCGCCTCGATCTCCCTCAGCCTGTGGTCGGCCTCCGCGATCCCGGTCCGGCCTGCCCGCACGTCGGCGAGGAACGGCTTGAGCGCGGCCACCTGGTCGAGGCGGAAGACCTCCGGGAAGCCGTGCACGATGACGGCGCGGGTACCGCCGTCCGCCGCGGTGACCGTGAGCACCGCCGCCTCCGGCACCAGCAGCAGGGACGCGGCACCGCCGAAGGCACGGGCACTGTCGGCCACGGCTCGCTCGACGAGATGGGCACCTTCGCCGGACGAGCGCAGCAGCAGGCCGGTCAGCCGGGCCAGGAACGCCGTGAGGGCGTCGAGGTCCACAACCGATCGCTGCTCCACGCCCGCCTCCTCACTCCGGGACCAGGAGTTCCAGCCTGGGTGGACGGCTGGCTCCCGGCATCTCGGACAGCACGGTCCCCGTCCCCCGAGCGGCTGCGGATCACGGGCGCCAAGACGATCACAGCCGAGGCGTACCGGCTCCCGAAAGCCACCGCGGAAACCGCCGTCGATGACGAGCTGATCCAGCGCAACCCGTTCCGGATCAAGGGCGCCGGTAAGGAGAAGGCTGCCGAGCGGCGTATCACCACCGTCGCCCAGGTCGACGCTCTTGCCAATGCCGTAGGAATGCGGTGGCGGCTGATGGTGTACCTCGGCGCTTACGGGCCGATGCGACCGGAAGAGTTGGCCGGCCTCCGGCGCCGGGACGTCGACGTCGACGACCTGCGCATCCGGGTCCGCCTCGCCGAGCCGGAGCGCATGGACGGTCGGCGCGTCCGGGGCGACACCAAGTCCGAAGCCGGAACTCGGACTGTGATTCTTCCCGCGTTCCTCTGCCGGGAGCTCCGGTGGCACCTGGAGAGCTACGCCGAGCCGGGACCGGATGGGCTGATCTTCGTTGGCGAGAAGGGAGCACCGTTCCGGCGCAGCACCTTCGGGCGGAAGTGGCGACGGGCGCGTGAGATCGTCGGCATGCCCGAGGGCTTCCGGTTCTACGATCTCCGCCACACGGGGCACACGCTGTCCACACGGTCCGGTGCCACCCTCAAGGAGACGATGGTGCGCGCCGGGCAGTCCTCCGAGAAGACTGCGCTGATCTGTCAGCACTCCGACGAGGAGCGACAGGAGGGGGTTGCCGCCGGCCTCGACGCAACCGTCCGGAAGGCTCGGGCCGAGGCCGCCAAGAAGAGAGCCGAGAAGCCTTCTGGCACGAATCTGGCACGCGACGAGTGATCGCCGAAGACAGCAAAAAGGCCCGGGTCTCCGACCTGGGCCTTCTTCGTGGAGCGGGTGACGAGAATCGAACTCGCGCTCTCAGCTTGGGAAGCGACGGCGCTTGTGCAGCTGCATGGGGCTGACCTGCGTCGATTCGTTGTGCCGACGCCGTTGCACCGGCCTGGGGCACCGCTGGTGACCGTGGTCGTCCGCTCAGACGGGCACGCTCTGGGCACGGCTTCGAAGAAAGGCGGGCAGAGCGCCTGCGCGGACAGGTTCGGCGCTCGGCTCGGTGGGTGAGGTGTCCGGCTCGGGTTGCCTTCGCGCGTGCATCCGCCTTCCGGTGATGTGCGCTCCTGTCATGTCTGGGACAGACTGATTTTCAGTCCCAAGTGTCGATTTCTGGACGAAAAAGATCGCACTCTTACAGGTGGCGCTGATTTCGATCAACAATGCCTTGAGGCTTGAGGTATGAGTTATCGCGTGGTACTGCCGAGCGTGCCGCTCACGTTCAGGACCTCGTGGCACGTCGACGCTCGGCGGCCGCTGGCCGGTGTTCCCGGCTTGTCGCAGGTCACTTTGATGGTCACGGTGTCGTTCGCAGGGATCTCGATGGGGGTCACCCAGTGGTAGTCCTGGTTGCGGAAGGTCTCCAACGCGATGGTGGTGATCTTGCGCTCCCCGAAGGAGATCGTCAGCACTCCCTCGTCCCCCTGGAAGTTGGCGACGACGATGTCCGTGACACCGAAGACACTGTTCGCGGGCACCCGGTAGACACCGGTCTCGGTCTGTCCGGCGGGCGTCTGCAGGTCGATGGTCTCCGAGCTCTGCCGGCCGGTGCCGGTCGCGGTGCCGCCACCGCCCGGCCCGGGCGCGGTGCCGCCACCGCCCGGCCCGGCCGAGGGACCGTTCTCCCGGCCGCCGGGCAGGGCACCCGAACCATCGCCGGAACCGGTGCCCGGAGCCTGCCCGTCCGACCCCTCGGCGGGCGTGGGACGCGGCTGAACCGCCTCGGTGGCCGCTTCCTTGGCGGCACTGCGCACCGTCGGTCGAACGAGGGCGAACCAGGCGAGCAGCAGTGCCAGCAGTGCCGCGAGCACCGCGAGCAGCCACTTGGGAAAGACCGGGATCTGGACGAACTCCGCGTCCAGCGGAGCCCGGACGGCGGTCGCGTCTCGTCGTGCCGCCTCCTGGTCGTCGGCTTCGGCGGTGTCCACGGTGAACGGCCACACCACCGGAGCGCCGAACCACACGGGTTTGCCCGTACGGACCCGGAGTCCGACCTCGGCCGACTCGCCGGGCTCCAGCTTGGGATCCGCCGGGCTGAAGACGAACTTCAGCTCCTCGCCCGCCTGACCGGGGGAGAAACCCACCTGCCTCGGGGAGTTGCCCTGGTTGCGCACCGCCAGCCGGTAGCGGCCGCGCAGCCAGCCGCGCCGGCGCCGCGGAGCCAGCTCGGTGTGCAGCTCCCGGAACTCCTCGACGCGCACCGTGGTTTCGAGGACCCGTACCGACTCGGGGTGCTCGGAGGGCAGGACCCGCACGCCGAGGGGGATCTCACCGGCCCGGGCCTCCGGGGAGCGCGGCGGATCCAGACGGATCGTCACCGTTTCCGAGGTGCCGGGATAGAGGGATACCCGCGGGGGTTCCGCGGTCGCCCAGGAGGCGCAGTCCCCGATGACCTCCAGGCTGTACGCCTCGACGACGTCGCTGTCGTTGCGGACGGTCACGCTGGTGGTGGCGGTGCCGCCCGGCGCCACCGTCACCGCCGGGATGTCGGGAGCGTGCGCACCGGGACCGGAAGAGGCTGCAGAAGGCGTCACACCACGACGGTAGAACCGTGCCCGGGGGCTCAACGAGGAGCACGCGGGCAACATCCGGGCAGTCGTAGTGCCCGGGAAGCAATGACCGACTCCTTCGTGAGGGTGCGGAACGACGGCATTCCGTCGTTCCACGCGAGTCGTACAGGGGCGGCCGTGCCGCCCCTGTGCCACCCCACGGACTGATGAGACAGGTAGCTCCCTATGTCCGTCCCAGAAGAAAGAAACCGGACCATGTCCGCCACCATGTCACGTGCGCCCGCCCACGTCCGGTCCACTGCCGGGACTTCCCGTTCCGATCGCCCGGGCCGGGCGACCGTGGCCGTCTACGCCGCCGATCCGGTCCTGCGCGTCGGCGTCGTCCAGCAGTTGCGCTCGCGTCCCGAGGTCGACCTGCTCGGCGAGGCCGACGCGGAGCGGGCCCAGGCGTCCCTGGTGGTCGTGGACAGCGTCGACGACGACGTGGCCGCCCTGCTGCACCGATTACGGCACAACACCACCACGCGCACGGGCCTCGTGGTCGGCACCCTCGGGACCGGCGCGCTGCAACGCGTCATCGAGTGCGGTGTGGTGGCGGTGCTGCGCCGCACCGAGGCCGACCAGGACCGGCTCCTCCACCTGGTCCTGGCGATAGCCAACGGAGAGGGCGTGCTCCCCGGCGACCTGCTCGGCAAGCTGCTCACGCACGTGGGCGGCCTCCAGCGCTCGGCGATCGACCCGCGGGGTCTGTCCACGCTGACCACGCGCGAGGCGGACATGCTGCGTCTGGTGTCGGAGGGCCTGGACACCGCGGAGATCGCCCGCAAGACCGCGTACTCCGAACGGACCGTCAAGAACGTGCTGCACGAGATCAACACGCGACTGCAACTGCGCAACCGGGCCCACGCGGTCGGCTACGCGCTGCGCAACGGGCTGATCTGACGACGGCCGGTACCCCGGCACTGCCCGAAAGAGCACTTCACGTTTCCCCCGGGTACGGCCCCGCCGCCCTGCCGCGCCGCTTGCCGCCGGCGCAGGGTGGCGGGGGCACATCCGGATGCCGCACCAGACTGCGTAGGGGGACTGTGATGAGAACCGCCGGCCCCGGCGGGCGGCGCCGTCTGGGCGGACTCGGCACGTCGTTGCTGCTGTTGATCCCGCTGCTCGGGGTGACGGCGACCTCCGGGCAGAGCAGCGCCGAGCCCGGGCCGCGGGCGGCCGACACCGCGGAGACCCGGATCACCTACGCCGGTACCCGGCACCGCAGCCTCGGCCAGGTCGCCACCAAGACCTCCAGTACACCGCTGTTCGGTGAGGGACCGGTCCACTTCGACGTCCAGCCGTCCGCCCTCGGCGACACGCTGGTCTTCGCGAGCCGCCGCGACGAGCAGGACCCGCAGGTCTACCTGCGGTCCGCCGACGGTTCGGTCCGCCGTCTCACCAGCGGCCGGGACGCGGCGCACCCCCGGCTGACGCCGGACGGCCGGGCCGTGGTGTTCGACTCGGCCGAACCCGGCGGTCCGGGCGGCCGTGACCAGCGGGACCTGTGGCTGGTGCGCACCGACGGCACCGGCCTGACGCGGCTCACCGACACCCCCTCGGACGAGGAGTGGCCGACGGTCTCGCCGGACGGGCAGCGCCTGGCCTACTCCGGCGACGCCGACCCGTCGGCCGGACCGCAGATCCACGTGCGTCCCCTGGCCGGCGGCACCGCCACCCGGGCCACCGACCCCGCGAACGGCACGGCCACCGAACCGGTGTGGAACCCGGTCGACGACCCCGCGCACCGGGACCGGATCGCGTACACCACCACCCGGGAGGGGGGCGATCCCCAGCTGCGGGTGACCGACGGCAGCACCGACCGGCCGCTGCTCGGGGGCAGCCAGGAGCAGTGGCCTGCGCACGGGGCGACGTGGCTGCCCGGCGGGGACGACATCATGTTCCTGAGCACCAAAAACACTTGTGAGTGCGAAGGCGACTGGAACCACGTGTTCCGGGTGCCCGCGCACTCCACCGCCACGCCCTCGCTGGTGCTCAGCGAGGACCGGGAGGTCCTCTCGCCCACCTGGCTCGGCCCGCTCGACGGCGGTGGCGCGGTGGTGGAGCGCACCTCGGCGTCCGGTCCGCACACGGTGACGCTGCAGGACGTCCGGACGGACGGGGCCGACCCCCGCGATCTGGGGCTGGAGATCCTGAAGGAGGACCCGGCGGCCGACACCAACACCAATCCGGCGAAGGACCCGCTGTTCAGACCCGCGGTCGGCTACGACCCGTGGACCGAGCGGCAGAACTACACGCCCGACGGCCGCCGGATCGTGGTGACCCGCTTCGAGGACACCTCCGACGGCCGGATCGAACGCATCTGGACGGCGGACGCCGACGGCTCGAACGCGGCACCCATGGAGCTGGAGGGACGCGGCCCGGGGGACTGGGACACCGACCCGGCGCTCTCCCCGGACGGCAGGTACCTCGCCTTCACCCGGACCTCACCGGGCGGGGTCGCGGGACCCAGCCGCGTCCTCGTCGCGGACGTGGCCACCGGTGAGATCACCGGTACGGTCACCCCGCCGGACGACCAGGTCCAGGACGGCGACGCCCAGCCCACCTGGTCTCCCGACGGCACCACCCTGGCCTTCACCCGCGTCCACGTGATCGGCGGAGGCGGCGGCAACAAGCACATCTGGACCGCGCCCGTGGACGAGCTGGACCAGCAGCACGACCTGAGCGACGACATCTGCCCGGACGGCTGCGAGGTCATCGACGACAGCCCGGCGTTCTCCCCGGACGGGCTCAGCATCGCCTTCAACCGCAAGAGCGGCGGCGGCCGGATCGACGAACGCAACGGCCTCCTGCTGACGTCCCTGGCGGACGACGGCTGCCGGGTGCTGCTGCCCGCCGCCGCCCGCGGGCGTGCCGACGCCTGCCGCCAGGAGCTGCCGGACACCTCGGCCACCGGCCCGTACCAGCCGCGGGACCCCGCCTGGACGGCCGACGGGGCCGGGCTGGTGTTCAGCTCCCGCTCCGGCCTCCCGGTCAACAGCCCGGAGAAGCTGCACCTGCTGGACATCGCGTCCGGCGGGCTCACCCCGCTCACCACCGGTCTGCCGGGCCGGCAGAAGGAACCCGGGGTCCAGCAGTCCGTGGACCTCGCGGTCCGGGCGCCCGGCACCGTCCCGGAGGTCCCCGTCGGTGAGTCCACCACGGTCCGCGTCGAGGTGGTGAACAACGGTCCCGCCGCCTCCCCCGGCACCTGGCTGACCGTCGCTCCGCCGCCCGGGGTGGAGGTCACCCGGCTGACCCGGCCCGGGGGCACCTGCGGGGCAGGCTCCCTCCAGTGCGACGTCGGTGTGGTACCGCCCGGCACGGCCGTTCCGGTGGACGTCACCCTCGCCGGGCTCGTGCCCGGCGACGCGCCGGTCGACTGGTCGGTCGAGGGCACCGTCCTGGATCCGCAGCCCGGCGACAACGACGGCCGGACCGTGGTACCGGTGCGCGAGGCTGTGCCGCCCCCGCCCATCCCCACGCCGACACCGCCCACGCCGACACCACCCAAGCCGACACCGCCCAGGCCCGTGCCGCCCAGGCCCGTGCCACCCACACCCGCACCGCCTGCGCCCGCACCGCCTGCGCCCGCACCACCCACACCCGCACCGCCTGCGCCCGCACCGTCCGTGCCCGCACCGCCCGTCGTGATCCCGGAGCCGGACGAGCCCGAGGCCGGGCCCGGGGTGCGTGTCACGGCCCAGCCGAACCCCGGCTACGTCGGTGGGCGGGTCGTGGTGACGTACACCGTGCGCAACGGCCGCAACGCGCTGGCGACCGGACTGCGGCTGCGCATCGGCCTGCCCGCGGGCGTCCCGGACAACGGGCCGCCGCCGGGCTGCGACGCCTCCTGGGTGTGCGCGCTGCCGGACCTGGCACCGGGCGGGAGCACCGTCGTCCGGGTCGTCCTCAGCCCCGACAAGGCGCTGACCGGCAATGTCACCGGCAACCTCACCACCAGCGGGACGGACGCCGACCCGAGCGACAACACCGCCCGGCAGCGGCTGCGCATCCTCCAGCCGCGCATCGTCGCGGTGCCGGGGATCGGCAAGCCCGGCTTCGTCACCTCCGTGCGCGGCGAGGACTTCCCGCCCGGAGTGCCGGTGCGGTTCACCTGGAAGCCGGGGATCACCGCGGCGGCGGCGCCGACCGTGCCGAAGCCGGACGGCACGTTCATCGGCCAGCTGCTCATCCTCGCCAAGGACCAGACGGGACCGCGCGTCATCACCGCCAAGGGCCCCGGGTTCTCCCCGGTGAAGACGGACTTCCTGGTGGTCAGCGGCACCGTGCAGCCACCCGACGAGGTGACCCGCCGGTGATCCACGAGGTCGACGAGGGGCTGCGCCGCCTGCTCGGCGAGTCCGGCCTGGAGGCGTCGGGCGTCGAGGTGGTCTTCGACGCCCCCACCCGGGACTGGGCCTCCCGCCGCAACGCCCCGACGGTCTGCGTCTTCCTGTACGACATCCGCGAGGACACCACCCGGCGCGGCAGCGGCGCCGGGGAGGTGTACGACGCGGACGGGCACGTCGTGGCACGGCGCACCCCGCCGCGCTGGTTCGACCTGACGTACCTGGTCACGGCGTGGGCGAGCCGTCCGCAGGACGAGCACCGGCTGCTCTCGCAGGTACTCGCCTGCCTGGTGGCCACCGACACGCTGCCCGCGCGGCTGCTCACCGGCACACTCGCCGAACTCGGCCTGACCGTGGGCCTGGACACCGCCGGGGCCGGGCTCGACGCACCGGCCGCCTCCGACGTGTGGTCGGCGCTCGGCGGGGAGTTGAAGGCGTCGCTCGGGGTGCGGGTGCGGGCGCCGCTCGCCGGGGTGAGCACGGCCGTCGCGCCGCCGGTCACCGAAGGGCTCGTCGTGCGCTCCGCCACCCGGGGCGAGGACGGGGAAGCCGTGGCGGGACGCCGGCTGCGCTACCCGGAGACGGGGGACGCGGGTGCGGACGGTTTCACCGGCCCGCGTGAGCGGCCGGCCGCCCCGGCCCGGCGCCGCCGCAGGGGGGACCGCCAGCCGTGACGCACACCGCCGAATCCGGCGTGGCCGCTCGGGCCGCCGATCGGACCCCCGCTCGGGCCGCTGTTCGACCTGAAGCCGAACCCGTCTCCGCCGACGCGGAGCACCTGTGGGCGCGGCTCCGCGCGGTCGAGGAGCGGGTGCGGCACGCGGTGGCGGTCCGCCGCGCCGCCGACCCCGACCCCGACGACCCGTACAAGGGCCAGTACCTCACCCCCGAGGCGGCGGCCCGCATCCTGGACGAGCCGGGCGGCCTCGGCGTACCCGCCCGCGAACCGTGGTGTCCACCGGCGGACTCCGTCCTCGGCGGCCTCGCCGTGCGGTTCGGGCTGTCCCCGCTCGACCTGGACCTGCTCCTGGTCGCGGTGGCGCCCGACCTGGACGCGCGGTTCGAACGGCTCTACGGCTACCTCAACGACGACCTCACCCGCCGCCG
This sequence comes from Streptomyces sp. NWU339, assembly GCF_003143855.1. Taxonomy (GTDB): domain Bacteria; phylum Actinomycetota; class Actinomycetes; order Streptomycetales; family Streptomycetaceae; genus Streptomyces. The sequence goes on from NZ_QFRK01000003.1 coordinate 115,218, forward strand.
GCCCACGGTCGGACTCGCCCTGGAGCTGTGCGGCCTCGCCGGCGCCTCCCCGGCCCGCTTCCGGCTCGCCCCCGGAGGCCCGCTGGTCGAGGGCGGCCTGGTGGAGGTCACCGAGCCGGAACGGCCGCCGCTGTCACGGGTGCTGGTGGTCCCCGACCGGGTCACCGGATACCTCCTGGGCAGCGCGCGGCCCGACGCCCGGCTCGCCGGGGTGCTCGGCGAGGCCCGGGAGGACCCGACCGCCGCGGAGGCGGAGGTCCGCCGGACGGCGACCGCTGCCGGGACCGGCATCGGCCTCGTCCACCTGCGCAGCCGGGGCGGCGACGCCGAGGGTCTGGCCACCGCCGCCCTGCGCGTGGCCGGGCTGCGCCCGCTCGTCGTGGACGCGGCGGCGCTCGCCCGGCGCTCGGACGACGTACCGGAGCTCGCCCGGGTGGCCGCGCGGGAAGTCCGTCTGACCGGTGCCGGGGTCGTCCTCGGCCCGCTGGAGGCGCTGCCCGCGGAACCCGCCGTGCGGGCCCGTACGCTCGCGGCGTGGTGTGCGGCGCTGCGGGGGATGCCCCTGCTGACGCACGGCACCGTCGGCTGGGATCCGGAGTGGGCGGCCGACACCCCTGTGGCCCTGACGGTGCCGGCGCCTTCTCCCGAGCGGCAGGCCGCGCGCTGGCGGCACGCCCTGGACCGGGCCGCCGGTGACGGCTCGGTGACCGGCGACACCGGGGAGCTCGCCCGGGCGGTCGCCGCGCACCGCCTGGACTCCGGGCAGTTGCGCCGCGCCGCCGACGTGGCGGTGCGCACGGCCGTCCTCGCGGGCCGCCCGGTTCGCCCCGACGACCTGCGCACCGCCGTGCGTGCCCAGAACGGCGCCGGGCTCGACCGGCTCGCCCGCCGGGTGGAGCCGGCGGTCGGCTGGGACGATCTGGTGCTCCCGCCGCTCACCCACCGGCGGCTGCGGGAACTCGCGTTGCGCGCCCGTCACCGCGAACAGGTGCTCGGAGGGTGGGGGATGCGGCCCGGCGGCGGCCGGGGGCGCGGCGTGATCGCGCTGTTCGCCGGTGAGTCGGGCACCGGGAAGACCATGTCCGCCGAGGTCGTTGCGGCGGACCTGGGCATGGGCCTGTACGTGGTGGACCTGTCCACGGTCGTCGACAAGTACGTGGGGGAGACGGAGAAGAACCTGGAGCGGATCTTCACCGAGGCGTCGGCGGTCAACGCGGTGCTGCTCTTCGACGAGGCCGACGCGATCTTCGGCAAGCGTTCGGAGGTGAAGGACGCGCACGACCGGCACGCCAACATCGAGTCGGCGTACCTGCTCCAGCGCATGGAGTCGTTCGACGGGATCGCGGTGCTCACCACCAACCTGCGGGCCAACCTGGACGAGGCGTTCACCCGCCGCCTGGACGTGGTCGCGGACTTCCCGATGCCGGACACCGGACAGCGCCTCGCCCTGTGGGACCGGTGCCTGGGCGACCGGCTGCCCCGGGCCGACGACCTCGACCTCGCCTTCTGCGCGGACCGCTTCGAACTGGCCGGCGGCTCGATCCGGGCCTGCGCGGTGAGCGCCGCCTATCTGGCGGCGGAGTCCGGCGAGCCGCTCACCATGCGGCAGCTGGTGACGGCGGTGGCGCAGGAGTACCGCAAGCTCGGACGGCTGGTCCTGGAGAGCGAGTTCGGGCGGTGGACGCGGGACGTGCTGGCTGACGGGTGAACGGACCCGTCGGACCCGGCTAGTCGTCCGCCTTGAGCTTTTCCATGCGGCGGCGCATGGTGCGCGACGCAATGTGCAGGTAGTCACCGATGGACGTGGCGTTGTAGTCGTCGACCATCGTGCGCAGGACGGTCTCCATCGCCCTTCCGAACGCCGGAGTGTCGCCGGCGGCGGTGCCGGCTTCCGTGGCCAGCCACCATGTGTGGAAGTCGGCGGTCATGGCGTTGCGCAGCAACTCCCTGCCGGGGTCGTCCAACGGGCGGCCGAGCGTCCGGGTGGACCCCTTGCCGCTCTTGGGCGCCGCCGACGAGGTCGCCGTCCCGTTGCCGTCGTCTGTCCGCTGCCTCTTGTGACCGGTACGGCTCTCGACGGTCCCCTTGAGGCGGCCCGGGGCGACGCCGAGGTGTCCGGCGATGCTGTTCATCGATATGCCCCGCTCGTTGACCAGCGTGTAGATCGCCTCCAGCAAGCGCGGCGGGTAGCTCAGCGCGGCGTTGCTCTTGCCGCCCTTCTCGGCCTGCTTGCGCTGTTCCAGCAGCTTCTTGAAGTCCGGCCCCATGGCGTCCTCGAGCATTTTGATCGCCTCCGGGTCGTCCTTGAGCTGCACCTTCCGGGGACGCTTGAGCCTGGGGCGGGCGGCCTCCGACTCGGAGTCCGCGCTCGCCACGCCCCGGATGCCGCTCAGGTCCAGCTTGGCAAGCGTACTGATCAGCGAGCCGTCGCTCTCCTCGATCACGTCGGTGTCGGAGAGGGTCTCATGGCCACCCGTGCCGTGTTTGGCGTGGCTGTGGGTGACCTTGCCGTCCTTCGTCCGCTGCTTGGCCGTGACCTGCGTCTGCTTCCCGCCGCGCGAGCCCGTCTCCGCCCCGTCGGGCGCGCGCTCCCCGGAGTACGCGGAGATGCGGGTGCCGCCCTTGGCCTTCGTGACGATCTGCTCGGACATCCAGTTGCCCCCGCCCTGCCCGCCGGGCGGCTCGGCCACGTGGGGCAGGTGCTCCACGATGGTGGCGGCCGACTCCTGGAAGAAGGACCCGAAGTCCTGGTTGAAGCTCACCGGGAAGCCTCGCTGCCGGTAGTGCTCCAGCATCGCCCAGCACGCCTTGCAGGGCCGCTTCACACCGCGGACCACGATCCTCTCTCCACGCTGTTCCTTCGGCAGATCGGCCGCCTCCAGCGCGAGCATCAGCTTCTGCTCGGCGTGCATCGACTTGGTGCCGTCCGGGTTCTCCCGCGGCCCCGTGGAGTGCTTGAGCAGGATGACCACGCCTTTGTACTCGTCCGAGGTGAGCAACTCCTTCAGCCGGGCGAGTGCCTCGGGGCTCGTGGGCTGTGCCTCCAGCGGGACGACGGGCCCCCTGCGCATCATCGCCTCGGCGGTCTCGCTGGCCCGCTTGCCCTGGTAGACCTGCTGGATCTTCAGCCGGGCGCGCCGGTTGGTGCTGATCACGTCGTCCGCTTCTTTGGTCGGACGGCCCGTGCGCAGTGCCCGTTCCGACGGCTCACGGTTCATCAGGTGAGAAAGGTCCAGCGCGGGCGCGTCCTGCGGCCGGCCGGCGGACTGGGCCTGGAGATACTCCATCAGCAGCGTGACTGAGCGGTTCCGGTTGGTGGCGAACACCAGCCGCCCGTTGATCAGCATGCCCTGGACTTCGGACTCCCGGGCCGGTCCCTTCTTCTTGGGTGCCGCCTTGCCCTCACTCTTCGTACCCTTCGCGCCCTTGCTCGCCTTGGCGGTCCTGGTGACGGGTGCGGACGACGTCTCCGCCATGGCGGTGTCGCCGTCCGCGTCGAGGGCGGCCGCGTCGGCCTGGGTGTTCTGCTGCGCGACGTCGTGCAGGTAACGGATGCAGTTGAAGAGCCGGATGCAGATGTGCCGCAGGGTCTGCTCGGCCCGCTCCTCGCTCTGGTCGCGGGGGAACCTGACCACCGCCTGCTGCGTGGAACGGCCCTCCTGCTGCAGCGTCGGCTCGCAGGTGCAGGCCCGTACGTCCTGGATGAGCTGCTGGAGAGTCTCGTCGTCCTCCAGGGCCTCGGCGATGTCGGACTCGTCGTCGCCGAGGTACTCCTCGTCGGCCTCGTCGTCGGTGTACGCCCGCTGCACCGGTGCCACCCGGGGCGCGGGGTGCGCCGCGGTCTCCGACGGCCGCGCGGCACCGGGCTCCGTCGCGCGCAGCACCGGCACCGGGCCGCTCATCACCTGCCGTGCCTGCTTCTCCGCCGCCACCTCCCAGCGGTCGCCGGGGTCGGAGACGGCCAGGCCGCGGTGGTCGGTCGTGCCGCCGACCGGGCCTTTCTGCTGCTGCAGGTAGTGGCCCAGCTCGTGCGCCAGGGTGAGCTTGTCACCGCCGCCGGGACCGATGACCACATGCCGGCCGGAGGTGAGCGCGCGGGCGTCCACCTCGGCGGTGGCCCTGCGCGCCAGACTCCCGGTGTGCAGACGTACGCCGGAGAAGTCCGCGCCGTCGAACCGGGCTTCCATCTCCGTGCGCACCCTGTCGTCCAGTGGTTTCCCGGGGCTGCGCAGTACCTCGTGGACCGGGGAGGAGCGCTGCACCGGTGCGGTGCCGTGCCCGTAGCCGGGCCCGTGCCCGTGCTCGTCCGCGCGCCGACGCCGTGCCCGCTGGATCATCAGGGACGCCGCGGCGTTGCCCGCGCCGCGCTGCGCCGCGCGGAGCGCGGCGGCGGTGAGCGGGGGCGGTACGGCGGTGCCGCCCGAGGGCGTCTCCCGGCGGGCGGCGGCCGGGCCGCGTGCCGTCCGCTCGTTCCCGGACTGCTCGGCGCGCGACCTGGACGTCTGCATCTGCTGCCTCCTCGCCGGCGCACCCTGCTGCGGACCCAGTGGACTGCGCGGGCGAACGGGGCGTCCAGGTCCGTACGGGCAGACCGAGGGCAGGTCCGGGGGGCGGCCCGGCGGTCGGCGCGGGTGGGGAAAGGCAGCGGTCCTGCCCCCGGCCAGGTCCCCGCGTCCCTGTTCGCCCTGGTGGGCCCCCGCGCAGACTCGGCCTGGACACAGGTGACCCGCAAGGACGCGAAGGAGCGAGCATGCCGACGTACCTCACCCCGGGCGTGTACGTGGAGGAGGTGCAGTCCGGTGCCCGACCGATCGAAGGGGTCGGCACCGCCGTCGCCGCGTTCGTGGGGTTCGCCCAGCACGGCCCGTTCCACGCGCCGACGCTGGTGACCAGCTGGGAGCAGTACACCCAGCAGTTCGGCGGCTTCACCGAGGGCACCTACCTGGCCCACGCGGTCTACGGGTACTTCGCCAACGGCGGCGGCGCCGCGTACGTGGTGCGGATCGGCGGCTCGGCCGAGGACGCCTCCGCCCCGGCGGCCGACGGCACCCGGCGGCAGGAGGCCAGGGCGGCGGAGCCGGTGGAGCTCGGCGGCTTCCTGGTCGCGGCCAAGCCGGGTGCGACCGGGGTGTCGGTGGAGGTCGCCGACGCGGACGGCGAGAACCCGCCGGAGGACCGCTTCAAGGTCCTGGTCCACCAGGGCGGCCAGGTGGTGGAGACGTACGAGGCCTCCACCCGCAAGAACGTCAAGGGGTACCTGGTCAACCAGGCCCGCGCCTCCAGGCTGATCGAGGTCACCGAGCAGCGGGGCGCCGCCCAGAGCAGGCCCGCCGGCCAGACCGTGGCGCTGCCCGACGCCCCCGCCGTGCCCGCCGCGTCCGGCTCCGGGGAGGTGGCCCGCCTCGACCCGGCCGAGTACGTCGGCGACGCCGCGGCCCGCACCGGTTTCGGCGGCCTGGAGGCCATCGACGAGATCACCATGGTCGCGGTGCCGGACCTGATGAGCGCCCACCTGCGCGGCGACATCGACGCCGAGGGCGTCCGCACCGTACAGCTCGCGGTCATCTCGCACTGCGAGCAGATGGGCGACCGGGTGGCCGTCCTGGACACCCCGCCCGGGCTCTCCGCCCAGCAGGTGCGCACCTGGCGCAACGACGAGGCGGGCTACGACTCCCGCTACGCCACCCTCTACTACCCGTGGGTGCGGGTCTTCGACCCGGCCGCCGGACGCAACACCACCGTCCCGCCGAGCGGACACGTCGCCGGTGTGTGGGCGCGCAGCGACGCCGAGCGCGGCGTGCACAAGGCGCCCGCCAACGAAGTGATCCGCGGCGCGGTGGACCTGGAACTCCGGCTCAGCAAGGGCGAGCAGGACCTGTTGAACCCGATCGGCGTGAACTGCGTACGGGCCTTCCCCGGCCGGGGCATCCGGGTGTGGGGCGCCCGCACCCTCTCCTCCGACCCGGCCTGGCGCTACCTGAACGTACGCCGCCTCTTCAACTACCTGGAGGAATCGATCCTCCTGGGCACCCAGTGGGTGGTCTTCGAGCCGAACGACGACCGGCTCTGGTCGAGCATCCGGCGCAACGTCACGGCGTTCCTCACCGAGGAATGGCGCCGGGGCGCGCTGTTCGGCCGTACCGCCGAGGAGGCGTTCTACGTGAAGTGCGACCGGGACAACAACCCGCAGGAGTCCATCGACCAGGGCCGGGTCATCTGCGAGATCGGCGTCGCGCCGGTCAAGCCCGCGGAGTTCGTGGTGTTCCGGCTGGCCCAGTTCTCCGACAGCACCAGCCTCATCGACGAGTGACCCGCGGGTCCACAAGGAAAGGTGACGGACAGTCATGGCAGAGGGCGATGCTCTTTCCACCCACGTCTTCGGCGTGCAGCTCGGCGGCTACCTGGTCGAGTCGATCCAGGAGATCAGCGGCCTGACCGTCGAGGAGGAGGTCGTCGAGGTCCGCCAGGTCAGCGCGGAGGGCAAGCAGATCATCCGCAAGCAGCCCGGCGCCCGGCAGGCCGGCGAGGTCACGATCACCCGGGGCCTCGACAAGAGCAGCGAGTTCACCAAGTGGATCAAGGAGACCCTGAACAAGGGCGCCGTGGACGCCGCGCGGCAGAACCTCACCATCGAGATCAAGGACTCCGAGGGCACCACGGTCCGCCGCATCCAGCTGATGCAGGGCTGGGCCTCCAAGTGGGAGGGCCCGTCCCTCAAGGCGGGCGAGTCGTCGGCGGCCACGGAGAGCGTCACCATCGTGTTCGAGGAGATCGTCGTCGAATGAGACGCCGTACGGTCACGGCGGGCAGCCTGGAGGAGATCCTCCAGGCGACGGCGCCCGCCCCGGCACCGGAGCAGGCGGCGGCACCCCCCGCCGCCCCGGCGCCCGCGCCCCGGGAGGAGCACGGGCTGCGCACGGAGTTCGAGTTCGAGCTGCCGCGCGGGTACGTGGACGAGGCGGGCACCGTGCACCGCCACGGTGCGATGCGCCTGGCCACCGCCCGTGACGAGCTGCGGCCCCAGATCGACCTGCGGGTCAAGGAGAACCCGGCGTACCTGAGTGTGGTGCTGCTGAGCCAGGTGATCACCCGGATCGGCGCGATCACCGATGTGCACGCCGGTGTCGTGGAGCGGATGTACGCCACCGACGTCGCCTTCCTCCAGGACTTCTACCGCCGGGTCAACAGCGAGGGCCACACCCGTGCGGCGGTGACGTGCCCGCACTGCGAGGGCGGCTTCGAGGTCGACCTCTCGGGTGGGCGCCTGGGGGAATCGTGACGTACGCCCTTCCCCGGCTCCGGGAGGAGATCGCGTACGTCGCCTACCACTTCCACTGGCCACGGGAGGAGATCCTCGACCTGACCCACGGCGAACGACGGCAGTGGGTGGCCGAGATCGCTCATATCAACACCCTTATGAACGAAGGCGGTTGAGGGTATGGCATGGCGGGACAGGCTGCGCCGCCGGGCCGCCCGGCCGGACACCGCGGGCCGTGCGGGGCGTTTTGGGCGCACGGAGCGCTCCGGCGCCGGGGCGGACGGTCCGTCCGGCGACGGCCCGGACCGGAGCGCGCCCGGCGGCCGGGGGCCGTCCGTTTCCGGCAGCACGGGTCCCTTCGTGCCCGGCGACTGGGACGGCGGCTGGCGCCGGACCGCACCGCCGGAACTCACCGTGGCCCGCGCCCCGATCGGCGTCAGCGACGGCCTCGCCTTCCGCGACGGCCTCGCCGCCTGGCAGAACCCGTCGTTCGACGCCGGTCTGGGCCACAGCCTGCTGCCCACCGCCCCGGCCGGGCTGATGCGGGGCGTCACCGGCCCTGCCACCCCGCGGGCCGATCGTGCCGGCGGGGGGCCGCTGCTGCTCCGGGCAGTCCGTCCGGAGGGGGCGGACAGGGCGCAAGGCGATGTCTCGGACGCCGGGAACCCGGACAGCGCGGGCCGGCCGCCGACCGCCCGGACGGCGCCGGTTGCGCGTCGGACGGGTCCGGGGACGCGGTCCGGTGCGTCGGGCTCCGGTTCGGGCACGTCCGGTACGACGTCGGCCCGCACGACGTCCTCCGGTACGACGCCGGCCGGCGCGGGCCCGTCCGGGTCGGCTTCGTCCGGGTCGGCGCCGTACGCCGCGCGGCCTTCCCGTAGCGGCCCCCGGGGCACGGGAGCGGTCGGCACGGGCTCCGGGACCAGGCCTGTGGTCGCGCGTTCCGGCGACGACGAGGCCACGGGGGCGGGGCGTTCGGGCGAGGCCCCGCCGACCCGTGGCATCACGTCGGCGGATTCCCCCGCCGTGCTCTCCTCGACACCCTCCTCCGTCCAACGGGCCGCGCAGCCGGACGCCGGCCCGGTGGTCACCCCCGCCGGCACCGGCCGACGGCCGGCGGCCGCGGAGATTCCGCTGGTGCGACGTGTGTCGGTGGTCCCGGGTGCGGACGCCGGCGGTGGCGTGGCCCGGCCCGCTTCCGGCGGGCCCGCTGCGAAGGCGCGGTCCGGCGCGCCCGAGCCCGGCTCCGGGCCCGCTTCCGGGTCCGCGTCCCGGTCGCAGGCCGGTTCCGGGAGCCGGACGCCTGCCGGCCCGGCCGTGCAGCGCACCGCGACGGGGACGGCAGGGACACCGGCCGCCCGGGGAGGCCGGCCGGCAGAGGAACCACGTGCGGCCCGTGCCTCCGCTGCAGAGACGTCCCGTCCGGCCGTCCCCCTCCGCCCGGTGGGGCCTCGCCTGACCGCTGCGCGGCGCCAGGCCGGACCCGTGCGCCGGGTCCCCGCCGTGCGGCCCGCCGCCACCCCGCCGCCCAGCAAGGGCGCAGCCCCCGAGGCACGCGGCCCCGCCTCCTCCACGAGCGCACCGACGGTGCCGGGGGAGCGCTCCACCGCGCCCGCACAGCGCTCCGTCACGCGCGCGGGAAGCCGCGCGCCGCTCGGCGCCCCGTTGAGCGAACTACCTTCCACGGCCACCCCGTCGGCGGGGAGCGCTCCCGCCCCGTCCTCCGGTCCCGGCGCCGGTCCCGTGCTGCCCGTCGTCCAGCGCCAGGCGGAGGGCGCGGCCGACGGCACCCCGGGCCCGTACGACGCCGGCGCGAAGGGAACGGCCGACGGCGCCCCGGACGGTCCCGCCGCACCGGCCGGCGCCCCGCGCCGCACCTCCGGCCGCCCCGGGGCACGCGCGCGCGGCGGTCTGGGTGCGCCGCTGGCCGCCCTGCCGCCGAGCGCCGACCTGCCGGGCTCCGCCGCGTCCGGCGCCCGCGCCTCCCGTCCGGCGCCCGGCCAGGACATCCAGCGCGCTCCGGTACGCCAGGACCGGAGGTCCGGAGCCGCGCCGGTGCCGCCCACCGCGGAGCGCACCCCGGCGCCCCCCGGGACCGCACCGCGCACCGCGTCCCTCGCGCCGGGAGGGGCCGGAGCGGGCGCGCCCCTGCTGGGGGCGGGCGACGGCCGGCGCCGCCCCGCGGACCGCTCCGCCAACGGGGGCACCACCTCGCCCGGCCCCGCGGACCACGCGAACGGGCCCGCCACGCCGCTGGTGGTGCCGTCCCCGGCTGCCGTGTCCCACCGAACGGCACCGGAAAGCACCGCGGACACGGCCGGTCCGGCCGGGGAAGCTCGACGACCCGGCACGACGTCCGGCCCGCCGGGCCCCGGCGGGCTCCGCCCCCGAGATCCCGGATCACCGGGCCCGGTCGTCGTCGCCCGGGCCGTGGCTGCAGACGCTGCAGGCGTCCCGACCCCCGGCACAGCCGGCCGGCACCCGCTGTCGGCGACCCGCTCCGCGACGCCCCACGCCCCGACGGCGACCCGGGCCCTCTCGCTGCTCGCCCTGCGCCCCCTCAGCCTCAACACCCGGACCGGGGAAGGGACGGCACAGCCTGTCGGCTCCGGCTCGGCCGGCCGCCCCGTCGTGGCAGCACGCTGGCCCGGGGGCGCTCCGGCCGCCGTCCGGAGCGACGCCGGGACACCCACCGGGACACCCGCGCGGCCGACGCCGGGCCCGTCCGCGCTTCCCCCGGCGACGCCGCAGGTCCAGCGGGCCACGACCGCGCTCCGGGGGCCGCAGGGCCCGGACGTACGAGGGACCGGCTCCCCGGGCTCCGTCCGACGCGTACCGGTTGTCCGCCCTGCGCCGGGCGGAGCCCGGGGAGCGTCCGACGCGGACGCCCCGGCCACCGCCCTGCTGACGGCCACCGCCCCACCGGCGCGGCCTCTGCCGGTCACCTCCCCCCGGACGCCGCCGTTCACGGACCGCCCGCCGGCCGCTCCGGCCCCGACGGGGGTCGTCCCCGTGGTCCGACCGGCGACCGGTGCCCCAGGGCCCGGCCCGGCAGCGGGCAGCGGGAGCGGCCGGGCGACGAGCAGCGGGACCGGCCGGGCGGCACTCCCGGTCCAGCGCACCGCCACCGACACCACCGCCGCCGCCACCGGCACCGGCACCGGCGGCGCGGCCGTGCCCCGGGGCGTACCGGCCCAGCCGGAGCCGGCGCGCGGCCGGTCACGGTCGGCCTCCACGTCGGCCGCCTCCGGCAGGGGCGCGGCCCGGCGCGCCGAGACACCGCAGGACCCCGGCGTCGACCTGGACGACCTGGCGCGCCGCCTGCTCGACCCGATGGCCCGGCTCCTGCGCACCGAGCTGCGGCGCGGCCGGGAACGTACCGGCCGCCCCTACGACGGACGCCGCTGAGGGCGCGGCACGGAACGGATGACGGACGCATGACCGACAGCATCTTCGCGACGAGCGTGTTCTTCCGGCTCGCGATCGGCGGCAACGACCTGGGCGCCTTCCACACCTGTTCCGGCATGGGCGCCGAGGTCGAGATGGAGAGCTACCAGGAGGGCGGCAACAACGGCTTCACCTGGCACCTGCCCGGGCGCGTGACCTGGTCGAACATCACTCTCACCCGGCCTGTCACCGCTGACACGGCGAAGATCGGCCGCTGGCTCGACGAGACGCTGCGGCGGGTGGAGCCCAAGGAAGGCGAGATCGTGGCGCTGAAACCGAACCTGACCCCGATCATCAGCTGGCAGGTGTTCGGGATCGTCCCGGTGCGCTGGCAAGGGCCGTCCTTCGACCCCGCCGACTCGGCGGCCGCGGTGGAGACCCTGGAGATCGCCCATGAGGGACTGCGTCCCCTCTGACTCACACTCATGAACCACTCTGCACAAGGTTGTTCCTCTTCGGAAAGGAAGTCCCGGCATGTCCCCAGCGGTCCGCTCCAGCCGGGCCCGGGCCCAGCTGACCCTGAAGGAGCCCCCCGCTTCGGTCGGTGCGAAACCCGGCGGGACGGTCGCGCGGCTGGACCTCCAGTTCAACCCCTCCACCCTGGAGCTGCGCAAGACCACCGAGTGGCGGCGCTCCCCGTCCCGGATGGCGGGACAGTCGGCGCTGCCCGAGTTCGTCGGCAGCGGCCCGCGCACCCTGAGCCTCGAAGTGTTCCTGGACGCCACCGCCACCCACGACGACTCCGTGGAGCAGGCGGTGGAGAAGCTGATGAAGGCGTGTGTGCCGACCCCGGCCAGCCTGGGCCGCAAGAAGCCGGCCAGCCCGTGGGTGCGGTTCGAGTGGGGCACCGCGCGGACCACCTCGTTCGACGGGGTGCTCTCCAGCCTGTCGGTGACGTACACGCTGTTCGACGTGGACGGCAAGCCGCTGCGGGCCACCTGCGGGCTGTCGATCGAGGAAGCGAGTGTCGACCCGCCGGGCCAGAACCCGACGTCCGGCGCGCGCACCGCCCGCCGTACGCACACCGTGGTGGCGGGCGACAGTCTGGCCCTGCTGGCCTGGCGGGAGTACGGCGACCCGACGGCCTGGCGGGTCATCGCGGAGGCGAACGGCATCGACGACCCGATGGCGCTCGTACCCGGCACCGAACTGGTGGTGCCCGGGCTGCGCGACGCCGGCGCCGAGGAGGAGCGGTGAGCACGACCGAGGCACAGGGGGGCCGGTCGTTCGCGGCGGACCCCGTCGTGGAGACGCCCGACGAACTCCCGCCGGTCTGGGCCGCCCAGCTGGTGAGCTGCGTGGTGGACGAGAACGTGGGCCTGCCGGACGCGGCGGTGCTCACCTTCCGCGACCCCGATCACGAGTTCCTCCAGGCGACCGGCATCACCATCGGCACCCCGTTCAAGGTGTCGGTGGTGACCGTGTCCGGGCAGGCGCGGGAGCGGCTGTTCACCGGCGAGGTGACGGCCCTGGAAGTGGACCGGGACCGCACCGGCTCGTTCACGGTGGTGCGCGCCTACTCCAAGGCGCACCGCCTCCAGCGCGGCCGGAAGGTGGTGGCGTACCGGAACATGACGGCGGCGGCCATCGTCCGCAAGGTGGCCGCCGGGGCCGGGCTGGCCTGCGGCACCGTGCAGGCCGCGCCGGTCACCTACGAGCAGCTGTCCCAGGCGAACGTGTCCGACTGGGACTTCCTGCAGTTCCTGGCGGCCGAGAGCGGCGCGCAGGTGCGCGTCGACGACAAGGGGCTGCTCCAGTTCACCAGGCCGCGGAAGGCGTCCGGCGCGCCCGCGCCGTCGACTTCGGCCACCCGGAACCCGATGGTGCTGGAGTACGGGCGGAACCTGCTGGCGCTGCGGGCCTCGCTGTCGACCGCGGACGGCGCGTCGTCGGTGGAGGTGCGCGGCTGGGACGTCACCACGAAGCGGCCGCTGGTGGCCCGGCAGCCCTCGGTGGAGAGCGAGACGGTGGTGCCGGGCCTGAGCCCGGCGTTCGCCGCCCGGTTCGGCACGTCCTCGAAGCTGACCGTCACCGACACCCCGTACCGTACCCAGGCCGAGACGACGGCGGTCGCGGACGCGACGGCCGCTCAGGTCAGCGCGGGCTTCGGGGAGCTGGAGGCGGTGGCCGAGGGCAACCCCCGGCTGCGGGCGGGCAAGCCCGTGGCGCTCGGCAACGTCGGGCAGGCGTTCTCCGGCAAGTACACGGCCACGGCGGTGCAGCACGTCCTCGAGCCGCAGGGCGGGTACCGGACGACGGTGTGGGTGAGCGCCAGCCCGGACCGCTCCCTGACCGGTCTGGTGACCGGCGCCAACGCGCCGTCCCGGGGCCCGCGCATGCCGGGTCTGGCGATCGGCGTCGTGACGGACGTGCGCGAGCCGGGCGGCGCCCAGCGTGGTGCGGTGCGGCTGAAGTTCCCCTGGCTGGACGACACGTACGTCACCGACTGGGTGCGCACCGTGCAGTGGGGCGGCCAGGGCGGCGGAGGCGTGGTGAGCCCGGAGGTCAACGACGAGGTCCTGGTCGGGTTCGAACAGGGCCTGCTGGACAGCCCGTACGTCATCGGAGGGCTCTACAACGGCGTGGACGAGCCGTCACCCCACGACGTCCCACTGGTCGACGGCACCAGCGGGAAGGTCAACCGCCGCTCGGTGGTGTCGCGTTCGGGGCACCGGGTGGAACTCCTGGACGCGAGGGCGCCGGGCCCGTCCGGACTGCGGCTCCTGACCGGTGACGAACGCCTCGAAGTACGCCTCGACGACCGGCGGGACCGGATCGAGCTGACGGTGTACGCCGGGCGGGGCCGCCCCCTCACCTCCGTCCTGCTCGACGAGGACGGCATCACGCTGGACGCGGGGGAGGGCAACGTGCGGGTGAAGGGCCGGCAGGTGGACATCGACGGCACGGCCGGGGTGAACATCGACGGCCGTTCGGTGAACGTCACCGGCCAGTCGGACGTCACCGTCGACGGCGGCCTGCTGGGCGTCCTCAAGGCCCGGCTCATCCGGATCAACTGACGCCCGGCCCGTGCCCACCCCGTCTCCCCCTCCCCGACCACCCCGTCCCCACCGGCCCTGTCCGACGACCTTCCACAAGGAGCACCGCATGCCGGCCGCAGCCCGTACCGGTGACCCCACCGACCACGGCGGTGTGATCGCCACTCCGCCTTCCGGCGCCGCCGCGGCGGTGGCCCGCGTGCTGATCGGCGGACGCCCCGCCGCCGTCGTGGGCAGTCTGCACACCTGCCCGATGCCACCGCACGCGGCCTTGGGACCGGCCAACGTGATCGCACCCGATCCGGCCGCGCTCGTTGCGGGCCCCGTCCTCATCGGCGGACTGCCGGCCGCGCGGGCACGCGACCGCACCGTGTGCGGCGCGACGATCCTGACCGGCTTCCCCGACGTCCTGATCGGCGGTGTGTGATGAGCGAGCGCTTCATCGGGCGGGGCTGGGCGTTCCCGCTGCGGGTCGGGCCGACCGGAGGGATCGCCATGGTCGAGCGGGAACGGGAGATCGAGGAGGCGATCCGCCTGGTGCTGGGCACCGCGCCCGGCGAACGCCCCATGCGCCCCGAGTTCGGCTGCGGCATCCACGACTACGTCTTCGCCCCCGGTGACGGCGCCACCGCCGGACGCGTCGCGCAGCAGGTGCGCGAGGCCCTCGAGCGGTGGGAGCCGCGCATCGCGGTGGACGACGTGGTGGTCGCCTTCGACGCCGTCGAGACGGGCACCCTCTACCTCGACGTGCACTACACCATGCGTTCCACCAACGACCGGCGCAACCTGGTCTTTCCCTTCTACACGATCCCCTCCGAGGAGGGGCTCGAGGAACGGGGCGCCGACTGATGGCCCTGCCTTCCCCCAATCTGGACGACCGGCGGTTCCAGCAGCTCGTCGACGAGGCGAAGCGGTACGTGCAGCAGCGAGCCCCGGAGTGGACCGACCACAACGTCTCCGACCCGGGGGTCACCCTGATCGAGACGTTCGCCTACCTCGTGGACCAGTTGCTGTACCGGCTGAACCGGGTCCCGGACAAGAACTACACCGCGTTCCTCGGCCTGTTGGGCATCCGCCTGTTCCCGCCGGGAGCGGCCGTGGCCGAGGTCGACTTCTGGCTGTCGGCGCCGCAGCCCGACACGGTGGCCCTGCCCGCGGGCACCGAGGTGACCACCGCGCGAGGTGAGACCGAGGAGGCCGTGGTGTTCACGACCACGGACGAACTGCGCATCGTGCCCAGCGAGTTGACACGTCTGGTGACCGCCCCCCGGACCGGTGAGCAGACCGACCGGACCGGGACGCTCGCCGAGGGCCGCGGCGTACCGTGCTTCCAGGCGGTGCCGGAGCCGGGCGACGCGCTGCTGTTCGGCCTGCCGACGGCGGTGCCGCGCTGCGTGGTGGCCGTGCGCCTGGACAGCCGGGTGGAGGGCGTCGGGGTGGACCCGCGCCAGCCCCCGCTGGTGTGGGAGGCGTGGGACGGCGGCGGCTGGCAGGTGTGCGAGACCGGCCCGGACACCACCGGCGGGCTGAACCGGCCCGGTGAGGTCGTCGTGTACGTACCGGCCGGGCACACCGCGTCGGTGATCGGCGGGACCCGGGCGGGCTGGCTGCGCTGCCGCGTCACCGAGGCGGAGCCGGGCCAGCCGTTCTACTCGGAGTCCCCGACGGTGCGCGAGGCGTCGGTGTTCACCGTGGGCGGCACCATGTCCGTCGAGCACGCCGAGACCGTGACCGACGTGCCGCTCGGCACCTCGGAGGGGGTCGCCGGGCAGACGTTCCGGTTCGACCGCCCACCGGTCCTGCTCGACGGTGAGCCTCCCGTGGTGGAGGTGTCCTCGGCCGAGGGGTGGCACCGTTGGGAGGTGGTGGAGCACTTCGGCCGCTCCGGGCCCGCCGACCGGCACGTCCGCGTGGACGCCACCACCGGCGAGTTCGCCTTCCCCCCGGTGCTGCGCGAGGCGGACGGCACGCTGCGGCAGTGCGGCGCCGTGCCGCCCAAGGGCGCCCAGGTGCGGGTGGCCCGCTGCCGCACCGGCGGCGGCCCCGCGGGCAACGTCGCCCGCGGCGCGATCTCCGTGCTGCGCAGCTCCGTTCCGTACGTGGCGCGCGTCACCAACCGGGAGGCGGCGCGCGGCGGCGTCGCCGGTGAGACCGTCGCCAACGCCAAGCTCCGGGCGCCGGAAGCGCTGCGGATGCAGGAGCGCGCGGTGACGGCCGAGGACTACGAGATCATCAGCCGTCAGGCGGCGCCCTCGGTGCGCCGCGTCCGCTGTCTGCCCGCGGCGGACGACGCGGGCGCGGTGCGGGTCCTGGTGGTGCCGGACGCGGTGGCCGACGAGGGCGACCGGCTCCGCTTCGAGCAGCTGATCCCCTCGGACCAGGTGCTCGCAGCGATCACCGAGAGCCTCGACGAGCGACGCCTGATCGGCACCCGCCTCGTGGTGGAACCGCCGGTCTACCAGGGCGTCACCGTGGTGGCCCGGCTCGCCGCGGCGCCGGGCGACACCGACCGGGTGCGGGACGCGGCGCTCGCCGCGTTGTTCCGGCACCTCAACCCGCTGCACGGCGGTCCGGACGGCACCGGGTGGCCGTTCGGGCGGCCGGTGCAGTACGGCGAGGTGTTCGGCGTACTGCAACGCGCCACCGGCAACGCGCTGGTGGAGGACATCCGGTTGTTCCCCGCCGACCCGATCACCGGGCGGCGCGGTGCGCCGACCGACCGCATCGACGTGGCCGCGGGCGCCCTGGTCTTCTCCCACCAGCACCAGGTGGTCGTCACGGCCGTCGCGCCGGAGGCACGGGGATGAGCCGCGCCGCCGTACCCGGACTGCCGAGCAGGTACCCGATCGGCGGGCAACTGCCCGCCCTGTACGCCGACGACGACTTCGCGCAGCGGTTCACCGCCGGCCTCGACACCGTCCTCGCCCCGGTGTTCGCGACCCTCGACAACCTGCCCGCCTACCTCGACCCCCGGGTGGCGCCGGCCGACTTCCTGACCTGGCTGGCGTCCTGGGTGGGCGCCGCCGACGATCCGCGGTGGCCCGTGGAGCTGCGTCGCGAGGCGGTCGCCCGCGCGGTGGAGCTGCACCGGTGGCGCGGCACCAGGCGCGGCCTGGTCGAGGCTCTGCGGCTGGCCCTCGGCATGCATGCCGAGGTGACCGGGGACGGCGGTGCGACGTGGTCGAACACCGCCGGTGCCGACCTTCCGCCGAAGCCCCCCGCCGAGACCCTGGTCCGGGTGTGGCCGACCGGCGGGAGGCGGGTGGACCCGGACAGGGTCCACGAGATCGTCCGGGCCATGTGCCCGGTGCACACCGTCTGCCGGGTGGAGGTCCTGCCCGGCCCGCCCGCCGACGAAGGGAGGTGACGTCATGCGCGCGTGTCCCGCGTGCGGGGCGTCCAACAGCCTGGGGGACGACTTCTGTGCCAACTGCGGTGCGTACCTGGCCTGGTCGGACACCCCGCCGACCCCGGGCGCGGGCACGGGCCCGGAGCCCACGGCCCCACCGGACCCCGCCCCGGCATCCGTGCCGCCCCCGGCATCCGCACCGCCCTCGGCGGACGAGCCCGCACCCACCGCGGGCCCCCACCCCGGCGGCACCCCAGGCCCCGGGACCGATCCCGGCCAGGAGGGGGCCACGGGCCCTTCACCCCGGACCGGACCGGACTGCGTCCGCACCGAGCCACCCACCCCCGCACACCGCTCGACCACCGGCACCGGGGGACCCACCGGCACCGGAGAACCTTCCCGCACAGACGGGGCTCCCCCCACAGCCGCGGCTTCCCCCACCACGACGCCAGGACCTCCCACGTCCCGGCCCGCCGCACCCGGCACGGGCGCACAGGCCCCGTCCACCCCGGCCGCACCGCCGCACCCCGCCACCCCGCGTGCTCCGGCCCCCCGGAACATTCCGGGCCCCCGGTCCCCGGCCACCCCCGCCCCCGGGACACCGGCGCCGGACCCCGTCCTGCCCGTACGCCCCGCGAAGCCGGTGACCCCGCGCCCCGTCGTACGCCCCGTGGCGGTGCCGGACGAGAAGGCGGGGACGCCCTGCCCCGCCTGCGGCACGCCCAACCCGCCGGACCGCCGCTTCTGCCGGCGCTGCGCGACCTCGCTGAAGCCCACCGCGGAGCCCGCACCGCTGCCGTGGTGGCGGACCGTGTGGCCGTTGCGCCGCCGGGTGCGGGCCGGCTCGGGCCGGGCGGCGCGGCTCCTGGTGATCCTGGCCGTGGCGGTGGCCCTGTGCGCGGGCGGTCTCCTGCTGCTGCCGACCGGACGCGCCCTGTACGAGGACACCCGGGACAAACTGGGCACGCCCAAGCCCGTGACCCCGGTGGACATCGAGGCGAGCGCCGAGGTGCCCCGGCACCCGGCGACGAACACGACGGACGGGCTGAGCAACCGCTACTGGGGCGCGCCCGCGCCGGGCGCCTGGGTGACCTACACCTTCCGCGAGCCGTTCCGGCTGGTCGACCTGACCATCACCAACGGCGCGTCCGCGTCACCGGAGGACTACGCCCGCCAGGCACGGGCGCTCCGACTGGACCTGGAGGTGACGGCGCGGGACGGCACGAAGCACCACGAGGAGCTCGCCCTCAGCGACAAGCCGGGCCCCCAGACGATCCCCACGGGAATCAGCGACGTGACGACGGTACGCCTGGTCCTGCGCTCGGCCGCCGGCCTCGCCGCGGGCCGTCACCTGGCCCTGGCGGAGGTGGAGTTCTTCCAGCGAGGCTGACCCGGCGCCCTGAGTCCCGGCACCTTCAGGAGCCGGTCACTCGACGACTTCCATGACGGGCCCGTGCCGGGCAGCCTTCGCGGAACGCATTCGGCACGCGTCAGCCGACCACCACACACAGCAGAAAGGACCGGGTCTTTGACCTGGGCCTTCTTCGTGGAGCGGGTGAGTGGAGCGGGTGACGAGAATCGAACTCGCGCTCTCAGCTTGGGAAGCGACGGCGCTTGCGTGGGCTCCTTGGTCCTGACCTGCGTAGATGTCTTTCAAGTGCGGTGTCGCGCGGGCGGTCTCGAACCCTTGTCGACCGTGGTTGTCCGCCCTTACGGGCACGGATCGGGCACGGCTTCGGCTCAGGCGGTTCGGAACCTTTGTCTCGCCTTTGGAGAGGCGCACCAGGCGCAAGCTCGGCAAGGCGTGTACGGCCGCCGTTGCATGCGCAATCAGGTGGTGCAGTCTCCAGAAACCGCCATGTCCGCTCACCGCTCCAGGACGACAACGAGAAGGGCACGGGTGGATGTCGTGCCGACCAGGCGGCAGCGGTGGGGGGTGAGGACGCCGGCCCCGGCACCGGCGTCGGCCTGGAACCCTCCCGAGGGACCCAGAACGCGGTCTTCCGTGCCTACCGCTACGGGCCGGAGCACACGACCTGGCTGCGGCGGGAACGGTACTGACGGGCACGGCCGCCGAAACGTCACCGGTCGAGGTCTTTGCACTGCTTGGCGGGCACGCCCATGTCCGAGAAAATCTCACACGCCTGCTGCCTCATCAGGTCGGCGGCAGCCCCGTCGGTCTTCTGGTGAGCGCGGGCGAGTGCCATGAGGGTGCGGGCCTCGCCGAGTCGGTGGCCGGTCTCACGGTGCAGGGCCAGGGCCTCCCTGCCGTGAGTGACGGTTTTGGCATAGGCGGACTCGGACACTGCCGATCCGCACAGGGCGGTCAGGGCCTGTCCCTCCACCACGCGCAAGCCGTACTCACGTGCCAGGCTCAGCGCCTGCTCGGCATGGTCGCGGGCCTCGTCGTGGTGGCCCAACTGCTGGTGCGTGAGGGAGAGGCCCAGGAGGCTGTCCGCCTCGGTGCGTTTGAAGCTCGCCTTCCGGGCCAGGGCGAGGGCTTGAGTGTCGGCCTCAAGAGATCGTTCGAAGCGGGCCTGAACCCGGTGGGCAGCCGCGACCGTGTTGAGGGTGCCGGCCTGGATCCAGCGTCGTCCCTCGTCCTTGACCATGGCGAACGCACGCTCGGCCTGTTCCAGCCCCTCGGCGTGGCAGCCGAGCTCGAGATTGATCCTCGCGACGGCGGCGAGCATCATCGCGCGGCCGTTGCGGTACCCGCCCCTCCCGTCGGCGGTCACCAGGGGACCGAGAGCGTCGAGGCCGTCGGCGAGACGGCCGAGGTCCCAGTACACCCAGCCCAGAGTCTGCAGCGCCAGACTGTCGTCCCACCAAGTGAGTTCCGCACCCCGGGTGATGGCCAGTTCGAGGTGAGCGGCCGCCTCACGCAGCCGGCCCAGATCACGGCAGGTCATACCGAGGCCGAGCAGCACGTACACCTCGGCGGGACGATTCCCGATGTCGTGGGTGATCCGCAGGCCGGCGGTGAAGTGCTCGTGCGCACGGTCGAGCCGGGACATGCTCCAGGCCACGAAGCCTCTGCTGCCCAGAGCCGACGCCTCGCCTTCCGCCCAGCCCAGCTCCCGGCTGATGTCCCTCAGACGCGTGTTGTGATCCATCGCCTCCCGGGCGTGCCCCCAGTCCCACCGGATCATCGCGAGGCTCCCGTGCATGGCCGCCTGGCCGTAGGGGTCGCCCTCGGCGGTCGCCGCGTCCAGTGCCGTCTGCGCGGTGGCCAGCCAGGTTGCCCGCGGCAGATGCACCCAGAAGTGGCCGAGCAGTACGGAGGTCAGGTGCCAGGCGACCGGGCGAGGACCGTGCCGGGCGGCATGGTTGATGACGGCCAGCAGATTGGCCCGCTCCGCCTCCAACCATGCCGTGGCGTCGGCGGCGGACGGCATGCCTTGCTGCACGCCGACCCGGAGTTCGGGCGGAAGCTCCGGAAAGAGCCAGGTCCCCGAAACGGCACGAGCAGCGTGCAGGTACCAGATCAGGAGCCGTTCCAGCGCGGCGCCACGGTCCGCCGCCGTCTCCTCCGCCAGCGCACGCTCCTGCGCGTACTCGCGAAGGAGGTCGTGGAACCGGTACCGGCCGGCCGTCGCCGGTTCGATCAGGTGGGCCGAGGCCAGGGCACCGAGCAGACGGCGCGCCTGGGACAGCGGTGCGGGCAGGAGAGCCGCCGCGGCCTCCGCCGTGAAATCCGCGCCGGGGAACAGACCGAGCAGGCGGAACAGCCGGCGCGCGGCGGGTGCCAGGACCCGGTACGACACGGAAAAGGCCGTACGCAACGGGGAGTCGGCGGCACCGTCCGGCTCCAGCGCCTCCAGCCTGTTGCCCTCGGTCATCTCGGCGACCAGGTCGGCCAGGCGCAGGCCGGGATCGCCCGCCAGCCTGGCAGCGGCCACGCGCAGCGCCAGCGGAAGGCTGCCGCACAGCCGGATCAGTTCGCCGACCGCGTGCTCGTCGGAGGCGACCCGGTCGCCGCCCAGGGTCCGGCTCAGCAGCGCGCGGGCCTCGTCCGGCTGGAGGAGGTCCAGCGGCAGAGCGTGTGCTCCGTCGTGGGCGACGAGGTCGCCGAGCCGGTTACGGCTGGTGACGACGACGCAGCAGGTCGGGCTGCCGGGCAGCAGCGGACGTACCTGCTCGGCCGAGGCCGCGTTGTCCAGCAGGACGAGCATGCGCCGGCCGGCCAGCCGAGTCCGGTACACGCGGCCCTGGGCCTCGTGGTTCGGGGGGATCTCCGACACCGCGAGTCCCAGGCTGCGCAGCAGCAGCTCAAGGGCCTCGCCGGGCTCGAGGGGCTGCCGGTCGTGGTCGAAGCCGTGGAGGTTGACGTAGAGCTGGCCGTCCGGGAAGCGGTCGCGGACCTGGTGTGCCCAGCGCACGGCCAGCGCGGTCTTGCCGATGCCGGCGGCGCCGCCGATGGCGGAGATGACCACGGTGTTCGCTGCCCCCCGCTCCTGTTCGGGCGGAAGCAGTGCGTGGAGTCGGGCGAGTTCGCCGGTTCGGCCGGCGAAACCCGGTGCGTCGTGGGGGAGTTCGGCAGGCACGGCGCTCTCGCGCGGCTTGGAAAGCGTCGGCGGGGGAGGAGTCGGCGGACGCAGGAGGAAGGCGTCGTCCTGGCGCAGTACCGCTTCGTGCACCCTGCGCAAATCCTCACCAGGATCGGCTCCGAGTTCTTCCCGCAGTCGTACGCGCATGTTCTCGTAGGCGCCCAGAGCTTCCGCCTGTCGTCCGCCGCCGTACAGAGCCCGCATGCGCAGGGCCGTCAGTGACTCGTCGTAGCGGTCAGCCACCGAAGACGCCGACAGCCCGCCGAGGTCGTCGAGGGCGTCGCCGAACCGGCCCAGCAGAAGCAGGCACTTGAGCCGCTCCAGCCGGAGCGTCCGTCGGCGGTCCTCCAACCGCTGCCGCTCGCCCTGCGCGAACGGCCCCGGCAGTCCGGCCAGGGGCTCGCCCCGGAACAGCCCGATGGCTGCGGAGAGTTGGTCCGCCGCGGTGGCCAGGTCGCCGGACGCGACGGTGCGCATCGCCGCGTCGTCCCGCTCGTCCAGATCCGCCGTGTCGAGCCGTACCTCTTCGACGACGAAGCGGTACCAGCCCTTGCCGCTGCGGATCACCGAACCCGCCGGCGGGGTTTCTTCCGGGTCGAGCATCCTGCGCAGCGAGTTGACGTGAGTGGGCAGCACCTTGCGGCCGCCCGCGGGAGGCTCCGGCCCCCACACAGCGTCGAGCAGCCGCTCATGACTCACCACGGCCCCTCGGCACAGCAGCAGCGCGGCCAGCACAGCCTGCCGCTTGACCGGCCCAAGCTCCAGCGGCGTCCCGCCCCGCCATGCCCGAAACGGCCCGAGTACCTCGAACCGAAGCAGCTGAGGAAATCCCCCGCCCACCTGAAGCCTCCGCTCCCATACGTCATCCAGGTCATCGAAAATTCATCAGCATTGCAGCACCCCCAGCCAAGGTGATGGACACGACATTGCACAACCCGCACAACCAAAGGGGGGTCCGAGTGACCGAAGCGGAGTTGGTGGCCACCGCGTTGGCCACAGGGGCGGCGGCCGGACTCACCGACACCTCACGAGGAGTCGTCCACGACCTCCACGCCGCGCTGCAAGAGGCGGTGCGCCGACGGTTGGCCGGTGGCGGCGACGGCGTGCCGGGCGGCTATGGCGTACGCGTGCTGGACGCGTACGAGACAGACCCCGACGTATGGCGGACCCGGCTGCTCCAGGTCCTGGCCTCCGGGATGGAGATCGACGAGGAGATCTGCGCGGCGGCCCGCGCCGTGCTCCGCGCGCACCGCCGGCCAGGGCACATCACCGGGGACGCGGTCGGCTCATGACGCAGTGGGCGTCTCGGCGCTGCCAGCCGCCTCTCCGATGATGGACGGAATCGGCGGATGCCACTTCGCCAACTGCAACGAGGCGCCTCCGTGCGATCCGCCTCCGCCAGCGACGATCCTGAGCCGGCCGGAGTGGCTGCCCCGCCCCGGGCTCCGATGCCGTCGAGAGGCTGTGGACCTGTCCCAGGAGATGCTAGGCGGATAAGGGCCGACCATTCATCGAGGAACAGCAGGCTGAGGGCTTTCGTACCTGAACGACGTCGGTGAGCGCCATGAAAGCGCAGGTCAGCAGCATATTTCAGGAACGGGAAGCGGTGAGTGCATGACACCCGTCAAGCTCTCGTGCCCTCCGCGTGCCCGATCTTCATGCGCTTGGCGGGGCGGAAACCGGTGCAGGATTCCGGCAATGCATAAGTCCCAGGCCGCTGACCTGGGACTTTGATAAGAGCGGGTGACGAGAATCGAACTCGCGCTCTCAGCTTGGGAAGCTGATGTTCTACCATTAAACTACACCCGCGTGTGATCCAGGCCACCAGAACCGACCGGTGACCGGATGCTCGGTCACTCTACCCCATGGCAGGTCCCCGGTGTTTCAGGTCCCGGGGGCCTGATGGCGTTCAAGGTGCGGAAGTGGGTACGGGGGGCTGGAGTTGGGGCGTACGGTGGGGTGTTGGTGAGGGGCTGGGCGGGGCCGGGGTGCCGCCTGGAGGGTTGTCTCTTTGATCCCGTAATGTGCCTTTGGCGTCAGGGCAGGAAGCCAGGCGCGGCTCTTGGGGAAGGGACTCTTGGACTTGATGGAGCGCACCGTCGTCCGCTGTGCCGATGGGCACGTGTTTACCGCCGCCTCGTTCCCGATGCAGCAGGCCGAGCGACTCGGCCCCGGTCGGCTCTTGCGGTGTCCGCGCTGTGCGCGGCTTCGCAGCGTCGTGCCGGTCGCTCACCAGAAGCGTTAGCGAGGGCACGGGGTCCGGCAGGGGTAGTAGGGCGTGGGCGCGTGGGACGGCGATTGTGGCTGGTCCGCGCGCCTTGCGTATCCTCGGGGCGTGCTTCTCTCAGACAGGGACATCCGGGCCGAGATCGATGCCGGGCGGGTACGGATCGATCCCTACGACGAATCCATGGTGCAGCCGTCCAGTGTCGACGTGCGCCTCGACCGCTTCTTCCGGGTGTTCGAGAACCACCGGTACCCGCACATCGACCCGTCCGTCGAGCAGGCGGAGCTGACCCGGCTCGTGGAGCCGGAAGGGGACGAACCGTTCATCCTGCATCCGGGCGAGTTCGTGCTGGCCAGTACGTACGAGGTCATCTCGTTGCCCGACGATCTCGCGTCGCGGCTGGAGGGGAAGAGTTCGCTGGGGCGGCTCGGGCTGGTCACGCACTCGACCGCGGGGTTCATCGACCCCGGGTTCTCCGGGCACGTGACCCTGGAGCTGTCGAACCTCGCGACGCTTCCGATCAAGCTGTGGCCCGGGATGAAGATCGGCCAGCTGTGCCTGTTCCGGCTCAGCTCGCCGGCCGAGGCCCCGTACGGCAGTGAGCGGTACGGCTCCCGGTACCAGGGACAGCGCGGGCCCACGGCCTCGCGGGCCTTCCTCAACTTCCACCGCACCCAGGTATAGGCATGAGTGAGCAGGAGAGCCGTCCGCGGCGGGAGAACCTCAGTTACGAGCAGTTCGGGGTGGCCGTGCGTGAGCTCGCGCAGGCCGTCGCCGACGACGGGTACCGGCCGGACGTCGTGCTCAGCATCGCGCGCGGCGGTGTCTTCGTCGCAGGCGGGCTCGCCTACGCCCTCGACTGCAAGAACATCCACCTGGTGAACGTCGAGTTCTACACCGGGGTGGGGACCACGCTCGAGATGCCGGTCATGCTCGCGCCCGTGCCCGACGTCATCGACTTCACCGACAAGAAGGTGCTGATCGCCGACGACGTCGCCGACACCGGCAAGACGCTCAAGCTCGTCCGCGACTTCTGCCTCGACGCCGTCGCCGAGGTGCGCAGCGCCGTGATCTACGAGAAGTCGCAGTCGCTGGTGAAGTGCGAGTACGTCTGGAAGCGGACCGACGACTGGATCAACTTCCCGTGGAGTGTCCTGCCTCCGGTGCGCAAGGCGGGCGAGCCGGTCGCGCCTTCGAAAGAGGCGCTGTAGGCCGTCTGACGGACCGCCTGTCGGCGCCGGGGCCGCCCGGGCGGCGACCGGTCAGGGCTGCGCCGCGGCGACCTTGACGCCGAAACCGATCAGGACGACGCCGGTCACACGGTCCATGACCCGCCGCACCGCGGGCCGCTCGAAGAGCGCGCGGGCCTTAGCCAGCACCATCACGTAGCCGCCGAGCCAGACGAGGGTGAGCGCGACGTGCAGGAGAACGAGGACGGCCATCCCCGTGTGGGGTGACATGCCGGAGGGCGCGAGCGTCGGCAGCAGACCGGTGTAGAAGACGGCGACCTTCGGATTGAAGACGTTGCTGACCAGGCCGGTGCGCCACGGGTTCCCCTTCGGCGCGGGCTCGGCGGTGGCGGTCGGCGTACCCGTACGGGAACGCCGGGCGGCCAGCAGCGACTGCGCGCCGAGGAAGATCAGGTAGGCGGCTCCGGCCAGTTTGACGACCGTGTAGGCCGTGGCGGACGCGGCCAGCACGGCCGCCAGACCCGCCACGGTGAGGACGCCCCAGGTGAGCAGACCGGCGCTGATACCGCCGACCGTCCGCAGTCCGTCCCGCCAGCCGCACGCCACGGCGCGCCTCGTCACGACGGCCATGTCCGGGCCGGGAACCATGGTCAGGACGGCGAGCACACCCGCTGCGGCGAGGAGCTGTACGAGCATGGGCGCATCATTCCACGGGACCGGCCGGCCCGCCCGGACACGCCCTGTGCTCGGGCCGGGTCGAAGAAGGGGGCTCCCGGATCGGGAGCCCCCTTCACGTGTGCCGTTCCGTGGCTCAGAACGTGCCCAGCTTCACGATCGACAGCAGGGCGATCAGCTGGATCGCGGACGCGCCCAGGGCCTTCGGCCAGGGCAGGTCGTGGGAGCGGCTGACCATCAGGGTGAGCAGCGCGCCGGCCGCGACCCAGGTGGCCCAGCCGAGGATCTGGACGAACGTGGCGTCGCCGCTCGCGAACATCGCGAAGATCAGCCGGGGGGCGTCCGTGAGGCACGCGATCAGCATGGACAGGCCGACCGTGGGCTGCCAGGCGCCGTTGCCGCCGAGCTGGCGGGCCAGGCTGTGGGTGACCACGCCCAGGACGAAGAAGCTGATCACCATCGCCACGGCCGTCGTCAGCACGATCGGTATGGCGTTGGTCAAGGTGGCGCCGATCGCGTCCTCGCGGGCGCCCTCGAAGCCGAAGACCGCGAGCAGGCCGTAGAGGAACGTGACGACGAGGGCGGGGCCCCACATCGTGTAGTCGCGCATCCTCAGGAACGTCTGGTCGGGGGCGGTGACGATGCCCTTCAGCAGGGCCTTCCAGGGCAGGGGCGGGCCGACCGGGCCGGGCACGGGGGCGGGGGCGCCGCCGTGGTGTGTCCCGCCGCCCTGCAGGTAGGGGTCCTCGCTGACCGAGAAGGCCTGGGTGTGGCCGGGGTTGTTGGCCGCGTACGGGTCGTACCCGGCCTGCGGGCCGCCCGGGTACGCGCCGCCGCCGTCGCCGAAGTACTCCGGCTCGCCGTGGCCGCCGCCGTGGCCGTGCCGGCCGCCGGGGCCGCGGTTCACCTGCGGCCACGGGCTGCCGCCGCCGTTGCCGCCCCCGCTGTGGCCGCCGCTTCCGTACGGCGGCTGCTGTGGGTACGGCTGCGGCGCCTGCGGGGAGCCGTACGACGGTCCCTGCGGCGTCTGCTGCCCGTACGGAGGGTGTTGCGGTCGCGCGTGAGGAGCGCCGTTGTTGTCCCGGCCGCGTCCGATCCTGAATCCAGCCACTCATCGAACGTACCTGGTCCGGGGGAGTGGTGGGCCGGGCCCGGGGTTCCGGGGCCGCCTTTGCGGCCGAGCTGTGACATCCCCTAAGGGGCAGTCAGCTCGGCTCTCCGTCCCGCGGAGGGGTGCGGTCCTCCGCAGGACGGACCGGCCGGCGTCAGTCGGGGAAGCCGCCGGCGAACTCGGGGAGGACCATCGCGGCGCTGGTCGTCGGCACGGTGCTCGTGCCGCGCAGCAGGATCCCGCGGTCCTGCGCGCCCAGCGCCAGGTCCGCGCGGCCGTCGGCCGTGAGGTCGCGCAGGCGCACGGAGCCTCCGAACGAGGAGTACGCCTCGGCCGGGCCCAGGACCGTCTGGGGGATCCACGACGAACGGGAACCGCTCAGGCCGCCAGAGCCGCCACGGAAGAAGTGGACGCCCCCTTGGTCCACCCGGCCGTCGACGTCCTCGTGCGGGACGCCGACCGCGAGGTCCGCGTAGCCGTCACCGTTCGCATCGGCGGCGGACACGGCGTAGCCGAAGTTGTCGTCCGCCTCGGGGGAACCGGAGACGCCGGAGGTGGCCTGGGTGAACGTGACGGAGCCGCTCGGGCCGGCGGAGGTGCCGCGCCAGACGGTGACCGCGCCTCGGCCGTTGTTCTGGTCGGGCAGGCCGACGGCGATGTCGCCGTAGCCGTTCTTGTCGTAGTCGCCGATCGCCGCGACCCAGGGTTCGCTGGTGAAGGTCTTGTACGGACCGGAGGTCAGACCGGAGGACGAGCCCTTGAGGAACCAGATCCGGTGGAGGGGCTTGTCGCTGCCGGAGGCGAACTGGGTGCCGAGGAGTACCAGGTCCGTCCGGCCGTCGCCGTTGACCTTGCCCGCGGCGAGGCCGTGCGAGTACCAGCCCCCTCCCGTCTTGTCGACCTTGCTCACGCTGCCGGTCCTGCCGGACTTGGTGAACGGGCCGCGGTACAGCCATGCCTCCTCGCCGCCGATCAGCGCGAGGTCGGGGGAGCCGTCGCCGGTGAAGTCGCCGGTGGCCACGTCGCGGCCGAAGTGGCCGGCCGCCCCTGACTTGGGGGTGACGTTGGTGCCGCCGGACAGGCCGGACTTCGAGCCCCAGACGATGGTGACCGTGCCCCGGTGCCTGGTGCTGCCGACGTGCTCGTTGGAGTTGCCGACGACGAGGTCCGCGTAGCCGTCCTTGTTGAGGTCGGCGCTCGCGAGGGACTCGCCGAACGAGTCGTCCTCCTCGCCCGTTCCCGGGATGCCCGGGCTGTCCTGGTGGATCAGCTGGGGGCGGGCGGTGTCGAGGCCGTTCTTGGTGCCGTACACCACGGTGACGGTGCCGCCCGTGCGGTCCACGCCGTTGTCGCCGCGGTAGGCGAGGTCGCGGTGGCCGTCGCCGTTGAAGTCGTCGTAGTGCTTGGCGACGGCGGCGGAGGCGGGGGTGGCGAGGACGGCGGGGGTGAGGCCGCTCACCAGAAGAACGGCGGCCAGGGCGGCGGTGCGTCTGCGCATGTGGGTCTCCGGGGGACGGGGCGGCCGGGTGGTGGACGGCCTGTGAATCACGGGTGAGCGCCGACGAGGAGACCCGCGGAGGGCGCGGATGGTTGTACGTGAACATGACGAAGGGGCCGCCCGCTCGGACGACCCCTTCGTGACTGCGCGCTGATGCGCGTCCGTACCTCGCGCCTACTT
The DNA here is from genome assembly GCF_003143855.1 of Streptomyces sp. NWU339. Classification (GTDB taxonomy): domain Bacteria; phylum Actinomycetota; class Actinomycetes; order Streptomycetales; family Streptomycetaceae; genus Streptomyces. The sequence continues at coordinate 143,699 of NZ_QFRK01000003.1, forward strand.
CACCGGCTCCGGCTCCGGGGCGTTCTCCGCCTCCGCCTCGCCCGCCGGGTCGAGCGGCGTCTTGACCGACTCCAGCAGCAGCTGGGCCACGTCGACGACCTGGACGGACTCCTTGGCCTTGCCGTCGTTCTTCTTGCCGTTGACCGAGTCGGTCAGCATGACCAGGCAGAACGGGCAGGCGGTGGAGACGATGTCCGGGTTCAGGGCGAGGGCCTCGTCGACGCGCTCGTCGTTGACGCGCTTGCCGATCCGCTCCTCCATCCACATCCGCGCACCGCCGGCGCCGCAGCAGAAGCCGCGCTCCTTGTGGCGGTGCATCTCCTCGTTCCGCAGGCCCGGGACGTTGGCGATGATCTCGCGCGGCGGCGTGTAGATCTTGTTGTGCCGGCCCAGGTAGCACGGGTCGTGGTAGGTGATCAGGCCCTCGACCGGGGTCACCGGGATCAGCTTGCCCTCGTCGATGAGGTGCTGGAGCAGCTGGGTGTGGTGGATGACCTCGTAGTCGCCGCCGAGCTGCGGGTACTCGTTGCCGAGGGTGTTGAGGCAGTGCGGGCAGGTGGCGACGATCTTCTTCGCCGACCTGGGCTTCTTCGACTCGGCGGTGACGTGGCCCTCGTCGTCCGTCTCCTCGCCGAAGGCCGTGTTCAGCGACATGACGTTCTCCATGCCGAGCTCCTGGAACAGCGGCTCGTTGCCCAGGCGGCGGGCGGAGTCGCCGGTGCACTTCTCGTCGCCGCCCATGATCGCGAACTTGACGCCCGCGATGTGCAGCAGTTCGGCGAACGCCTTGGTGGTCTTCTTGGCGCGGTCCTCCAGGGCGCCGGCGCAGCCGACCCAGTACAGGTACTCGACCTCCGTGAGGTCCTCGATGTCCTTGCCGACGACCGGGACCTCGAAGTCGACCTCCTTGAGCCACTGAAGGCGCTGCTTCTTGGCCAGGCCCCAGGGGTTGCCCTTCTTCTCCAGGTTCTTGAGCATCGTGCCCGCCTCGGACGGGAACGCCGACTCGATCATGACCTGGTAGCGGCGCATGTCGACGATGTGGTCGACGTGCTCGATGTCGACGGGGCACTGCTCGACGCAGGCGCCGCAGGTGGTGCAGGACCACAGCACGTCCGGGTCGATGACGCCGTTCTCCTCGAGGGTGCCGATCAGCGGGCGCTCGGCCTCGGCCAGCGCCGCCGCGGGCACGTCCTTGAGCGCCTCGGCCGACGCCTTCTCCTCGCCCTCCATCGTCTTGCCGCCGCCGGCCAGCAGGTAGGGGGCCTTGGCGTGCGCGTGGTCGCGCAGCGACATCATCAGCAGCTTGGGGGAGAGCGGCTTGCCGGTGTTCCAGGCGGGGCACTGCGACTGGCAGCGGCCGCACTCGGTGCAGGTGGAGAAGTCCAGCAGGCCCTTCCAGGAGAACTGCTCGACCTGGGAGACGCCGAAGACGTCGTCGTCCCCGGGGTCGGTGAAGTCGATCGGCTGGCCGCCCGAGGTCATCGGCTGCAGGGCGCCCAGCGCGGTGTCGCCGGTGGCCTCGCGCTTGAACCAGATGTTCGGGAAGGCGAGGAAGCGGTGCCAGGCCACACCCATGTTCGTGTTGAGGCTGACCGTGATCATCCAGATCATGGTCGTGCTCAGCTTGACCATGGCGAAGAGGTAGACGAGGTTCTGCAGCGCCGTCAGGCTCAGCCCCTGGAAGGCCACCACCAGCGGGTACGAGGCGAAGTACGCGGCCTGGTAGCCGTCCACCTGGTGCAGGGCGCCCTCGAGGCCGCGCAGCACGTAGATGGCGAGGCCGATGGTGAGGATGACGTACTCGACGAAGTAGGCCTGGCCCATCTTCGAGCCGGTGAACCGGGACTTGCGGCCGGGCCGCGAGGGCAGGTTCAGCAGGCGGATGACGATCAGCACGGCGATGCCGAGGGTCGTCATGGCGCTGATGAACTCGATGTACATCTCGTACGGCAGGAAGCCGCCGATCACCGGGAGCGTCCAGTCGGCCCGGAACAGCTGGCCGTAGGCGGTGATGATGGTGGGCGGCAGCGTCAGGAAGCCGATGGCCACGAACCAGTGGGCGATGCCGACGACGCCCCACCGGTTCATGCGCGTGTGGCCGAGGAACTCCCGCACCAGGGTCACGCTGCGCTGGTAGGGATGGTCGGTCCGGGTGCCGGCCGGGACCGGCTGGCCCAGCTGGAAGTACCGGACGAACTGGCCGATCGCGCGTGCGAGCAGGGCGACGCCGACCACGGTCAGGACCAGCGACACGATGATCGCGGCGAGTTGCATAGGGGCTCCTCGGGCCTGCGAGGGTTTGGTCGGGGGGCTCCTGCCACGGAATTCCCGACATTACTAAGCGGTAACTTATACAGTCCGTCTGAGACTACCCCTATCTTCGGCCGCACTGTAGCCGGGCGCGGAGTGATCTGAGTCGCTGAGGGTTGCCTTGGGGAGCACCCTGGAGGTGACCGCGTCACGCCCCATGAATCTGGGCATACGCCACTAATTTATATCCGTGCCGCACACTTGTGTCCGTAGGCCGTTGGCTTGAGGCCCCATGGCCGCCCGCCTCGGAGCCACTCCTGACGGCCGGCTGCCGCCCCGCTCCCGCGCCGGCGTCGACGCCCCGAATCCGCAGGTCGGGCCCTCCTTGCGTGTAAGGAGCGGATAAGAGTTGAGCCTGTTCGACTCAGCTCTGTTGACCCCGCGCCGGACCTCAGGCATGCTTGAGTCTGTTCCACTCAAGTCAGCTGGAGGAATCGAAATGGCACGTGCGGTCGGCATCGACCTGGGCACGACTAACTCCGTCGTCAGCGTTCTGGAGGGCGGTGAGCCCACCGTCATCACCAACGCTGAGGGCGCCAGGACCACGCCTTCCGTCGTCGCCTTCGCGAAGAACGGCGAGGTGCTGGTCGGTGAGGTGGCCAAGCGCCAGGCCGTGACCAACGTCGACAGGACCATCCGGTCGGTCAAGCGCCACATGGGCACCGACTGGAAGATCAACCTGGACGGCAAGGACTTCAACCCGCAGCAGATGAGCGCCTTCGTGCTCCAGAAGCTGAAGCGGGACGCCGAGGCATACCTGGGCGAGAAGGTGACCGACGCGGTCATCACCGTCCCGGCGTACTTCAACGACGCGGAGCGCCAGGCGACCAAGGAGGCCGGCGAGATCGCCGGTCTGAACGTGCTGCGCATCGTCAACGAGCCGACGGCCGCCGCCCTGGCGTACGGCCTCGACAAGGACGAGCAGGTCATCCTGGTCTTCGACCTCGGTGGCGGTACGTTCGACGTCTCGCTCCTGGAGATCGGCGACGGCGTCGTCGAGGTGAAGGCCACCAACGGTGACAACAACCTCGGTGGTGACGACTGGGACCAGCGCGTCGTCGACTACCTGGTCAAGCAGTTCCAGGCCGGGCACGGCGTGGACCTGGGCAAGGACAAGATGGCGCTCCAGCGCCTCCGTGAGGCCGCCGAGAAGGCCAAGATCGAGCTGTCCGCGTCCACCGAGACCACGATCAACCTCCCCTACATCACCGCCTCCGCCGAGGGCCCCCTGCACCTCGACGAGAAGCTGACCCGCGCCCAGTTCCAGCAGCTGACCGCGGACCTGCTGGAGCGCTGCAAGACGCCGTTCAACAACGTCGTGAAGGACGCCGGCATCGCGCTGTCCGAGATCGACCACGTCGTTCTCGTCGGTGGTTCCACCCGTATGCCCGCCGTCGCCGAGCTCGTCAAGGAGATGACCGGCGGCAAGGAGGCCAACAAGGGCGTCAACCCGGACGAGGTCGTCTCGATCGGTGCCGCGCTCCAGGCCGGTGTCCTCAAGGGCGAGGTCAAGGACGTCCTGCTGCTCGACGTCACCCCGCTGTCCCTCGGCATCGAGACCAAGGGCGGCATCATGACCAAGCTGATCGAGCGCAACACCACGATCCCGACCAAGCGCTCCGAGATCTTCACGACGGCCGAGGACAACCAGCCGTCGGTGCAGATCCAGGTCTACCAGGGCGAGCGCGAGATCGCGGCGTACAACAAGAAGCTCGGCATGTTCGAGCTGACCGGTCTGCCCCCGGCGCCGCGCGGCGTCCCGCAGATCGAGGTCTCCTTCGACATCGACGCCAACGGCATCATGCACGTCACGGCGAAGGACCTCGGCACCGGCAAGGAGCAGAAGATGACCGTCACCGGCGGCTCCTCGCTCCCGAAGGACGAGGTCGACCGCATGCGTGAGGAGGCCGAGCGGTACGCGGAGGAGGACCACCAGCGCCGCGAGGCCGCCGAGTCCCGCAACCAGGGCGAGCAGCTCGTCTACCAGACCGAGAAGTTCCTCGCGGACAACGAGGACAAGGTCCCCGGCGAGATCAAGACCGAGGTCGAGGGCGCCGTCGCCGAGCTGAAGGAGAAGCTCAAGGGCGAGGACACCGCCGAGATCCGCACCGCCACGGAGAAGGTCGCCGCCGTCTCCCAGAAGCTGGGCCAGGCCATGTACGCCGACGCCCAGGCGGCCCAGGCCGCGGGTGGCGCCGGCGCCGACGCGGGTGCCGGTGGGGCCAGGGCGGACGACGACGTGGTCGACGCCGAGATCGTGGACGACGAACGTAAGGACGGTGCGGCGTGACCGAGGAGACCCCGGGCTTCGACGAAAAGTCGCAGCAGCCCGACGTCCCCTCAGGCGTTCCGGCCGACGACGCCGAGCCGAAGGCCGCCACCCCCTCCGCGGAGGAGGCGGCGGCCCCGGCCGGGGACTCGGGTCCCGATGCCGGGCTGGTGGCCCAGCTGGACCAGGCCCGTACGGCGCTCGGTGAGCGCACCGCGGACCTCCAGCGGCTCCAGGCCGAGTACCAGAACTACCGCCGCCGGGTCGAGCGCGACCGGATCGCGGTCAAGGAGGTCGCCGTGGTGAACCTCATGACCGAGCTCCTGCCCGTGCTCGACGACGTCGGCCGCGCGCGGGAGCACGGCGAACTGGTCGGCGGGTTCAAGTCCGTCGCCGAGTCGCTGGAGTCGACCGTGGCGAAGATGGGCCTGCAGCAGTTCGGCAAGGAGGGCGAGCCCTTCGACCCGACGATCCACGAGGCCCTGATGCACTCCTACGCCCCGGACGTCACCGAGACGACGTGCGTGGCGATTCTGCAGCCCGGGTACCGCATCGGTGAGCGCACCATCCGCCCCGCGCGGGTGGCCGTGGCCGAGCCGCAGCCGGGCGCTCAGCCGGGCAAGCCGGCCGAGGAGGAGACCGAGGCGGCGGCGGACGAAAAGGAGACCGGTGGCCCTCAGGAGGGCTGACGCCTCGACGGGCGTGAGGAAGCCGGGGCGGGCCGGGCAGGCAGGACCTGCCGGGCCGCCCCGGCGGGCAAGGAAGGAGGGACGTCGGGGATGAGTACCAAGGACTTCATCGAGAAGGACTACTACAAGGTCCTCGGCGTGCCTCAGGACGCCACCGAGGCGGAGATCAAGAAGGCGTACCGGAAGCTCGCCCGCGAGTACCACCCGGACGCCAACAAGGGCAACGCCAAGGCGGAGGAGCGGTTCAAGGAGATCTCCGAGGCGAACGACGTCCTCGGCGACCCCAAGAAGCGCAAGGAGTACGACGAGGCCCGGTCCCTCTTCGGCGGCGGCGGCTTCCGGCCGGGGCCGGGGGCGGGCGGCGCCGGGTCGTTCAACTTCGACCTGGGGGACCTCTTCGGAGGCGGCCAGGGCGGACAGGGCGGCCAGGGCGGCGCCGGAGGGTTCGGCGGCGGGATCGGTGACGTCTTCGGCGGGCTGTTCAACCGCGGCGGCACCGGCACCACCCGTACCCAGCCCCGGCGCGGCCAGGACATCGAGTCCGAGGTCACCCTGAGCTTCACCGAGGCCATCGAGGGGGCGACGGTCCCGCTGCGGATGTCCTCCCAGCAGGCCTGCAAGGGCTGTTCGGGCACCGGCGACAAGAACGGCACACCGCGGGTGTGCCCGACCTGCGTCGGCACCGGGCAGGTCGCCCGGGGCAGCGGCGGGGGCTTCTCGCTCACCGACCCGTGCCCGGACTGCAAGGGCCGCGGCCTGATCGCGGAGAACCCCTGCGACATCTGCAAGGGCAGCGGCCGGGCCAAGTCCTCGCGGACGATGCAGGTGCGCATCCCGGCGGGCGTCAGCGACGGCCAGCGGATCCGGCTGCGCGGCAAGGGCGCGCCGGGCGAGCGCGGTGGCCCGGCGGGCGACCTGTACGTCGTCGTGCACGTCGGCAGCCACCCGGTGTTCGGCCGCCGGGACGACAATCTCACCGTCACCGTCCCGGTCACCTACCCGGAGGCGGCTCTCGGCGGGGAGATCCGCGTCCCGACGCTCGGCGGTCCGCCGGTCACGCTGAAGCTGCCCCCGGGCACGCCCAACGGGCGGACCATGCGGGCCCGCGGCAAGGGAGCGGTCCGCAAGGACGGCTCGCGCGGCGATCTGCTGGTCACCGTCGAGGTGAGTGTTCCCAAGGACCTGCCGGGGAAGGCTCGTGACGCACTGGAGGCGTATCGCGAGGCGACCGCGGGTGAGGATCCGCGGGCGGAGCTGTTCCAGGCAGCGAAGGGAGCTTGAGGGAGATGGACGGTCGTCGACGCAATCCGTATGAACTGACGCAGGACACGCCGGTCTACGTCATCTCGGTGGCGGCCCAGCTCTCCGGCCTGCATCCGCAGACCCTGCGCCAGTACGACCGTCTGGGGCTGGTCTCGCCGGACCGGGCCGCAGGCCGGGGCCGCCGCTACTCGGCCCGTGACATCGAGCTGCTCCGTCAGGTGCAGCAGCTGTCGCAGGCGGAGGGCATCAACCTGGCCGGCATCAAGCGCATCATCGAACTGGAGAACCAGGTCGCCGCGCTGCAGGCTCGGGTGGCGGAGCTGGAGGGCGCGCTGGACGGCGCGGCGGCGACCATGCGGCAGCGCGAGGCCGCGGTGCACGCGTCGTACCGCCGGGACCTGGTGCCGTATCAGGAGGTGCAGCAGACCAGCGCGCTGGTGGTGTGGCGGCCGAAGCGTCAGCAGCAGGCCGACTGACCCGACTGAGCGGTCCGGCTGACGGGAAAGTTCCGTTTGGCTGAAAAGTGAAGTGTCCTGAAGGGCCCGGAGGTTCGTCCGAACCTCCGGGCCCTTCACCTGTGTGCGCACGGCTGACGCCCCCTCACTTACCGTCCCGTGCGCCCGGTGCACGCCTGTGATCAGCAGATGTGTGCGTCTTCAGGAGATCTGTGCGAGTCTTTCGCCGGCCTCTCACGACTTCAGCGCACCGTGTTGTGTTCATCTCGTTAAGTAGTTGGTCTTGACGCCAGTGGTAGCTGAAGCGTTGGCTTTTCAGTCACATGGGCCGCAATGTTGTGCCCACGTCCAAAACGCACCTGAAGTGAGCCCTCGCATGCGTCGTATCGCCATATCAGTGGCCGCCACCTCGATGTCCGTCATGCTTGCCGGTTGCGGCGTAATCAACGCGACAGGGAGCAGCGACGACGCGAGCCCCACCAAGGGGAACAACATCACGATCGGACTGCTGCTCCCGGAGAAGGCCAACACCCGGTACGAGCAGTTCGACTACCCCATCTTCAAGAAGAAGGTGGAGTCGCTCACCAACGACAAGGGGAAGGTCTCCTACGCCAACGCCGAGGCGGACGCCGGCAAGCAGTCGAGCCAGATGCAGCAGATGATCGACGACAGGGTCGATGTCATCGTGCTGGACGCGGTCGACTCGAAGGCCATCGCCGAGGACGTGAGGAAGGCCAAGGACGCGGGCATCCCGGTCATCGCCTACGACCGGCTGGCCGAGGGCCCGATCGACGCGTACATCTCCTTCGACAACGAGCTGGTCGGCGAGGTCCAGGGCCGTTCCCTGCTGGAGAAGCTCGGCGGCGACGACGCGGCCACCAGCAAGATCGTCATGATGAACGGCTCCCCGACCGACCCGAACGCCAAGCAGTTCAAGGCGGGCGCGCTGTCGGAGCTCAAGGGCAAGGTCACCATCGCCAAGTCCTACGACACCAAGGACTGGGCGCCGGAGAACGCCGAGGCCAACATGGTCGAGGCGATCAACGCGATCGGCAAGGACAACATCGCCGCCGTCTACTCGGCCAACGACACCATGGCGGGCGCCATCGTCAAGGCGCTCGAGGCCGCCGGTGTGACCGAGCTGCCCCCGATCACCGGCCAGGACGCCGAACTGGCGGGAGTGCAGCGGATCATCTCGGGCGAGCAGTTCATGAGCGTCTACAAGTCCTACCCGCTGGAGGCCGACAATGCCGCGGAGATCGCCGTGGCGCGGGTCCAGGGCAAGGACATCCAGTTCGACGCGCTGACCCGCGAGCGGGTCGACAGCCCCACGGACAAGGACATCCCGGCGCAGCTCGTGCCCGTGGTCGCCCTGACGAAGGGCAACATCAAGGACACGGTCGTCGCCGACGGGATCTACAAGGTGGCGGACATCTGCACGGCGGAGTACAAGGAGGCCTGCGCCGCGGCCGGCCTGAAGTAGCCGACGGCCGCCGGGCTTTCCGCCCGGGGTGCGTGGACGTTCTGCCGGGGAGCACGGATCACCGTGCTCCCCGGCGGTGTTGTCCCGTCACCACCCGAAGTCCCTTTTTTCCGGTGTTCTGGGCTGCCCGTAGCCGCCCGCCCGGTGGTTGTGGTGCGACCGCGCGAGGCAGGGAGACAGCGGGGCGTACCGATGCATATCGGCTGCCGTGCCGACGGGAGCCGTGTTGCGGAGCCGGGTGCGGCCGCGCATAGTGGCGCATCGGAAAGTGGCGGAACCGGGGGTGGGACGGGCGATGGCCGGGCGCGGGACGGACGAGCATCCACATGGTGCTGACCGGCTGTGCGACTCCGGGGACCGCGTGTACTCCCGGGCCGTACGGCGCGGACGGGTGCCGCGCCGGGACGCGGAGCCGGTGCCCTGTCTGCTGGACCTGGCCCTGCTGCACCCGGATCCCGACGACATGGACTGGCTGGTACCGACCGCCCCGCAGGAGGTCATGACCCGGCTGCTGCGCGGGATGTACGAGGAGGTCGACGCGAGCCGGCGCCGGGTCGGCTCGGTCGTCGCGGCGTTCGAGTGGTACGCCGGCCTGGGCCACCGGGTGCCCGCCTCCCCCTCGGCCGCGGAGGGCCCGGCGATCAGGGTGCTGGACGGACTGGCCCGTATCCAGGCCGCGATGGACGAGGCGACGCAGGCGTGCACCACCGAGGTGCTCACCGTCCAGCCGGGCGGTATCCGGCGCGAGGCGGAGCTGTCGGAGGGCCTGCACCGGGCGACGGCGCTGCGCGGGCGCGGGGTGCGGATGCGGGACCTCTACACGCATGTGGCCCGGCACGGCCAGGGCCTGCACACCTACCTGGAGCTGATGGGCGACGCGGTGGAGGCGCGGACGCTGGACGAGGTGGTCGAGCGGCTGATCCTCTTCGACCGCACGGTCGCCTTCATCCCCGCCAACGCCGAGCGCACGATGGCGCTGGAGCTGCGGCACCCGGCGCTGGTGCTGTACCTGGGCACGGTCTTCGAGCGCCTGTGGCGCCTCGCCATCCCGCTGACCGCCCCGCTGCCCGACACCGGCATCGAGGGCATCTCGCACCGGGAGCGGTCCATCGCCGCGCTGCTGGCGGAGGGGCATCAGGACGCGGTGATCGCGGAACGCCTCGGCATCAGCGTGCGCACCTGCCGGGCGCACATCGCCCGCCTCTCGGAAACCCTGGGCGCGGCCAGCCGCACCCAACTGGGCGTCCGCATCGCACAGGTCGGCCTGGACGACGCGCGCCGGACGGTGGTCACCCCTCCCGGTCGAGGATCCCCGAGCGCGCGATGAGATACCCGAGCTGCGCACGGCTGCCGCTGCCCAGCGTCGTCGCGAGCTTGGCGATGTGCTCGCGGGCGGTGCGGACGTTCATGCCGAGGCGGTCGGCGACGACGGCGTCGGTGTGGCCTTCGACGAGGAGCGCGGCGATGGCGCGCTGACGGGGCGTCACGCCGTCCAGCGTGGGCTGCCGGACCGCCCGGGGGTGCATCGGTGTGGCGAGGCGCCAGAGCCGGTCGAAGGTGGTGGCGAGGTACCCCACGAGCGCCGGGTGGCGGACCTCCAGGGCCGAGGTGCGGTCGGCGTTGGCGGGGACGAACGCGACGGCGCGGTCGACGACGATGAGGCGTTCGGTGATCTCGTCCAGCGTCCGGGCCTCGACGTCACCCGTCAGCCGTTCGTAGCGGGCGGCGAGCGAGGGCAAGTGGCGCAGGGTGTGCTGGTAGAGGGCGCGGATGCGGCCACCGCGGTCGAGCAGGGCCTGGTCGCGCCGGATCGCGGCCTCGTGGAAGTCCGGCTTGGGGTGCGCGTAGCTGCTGTGCGGCTGGATGCCCAGGAGTTCACCGGCGTCGGTCATCGCCTCGCCGATGACCCGGCTGATGCGTTCCTTGTCGCTGTGGAGCGTGAGCAGGGGCCTCGTCGGGACACCGTCGTGCCGGCCCGCCCGCAGCAGCGGCTCGAACGCCTCGACCAGCCGCTCCTCCCGCCGCCGTTCCCCGGCGATCCGGTCCGCCGAGGCCCGCAGGAGCCGGTGCAGGACGATGTGCGGCGCGACGGGCTCCCACCGGCTCGGGTCGTCGAGGGCAGGGTCCAGGAGGCCGAGGCCGACGAGGCGCGCCGCCTCATCGGCCCCGTCGGCGGGTAAGCGCCCCTGACGCAGTGCGCGGGCGTACAGGTCCAGGTCCCCCTCGCGCGGCTCCGCCGGTGCGTCGTCGTGCGCGTTCCCGTTCATGCGTGGCCCGCTCCCCGGCTCGGCTTCTCCGGCTGGAGGATCCCCGACTGGGCGATGAGGTAGCCCAGTTGGGCGCGGCTGCCGCTGCCGAGGGTGGCGGCGAGTTTGGCGATGTGGGCGCGGCAGGTGCGGACGTTCATGCCGAGACGCCGGGCGATGGCCTCGTCGACGTGGCCCTCGACGAGGAGCTTGGCGATGGAGTGCTGGATGTCGGTGATGCCGCCGGGAGCGGTCTCGTAGGGCGCTCCGGCGGTCAGCGGCACCGACCGGCTCCACATGAACTCGAACATCTTGATGAGGTACCGGACGAGCCCCGGCTGGCGGAGTTCCAGCGCGACCTGCTGGTCGTCGCGGGCGGGGATGAAGGCCACGGACTCGTCGCACACGATGAGGCGCTCGACCACCTCGTCGATCGTGCGGTACTCCACCCTGCCGTTGGCGAGCTGCTCCACGTAGGCCCGCTTCTCCGGGCTGTAGCGGGCGGTGTGCTGGTACAGCGTCCGGATCCGCACGCCCCGCTCGATGAGGGGCTTGTCCCGCTCCAGGCCCTGGATGAGGCTCCGCTCGGAGAAGCGGTCGTCGCTCGGCTGGATGGTGATCATCTCGGTCCGGCACTGCAAGGTCGCCAGGTTGAGGGCGTCGTTGATCCGCTCGCTCCCCTCGAGCACGGTGATCGAGCGGTCGGTGGTCACCGCCTGGGTGCCCAGGGCCATGAACGGCTCGAACACGTCCGTGAGCCGGATCGAGAGCCGTCGGCGTTCGGCGATGTCACGCTCGATGGGATGCAGCCGTTGGGCCAGGGCGATCGCCGGCGGCACGGGGCGCAGCCAGCCCTTGTCGTCCGGATCGGGGTGGAGGAGGGCGAGTTCCATCAGGCAGGGAGCGGCCTCCGCCTCCTCGCGCGAGACTCTCCCTACGCGCAGGGCGTTGGCATAAAGTCGGCTGCCCGGCTCACACAGTTCGGTCACCGCATGGGGATGCGCCGCATCTGTCTGATTTGCCACTGAATCTCCACCCCCCAGGGTCCTGAACATGCAGGAACATGATGCACCGATTGTGTGGCCATGATGTGTTCGAATGAGCCATCGTCTTACTTGACGGGGGACTGAGGAGACTTACACGTGAGGACGAAGCCGACTATGCGCAAGAGACTGCTTCGCTCGGTGCTCGCTGCCGCCCTCTCCGCCGTTGCGGCCTTCGGAGCGCTGAGCGGTTATTCCGACGCAAAGGGTGACACGACTGCCGACAGTCACTGGCCGTCGATCGTCGTGGACTCGGGGCGCTGAAGTGACCACTCCACCCGACGACCGGTCTTTTCGCAGGGAGATGGCGACCGCCTACCGATCCGGTTGGCACTTCATCGACCTGGTCACCGCCATCCCCCACAGCGGTGATTCGCTGATGGTGACCGTGTTCGGTGAACCGGTCGTCGTCACGCGGGACGAGGACGGAGACGTACGGGCGTACCGGTGCCTGCGGCGCCCTCGGGGGGCGCCGCAGCCCGTGCGGTGTGCCATCCGGTACGGAATGATCTTTGTGAACCTGGACCAGCGGGACCATGAGCAGGTGGAGTCCGGCTCCTCTGCCCACCGGACCATCTCGGCCACCCCCCGCAGTGCCTGACGCGATTCCCCCGTCGTAAAAGATCGCGCAGGTGCTTCCCCCCGCAGTGGCGTCACCGTGACCTGAACACGGTGACGCCACTGCAGTTTTCGGGGATGTCTCCGGGTATGGGCGGGATCGAGCGATGGCCGAAACCGGCCGTCCGGCCGTACCGACTCCCACCTCGGTCTCACCCCTGCCTTCTCGCGCGTGTGAGCGTGCCCTCCATGATCCCCCGCGCCGCCGGTTCGGGCGAGGGTGGCGTCCCGCCCGGATCGAGCGGCGGCGGCGTTCCGTCTGCGGCGCTCCGGCCCCGCCGCGCGCCCCGGGCCCCCGCCCGTGTCGCCCCGTCGTCGGCCGTCCTTCTGTTCCCGGGGCCCGTTCTGTTCCCGGGCCCCTCTCGGCTCGGGTGGTCACCTCCGGCCGGCGCCTCGCGCCTCCTGCCCCACACTTCTCGCTTCTCCTCCCGCGCCGCTGCCTCGGCGGTCCCCCGTCCGTCAACGGCGTGCGTGGGGCGTGGTCGCGCCGGAAGGTGGGAGGTCGGGGAGGTCTGAGAGGTCCGGGAAGCGGGAACAGGGACCCGTCGACCCTCCCGTCACCACCTTGAGTGGAATAGACTCAAGTTTGTGTACGCTGACCGAGTCAGCCAGGCCGGGCTGCCGAGCCGGCCATGAGGGCCGCTGTACGGTCGTCGCAAGGAGGAGAACGCGAACGTGGACGCCGAGCTGACCAACCGGAGCCGGGACGCGATCAACGCCGCCGGAAACCGGGCCGTAACCGAGGGGCACCCCGACCTCACCCCCGCCCATCTGCTCCTGGCCCTGCTGCAGGGCCAGGACAACGAGAACATCACGGACCTGCTCGCCGCGGTCGACGCCGACCAGGCGGCCGTGCGCGCCGGAGCCGAGCGCGTCCTCGCCGGCCTGCCGAGCGTCACCGGGTCCACCGTCGCGCCGCCCCAGCCGAACCGCGAACTGCTCGCCGTCATCGCCGACGCCCAGTCCCGTGCGCGGGATCTGGGGGACGAGTACCTCTCCACCGAGCACCTGCTCCTGGGCATCGCCGCGAAGGGCGGCGCCGCCGGCGAGGTGCTGACGGGGCAGGGCGCCACCGCGAAGAAGCTGCAGGATGCCTTTCAGCAGGCGAGAGGAGCACGCCGGGTGACGACAGCCGACCCGGAGGGCCAGTACAAGGCCCTGGAGAAGTTCGGGACCGACCTCACGGAATCCGCCCGCGAGGGCAGGCTCGACCCGGTCATCGGACGGGACCAGGAGATCCGACGGGTCGTGCAGGTGCTGTCCCGCCGCACCAAGAACAACCCCGTGCTCATCGGTGAGCCCGGCGTCGGCAAGACCGCCGTCGTCGAGGGGCTCGCCCAGCGGATCGTCAAGGGCGACGTGCCCGAGTCGCTGAAGGACAAGCGGCTCGTCGCGCTCGACCTGGGGGCGATGGTCGCCGGGGCCAAGTACCGCGGCGAGTTCGAGGAGCGGCTGAAGACCGTCCTCGCGGAGATCAAGGAATCCGACGGGCAGATCATCACCTTCATCGACGAGCTGCACACGGTGGTCGGCGCCGGGGCCGGCGGCGACTCCGCCATGGACGCCGGCAACATGCTCAAGCCGATGCTCGCCCGCGGTGAGCTGCGCATGGTCGGCGCCACCACCCTCGACGAGTACCGCGAGCGGATCGAGAAGGACCCGGCGCTCGAGCGGCGCTTCCAGCAGGTGCTGGTCGCCGAGCCGTCCGTCGAGGACTCCATCGCCATCCTGCGCGGCCTGAAGGGCCGCTACGAGGCCCACCACAAGGTGCAGATCGCCGACAGCGCCCTGGTCGCGGCGGCGACCCTCTCCGACCGTTACATCACCTCCCGCTTCCTGCCCGACAAGGCCATCGACCTCGTCGACGAGGCGGCTTCCCGCCTCCGCATGGAGATCGACTCCTCGCCCGTCGAGATCGACGAACTCCAGCGCGCCGTCGACCGGTTGAGGATGGAGGAGCTGGCGATCGGCAAGGAGACCGACGCCGCCTCCCGCGAGCGCCTGGAGAAGCTGCGCCGCGACCTCGCCGACAAGGAGGAGGAACTGCGCCACCTCACCGCCCGCTGGGAGAAGGAGAAGCAGTCCCTCAACCGCGTCGGCGAGCTGAAGGAGAAGCTCGACGACCTGCGCGGCCAGGCCGAACGGGCCCAGCGCGAAGGCGACTTCGACACCGCCTCCAAGCTCCTCTACGGCGAGATCCCGGCCCTGGAACGCGACCTGGAAGCCGCCTCCGAGGCCGAGGAGGAGGTCGCCAAGGACACCATGGTCAAGGAGGAGGTCGGCTCCGACGACATCGCCGACGTCGTCGCCTCCTGGACCGGCATCCCCGCCGGCCGCCTGCTGGAGGGCGAGACGCAGAAGCTGCTGCGCATGGAGGAGGAGCTGGGCAAGCGGCTCATCGGCCAGCTCGAGGCCGTACGGGCGGTGTCCGACGCCGTGCGCCGCAGCCGCGCCGGAATCGCCGACCCCGACCGGCCCACCGGCTCCTTCCTCTTCCTCGGCCCCACCGGCGTCGGCAAGACCGAACTGGCCAAGGCGCTCGCCGACTTCCTCTTCGACGACGAGCGGGCGATGGTCCGCATCGACATGTCGGAGTACGGCGAGAAGCACAGCGTGGCCCGCCTGGTCGGCGCCCCGCCCGGTTACGTCGGCTACGAGGAGGGCGGCCAGCTCACCGAGTCCGTGCGCCGCCGCCCGTACAGCGTGGTGCTCCTCGACGAGGTGGAGAAGGCCCACCCCGAGGTCTTCGACATCCTGCTCCAGGTCCTCGACGACGGCCGGCTCACCGACGGCCAGGGCCGCACGGTCGACTTCCGCAACACGATCCTGGTGCTCACGTCCAACCTGGGCAGCCAGTTCCTGGTCGACCCGATCAGCACCGAGGAGCAGAAGAAGGAACAGGTCCTGGAAGTGGTCCGGTCCTCCTTCAAGCCGGAGTTCCTCAACCGGCTCGACGACCTGGTCGTCTTCTCCGCGCTGACCAAGGCCGAGCTGGAGCGCATCGCCGCACTGCAGCTCGACCGGCTGGGCCGGCGCCTCGCCGAACGCCGGCTCACCCTGGACATCACCCCCGAGGCGCTGGCCTGGCTGGCGGAGGAGGGCATGGACCCGGCCTACGGCGCCCGTCCGCTGCGCCGACTGGTGCAGACCGCCATCGGGGACCGGCTCGCCAAGGAGATCCTCTCCGGCGAGATCAAGGACGGCGACACGGTCCGCGTGGACCGCTTCGGCGAGGGCCTCCTGGTGGGACCGGCCACGGGCAAGAC
This sequence comes from Streptomyces sp. NWU339, assembly GCF_003143855.1. Taxonomy (GTDB): domain Bacteria; phylum Actinomycetota; class Actinomycetes; order Streptomycetales; family Streptomycetaceae; genus Streptomyces. The sequence continues at coordinate 159,344 of NZ_QFRK01000003.1, forward strand.
GCTGTAGTACCCCCGGGCGACGGTCTCCATGATCGACGAGATGTGATCATGGAGACCGGACCCCGGCGGAAGCCCATCGGCCAGGCAGGTTGCCCGGCACGGGCCAAGAGAGAGAGGGTGGGGAATACGTCTGGTCCCACATCCACGGCCGGACGCCAGACGACCGCAGGAGTGTCCCAGCATGTCCATCGACCCGTCCTCGATTCCCAATTTCGGGGGCCAGCCCGAGCCGCAGCCCCAAGGACCGGCGGGCCCCGTCGTCCCGGATCAGGACCTCGTGAAGCAGCTCCTCGACCAGATGGAGCTCAAGTACGTCGTCGACGACGAGGGTGACCTCGCGGCGCCGTGGGAGCAGTTCCGCACCTACTTCATGTTCCGTGGGGAGGGCGACCAGCAGATCTTCTCCGTGCGGACCTTCTACGACCGCCCGCACCAGATCGAGGAGAAGCAGCATCTGCTCGAGTCGATCGACGACTGGAACCGCCGCACTCTGTGGCCCAAGGTCTACACCCACACCCACGACGACGGCACCGTCCGTCTCATCGGTGAGGCCCAGATGCTGATCGGCATGGGCGTCAGCCTGGAGCACTTCGTCTCCTCGACGGTCAGCTGGGTGCGGGCCGCGATCGAGTTCGACAAGTGGCTCGTCGAGCAGCTGGGCCTGGAGCAGGAGATCAACGAAGCGGAGAAGCCCGACGACGAGTAGGGAGCCCTTTTCCCGCTCTTCCCGCGCGTACGCGTGAAGGAGCCCGGCTCCGGAGCGACCCCACGGTCACCCGGAGCCGGGCTCCTTCGTTTCCCCCACAGACCCGCCGTCCGACGCTTCTCACTCGGAGCCGCAGAGGGCGCGGTCGGCGAGGTCACGCAGGATGTCCTCCTGGCGGTCCGCCGTGTCCGGGTCTCCCGGGCGGCTGTGCGTGGAGACGGTGACGCTGCGACGGCCGTCCGTCGTGGTGGCGGCCCGGACGAGGTAGCCGAATCCGCTTCCCCCGTGACCGAGGTAACCGCCGCCGCAGGACAAGGGTGTGAAGAACAGCCCCAGGCCGCTTCGGGTGCCCGCGGGGTGACCGCTGTCCTGGGGCATCGGGACGGTGGTCCGCATGGCGGAGAGGGTGGCGGGTTCCAGCAGCCGCCCGCGGGTCAGGGCGGTGAGGAAGCGGTCGAGGTCGCGGGCCGTGCCGGTCATCGCTCCGTCGGCCCCGAGGTCGAAGGGCCGGTAGGGGATCGTGGTGTCGACCATCGGACCGTCCGGGGTGAACTGCTGGTGGTTGGCCGCGTGCGGCTGCGGCAGGAAGGGCCGGGTACCGGGGATGTCCGTGTGCCGCAGCCCGAGGGGGCGCAGGACGCGGTCGCGGACCTCCTGCTCCCAGGAGCGGCCGGTGACCTTCTCGATGATCATCCCGGCGAGGACGTAGTTCGTGTTGGAGTACTCCCAGCTCTTCCCCGGTGGGAAGGCGGGCTCGTGGCGCATGGCCAGGGCGACCAGCTGTGCGGGCCGGTAGGCGTGCCACCGATGGGCGTAGTACGTCTCGGCGCTCGGGTCGGGGTAGACGTCGGCCGTGTAGTCGTACAGTCCGCTGGTGTGCTGCAGCAGGTCGCGGAGCGTGATCGTACGACCGTCGTTGCCGGCGCCGGTCACCACTCCGGGCAGTAACCGCTCCACCGTCCGGTCGAGCGACAGTCGCCCCTCGTCCACCAGCTGCAGCACGACGGTCGCGACGAACGTCTTGGTGACACTGCCCAGACGCAGATGGCCGTCCTCGGGAACCGGGCGGCCGCTGACCAGGTCCCCCACACCGGAGCGGGCGGTGACGGTCCCCCGGGGTGTCTCCAGGCGGACCGAGACCCCCGTGACCCCGGCATCGCGCAGCGCGTCGGCGTCCTGCTGCACGGACCGGTTCACGGCGGAAGGGCGCGGCGCGGGTGGCGAGGCCGCCGCGGGCGGAACGGCCGACAGGGCCAGCGCCAGAACAGCGGCGGACAACGACGATCGACGAAGAACCATGCCCCGAGGCTAGGAACAGCCCGCCCCACCGCCCATCCGGTTGGCCCCCGCCGCATCGGGTGCCACCGGGATGGACAGTGCCCGGAAGAAACCAGAACCGTGCTCGCGCGGTTCCCGGGGGACCTCGGCCACAGCGCGGCAGGGCATCCGTCTGCGTTTCCGCATCTTTCGCGGTGGAAGTCAGATTGCAGTCAGAGTATGGTCTGAGTATGGCTATTGCGCACCTGTCGTCCGAATCAGAAGCCGTCACGTTCACAGACCTGTCCCGGAACCCGAAGGCCGTGGCAGCCAGGGCTGCTGCTCTGGGATGTCTGCGCGTCACGCACCGGGACGCGCCCGACATGGTGCTGACCACGGCCATCCACGCGGAGCGCACCGAGGAAAATTTGACCACTGCGTCCCGACTGTTCCTGGCTCTGATGAAGCAGGCGGACGGCGTCAGGTCGCTTCTGCTTGCGTTGCCCGAGGTGTTCCCGTGGGTGCGTCACCTGGATGACGAAGAGGTCCGGGAATTTACCATCGAGCTCATGGACGCGCTGTCCGATGCCGCTGAACTGGGTGCCAGGGAGGCTGTGCACCGAGCAATCGTTTCGTGGCGGGCAACTGCCCGTATCAATGCCGACCCTGACCAGCTCAGGGCAGCACTCCGCCCGCTCGGTGACGTGGACTTCGGCCCGGTCGAGGTGCACGAGTGAGCCCCAAGAAGGGCGATCGGGTAAGCGTCCCACCGCTGAGCGGCTGGAACGTAATCCATGGAACGACGGAGGCGGCAACAGGTTGGGAGGAGCTGTGCCGGGTGGCGCTGCCGAACGCGCATCGCTGTCTGGAAGCTCTTCGCGCAGACCCGTTGTCGCGTGCCAACTGGAATCGGCAACACCAGCTTCGCGGCAGGCATGCGACCAAGGAATGGAAGGGCTCCGAACTGGAGCAGTGGGAGTACGAGATCACCAGTGGCGGCCGGGTCCGCTACCTGGTCAGCCCGGAGACCTCGACCGTAATCCTGGTGTACGCCTCCACGCGACATCCGAAGGACACTGAATAGCCTCCAGTGCTTCGCGCTTGTCGGAAGGCGGAGTGATACCGGGCGGCCCTGCCCGATGTCCACCGACGACGGGCTCTGTACTGCAAAGCCCCACCGTGCTCAACCCCGGTCCGTATCCGGCGGCATCGCGTCCGCGATGCCGAGCGGAACCGACTCCAGCCCAGTGGTCTCGGCGAAAGCTGAACGGGAGCGCCGATCGGAAATGGTCGACGCCAGGTGCCCTCGCGGCGATCAAGGCCAGAGTTGTGATGTCCACGTCGCACACGTCCATGGGCGCGGCACCGTTGAACCACAGCCGCTCGTTCGCCATCGCCAGGTCGACCGCCGTGCTGTACCGCTGAGCCAGCGTGCGGAGATGTGAGGGGCCCCGTCCAGCGCGGAGTGAGGGCAGCTGCCATGATCAGGAGGATGCCGAGAACCGCGAACACCAGGGCGGCACCGGTCGCGTCCCGTGGCAGGGGCGAGCAGGAGACACCCGCCCCGGACCGACGGTACTGACGATCAGGTAGCAGGCGGCGGCGAGCGAGAGCCACGCCCGGCGGCCGGGGCTCGGGAACGAGCGCTCAATCCTGCGGGACTTCCTCGATCACGGTCTCTCCGAAGCGCCACGAACCCCGATTGCCGACCGCCTCCGCGCGCAGGCCCATCTCCCAGGCGATCCGGGCTGCCCGCTGCTGCGTCACGTCGGGGTACTCCCCGGGGTGCACCTTGATGTAGCCGCGGCGGTCGGTGGGGTACGTGCGCAGGGCCTCGCGCAGCTTCTCCTCCTGCTCCTCCTGCGTGGAGTGGTCGCCGGTGACGGTCTTGTACGCCTTCCGTGCACCGCCCGGTCGCTTCTGCGCGTCCCGGCGCCTCGCGGCGTCCGACCCGCGCCAAGTCATCCAGCCGACGGAGCCGAGCGCGGCGAGGGCAAGCGCCCCCGCGCCGAGCTGCTCAGCAGTGGCGTCCGCCTGGCCCGGGGTCCGGGGGCGTAGTTCACCCTCGGGATCCTCGATCACCGTCAGTACCTGGCCGACGTTGTAGAGGTCGGACGTCGTTTCCATCTCGGGCCCTGGGATGCGTGTGCCGTCCTGCCGCTCCAGCGTGTAGTAGGAGTGGCGGCCCTTGCGTCCCTGGGCCGGGTCGAGTCGTTCCTTCACCACTGTGGCGGTGACTTTCTCGCCGCGCTGCTGAAGGGTGAGGTCGTCGCGCGCCATGCCGATGACGTGCGCGGACATCGCAGACGTGATCACGATGAACAGCGCCGCGTACGTGCTCGACTCCCTGGCCCCCAGTTTCCGGATGAGCACGATGAGCAGCATTCCGTGCACAATCCACAGGGGAACCTGGACGACCGGCCCGAAGTCGTCCGCCAGGAGGAACATCCCTGCGATCACGGCGAACACGTAGCAGCCGATGCCGACCGCCAGCAGGACGGGATATCGGGTGCGCCTCTTGCGCGCCTCGTCCTCTGCTTGTGCACCGCCGCTCATGCTGGTTTCTCCGTTCCTCCGGTATCCGGGCCGTCGGCCTCTGGGGTGTTCTCCCCGTGCGGTTCCTTCGTCGAGACCGACTTCATGATGCCGCTGAGCACATCGAGGTATTCAGTCCGGTGTTCGATGTCCTCGGTCATGAAGGCGAAGAGGGCCGAGCCGGGACCGGTCTTCAACGGCACGCAGAACTGCACCTGCCGGACCGTGGCGGCTACGGGCTCGTCCAGACCGAAGAGTACGCCGGGGATCTGCAGTTCCTGATCGCGTATGCAGAGGGCGGAGATGCCGTACGGCAGCATGACCAGCCCGACCTCGGCTCCGATGCCCTGGCCTGCGCGAATAGCAACTCCGACAGGTAGGGCATCTGCCCGACCCTCATTCGGGATGAAAGGGGCGTGTGTTCAGGACGCCAGGCGTTGCAGGCGGTTGGCGGCCTCGTGGAGAACGTCGTCCTTCTTGCAGAAGGTGAAGCGGACCTGGCTGCGGCCGGCTTCCGGGTCGTCGTAGAAGACGGAGTTGGGGACGGCGACGACGCCGCAGCGTTCGGGGAGGGCGCGGCAGAAGGCGTGGGCGTCCTTCTCGCCGAAGGGGGTGATGTCGGTGGTGATGAAGTAGGTGCCCCGGGGCCGGTGGACCTCGAACCCGGCGGCGCGCAGGCCGTCGCCGAGCAGGTCGCGCTTGCGCTGGTGGTCGGCGCGGAAGGCGTCGAAGTACGCCTCCGGCAGGGCGAGGGCCTCGGCGACGGCGTACTGGAAGGGGCCCGCGGAGACGTAGGTCAGGAACTGCTTGGCCGAGCGGACCGCCGTCACCAGTGCGGGTGTACCCGTCACCCAGCCGACCTTCCAGCCGGTGAAGGAGAACGTCTTGCCCGCGCTGGAGATGGTCACCGTGCGCTCCCGCATGCCCGGGAAGGTCGCCAGCGGTACGTGTACGGCGTCGTCGAAGACCAGGTGCTCGTACACCTCGTCGGTGACCACCAGCAGGTCGCGCTCCACCGCCAGCGCGGCGACCGCGGACAACTCCTCGCAGGTGAGGACGGTGCCGGTCGGGTTGTGCGGGGTGTTGATCAGCAGCAGGCGGGTGCGGTCGGTGACGGCGTCGCGCAGCTCGTCGAGGTCGAGGCGGAAACGGCCCTCGCGCGGGCGCAGGGTGACCGGTACGCGGGTGGCGCCCGCCATGGCGACGCAGGCCGCGTAGGAGTCGTAGTACGGCTCCAGGGCGATCACCTCGTCGCCGGGTTCCAGCAGCGCGAGCAGCGCGGCGGCGATCGCCTCGGTGGCGCCGGCGGTGACCAGGACCTCCGTGTCGGGGTCGAGGGACAGGCCGTAGCGGCGCCGCTGGTGCGCGGCGATCGCGGTGCGCAGCTCGGGGACGCCGGGGCCGGGCGGGTACTGGTTGCCGCGGCCGTCCCGCAGCGCCCGCACCGCCGCCTCCCTGATCTCCTCGGGGCCGTCGGTGTCGGGGAAACCCTGGCCGAGGTTGATGGAACCGGTCCGCAGGGCCAGGGCGGACATCTCCGCGAAGATAGTGGTCCCGAACTCGGCGAGTCGGCGGTTCAGGAGGGGGCGCGCGCTGGAGGTCATGCCGGTCATCCTGCGCCGAACCTCTGGAGTTCCTCAACTCTGCTTTGGCCCGCGCGGGCAGCGGGCATCTCCCGTCCACACGCGTGAGCGAGGCACCCACGGGGGGTTGCCTCGGGGGATTCACGGGGACGAAAGGACGGTGGCGCCATGGCCATCGGCATCACCTTGGTTCTGCTCTTCGCGCTGGTCTTCGTGCTGTACAAGGCGTTCGCGGTGGCACCGGCGCGCACTTCCGGCCGCCGGGCGGGGGCGTCCGGGCGGCGGCGCGGCAGTTGGTGGGCCGGCGAGGGAGGGGGGAGTTCCGGCGGGGCGTCCTGCGGGAGCGACTCGTCCTCCGGCGGTTCGTCCTGCGGGGGCGGGTCGTCGTGCGGGGGCGGGTCGTCGTGCGGGGGCGGCGGCGGATGCGGTGGAGGCAGCTGACGGGGGGCGGCTTGCCTCTGTACGGGGATGACGCGTCCGCGACGGTGGGGTCCGTGCCTTGGGGCGGGCCCCACCGTGCTGTGCACCCGCGTGTACGCCCGCGTATGCGCCAGGTGTGTGTCAGGAGTGCGCTGGGTTGAACAGGTGATCTGGAGAGCCCCCGAGGGGATGGAAAGCCCACGAAGTTGGGTAAAAACGCTGTGGCAGCACCACAGTTCGTGATTCCCTCTAAATCACCGACACAGCCCTCGGACTTCCTGCGGATCCCCTTTCCGGCCGGCCGACCGGGCTGACGGGCCGAACTCCCCGGCGTGATCGGGGTGCGACGGTCCCCCATCTCCCTCTCCTGCCCCTCCTTGTCCGCTTGCGGAGCCGATTCATGCTCACGACTCTGACCACCTCCTACACCGACACGCGCGCGGCCGACCTCGCCTGGGCCCTGGGGCGCGAGCCGCTTCCCGCGCTGGCCACGCTCGACCTCGAACTGACGGGTTCCAAGGTTCAGTTGAGGCTCCTCGGCGCGTCCCACCAGGTGCTGCTGGAAGAGGATCGGGGGATCTGTTCGGAGACGGTGGCCTGCCTTCCGGGCAGCAGTACGCCCCTTCCGCTGGGCGTCGCCAAACAGATGGGCGAATGGGAGTACGAGTTCGCCGCCCGTGTCGAGGTGCTCTCCCCCGGTTCCTTCGGGGGCCGCGCACAGGAGCTGCTCGCCCTGGTCTCCGACCATCCGCACGGTCTCGCCGGGGTGTTCCCCGGGAGTCCGCACGCGTTCACCGCGATGCTCGCCCAGCGCCGCGAGAACCAGGTCCACTGGCGGACCTGGCACGCCTATCCCCAGGACGGCCAGTTGGTGATGACCCGGACGAGGGTGGGCGTACGGGTGAGGGAAACCGTGTGAGGACCGCGGGGACGGGCACCGGCAGCGGTAAACAAACACCACACGTGTGGGTGACGGTCCGCACCGGAGGCGTAACGTAACGTCGCAGGGGTGATCGAACCGCAGGCCCTCGCCCCGCCCCGCCCCGAACGACCCCGGGACAGGCCGGGCGGCAACGGCGGCAGCCCCTCGGACAGCGCGCTGAAGCTGCCGGTGCGACAGGGCACCGGCCGGTTCCTGGTCCTCGCCGGTGTGTTCGTCTGCGCGGCCTGCGGACTCGTGTACGAGCTCGAACTCGTGGCGCTCGCCTCGTACCTGATGGGCGACTCGGTGACCCAGGCCTCCGTCGTGCTGTCCGTCATGGTCTTCGCCATGGGGATCGGCTCGCTGGCCGCCAAGCGGCTGCGTCGGCACGCGGCGGCCGGTTTCGGCGCCGTCGAGGCCGCGCTCGCCCTGGTCGGCGGATGCAGCGCGATGGCCCTGTACGCCGTCTTCGCCTGGACCGGGTCCTGGGGCGGGCCGTGGGCCCACGGCCCGCACGTCCTGCTGGTCGCCTTCTCCCTCGCCGTCGGCCTGCTGATCGGGGCCGAGGTACCGCTGCTGATGGAGCTGATCCAGCGGATCCGCCGCCAGGACGCGGGCGGAGCGGTGGCCGACCTGTTCGCCGCGGACTACGTCGGCGCTCTCGTCGGCGGGCTCGCCTTCCCCTTCCTCCTCCTGCCGTCCCTGGGCCAGTTGACGGGGACGCTGATCACCGGCGCGGTCAACACGGTGGTCGGCGGCGCGCTGGTGCTCGGACTCTTCCGACAGGATCTGACCCGCCGTGCCCGCCGGCTGCTGCTGATCGCCAACCTCTGCGTGCTGGCCGTCCTCGCCTCGGCGGTTCTCCTCGTCGACGACTTCGAACGGGCCGCCCGCCACGCCATGTACGGCTCGGACGTCCGGGTCGCCCTGCAGACCGACGTGCAGGAAGTGGTGCTCACCGGCGGCCTCGACGGCCGGCCCCTGGACCTGTTCCTCGACGGCCGGCTGCGGACCGGCAGCCGGGACGAACTCCGCTACCACGAGGCGCTCACGCACCCCGCGATGACCGGTCCGCACGCGCGCGTGCTCGTCCTCGGCGGCGGCGACGGACTGGCCGCCCGTGAGGTGCTGCGCCACCGCGACGTGCGGCGGGTCGACGTCGTCGCATTCGACGCGGGCGTCGTACGGCTGGCCCGCCGCGACCCGGCTCTGTCCGCGCTGAACGACCACGCCCTCGACGACCCGCGCGTACGCGTCAGCACCGCGGACGCCTTCGCCTGGCTGCGCCGGGCGCCCCCGGCGGCGTACGACGTGGTGGTCTGCGACCTGCCGCGCCCGGAGGCCACCGAGAGCACCAAGCTGTACTCGCAGGAGTTCTACGGCCTGGCCCGGCGCGTCCTGGCGCCCGGCGGGCGGCTCGTGGTGCACACCGGGCCGGTGGTGTCCCGGCCCCGGACGTTCTGGACGGTGGAGGCGACGGTCCGCTCGGCCGGCTTCCGCACCAGCCCGTACAGCAGGGGAGACCGGGGCTTCGTCCTGGCCGCCCGCACCGTCCCGGAGCTGCGCCTGGACCCCTCCGGCCCCCGTCCGCGCATCCTTACCGACGGCTCCCTCGCGGCCGGCGCGCGAGCCGCCGCACGCACCCGTGTCCCCGGCCTGCCCCCGTCGACGCTGCTGCACCCCAGGTACACCCGCTGAGCCGGCCCGCCCCCCGGTGTACCGCTGTACCGCTGTACCGCCCTTTCGCACCGACGGGGATACAGCCCGGCGTCGCCATGGGTAGGCTCCGCAGTCATGGAGCACGAGGTGTTCGTTCCGGTTCCGGTGGAGCGGCTCAGGGAGGCGCTGGACGACCCCGCGCGGGTCGCCCGCGCGGTGCCGGGGCTCCAGCACGACGCCGGTGCGGATCCGGTCGCAGGCCGGCTGAAGTTCCGTGTGGGCAGCCACTCCATCACCTACCGGGGCTCCGTACGGGTGTCCCGGCGCGAGGACGGTTCCTACGCCGTCGAGGGCGACGCCGTCGAGACGCGCGGCACCGGCACGGTGAGACTGGCGCTGCGGCTGCGTCCGCTGGCCGCGGAGGGCGGCGCCACGCTTACCGTCGACGGCACGGCGACGGCCGACGGCCGGGTCACGGAGCTTCCGGCGGACGCGGTGGCGTCGGCGGTGGCCCGCCTACTGAACCGTTTCGCGGAGAACCTGGGCACGGCGGCGGGGGAGCCTCCCACGCCCGAGTCGCCCACGGACGAGCCCCCGGCCCCCGCACCGGCCCCCGGCTTCGACACGGAGGCCCCCCTGCCGTCCCTCGATTCCGAGGCCCAGGACGACGTCGGGGATGGCGTGGGCGATGTGGGCGATGTGGACGACACGGATCTCACAGACGACGTGGACGAGGTCGTCGGTATTGACGGTGTCGACGCCATCGATGCCATCGACGAAGCCGACGACACCGTCGCCGAGGCGGCGCACGCGCGGCGCACGATGATCGGCCGCAGCGCCGAGGAAGTGGACCACGCCCCGCCCCGGGGCCGTTACGCCCCCGTCCCCGCCCCGCAGACCGTCTCCACGGCCACCCCCCTGCGCTGGGCCGCCCCGGCGGCCGCCCTGGCGGTGGCCTCGGCGGTCGTCGCCGTGCGGGCACTGCGCAGACGCCGCTGACCCCGCCCCGGGGCACGCGGGCCGGCCGGACCTCGGGAGGCCCTCTTGATCACCCCAGTAGGGTCGTCCCGTGAGCAACGAGGACATCACTCTGACCGCGGGCGACGCGGAGGTCACCGTGCGGCCGGAAAACGGCGGGCGGGTCTCGGGACTGCGGGTCGGGGGCGTCGAGCTGCTGCGCCAGGGCGACCGCTACGGGTGCTTCCCGATGGTTCCCTGGTGCGGGCGGATCCGGGACGGCCGGTTCCGGAACGGCGCCACCGTCCACCAGATGCCGCTGAACGCCCCGCCGAACGCCATCCACGGCACCGCCCGTGACACCGCCTGGCGTACCGCCCGCGCGGGCGGGAACGAGGCCGTGATCACGTACGACCTCGGGGAGCCCTGGCCGTACTCCGGGCAGGTGACGCAGGTGATCACGCTCGGCGCGGACTCCCTGACCCTGGCCATGGCAGTCGAGACGTACGAGTCCTCCTTCCCGGCGCAGATCGGCTGGCACCCCTGGTTCAACCGCGCCCTCGGCGGCACGGACGCAGCGGGCACGGCGGACGCGGCGGACGTACGCATCGACTTCACACCCGCGTGGCAGGAGGAGCGCGGCGACGACCACCTGCCCACCGGCCACCGGATCGATCCGAAGCCCGGCCCCTGGGACGACTGCTTCGGCATGCCGGGCGGCGTCGACGTCACCCTCACCTGGCCGGGGCGGCTGGAGCTGAAGGTGACCAGCCGCGAGGAGTGGGTGGTGGTCTACGACGAGCAGCGCGAGGCCGTCTGCGTGGAGCCGCAGACCGGCCCGCCCGACGGGCTGAACACACACCCGCGCCTGGTCACCCCACTGGAGCCGCTGGAGGCCACGACCACCTGGACCTGGCGCAGGCTCTGAAGCCGTCTACCCTGGCTGCCATGAGTGAGGTACGTAGCGCACTGCTGCAGCAGATCAAGGACAAGGCCGTGGTGCACGGCAAGGTGACCCTCTCCTCGGGTCTCGAGGCCGACTACTACGTCGATCTGCGCCGAGTCACCCTGGACGGTGAGGCCGCCCCGCTGGTCGGCCAGGTGCTGCTGGACCTCACCGAGGGGCTGGAGTTCGACGCGGTCGGCGGGCTGACCATGGGCGCCGACCCGGTGGCCGCCGCCATGCTGCACGCCGCCGCCGCGCGCGGCCGGAGGCTGGACGCCTTCGTGGTCCGCAAGGCGGCCAAGGCGCACGGCCTGCAGCGGCGCGTGGAAGGTCCGGACATCAGGGGCCGCCGGGTCCTGGTCGTCGAGGACACCTCCACCACCGGCGGCTCCCCGCTCACCGCCGTCGAGGCCGTCCGCGAGGCCGGCGCCGAGGTGGTGGCCGTCGCGACCATCGTCGACCGGGCGACCGGCGCCGCCGAGAAGATCCAGGAGGGCGCCGGGGTGCCGTACCTGTTCGCCTTCGGCAAGGACCAGCTCGGCCTGGACTGAGGTCGCGACCGGCCGGCCGGTTCTCCGTCCGGCATCATCCGGCATAACGACTTGACCTGCGCCGTCGACCAGCCGGGCAAGTCTGGGAGGATGGGGCCGACAATGACGTCGCATCCAAGGTTCCAGGTCAGGGCCGACAGCACCCAGTACGCCACACCGCACGCATAAGGAGCGGACAGATGCCCATCGCAACTCCCGAGGTCTACAACGAGATGCTGGACCGGGCGAAGGCAGGAAAGTTCGCCTACCCGGCCATCAACGTCACCTCGTCCCAGACCCTGCACGCGGCACTGCGCGGCTTCGCCGAGGCGGAGAGCGACGGCATCGTCCAGATCTCCACGGGCGGCGCCGAGTTCCTGGGCGGCCAGCACAAGAAGGAGATGGTGACCGGCGCGGTCGCCCTGGCCGAGTTCGCGCACATCGTCGCCGAGAAGTACGACGTCAACATCGCCCTGCACACGGATCACTGCCCGAAGGACAAGCTCGACGGGTACGTCCGTCCGCTGCTCGCCGTCTCGGAGGAGCGGGTCAAGGCCGGCCGCAACCCGCTGTTCCAGTCCCACATGTGGGACGGTTCCGCCGAGACGCTCGCCGACAACCTGAGCATCGCCCAGGAGCTGCTGGAGCGCGCCCGCGCCGCGAAGATCATCCTCGAGGTCGAGATCACCCCGACCGGCGGCGAGGAGGACGGTGTCTCGCACGAGATCAACGACTCCCTCTACACCACGGTCGAGGACGCGATCCGTACGGCGGAGGCGCTCGGCCTCGGTGAGAAGGGCCGCTACCTGCTGGCCGCGTCCTTCGGCAACGTGCACGGTGTGTACAAGCCGGGCAACGTGGTCCTCCGTCCCGAGCTGCTGAAGGAGCTCAACGAGGGCACCGCCGCCAAGTACGGCAAGCCGGCCGGCTCGCAGCCGTTCGACTTCGTCTTCCACGGCGGCTCGGGCTCCAGCGAGCAGGAGATCCTGACCGCCCTGGAGAACGGCGTGGTCAAGATGAACATCGACACGGACACGCAGTACGCCTTCACGCGTCCGGTCGCCGACCACATGTTCAAGAACTACGACGGTGTCCTGAAGGTCGACGGCGAGGTCGGCTCCAAGAAGACCTACGACCCGCGTACCTGGGGCAAGCTGGCCGAGGCGTCGATGTCCGCCCGCATCGTCGAGGCCTGCCAGAACCTGCGCTCCACGGGCACCCGGATCAAGTAGGTCGCACGTACGCGTTCGCACGTCGCTCGTACGCGTTCGTCGGGCCCGGCACCCATGGTGCCGGGCCCGACCCGTTTCCGTATGCTCCCTGCATGCCCGATGTCCGGCTGGCCTCCCCGCAGGGCAAGTGGATTCTGCTGACCACGGTGCTCGGCTCCAGCATGGCCCTGCTGGACTCCACCGTCGTCAACGTCGCCCTTCCGCGCATCGGCCGCGACCTCGACGCGAGCCTCGCCGCCCTGCAGTGGACGGTCAACGCGTACCTGGTCACGCTGGCCGGGCTGATCCTGCTGGGTGGTGCGCTGGGTGACCGGTTCGGCCGCCGGAAGGTGTTCGTCGTCGGGGTGCTGTGGTTCGCGACGGCCTCCCTGCTGTGCGGTATCGCCCCGAACACCGGTGTGCTGATCGCCTCCCGCGCACTGCAGGGCGTCGGCGGCGCGCTGCTCACGCCCGGCTCGCTCGCCCTGATCCAGGCGTCCTTCCACCCCGACGACCGGGGCCGGGCGGTGGGCCTGTGGTCCGGCTTCGGCGGGATCGGCGCGGCGGTCGGCCCGTTCCTCGGCGGCTGGCTGGTGGACGGGCCGGGCTGGCGCTGGGTGTTCCTGATCAACGTGCCGCTGGCCGTGGTGTGCGCCCCGATCGCCGTGCGCCACGTACCGGAGTCGGACAGCGGACAGCAGGCCACCGGCCGTTTCGACGTCCTCGGCGCGGTCCTCGGCGCGCTCGCTCTCGCCCTGGTGACGTACGCGCTGATCGAGGCCGGTGGGGGCTCCCTCGTGGTCGCGGTCGCCGCCGTCGCCGGACTGGCCGCCGCCGTCGCCTTCGTGGCCGTCGAGAAACACCGCGAGCACCCGATGGTGCCGCTGGACATCTTCGCCTCCCGCCAGTTCACGGCGGTCAACCTCGTCACGCTGTGCGTGTACGCGGCCTTCGGCGGCTTCTTCTTCCTCGCCGCGCTCCAGCTCCAGGTCGCCGTGGGCTGGTCCGCGCTCGCCGCCGGTACGGCCCTGCTCCCCACGACCGCGATGATGCTGCTGCTCTCCGCCCGCTCCGGTGAACTCGGCGAACGTATCGGGCCGCGTATCCCGCTCACCGTCGGACCGCTGCTGTGTGCCGCCGGGATGCTGCTGATGACGCGGGTGGGGCCGGGCGCCTCGTACCTCACCGATGTGCTGCCGGCGCTGCTGGTGCTGGGCCTGGGCATGGTCACCCTGGTGGCGCCGCTGACCGCGACCGTCCTCGCCGCCGTGGACACCGCGCGGGCGGGCCTGGCCAGCGGCATCAACAACGCGGCGGCCCGCGCGGCCGGCCTGGTGGCGGTGGCCGCGCTGCCGCTGCTGGTCGGGATGGGGCCGGAGGCGTACCGGGAGCCGGACGCCTTCAACGACGCGTTCCGGCGGGCGATGGTGCTGTGCGCCGGGGTCCTGGTGGTCGGCTCGGCCCTCGCCTTCGCGACCGTACGACGTCCCGCGCCGGGCTGCCGGCGCCCGGAATGCCACACCCACGGCAGCGTGGCCGTACCCCCGCTGGAACCCGAGACCGAGCTTGAGCCCGAGAGGGGGCGGAAAGGTGGTGTTTCACGTGAAACACCACCGCCGCCCGGGCCCCGGGACTCCGGAACCTAAGCCCGCCTCAACTCCTCGTACGCCTCGGCGCTGCTGTCCTGGAGGAACTGGCGGCACCGCTCCGCCTCGTCCTTCTCGTCGATCGCCTCGGCGGCGCGGGCGAGGGCGGCGAGGCAGCGCAGGAAGCCGCGGTTGGCGCGGTGGCTCCACGGGATGGGGCCGTGGCCCTTCCAGCCGGACCGGCGCAGCGCGTCGAGCCCTCGGTGGTAACCCGTTCGGGCGTACGCGTACGACTCCACCACTCGCCCCGCCTCGAAGGCGTCGTCGGCGAGCATGGCCCAGGCCAGCGAGAACGTGGGGAACTTCGCCACCACCTCGGCCGGCGGCAGGGAGTCCTCGGCAAGCAGGCGGTACGCCTCCTCGTTCTCCGGCAGATGCGTGGGGTCAGGGCCGCCGAGCAGGTTCTTCTGAGTGGTCATGCCGCCAGTCTGCCATCTACGGCAAGGCGTCCTTCCGGGGCCGTGCGGTGAAGATGCGGGCGGTCAGGGCGCGGGCGAGCATCGGACCGACGGCGGTCCCGCGTCGACCGCAGACCGTGCCCTGCCGCCTGCGGCCGCCCCACGGGCGCCACTCTCCCGGACGGAGTTGCCATGCCCAGGAACGGCGGGGCACAGCCTGCCCGCACAGCCCGACGACCTCCCTCACGATCGCCCTTTCGAGGTCCCGCCTCGCGAGGACGACCGGCGGGCCTTGCCCCAGAGCCGTCCCGACCGGTCGACGAGCCGGACGGCCCAGCGGTGCAGTCGGCCGGGTGGCATCCTGGCGGGGTGCACGCGCCGGTCCAGCGCGCCCGTGCGGATCGCCTCGCGCGCGTCGGCGAGGTCGACTCCCGCGAACGTGATGACGTCGGTCGCGACCGTGCGGAGGCTGTGGGCCAGGAAGGCGCGGTCCGCGTCGACGGGCCCGGTCGCCTCCGCGGTGATCCGCGTCGCGAGTTCCAGCGAGCGGTCCGCGGCGCGCCGGCGCATGTCGCGGTCGTCGAGCCCGTCGGCCAGCGAGGCGATGACGGCCGTCAGGTCGCGCACCGGCTCCTGGAGCCGGCCACGGGTGTCGGAGTCGGCCGACGCGACGAGGCGGGCGAGCACGAGGCAGTCGGCACCCAGCAGATCGAGGTGTTCCGCGTTCTCCTTCTCGCGCACGACGACTTTCGCCCGCCAGGTCAGCACACGACGTGTGACACGCGTGTTGGTCCGCCCGACCCGGCGCAGCTCCAGCAGGTGGTCCAGCACCTCGCGGAGTTCCCCGACCGCCTGTCGGGCGAGCCCGTCGTCGTCCTGGTCGATGGAGTCGGCCAGGGTGGTCAGGCCGTCGGCGATCGCGTTGAGCGCGGTTGTCTCGGCGCGACGCAGCAGCGCCAGGGGCTCGGGCGGGAAGAGGAGCTGCGAGAACACGAGAGCGATGCCTGCGCCGGTCAGTGCGTCCACCAGACGCTGGACACCGTTCGCCTGGTTGCCCAGCGCCACCACCAGGATGGAGCTCACCGCGGCCTGGACGACGACGACCTGTGCGCTCCGCAGGGCGCGGGCGGTCGCGAGCGAGACGAAGACGGCGAGTGCCATCGTGCCCGGACCCGTTCCCAGGGCGGCGAGCACGAGTTGGCCGACCAGCAGACCGAGGAGCACACCCTGGAGGAGCCGGACCGCGTGCAGACCGCGTTCGCCGAGGTTCGCGGTCAGCGCGGCCATCGCCGTGATGGGCGCGAAGTACGGGGCGGGGTGGCCGAACACGTAGCGGGCCACCAGCCACGCCGCTGTGGCGCTGGCGGTGGCCTGAAGGAGCAGCCACACGTCCAGGGCGACCCGGCGGCCGCCGACCGAGAGCCCCGACACCGCCCGACGTGCCACCGCGCCGGCTCCGCGGGCTGTTCTGCGGGACCGCGGCGCGCTCACCCGGCTCATCATGCCAGCCGGCCACCCCGCCCGCCGGGCGCCGACCGCCCCCGGCGAGCCACGCCTGTGCCTGTGCTCACGCCCGCGCCGGAAGGGAGGTGGCGACAGTGAAGGTCGAGCAGGTGACCGAACCGATCGCGTACCACGGTGAGGGGCCGGTCTGGTCCGAGGCGTGGGGCGGCCTTCGGTGGCTGGACATGCTGGCGGGGGACGTGCTGTCGCTCGCCGCGGACGGGACCGTGACGCGGCGGCACATCGACACCGTGGTGGCCGCGGTCCGGCCCAGACGACGAGGTGGCGCCGTCATCGGTGTCACCCGTGGGTTCGCCCTCGAAGACACGGACGGAAAGGTGACCCTCTTGGATTCCCTGTGGAGTGATGAGCGCGTCCGCATGAACGAGGGCGGATGCGATCCCGACGGGCGGTTCTACTGCGGCTCGATGGCCTACGGCGGTCAGCAGGGAGCCGGATCGGTCCACCGCCTGGACCCCGACGGCTCGACGACGACCGTCCTCGACGGAGTGACGATCTCCAACGGTCTCGAGTGGAGCCCCGACGGCGACCGCGCCTACTACGCCGACACCGCGACGGACCGCGTCGACGTCTTCGACTACGACCGTGAGCGCGGGCTGAGCGGACGGCGCCCGTTCGCCGCCGCACCAAGCGGTCCGGGCAG
The DNA here is from genome assembly GCF_003143855.1 of Streptomyces sp. NWU339. Lineage (GTDB taxonomy): Bacteria > Actinomycetota > Actinomycetes > Streptomycetales > Streptomycetaceae > Streptomyces. Next base: position 176,281 of record NZ_QFRK01000003.1, read on the forward strand.
CCCGGACGGACTGACGGTCGACGCGGAGGGCGGGGTGTGGGTCGCCCTGTACGGCGGCGGCTCGGTGTGCCGGTACGCGCCGGACGGCACCCTGGACGAGGTCGTGAACCTCCCGGTCACCAAGGTGACGGCGTGCACTTTCGGCGGACCGGAGCTGGACCGGCTGTTCATCACGACCTCCCGCGAGCACCTGGAACCCGGCGCCGAGCCGGAGGCGGGCGCGTTGTTCACCTGCACACCCGGTGTCCGGGGTGTGCCCGTCCGGGAGTACGCCGGATGAGCGGCGCCGACGCCCCCGCGGGCGGCTCGAAGAGTGAGTGGACCGGGCAGGTCGGGAAGCAGGCCGGGCCCGAGGCCAAGTCCGAGGGCAGGTCCGGGCAGACGCAGACCCTGCTCATCCTCGGCGCACGCGGCGACCTGACGGCCAGGCTGCTCCTTCCGGGGCTGGGCGGCCTGGTCGCCTCGTCCTCGCTGACCGACCTCTTCCTCGTCGGCAGCGACCGGGGCGAGGAAGGCGAGGAGGCGTGGCAAGCGGTCGTCGCGCAGGCGTTCGCGGCCGGTGAGGCGAGCGGACCGGCCGTCGACACCGTCGTCCGCAACGCGCGCTATGTGGCCGCGGACGCCACCGACGAGGGTGACCTGCGCCGCCTGCTGGAGTGCCGCCGTGGTCGCCTCACGCTGTACTTCGCGCTGCCGGCGGCCGTGACGGTCGAGGCCTGCCGGGTGCTGGCCCGGATCGGCGTGCCGGACGGTACGCGCCTGGTGCTGGAGAAGCCCTTCGGCACCGACGCGGCCAGTGCGACCGCGCTGAACGAGCTGCTGCACGGCTTCGTGCCCGAGGACCACGTGCACCGCGTCGACCACTTCCTCGGCATGTCGACGGTGCTCAACATCCTCGGCGTCCGGTTCGCCAACCGGGTGGTCGAACCGTTGCTCTCCGCGGAGCACGTCGAGGCGGTCGACATCGTGTTCGACGAGACGCTCGGCCTCGAGGGCCGGGCCGGCTTCTACGACGTGACGGGTGCTCTGCGCGACATGATCCAGAGCCATCTGCTCCAGGTGCTGGCGATCGCGGCGATGCCCCCGCCGAGCACGCTGGAACAGCTCGAGGTGCGGGACTCCAAGGCGCACATCCTCCGGGCGACCCGGGTCTGGGACGACCGTCCCGAGCGGTTCAGCCGTCGTGCCCGCTACACCGCCGGCACGATCGACGGCCGTTCACTCCCGTCGTACGTCGACGAGGAGGGCATCGACCCCGCCCGGGGGACGGAGACCCTGGCCGAGGTGGTGTTCGCCGTCGACACCTGGCGGTGGGCCGGTGTGCCGTTCCGCGTCCGCTCGGGCAAGGCGATCGGCTCGCCCCGGCAGGAGGTCACGTTCTGGTTCAAGGCCCCCCAGCACGTCCCGGACGGGCTCACCGGCGAGGCCCGCGCCAACAGGCTGCACATCGGCCTCGGCCCGCGTCGCCTCCAGATGGACATCAACATCAACGGGCCGGGCGACCCGTCCACCATCTCCCCGGTCACGCTCGACACGCGTTTCGGCCCCGGCGAGCTCTTCGAGTACGGCGAGGTGCTGCGGGGCGTCCTGGAGGACGAGAAGCCCCTGTCGGTGCGCGACGACATGTCGGTCGAGTCGTGGCGCATCGTCCAGCCGGTGCTGGACGCGTGGCGCGACGGCCGGGTCCCGCTCGAGGAGTACCCGGCGGGGAGTTCCGGTCCGGCGGCATGGGAGGCCAGGACGCCATGAGCGAAGCGCTGAACACGCGACCCGGAGAGGAGAGCCAGTTCGTCCACCTCACCCCGCAGGGGGTGCACCGTGTCCGCCGCTGGGCGATGTCCATCACCCTCGGCAGCTTCCTGTTCGGCTTCGACACCGGGATCATCTCGGGCGCGCTGCTGTTCATCCGGGAGGACTTCGACCTCAACTCCTTCGAGCAGAGCTCGGTGGTGAGCGTCCTGCTGCTCGGCGCGGTCGTCGGCGCGCTGACCAGCGGGAGGATCGCGGACCGCTACGGACGGCGTCCGCTCCTCGCCGGCCTCGGTGTCCTGTTCTTCCTCGGGATCGTCGCCGCCGCCCTCGCAGGCGGCTACGGGGTGCTGATGCTCGGCCGCGTCATCATGGGCCTCGCCGTCGGCGGTGTGTCGGCCACGGTGCCGACCTACCTCGGTGAGATGGCACCGGCTCAGGTCCGGGGCCGCGTCCTCAGCCTCAACCAGCTGCTCATCAGCACCGGTCTGCTCGCCTCCTACCTGGTGAACTGGGCCTTCTCCGGGTCCGAGAACTGGCGCGGGATGTTCTGGGTCGGTGGCATCCCGTCCGCGCTCCTCGTCCTGGCGTGCCTGTGGCTGCCCGAATCCCCGGTGTGGTCGCTCACCCACGGCAGGACGGACCAAGCCCGAAGGACGCTCGACAAGGTCACCGAGCCTGGCGGTACAGACCTGGTCGTCGCGCGCTTCGGCAGCACCGACCAGGAGGGCGAGCAGCGTCGTAAGAGGACCGGAAGCGGCTCCGGGAACCTGCGGGCGCTGTTGGCCCCGGCGGTCCGCCCCGCACTCCTGGTCGGCGTGATCCTCGCCGCCCTTCAGCAGTTCTCCGGGATCAACACGATCCTCTACTACGCGCCGACGATCATGGGAAAGGCCGGCCTGTCCGCCTCGAACGCGATCTTCTACTCGGTCTTCATCGGCGTCATCAACGTCGTCATCACCGTGGTCTCGCTCAACCTCGTCGACCGGCTCGGCCGCCGCCCCCTGCTGCTCGGCTCCCTGGCGGCGATGGCGGTCTCCATCGCGCTGCTGGGTGTGGCGTTCGCCGTGAAGCTGCCCCCGGTGCTCATGCTCGTGTTCATGCTGCTGTACATCATCGGGTTCGGGGTCGGCCTGGGCCCGGTCTTCTGGGTGCTGCTCGGCGAGCTCTTCCCCCCAGCCCAACGCGCCGAGGGATCCAGCGCCGGTGCGACCGTGAACTGGCTCTCCAACTTCGCGGTGAGCCTGGTGTTCCTCCCCCTGATCTCGGCCATCGGGGAAGGGCCCACCTTCTGGATCTTCGCCGCGATCTGCGTCCTCGGCGTGGGGTTCGTCGCCCGGTTCGTCCCCGAGACGCGCAGCCGTCACGCCGACGAGGTGGGTGCGGATCTGCGCCGGCGGTGGCACGTGCCGACGGCGTGAACGAACGCCGGGGCCGGGCTACGCGCCGTGCTCCGGACGGCCCGTTTCCGGGGCGGGCCGCAGTCGGTCCGCCCCGGAAACGGCGTCTTCCAGTGTGACGGCGAAGAGGGCGGCGTCGTCCTGGAGGTTCCCCCCGGTGTGCCGGGAGACGGCGGAGAGGACGGCGTCGAGTACCGCGTCCGGATCGGGCGGGAAGTGCCGGGACAGCGCCGGGACGGGGTCGAAGAAGACCCCGTCCGCGTCGCGGGCTTCGTTGATGCCGTCGGTGTACAGCACCAGGGTGGCCCCGACGGGCAGGTCGAACAGGTCGACCGGGACCTCGTCGTCGGCGTCGAGAAGGTCAAGGCCCAGTGGCAGCGCCGGCGTGGCCGGTTCCAGCGGGAGCACCTTGCCGTCGTGGACCAGCAGGGGCGCCTCGTGGCCCCGGTTGGCGATGCGGAGCACGGAGTAGTCGGGGGGAAGCTCCGCGACGACGGCCGTGGCGAACGACTCGGCGTCCTCCCCGCTCGACTCGCTGATGACCTCCTGCATCCTGTTCTCCAGCTGCCGGACGACGCCCGGCAGATCCGGCCGGTGCTGGCTGGCCTCGTGGAAGGAGCCGAGCAGGGCGTTGACCGTACGGATCGCCTGGAGCCCCTTGCCGCGTACATCGGCGATGAGCATCCGGATGCCGTGCGGGGTCTCCTTGATCGCGAAGAAATCGCCTCCGATGGCGGCCTCCTTGTGGGCGACCTCGTACCGGGTGGCCACCGCCAGCCGTCCCACCCGGTCGGGCAGATCCGGGAGCACCGCGCGCTGCAGCACCGCCGCCACTTCGCGGCTCGTCCTCAACTGCGCCCGGTCGCGGGCCAGCACCACATTGAGGAATGCCGCGACGACGGTGAGCAGGACCAGGCTGCTGAACGGGACGGCCTCGTCGATGCCCGGCTCTCTTTTCAGGATCACGATGCTGAGCCCCAAGAGGTTCGCCACCACGCCGATGGCGCACGTCCCGCGCAGGGAAAGAAGCGGCGCGGCCACCACCGTGGCGGCTGCGAGCAAGGGGAACGTGTTCAAGGCCCCCCGGGTGACGAAGCTGACGACGAGCGCGGCCACGATCATCGCGGCGGGCAGCCACCGCAGCCGCAGCCGCCGCCGCTCCCTTTCCGTCGGCTCCTCGCGGCCGCCCGACTTCCTGCGACCGTTGCGCATTCCGCCGCCCATGACCCGATCGTCTCAGGGAATCGGACCCCCGGCAGGCCCGGCGAGGTTCCCGCCGGGCGGACCTTGCGGTCGTGGGGGACCATGAGCAGGATGCACCGTGGGGACCGGGGCCCCCGTGTCGGTAACGGCAGGGGCGGACCGCTACCCGGAGTACATTTCAGGAGACAGCGATGTCCCATGAGGCTTGTGAGCCGGAGACCCCGCATCTCGACTTCGAGGGCACGACCCCCTACGAGGACTACGTCAGGGCGGATGTCCTCACCCACCTCCAGCACACCCTCTCCGACGATCCCGGAGAGATGGTCTTCCTGGTCACGACCCAGGTGATGGAGCTGTGGTTCACCGTCATCGTGCACGAGTGGGAGACGGCGGCGAACGCGCTGCGGGGTGACGACGTACCGACCGCGATCGACGCGCTGAAGCGGTCCGCGCGGGAGCTGGAGGCGCTGAACGCCTCCTGGAAGCCACTCGGACAGCTCACCCCCGCCCAGTTCAACGCCTACCGCGGCGCGCTCGGCGAGGGCTCCGGTTTCCAGTCGGCGATGTACCGGCGCCTGGAGTTCCTGCTCGGCGACAAGTCCGCGTCCATGCTGGTCCCGCACCGGGGCGCGCCCCGTGCGCACGCCGAGCTGGAGAAGGCGCTGCACGAGCCGAGCCTGTACGACGAGGTGCTGCGCCTCCTCGCGCGGCGCGGGCACGCGATCCCCGAGGACGTGCTGCGGCGCGACGTGTCCCGGCGGTACGAGCCGTCGCCGGAGGTGGAGTCGGTCTGGGCGGCCGTCTACTCGGGTGACGAACGGGACGAGGTGGCCCGCCTCGGCGAGGCGCTGACCGATGTCGCCGAGCTGGTGTGGCGCTGGCGCAACGACCACCTGGTCGCCACCCGCCGCGCGATGGGCGCCAAGGCGGGCACCGGAGGCTCCGCCGGGGTGGCCTGGCTGGAGAAGCGGGCGCAGAAGAACGTGTTCCCCGAGCTGTGGACGGCGCGATCCCATGTCTGAACTGGTGATGAAGGCAGAGAAACTGGACGCGGCCGACGAGCTGGCGGTCAAACGGGCCGAGTTCGTTCTGGAGGAGGGCGGAGGCACCGTCTACCTCGACGGCAACTCGCTGGGCGCGCTGCCCGCCACCGTCCCCGGCCGGATCGAGGACGTGGTCCGCCGGGAGTGGGGCGAGCTGCGCATCCGGTCCTGGACGGAAGAGGGCTGGTGGACGGCGCCCGAGCGGATCGGCGACCGCATCGCACCGCTGGTCGGCGCGGCGGCCGGGCAGATCGTGGTCGGCGACTCGACCAGTGTCAACGTGTTCAAGGCACTGGTGGGCGCGGTACGACTGGCGCGGCTGACGGACCCGGGGCGGAACGAGATCGTGGTCGACGCGACCACGTTCCCCACGGACGGCTACATCGCCGAGTCGGCGGCCCGGATGACCGGCTGCACCCTGCGCCCGGTACCGCCGTCCGAGGTGGCGGGCGCGCTCGGCACCCGTACCGCCGCCGTACTGCTCAACCACGTCGACTACCGCACCGGCCGACTGCACGACCTCCCCTCGCTCACGGCCGTCGTGCACATGGCTGGGGCGCCGGTCGTATGGGACCTGTGCCACAGCGCGGGCGCGCTGCCGGTCGGACTGGACGCGCACGGTGTGGACCTGGCGGTCGGCTGTACCTACAAGTACCTGAACGGCGGCCCCGGTTCACCGGCGTTCCTGTACGTGCGCGAGGGCCTGCAGCACCTCTTCGACTCCCCGCTGCCCGGCTGGAACTCCCACGCGGATCCCTTCGGGATGCGCCCGGACTACGAACCGGCGCCGGGCGCGCTGCGCGGGCGGGTCGGCACCCCGGACATCCTCTCCACGCTCGCCCTGGAGGCGGCGCTGGAGGTCTGGGACGGCGTCACGGTCGAGGCGGTGCGAGCCAAGTCCCTCGCGCTGACGGACTTCTTCCTGGAGTGCGTCGAGGCGTACGTCCCCGAGGGCCGGGTCGAGTGCGTGACCCCGCGTGCGCACCGGGAGCGGGGCAGCCAGATCGCCCTGCGCTGCCGGGACGCCGGTGACGTGATGAAGCGGCTGATCGGGCGTGGCGTGGTCGGCGACTTCCGCCGACCGGACGTGCTCCGCTTCGGCTTCACCCCGCTGTACGTCGGCTTCGCGGACGTGGAGCGGGCGGCGCGGGTCCTGGCGGACGTCCTGGCGGAGCCCGGAACCTAGGCGACGGCCCGGCCGGGACGGTGCCCGTGCGGGCGGGTGTGGACGGGCGGAGGCCGGTACGGCACGGTGTGCTGCCGAACCGCTCCGCAGGGTGTTCACCGAGCGTGATATCCCCATGTCCACGCCTGTCGTCGGGCTGATACCGTCCCGGCCAACGGCCGAAGTCTTCTCTCGTCCGCCAAGTACGTTTCACCGCTGAGAGGTTGGAGCATGACGGACGACTCCGCAGCCGCCCGGGCCGCCGCCGAGGAGGAGTCGGCCTTCTCCCATCCGCCCGTCGGCCCCGACGCCACCGCGGCCTACGGCGACCACCCGGACCAGCTGATCGACTTCTACGCGCCGCGCGGTGAGGGCGGACCCGCGCCGGTCGTCGTCGTCCTGCACGGCGGCGCCTGGCGCGCCCCCTACGACCGTCGCCACATCAGCCCGTTCGCCGCGTTCCTGGCCGGCCGGGGCTTCGCCGTGGCCAGTGTCGAATACCGGCGCGGTGCGGGGGAGTCCGGCGGCGGTGACCCGGTCGCGGGCCGATGGCCCGACACCTTCGACGACGTCTCTGCGGCGCTGGACGTCCTGCCCGAGCTGGCCCGGCAGCACCTGCCCGCGGCCGACCCGCGCCGCATCGTGCTCACCGGCCACTCGGCCGGCGGCCATCTGGCGCTGTGGGCGGCCGCCCGGCACGTCCTGCCCGCCGACAGCCCCTGGCGCACCGACCGTCCCGCCCCGCTGCGCGGGGTCGTCGCGCTCGCCCCGATCGCCGACCTCGCGGTCGCCGACAAGCTGGACGTCTGCGGCGGTGCTGCCCGCCAACTCCTCGGCGGTGACGAGGGGTTCGCGGAGCGTCAACCGTACGCGGACCCGGCGCTGCTGCTGCCCACCGGTATCGCCACGGTCCTCGTCCAGGGCCGGGACGACGTCGACGTCCCGCAGGTGGTCGCCGAGTCCTACGCGGAAGCGGCGGCGAAGGCCGGCGAGGTGGTCGGCCTGACGCTGCTGGCGGACGCCGGTCACTTCCCGCTGATCGACCCGGCGGCGGACGCCTGCGCGGTGGTGGCGGAGGAGATCGCCCAACTCGCCTGGTGAGTCGGGCCGCTGGGCGACCGGTCACACCCGTCGTCCCCGTCGAACCGTCATACCCGTGATACCTGAGAGCTACGTTCCAGGTGAGTCCCCCGGCGGGACGCGGGTTACCTGCGCCGATCCGTAACTTCCTTGCCTGACAAGCCCGATGACCCGGGCGAACAGGGAGGGAAGACGACCATGGGGCTCCGGTGGCGCCGTACCGCACTCGCCGTTCTCATCGCCTCGGCCGTGACCCTGCCCGTGGCCGGTGCGGCCCGGCCCCGGGTTCCCGCCCCGGCCCCCGCCAGGCTCGCCCCGCCGACCGCGGCCACCCTCGACGCCGCCTACGCCGCCAACCGTGCCAACGCCGAGGCCGCGGCGCGGATGGCCGCCGACCACGGCGACCGACGGCGCGCGGCGGCCGACCGCGCCCTGGCGGGTCCCGCCCGGCAGCTGCTGGCCTTCGACGGCCGCGGCCCCGGACGGGTCACCGAGGTGCTCGGCGACCTCGCGCACGCCGACCGCGTCGCCGTCCTGGTCCCCGGTTCCGACACCGGCCTCGACACCTACGGCCGGTTCCGCGCCGCCGCCGAGGCCCTGCACGCGCGGCTCACCCGGGAGGCCCCGGCGGGTATCCGGACGGCGGTCGTCGCCTGGCTCGGCTACGAGACGCCCGGCACGGTCGCCGTCGCCGTCGCCACCACCGACCGGGCCGACCGGGCCGCTCCCGAACTGCGGTCTCTCGTCGACGACTTGCGCGTCGTCTCCGGTCCGCGCACCCAGATCTCCCTGATCTGCCACTCCTACGGCTCGGTCGTGTGCGCCCGCGCCGCCGCAGGACTGGACGTCGACGACATCGCGGTCGTCGGCAGCCCGGGGACCGGTACCGACACCGCCGCCGCGCTGCGCACCCGGGCCCGGATCTGGGCGGCTCGGGGTGCCGACGACTGGGTGGCGAACGTCCCGCACCTCAGCGCCGATCTGTTCGGCACCACCGTCGGCTTCGGCACCGATCCCGTCGCGCCGGAGTTCGGTGCCCGGGTCTTCACGGCCGGCGACGGCGGCCACAGCGACTACTTCGCGCCCGGCTCCCCCTCCCTGACCAACCTGACCCGGATCGTCCTCGGCCGGACCACGGCGGTGACCCATGACTGACCTGAGCCCCAACGCCGTACGCGACGTCATGCGGCAGGCCGTCGCCCGCGTCGACGCCGCCACCCCCGCCCACCGCGACCGCGCCGTGGACGCCCTGCGCGCCCTCGCCGTCCTCGGTGTCGTCCTCGGCCACTGGCTGGTCACCGCCCTCGTCGCGGACGGCGGCACCCTGCGCACGGCCAGCCCGCTGCAGCACCTGCCGTGGCTGGCGCCCGTGTCGTGGCTGTTCCAGACGCTCGCCGTCTTCTTCCTGGTCGGCGGGCATGTGGCCACGCGCGGTTACGCCTCCGCCCGCGCCCGCGGCATCCCGTACCACCGCTGGCTGCGGACCCGTCTGGCCCGGCTGTTCAAGCCGGTCGCCGCCGTTCTCAGCCTGTGGACGGCCGTCGCGGTCGCGCTCCTGCTCTCCGGAACCGAGTACGCGACCGTCCGCACGCTGGTGAAGCTCGCCCTGTCCCCGCTCTGGTTCCTGCTGGTCTTCGCCGTCCTCACCGCCGCGACCCCGCTGCTGGCCCGGCTCCACCCGCTGTGGCCGCTCGCCGTCGTCCTGCACGTGGACCTGCTGCGCTTCGGGCTCGACGGCCCCGACCGGCTCGGCTGGAGCAACCTCGCGGCCGGCTGGATGGTCCCCTACGCCCTGGGCGCCGCCTGGACCCGGGGCGAGCTGGAACGCCGCCGCTCCGGCCTGCTCCTGCTCGCCGGCGGTACGGCGGCCACGGCCGGGCTCGTCGCCTGGGCGGGCTACCCGGCGTCGATGGTCGGCGTGCCGGGCGCCGAGGTGTCCAACCTCAACCCGCCGACGCTGGCCGCCGTCACCTTCGGCCTCGCCCAGTGCGGACTGGCGCTGCTGCTGCGGGAGCGGTTGCGGGCCGTGATGCGGCGTCCGGTCGCCTGGGCGGCGGTGGCGCTGGTCAACCTCTCCGCGATGACGATCTTCCTCTGGCACCAGACGGCCCTGATGGCGACCACCGCCACCGGACTTCTCCTCGGCCGCCTTCCCGGCCTGCACACCCGCCCCGACGACCTCGGCTGGGTCGCGGCCCGGCTTGCCTGGCTGCCGGTGCTCGCCGGAGCGCTCGCGGTCTGCTGGGCCGCGTTCCGGTCCTGGGAACAGGGCGGTGTCGGGCGGCGACGCGGACGGTCCCGGGTGGTCCGCGCCCACCGCCCGACACCGAAGGGAGCACGTCATGTCTAGGCTGAACCGTGTGGCGGACAAGGGGGCGAAGACTGTCCTGCGGTGGCTGCGGGTGCTGCGGGGCGACCTGCTGACGGCGCGTTCGGACCCGCTGCCCCCGTCGGTGTGGCTGCGCTGGGTGCCGCACGGGTTCGTGTGCCTGGCCGCGTTCGGCCTCTTCCTCGGCGACCTGAACCAGCTCCAGGGGTACGGGAAACTGGGCCACGGTGACTCCCTGCTGGTTGCTGGCGGACAGTGCGGGGCGGCTGTTCTCGCGCTGCGGCGTCCGGTTCCGGCGCTGTGGTTGTCGATCAACTCCTCGCTGGCGGGTGCCGCCCTGCTGCGCCGCATGCTGATGGCCGGCCAGATCGACGGATTCCCGTGGCCCTGGCATGGCTGGGGGATCGCGGCCCACCTGCTCGTCCTGCTGCTGCTCGCCCTGCGCGTGCCCACCCGCGTCTCCGTCGCGGCGCTGGCTCTGACGGCGTTGCTCACCTATGTCATCCAGGGACTCTGGGGCGCGTGGAACTACTCGCCCACCGGCCAGACCGCCGTCGTCCTGTTCGCCGTCGCCGTCGTCCTCGGCGTCGCCCTGCGCGGCCGTCGCGAGGCCCGCGCCGAACTCGTGGAGCAGACCACGCTCACCGCCGAGGAACGCTCCCAGCGCACCCTGCTGGAGGAACGCAGCCGGATCGCCCGCGAGCTGCACGACGTCGTCGCCCACCACATGTCGGTCATCTCCATCCAGGCCCAGGTCGCCCCGCACCTGGTGGAGAACCCGTCCGAGGAGCTGAAGGAGAACCTGGCCGGCATCCGGCAGAACGCCGTCGACGCGCTGACCGAACTGCGCCGCGTCCTGGGCGTCCTGCGCTCCGAACACCCCGGCGGCACCGGCGATCACGAGGGCGTACCCGGCCCGCATCCGGACGGCTCCGTCACCGCGCCCCACGCCCCGCAGCCCACCCTGGACCGGCTGGGGGCGCTGGTGGAGAACACCAGGACCGCCGGACTGGCCGTGACCACGGAGATCACCGGCGAGCGACGGCCGCTGCCGCCCGGTGTGGAGCTGTCGGCGTACCGGATCGTGCAGGAGGCGCTGAGCAACGTCCTGCGCCACGCACCCGGCGCCACCGCCCAGGTCCGCCTCGCCTACGACCGGGGCGGGTTGCGGGTCGAGGTCCTCAACAGCCGCCCCACCCGTGAGGCACCGCTGTCCTCGGGCGCCGGGCACGGGCTGCTCGGGATGCGGGAACGGGCCGCGATGCTCGGCGGCACCCTCACGGCCGGCCCTTGGACCGGCCACGGCTACAAGGTCGAGGCCCACCTCCCGCTCTCCGCCCCGCACGCTTCCGACCCCCCTCCACAGGACGGCCCCGCATGATCCGCGTACTCGTCGCCGACGACCAGCAGATGGTCCGGCAGGGTTTCACCGTGCTGCTGAACACCCAGCCCGACATCGAGGTGATCGGCCAAGCGGTGGACGGACTGGACGCGGTCGCCCAGGTCGCCGAACTCGCCCCGGACGTCGTCCTGATGGACATCCGCATGCCCGAACTCGGCGGCATCGAGGCCACCCGCCGCATCACCACGGCCACCCCGCACATCCGTGTGCTGGTGCTGACCACCTTCGACCTCGACGAGTACGTGTACGAGGCACTGCGGGCCGGCGCCTCCGGCTTTCTGCTGAAGGACGCCTCCGCCGACCAACTCGCCGAGGCGGTAAGGGTGGTGGCATCCGGAGACGCCCTGCTCGCGCCCGGCATCACCCGCCGCCTGATAGCCGAGTTCTCCCGGCTGGACGCCAGACCCCGCCCCCCGCTCAGGGACCGCGTGGGCGACCTCACCGAACGCGAGACGGAGGTGCTCTCGCTGATCGCGCAGGGCCTGTCGAACGCGGAGATCGCACGGCGACTGGTGGTGGCCGAGCAGACCGTGAAGACGCACGTCGGCCGCATCCTGGTGAAACTGGGCCTGCGCGACCGCACCCAGGCAGCGGTCTTCGCCTACGAGTCGGGGCTGGTCCGTCCCTCGGGGTACTGATCCTCCAGGGGGCCGGGAGGCCGTCAGCGCGGCCCGCGTAGTACCTGAGACGGACGCCCGGGAACCCGTCTCAGCGGGGACGACCGCGGTCGCCCGAGCGGCCTACCGTGTGAGCGTGACCGAGACGACGACTCACCTGAAGCCGCCGACCGCGGGCGGGGCCGGGACATCGCGCAGCCCGGAGTACCGGCTGGCCCAGAAAGCCCTGGGCGGGCTGCGCCAGGACCTGTTCCACGATGCTTTCGCCTACCGTCCGCTGCCGCGCACGGACGCGTCCGGGCCGATCGCCCGCCGACTGCCCGGCCGGCTGCGGTCCGCCGCGGAGCAGCTTCCGCACACGGTGGTGGCCCTGGCCGCCCTGTTCGTCCTGTGGGTCGGTGCGGCGGGCGGCGACACCGACAACGGTCCGCTGTCCCTGCTGATCGGCCTGATCTGCGCGCTCCCCGTGCTGGCCACCCTGATCCGGCCGGTCGGCGCGTTCTGGCTGTCGATGGCGGCGACCCCCGTGACCGCGGTACTGAACGGAGGCTGGGGCGAATGGCCGTGGGTGCCCGGCGCGTTCATCAGCCACCTGGTGGTGCTGGTCGTCGTGGCGCTCCGCACCCGGCCCCGCACTGCCGCCTGGATGTGGGTCCTGACCGCCCTGTACGCCTTCTTCTCGAACGCTGTGTTCGGCGGCCCGTACTACTACACGAACGGCGCGCCCATGACGGTGACCTCCGCCATCGCCCTGCTCGTGGTCTCCCTCTGGCACGTCCGCCACACCGCCCAACAGGAGGTGACCGCCCAGCAGACGGTCACCGCGCACGAACGCTCCCGGCGCACGCTCCTCGAGGAGCGCACCACCATCGCCCGCGAGCTGCACGACGTGGTGGCCCACCACATGTCGGTGGTCGCCATCCAGGCCGAGGCCGCCCCCTACCGGGTGGAGAACCCGCCGCCCGAGCTGGAGCGCGCCTTCGCCACCATCCGCGAGAACGCGGTGGCCGCGCTCACCGAGCTGCGCCGGGTCCTCGGCGTGGTCCGAGCCGAGGACTACGAGGCCCCCGACGCCCCGCAGCCCACCCTCGCCGACCTGGACGCCCTGCTCGCCAATGTGCGGGACACGGGTCTGGACGTGGAGAAGGTGGTGACCGGGGCGGTGCGCGAGCTGCCGCAGGGCGTGGAGCTGTCGGCGTACCGGATCGTGCAGGAGGCGCTGAGCAACAGCCTGCGGCACGCGCCGGGAGCGAGCGCCCGGGTCGAGATCGGGTACGTCCTCGGCGGCCTCGGCCTGCGCGTGGTCAACGGCCCGGTCCCCGCACCGAACCTGGTCAAACCCTCGCCCGGCGCCGGGCACGGCGTCACCGGCATGCGCGAGCGGGTCACCATGCTGAACGGCGAGATGACGGCCGGCCCGACCGACGACGGCGGCTACGAGGTCGCGGTGTTCCTGCCGGTCGCCTCGGTGAACGAGGGAGAGGCATGACCATTCGCGTCCTGATCGCGGACGACCAGATGATGGTGCGCGAGGGCTTCTCGGTGCTGCTGAACGCGATGCCGGGCATCGAGGTCGTCGGCGAGGCCGTCAACGGCCGGGAGGCGGTGGACCGGGTCCGCGAACTCGCCCCCGACGTCGTCCTGATGGACATCCGCATGCCCGAGCTGAACGGCATCGAAGCGACCCGCGAGATCGTCGCCGCCGACAGCACCGCGAAGGTGCTGGTGCTGACCACCTTCGACCTCGACGAGTACGTCTACCAGGCGCTGCGCGCGGGCGCCTCCGGCTTCCTCCTCAAGGACGCCTCGGCCCGCCAACTCGCCGACGGGGTGCGGATCGTCGCGTCCGGAGAGGCGCTGCTCGCCCCCACGGTGACCAAACGCCTGATCACGGAGTTCTCCAAACTGTCCGAGGCCCCGCGACTGATGCCGTCCGCGCACGCGGCCTACGGCGACCTGACCGAACGGGAGACGGAGGTCCTGGTCCTCATCGCGCAGGGCTTGTCGAACTCGGAGATCGCCGGACGCCTGGTGGTCGCCGAGTCGACGATCAAGACCCATGTGAGCCGCATCCTGGTGAAGTTGGGCCTCCGCGACCGCACCCAGGCAGCCGTCTTCGCCTACGAGGCCCGGCTGGTGACACCGGGCTGACCGGGCTGACCGGGCTGACCGGGCTGACCGGAGAGCTCGCACCACACGTACTTGCCCCGGTTGCCGAACCTGGAGAGCGGATGCCAGCACCACAGGTCGGAGCAGGCCCTGACCAGGGCAAGCCCCCGGCCGTCCTCGTCGGTGACGTTTCCGTTCAACCCGGCAGGGGCGAGCGGCGGTTCGGGGTCCGCGTCCCACGCGCCGATCCGCAGCACGCCGGCCGACCACCGCACCCGCAGCGCGGCGGGCCCCTTGGTGTGCCGCACGGCGTTGGTGATCAGCTCCGTCGCCAGCAGTTCGGCGACGTCGACCAGGCGGATCAGGCCGTGCATCGTGAGGATGAGCCGGAGGGTGCGGCGACTGATGGTGACGGCGCGCAGGTCGTTCGGGATGTACAGGGAGTACTCCCAGGGCTCGTCTTCGGGCATGCGTCGACTCCGTTCGGTGAGGTGAGGGGCGTCGCAGCCACCGGGCGGTGTCATTGCCGCAGCCGTCATGACAGGACGAAGCGGTGCGCTTCCGGTGCCCCGGTGTTTCGCAGCGTGTGCGTCGCGTCACTGACGGTAGAGGAGTAATTTCTCCTCTCGCAAGCTGTTGCCATAATTTGGCACTCGAACGTGGCACGTACGCAGAGGCGTTGGGGACGGAGAACGTATGGCGCCGAGAAGTAATCCCACCGCTCGGCAGGTGCGGCTGGGGACTGAGTTGCGCAAGCTGCGCGAGGCGACGGGCATGAAGGCGCGCGAGGTGGCGACGTTCCTGAACTCGACTTCGGCGCAGATGAGTCAGGTGGAGTTGGGCATCTCAGGCGTCAGCGCGGAGCGCGTTCGCCGGCTGGCAGCTCATTACGGCTGCGGGGACGAGGCGTTCATCGACGCTCTGGCGTCCTTGGCCAGTGAGCGGTCACACGGCTGGTGGGACGACTACCGAGGAGTCCTGCCGCAGGTGAACATGGATGTGGCCGAGGCGGAACATCACGCGACCTTCCTGCGGGAGGTTGTGATCACGCACGTTCCCGGGCTTCTCCAGACCCCGGACTACGCTCGGGCGGTCTTCAGGTACATGCGCCCTGATCTGCCCGAGAGTGAACTGGCGCCGCGCGTGGAGCACAGGATGAGACGACGCAAGGCGATCGAGGGTGACAGGCCGACCCCGTACGAGACGGTGATTCACGAGTTCGCCCTGCGTATTCGTGTGGCCGACCGCCAGACGGCCGTGTCTCAGCTTCGGCTCATCCTGGACGAGATCGAAGAGGGCCACGCCACCGTGCGGATCATCCCGGTCGACCGGGACGGCTTCGCTGGTGCTGACGCATCGATGATGTACCTGGGTGGGCCGGTACCCAAGTTGGACACGGGGCTCCTCGACTCACCCACGGGCACCCTGTTCATCGATGCGGCAGCCCACTTGGATCGGCTCCGAACGCTTTTCTGCACGGTGAAGAAGTCGTCGCTGAACCCCTCGGAGTCACGGGACTTCGTTCACCGCTTGACGAAGGAGCTTTGATGAACTGGCGGAAGTCCACCTACTCCGGCGGCGGCGAAGGCAACACCTGTGTCGAGATCGCTGCCCTCTCCACTCACATAGCCATCCGCGACTCCAAGGCCCCTGCCCGAGCCACTCTCTCCTTCCCCGCCCGCTCCTTCAGCGCCTTCATCGAATCGGTCAAGAGGTCGCGCGGATAGGCGGGTGGGCGGGGGCAGGCCGACCGCGGTGTGGGTGTGGCGGCCCGTACGTCAGACCCGCTCCAGAGGCCGGTGCGGTCCGCTGGGAAGCTCCGCTTCGATCGCGTCGCCCGGGCGCACCACGCCGCCCTCCTTCACGATGCTCATGATTCCCGTCTTGCGCACGAGGTTCCCGGCTTCGTCGCGGCCGACCACCTGCTTCAGCAGCCCGTCCTGGAAGGTGTCGATCTGCAGGCAGGGATTGCGCAGGCCGGTCACCTCCAGCACCGCGTCGTCACCGATGCGCAGCAGCGTGCCGACCGGCAGACCGAGCAGATCGATGCCCCGGGTGGTGATGTTCTCGCCGAGGTCACCGGGCACCACCTTGAACCCCTCCGCCCCGACCTCGGCGAAGAGCTCCTCATGGATGAGGTGGACCTGGCGCAGGTTCGGCTGGGTGGGGTCCTGCGCGACCCGTGAGCGGTGCTTGACCGTTACGCCGGCGTGCACGTCCCCCTCGACCCCGAGCCCGGCGAGCAGCGTGATGCTGTCCCGGTTCGGCTTGGTGAACGAGTACTCGCCGTTGCTGCTGACTGCCGTGACCGTCCCGCGCATCCTCGGATCCCCCTGGTGACAATGCTGAGCCACGACCCTAACTCCTGGGCCACCCGAGCACAGCGGCCCGGAATCATCCGCGGGAGGCGCGTTGAGAGAGGTGGCCTACGTCGCTCCGGAGGTCCGGGAGCGGCTCGTCGTCCGGTTCGGATCCGAGGTGCTCGGTTGGTGTGACGAGTTGCCCGACCTCGTCGGCGAACTCGCTGCGCGTTGGAATCTGGAGCCGGTCGCGGCGGGTGGCGGAGGCACCTCGCGGGTGTTCCGCTGCGTGAGACGTGACGCCGGTACCTCGGTGTGGCTGAAGCTCACGCCGGAGTCCGCGCTCGCCCGCGAGGAGGCCGAAGCGCTGCGGGCCTGGGCAGGGACGCCGTCGGTCGTCACGCTGCTGGCAGAAGACGTGGCCGCCGGGGCCCTGTTGCTGGAGGACGTGGAGCCGGGAGCACCCGTGCGGCAGTCGGCTTGGAATCTGCCCGAGGTCGCGGCCCTGCTGCGAGACCTGCGGGTCGCGCCTCCCGGGCCGGGGGAGCGCTCGGTGTTGCGTCCTCTCTCGCACCGGATCGGCTTCCTGTTCGACCTGGTCGACCGCAGGCCGGCGGTGGCCCGCGTGAACGGCCCGGATGCCTCCGCGGTGCTGGGGCGGGCCCGCGCGAGCGCCCTGGAACTTGCCGCCGGCGGCCCCGTGGCACTCGTGCACGGTGATCTCCATCCGGCCAACGTGCTGTCCGGTCCGGGTGCCCGCATGGTGGCGATCGACCCGAGGCCGGCGTGGGGCGACCCGGACTTCGACGCCGTGGACTGGGCGCTCGACGGGGTTGCGGATCCGGCCGTGCTGGAGCGGAGGGTCGAGAGGCTGGCGGCGCTGGTTCCCGGCATGTCCCCTGAGCGCGTGCTGGGTTGGTGCGGGGCCCTGTCCGCCCTCGTCGCGGTCCCCAGGGTGTGCGAGGGGCGGGACGACGCGGAAACCCGGTTCCTCATGACCCTGGCCGGCGGCTGATCCGGCCGCCGACCGGGGCAGTCCCCGTACCGCAGCCAGGGGAAGCCGCTTTCCATGAGGGCTCTGGGCACAGGGACGGTCGGCGTTCTATGGTCCGGGCATGATGGCTGAAACCGACCTCGTGTTCGCACCCTGGGACCCGGCGTTCGTCGCCGATCCGTATGCCGGCTATGCCGAGCTGCGGGAACGGGGGAGGGTGCACTGGTTCGAGCCGACGAACCAGTGGCTGGTGCCGCACCACGCGGACGTCTCG
Source organism: Streptomyces sp. NWU339 (assembly GCF_003143855.1). GTDB lineage: Bacteria > Actinomycetota > Actinomycetes > Streptomycetales > Streptomycetaceae > Streptomyces. The sequence continues at coordinate 193,946 of NZ_QFRK01000003.1, forward strand.
GCGCTGCTGCGCGACCGGCGACTGGGGCGGACGTACCAGCACCGCTTCACCCACGAGGAGTTCGGCCGGACGGCCCCGCCACCGGAGCAGGAGCCGTTCCACACCCTCAACGACCACGGCATGCTCGACCTGGAGCCGCCGGACCACACCCGGATCCGGCGCCTGGTGTCGAAGGCGTTCACCCCGCGCACGGTGGAGCGACTGAAGCCGTACGTCGAGGGGCTGGCGGCGGACCTGGTGGCCGCGCTGGTCGACGCCGGCGGCGGTGACCTGCTGACGGACGTCGCCGAGCCGCTGCCGGTCGCGGTGATCGCCGAGATGCTGGGCATCCCGGAGTCCGACCGGGCCCCGCTGCGCCCCTGGTCGGCGGACATCTGCGGGATGTACGAGCTGAACCCGTCGGAGGAGTCGGCGGCGAAGGCCGTCAGGGCGTCGGTCGAGTTCTCGGACTATCTGCGGGAGTTGATCGCCGAGCGTCGCGCGAAGCCCGGCGACGACCTGATCTCGGGGCTGATCGCGGCCCACGACGAGGACGACGACCGGCTCACCGAGCAGGAGATGATCTCCACCTGCGTGCTGCTGCTGAACGCGGGCCACGAGGCGACGGTGAACTCCACGGTCAACGGCTGGTGGGCACTGTTCCGGAACCCGGACCAGCTGGCCGCCCTCCGCGCGGACCACTCCCTGGTCCCCACGGCTGTGGAGGAGCTGATGCGCTACGACACCCCGCTCCAGCTCTTCGAGCGCTGGGTCCTGGAGGACATCGAGATCGACGGCACGGTGATCCCCCGGGGTGCGGAGATCGCCCTGCTCTTCGGCTCCGCCAACCACGACCCGGCCGTGTTCACCGACCCCGCCCGCCTGGACCTCACCCGCGCGGACAACCCGCACATCTCCTTCAGCGCCGGCATCCACTACTGCATCGGCGCACCCCTGGCCCGCATCGAACTCGCGGCGTCCATGACGGCCTTGCTGGAGCAGGCCCCGACCCTCGCCCTGGCGGAGGAGCCGAAGCGCAAGCCGAACTTCGTGATCCGGGGTCTGGAGGGGCTGGCGGTCGAGGTCTGAGTCCACCGCCCCGAACCGCGTCGCCCCTGGGCGGACGGGGCACCGGGCCCGCTCCGCAAAGGGGACCTCCGCGGTCCCGGGGCTGCGGGCCCGGCGACGGGTGCTGTGCCGAAAACCATGAGCAGTCGGTGGGCATGTGTCACCCAAGCGCTCAAACGAGCGGGATCAGGACAACAGTGGCCGAAGTGCTCACGGTTTCGGAACGGTGTGTCCTCCCCGGGGCGTGGGCGAGTGTTGCGGCATCGCCACGTCGAGGCCGCACCCCGCGGGCGGTTGCGGAACACCGTCCGCACGAACAGCCGACCGCCCCGGCAAGGCCCGATGCGCCGTCACTCGATCCCACGCCCGCCGGGCAGCACCGCCGGCCCCGACCCGCGACGCCACCTTCAGAACCCTTGTCCCCTCCGGAGGGACACCCCTGCACCGGCCCATGCCGCGCCGGCCCTGCCCCGCCCGCCGGGGGCGCGTCCCGCCGGGCGGGGCCGCGGCGCGGTTACTTCGTCTCCAGGTCCCGCCTTCGGAAGCCCGCCAGGCCCAGCCACACCAGGCCGGCGGCGACGAGGGAGAGCAGGATCAGGGGGAGCCAGTCCATGTCCGCGGCGGGGAGCCGGGGGACATGGCCGAACGGGGAGAGGTTGTTCATCCAGCCCGGGAACTGGAGGATCTGGCCGAGGTAGCCGACCACGAAGGCGTACACCGGCACGATCCAGGCCGCCTGGCTCGCCTGCGGGAACCAGCCGAAGAGCACCACGGCCACGCCGACCGTGACCCACAGGGCGGGCGCGTACGCGAGGGCCGCCCCCACCAGCTTCGGGAGCAGTGAACCGTCACCGGTCGAGGCCGCGCCCGCGAGGCCGAAGCCGAGCCCGGCCAGCAGCAGCACGAACGTACCGCCGCCCATGGCCACGGCCAGGTGGCCGCCGACCCAGCGGGTGCGCGAGAGGCCGGTGGCGAGGAGGGGCTCGGCACGGCCCGCCGTCTCCTCGGAGCGGGGCCGCAGGGCCGCCATGACGACGTACACCGCCGCCACGACCGTGAGGACGACCATGACCATGGAGGCGAAGGACTCGGCGACGCCCGCCCCGCCGATGCGGTCCAGGGCCTCCTGGATCTCGTCGATGCCCTTCAGCATCTCCTCGGCGTTCCCGAGGATCGATCCGTACATCGCGCCCATCAGGAACAGGCCCGCGCCGAAGCCGATCAGCATGCCGCGGTGCAGTCGCAGGGCGAGGCCGACCGGTGTGGCGAGCGCGTCGGAGGCCGTGGGGCTGCCCAGCTTCTCCGGACGCAGACCCGCGCCCACGTCCCGCCGGGTGGAGAGCACGAAACCCGCCGCCGCGCACACCACCGCGAACGCCAGACAGAGCAGCAGCGGCCACCAGCGGTCGTCGACGTACGGGTAGCTGCGCTGTACCCAGCCGATCGGGGACAGCCAGGACAGGGCGCCGTTCTCGCCGCTGTCGCCGGCGGCGCGCAGCACGTAGGCGACGCCGATGACCGCGAGCGCCATGCCGGACGCGCCGCGCGTGTGCGCGGTGAACTGGACGGTGACCGCGGCGACGGCGGCGAAGACGAGACCGACGGCGGCGTGGGCGAAGCCGTAGAGCAGTGAGCCCGCCGTGCCGCCGTCCTCCAGCCCCATGCCGGCCAGGCCGAAGGCCAGCAGCAGCGCCAGGGCGAGGTTGGCCAGGACCGCGACGGAGAGGGCGGCGGCGAGGTGGGCGTGGCGGCCCACCACCGTCGAGCGCACCAGCTCGGCGCGGCCGGTCTCCTCCTCGGCGCGGGTGTGCCGGGTGATGATCAGCACGCTCATGAGGCCGACGAGGACGGCCATGAAACCGAGCATCTGGTGGCTCAGCATGGAGCCGAAGCCGTAGTCGTCGAGGTAGTGGCGGGGGCCGGACATGGCGAGGCCGGCCGGGCTGTCCATGCTCCGGACGGCGTTCGCCCGGTCCTCCGGGGAGCTGTACAGCGTCTTGAAGCTGTTCGCCGTGGAGAGCGTGCCGAGGAACAGGGCCAGGATCCACACCGGGAGCCGGATCCGGTCCCGGCGCAGGGCGAAGCGGATCAGCGTCCGGGTCCCGGCCAGCGCGTTGCCGCCCGCGACCGGTCCGGCGGGGGCCGGCGCCTCGGGGGCGGCGGTCGCGGTGGTCATCGCGAATCTCCGTTCGTGCCCTGTCCGGCCTGTCCGGCCCGCCCGACCCGTTCGTCTTGCTCGTACCGTCCGGCCTGCCCGGTGTCGTGCCCGTTGGCGGCGAGCTCGCCGCCGTAGTGGCGGAGCATCAGCTCCTCCAGGGTCGGCGGGTGGCTGACGAGGCTGCGGATGCCGAACTCGGTGAGCCTGCGGACCGCTCCGTCGACCTGACCGCCGTCGACGGCGAAACGGACCCGGCCGGTGGCCTCGTCGAGGGTCCGCAGGTCGTGCACGCCGGGCAGCTCGGCGAGACCGGTGGCGGGTCGCTCGGTCTCCGCCTCGATGGTGGTGCGGGTCAGGTGGCGCAGCTCGCCGAGGGTGCCGGACTGGACGGTGCGGCCCAGCCGGATGATGCTCACCCGGTCGGCGAGCTTCTCCACCTGGGCCAGGATGTGGCTGGAGAGCAGGACGGTCTTGCCCGCCGCCTTGGCCTCGCCGATGACGTCCTGGAAGACGACCTCCATGAGCGGGTCCAGTCCCGCGGTCGGCTCGTCGAGCAGCAGCAGCTCGGCGTCGGAGGCGAGCGCGGCGACGATGGCGACCTTCTGCCGGTTGCCCTTGGAGTAGGCGCGGCCCTTCTTGGTCGGGTCCAGGTCGAAGCGCTCGATGAGCTCGGTGCGCCGCTTCCTGTCCAGGCCGCCGCGCAGCCGCGCCAGCAGGTCGATGGCCTCGCCGCCGGTGAGGCCCGGCCACAGTTCGACGTCGCCGGGGACATAGGCGAGGCGGCGGTGCAGCTCCACGGCGTCCGCCCACGGATCGCGGCCGAGCACCCGGGCGGCGCCCGAGTCGGCACGCAGCAGACCGAGCAGGACGCGGAGGGTGGTCGACTTGCCGGAGCCGTTCGGGCCCAGGAAGCCGTGCACCTCGCCGGACTCGACGTCCAGGTCGAGACCGTCGAGTGCGCGCGTGCGACCGAACGACTTGTGGAGTCCGGAGACGCTGATTGCCTTCGTCATGATGGCGAACGTACATTTCTTTCAGAATTTTGTGAAGTTAAGGAATCGTATGAACGGCGGCTAGACTGGCGAACGGTGTTTGAGCAGGGGAGATGATCGGGTCATGGCGGAACCGAGCGTGACGAACCGGGATCCGGAGGCCGTCTCGCGGTTCGTCGAGCACTTCGCGGCGCAGTTGGTGGAGGCCGGACTGCCGCGCATGCCCGCCCGGGTCTTCGCCGCGCTGCTCTCCTCCGACACCGGTGTCATGACCTCCGCCGAACTGGGGGAGCGGCTGCGGATCTCGCCCGCCGCGGTCTCCGGCGCGGTGCGCTATCTGGCGCAGCAGCACATGGTCTCCCGCGAGCGCGAGCCAGGCTCGCGCCGGGAGCGGTACCGGGTGCGCGGCGACCAGTGGTACGAGGCCCTCACCAACCGCGAGACCGTCATCCGGCGCTGGGAGGACGCCCTGCGCGAGGGCGTCACCAGCCTGGGGTCCGACACCCCGGCGGGCCGCCGGCTGGCGGAGACCCTGGCTTTCTTCGAGTTCGTGGAGAAGGAGATCGAGGGGATGATGGCGCGCTGGCGGACCCACCGCGAGGAGCGCTTCGGGCGGGGGTGAGGGGCGGTCGCAGAAGCCGGTCACGCGTGTGTGATTGGTCGGCTGCTCTGGGTTGCTACTGGTCCGCATCAAGGGGAGGGCGCATCATGGCAGCCATGGCAGAGCGACCGACGATAAGCGGCACCGAGCCCTACGACTTCGAGGAGTTGCTGGACACCCTCGACGAGCTGGACGTGCCCGACGGCTACAAAGCCGAGATCATCAGGGGGAACATCGTCGTGTCGCCGTGGTCGAGGGGGTACTACACCCGTGTAATGCGCCTGGTATGCCAGCAGCTGGAACCGCACCTTCCTGAGGGGCACCAGATCGAGCGGGCGCCGAATCTGTACGTTTTCCCGAACGTTGAGCGGGCGTACGGGCCGGATATCCACGCGGCGCATGCGAAGGCCATGGAGACAGCCGACAACCACTTGGACGGGGAAGCCCTCTCCTTCGTTGCCGAACTGACCTCCTCCTCCACCCGGGACGACGACCTGACGGACAAGGTCGAGGTCTATGGACGAGCCGGTATCCCCGTCTACCTGATCCTCGACATGCAGGAGGAGCAGGCCACCGTCCTGTGGACGCCCTCCGCCAAGGGCTACGAGTCGCACTGCACCAGGCCGTTCGGTGAGAAGCTCCCGATTCCCGAGCCGTTCGACTGCCTGCTGGACACGACCGGCTTCAGCGCCCCCTGAGCCGGTCGGTCAGCTCTTCGGCAGAGTCAGCCCCAGGGCCCCCTCCAGCACCACCCACGTCCGGGTCAGCACCGGCCCCGACACCACCGCGTCCGCGCGGTACCGGAAGTGGGCGCCCGACACCGTCACCGCCCGCCCCTCCGCCAGCAGCGGGGACGCCTCCGCGCCCACCGACGCCGGACGCACTTCGACCCTGGCCGCCCCGGAGGTGCCCGGGACGACCGACACGGCCTCCACCGGCTGGTGCAGGTCGACCAGGGTCTCTCCGTCGACCTCCACCCGCAGCCGGGAGGGATGCGCCTCGGTGACGGGAGCGATCTCGGACGGCCGGGCCGGCACCAGGGTCCGTACCAGGGACCGGCACGTCTGCAGCCAGGGACGCCCCACCCCGCCGACCGTCTCCCGTACCGGCGTCACACCCCCGACCGGCGGGATCCGCACCGCGCCGAGCACCACCCCGTCGCTGTCGTCCACCAGCAGGTCCATCCGCCGTTCGGCGCCGTCCAGCACGGCCCGCGCCGCCGCCACCGTCCCCGTGGGCACCCCCAGCGACCGGGCGAGGGACAGCGCGCCGCCGACCGGAACCAGGGACAGCGCGCAGCCGGTCAGCTCGCGCTGCCGGTGCAGCACCCCCACCGCCCGCGTCAGAGCCCGGTCGTCGCCGATCACCACCGGCCGCCGGGAACCCAGCCGGGCCAGCGCGCGGGCGAACTCCTCCGGCCCGTCCGGCAGGCAGACCTTCGTGCTCGCACCCCCGCTGAGCACGTCTTTCGCGATGCGCACGGACTCGCCGTCCCTGCGGCGGGCGACCGGATCGATGACCACCAGGAGCTGATCGGACGTCGGGGAAGTCGCCACCTCGGCCATGCCTCGCTTCCTCGGGTAGCATCTTTGTGCAAGAGCCCCTTTGCACTTTTGCGCAGGGGCTTCGTCTATTCCGGGGCACCCGGTCCGACGGTTGGCGGCCAACGGTGGTCGCGGTGCACGCGGCGGAGATCCACCGCGTACGCCCCTGACCCTGGACATGCCCCGCCCGGAAGGGGTGTACGCGCGTGCCCGCACTTGTGCTGCTCGGTGCTCAGTGGGGTGACGAAGGCAAGGGAAAGGCGACGGACCTGCTCGGAGGTTCCGTCGACTACGTGGTGCGCTACCAAGGCGGCAACAACGCCGGCCACACGGTAGTCGTGGGTGACCAGAAGTACGCCCTCCACCTGCTCCCTTCCGGAATCCTGTCCCCCGGATGCACGCCGGTCATCGGCAACGGCGTCGTCGTCGACCCCTCCGTCCTGCTCTCCGAGCTGAGTGGGCTGAACGATCGGGGCGTCGACACGTCCAAGCTCCTGATCAGCGGTAACGCGCACATCATCACGCCGTACAACGTGACCGTCGACAAGGTGACGGAACGCTTCCTCGGCAAGCGCAAGATCGGGACGACCGGTCGCGGCATCGGCCCGACCTACGCCGACAAGATCAACCGCGTCGGCATCCGGGTCCAGGACCTGTACGACGAGTCGATCCTCACCCAGAAGGTAGAGGCGGCCCTCGACGTCAAGAACCAGATGCTCACCAAGCTCTACAACCGGCGCGCGATCGCCGTGGACCAGGTGGTCGGGGAACTGCTGGGCTACGCCGACAAGCTGGCGCCGTACGTCACCGACACCGTCCTGGTCCTCAACCAGGCCCTGGAGCAGGACAAGGTGGTCCTCTTCGAGGGCGGCCAGGGCACCCTGCTCGACATCGACCACGGCACGTACCCCTTCGTCACCTCGTCCAACCCGACCGCGGGCGGTGCCTGCACGGGCGCCGGCGTGGGCCCGACGAAGATCAGCCGGGTCATCGGCATCCTCAAGGCGTACACGACCCGCGTCGGCGCCGGCCCCTTCCCGACCGAGCTGTTCGACGAGGACGGCGAGGCGCTGCGCACCATCGGCGGCGAGCGGGGCGTCACCACCGGCCGCGACCGCCGCTGCGGTTGGTTCGACGCGGTCATCGCCCGCTACGCGACCCGCGTGAACGGCCTGACCGACTTCTTCCTCACCAAGCTCGACGTCCTCACCGGCTGGGAGCAGATCCCGGTCTGCGTGGCCTACGAGATCGACGGCAAGCGCGTCGAGGAGCTCCCGTACTCCCAGACGGACTTCCACCACGCGAAGCCGGTCTACGAGATGCTCCCCGGCTGGTCCGAGGACATCACCGGGGCGAAGTCCTTCTCCGACCTGCCGAAGAACGCCCAGGCCTACGTCAAGGCCCTGGAGGAGATGTCCGGCGCCCCGATCTCCGCGATCGGCGTGGGCCCGGGCCGCGACGAGACGATCGAGATCAACTCGTTCCTGTAGGGCCGGCCCTGCCGCACCCCGACGTCCCGGTGACCCGTCCAGGGTCACCGGGACGTTCTCGTCTCCGGGGCGTTCGGGGCTTTCGGGGCGAGTCCGTACCCGCCCGGGGGTCAGCTGAAGACGATCATCGAGCCCTGGGCCAGGCTCCGGGTCGCCGCCGCGTGCAGACCGAGCCAGACGTGGCGTTCGCGGGCGAAGGGGCTGGGGTCGTACGGGGGCGGGACGGCGGGTTCCTCCAGCTCGGTCGGTCCCTGCGGGGGCTCCGGCGCGGCCGGGGGGTTCGCGGGGTCGATGCCGAGGGCCGGGGCGACGAGTTCCAGTTCCCGCAGCAGTGCGTGGGAGGAGCCCAGCGGGCCGCCACCGGCGAGGAGTTCGTCGCTGGAGAGCGGGGTCGGGAAGTCCACGGGGACGTACGCCCCGGCGTGGTCGTAGTGCCAGACCAGGTGCGACTGCTGGGCCGTCGCCTCGAACATCTCCAGCAACTGCTCGTAGTCACCGCCCAGTTCGCCCACCGGCGTGACCGGCAGCCCGCACACCTGGAGCAGGTACGTGCGCCGCAGGAAGTGCAGCGCGTCGTAGTCGAAGCCCGCGACCGGGGCGACCTCGCCGGACAGTCCCGGCATGTACTGGTACACCGGCACCGGCGGCAGCCCGGCCTCGGCGAGCACCTTGTCGTACTGCGCGATCTCCTCGGCGAACGGATTGTCGGGCGTGTGGCACAACACGTCGACGAGCGGTACCAGCCACAGGTCACAGGCCAAGAGGGCTCCTCGCACAGCACGTGGGTCGAAGATACGTAGGTCAGAGAAGGGTATCGGCGCGAGGCGAGAGCGGCTCCCCTCGTGCAGGTCCCCTACCCATACGAACACGGACGACGCGGGCGCCGCGCCCCGGACTCCGTGCCCGGGGCTCCGGTCGGTCGGGTCAGTCGGGTCGGTCCGGTCGGTCCGGGGGGAGCCGCTCGATGAGGGTCAGGGAGTGGGCGTTGTACGACTCGATGATCGCGCGAGCGGAATCGGTGTCACGGCGCGACAGGGAATCGACCAGATCGGTGTGCTCGGACCACAGCCGTCCCCGTAGATCGGGCAGCCGACGCAGATGCTGCACCGCGCACACCCAGGTCTGCACCCGGAGCCGGTGCAGGAAGGCGGTGAGGTAGGGGTTGCCGAACAGGGCCCCGAGTTCGCGCCAGAAGCGCAGGTCGTAGCCGATCAGAACGGTGAGGTCCCCGGCGAGGGCCGACCGCTGCGCCTCCTCGCCGCGCCGACGGACCCCGGCGAGCGCGGCGGCGACCCGGGGTTCCTCGGGCCGCAGGGAGGCCAGGCGTCCCTCGGGGTCGGTCAGGGCGTGGAACATCCCGTCGACCACCAGGCCGCGGGCCTCGATCATGCCGCGGAAGTCGTCGACGGAGTACTCGTGCACCCGGAACCCCCGGTGCTGGTCGGCGTCGAGCAGTCCCTGCGCCGACAGGTCGACCAGCGCCTCCCGCACCGGGGTCGCGGAGACCCCGTACTGGTCGGCGATCTCCTTGACGGTGAACTCCTGCCCCGGCTGGAGCCGCCCGGCCAGCACCTCGTCACGGAGCGCGTCGGCGATCTGCTGCCGCAGCGTGCTGCGGGTCACCGCGCCGTTGCCGCTGGTGCCGGGCATGGTCGGGCGTCTCCCTCATCGCGTTCGAATGACGTGCACACATCTGTCCACGGTGCCGCCACCTTACGCGTTCACCCTGCCCGGCCTGTTCGAGTGCCCGCCGGGGTCGGCAACCCCCGGCGGGCCCCCAACGGGCACGGGGCGCCGGGTCACTCCACGTACTCGTCCGCCACCGACAGGGCCGAGTCCAGTGCCGCCAGGCCCTCCTTCAGCTCGGCCTCGGTCGTGTTGCACGGCGGCACCACATGGGTGCGGTTCATGTTCACGAAGGGCCACAGCCCGCCCGCCTTCGCGGCCGCCGCGAAGGCGGCCATGGGGGCGTTCGCCTCGCCGGTCGCGTGGTACGGCACCAGCGGCTCCCGGGTCTCCCGGTTCCGCACCAGTTCCAGCGCCCAGAACATGCCGACCCCGCGGACCTCGCCCACACTGGGGTGCCGCTCCGCGAGCTCGTGCAGCGCGGGTCCGACCACCGACGTGCCGAGCCGCGAGGCGTTCTCGACGACGCCCTCCTCGGCCATGACGCCGATCGTCGCGACGGCCGCGGCACAGGCCAGCGGATGCCCGGAGTACGTCAGCCCACCCGGGTACGGCCGCTTCCCGAACGTGTCGGCGATCGCCCCGGAGATCGCGACGCCGCCGAGCGGCACATACCCGGAGTTCACGCCCTTCGCGAAGGTCATCAGGTCCGGCACGACGTCGTACAGGTCCGCCGCGAACCACGTGCCGGTCCGGCCGAACCCGGCCATGACCTCGTCCAGGACGAAGACGATGCCGTACGTGTCGCACAGCTCGCGGACCCCGGCGAGGTAGCCGGGCGGCGGCGGCATGATCCCCGCCGTACCCGGAACGGTCTCCAGGATGATCGCCGCGATCGTCGACGGCCCCTCGAAGGTGATCGTCGCCTCCAGGTGCTCGAGCGCCCGCGCGCACTCCTGCTCCTCGGTCTCGGCGTAGAAGCGGGAGCGGTACAGGAAGGGCGCCCAGAAGTGCACGACCCCGGCCGTGCCGCTGTCGGAGGCCCAGCGGCGCGGGTCACCGGTGAGGTTCACGGCCTGCTGGGTGCCGCCGTGGTACGAGCGGTACGCGGAGAGCACCTTGGGCCGCCCGGTGTGCAGCCGCGCCATGCGCACGGCGTGCTCGACGGCGTCCGCGCCCCCGTTGGTGAAGAAGATCTTGTCGAGGTCCCCCGGCGTCCGCTCGGCGATCAGCCGCGCCGCCTCCGACCGCGCCTCGACGGCGAACGCGGGCGCGAACGTCGTCATCCGCCCGGCCTGCTCCTGGATCGCGGCGACGACCTTCGGGTGCTGGTAGCCGATGTTGGTGTAGACGAGGCCGCTGGTGAAGTCGAGGTAGCGCCGGCCGTCGTAGTCCCAGAAGTACGACCCCTCCGCCCCGGCGACGGCGAGCGGGTCGATGAGCTCCTGCGCGGACCAGGAGTGGAAGACGTGCGCACGGTCGGCGGCCTTCACGGCGGCCCCGACCTCGGGGTTCGGCTGAGGAGTCATGGGGGTGAGGGTAGGCCGTGGCACCGGCCGCCCGACATCGGCGGCCTGTCTGCGGTCCGCCGCTTTCCGCGACAGGATGTCGACCGCCGTCGCGACGGGGAAGCCCGTCGCCGACGACCGGTGAAGGCGTTCGGTGAGGCGGAGTTCGGACAGGTGGTCCACTTGCTGAACGCCTGTTCACCGTGCTCGACGGACTCGGCCCATCTGTTACGGAACAGTGGACGAAGCCCTGGTCACCCCGGACCAAGCCCGGTCTATCCTCGGGCTGTTGCTCACTGTGGGGGGAAGGCGGCGCAACGATGGAGATGCACGGGCCGGGGGGCGACGCGCCGGGGGCGCCGGGCGGCCGGCACCCGGGGAGGATCGGCGCGTACCGGCTGCTCGCGCGGCTCGGGGCCGGCGGGATGGGGTGCGTCTACCTGGCCCGTTCCGACCGGGGACGCACCGTCGCCGTCAAACTGGTCCGGGAGGAGCTGGCCCGGCAGGAGGAGTTCCGGGCCCGTTTCCGCCAGGAGGTGCAGGCCGCACGGCAGGTCGGCGGTGCCTGGACCGCGCCGGTGCTGGACGCGGACACCGAGGCCCCGGTGCCGTGGGTCGCCACCGGGTACGTCGCGGGGCCCAGCCTCCAGCAGGTGGTCGGGCAGGACCACGGCGCGCTGCCCGAGCGCTCGGTACGCATCCTCGCCGCCGGTCTCGCGCACGCGCTGAAGGACATCCACGCCGCCGGCATCGTGCACCGCGACCTCAAACCGTCCAACGTGCTCGTCACCATCGACGGGCCGCGCGTCATCGACTTCGGGATCGCGCGGGCGATGGAGACCGTGACCGACGGCGGACTCACCCGCACCGGCGCGCTCGTCGGCTCGCCCGGGTTCATGGCGCCGGAGCAGGTGCGCGGCGACCGCGTCACCTCCGCCTGCGACGTCTTCTGCCTCGGCTCGGTGCTCGCCTACGCGGCCACCGGCGAGCTTCCCTTCGGCACCGCCAACAGCGGGGTGCACGCCCTGATGTTCCGCATCGCCCAGGAGGAACCCGACCTCGGCCGGGTCCCCGAGGGTCTCGCCGACCTGGTGAGGGACTGCCTGAAGAAGGACCCCGCCCAGCGGCCCACGCTCGACCGGATCCTGGAACGCACCGGCGCCGAGGACACCGTCGTCGACGGCCGTTCCCGCGATCCCTGGCTGCCGAGTGTCCTGGTCGCCCAGCTCGGTAGGCACGCCGTGCGGCTGCTGGACGCGGAGGCCCCGGAGGCGCCCCCGGCAGCGGCGGCGGGGGCGGGGGGTGCGGCAGGGGCCGCCGGGCAACCCGTACCGCCCACGCCGCCCGCACTCCCCGGACCGGACGGCTCCGCGCCCGCCGCCACCCCCGAACACGCCCCCGCCCCCGACGGCTCCGCCCCACCGGAGCCCCCGCCCCACGCGCCCGCCCCGCCCGCGCCGGGCACCCCCGGTGCCGGTGCGCCGGTGGACCACCTGCCCACCCTGGTCGCCGGCCAGAGCACCACACCGCCCCCGGGCCCCGCCCCGGGCAGCCCGGCGGCCGGGCAGGTCCCCGCCGCATACGGCCATCCCCAGCCGCACGCCCAGCCCCCCGGCTACGGCCACCCGTACAACGCCTACGGGGCCGCCGGCTCCACCCCGCCCTACGGCCCGCCGCCCTTCGGCTCGAACCCGCCCCCGCACGGCCCGGCGCGGACACCGCGGGGCGACCGTTCCACCGCGCTGCTCGTCGTCATCGCGCTGGTCGTCGCGATCGCCGCCGGCGGCACGGTGTACGCGCTCATGAGCAGCGGCGACGGCGGCGACAGCGCCGACGGCGATCCCACGGCCACGGCGACCGACGGCACGTCCCAGGGCACCGCCCCGACCGCCGACGGCAAGGCCTCGACCGGGCCGGACGGATCGGGCGGTGCAGGCGGTACGGGAGACACGGGCGACCCGGCCCGGTCCGGCACCCCCGCGCCGACGGACGGGGTGATCCCGACCGGCTACCTGGGCAGCTGGTCCACGACCATCGACAACGCGAGCGGCCTGCACACCCGCACGCTGACCATCCAGCAGGGCGAGGTGGGGGACACGGTCATGTCCCTCGTCGCCGACGGGCCCACCGGCGACGGCACCTACCACTGCGTGTTCGAGGCCGGCCTCTCCGAGACCCCGGGCTCCGGCGACCGGCTGCGGATCGGCCCGTCCAGCGTGACGGTCGGCCAGCCGCGCAGCGCCTGCACCCCGGGGTCCGCCACCGAGATCACCCTCCGCCCCGACGGTTCCCTCCAGCGTGTGACCACCAGCAACGGCGAGCAGCTCACCTACACCCGGGACTGAGACACCCGGCCGTCCCCCTGCCTCGGCTTACCTCGGCTCCGGCGGGCGCTGCCGGGGCATGTTCGGGCGGGCCGCGCCCGGAGGGGCGGGGAAGCGGCCGTATGGCGCGGCCGCATCGGGGCGGCCCGCGCCCGCCGCGGCCCCCCGGACGCCCAACGGCACGATCCCGCCGCGGAAGTCCGACATCCAGTCCTCCGTCTCGGCCCGCACCAGCTCGCTCACGTCCTCCGAGAACCGCCGCAGCACCGACAGGCACCGCTCGGTCGCCTCGCTCGCGGTGCCCTCGGCCGGGCCCAGCACCTCGCGGACGCACTCCGACGCCCAGTCGAACTGGAACGCCTGGAGCCGCCGCTGCACCGCCTGTGCGGTCGCCACGTCCCGCATCCAGCCGGACGTCACTCCGAAGAACCGGTCGGCGACCGCACACACGACCGCCAGCAGCAGCGCCAGGTACCCCCAGGGGGTGGCCCCGACGGCCACCCGGGTCAGATCCAGCAGCAGCAGCGCCGCCCCGGTGACCGCCCCCGCCGCGGTCCCGGCGCGCAGGGCCCGTGCGCAGCGCCGCTTCCACACCCGGTCCGCGAGATACCAGGCGGCGGTGTCCAACGCCCCCCGCTCCACCCACCGGTACAGCTCGTCCAGCCGGAGCGCGGGCTCGCCCCAGTCCCCGAGGGGAAACACCCGCCCGGCCAGATCGCCCGGCCGCAGCCCGGTCGCCCCCTCGCCGGGGCCGTCCTGCGGACGGCCCTCGGGCTGCATCTCCGGCTGACCCACCCCGTACTCCCTACTGACCTGACCCCTACCGACTCCTGCTCGACGTCTGCGCGACGTCTGCTCGACGGTCGGCGCGGACGTGTCCGGCCCTTCCTACCGCCCAACGGGTGGGGGCGTCGGGGGTTCGGCTCCTCTTCCGCCCGAAAGAGGGCCGTGATCAGGTGGAGGGCCCGACCGAGACTCACTCGAAAGAGTGCTGGGGCGACGGCCGCCCGGACCACGTAGGCTCGTGCCGAACGGGAAAATCCCGTACGGACGGACCGACCAAGGAGCTGAATCGTGATCCCCGGTGGTGGCCAGCCCAACATGCAGCAGTTGCTCCAGCAGGCCCAGAAGATGCAGCAGGACCTGGCCAAGGCGCAGGAGGAACTCGCGCAGACGGAGGTCGACGGCAAGGCGGGCGGCGGCCTGGTGACGGCGACCGTCACCGGCGGTGGCGAGCTCCGGGCGCTGAAGATCGACCCGAAGGCGGTGGACCCCGAGGACACCGAGACCCTCGCGGACCTGATCGTCGCGGCCGTCCAGGCGGCCAACGAGAACGCTCAGACCCTCCAGCAGCAGAAGCTCGGCCCGCTGGCCCAGGGCCTGGGCGGCGGCGGCATTCCCGGTCTGCCCTTCTAAGACGGGGCGCGGGCCTCTACGGTACGTACTGAAGAAAATCCAGGAAGGACGGCAGTCCGTTGTACGAAGGCGTGGTGCAGGATCTCATCGACGAACTCGGGCGGCTGCCCGGCGTCGGTCCGAAGAGCGCCCAGCGGATCGCCTTCCACATCCTCCAGGCGGAGCCGACGGACGTACGGCGTCTCGCCCACGCCCTGATGGAAGTGAAGGCGAAGGTCCGCTTCTGCGCGACCTGCGGCAATGTGGCGCAGGAGGAGTTCTGCAACATCTGCCGTGACACCCGCCGCGACCGCGCGGTCATCTGTGTCGTGGAGGAACCCAAGGACGTCGTGGCCATCGAGCGCACCCGCGAGTTCCGGGGCCGCTACCACGTCCTGGGTGGCGCGATCAGCCCGATCGACGGGGTGGGCCCCGACGATCTGCGCATCCGGGAACTGCTGGCCCGGCTGGCCGACGGCACGGTCACCGAGCTGATCCTGGCCACGGACCCGAATCTGGAGGGCGAGGCCACGGCCACGTACCTCGCCCGCATGATCAAGCCCATGGGTCTCAAGGTCACCCGTCTGGCCAGCGGCCTCCCGGTGGGCGGCGACCTGGAGTACGCGGACGAGGTCACCCTCGGGCGCGCCTTCGAGGGGAGACGACTCCTAGATGTCTGATGCCACGCTGCACGCGACCAACCGGAACCCGGACGACTTCTCGGTCCAGATCGCGGATCAGATCGAGAGCTTCCTGGTCGCCGTCACGGAGGTCGCCAAGGGCGACGAGCCCGACTCGACGGTCCCCTTCCTCCTGCTGGAGGTCTCCCAGCTCATGCTGGCCGGCGGTCGGCTGGGCGCCCACGAGGACATCGTCCCCGAGGAGCGGTACGAGCCCGACGGAGGCCCGGAGGCCGACGTGGACGAACTCCGCGAGAACCTCGCCCGGCTGCTGGAGCCGGTCGACGTCTACTCCGAGGTCTTCGACCCCTACGAGCCCCGCACGGCGCCCGTCCCGGCCCGGATCTCCGACGACCTCACCGACGTCATCACCGACCTCCGCCACGGCATGGTCCACTACCGGGCCGGCCGCACCACGGAAGCGCTGTGGTGGTGGCAGTTCTCCTACTTCTCCAACTGGGGCCCCACCGCGTCGGCGACCCTGCGCGCCCTCCAGTCCGTCGTCGCCCACGTCCGCCTCAACCAGCCCCTGGCCGCCCTCGACGGCCTCGACACCGACCAGGGCATGGGCGACGACACCCTCGAATTCGAGGCGGGCAAGGTCATGGCGGAGGAAATAGGCACCCCCCTGGGCATGCGCCCGGTCATCTGACGGCACCGGTTTTCCCGAAACGGCGGGCGGGGCCCCTTCGGCGAATACGTGAGCAGTCGGCAGTCCGGTGTCACTTCGGCGCCCGCATGAGCACCTGCGAACAGCTCCGGCCGAAGTGCTCACGGTTTTCGGGACGGGTGCGCGGCACGGACGGCTGCGTGCCGGAAGAACGAGACGTCCGATGTTCCGGCGTGTGACGCAGGTCGCTTTTCCGAGTGGTCGGCTTCGGGCTGGGCATGAGCCCTCCTGCAGGGGCGTCCGGGAATCTCACGATGCGGTATCGACGAGGCGTTTTTCGGGTGCCCGATAGAATGAGCCGACCACGGTGTGCACACATGTGCGCAAAACGTGGGACAACGACGGACTGAGCGAGGAGCGCACGTGGGCCTTGTCGTGCAGAAGTACGGAGGCTCCTCCGTAGGCGATGCCGAAGGCATCAAGCGCGTCGCCAAGAGGGTCGTGGAAGCCAAGCAGAACGGCCACCAGGTGGTCGTCGTGGTTTCCGCGATGGGCGACACGACGGACGAGTTGATCGATCTCGCCGAGCAGGTTTCCCCGATGCCTGCCGGGCGCGAGCTCGACATGCTGCTGACCGCGGGAGAGCGGATCTCCATGGCCCTGCTGGCCATGGCGATCAAAAACCTGGGCCACAACGCCCAGAGCTTCACCGGCAGCCAGGCGGGTGTCATCACCGACTCGGTCCACAACAAAGCCCGCATCATCGACGTCACACCCGGCCGGATCCGTGCCTCGGTGGACGAGGGCAACATCGCCATCGTCGCCGGTTTCCAGGGCGTCAGCCAGCAGGGCAAGAACATCACCACGCTCGGCCGCGGCGGCTCCGACACCACCGCGGTGGCCCTGGCGGCCGCCCTCGAGGCCGAGGTGTGCGAGATCTACACCGACGTCGACGGCGTGTTCACCGCCGACCCGCGCGTGGTGCCGAAGGCCCGGAAGATCGACTGGATCTCGACCGGCGACATGCTCGAACTGGCGGCCTCCGGGTCGAAGGTGCTGCTCCACCGCTGTGTGGAGTACGCCCGCCGGTACAACATCCCGATCCACGTCCGCTCGTCCTTCAGCGGACTGCCGGGCACGTGGGTCAGCAGAGAGCCGATTCAGCGAGGGGACAAGAAGGTGGAGCAGGCGCTCATCTCCGGTGTCGCGCACGACACCTCCGAGGCCAAGGTCACGGTCGTCGGTGTGCCGGACAAGCCGGGCGAGGCGGCCTCGATCTTCCGTACGATCGCCGACGCCGAGATCAACATCGACATGGTCGTGCAGAACGTGTCGGCGGCCTCCACGGGCCTGACGGACATCTCGTTCACGCTGCCGAAGACCGAGGGCCGCAAGGCCATCGACGCCCTGGAGAAGAACAAGGGCGCCATCGGCTTCGAGTCCCTGCGCTACGACGACCAGATCGGCAAGATCTCGCTGGTCGGTGCCGGTATGAAGACCAACCCCGGGGTCACCGCCGACTTCTTCACCGCCCTGTCCGACGCGGGCGTGAACATCGAGCTGATCTCGACCTCCGAGATCCGTATCTCGGTCGTCACCCGCAAGGACGACGTGGACGGTGCCGTCCGCGCCGTGCACACCGCCTTCGGGCTGGACTCCGACAGCGACGAGGCCGTCGTCTACGGGGGCACCGGCCGCTGATGGGGCGGTCCGGACGGCCGGCGCTCGCGGTCGTGGGAGCGACCGGGGCCGTCGGCACGGTCATGCTCCAGATCCTGTCCCAGCGGGCGGACATCTGGGGCGAGATCCGACTGATCGCCTCCCCGCGCTCGGCCGGCCGCAAGCTGGCCGTGCGCGGTGAGCAGGTCGAGGTCGTGGCGCTCACCGAGGAGGCCTTCGACGGGATCGACGTCGCGCTGTTCGACGTCCCCGACGAGGTTGCCGAGCGGTGGGTGCCCGTCGCCGTCGCACGGGGTGCGGTGGTGGTCGACAACTCCGGCGCCTTCCGGATGGACCCTCAGGTGCCGCTCGTGGTCCCCGAGGTCAACTCGCACGCCGCGCGGATGCGCCCGCGCGGGATCGTCGCCAACCCGAACTGCACCACCCTGTCGATGATCGTCGCGGTGGGCGCGCTGCACGCCGAGTTCGGGCTGCGCGAGCTGGTCGTCTCCTCGTACCAGGCGGTCAGCGGCGCCGGACACGAGGGCGTGCGCACCCTGCGGGAGCAGCTGTCCCTGGTCGCGGGTACGGAACTGGGGACCGGCCCCGGTGACGTACGGCGGGCAGTGGGGGACAACACGGGTCCCTTCGCGGAGCCGGTCGCGCTGAACGTCGTGCCGTGGGCCGGGTCGCTGCGCGAGGACGGCTGGTCCTCGGAGGAGATGAAGGTCCGCGACGAGTCCCGCAAGATCCTCGGCCTGGCGCGGCTCCCGGTCGCCGTGACCTGCGTACGGGTGCCGGTGATCACCACGCACTCGCTCACCGTGCACGCCCGCTTCGAGGACGAGGTCACCGTCGACGCGGCCCGCGAGATCCTCGCCACGGCACCCGGCGTCGTGCTGTACGACAACCCCGCCGCGGGCGAGTTCCCCACGCCCGCCGACGTCGTCGGCACCGATCCGACGTGGGTGGGACGGGTACGGCGGGCGCTTGACGACCCGACGGCGCTCGAACTCTTCGTCTGCGGTGACAACTTGCGCAAGGGCGCCGCGCTCAACAGCGCACAGACAGCCGAACTGGTGGTGGCCGAGGCGTAAATAATCCTTGGTCACGGGGATGAGTTTGTAGGATCTTCGTGAACCATGCGATCCGGCCAGGATGGCTCAGATCTCTTGATCCTGCCCGGTCGGCAGTCGAAGATTTAATTTCCCGCCCCACGCAACCGAGCGTGGGGCGGGAAGCGTCTTCGCGGTCACCCCTGTTGTTGGGCGCGTGGGGACGCGGTGGTCTTTCCGGACGTGGGGACGTCTGGAACCGGACGTGGGGACGTCCGTTCATATGAGACATAGGGGAAGAGCAGACACATGAGGGTATTCGGTGTGCTGTCGAGAGTCCTGCCCGGCACGGACGGCGGTCGGCCGGCGCCGGGCGCGGCAAACGTGACGCGCGGCACGTACAACCCTCATGGGGGGAAGCGTGTCCAACTGGCGTGGCTGAGGTACTCGACTTCGCAACGCCGCGTGGCACGGCTCTACGCCCGCCCCGCCAAATTCTCCGACCCCGCAAGGCCGGTGCGTCCGGTGGCATGCCGGTGATCGCGCCGATGCCAGCAGCGCGGCCCGCCCGCATACCGAGTCAGCGTGACGGCGGTGCCGACGACATCGTGGCGGCCGGCACGACCGTCGACCATCTCACCGAGACCTACCGCGCGCACTACCGCTCGCTGCTGGGTCTCGCGGCGCTGCTCCTCGACGACACCGCCTCCTGCGAGGACGTCGTCCAGGAGGCGTTCATCCGCGTCCACTCCGCCCGTAAACGCGTCCGGGACCCGGAGAAGACCCTGGCGTATCTGCGTCAGACGGTCGTCAACCTCTCCCGTTCCGCGCTGCGCCGCCGCATCCTCGGCCTGAAGCTGCTCTCCAAGCCCATGCCCGACATGGCGAGCGCGGAGGAAGGTGCCTACGACCAGCTGGAGCGCGACTCCCTCATCAAGGCGATGAAAGGGCTGCAGCGCCGTCAGCGCGAGGTGCTGGTGCTGCGGTACTTCGCGGACATGACCGAGGCGCAGGTGGCGGCGACGCTCGGCATCTCGCTGGGCTCGGTGAAGGCGTACGGCTCGCGCGGGATCGCGGCGCTGCGAGTGGCCATGGAGGCGCCGGTATGAGCGGCGACAGGGACACGCGCGGCGAGGAGCGCGGGCCGGAGGAGGATGGGCCCGAGAAGCGCGCGGCCGGAGAGCACGTGGCCGAGGAGAGCGCGGCCGAGACTGAGGAACGTGAGCCCGACGAACGTGTGTCCGGGGCCGATGGCCCGGGTCCGTCCGACGGTGACGGCCTGCGCGTACTGCGTGGGTTGGTGTCCCCGACCGGGCAGCAGTCGAACCAATCGCACGCTGGGAACGGAACTGTGAACGACGGCCTGGACGACCAGGGGCCCGACCAGGGCGCGGAGCGGTTCGACTCCGATGAGCCGGCCGGCCCGGACCGGCTGACGGACTCGGACCAGCCGGACCAGCCGGACCAGCCGGCCGAGTCGGCCGAGTCGGACCGACCGGCAGAGTCGGACCGGTCGACCGAGCCTGCAGAGTCGGACCAGTCGGCAGAGTCGGACCAGTCGACCGAGTCGGTCGAGCCCGCTGAGCCGTCCGAGTCGTCCGAGTCGTCCGACTCGGCCGAGCCGGACGAGCTTGATGTACGGAGCCTGCTGCACCGCTCGGTGGGCGAGATGGAGCCGCGCGAGGGCTCGCTGGAATACCTGCAGCGCGCGGTCCCCGCCCGCCGGGCGCGCAAGCGGCAGCTCCTCGTCGGCGCGGCGGCCGCGGCCCTCTTCCTCGGCACGGCCGTCCCGGCCCTCGTGCACGTCGCGAACGTCACCGGTTCGGACGCCAACCCGTTCGCCATCGGCCACGCCTCGGAGACGGAGGGCAGCACCGGCAAGGACAAGAAGACCGGCGGCGGCGAGACCACCGCGGGCGGTACCTCGGACCGGATCGAGGGGACCGACAAGGACGGCAAGGGCAAGGAGGACAAGGAGAAGACCTCGGAGCCCGGCTCGCGCACGGGCGAGCCCGAGAAGGCGGGCCCCTCGTCGAGCGCGGCGGCCGGGGTGACCGCCTGCACGGCCGCGCAGCTCGGACCGGCCGTCGCGAGCAGCGTCGCCCCCGACTCGACCGGCGCGGTCTACGGCTCCTTCCGGGTCGGCAACGTGTCCACGGCGAGCTGTACCGTCGGCGGGCCCGGAGGCGTGAGCGTGACTCCGCTGGGTGCGGCCGACCCCGCCAAGGTGGACTCGGCCCGGCATGTGGCGGGGGACGCGGCGGCCGGCCTGCCCGACCCGTCCCTGGAGTCCGCGCCGCTGGTGCTCAAGCCGGGTGAGACGTACGACGTGAAGTTCGCCTGGGTGCCTTCCGAGACCTGTCCCACGGACGGCGGAACCGGCGGTGGAACCGGCGGCGAGACGGGGGGCGGCACCGAGGAGCCCGCACCCGACCCGAGCCCCTCGCAGGAAGACCCCACGACCAACAGCGGCACGACCAACAGCGGCACGTCCACGGGCGGCGACATCGGAACGGCGGCCCAGCTCCTCAGGGCGGACGGCCCGGCCGAGGGAAGTGTGACCGTGACGTACACCGCGGCGACGGGGGGCACGGCGACCGTCACGGTGGCCAACGCCTGCGCGGGCACCGTCTACTGGACGGGACTGCTGCCGACGCTGACGAGCTGACGCCGACGAGCCGGTGCCGGCGGGCCGACCGGGACGGGAGTCCCGGTCCCGGTCACACCCCTGACGGGCTGGACCGCTTCCCGTCCGGTTCCGGCTCGCGCTCCCGCCCCTCCTCCGGGGCCAGGCCCAGTTCCGCGTCCCGGACGAGCTCCACCTCGCGGCGCAGCAGGCGGAACCACATGAAGACGACGAAGCCCACGAAGGCGAACCACTCGGCGGTGTAGCCGAGGTTCTGGAACGCCTTGAGGTCCAGCCCGGTACCGCCCGGCGCGACCGCGGGCACCGCCCGCATCCCCGAATCGCCCTTGTTGAGGGTGATCCACGCTTCGTACACGTCGTGGGGGACCAGGTTCACCAGCGACGCCGCGCTGATCGCGGCGGTCTGCCCCTCCGGCAGGCCGCTGCGGCTGCTGACGCCGTGGCTGCCGGGGGTCTCGGACGCCTGGAGCGCCCCGGTGACGGTGACCTCGCCGTCCGGCGGCGCGGGCGCCCCGGCCGGGTCGGGCTCGCCGGGCAGCCAGCCGCGGACGACGGGCAGCACCTTGCCGTTGTCGGTGTGCAGCAGGGTCAGGACGTAGTGGCCGGGTTCGCCGTCGAGGTCCCGGTCGGGCACGAGGAGCTGTTCCTCGTAGCGGCCGCTCGTGGTGGCCTGCTTGCCGGAGGTCGCCTTGGTCACCGGCAGCAATGTGTCCAGCGGCCGAGCCTCCTCCCGTTGGGCGGAGGCGGCCTGTTCCTCGGCGCCGCGGTGGTTGTCGACGCGGTCCTCGAAGCGGCTCAGCTGCCAGGAACCCATGAAGATGCAGAAGGGGATGGCGAGCAGCACGAAGACGTTGATCCCCCACCATCGGGGCGTCAGCAGAAACCGGTACACGCTCCCACGGTACGGGGCCGCGTGGAAAGACCGGTTCGCGGGGCGGTCCTCGCGGCCCCCGTGGCCCCGTGGTCACTGGGGCGGGAGAGGCCCGGGTGACCCGTGGTGGTAGCGGTGGTGTCGGCCCCGGTGGGAGATCCGGTGCGGGTTGTCCACAGGCTGGGGACCTCGGCGGCGCGACACCCTTCGGGGCGGGCAGTATGGGGCCATGACTGAGAGCAACGAGTCCGGCGCACCGGAGCGGCGGACGGACCGGACCGAGCGAGTACAACAGGGCGAGCGGATGCCCGACTGGGAGAAGCGCTTCCGGGCGCCCCGGGTCTCCCTGCCCGACTGGGCGGAGGACGCCCCCGACCGTTCCCTGTTCGTGTCGAACGCGACGGGGACGTACGAGCTGTATGCCTGGGACCGGTCGACGGGTGAGCAGCGTCAGGTGACGGACCGGCCCAACGGCACCACGGACGGCGTGCTCTCGCCGGACGGCGAGTGGATCTGGTGGTTCGACGACAAGGACGGCGACGAGTTCGGCGTCTGGCGCCGACAGCGGTTCGCGGGCGGCGCCGACGAACTCGCCGCCGAGGGCCTGAACGCCTCGTACCCGGCCGGCCTCGCCCTCGCCCGGGACGGGCGCACGGCGGTCGTGGGCCGTTCCACGGACGAGGACGGTACGACGATCCACCTCGTGCGCACCGGCGAGGAGCCCGTGGAGATCTACCGGCACCGCGAGTCGGCGGGCGTCGGCGACCTCTCCCACGACGGCTCGCTCATCGCCGTCGAGCACACGGAGCACGGCGACGCGATGCACTCCGCGCTGCGCGTTCTGCGCCCCGACGGCACGCCGGTCGCCGAGCTGGACGACACCAGGGGCGGCACCGAGGAGCTGGGCCTGGAGGTGCTGGGCTTCGCCCCGCTCGACGGTGACACGCGTCTGCTCATCGGTCACCAGCGGCGCGGTCGCTGGGAGCCCCTGGTGTGGGACGTGGCGACGGGTGAGGAGACGGACCTCGCCCTGGAGCTGCCGGGTGACGTGAGCGCCGAGTGGTTCCCGGACGGCACGGGCCTGCTGATCGCGCACAGCTTCGAGGCCCGCAGCGAACTGTTCCGCTACGACCTGGCGGGCCCCGAGCTGCTGGAGATCGACACCCCGCCCGGCACGGTCTCGGGCGCGACGGCCCGCCCGGACGGCAGCGTGGAGTACCTGTGGTCGTCGTCGGCGGAGCCGTCGGCGGTCCGCTCCACGGCCGGCGGGGTCGTCCTGGACCCGCCGGGCATGAAGTCGCCCGGTTCGGTGCCGGTGGAGGACGTGTGGGTGGAGGGCCCCGGCGGCCGGATCCACGCCCTGGTCCAGAAGCCCGCGGGCGCGAGCGGCCCGCTGCCCACGGTCTTCGACATCCACGGCGGTCCCACCTGGCACGACAGCGACTCCTTCGCCGCGGGCCCGGCCGCCTGGGTCGACCACGGTTACGCGGTGGTCCGCGTCAACTACCGCGGTTCCACGGGGTACGGCCGTGCCTGGACCGACGCGCTGAAGCACCGGGTCGGCCTGATCGAGCTGGAGGACATCGCCGCGGTCCGCGAGTGGGCGATCAGCTCGGGCCTCGCGGACCCGGACCGCCTCGTCCTCACCGGCGGTTCCTGGGGCGGCTACCTCACCCTCCTGGGCCTGGGCACCCAGCCCGACGCGTGGACCCTGGGCATCGCGGTGGTCCCGGTCGCCGACTACGTCACGGCGTACCACGACGAGATGGAGGCGCTGAAGGCCATGGACCGCACGCTCCTCGGCGGCACCCCCGAGGAGGTTCCCGAGCGGTTCGAGGCGTCCTCCCCGATCACCTACGTCGACCGGGTGAAGGCACCGGTCTACATCTCGGCCGGGGTGAACGACCCGCGCTGTCCGATCCGCCAGATCGAGAACTACGTCCACCGCCTCCAGTCCCGCGACGCCCCCCACGAGGTCTACCGCTACGACGCGGGCCACGGCTCCCTGGTGGTCGACGAGCGGATCAAGCAGGTACGCCTGGAGCTGGACTTCGCGGAACGGTACCTGGGGAAGCAGGGCTGAGCAGGCAGGGAGAGGACTGGGAGGGCTGGGGCGGCTGAGGGGGGAGGCGCTTCCCGGGCTGCGGCCCGGGGAGCACCGGCCGCCCCCCCGTTCACGTCACGCCCCGGTCCGCTCCCTTCCCCTGCGCCGGAGCAGTTCCGCCAGCCCCCGCCGGGTGGCGCCCAGCACCACCCGGTCCTCGCTGCGCAGGACGTACGTGTCGGGCAGGTCCCAGATCAGCCCCGACGGTCCCGCCTCCGCCGGTCCGAGGGTTCCGGGGGTTCCGAAAGTTCTGGGGGTGCCGGGGTTTCCGGGTCCGTTTCCGTCGCGGCTTCCGTCCCCGCCCGTGCCCGACGCGCGTACCGCCGTGGCCGCCGTGTCCAGGGCCAGCACCCGCCACGCCCCGGCCCGGAACGCCTCACCGACCGTCCTGCCCTCCAGCTGCGGATGCCCGCCCACGGTCAGTGCCGCGAACACCAGCACCCGCCGCTCGACCGGTATCGCCCCCAGGATCTGCCGACCCATCATCGCCCCCGCGAACGCGGGCGCGGCCAGGTGGGAGACGCTGCGGCTCCGGGTCAGCGCATCGGGGTGCGCGGCCCGCAGGGTGCGGTACACGGCCGTCGCGAAATCGTCGTCGTACAGCCGCAGGACGACCCGCAGATCGGACCGCACGGACCGCGCGTACAGCACGGCCTCCAGATTCGTGGTGTCGGCGCTGGTCAGCGCGAGCAGCGCGTCGGCCCGTTGGATCTTCGCGGCCTCCAGCACGCCCTCCTGCGTGACGTCCCCGAGGACCACCGGCACGCCCAGCCGCCGCGCCGTGGCCATGCCCCGTGCCTCCGGGTCGGCCTCGACGCACACCACGGGGATGTGCAACTCGTGCAGCCGCGTCAGCACCCGGGTGCCGATCTTGCCGAGCCCCAGCAGCACCAGATGCCCGCTCAGCCCGCGCGGCGGCTTCCGCAGCGCGGAGGCGGTACGGAACGTCCCCAGCGCCTCCAGCACCGCCGCCACCATCACCGGCAGCATCAACAACCCGACTATCCCCGACAGCAGTTGCAGGATCTGTTCGCTCCTGGACGCGTTGTGCGCGGGATCGTTGATCGAGAAGAGGTCGAGCAGGGTGACGTAGGTGGCGTGCAGCGGATTGTCCTTCGTGACCAGGGTCAGGGTCACCGCCAGCGCCACCACGGCCGCCGCCAGCCCCGCCAGCGACCACCGCAGCCGCCGCGAGAACAGGGAGGCGAGGGGCGGCACCTGGGCCCGCACCACCGGCAACGGCGGTCCGGAGTACGACACCTGCTCCAGCACCACCGTGCCGCGTCCGGTCGCCGCCGCGACGGCGTCCGCGTCGGGCAGCATCTGCGGCCCCTGGTCGCCGCTGTCCTCCGAACCCTCGGACCCGCCCGGGTCGTTGCTCGTCGCGGACAGCAACGCCAGGGTGCACAGCCCGGGATCGGCCACCTCGCCCGGGCGCGGCGGGCGCCGTTCCACCGCGCGCAGCATCAGCCCGTCGGTGTCGACGATCTTGCTGGTGCCGACGAGCGCGGTGGCGACCAGGGCGGGCGCGGCCGTGTCGGCGTCGGACAGCACGGTGGTGGACGTGTCGACGACGGGTACGGGTCACCGCCGGCCAATCCGGCCGCCTGGTCGAGCAGTTCCTCTATGTGCCGACCCAGGCGGCGGTTGTAGAGGCGCAGCACGAGGCGCAGCCGGGGGTTGATCCGGCGGGCGGTGAGGGCGGCGCGGATGTTGGTCTCGTCGTCGTCGTACACCAGGGCCAGTGCGGCGGCCCGCGCCACGCCCACCTCGGCGAGCACGGCGTCGGTCGGCTCGGCGGCCTCCACCAGCCGCTGGTCGGACGCGCCGTCGGAACCGCCGTTGCCGTTGCCGCGGTTGACGGTGGCGTTCACGAACCGGTCGAGCAGGGCGGCGGAGGCCGCGCGGGCCCGCCCGACCACGGGTTCCCGCACCCGGAGTCCGGACGGCGGCACGACGAGGGTGACCTGCTCGCCGTACACGCCCCGCAGTTCGGCGGCGAGCCGATGCGCGAGTCCGTCGTCCCCGCACACCACCATGTGCGCGGGGGGATCGTCCGGCGGGGTCTGATTCGGAAGGCTCAGCACGAGAGGAAAGACTGCCGTATACACGCAGACGGTTCCAGGAGCGTTCGGCGAACGGCGTTGAACAGGGCCGCACTTCGCTTCGTACCAAGGGGGCAAGAAGGCGGGGTGGGGTGGGAGCGGCCCCGCTCCGCCCTCGCGTGCGATGTGGGAGGTACCCGGCCCGTGGCCGTCAAGTTGCCCGCCGCCGGGGAGTCCGGGCCGTCAGGGGAGTCCGGGCCCTCAGGAGAGACCGGGCCGTCGGGGGAGACCCGCCACGTCAACTCCCCTCTCCTCCTCGTCCTGTTCCTGCTTCTCGCCGTGATGTTCCAGGACTCCGTCCGTCGGGCCCTGGCCGCACCTGTGATGCAGAGCTGGATGACGGTGTTCGTCGCGGTGCTGATCCAGGCCCTGCCCTTCCTGGTGCTCGGTGTCCTGCTCTCCGCGGCGATCGCCGTGTTCGTCCCGCCGTCCTTCTTCGCCCGGGCCCTGCCGGGACGCCCGTCCCTGGCGGTCCCGGTCGCGGGCGCGGCGGGCGCGGTGCTCCCCGGCTGTGAGTGCGCGTCCGTGCCGGTGGCGGGGGCGCTGGTGCGCAGGGGAGTGGCACCGGCGGCGGCGCTGGCGTTCCTGCTGTCCGCCCCCGCGATCAACCCGATCGTGCTGACGGCGACGGCGGTCGCCTTTCCGAACGACCCCATGATGGTGCTCGCCCGTTTCGTGGCGAGCTTGCTGGTGGCGTGTGCGATGGGCTGGCTGTGGCAGCGTCACGGCCGCGCGGACTGGCTGCGTCCGCCGTCCCGTTCGTCCTACGAGGGGCAGAGCCGGGGCGCCGCCTTCTGGGGGTCGGTCCGGCACGACGTGATGCACGCCGGTGGCTTCCTGGTGGTGGGCGCGATGGCCGCGGCGACGCTGAAGGCGGTGATCCCGGCAGGCTGGCTGCGGCTGGCGGCCGACCACCCCGTGCTGTCGGTGCTGGTGCTGGCGGTGCTGGCGGTCCTCCTGTCGATCTGCTCGGAGGCGGACGCGTTCGTGGCCGCCTCCCTGACCCAGTTCTCGCTGACGGCCCGGCTCACCTTCCTCGTGGTGGGTCCCGTGGTCGACCTCAAGCTCTTCGCCATGCAGGCGGGCACGTTCGGCCGCGGCTTTGCCCTGCGCTTCGCCCCCGTGACCCTCGTCCTGGCGGTGGCGGTCTCGGCCCTGACCGGAGCGGTCCTGCTGTGAACCCGAACCTGAACCCGAACCGCCAGGCCCAGGCGGCTCTCCTCTTCCTCCTCGGCGCGACCGTGCTGCACGCGGGCCTGACCGATCTCCACCTGCGCTACGTCAAGGCGGGCCTGCGCCCGCTGCTCCTGCTGTCCGGCGCGGTACTCGTCGTGACGGCGGCGGCGACGGTCTGGTACGAGTGGCGCGGCACCCGCCGACGGCACGACCGGGGCCGGGAACGGGACAGGGACCAGGACCGGGAAGACGGTTACGGTCACGCCCATCGGGAGCCTCGTGTCGCCTGGCTCCTGGCCCTCCCCGTCCTCGCCCTGATCCTGGTGGCGCCGCCGCCCCTCGGCTCGTACAGCGCCACCCACACGGGCACGGCGCTGCAGAAGCCGTTCGGGTTCCCGGACCTTCCCGCCGGGGACACGCTCCGGCTCGGGGTCGGGGAGTACGCGGCACGCGCGGTCTACGACGACGGCCGCCACCTCCGCGACCGCACCATCAGGATCACCGGTTTCGTCGCCCTGGACCCGGCCGGTGCTCCCCAGCTGGTCCGGATGTCCCTCAGCTGCTGCGCCGCGGACGCCCAGCCGGTCAAGATCGCCCTGACCGGCGAGGTCCCCCCGGTCCTGCGGCCGGACGCCTGGCTGGAGATCAGCGGTACCTACACCCCGCGCCGGACGAAGGACCCGGTCAACGACGGTCCCGTCCCCTACTTCGAGGTCACGGCCGCGAAGCCGGTCCCGACCCCGCGCGACCCGTACGACGAGGTCTGGAACGGCTGAGAGGGCTCAGCGGGCTCAGCGGACGCAGAGGACTCAGCGGACTCGCAGGCTCCGGCGCAGGGCTCTGGCTCAGGGCCGGTGCTGCCGAGTGTGGCCGTCGGCGGCCGTGTCCCGGGTGACGGTCTCGCCCTGGATGACGCGGGGGGCATCCGGCTGCCGGCCCTGCTCCCGCGCCTGCTCCTCCCGCTCCTCCTCCTTGGCCGCGCGGGCCTCGGCCTTGAGGATGCGGGCGGACTTGCCGGCCGAGCGGGCCAGCTCGGGCAGCTTCTTCGCACCGAGAACGGCTATGACGACGATGAGGATGATCGCGAGTTCGCTCAACCCGAACATGGGGGTCCGTCCTTCTCGTGAGCCGCTGCCGGATGCCGCCCGTAGAATCTACAGCAATGTAGAGAATTTGACGGCGTCCACGCGTCTATACGATGACCGCCCGGGAACGGGAAGGCGGCGGAAGGGAGACGGGCCGTGGTCGAGGGCGAGCAGGGGCGCGGTCAGCGCCACCGGCGTCGGGGACAGGGCGAGTTGGAGGCACTCGTGCTGTCGGCGCTCCGGGAGGCGGACGGCCCGGCGACGGCCGGCTGGGTGCAGGCGCGTCTGGGCCAGAACCTCGCCTACACGACGGTCATCACGATCCTGACCAGGCTGCTGGCCAAGGGCGCGGTCACCCGTGAACGCGCGGGCCGTTCCTTCGCCTGGACGCCCGCCTCCGACCACGCCGGCCTCGCGGCGCACCGGATGCGCAGGGTGCTGGACGCCGAGAGCGACCGGGAGGCGGTCCTGGCCAGCTTCGTCACCGGTCTCGGCCCGGACGACGAACGGCTGCTGCGGGAACTGCTGGGTCAGCCCCGGGGCGACGGGGAAGACTGAAACCTCATGGGGGTGTTCGTCTTCCTTCCGCTCGTCCTGCCGCTGACGGCGTGGCCGATCGCCCGGCTCGCCGAACAGCATCTGCACCCGCGGACCGCGACCCGGATGCTGACCTGGGTCGCGGCGGTGATGGCGGTGTGCAGCACGGTGTGCCTGTGCCTGGTGATGGTGGTCGGCACCGCCACCCTGCCCGGCAATCCGCTGCCCGACGGCTGGTCGGACCCGGAGGTGCGGGCGGCGGTCCCCTACGACGAGGTCGTGGGCAAGGCGGCCATTCCGGCCCTGTGCGTGGTCCTGCTGGTCTGTGCGCGCACGCTGTGGCGGCACGGCCGCGCCCGTCGGCGCGCCCACCGCGCCCTGGCCGGCCTGCCGGACACGGAGGTGGCGGTCCTGCCCGACGGCACCCCGTACGCGTACGCGCTCCCGGGCGGCGGACCGAGCCGGGACCGGGTCGTGGTCACCACCGCTCTCCTCGACCGTCTGGACTCCGGTGAACGCCGTGCCCTGTTCGCCCATGAGCGCGCCCACCTGACCGCGCGCCACCACCGCTTCCTGCTGGCCGTCCGGCTGGCCGCGCACGCCAACCCGTTCCTGCGCCCGCTGCGCACGGCGGTGTCGTACGCGGCGGAACGCTGGGCGGACGAGGAGGCGGCCCGTACGGTCGGTGACCGCCGTACCGTCGCCACCGCCATCGGCAAGGCGGCGCTCGCCTCCCGGTCCGGCCCGCCCCCGCCGGCGTTCGCGGCGTCCGGAGCGCCGTTCGCGGCGCCGGGACCGGTTCCCCGCCGGGTGGCCGCGCTGCTCGCCCCGGCTCCGGCGACGGGTCCCTGGCCGACGGTGTTCACCTCGGTGGGCCTGGCCGCCTGGGGAGCGGCCGCCGGTACGGCCGTGTCGGCGATGTCCTCGGCCAACGCGGCCGTCACCCTGTTCTGGATCCTCCGCACGGCGACACCGCTGTGAGCGCGCCGGCCCTGGCCTTCGCGTTCTCCGACTCCCTCACGGCCGGTACGGCTGCTGGTGCTGCTGGGGCGGCTGCCCGTACGGCTGCCCGCCGCCGGGACCGCCCGCGCCCTGCGCCTGCAACTGCTCGGCCTGCTCCTGGGATACCTTCGACTCCGCGCCGCAGAAGGTGCACTGGGTCGAGTACTTCGTCGAGACCGGGAACAGCGGCACGAAGAAGAGGGTGAACTTCGTGACCCGCTTCCTGAGCGCGTGCGCTGAGGGATTCCCGCACTGGGTACACACCAGGGTCAGTATCGCGAGCTGGTACAGGTATCCCTTGGTACCGAAGATGATCATGTAGTGCCCCTTCCGTGAACGATGTTCGCTGCCGCTGCTGTCGTCGCTGCTTCTGCTGCCACCATGTCACCGGCTGCCCCGGTGAGCGATCGGCAATGTGCCACGCCGGAAAACTGCCGGGCTCCACCCCGGCGGGCACGGCCGGGCGGCGGGCAGGATTCCGGACATGAGCGATCCCCGGGAAGTGACCTGTCGGCCCCAGTGGACGGGTTTCCGGTGGACCCTCGTCGGACTCAGCGCGGCCGGAACGGCCGCGGCCCTGCTGATGTGGGTTCTCACGGGCCTGGCCGTATGGGCGGGCATCGCCCTGCTGCCCGCCCTGGCCACGGTCACGGCACTCCACAAGGTCACCGTGCGGGTCCGCGCCGACGCCCACGGGGTGCACTCCCGCAGCCTGCTGCACCGCAGGAGCGTGCACTGGAGCGACATCGCCGATCTGCGCGTGCGCCTGAAGTACGCGAACTCTTCACGGGTCCAGGACGTCCGTCGCCTCATCGTGGTACCGCGTGGTGGGCGCAAGTGGACTCTTTCCCTGCCGATGGGCTTCACCACCTCCGACCCGGATTTCGACGAGGCGCTGGAGGCGTTCCGGGAGCTGCACCGTCAGTACGGCACTCCGGAGTCGAGTCACCTCGTCGTCATCTCGTCCCGGACCGCCGGACGCGGCTTTGCCGGCTCCCTCCTCGCGAGTGTGCTGCTGCTCGCGGCCGCGGGCCTGGTCGCGTCGTTCGTCCCGAGTGCCGAGGAGGACCGGCAGGCCTGGAGTTCGGCCGCACCGTGCACCGCCGACACCCCCGCCGCGGAGCGCGGAGAGGCGTGCCTGACGACGCTCCCGGCGGTGATCGAGCACACCGAGGTGCAACGCCCCAAGCAGGGCAGCTGGTTGTACTTCACCGACGCCCGCCCGCTGGAGCGGCTGCAGGTCTCCTCGGAGGCCGCGCAGGCGTTCCGCGCCGGTGACGAGGTCGAACTGACCTTCTGGCACGGGAGGGTGATGGAGGTCGCCGGTGAGCGCCACGTCTGGCGCGAGCACATCCCGACCGCCGGCAGCGTGACGGTCGCCGCGGCCGTCGTCGCCTTCGTCGCGGGATACCCGGCCGCCCGGGTGCTGCTGACGCTGCGGAGCCGTCGGCGCCCCGACGGCGAGGTCCTTCCCACGGCCCTGCCCTTCGTGGTGGTCCTCGTCGGTACGGCCCTGTGGCTGATCCCGCTCTGCTACCTGCACCCCACCACGCTGTTCACCTCACCGCTGACGACCGGGTGGCCGGTCGCGGGCACAGCGGCATCGCTGGCCCTCTTCGCCTGGGCATGGCGGGCCACCCGCGTCCGGGTGCCCGAGGAGGGGGCGGAGTCCGTCGGTCCGGACGGTGACGAGGAGGTGTTCCTCCCGGCCCGTTTCCTGGAGGCCACCGACTACAACCCGCACCAGTTCGGCACCCACATCGCCCTGGGCGGCGGCCCGCCCGCCGTCGTCCCGCACCCGGACCGTTTCGCGGCGAAGCCGATCCCCGTGGGACGCCTCACCCTCAAGAAGGTCCGCCTCGCCCAGGGCAGTGACGGCGAGCTGGTCCCCAGCACCTGGCACGTCGCCGAACTCGACGACGCCGGCACCCCGGTCCGCCTCACCGCGGCCCCCGAGGACCTGCCCCGGATCCTCCGCCACCTGGCCCCGGGCCGGCCCTCGCCGGGAACACCACCACGAGTGCTCGGGCAGAACTGAACCGCGTCCGCCGCAGGTCAGTGGTGGGCGTGGACCACGGCGTGGCCCTCGCCGCGGCCGATCATCTACTTGTTCACCGGCGTGGTGATCACGAACGCCACGGCGAAGCCACCGAGCAGCGCGTACCAGAACAACCCGTCCGACAGCTGCGCCTCCATCGCTCCCGGCGTCAGCGCGACGACGGCGTTGTCGACCAGTCCCATCACCGCGAAGAGGGTGAGGGAGTAGCCGAAGACGAAGGCCAGGGCGATGGCGAGGACCATGGTCGGCACGTTGCCCCACAGCCGGGCGGTGCCGATGGTCATGCCGAGGATCTCGCCGACGGCACACCCGGTCAGGCAGTGCAGCGTCGCCCTCACCGCCATCGCCCAGGACGCGGCGCTCGCGTGGCCGCCGTGGCCCATGAACTTCACCCCGTTCGTGTGCCACGGGGGCCCTGGTGGCTCCAACGATCCACCGGGTACCCCACAGGGGTACCCGCGGTCAGTCGCCCGGCCGGCCGACCGCCTGACGACTCGCCCAGCGGGTGAGGGCCTGTCCGGCGGATCAGGTCGAGGGCGGTGCGGTCGCTCACCGCGGCAGGCGCGGCTGTCGTCACGACTCCAGGTAGCGCAGTACGGCCAGGACCCTGCGGTTGTAGCCCGTCGTGTGCGCGAGTTCGAGCTTGTCGAAGATCGTGTTGAGATTCTTCTCGACCGCGCTCATGGAGATGTGCAGCTTCTCCGCGATGGCTGCGTTGGTGTGTCCCTCGGCCAGGGCCTCCAGGACGCTGCGTTCGCGGGAGGTCAGCCGGGCCAGCGGGTCGCTGTGCGTCGTACGGATCACCAACTGCCGTACGACCTCCGGGTCGATGGCGGCACCGCCTGCCTGGATCCGCTTCAGCGCGTCGAGGAACTCCTCGACCTGGGCGACCCGGTCCTTGAGCAGGTAACCGACCCGTTCCGCGTTCGGGGTCAGCAACTGCGCCGCGTAGTTGCGCTCCATGTGCTGGGACAGCACCAGGACGCCGACCCCGGGCCACCGCTTGCGGATCTCGAGTGCGGCCCGCAGCCCCTCGTCCGTGTGGGTGGGGGGCATCCGGATGTCCAGGACGACCATGTCCGGCGGCCGGACCTCGACCTCCCGCAGCAGGGTGACGGCGTCGCCCACCGCGGCCAGGACCTCGTGTCCCTCCTCGATGAGCAGCCGGACCAGCCCCTCCCGCAGCAGTGTCGAGTCCTCGGCCAGCATTACGCGCACGGCAGCTCCGCGGTGATCGTGGTGGGCCCTCCGGAGGGGCTGTGGATGTGCAGCAGGCCGTCCAGAGCGCCGACCCGGCTGTGCAGCCCGGTCAGTCCGCTGCCCGACGGATCCGCGCCGCCGACGCCGTTGTCCTCGACGCGTACGACGAGGACGGTCCCGTACCGCCGTACGCTCACGAGGATCTCCGTCGCGGCCGAGTGCTTGGCGGCGTTCGTCACGGACTCCGACACGACGAAGTACGCGGCGGTCTCGACCGAGGAGGGCAACAGTCCGGTGAGGGCGAGGTCCATCCGGACGGGGATGCCGCACCGCTCGGAAACCCCGGCGAGCGCCTCCCCCAGCCCCAGATTGTCCAGCGCCGTCGGATACACCCGCCAGGCCACTTCCCGCAGCTCGGTCAGGACGTCCTGTGACTCCTTGTGGGCCTGCTCCAGCAGGCTCTTCGCCTGCTCGGGCGTACGGCCCCGACGGGCGCGCCCGAGGAGCATGGCCAGTGCCACCAGACGCTGCTGCACCCCGTCGTGCAGGTCACGCTCGATGCGTCGCCGTTCGGTGTCCACTGCCCGCAGCACCGCCGCTCGGCTGGTGGCCAGTTCGTCGATGCGCTGCTGCAGCAGCTCGCGTTCCGACGGGCCGAAGCACTGGCGGGCCAGACGTGCGTCGAACGCCTCCAACGACAACAGGCCCTGCACGTTCAGGAAGAGCAGTACCCCGCCGAGCAGCCCCTGGGTGAGCAGTTCCCGCCAGCCGAGCGTGCCCCGCGCGAGGCTTGTGAGGAGCAGCCCCGCCAGGACGACGCCGAAGGCGAGCAGGCCGACCACGATGCCGGTGACCAGACCGGCGTACGTACGGGTGGCGAGGTAGCGCAGGATCCGCCGGTCGGGAACGGGACGGTCGGGAAAGCGGTCCCTGAAGAAGACCGAGCGGCGCCGGCGTTCGAGTGCTGTCAGCCGGCGGGCCCCGGAGGCCAGGACGACGACGGCGTGTCGCCGGGTGTACGGCCACAGCAGAAGAGTACCGAGAAGGGTGCCGACGACCGCGAAGTACAGCAGTCCCGGTAAAGCGGTCAGGCAACCGAGGAGGACCCCGGCGATCCGCAGCGGCCACGCCGGAGACGGCGTCGACGGGGGCTCACCTCCCGGTTGCGCGGGTCCGAGCGCCTTCGGGAGGGGCCGGGTGGTGCTGTCCGCCGGTCCCCCTGCACGGTCGCCGAGGCTAGTCGCGCGGCACAGCCGGGGCAAGATCGTTCGACCGGGGCGAGAACGGGGCCGGTCACGAGGTACGGCGGTGCTGGGCGGGGCTGCGGGGGCGCAGGCGGACCACGAGGTAGAGGACCAGGGCCGCGGCGACCAGGACGAGGACGGCCTTGCTGACCACTCCGACATAGGCCTCGACGAGGTCCCACTGGTCGCCCAGCCAGTAACCGGACAGGACGAGCACGGAGTTCCAGATCAGGCTGCCCAGGGTGGTGAGCAGCAGGAAGACCGGCATCGGCATGCGTTCCAGGCCGGCCGGCACGGAGATGAGACTGCGGAAGATCGGCACCATGCGGCCGAAGAAGACGGCCTTGGTGCCGTGCTTGGTGAACCACTCCTCCGTTCGCTCCAGGTCGGACGACTTGACCAGCGGCAACCTCGCCCAGATCGCGTGCATGCGCTCCCGGCCGAACAGCATGCCGATCCAGTAGAGGACGACGGCGCCGACCGTCGAGCCGAGCGTGGTCCAGAACAGGGCCGAGAACAGGCTGATGACGCCCTGCCCGGCCGCGAAGCCGGTCAGCGGCAGGATCACCTCGCTGGGCAGCGGTGGGAAGAGGTTCTCCAGGGCGATGGCGAGGCCCGCGCCGGGGCCGCCCAGGGTGTCCACCAGGTCGGCTGCCCATCCCGCGATGCCGCCGGCGGGTTCCTGGGGCAGAGCCAGGGTCATGAGGTCCATTCGAAGTCTCCAGGCTGCGGGGCGGGTCGTCGCGGACAGGCGCCGCGCTCCACGACCACACTAGAAATCGCAGCTCAGCGCCGGTATGAGGGTTGCCGTCGAACAAGTACGGCTCCCCACACCCCGCACCCTGCGGTTTTCCGCAGGGCGGAACGGCGGCTGAACACCCGGGAGAACTCGATCAGAACCCTCCCGGGTCCCCTCCCGAACGATCACCGGCAAGCGATCAGGGACCCGACCCGCTGCGAGGATCAGATCCCTGACCTGGTACTTCACTGTCGGGGTGGCGGCATCTGAACCCACGACCTCTTCGTCCCGAATGGGGTGCGGGGAGGACTCGAGGAGAGGCTCGGCTCCCGGAGTCGTACGGGAGGGTCCCGGCGTCCCACTGTGACGGACCGCGCCCTGCGACCCGTTGCACAGGGGCTGAGCCGAGTTCCGGCGCGTCTCCTGCTGTCCGTGGCACGTTCCTCGGTCCGCAGGCTTCAGGACCGGTTCACCCCGTCCCGCGATACATTCGATCATGTATATTGATATACTCTTCGATGTATATGGAGGTGGGGCTCATGAGCAGAACCGTCATCGACCTCGACGACGACGCCCTGGAAGCCGCAGCGAAGGAGTTGGGCACTTCCACGAAGCGGGACACCATCAACACCGCCCTGCGCGAGATCGTGGCCCGCAACCGTCGTCTGCGCGCCCTGCACGAACTGCAGGATCTCGCGGACGAAGGCGCGCTCGATGTCGAGCTTCTCCTGGACAAGCGCAACTATCGAGGTGGTACCGCCCGGTGAGCGTAGCCGACTACCTCGTCGACACGTCGGCCCTGGCTCGCGTCCTGCTGCGTCAGGCGACCGAAGAATGGGAGCAGCGGATGGGCGCCGGCCTGGTCGCCCTGTGCGACCTCACCGAACTGGAGATGCTCTACTCCGCACGTTCCGAGAAAGACCGTGAGGCCATTCAGGGGCGACTGAACCAGTTCACCTGGTGCCCCATGCCCGACGGCATCTACCGGCGCGCCCGCGTCGTCCAGCGTGAGCTCACGGCCAAGGGCGAGCACCGCAGCGCCGGAGCCGTCGACCTTCTCGTGGCCGCAGCCGCGGAAGAAGCGGGACTCACACTGCTGCATTACGACCGCGACTTCGAAACCATCGCCCGCACCACCGGGCAGCCGGTCCGAATGATCGACCTCAAGTAGCCGACCAGCTCCGAGCGCCACCGCCCCCGCAGGCGGCCTGACCCCCGCCGTTCCGATGGCCGCACCCTCCAGGCCCTCCCGCAGGGCACAACGGGACCACCCTGTGAGGGCCCCAAGAGTCGTCCGGGAGCCGCATTCCGAGTTCGGCTCCCCAAAGGCCCCACAACCACTCAGGGGCCCGACCCGTTCTGCGGATCAGGCCCCTGACCTGGTACTTCACTGTCGGGGTGGCGGCATCTGAACCCACGACCTCTTCGTCCCGAACAAGGTCAGGGCGCCAGGACCACCCAGTCGGCGTCGGGCGCGGACTCGGTGCCGTCCGCGTACTGGGCGGTCACCCAGTAGAAGTGAGTGGTGCCCCTGGCTGCACCGGTGTCCCCGTAGGAGGACCCCGTCGTGGCCGCCAGCTTCTCGTACGCCTTGGCGTGCGGGTTCCAGCCGTAGACCTGGTAGCCGGTGGCGTCGGCCACCGGGGACCAGGACAGCTCGACGCCCGCCTCTCCGGAAGTCGCCGTCAGCCGGACCGGCGAACCCTCCGGCGTCGCCACGCTCGGCGTCATGTCGAGCTCGGTCGCGGTCACGATCTGGGCCTCGCGGGTCCACTGGAAGGAGGAGTTCCCGGCGTCGTCCACGGCGTCGACGATGAAGCAGGACTCCTCGCCGTCCGGGAGGGTGGTGTACGCGTACGAGGTGGTGCGGGCCGACACGTAGTAGCCCGGGTAGAGGGAGCACATCTGCTCCTCCTCGTCCCCCAGCAGCTCGCCCCGTCGGACCACGTAGCTCGCCAGGTCGGCGGCCGGGTTGGCGTCCCAGTGCACCTCGAAGCCGTACTCGGTCGGGGTGACGGTCACCCCGGTGACGGCGGACGGCGGGGTGAGGTCCCGGCGTTTGCCGCTGACGGCGACGGACCGCGCGGACTCGTTGCCCGCGGCGTCCAGAGCGGTCACCCGGTAGTGGTAGGTGGTGCCCTCGGCGGCCGAGGCGTCCACGTACGAGACCTGCTCGGTACTGCCCACGCGGGTGTAGACCCCGTCCGCACTGGCCGCCCGGTACACCCGGTACGACACTGCTCCCTGGACGGCGCTCCACCCGACCCGCAGACCCTTCGGTTCGGAGACGGTGCTCATTCCGGTCGGCACGGGCGGCGCGGTGCGGTCGACGGTGGTGACCGCCTGGTCGGCGGTGCCGGTGGACTCGTTGCCGGCCTTGTCGGCCGCGCGGACCTCGTAGTAGTACGTCTGGCCGGTGGGCGGCGGGGTGTCGGTGTAGGACGTGGAGGTCGTGGTCGCCAGCGGCTTGGCGGGGTACGTGCTGCCCTTGAGGCGGCGGTAGACGCGGTAGCCGGCGAGGTCCATCTCCTTGTTCTTGGACCAGGTGACCTTGGCCTTGCCGGTCGCCGTGTCGTACGTGGCGGTGGTGCCCGTCGGGGTGTGCGGCTTGACCTTGTCGACGGTGGAGGAAGTCCGCGGCGTGTAGCTGAACTTGACGTTGGCGGCGCCGGTCCAGTTGACGAAGTCGATGCGCAGGGTGTGCTTGCCGGACGGAATGGTGACGTTGACCGTCTTCTTCACCGTCGTCGAGACGTCCTTCCACAGGTCGACCTTGCGGACGCCGTCGAGGTAGACGCGGATGCCGTCACGCGATTCGGCCGGGAAGGAGAAGGGGCCGCCGGAGCCGAAGTCGCGGGTCACCGTCCAGCGGACACCGAAGTGGTTCGACGGCAGGCCGGAAGCCGGGGCTTTCGTGCCCCAGTTCTGGTCGATCTTGGAGTCGCAGTCGGTCTTCTTCGGCTTGCCGGAGAAGGTGGTGTTCGCGAAGAACTGCCGCTTGTAGACCGGCGAGGCGCAGCTGGTCGCGGCGGAGGCGGGCGTGGTGACGGCGGTGAGCAGGCCGCCCGCGGTGGCGAGCACGATCGCGGTCGCGGCCGCGGGGGTCGTGCGTCTGGCTGGGTTCATTCGGTCCTCTGATCGGATCAGGACGCGGAAGGGCGTTCATGACCACGACACGCGAGGTCGGGATGAGGTTGTACCGATCTTCGCGGTCCGACGACCGGTACTTCACGCCGGACGGGGTTCCTGTGCGACGACCGCGCCGGTGGTGGTGTCCGGCACCACGACGATCGGCACCACGACGATCGGCACCACGACGATCGGCACCACGACGATCGGCAGCACGTCGCCACCGGCCCCGGCCACCGGCGACCCCTCGCCTGCCGCCAGGGCCGCACCCACCAGTACTGGGGCGATCCTGCTTCTTGTGCCGTTGCCCGGGATGCGAGGTGGTCACCTGCTGGTGGATGGTGGAGACATGAACCATCACCAGCCCCTGCACTCGATCGACATCGACACCCGGCTCGTCACGACCGGTGCCGTGCTCACCGCGGCCGGTGCCGTGGTGGCGTGCACCGGCATGGCCATCGCGGCCGTCGCCGTGTTCGCCGCAGGCCGGCGCATGGTCCGCGCCATGGACGTGCCTCCGGCCCAGCAGGCGGCCATGAAATGGCGGCAGGCCAAGGAGGCGTCCCGAGCGGGCATGCAGGCCTGGCACTCCGCTTCCGGCAACCAGCACGGGTCGCTCGCCCCCTAGCCCAGGCCCAGCCCATGGCTGGGCGAGGTGCGGAAGGAGAGCTGCTGCAACCACCGGCGCCTGCGGAAGCACTCGGAGCGGGGCCGTCCAGCACGACCCGGGTCCGCCATCGGCGAGCTCGAACGCCACGGGTGGCACGGTCACCGTGTTCGTCAGGGGCTGTGGGGGTCTCGTGTGCCCGGGGTGTTGTCGGCGCTGAGTGCGTTCTCCCGCAGGTCCGGTTCGGTACGGAGCGTCCGGGTGAACCAGTCGCCGTAGCGGTTTCCCAGGAACGGGGCCGTGGCGCCGTGGAGGAGAACGCTCAGGCCCACGGTCACGGCGATGACGCCGTTCAGCAGCGTCGTCCCGGGCAGGTGCTCCCCGAAGGCCAGCAGGCCGAAGACCAGGGAGGCGAGCCCGCGCGGACCGAACCACCCGATGTAGGCGACGGATGCGGCCCGCAGACCGGTGCCGGCCATGGCCAGAGCGACCGGCAGCATCCGGACCACGGTCAGGCTGATCAGCGCGTAGACCACCATCCGCCACGTCAGGTGCTGAAGGACCGGCCCCAGGATGACCGCGCCGAAGACCAGGAAGCTCACCGAGGAGAGCAGGAGCCCGAGCCGCTCGCTGAATTTCGCGCTCTGCGTGGGGCTCGGGCCTTCGGCGCGAGCGACATGTCCTGACGGCGCGCCACGCAGTCGGCTTCCGAAGGCCAGACCGGCGGCCCAGGCGCCGATGAAACCGCTGCCTTCGGCCGCGTCACACAGCGCGTAGGTGATCACGGGAACGGCGAACGTCAGGAACTGCCGCCACGCAGGAGTGCTCCAGTCCCGAGCGACCGACCGACGCAACACGCCCGCCCCGACCCAACCGGCGGCAAGGCCGATCGCACCGCTCAGCAGCAGCGCACGCAGGAACGTCACGACGACGCCCGGATGCCCCTCCCCCTCGCCCGCCGCCGCCAGCGCCAGCACGAAGAACGGGAGCACCAGACCGTCGTTCAGACCCGATTCGACGTCCAGGCCGCCTCGGACCAGCGCCGGGACCCGCTTGTTGGAGAAAGCCTGCTGTCCGAGCGCGGCATCCGTCGGAGCCAGGATGATGCCGACCAGCGCCAGCTCCCACACCCCCAGACCGGGCAGGAGGGGCCAGGCCACCAGCCACCCCAGCGCCATCGTGACGGGCAGCCCGACCACGAGCAGCCGCAACGGCAGGAACCCCTCCCTGCGCAGGTCCTCGATCCTGATCGCCGCCGCGTCCGTGAACAGCACAAGGATGAGCGCGCTCTCCAACAGCGTCCGGATGACCTCCGGATCCCGGTCCGCGTTCAGCAGGTCCAGGCCCAGGGGCCCGATCGCCAACCCGCATACGAGGAACACCAGGGGCCCGGACAGCACCGTCGTCGACAGCCGCCGCGAGAGCGCTCCGTAGCCGACGACCACGCCACCGGCCACCACCACACCCCACTGGCTCATCCGTACTCCTCACCCGCCCGGGACCAGGGTGACCGCCCGGGCAGCTGTGCCGGGGCGACTCACCACATGCCTGACCACACCACCCATCACGGTCACACAGTGGCACGACTTCTCACTCTACGTGTCGATCCGGCCGGGCCGGGAACCCTCGGTCCTGGCACGCAGAGCCGGGGAAAGGGACTTCGGTCACCGACGGCACCCCTTTTTCGACCACCGGATTGTGTGTGGCATCGACCTGTCCCGCACCGACCCGGGCGGCGGGACCGGTGGATGGTGTGAACGCTGTCTGAAGCAGGCCCTGGCCGCAGTCCCGTGAACGCGGCGTTTACGCTCTGGGCGGTGTCATGCCAGGTGCACCGGAGCAGCGGGAGGGGCAGATGGCGGGGAGCAGCGGTGGTGTGGCGGGGCTTGATGCCCGGCCCTGGTATGCCGCGAACGAAGCCCTGGCGTTCCTGTTGGAGCTTGCCGCGTTGGGCTGCCTGGGCTGGTGGGGATTCCACACGGGTCCCGAGGGCGTCTTCCGAATCCTGCTCGGCGTGGGAACACCTCTGCTGGCCGTCGTGGTCTGGGCGCTGTTCGCCGCGCCCCGGGCGCGGTGGCGGCCGCGGCTTCCGCTCGTCCTGGTGGTGAAGGCACTGGTGCTCGGCGGTGGCGCCGCCGCTCTGTACGGAGTGGGACACCCCGTCGCGGCAGGCGCCATGGCGGTCGTGACGATCGCCAACACCACGGTGGTCGAGACCTTCCGCGCCCTCCCCGCCGACCGTGGCGCCGAACCGGCTGCGACGGGGTGATGGGAGCCGTTCGGGTGCCGGAATATGAAGCCGGCACCCGAACGGCTCCCAAAACGCCCCCCGACACCGCTCAGGGGCCCGACCCGCGCTGCGGATCAGGCCCCTGACCTGGTACTTCACTGTCGGGGTGGCGGGATTTGAACCCACGACCTCTTCGTCCCGAACGCGATCAGGGCCCTCTGTGACCTTGGCTTGGTGCCGCTGACCTGCTCGTTCGCCTCCAGTACAGTCCACTGCTGTTCGGCACCGTCCTTGTGTGGCTGCACCGTTTGGCCCCCTCTTTGGGCCCCGTGCCGGTCTGAACGGCGAGCGATGAGAGGTTCCTCCCTCCGCTGATGACGTACATCCCGTGTGTCCTGACGCTCCGTCAGGTGATCGACAAAACTGGGAGGACAGCCGACCCTGAGGCGACCCTGACGCGTCCCGGAACTAACCCTGCCAACCGTGGTGATCGCTCTGCGGCAGAGAAAGGATGCGGTCATGACCCACACGGCACAATCCACCCGGCCTGACAGTGCGCGTCGTGCGCTGGAGCTGAAGAACGTCAGCCGTTACCGCCATCCCCTCGCCTTCTACGTCCTTGCCACCGCCGTCCCGTGGGCGCTGTGGTTCACCGCCGCCTGGCTGTCGTACCAGCCCGATCCCAGCCAGGGCACTGTCGCCGTCATGACCGGCCTCGGCCTGGCCGGTCTCGCCGCCCCGATCGTCGTGGCGATCTGGTTCATCCGCAGGGACGGGCTCACCCGCGACGTCCTCGCTCGCCTGGTCGCGCCACGCGGCACTCGCGCCTGGGTCTGGCCGGCGGCCGTCGCCCTGCTCCCCGGCGCCCTGCTCGTCGCTACCGCGATCACCATCCCGTTCGGCTACGACGTCTCGCAGTTCGAGCTTCGCAACGGCTTCACGTTCGCGACGGGCCTGCTGCCGGCGTGGATCACGCTCCTCCTGGCCCCCGTCCTGGAGGAGGTCGCCTGGAAAACCTACGGCACGGATGCGCTCGCGTCCCGGATGAACGTCCTGTGGACGTCGTTGCTGTTCGGTGTCGTCTGGGTGCTGTGGCACGTGCCGCTCGGCTTCATCAAGGGCAACTACCAGGCGGAGGTCGTCGAGGAGGGCCTGATCCACAGCATCAACTACGGTGTCTCGCTGATACCGTTCGTCATCCTGATGAACTGGCTCTACTACCGCGCCGGCCGCAGCGTCCTCGTCGCGATCGTCTTCCACCTCGCCGCCAACTTCGGCAACGAGATGTTCCTTACGCACCCG
The DNA here is from genome assembly GCF_003143855.1 of Streptomyces sp. NWU339. Classification (GTDB taxonomy): domain Bacteria; phylum Actinomycetota; class Actinomycetes; order Streptomycetales; family Streptomycetaceae; genus Streptomyces. Next base: position 236,672 of record NZ_QFRK01000003.1, read on the forward strand.
GACACCAAGGTGATTCAGACCGTCCTGCTTCTGGTGCTGTCCGTCATCGTGGTGTGGCGCGATCGGGAGTTGTTCCTGACGCCTCCCGGACGCCGCGCGTGACCCTGCCTGATGCGAGGCATCCCGGCGGTGGGCTTGGAAACCGGCAGGGCAGCAACGTCCTCGCGTGTTCGAATCCCACGCCCTCCGCCCCCGAACAAAATTCTCATCCACAAGTCTTGATGCTCGGACAGGCCTGCGCCGGCGAGGTCAGAGCAGTAGGCCTACACGTTACGAGTTGTCCGATCTTGGTCCGGGAGTGTCCGTGGGCGTCCACCAAGGACGCTCCGCCCCTGGCCAGAAGAGCGTCCGAACCCCAGAGGACCAGAGCGGACATACACGGAACGAACGGCAACTGAGACCACCACTGAGACCGCTCGCCACTGGTCACAGCCTCTACAGGCTTCTCCACCTCGGTACCCGGCTTCCACCCCGCCCCGTGGGCCGGACTCAGAGCACATAGGCATCAGCACCCTGAGGTTTTTCCAACCTCAAACTGAGGTTGGAAAAACCTCACTACCTGGACTGCTTCCTCCGGGACCTTCCGTCCCAGTATCAGGCTGTCCAGCTCAGAGGGGGAACTTCAACCGGAAGCAGACCCGGCCCGTGATCCAGACCGGCACCGTCGTCATGGACGGCATCTTCTGGGCGCAGGAGCGGCGGCTGTGGGCACGCGGGAAACGTTGGTCACGCAGATAGACACGCACGCAGAAACAGGTGAGGCACCTACGGATATCCGTAGGTGCCTCACCTGGTGTTTCGGCTGTCGGGGTGGCGGGATTTGAACCCACGACCTCTTCGTCCCGAACGAAGCGCGCTGCCAAGCTGCGCCACACCCCGATTGTCGCTGCTCTCGCGGCGACGACGTTTACTTTAGCCCACTGGTGGCTGGAGGCGAAATCCGGTTTCGGTGCCGCGGAGGCAGACGGCACCGACCGGTGCGGTCGGCCCCCGCGGGACGCGCGTGCTCCGCTACTCCCGGCTCACCAGCGTCATCAGCGTCGCCTCCGGGGGGCAGGCGAAGCGGACCGGGGTGTAGCGGTTGGTGCCGCAGCCCGCGGAGACGTGGAGGTAGGACGTGCGGCCCTCGGACGTGTGGGTGGACAGGCCCTTCACCCGGTCGGTGTCCAGGTCGCAGTTGGTGACCAGGGCGCCGTAGAAGGGGATGCAGAGCTGGCCGCCGTGGGTGTGGCCGGCCAGGACCAGGGGGTAGCCGTCGGACGTGAAGGAGTCCAGGACGCGCAGGTAGGGGGCGTGGACGACGCCCATCGAGAAGTCCGCCGCGTTCGACGGGCCGCCTGCCACCTCCGTGTAGCGGTCCCGCTTGATGTGCGGGTCGTCCAGGCCGGTCAGCTCGACCGTGACGCCCTCGAGCTTCAGGGTGCCCCTGGTGTTCGTGAGGTTCAGCCAGCCCGCGCCGTCGAAGCCGTCCCGCAGGTCCTCCCACGGGTTGTGGATCACGCCGACGGCCGGGGCGTTGCCGTTCAGGCCGTGCCGGCCCGTGGCCTTCTCGATCAGGTAGCGGGCGGGGTTGCGCAGCTTGGGGCCGTAGTAGTCGTTGGAGCCGAAGACGTACGCGCCCGGGAACTCCATCAGCGGGCCCAGCGCGTCCAGGACCTCCGGTACGCCCTCGGGGTCGGAGAGGTTGTCGCCCGTGTTGATCACGAAGTCGGGGCGCAGTCCCGCCAGCGAGCGCAGCCAGCGCTGCTTCTTGCGCTGGCCGCTCACCAGGTGGATGTCGGAGACCTGCAGCACACGCAGGGGGCGCATCCCGGCGGGCAGGACGGGGATCGTCACCCGTCGCAGCCGGAAGGAGCGGGCCTCGAAGCCCGCCGCGTACACCAGCCCGGCGGCGCCGGCCGCCGTGATTCCCAGGGGGATTCCGTATCGCGCGCGCATGCGCCCATCGTGTCAGATCCGGGGCAGGGTGTGTCCCGTGGTCCCTCCTCCCCGGTGATGCGGCGGGGCTTGAGGGTTCGTCCGAACGTCCCCTGGAGCGGCGGGGGTTAAATGTACGGGCGCCTTTGCGCCTGTTCCTGCGACAATCAAGACATGACCACGCTCAAGTCGAAGCTGCAGGACGACCTCAACGCTGCGATCAGGGAGCGCGACGAGCTCAGCTCCTCGACGCTCCGGCTGACGCTCACCGCGATCACCAAGGAGGAGGTCGCGGGGAAGGAGAAGCGTCAGCTCTCCGACGACGAGGTGCTCAAGGTGATCACCCGCGAGGCGAAGAAGCGCCGTGAGGCGGCGGACGCCTTCGCGCAGGGCGGGCGTCCCGAGCAGGCCGAGCGGGAGAAGGCGGAGGGCGAGCTGCTGGCCCGGTACCTGCCCCAGCAGATGTCCGACGAGGAGCTGAACGCGATCGTCGCCCAGGCCGTCGAGGAGGCGAAGGCGGCAGGCGCCGAGGGCCCGCGGGCCATGGGGGCGGTCATGAAGATCGTCAATCCCAAGGTGGCCGGGCAGGCCGAGGGCGGCCGGGTGGCCGCCGCGGTGAAGAAGCTGCTCGCCGGCTGATCTGACGGTCCGGGCAGATGGTCCGGTCAACCGGTTTGGTCGCTCGGACACGGCGGACGACAGTGGAGGGCCCCTCGATCCCGCGTTGGGATCGAGGGGCCCTCCACTCTCGTCCGACCAGGGGCGCAGGCCGTCAGCGCCGTCCTCCGGGGCCGTTGCCCGAGCCCTGGATGAAGCCCTCCGGGAGGGAGAAGGTCGGGTCCGGTTCGGCTCCGCCGTTGCCGTTCTGGCCACCATTGCCGTCCTGGCCGCCGTTGCCGCCGTTGCCGCCGTTGCCGCCGGTCAGGCCGCCGATGAAACCGCCGTTGTTGCCGTTGCCGCCGTTGTCACCGCGGTTGTCGTCGCCACGGTCGTCGCCGTCCTCGTCGTCACGGTCACGGTCCTCGTCGCGCTTCTCGGGGTCGGGGATGTCGACGAGGTTGAAGGACGGGGAGTCCTTGCCCGAGAGGGCGCCGGTCATCGCGTCCCGCCAGATGGGGCCCGGCACCGAGCCACCGTAGACCTTGGCGTGGTAGGCGCCGCCGACGTTGATGTCGACCATCTTGACCTGCTGGGTGGCGCTGCCGACCCAGACCGCTCCCGACAGGTTCGGCGTGTAGCCGACGAACCAGGCGTTCTTGCGCTCGTCCGTCGTGCCCGTCTTGCCGGCGTTGGCGCGGTCCGTGAGACCGGACGCCCGGCCCGTACCGGAGTCGACCACACCCTGCAGCAGGGTGTTCACCGTGTCCGCGGTCTCCTCGCTCATCGCCCGCGAGCACGTCGACTTCGGTACCTCCAGCGACTTCTGCTGGTCGCCGATCTTCTGGGTGATCGACTCGATGGCGACCGGCGTGCAGTACATGCCCCGGGAGGCGAAGGCGGCGTACGCGGACGCCATCGTCAGCGGGGCGACACCCCTGGAACCGAGGGAGACGGCGGGGACCTCCGGAAGCTTCTCGCCGTTGCCCTCCACGACGTGCAGGGCGTCCGTCATCTTCACCAACGGGCACAGACCGATGTCGGCGATCATCTGCACGAAGTAGGTGTTGACCGAAAGGGCCATCGCCTCCTTCAAGCGGTACGGTCCGACCTCCGACTTGTCCTCGTTGGGGACGGTGGCGCCTTCCTGGTTCATCCAGGGCTTGCCACTGCACGTCTGGACGGGGTCGGGGTAGGGCATCTCGTACGGCGACGAGTACTCCTGGAAGGGCGGTCGCCCCTCCTCGAGCGCGGCCGCCGCGACGAAGGGCTTGAACGTCGAACCGGTCGGGAAGCCGTAGTTGGAGCCGCCCATGCTGTGGTTGACCGAATAGTTGATCTCGGTCTCGTTCTTGCCGTAGCCGTAGGGCTTCGACTGGCCCATGCCGAGTATCTTGCCGGTGCCGGGCTCCACCAGGGTGATCGCCGCGGCGACCGAGTCGCTCTTGTTGACGTGGCCCTTGAGCGAGGTGTGGACCGACTGCTGTGCCTGCGGGTCGAGGGTGGTCCGGATCGTCAGACCGCCCTGGTTCCAGATCTTGGCCCGGTCCTCCTTCTCCTTCCCGAAAACCGGGTCGTTCAGGAACACCTCACGTACGTAGTCACAGAAGAAGGCCGCATCGGCGACCGCCGTGATGCAGCCGTTGTTCGGCTTGCTGACCTTCAGTCCCAGCGGTGCCTTCGACGCCTCGGCGGCTTCCTCCTCGGAGACGTCGCCGACCTGGGCCATCCGCGCCAGGACGACATTGCGCCGCTTGGTGGCCTCCGTCTCGTCGTTGACCGGGTTGTACCGGCTCGGCGACTGGACGAGGCCGGCGAGGAGGGCGGACTCCTGGAGGTTGAGGTCCTTGGCGGACTTGGAGAAGTAGCGCTGGGCGGCGGCCTCGACACCGTAGGCCTGCTGGCCGAAGAACGTGATGTTCAGGTAGTTCTCGAGGATCTTGTTCTTGCCCAGCTCCTCCTCGACCTGGATCGCGAACTTCAGCTCGCGGATCTTGCGGCCGATCGTCTGCTGGGTGGCCTGCGCGACCTTCGTCGCGTCGTCGCCGGCCTCCTCCACGAAGACGTTCTTCACGTACTGCTGAGTCAGTGTGGACGCGCCCTCGGAGACACCGCCGCTCTGCGCGTTGCGGTTGAGCGCGCGCAGCACGCCCTTCAGGTCGACCGCGCCGTGCTCGTAGAAGCGGGAGTCCTCGATCGCGACGATCGCCTTCTGGAGGTACGGCGAGATGTCCTTGAGGTCGACCACTGTGCGGTCGCGCGAGTAGACGGTGGCGATCTGACCGCCCTTCGCGTCCAGGATGGTGGTGCGCTGGCTCAGCGGGGGCGTCTTGAGGTTGGCGGGGAGCTCGTCGAAACTCTCCACCGAACCCTTGGCGGCCAGGCCCAGCGCACCCACGGCGGGCAGTGCGATACCGGCCAGGACGGCACCCGCGAGGACACTGACACCGAGGAACTTGGCGGCCTGCTGCGTTGGCGACAGACCACCGCCCGAGCGCTTCTTTGGCATGGGAGCAGCCTACGTTCTCGTTTGCCGGACAGGCGTACAGGCCTTGGCCTAAGCTGCTCACAACTGTCACAGCAGTGAGGCCACGTATCAATACGTCCGGTGACCCCGAATCGTTCCGGATCTTCTCGACTTTCTTTGTCGGGGTGTGGTGGGTGCGTGTCCGGATCCGCCTCGTGTGTCACTCGGTGTCCGTTGTGGCGTAATGGAACTGACCCGAAACGCCGGGATTGTCGCACATGTCGTCAGGTCACTCCCCCGGGTGATCTGCCGCTTACCCATAGTCCGTTCGGGCCATTCAAGATTGGGCCCGCTGGGGGTGTTGCGTTGTGCCCACCTTCCGTAACGTCCTCAACTGGCGGCGGTGAATATGCCGCTGCCGCCGTGGGGGAGCCTCGATTCGGGAGAGGACGGCGCCGGTATGGGCTGGGTTACCGACTGGAGTGCGCAGGCTGCCTGCCGCACTACTGATCCGGATGAACTGTTCGTTCAAGGAGCAGCGCAGAACAGGGCCAAGGCGGTGTGCACCGGATGCCCGGTGCGTACGGAGTGCCTGGCCGACGCGCTCGACAACCGCGTCGAGTTCGGCGTGTGGGGAGGCATGACGGAACGTGAACGCCGCGCACTGCTGCGCCGGCGGCCCACCGTGACGTCCTGGCGCCGGCTGCTGGAGACCGCGCGCACGGAGTACGAGCGGGGGACGGGCGTCGTGCCCCTCGACGACGACGAGGTGTACGCGAACTACGCGGCGGTGAGCTGAGGTTTCTCGGGGGGTCCTCGGTGGGGCGTCTCGGGCTGTGTCGGCACTGCTTGTTCGTCCGTCAGGCCGTGTCGGTGTGCGTCAGGTCGGTGTGCGTCAGGCGGTTGCCTCGGGTGAAGCGGGTGCCTCGGGTGTCTCGGGCAGCTCCGGCCTGTTGGTCGCGAGCCGGTCGCCGATCTGCCGCAGGCCCGCGAGGTCGTGCACGTCACCGGGCAGCGCGGCCACTTCCGTCACCGCCACCTCGGGATGGAGCGCGGTGAAGCGGTCACGTGTGCGCTGCTCGCGTGAGAGCAGCCGCATCCGCTCGGCGTGCAGTCTCAGCAGACCCGCGGTGAGTTGGTCGACGGACCGCTCCGCGCCCACCCCGTCGGTGTCTGCGTTGGTGTCGGTGGTGCTGGTGTCCGTGTCCGTGTCGTCCGTGGTGGCGGGGGAGCCTCCGGCAGGGACGTCTGAACTGGCGTGTGTGTCGCTGGAGTTACGAACTCCAGCTTTCCCGTCCTCCTGATCCACAATGCGGGAGTCCTCAAGATTTTCCGCGGCGGCGAGTGCCCGCTCGGCCGAGAGCCGGTCGGCGCCGCTGCCATGGACCCGGTTGAGCACCAGACCGGCCAGTGGCATGTCCTCCGCGGCCAGCCGTTCCACGAAGTACGCGGCCTCGCGCAGCGCGTCCCGCTCCGGGGCCGCTACCACCAGGAACGCGGTCCCGGGCGCCTGGAGCAGTTTGAACGTGGCGTCCGCGCGCGTACGGAACCCGCCGAACATGGAATCCATCGCCGCGACGAACGTCTGTACGTCCCGCAGCAGTTGCCCCCCGAGTACCTTCCCCAGGACGCCGGTCATCATGGACATCCCGACGTTCAGGAACTTCATCCCCGCACGGCCGCCGACCTTCGCCGGGGTCAGCAGGACGCGGATGAGCTTGCCGTCGAGGAAGGACCCGAGCCGCTTGGGCGCGTCCAGGAAGTCCAGCGCGGAGCGGGAGGGCGGTGTGTCGACGACGATGAGGTCCCACTCGTCGCGGGCCCGCAGCTGACCCAGCTTCTCCATCGCCATGTACTCCTGCGTGCCCGCGAAGCCCGCCGAGAGGGACTGGTAGAAGGGGTTGCCGAGGATCGCGGAGGCGCGCTCCGGGTCCGAGTGCGCCTCGACGATCTCGTCGAAGGTGCGCTTCATGTCGAGCATCATGGCGTGCAGTTCGCCGCCGGCGGAGTCGTCGATGCCCTTCACCCGGCGGGGGATGTTGTCGAGCGAGTCGATGCCCATGGACTGGGCGAGCCGGCGGGCGGGGTCGATGGTGAGGACGACCACCTTGCGTCCCCGTTCGGCCGCGCGCAGTCCCAGGGCCGCGGCGGTGGTCGTCTTGCCGACCCCGCCCGAGCCGCAGCACACCACGATCCGGGTGGTCCGGTCCTCGATCAGTGGGTCGATGTCGAGCGTGCGCACGGGGGAGAGGTGGTGGCGGGCCGGGTGGGCCGGATCGTGCGCGCGCGGGTGCGCCGGTTCCGGATGACGACTCATGACATCCCCTGCTTCCGATACTTCCGACTCGTGACGGGCGTGACGGGCCTGATGGGGGTGGCGGGCATGGCGGGAACACCGGGAGCGGCGCGCCCGGCGGGAAAGCTCCCGCCGGGCACGGGCACGGGTACGGACACGGGCAGGTTTCCGCCGGTCATGACACACCCTGTGCGCGGAGTTCCTCGGCCAGTTCGTACAGGCCCGCCAGGTCCATGCCTTCCGCGAGCAGCGGCAGCTCGTGCAGGGGCAGGCCCACCTCGGCCAGCGCGGCGCGCTGTTCGGCCTCCAGCGTGTACCGCTCGGCGTACTCCTTCGCCTGCGCGAGCAACGGGTCCACCAGCCGCTCGGCGTGCCCGCCGCGCCGCGCGCCGCCGAGACCGGAGGACGACAGTGCCCGCGCGACAGAGGAACGCTCGACCGTCCCCATGAGTTCCAGGTCGATCGCGTCCAGCACCTCGGGCCGCACCATGTTCACGATGATCCGCCCCACCGGCAGCCGGGCCCCCCGCAGCTCGGCGATGCCGTCCACGGTCTCCTGGACCGGCATCTCCTCCAGCAGGGTGACCAGGTGCACCGCCGTCTCCGGCGATTTCAGCACCCGCATCACGGCCTGGGCCTGATTGTGTATCGGGCCGATCTTCGCGAGCCCGGCGACCTCGTCGTTGACGTTGAGGAAACGGGTGATGCGCCCGGTCGGCGGGGCGTCCATCACGACGTAGTCGTAGACGAACCGCCCGTTCCTGTCCTTGCGCCGCACCGCCTCGCACGCCTTGCCGGTCAGCAGGACGTCCCGCACGCCGGGCGCGATGGTGGTCGCGAAGTCGATCGCGCCGAGCTTCTTCAGCGCCCGCCCGGCGCTGCCCAGCTTGTAGAACATCTGGAGGTAGTCCAGAAGGGCCCGCTCGGCGTCTATGGCGAGGGCGTGCACCTCCCCGCCCCCGGGAGCGACGGCGATCTTCCGCTCCTCGTACGGCAGCGCCTCCGTCTCGAAGACCTGCGCGATGCCCTGGCGGCCCTCGACCTCGACGAGAAGCGTCCGCTTCCCCTCCGTGGCCAGGGCCAGCGCGAGGGCCGCGGCCACCGTGGTCTTGCCGGTTCCGCCCTTGCCACTGACCACCTGAAGCCTGCTCACGCCTTTGAGCCTAATTCCTCCCCGTGCGCCCCGGCGGCTCCGGGTGCGAGTTGCCGGGCTTCCCGCGCTCCTGGGTACCCGGGCTTCCCGGGTTTCCCCGGCTTTCATGGCTTCCCGTGCTTCCCGTGCGGGGGACGGCAGCGGCTAGAGTCGCCGCATGACGAAATGGGAGTACTCCACGGTTCCGCTGCTGGTCCACGCCACGAAGCAGATTCTGGACACCTGGGGCGAGGACGGCTGGGAGCTCGTGCAGGTCGTGCCGGGCCCGAACAACCCCGAGCAGCTGGTCGCCTACCTGAAGCGGGAGAAGCAGGCGTGAGCGCGGTCGAGGCCAAACTGGCCGAACTCGGGCTGAGCCTGCCGGAGGTCGTTCCGCCGCTGGCCGCGTACCGTCCGGCCGTGCTGTCGGGGCGGTACGTCTACACCGCCGGCCAGCTTCCCATGGTGGGCGGCGAGCTTCCGCTGACCGGAAAGGTCGGTGCCGAGGTCACGGCCGAGGAGGCGAAGGAGCTGGCGCGCACCTGTGCGCTGAACGCCCTCGCCGCCGTGAAGTCGGTCGCCGGTGATCTGGACCGCGTCGCGCGCGTGGTGAAGGTCGTCGGGTTCGTGGCCTCGGCCACGGACTTCACGGGCCAGCCGGGCGTCCTCAACGGTGCGAGCGAGCTGCTGGTCGAGGTCCTCGGCGACAAGGGCGTCCACGCCCGCAGCGCGGTGGGCGTCGCGGTACTGCCCCTCGACGCACCGGTGGAGGTCGAGATCCAGGTGGAGCTGACGGACGCCGGCTGACGGACGCGCGCTGACGGACACGGACGGGCAGAAGCGGTCGGCGTCCGACGGAGGCGGAGGCGGGCCGGTGCTCGGCGGAGGGCCGTGTGGCCCGTGCCGGCCGCCGGATCCGCCGCCTCTCCTCGCCGCGTCCCCCTGCCGCTTCCCGGCGTCGCGCGTCCCCTTGTGCCCGCCTTCTCCCGCTGGGCACTCGAACATCCGCCCGTCCCGAGATAGCCTCCGGCCATGGTGAATGCGCAGGCTGGTGGGCAGTGGTACCCATCCGAGTGGCCGGTCCGCATCCGCGCGCTCGCGGAGGGCACCCTCACCCCGGTCCCGCCCAAGCGGGCGGCCACCGTGATGCTCCTGCGGGACGCCGGTGACGGCTGCGTCGTCCACATGCTGCGCCGGAGCGCCTCCATGGCCTTCGCCGGAGGCGCCTACGCCTACCCCGGCGGTGGCGTCGACCCGCGGGACGACGACCACCACGTCCGCTGGGCGGGCCCCACGCGCGCGTGGTGGGCGGACCGGCTCGGCGTCGACGAGACCGACGCCCAGGCGATCGTCTGCGCCGCCGTACGCGAGACGTACGAGGAAGCCGGTGTGCTGCTCGCCGGTCCGACGTCCGACTCCGTGGTCGGTGACACGACGGGCGCGGACTGGGAGGCGGACCGCGCGGCACTCGTCGCGCGAGAGACGTCCTTCGCGGAGTTCCTCGACCGTCGAGGGCTGGTCCTGCGCTCGGACCTGCTCGGCGCGTGGACCCGGTGGATCACCCCGGAGTTCGAGCCCCGCCGCTACGACACCTGGTTCTTCGTCGCCGCGCTCCCCGAGGGGCAGCGCACCCGCAACGCCTCTACGGAGGCCGACCGCACGGTGTGGATCGCCCCGCGCGAGGCGGCTGCCGCGTACGACCGGGGCGAGCTGCTGATGATGCCCCCGACGATCGCGACCCTGCGCCAGCTGACGGCGTACCCGGCGGCGGCGCAGGCGCTCGACGCGGCATCCGCGCGGGATCTCACGCCGGTACTGGCCACCGCGCGCCTGGACGACGGGAAGATCGTGCTGTCCTGGCCCGGGCACGACGAGTTCACCAAGCACATCCCGACCGGTGGAGCACCCGCATGACGGACGCCGCAGCCCTTCCCGGCCAACCGCGCGGTGGGGTCCTCTCCGGACCCGCCACCGCGCGCGCGGTCAACGTCCTGGCCCCGAACGCCTCGGCCATGACCCTGGACGGCACCAACACCTGGATCCTCTCGGAACCCGACTCCGCGCGGGCGGTCGTCGTCGACCCCGGCCCGCTGGACGAGGGACATCTACGCAACGTCGTCGACACGGCCGAGCGGGCCGGCAAGCGCGTCGCCCTCACCCTGCTGACGCACGGTCACCCCGACCACGCCGAGGGCGCCACCCGCTTCGCCGAGCTGACCGGCACGAAGGTACGGGCGCTGGACCCGAAGCTGCGGCTGGGGGACGAGGGCCTGTCCGGCGGGGACGTCGTCGACGTGGGCGGTCTGGAACTGCGGGTCGTCCCCACCCCCGGCCACACCGCCGACTCCCTGTCCTTCCACCTGCCGGCCGACGGGGCCGTCCTCACCGGCGACACCGTCCTGGGACGCGGTACGACCGTCGTGTCCCATCCCGACGGCCGACTCGGCGACTACCTGGACACCCTGCGCCGCCTGCGCTCGCTCACGGTCGACGACGGCGTCCACACGGTCCTGCCCGGTCACGGCCCCGTACTGGAGGACGCCCAGGGTGCGGTCGAGTACTACCTGGCGCACCGGGCCCACCGCCTCGCCCAGGTGGAGACGGCCGTCGAGAACGGTCGTCTCACCCCGTCCGAAGTCGTCGCCCACGTCTACGCCGACGTGGACCGCTCCCTGTGGCCGGCCGCGGAACTGTCGGTCCGCGCGCAGCTGGAATACCTGCGGGAGCACGGGCTCATCTAGCGGGGGCACGGGCTCACCCGAAGGCCCCGGGGCCCGGCAGGCGCTGAGGCCTGCGGGGCACCGGGGCCGTCGGCACGCGTGCCGGGAATCCCGTCAGCGGGAGCGCTTCGCGAGGCGCTCGACGTCCAGGAGGATCACCGCGCGGGCCTCCAGACGGAGCCAGCCGCGCTGTGCGAAGTCCGCCAGGGCCTTGTTGACCGTCTCGCGGGACGCGCCGACCAGCTGGGCCAGCTCCTCCTGCGTGAGGTCGTGGACGACGTGGATGCCCTCCTCGGACTGCACCCCGAAGCGGCGGGAGAGGTCCAGCAGGGCGCGGGCGACCCGGCCCGGGACGTCGGAGAAGACCAGGTCCGACATGGCGTCGTTGGTCTTGCGCAGCCGGCGCGCGACGGCCCGCAGCAGCGCTGTGGCCACCTCGGGGCGGGCGTTCAGCCAGGGCTGGAGGTCGCTGTGGCCCAGGGCGAGCAGCTTGACCTCGGTCAGCGCCGTGGCGGTCGCGGTGCGCGGGCCCGGGTCGAAGAGCGACAGCTCACCGATGAGCTCGCCGGGACCGACGACGGCCAGCATGTTCTCGCGGCCGTCGGGGGAGGTCCGGTGGAGCTTGACCTTGCCCTCGGTGACCACGTAGAGCCGGTCTCCGGGGTCGCCCTCGTGGAACAGGGAGTCACCCCGTGCGAGGGTCACCTCGCTCAGCGAGGCGCGAAGCTCCGCGGCCTGCTCGTCATCGAGCGCCGCGAAGAGCGGGTTCCGCCGCAGAACGTCGTCCACGTGTTCTCTCCTTGTCGACCTGCTCAGGGGATCTTGTTCCCCGCGTACCAGGGGACCGAGGTGCCCATTTTGCCGGACAGTCCAAACAGTGTGATCTGTCACAAGGATGCCGCACAGGCGTGCCCGGGTAAGCGGCAGGGGTCCAATTGGGCGCCGATCCGCAGGGGCCGGGGCGGATGTCGGTGCCGAGCCGTAGGCTGGTCGGGTGTCCAAATCGCCGGTGAGAGCACGCTCCTAGGGGCTGCACGGGTGGCGGTACATCATGATTCCGCTGTGGGCGAACAGGGTCCCGGCGGCGGCAGGGAAACGGCGAAACCGACAAAGAAGGCACCGGTGAAGAAGGATTCGACCGCGAGTGCGAGCGAAGCGGCGGCCGAGGTGAGGACCGCGTCCGCGAAGGGCTCCGCACCCGCGAAGAAGGCGGCGTCCGTGAAGAGCCCCGCGTCCGCGAAGAAGGCCGCCGCCGGGCAGCCCAAGGCCGAGTCGCGTACCGCGCTGGTCCGCCGGGCCCGGCGGATCAACCGGGAGCTCGCCGAGGTGTACCCGTACGCCCACCCCGAGCTGGACTTCGAGAATCCCTTCCAGCTGGTGGTCGCCACGGTCCTGTCCGCCCAGACCACCGACCTGCGGGTCAACCAGACGACCCCCGCCCTCTTCGCGAAGTACCCCACCCCCGAGGACCTGGCCGCCGCCGACCCGGAGGAGGTGGAGGAGATCCTCCGCCCCACCGGGTTCTTCCGGGCCAAGACCAAGTCGGTGATAGGGCTTTCGAAGGTGCTGGCGGAGGAGTTCGCCGGCGAGGTGCCGGGTCGGCTGGAGGATCTCGTCAAGCTGCCGGGCGTGGGCCGCAAGACGGCCTTCGTCGTCCTCGGCAACGCCTTCGGCCGCCCGGGGATCACTGTGGACACGCACTTCCAGCGCCTGGTGCGCCGCTGGAAGTGGACGGAGGAGACCGACCCCGACAAGATTGAGGCGGCCGTCGGCGGGCTCTTCCCCAAGAGCGACTGGACCGACCTCTCGCACCATGTGATCTGGCACGGCCGCCGCATCTGCCACGCCCGTAAGCCCGCCTGCGGAGCCTGCCCCATCGCACCGCTCTGCCCGGCGTACGGCGAGGGGGAGACGGACCCGGAGAAGGCGCGGAAGCTGCTGAAGTACGAGAAGGGCGGCTTCCCGGGCCAGCGTCTGAACCCCCCGCAGGCCTACCTCGACGCGGGCGGCCGACCGGCCCCGCCGCTGGGTGCCGGGTGACAGGGCATATCCGGCGGCCGCAGGTGGAACGATCTTTGATGGAACGTTCCAGGGGCCGCCGGGCGTTGGACCTGTCGCCGGGGACGGACGGGCAGGGGGCAGGACGACGGGGGTGGCGATGACGCGGGCGGGCAACATCCGGGGTGGCCGGGCGACGCTCAGTCAGGAGGGTCTGCCCACCTGGCTGGACCCGGTGGTACGGGCCGTGGAGACGGTCGCGCCGGGACAGCTGAGCCGCTTCCTGCCGCCGGCGAACGGCTCGGGGCGCCAGTCCGCGGTCCTGATCCTGTTCGGCGAAGGCGCGTACGGCCCGGAACTGCTGCTCATGGAGCGGTCGACGGCGTTGCGCTCGCATGCCGGGCAGCCGGCCTTCCCCGGTGGCGCCCTCGACCCCGAGGACGGCGACCCGCTGGCCGACGGGCCGCTGTGGGCCGCGCTGCGCGAGGCCGAGGAGGAGACCGGGCTCGATCCGGCCGGTGTCCAGCTCTTCGGTGTCCTGCCCAAGCTCTACATCCCCGTCAGCGGCTTCGTCGTCACCCCGGTGCTGGGCTGGTGGCGGGTGCCCAGTCCGGTCGGCGTCGTGGATCCCAACGAGACCGCCCGGGTCTTCACGGTCCCGGTGGCGGATCTCACCGATCCGGACAACCGGGCGACCGCGGTCCATCCCAGCGGCCACCAGGGTCCGGCATTCCTGGTCGAATCGGCTCTCGTCTGGGGTTTCACGGCCGGGGTCATCGACCGGCTGCTCCACTACGCGGGGTGGGAGCGGCCCTGGGACCGGGACAAGCGGGTCCCGCTGGACCAGAGGTCATGACAGGGTGGGCGCCGTGCCGTGCGGTACGGGGGGCTGGTGACGACGGCGGTTCGTGCCGTACGCCCCCGGACTCCGGCCGAGTGGGAGCGACCGGAATGACGAGGCGAGGCTGGAAGCAGTGAACGTGCTGGACATCCTGTTGCTGGTCGCCGCCGTCTGGTTCGCGATCGTCGGCTACCGCCAGGGGTTCGTCGTCGGCATCCTGTCGGTGATCGGGTTCCTGGGCGGCGGTCTCGTCGCCGTCTACGTGCTCCCCGTCATCTGGGACGTCCTGACGGACAACGCCGAGGTCGGCACGACCGCGGCCGTCGCCGCGGTCGTCGTCGTCATAGTCTGCGCATCCGTCGGCCAGGCGCTGACCACCCACCTCGGCAACAAGCTGCGCCGCTACATCACCTGGTCCCCGGCCCGAGCGCTCGACGCGACCGGCGGTGTCCTGGTCAACGTCGTCGCCATGCTCCTGGTCGCCTGGCTGATCGGCTCCGCCCTCGCCGGTACGACGCTGCCGACGCTCGGCAAGGAGGTCCGCGGTTCCAAGGTCCTGCTCGGTGTCTCCCGCGCGCTGCCCGACCAGGCCGACACCTGGTTCGCCGACTTCTCCTCCGTCCTCGCGCAGAACGGTTTCCCGCAGGTCTTCAGCCCGTTCGCGAACGAGCCGATCACCGATGTCCAGCCCCCCGACCCCGCCCTGGCCGGCAGCCCCGTGGCCGCCCGGGCCCAGCGGTCCATCGTCAAGGTCATGGGCACCGCCCCGCGGTGCGGCAAGGTGCTGGAGGGCACCGGCTTCGTGTTCTCCGAACGCCGCGTCATGACCAACGCGCACGTCGTGGGCGGCGTCGACGAACCGACCGTGCAGATAGGCGGCGAGGGAAGGAAGTACGACGCGACGGTCGTCCTCTACGACTGGAAGCGCGACATCGCGGTCCTCGACGTCCCGGACCTGAAGGCGCCGGCGCTGCGGTTCACGACCGAGGACGCGGGCAGCGGCGACAGCGCGATCGTCGCCGGCTTCCCGGAGAACGGCGCGTACGACGTCAGATCCGCGCGGGTCCGCGGGCGGATCACGGCCAACGGCCCGGACATCTACCACCGGGGCACGGTCCGCCGTGACGTCTACTCCCTGTACGCGACGGTCCGTCAGGGCAACTCCGGCGGCCCGCTGCTCACACCCGAGGGCCGGGTCTACGGCGTGGTGTTCGCCAAGTCCCTCGACGACGCCGAGACGGGGTACGCGCTCACCGTGGACGAGATCCAGGACGACATCACCAAGGGCCGTGCCGCGAACCAGCAGGTGGACAGCGACCGCTGCGCGCTCTGAGCGGCGCGAGGCCCACGGTGGCGGCGAGAGCTGCCTACGGAGTGACGCGCGGTGCGGCAACGCGATGCGTGAACCGGGCGCGTGAACTCGGCGCGGGACGCGGCGCGCGGGATACGGCCGTCGCGCCGCGTCCGGTCACCCGCGTGGGTGAAGCAGTCGTACCGAGACCCAGCGTGCCCGGCGGCGGAGGATGTGGGGGATCCCCACCTTGAGGTCCGTGCCCGCCATGTGCGGTGCACCGCCTCGCTGGTGGGATCCCCCGCCGCCCGCCGAGCGGCGGTCGCGGCCTGCGTCACTGTAGTCGTGCGTCCAGCCCATATTCCGACGGTGCCCCCGCCTCATGGTCGATAACCGCTTCTGGGGCAGCCAATTGGCCTATGCGCCAGGCAAGTGGCCGTTCGTAGGACAGGTGTTCAATTCCGATGATCGGGATGTCTTGGTTCAGCGGTCGGGCTCCGGGTCCTTCAGCCAGTTGATCAGCTCGGTGGAGAACGTGACCGGGTCCTCCTCGTGCGGGAAGTGCCCGAGCCCGTCGAACAGCCGCCAGCGGTACGGCGCTTCGACGTACTGTCCGGACCCGGCGGCGCTCCGGGTGCGCACCACGGGGTCCAGCGAGCCGTGCAGATGCAGCGTCGGCACCCGCACCGGCCGCTTCATCCGGCGGTTGAACTGGATGCCGTCGGGCCGGGCCATGGAGCGCACCATCCAGCGGTACGGCTCGATCGAGCAGTGCGCCGTGGACGGGATGCACATGGCGCGGCGGTAGTTCTCCAGCGCCTTCTCCTCGGGCGGACGCGGCCCGGACCAGTCCTGGATGAGTTCGGCCACCAGCGCCCCGTCGTCGGCGGTGAGCTGCCGCTCCGGGACCCAGGGCCGCTGGAACCCCCAGATGTGGGACATGGCGGACGACTGCCTGACGTCCGCCAGCATGGCCGACCGCCAGCGCCGCGGATGCGGCATGGACGCGACCGCGAGCCGTCGTACGAGCTTGGGACGCATCGCCGCCGCCGTCCAGGCCAGGTAGCCGCCCAGGTCGTGCCCGACCAGCGCGGCGTCCGGTTCGCCGAGGGAACGGACCACCCCGGTGATGTCCAGCGCGAGGTTGGCCGGGTCGTAACCGCGCGGTGTGCGGTCGCTGCCCCCGACACCCCGCAGGTCCATGGCGACGGCGCGGAAACCGGCGTCGGCGAGTGCCGTCAGCTGGTGCCGCCAGGTCCACCAGAACTGCGGAAAGCCGTGCAGCAGCAGTACCAGCGGTCCGTCGCCGAGCTCCGCGATGTGGAAGCGCGCGCCGTTGGCGGCCACGTCCCGGTGGGTCACCTCGGCGCCACCCGGGATGTCGAGGCGTACGGCCGAGAGGGGGTGCGCCGAGGGAGGTTGCCCCGAGGGGAGGGAGGAGCCCGTCATGAGGACGAGCGTCCCACAGCTTCGATCGCCGCGGGGGCCCGGTCCTTGGACAGGTCGAGTTCGGGACGCGGGTGCGGCTTGGCCTTCTGCAGCACGCCCGCGGTCTCCTTCATGGAGGCGGCGACCTTCTGCGGGCCCCGGCCCTTCTTCGCCTTCTTCGCGAAGACGACGCCGATCAGCAGGAGGGCGAGCGCGATCAGCACATTCGCCGCGAAGGACAGCAGGAAGCAGAGGGCGAGGTTCCAGTCGCTCCAGGTGTGGATGCCGTAGGCCAGGGCGAAGTTCAGCATCGGCAGGGAGAACAGGAGCAGTACACCGGCCGCGGTGAACGCCCCGCCGCTCGTCGCACCCCGCTTCACGTCCTGCTTGAGCTGCGCCTTCGCCAGCGCGATCTCGTCGTGCACCAGCGCCGACATGTTCTCCGTCGCCGAGGCGAACAGTTCGCCGATGCTGCGTTCGGCGCCGACCGGGCTGCCGTCGGGTGTGCTCATCGCGGTCTCCCTCTTCTGCGTACGTATCGCGTGCCACTGTGTGTCGCTGCGTACGGTTCAGTCTGCCGTCTGACGGTTCCCGTCCGGTCGGCCGCCACGTCCGACCGCGTGTGGCCGGCCCCGTGGGTCGGGCGTGGCGCGTCCGGTCGTGTGTGTCCGCGGGCGTCCGTGTGTGTCCGCGGGCGTCCGACTGTCCTGACTTTTGTACCGTCTCGTCAGATCATGCCGGACCGTCGTGGTCCTCGCCTGCCCCGCCCGGCACTTCGGCAAGCCCGCGCCGTTGTTCGGCCTTCTCCCGGGCGAGCCGGCGGTGCTCGGCGGCCTTGCGGTCGTGGATCTCCGCCATGCGCAGGTGGTAGGCCGGGTCGTCCTCCTCGTACACGTCGGGGATGCCGCTGAGGTCGTCGTCGCGCTCCTCCTCCTGGGACAGCCTGCGGTACTTGGCGTTCCGGATCTTCAGCAGCACGGTCGCCACGACGGTCGCGATCAGCGAACCGGTCAGCACGGCGGCCTTGACGCTGTCCGTCATCGCCGCGTCGCCCTGGAAGGCGAGTTCACCGATGAGCAGTGAGACGGTGAACCCGATCCCGGCCAGCGTCGACACCGCCAGGACGTCCGCCCAGGCGAGCTCCTCGCTGAGCGAGGCCTTGGTGAAGCGCGTGGTCAACCACGTACCGCCGAAGATGCCGACCGTCTTGCCGACGACGAGGCCGAGGACGACGCCGAGCGTCTCGGGCGTGGTGAACACGTCCGCGAGCGCACCGCCGGAGACCGCCACACCCGCGCTGAACAGGGCGAACAGCGGGACGGCGAGACCCGAGGAGAGGGGCCGGACCAGATGCTCGATGCGCTCACCGGGGGACTGCTCCTCACCCTCGTGGCGGTGGCAGCGCACCATCAGGCCCATGGCGACACCGGCGATGGTGGCGTGGATGCCGCTGTTGTACATCAGGCCCCAGACGACGAGGGCGAGCGGCACGTACACGTACCAGCCGCGCACGCCCTTGCGGAGCAGCAGCCAGAAGACGGCCAGACCCACCACGGCACCGCCGAGCGCGACGAAGTCCAGGTCGGCGGTGAAGAAGACCGCGATGATCAGGATCGCGAAGAGGTCGTCGACGACGGCGAGGGTGAGCAGGAAGGCGCGCAGCGCGCTCGGCAGGGAGGTGCCGATGACGGCGAGCACGGCGAGCGCGAAGGCGATGTCGGTGGCGGTGGGCACGGCCCAGCCGGCCAGTGAGCCGCCGCCGATGCCGCTGGTGAGCGTGTAGACGAGCGCCGGTACGGCCATGCCGCACAGGGCGGCGACGACGGGGAGCGCGGCGGCCCGGGGGTCGCGCAGGTCACCGGCGACGAGTTCGCGCTTGAGTTCCGTTCCGGCGACGAAGAAGAAGACCGCGAGCAGTCCGTCGGTGGCCCAGTGCGCGACGGACAGGTTCAGGCCGAGTGACTCGGGGCCGAAGCGGAAGTGGCTGACGCTCTCGTAGCTGTCGTGCAGGGCGGGCACGTTCGCCCAGATCAGCGCGGTGATCGCGGCGACGAGCAGCAGCATGCCGCCGACGGTCTCGGTGCGCAGTGCGTCCGCGACGAAGTTCCGCTCGGGCAGGGAGAGACGGCCGAGGGCCTTGCGGGGGCTGGGGGTGCGGGGCGCGGTCACGGGGGTGGTCCTCTGGTCGTCGGGCAGCACGAATCGTGTGCCGACCAGACTTCCCGGCGCTCCATGAGACAACTTGTGTGCGGGTGGCCTGCAGTGGCCACCTTCGTGTCCACTCTAACCAACGTGCTTCCGGGCCGCACCGAGGGCTTTCGGTGACGGATGTCACGGGGAGGGTGCCCGGCGCGTGCGCGGCGCCGGGCACCCCCGTGTTCCTGTGGCCGGCCGCCCCGTGACGGCCGGCACGTGCTCAGTCCTCGCCGGGCGCCTGGGGCAGCTTCGCCTGGATCAGGTCCATCACGGTGGAGTCGGTCAGCGTGGTCACGTCACCGAGCTGGCGGTTCTCCGCGACGTCCCGCAGCAGACGGCGCATGATCTTGCCGGAGCGGGTCTTCGGCAGCTCATTGACCGGCAGGATCCGCTTGGGCTTGGTGATCGGGCCGAGTGTGGCGCCCACGTGGTCGCGCAGCTCGGCGACCAGCTGCTCGGTCTCCGCCGCCGTACCGCGCAGGATCACGAAGGCGACGATGGCCTGCCCGGTCGTCTCGTCCGCCGCGCCGACCACGGCCGCCTCGGCGACCGACGGGTGGGAGACGAGCGCCGACTCCACCTCGGTGGTGGAGATGTTGTGCCCGGAGACCAGCATCACGTCGTCGACCCGGCCGAGCAGCCAGATGTCGCCGTCGTCGTCCTTCTTGGCGCCGTCGCCGGCGAAGTACTTGCCCTCGAAACGTGACCAGTACGTGTCGATGTACCGCTGGTCGTCGCCCCAGATGGTGCGCAGCATCGACGGCCACGGCTCGGTGAGGACCAGGTAGCCACCGCCGCCGTCGGGCACCTCGCGCGCCTCGTCGTCGACGACGGTCGCGGCGATGCCGGGCAGCGGAGTCTGGGCGGAGCCCGGCTTGGCGCCGGTCACGCCGGGCAGCGGCGAGATCATGATGCTGCCGGTCTCGGTCTGCCACCAGGTGTCCACCACGGGGGTGCGGTCCGCGCCGATGTTCTTGCGGTACCAGATCCACGCCTCGGGGTTGATCGGCTCACCGACGGAGCCGAGGACCCGCAGCGAGGACAGGTCGAACTTCGCGGGGATGTCGTCGCCCCACTTCATGAACGTCCGGATCGCGGTGGGCGCCGTGTAGAGGATCGTCACGCCGTACTTCTGCACGATCTCCCAGAAGCGGCCCTGGTGCGGGGTGTCGGGCGTGCCCTCGTACATGACCTGGGTCGCGCCGTTGGCGAGCGGCCCGTAGACGATGTACGAGTGCCCGGTGACCCAGCCGACGTCGGCCGTGCACCAGAACACGTCGGTCTCCGGCTTGAGGTCGAAGACCGCCCAGTGCGTGTAAGCGGTCTGGGTGAGGTAGCCGCCGGAGGTGTGCAGGATGCCCTTCGGCTTACCCGTGGTGCCGGAGGTGTAGAGGATGAACAGCGGCTGCTCGGCCTCGAA
This sequence comes from Streptomyces sp. NWU339, assembly GCF_003143855.1. Taxonomy (GTDB): domain Bacteria; phylum Actinomycetota; class Actinomycetes; order Streptomycetales; family Streptomycetaceae; genus Streptomyces. The sequence continues at coordinate 256,975 of NZ_QFRK01000003.1, forward strand.
CGCCTCCGGGGTGTGCTCGGTGCTCTGGCGGCCCACCACCTCGTGCCACCACAGGTCGCGGCCCTCGGTCCAGGCGACGTCCTGGCCGGTGCGGCGGACGACGAGGACGTGCCGCACGGTGTCGACGCGGTCGGCCGCCTCGTCCACGGCGGGCTTGAGCGCGGACGGCTTGCCGCGCCGGTAGCCGCCGTCGGCGGTGATGACGACCTTGGCGTCGGCGTCCTGGATACGGGTCGCGAGCGCGTCCGCCGAGAAACCGCCGAAGACGACGGAGTGTGCGGCGCCGATCCGGGCGCAGGCCAGCATGGCGACCGCCGTCTCGGGGATCATCGGCATGTAGATCGCCACCCGGTCGCCCTTGTGGACGCCCAGCTCCAGCAGGGCGTTGGCGGCCTGGGAGACCTCGTCCTTGAGCTGGGCGTAGGTGATCGTGCGACTGTCGCCGGGCTCGCCCTCGAAGTGGATGGCGACCCGGTCGCCGTGCCCGGCCTCCACATGCCGGTCCACGCAGTTGTAGGCGACGTTGAGCTCGCCGTCCTTGAACCACTTGGCGAACGGCGGGTTCGACCAGTCGAGCGTTTCGGTCGGCTCCTTGGCCCAGGTCAGTCGGCGGGCCTGCTCGGCCCAGAAGCCGAGCCTGTCAGCCTTGGCCTGTTCGTACGCCTCCGCGGTGACGTTGGCGTTGGCGGCCAGGTCGGCGGGGGGTGCGAACCTGCGTTCTTCCTTGAGCAGGTTGGCCAGGCTTTCGTTGCTCACGGCATCTGCCTTTCCCGGAGTGTCCGTTGTGTCCCGGGCCACAGCTCATCAGACCCGAGGGTGGGCTGACAAGGGCCGATGGCAAAGTGGTTTAGACCTTTTGAGGTCAGCTCTCTGAGGTCAACCGATCGCTTCCGTGGCCCGGGGGTCATCCGTACCCACGGACGCCGAGGGCACGCGGTTCAGCCTCCGTCACACCACTCATACCCGCGACGGCCCCTCATCGCGCCGGGTCCGCCGCCCTCACCCGGTCGAACATGCCCTCTCCCGCCGTCTCGGTGAGGCGATACGCCTGCGCCTCACCCGCATGGAAGTACATGCCGTGGAGCGTCAGCTTCCCGTCCTTCAGAGCACGGGCCACCGGCTCGTGGGCGCGCAGATGGTCGAGCTGCTGGACGACGTTGGCCAGGCAGAGCCGCTCGGCCGGGTCGGCCGGTGCCCGTCCGTCGAGGCGTGCCCAGGGCTCGTGCCCGTCGCCGGCCCGTTCCAGGCTCGGCAGCCCGTGCCGCAGCCACCGTCTCAGCGGAGTGCGGGCACCGTCCGGCTCCGGGTCGAGCAGGGCCCGCACGGCACCGCACCCCGAGTGCCCGCAGACCGTGATGGACCGCACCGCGAGCACCTCCACGGCGTACTCGAGGGCGGCCGCCACCGAGTCGTCACCGCTCTCCTCGCCGGGCGGCGGCACGAGGTTGCCGACATTGCGGACCACGAAGAGGTCTCCCGGACCGCTGGAAGTGATCATCGATGTGACCAGCCGGGAGTCGGCACAGGTGAGGAACAGCCGGGTCGGACGCTGTCCCTCGCGCGTCGGCCGCACGGGACGCGTCGGCCGCACGGGACGCGTGGTCCTCACCGGGTGGGCTCCCTGCGCCGGAGAGGATCGCCCGTGTGTCCGAGCCGCTGTGGATCCCCAGGCTGCCGGGGGCGTCGGGAGCCCCGGGGACGTCGGGGACGTCGTGGACGCTGCGGTCGTCGTTCGGTACGGAGTCGCCGTCAGGTGCGGACTCGCCGTCGGGTGTGGATCGTGAGGGCTCGCACTGGTGGTTGCGCCAGGCGGTCCAGGGCCGGCAACGGCACCCGGCGCCGGTGGCCGGGCCCGCCGCGTCGGTGCCGTCCGAAGCGGGTGCGGCGGCGAGGACCGCGGGCTCGGCTATCCGGACTCCGGTCCCGGGCCGGCGGCCGGTGATCTCGACCGCACCGCCCCGGGCGGTGTGCGTGTTCTGCCAGTCCTGCAAGGCCTCGTACGCCGCGTGGTCCATGAACGACCCGTCCAGCGCCACGACGGTGGTGGCCCCCTGGGGTACGAGATGCAGGGACCGGCTGAGTCGGGGTACGGCGAGGAACGTCAACTGCCCTCGGACATGTACGTGATGGACTCCTTTCTTCGCCTCATGCGTGATCCGGGTGCGGGTGAGGCGGTGCAGGGCCACGCCGACGGCCGCGGCGATGCCGAGGGCGACGCCCTCCAGGACGCCCACGGACACCACGCCGAGGGCGGTCACGGCGTAGACGAGGACTTCACGGTGTCGGGTCACCGTACGGATGTGGTGCAGTGACACCATCTGGATGCCGACAGCCATCACCAGGGCGGCGAGTGAGGCGAGCGGGATGAACTCCAGGATCGGGACCATCAGCAACGCGGCGACCACTACGAGAACGCCGTGCAGCATCGTGGAGTTCCGGCTCACGGCACCCGCGTTCACATTTGCGGAACTGCGCACGGCCACCCCGGCCACGGGCAGTCCGCCGAGGCAGCCGGAGGCGATGTTCGCGGTGCCCTGACCGAGCAGTTCGCGGTCCAGGTCGGAGCGTGGACCGTGGCCCGGACCGGGGCGGCGGGAGACCAGTTTGTCCACGGCGACCGCGCCCAGCAGCGACTGCACGCTGCACACCAGCGTGGTGGTGAGCACAGCGGCGACGAGACCGAGCACGGGCCCCTCGGGCAGTCCGGCCAGCGCGTGGCTGCGCCAGGACGGCAGGTCGACCTCGGCCAGGACGAGGCCGGCCGCGGACGCGACCGCGGTGGCCCCGGTGACGGCGACGAGCGCGGCCGGGACCCTGCGCAGAACGCGCCCCGCCCCGCCGGGGATCCGGGGCCACAGCAGGAGCAGGGCCAGGGTGAGCACGCTCACCGCGACGGCAGCGGGGTCCAGGTTCGCCAACTGGGCGGGAAGCGCCCGGAGGTTGTCGGGGACGGAGCTCTGCGGGGTGCCGCCGAGGACGATGTGCACCTGGGCGACGGCGATGGTGACGCCGATACCGGCGAGCATCCCGTGCACGATGGCGGGGCTGACGGCGAGTGCGCCGCGCGCCACCCGCAGACAGCCCAGGCCGAGTTGGGAGAGTCCGGCGAGAACGGTGATGGCGCAGGTCGTCCGCCAGCCGTACTGCTGGATGATGTCGGCGGTGACGACAGTGAGTCCGGCGGCCGGACCGCTGACCTGGAGCGGGGAGCCGCCGAGCCGTCCGGCGACGAGGCCGCCCACGGCGGCGGCGACCAGGCCGGCCTGAAGCGGCGCGCCGGTGGCGAGAGCGATGCCGAGGGACAGGGGCAGAGCGATCAGGAAGACCGCGACGGCGGCCGACAGATCGGCGCCCGCGATACGGAGCCGACGGGGCCCGGCCGGCGGCGGGCTGTGGGGCGGGTGGGCACGCCCGGTTCGGTTCGGGTCGCTGGCGTGGGTGGTGGGAACACAGGTTGGCATGCTTCCCGTCTCCTCCGGGGCTGCGTGGTCGCGGAAGTGGGGGTGACTCGCTCGGCGGCGGGGCGGTCGCGGCCGTGGGTCACGGCGTCAGAACGGCGGGATCGGTCAACGGCGGCGAGGAGCCTCGACGGCAAGAATCCCAACCAGTAGTAAACGAATCGTAATTCAGAGTAAAGGGCGAGTCTTCCCTTTTAGGGCAAACGGTCTAATGATTACTTCTCGCGTGTGAAGTATGTGTTTTATCGGCTTGTCGTATTAATTCCTTCTCAGTCCCATGCGACTTTGGCGGCGCTGTCGGCGCGGACCGGCAAGCACCCGACAGCGCCGCCCACGGGGTCGGCCCGAGAGAAGGAAGAAGGTGGGCGGGCATGGCCGCCACCCGAAGGATCGCCGTGAGCACCGTGATCGCCGCGGTCTGTGCCGTCCCGCTCGCCGGCTGCGGAACCGGCGCCGACGGTTTCGACGAGGAATCTCAGGATCCGAAGAAGGCGGAGCCGGCGCCGAAGAACGTGGTCCGGCTGATCGGCGACGGCTCCACCGCGTACACCGGGGCCCAGCCGCACCTGCCCGAGCCCGAGCGGCTGGAGCCGGGCGAGAAGCCCCCGCAGTTCGTCGTCTTCTCGTGGGACGGCGCGGGTGAGGACAGCCAGAAGCTCTTCTCCCACTTCCGCAAGGTCGCCAAGGAGAACGACGCGACCATGACGTACTTCCTGAGCGGCGTGTACATGCTCCCGGAGGAGAAGCGTGACCTGTACCGCCCGCCGCAGCACTCACCGGGCCGGTCCGACATCGGCTTCAACGACGTCGAGGGCATCGCCGCCACAGTGGAGCAACTGCGCCTGGCGTGGCTCGAGGGCAACGAGATCGGCACCCACTTCAACGGTCACTTCTGCGGCCCCGACGGCGGGGTCGGCGAATGGTCGGTGGCGGAGTGGAAGGACGAGATCGCCCAGGCCAAATCGTTCGTGAAGGCATGGAGGACCCACACCGGCATGAAGAACGAGGCCCCCCTCCCCTTCGACTACGACAAGGAGCTCATCGGCGCCCGCACCCCCTGTCTGGAGGGTCAGGAGAACTTCATGGAGGCGGCGAGAGAGCTGGGCTTCCGCTACGACACCAGTGGTGTCAACAACCAGGTGTGGCCGGAGAGGAAGCAGGGGCTGTGGGACCTGTCGCTGCAGCTCGTCCCGTTCCCCGGGCACTCCTTCGAGCAGCTCGCCATGGACTACAACTTCATGGTCAACCAGTCCGGCACCGAAACCCAGGGCGACCCCGCCAAGCACGGACGGTGGGGTGACGAGATGCGGGACGGCCTGCTCGCGGGCTTCGAGCGGGCCTACGACGGCAACCGGGCACCTCTGATCATCGGCAACCACTTCGAGTCCTGGAACGGAGGCACCTACATGCGGGCCGTCGAGGAGGTCGTCAAGGAGGTGTGCGCCAAATCCGACGTGCGCTGTGTCTCCTTCCGGCAGCTCGTGGACTGGCTGGATGTCCAGGACCCGAAGACCCTGGCGAAACTGCGCACCCTGACCGTGGGCGAAGCCCCGAAGCAGGGCTGGAAGTCCTTCCTGTCCGGCGCCCCCGCCCCGGCCCCCAAGGGTGTGCCCGGGGCGCCCGCGGCGAGGGGGTGAGCGGGGCGGCCTTCACCGCGGCTCCGGCGGGCGGTCCGGAGTGAGGAAGACCACTCCTGCACAGGGCGGGCGCCCAGGGTGCGTAATGTCGTACTCATGAGTACGACAGGCGCGACCGCCGATCCTCCCCCGAGCTCTCGGAAGAGTTCGAGCAGCGGGGACCCCCTCGCGGCCCTGGGCTCGCTGCCCGGTGTGCCCGACTCCGTGGAATCCGTCCGCAAGGCCGTGGACCGGGTCTACAAGCACCGGGTCATGCGGCGGCGCAGCAACGAGATCACCTCCGAGGCGGCCCTGCGCGGCGCCCGTGGCTCGGCGGCGCTGTCCGGGGCGGACTGGGCCCTGGAGGAGGTGCGCCGGCGCAGCGACTTCGGCAGCGGCGACGAGGCGCGCACGATGGGTGCGGCCCTGCGGCTGTCCGCCGAGGCGGGGCAACTGCTGTCCATCTGGCGCCAGTCGCCGCTGAGGGTGCTCGCCCGGCTGCATCTGGTCGCGGCGGCCGACCGGGCCGACCAGGTCGGGCGCCCGCGGAAGGAGGGCGAGCCGGTCGACGAGCCCTTGATCGGGCTTCCGCTGCCCGCCGCGGCGGAGGCACACGGCCGACTGGAGGGGCTGTCGGAACTGATCATCGCGGGCAGTTCCGCCCCGGCGCTGGTGACTGCCGCCGTCGTGCACGGTGAACTGCTCGCACTGCGCCCCTTCACCTCCCACAACGGCCTTCTCGCGCGTACGGCCGAACGCATCGTGCTGGTCGGCAGCGGGCTGGACCCGAAGTCGGTCTGCCCGGCCGAGGTCGGCCATGCCGAACTGGGTCAGGAGGCCTATCTGGCCGCTCTGGAGGGTTATGTCTCGGGCACCCCCGAGGGCATGGCCTCCTGGATCGCCCACTGCGGACGCGCGGTCGAACTGGGGGCACGCGAGTCCACGGCGGTGTGCGAGGCGCTGCAGCGCGGGGCGGCATAGCCGCGGTCGCGCAGAGATGCGGCGGTACGAGAACTCGTACCGCCGCTGGCATGTCCACCTGGTTACCAAGCGTCCTCGATATATGCCCATCAGGTCGGGAACATTTGCCCGTCCCTGGTGCGGCTGGCCCGTAATCGACGGGTCGACGTCGCGTGGGTGCCCTGTGGCCATGCTCGGTCCGTGGGGCCAAATGCGTTCTGAAGGGGATCCTCTCGGATGTCCTTGGTCTCGCGGGCCGTTGAGTCCTTTGTACTCCAGGTCCGAAGCAAGCGGAAGTGCTGGACCCGCTTCTTTACTTTTAGGTTCAAATATGCGCTAATCGGGCGCCCGTCCGGCGAAGGGGAACCGGCCTGTCGGTGCGTCGTGCGGGGTGGCCGGTCAGACCACCGGTGCCCGGCGTCGGCTCGCGTACCAGACCAGGCCCGCGGTGGCCGCGGCAGCGCTTATGGCGGCAGCCGCCACGAGGGCCGGGCGAGGAGGTACGGAGAGTGCGGGCAGGCGCTGCTTGAGCCGGACGGGCCGGTGGAAGTCCAGGATCGGCCACTCGCGCGCGACCGCTTCGCGGCGCAGTGTCCGGTCCGGGTTCACGGCGTGCGGATGGCCCACGGACTCCAGCATCGGCAGATCGGTCGCCGAGTCGCTGTAGGCGTAGCAGCGGGCGAGGTCGTAGCCCTCGGATTCGGCCAGCTCCCTGATCGCCTCGGCCTTGGTCGGGCCGTACGCGTAGTACTCCACCTCCCCGGTGAAGCACCCGTCGTCGCCCACGACCATGCGGGTGGCCATGACCCGGTCCGCGCCGAGCAGCTCGCCGATCGGCTCGACCACCTCGGCGCCCGAGGTGGACACGATCACCACGTCGCGGCCGGCGGTGTGGTGCTGCTCGATGAGGGTGGCGGCCTCGTCGTAGATGATCGGGTCGATCAGGTCGTGCAGGGTCTCTGCGACGATCTCCTTGACCTGTTGGACGTTCCAGCCGCGGCACAGCGCGGACAGGTACTTGCGCATCCGTTCCATCTGGTCGTGGTCTGCGCCGCCGGCCAGGAAGACGAACTGGGCATACGCGGTGCGCAAGGCTGCCCTGCGGTTGATCAGGCCGCCTTGGTAGAACGACTTGCTGAACGTGAGCGTGCTCGACTTCGCAATGACCGTCTTGTCCAGATCGAAGAAGGCGGCTGTGCGGGGCAGTGAGTGGTTTTCCACGCCTTGAGCATAGGCGCAGCCCATTCGGCGTAAGGTGTGGCGCGTGGGTTTGCCTGAGAGGCCTCTCGGGTACACCATGGAAGTCACGGATCGTTCGCGACCGTGCTAACCCGGTCCGGCTCCTCCCCCCCGAGTCGGACGTGGGGACGACCCCCGCTCTCCCCCCCGGCGGGGGTCGTCGCATGTCCGGGTGGGTTTTTCCCCTTCCCTCCATGGCCGAGGCGTGATCGGTCGACCGGGACCGGTCAGTATTTGACATGAGCATGATTCTCAACTCTGCGTAGTCGTGGGATCGCTCTGTGGAGGTCGTCCGGGGGTGTGCCGGGCTCGCCGGTATGGGTGACGGAGATATTCACAACCGTTGGTCCGTCCACAGTTTTCGACCAAGATCCACATGATTTCCCGGATCGCTGCACCGTGATTTCAACGCGTCCCGCTCGCGGCGAGTTCATGGCCGGTTCTGTTTCGGCGAGTCGCGTAGGCCGGTTTCTGGCGGCCGTTCATATGGAGACCGCTTGCCGGTTCTTCACACGTTTGGGAATCGCGGGGCCGCAGGGGCGCCGTGAGATGCAGCGAAGGGGGACGAAAATGGCAGGAACTGTCACACACGATCCACCGCCCGCCGCCGGAGGAGGCAGGCAGGGCGGACCGCTGATCGTCACCGAGGACCCCGGACTTCTCGACGATCTGCTGCGTCTGTGCGCCGCGGCCGGTGCCACCCCGGAGGTCCACCACGGAGTTCCGGAACCGAGGGGCAGCTGGGAGGCCGCGCCGCTCGTCCTCGTCGGCGACGACGCCGCTCGGCGTGTACGCGGTGCCGCGCGCAGGCGAGGAGTGGTGCTGGTCGGCCGCGACCAGGACGACTCGGGGGTCTGGCGCAGGGCCGTGGAGATCGGCGCCGACCATGTGCTGATGCTGCCCGACGGCGAGCAGTGGCTGGTCGACCGTATCGCCGACGTGGCCGAGGGCGTCGGCCGGCCGGCCCTGACCGTCGGCGTCCTCGGCGGCCGGGGCGGGGCCGGGGCCTCCACCCTGGCATGCGCACTCGCCGTCACCTCGGCGCGGGAGGGTCTGCGCACCCTCCTGGTGGACGCGGATCCGCTGGGCGGCGGACTCGACGTGGTCCTCGGGGGAGAAACGGCGGAAGGGCTGCGCTGGCCCGCGTTCGCCGCCTCACGGGGGCGGGTCGGCGGTGGAGCCCTGGAGGAGTCGCTGCCCGAGCTGCACTCGCTGCGGGTGCTCAGCTGGGACCGGGGCGACTGCGTCGCCGTACCGCCCCAGGCTGTACGGGCGGTGCTCGCCGCGGCCCGGCGCGGGGGCGGCGCGGTCGTGGTCGACCTGCCCCGCCGCGTCGACAGCGGGGTGGCCGAGGCCCTCGCGCAGCTCGACCTCGGGCTCCTGGTCGTCCCCGCGGAACTGCGCGCCGTCGCGGCGGCCGGACGGGTCGCCTCCGCCGTCGGCATGGTCCTGCGCGACCTGCGAGTGGCGGTGCGCGGCCCGTACATGCCCGGCCTCGACGACCGGGAGGTCGCCCGGCTGCTCGGACTGCCCCTCGCCGGCGACGTACCCGTCGAGCCCGCCCTGCAGCGTCCGTCCGGGGCGGGAGAACCACCTGCGGCATCCGGCCGGGGCCCGCTGGCCCGCTTCTGCAAGGAGTTCTGGGAGCGGGCGCTGGTGGAGGCGAGGGCGACATGAGCATCAGGAGCACCAGGAGGGCGGAGCAGCCGCGTCACGTGCCGGTGGGCGGCCCGGAGAGCGCGGCCCTCGGCGGAACACGCGGTGCGCCGCCGACGGGCCTGCGGGGCGTCACCTCGGTCGGGGCGCCGATGAGGGGAGGGGCGTCCGGCACACCGGTGGGCGGGTCGGGGGCGCCGCCAGGCCTGCTCGACGGGGTACGGCGGTGGCTCGCGGAGAGCGGATCCGAGCCGACGCCCGCGCGGGTGGCACAGGCACTGAGGGAGCAGGGGCGAGTCCTCGGCGACGCCGAAGTGCTGGGGGCCGCCGAACACCTGCGGTCCGAGCTGATCGGCAGCGGTCCGCTGGATCCGCTCCTCGCCGACCGGTCGGTGACCGATGTGCTCGTGTCGGCACCGGACCGGGTCTGGGTGGACCGTGGCGGCGGGCTGGAGCTCACCCGCGTCTCCTTCCCGGACGCGGTCGCCGTACGGCGGCTCGCCCAGCGGCTCGCCGCCGTGGCCGGCCGGCGCCTGGACGACGCCCGGCCGTGGGTGGACGCGCGGCTGCCCGACGGGACACGGCTCCACGCGGTGCTCCCCCCGGTGGCCGTCGGCTGCACCTGCCTGTCGCTGCGGGTCGTACGGCCCCGCGCCTTCACCCTGGACGAACTGACGGCGGCGGGCACGGTACCACCGGGCGGCGACCGGATCCTGCGCGCACTGCTCGACGCGCGACTGTCCTTCCTGGTCAGCGGCGGCACCGGGACCGGGAAGACGACCCTGCTCAGCGCTCTGCTGGGGCTGGTCGGGCCGGACGAGCGGATCGTCCTCGCCGAGGACTCGGCCGAGCTGCGGCCCGACCATCCACACGTCGTACGCCTGGAAAGCAGGCCCGCGAACCAGGAGGGCGCCGGACTCGTCACGCTCGAGGACCTGGTGCGCCAGGCACTGCGGATGCGGCCGGACCGGCTGGTCGTGGGGGAGGTGCGCGGCCCCGAGGTGGTCCATCTCCTGGCCGCCCTCAACACGGGACACGAAGGCTCGGGGACAGTCCACGCCAATGCCGCCGCGGACGTGCCCGCCCGGCTGGAGGCGCTCGGCACGGCGGCCGGGCTCGACCGGTTCGCGCTGCACAGCCAACTGGCGGCCGCCCTGTCCGTGGTGCTGCACCTCGTACGTGACCGGGGCGGCCGGAGGCGGATCGCGGAGGTGCACGTGCTGGAACGGGGCTCGTCGGGGCTGGTGCGGACGGTGCCCGCGCTGCGGTGGGGCCCGGACGCCTTCGCCCATGAGCCGGGGTGGGAGCGGCTGCGGGAGCTGCTCCGGAACGGGAGCGGGGGCGGCGGACGGTGAGCGGGTCGAAGCGGTGGACGGTGAGCGAGTGGGAGCGGTCGAGGGTGAGAGGGGAGCGAGGGTGAGCGGGACTGCCGGGATGTCGATCGGGGCGGCCACGGCGTGCCTCGGAGGTGCCGCGTGGCTGCTGGGCGGCAGCCGGGCCGGAGCCAGGCGGGTGCGCCTGCTGCTGGCCGGCGGAGGGACCGTCGGGAGCGGGCCCCCGGGGTGGCCCCGGGTGGCCCGCGAGTGGGGGCGGGTCCGTGGACGGCTGCGGGCCGAATGGTGGGCGCCGGCCGCCGGAGTGGTGCTGGCGCTGCTGGGTTCGTCGGTGTTGCCGGTCGTCGCGGGGGCGGCCGGGGTGCCGTTGCTGCGGCGGGTGCGGTTGGCCGCTCGGGAGCGCCGGGTCCGGGAGAACCGGGCCGACGCGGTGATCGCGCTGTGCGGGGCGCTCGCCGGTGAGGTGCGTGCCGGGCGGCAGCCGGGTGAGGCGCTGTCGCCGGCCGCGCGTGATTCCGGCGGGCTCGGCGAAGCGCAGGCGGCGGTACTGGCGGCGGCGCGGTTCGGCGGGGACGTCCCGGACGGGCTCGCGGCGGCGGCACGGCAGCCGGGCGCCGAGGGGCTTCGAGGGCTCGCCGCGTGCTGGCGGGTCGCCGTCGACCAGGGGGCAGGGCTCGCGGCCGGACTCGACCGGCTGGAAGCGGCGCTGCGTGCCGAACGGGACCAGCGCGGGGACCTGCGCGCCCAGCTGGCCGGTGCCCGTGTCACCGCGGTGATGCTCGCCGGGCTCCCGGCCCTGGGGCTCGGACTCGGCGCGGCCCTCGGGGCCGATCCGCTGCACATCCTGCTGCACACCGCGTCGGGGTTCGGCTGCCTCGTGGTCGGCGGGGTTCTGGAGGGCCTGGGGCTGTGGTGGGTGCTGCGGATCATGCGGGGAGCCGAGGAGGCAGCGCGATGAGCGGCGAGGTCGTCCACAGGCTGGGGGTTTTCGCGGGGATGGCGCTGGTGGTCGGCTGGCCGGTCTGGTGGCTGCGCCGGACGCGGTGCGAGCACCGGGTGCGACGAAGGCTGGCCGGGATGTCGGCCGTGGAGCCGCCGGCCGCCCGGCCGCGCCTCGCCGTGCCGGGAACCGCACGGCGTTGGTTGCCCCCGCTGGGCGTGGCGTGCGCGGGATGGGCGCTGGTGGGCGGCCTCACCGGAGTGCTGGTGGGGCTGGCCTGCGCCGTCGGACTGTGGCGGTGGCGACTGCGGCAGACGGCTGCCGGAGCGCACGTGCGGGAGCGCGAGGCGGTCGGTGCGGCACGGCAACTACCCCTCGCCGCCGATCTGCTGGCCGCCTGCATCGCGGCGGGCGCCGGTCCGGTACCGGCCGCGCAGGCTGTCGGTGAGGCCCTGGGCGGGCCGGTCGGGGACGCGCTGATGCGGGGCGCGGCAGAGGTACGGCTCGGTGGTGAACCGGGTGTGGCCTGGCGGCGGCTGGCCTCCGTGCCGGGAGCCGCCGCTCTGGCCCGGCTGCTGGAACGGGCCGACGTGTCCGGGCTTCCCATGGCCGCGCCCGTCACCCGGTTCGCCGCGGAGTCCCGTGCGCAGTGGGCACGCGCGGCGACGGCACGGGCGCGGCGGGCGGCCGTCATGGTCACCGCACCCGTGGGGCTGTGCTTTCTGCCCGCCTTCATCGCGGTCGGCGTGCTGCCCGTGGTGATCGGGCTCGCCGGCGGGGTGCTGGGAGGGGGTGAGTCGCTGGGGCGGTGAGTGGACGAACAGCCGAGTGGTTTCAACAGGGCTTTTCTGTAGGGGATCTGTAGGGGAGTTGGGATGTATCAGGTGGTACGGGCACGGCTGCGTGCCCTGGTGTGCAGGATGCGGGCGGCGCGGAGGGACACCGGAATGGTCACTTCCGAGTACGCGATGGGCATCGTGGCGGCGGTGGCGTTCGCCGTGGTGCTCTACAAGGTGGTGACGAGCGGTCCGGTCGACGCGGCGCTGACGAGGATCGTGGAGCAGGCGCTCGATGGCCGGATGTGAGCGTCGGACGGACGATGGTCCCCGTGCGTGGCGTGCGCGTCGTGCGGACCGGGGGTTTGTGACGGCGGAGACGGCGATGGTGCTGCCTGTGCTGGTGATGTTCGCGATGGCGCTGGTGTGGGGGCTGCTGGTGGTGGCGGTGCGGATCCTGTGCGTGGACGCGGCCCGTACGGGTGCCCGTGCGGCGGCCCGGCAGGATCCCCCCGGCGCGGTCGTCGAGGTGGCCCGCCGGGCGGCGCCGTCCGGGGCGGAGGTCACCGTGCGCCGGGAGGCGGCGAGGGTCCGTGTGGTCGTCGTGGCCAGGCCCCCGGTGCTGCGCGGGCTGCCCTTCGACGTACGGGAGGAGGCGGTGGCCGCCGTGGAGGAGACGGCGGGGGCGGGCACATGAAGAGCGGAGGATTCCGTGACCGGCGCCGGTGGCCGAACGGCCGGCTCCCTGGCGGCGGCCGCGGACGTGACCGCGGGTCCGCGACCGTCTGGAGCGTCGGGGTGATCGCCGTGCTGTGTGTCGTCTTCGGCGTCGTCCTCGCCCTCGGCCAGGCCGTCGTGGTCCGGCACCGGGCGGCCGGGGGCGCGGACCTCGCCGCGCTGGCGGCGGCGGACCGGTGGATGGACGGCGAGGCGGCGGCCTGCGCACGGGCCGACCGGGTGGCGCGGGCGCAGAACACCCGCCTCGTGCGGTGCGCGGTCGACGGTGAGGTCTCGGACGTGTCGGTGGCCGCGGGACGAGAGCCGTTCGCGGCGGAGGTCAGGGCACGGGCGGGGCCTGCCGGTCCGCCTCCTCCGCCGGCGATTCCCCCGCCGACGCCGGGGCCCCCTCCAGCAGCACCGTGAGCAGCCGTACCGCACCCCGCTTGTGCAGAGGATCGTTGCCGTTGCCGCACTTGGGGGACTGGATGCAGGAGGGGCATCCGGCCTCGCACTCGCAGGACGCGATGGCCTGCCGGGTGGCGGTGAGCCAGTCGCCGGCGGTGTGGAAGGCACGCTCCGCGAAACCCGCCCCGCCCGGATGCCCGTCGTAGACGAAGACGGTGGGCAGCAGGGTGTCGGGGTGCAGGGGGACGGAGACACCGCCGATGTCCCAGCGGTCGCAGGTCGCGAAGAGGGGCAACATGCCGATCGACGCGTGCTCGGCGGCGTGCAGGGCACCGCCGAGGATCTCCGGGTTGATCCCGGCCCGGTCCAGTTGGTCCTCGGTGACCGTCCACCACACCGCGCGGGTGCGCAGCGTACGAGGCGGCAGGTCGAGTTTCGTCTCGCCCAGTACCTCACCGGTGACGACCCGTCGACGCAGGAAGGAGACCACTTGGTTGGTGACCTCGACGGAGCCGAAGCACAGGCGGCCGTCGCCCCACGGGATCTCGGTGTCCGTCTCCAGCACGGAGATGGACGTCGTGTCGCGGGCGACCGTCGTGTAGGACGGGGCGGCCTGCTCGACCAGGGCGACGGAGTCGTCCAGGTCGAGGGAGCGGACGAGATACGTGCGGCCCTGGTGGAGGTGGACCGCGCCCTCGTGGACGGCCGTGTGCGCGGCGCTCGCGTCCACCGTGCCGAGCAGTCGTCCGGTGCCGGACTCGACGACCTGGACCGGTCGGCCGCCCTCCCCGCGGATGTCGGTCAGGTCGGCGGCCCGCTCCCGGCGGGTCCAGTGCCAGGCCTTCGTCCGGCGGCGGAGCAGCTTCGCGGCCTCCAGTTGCGGCAGGAGTTCCCCGGTGGCGGGTCCGAACAGTTCCAGGTCCTCGTCCGTCAGGGGCAGTTCCTCGGCCGCCGCGCACAGGTGCGGGGCGAGTACGTAGGGGTTGTCGGGATCGAGGACGGTGGATTCCACGGGCCGGTCGAACAGGGCTTCGGGGTGGTGGACGAGGAAGGTGTCCAGGGGGTCGTCGCGGGCGACCAGGACGGCGAGGGCACCCTGCCCGGAGCGTCCCGCGCGGCCGGCCTGCTGCCACAGGGACGCCCGGGTGCCCGGATAGCCGGCGATCACGACGGCGTCCAGGCCGGAGACGTCCACGCCGAGTTCCAGGGCGTTCGTCGCGGCGAGTCCGAGGAGTTCGCCGGAGTGCAGGGCACGTTCGAGGGCACGGCGCTCCTCGGGGAGATAGCCGCCCCGGTAGGCCGCCACGCGCCGGGCCAGTGAGCGGTCGCCCGCGGCGCCGGCCGCTGATGCCACTTCGGCGAGGCGTTCCTGCGCGATCACCGAGATGAGCTCGGCGCCGCGCCGGGAGCGCACGAAGGTGACCGAGCGGACGCCCTGCACGGTGAGGTCGGTCAGCAGGTCGGCGGCCTCGGCGGTGGCCGTACGGCGGACGGGGGCGCCCTTCTCGCCGTGCAGCTCGGTCAGCGGGGGCTCCCAGAGGGCGAACACCAGTTCACCGCGCGGTGAGGCGTCGTCGGCGACCTCGACCACCGGCAGTCCGGTGAGCCGGCGGGCGGCGACCGCGGGCTCGGCGGCGGTCGCGGAGGCCAGCAGGAAGACGGGCGAGGAGCCGTAGCGCGCACAGAGGCGGCGCAGCCGGCGCAGCACCTGGGCGACGTGCGAGCCGAAGACGCCCCGGTAGGTGTGGCACTCGTCGATGACGACGTACTTCAGCGACTTCAGGAAGGAGGACCAGCGCGGATGGGACGGGAGCACGGCCCGATGCAGCATGTCCGGGTTGGTCAGCACGTAGTTGGCGTACTGGCGGATCCACTCGCGTTCCTCGAACGGAGTGTCGCCGTCGTGGACCGCCGCGCGCACCGAATGGCCCAGAGGTTGTGAAAGTTCCTTCACGGCGCGGCACTGGTCGGCCGCGAGGGCCTTGGTGGGGGCGAGGTAGAGGGCGGTCGCGCCCCGGCCGTTCGGGGCCTCGGAGCCGTCCAGGAGCGCCGACAGGACGGGCATGAGGTACGCCAGGGACTTGCCGGAGGCGGTACCGGTGGCGACCACGACCGACTCGCCGTCCAGGGCGTGCTCGGCGGCCCGTGCCTGGTGGGCCCAGGGGTGGTCGATGCCCGCCGCCCGCACGGCGGCGAGCACCTCCGGGCGAATCCGGTCCGGCCAGAGGGCATGGCGACCCGCTCGCGGGGGCAAGTGCTCCGTATGTGTGATGCGCGAAGCCCGGCTCGGCCCGGCGGCGAGCCGGGACAGGAGCGCCCCCGGCGCGGGCTGGGAAGCGCTGTCCGTCAGGGGCCGATCGGGTCGGAGATTCTTGGCCATCGGCACCGAGTGTGTCACCGGCATGACGGACAATGGGACCAAGGCGTCGTGCACGCCTGCCGGTAAGTGATTGAATGCCATCGCGGCTGGCGAACCGTCCCGGGGGCTGAGCCGAGATGCCCCAAGGGCGACCGCTCGATAGCTAGGTGCTGGAGGATCCGTGGACCTGTCCCTGTCGACCGAGACCATGGGCGATCGCACGATCGTCAGGGTCGGTGGCGAAATCGACGTATATACCGCGCCCAAGCTGCGCGAGCAGCTGGTCGAGCTGGTGAATGACGGCAGTTTCCACCTTGTCGTCGACATGGAGGGTGTGGACTTCCTCGATTCAACCGGACTCGGCGTGCTGRTCGGCGGCCTGAAGCGGGTGCGTGCCCATGAGGGCTCGCTCCGCCTGGTCTGCAACCAGGAGCGCATTCTCAAGATCTTCCGTATCACCGGCCTCACCAAGGTGTTCCCGATTCACACCTCGGTCGAGGAAGCGGTGGCGGCCACCGACTGATCATCGGGCCCGGGCGTCCGCGTCCGGGCAGAGCAGTGAAGTACCAGGAGGACCGGGCTCTTCGACAGCCCGGCCTCTCCACCGCACGCCCGAAGTCTGCGAGGGGGATGCATGGCCACCGTTGAGCTCCGCTTCAGCGCGCTGCCCGAGCATGTCAGGACCGCCCGGCTGGTGGCGGCGGCGGTGGCGCGCAGGGCCGGAGTGGACGAGACGGTCCTCGACGAGGTCCGGCTCGCCGTCGGGGAGGCGTGCACCAGGGCCGTCGGGCTCCACCAGAACGGTGGAATCCCGGCCCCCGTGAAGGTGCTGCTGACCGAGGAGGAGAAGCAGTTCTCCATCGAGGTCGGTGATGAGGCGCCCCATCCGGCTCCCGGCGGGCGGACGCCCGGCGACGGGCCGGGAGGCGCCGAGGCCGAGATCGAGGAGGACGAGATGGGCCTCGCGGTCATCAGCGGACTCGTCGACGACGTCGAGGTCAGTTCCGGGGAACACGGCGGAACGATCCGCATGAGGTGGTCCACCACGCCGCCGGCCACCTTCCACGGCTGATCCGCCCGACCGCTCGCCCCGGCCGGTCACCCGGCCGCCCGACCCGAGTCACCCGAACAGCGACTTCTTTTCCGAAGGGCCCCACCCGTGGGGCCCTTCGGCATGTGCGGGTGTCACCGCCCGCGCTTACTGTGGTTTCTGTTCCGCCGTTCCCGTGCGGTTCACCGCGTGAATTCATTCACGATCCATCGGGCGATCGGTGAATGCTCCAGAGGCATTACAGGTGATCATGGCGTGAAGAGTATGTGCGGCGATTTACATTTAACGCGCTCTGTTTCGATCAGGTTCCGGGTACCTAGAATCCCGTCCACATCTTGAGCTCAGCCCAAGCGTCAAGGAGGACGAATGGCGGGGCTTTCCATCTCACATCAGCCGGGCCAACCCATCTCTCTCGCAGCAGCCGTGCTGACCGACGAAAACCGTGTGCTCGTGGTGGTCATCGGGGTCGTGGCACTGGCGGCACTGGTGGTCGCGGGCGTCCTGGTGCGCCAGGTACTCGCGGCCGGCGAGGGCACCGACAGCATGAAGAAGATCGCCGCAGCGGTCCAGGAGGGCGCGAATGCCTACCTGGCCCGTCAGCTGCGCACACTCGGCGTTTTCGCCGTCGTCGTGTTCTTCCTGCTCATGCTGCTGCCCGCGGACGACTGGAATCAGCGTGCCGGACGATCGGTGTTCTTCTTGATCGGAGCGGCGTTCTCGGCGGCCACCGGATATATCGGCATGCGGCTCGCCGTGCGCACCAACGTGCGAGTCGCCGCGGCGGCCCGCGAGGCCACACCGGCTCAGGGCGAGCCGGAAAAGGATCTCACCGCCGTCTCGCACAAAGCGATGAAGATCGCTTTTCGCACGGGCGGCGTGGTCGGCATGTTCACCGTCGGGCTCGGCCTGCTGGGCGCCACCTGCGTGGTGCTCGTGTACGCGGCCGACGCGCCGAAGGTGCTCGAGGGGTTCGGGCTCGGGGCCGCGCTGATCGCGATGTTCATGCGTGTCGGCGGCGGCATCTTCACCAAGGCCGCCGACGTCGGCGCCGACCTGGTCGGCAAGGTCGAGAAGGGCATTCCGGAGGACGATCCGCGCAATGCCGCGACCATCGCCGACAACGTGGGCGACAACGTCGGCGACTGCGCGGGCATGGCGGCCGACCTGTTCGAGTCGTACGCCGTGACGCTGGTGGCCGCGCTGATCCTGGGCTCGGCCGCCTTCGGCAACGCCGGACTGGCCTTCCCGCTGCTGGTGCCCGCGATCGGCGTCCTCACCGCGATGGTCGGCATCTTCGCGGTGTCCCCGAGACGCGCCGACCGCAGCGGCATGAGCGCGATCAACCGCGGGTTCTTCATCTCCGCGGTGATCTCACTGGTCCTGGTCGCGATCGCCGTGTTCACCTATCTGCCGTCGTCGTACGCCGACCTCGACGGCGTCACCGACGAGGCGATCCAGGGCATGGACGGCGACCCGCGGATCCTCGCACTGGTCGCGGTGGCCATCGGCATCGTGCTCGCCGCCCTGATCCAGCAGCTCACCGGTTACTTCACCGAGACCACCCGGCGTCCCGTCAAGGACATCGGCAAGACCTCGCTCACCGGCCCGGCCACCGTCGTCCTCGCCGGTATCTCCCTCGGTCTCGAATCGGCCGTCTACACCGCCCTGTTGATCGGCCTCGGCGTGTACGGGGCCTTCCTGCTCGGCGGCACGTCGATCATGCTGGCGCTGTTCGCGGTGGCGCTGGCCGGCACCGGCCTGCTCACCACGGTCGGTGTGATCGTCGCGATGGACACCTTCGGACCGGTCTCCGACAACGCGCAGGGCATTGCCGAGATGTCCGGCGACGTCAAGGGCGCGGGCGCCCAGGTGCTCACCGACCTGGACGCCGTCGGCAACACCACCAAGGCCATCACCAAGGGCATCGCCATCGCCACGGCCGTGCTCGCGGCGGCGGCACTGTTCGGCTCGTACCGTGATGCCATCACCACCGGCGCGAGAGACGTGGGCGAACGGCTCAGCGGCGAGGGCGCGCCGATGAGCCTGATGATGGACATCTCGCAGCCCAACAACCTCGTCGGGCTCATCGCGGGCGCGGCGGTCGTCTTCCTCTTCTCGGGGTTGGCGATCAACGCGGTCTCGCGGTCGGCGGGTTCGGTGGTCTTCGAGGTGCGGCGACAGTTCCGCGAGAAGCCCGGGATCATGGATTACAGCGAGAAACCGGAGTACGGCAAGGTCGTCGACATCTGCACCAGGGACGCCCTGCGCGAACTCGCCACACCCGGTCTGCTGGCCGTGATGGCACCCATCTTCATCGGGTTCACGCTCGGTGTCGGGGCGCTCGGCGCCTTCCTCGCGGGCGCGATCGGCGCGGGCACGCTGATGGCGGTGTTCCTCGCCAACTCCGGTGGCGCGTGGGACAACGCGAAGAAGCTCGTCGAGGACGGCCACCACGGCGGCAAGGGCAGCGAGGCCCACGAGGCCACCGTCATCGGTGACACCGTCGGCGACCCCTTCAAGGACACCGCGGGGCCGGCCATCAACCCCCTGCTGAAGGTGATGAACCTGGTGGCGCTGCTCATCGCGCCCGCGGTCATCCAGTTCTCCTACGGCGCGGACAAGAGCGTCGCCGTGCGGATACTGATCGCGGTCCTGGCACTGGCCGTGATCGTCGGTTCGGTGTACGTGTCCAAACGGCGCGGTATAGCCATGGGTGACGAAGGCAACTCCGAACCTGATCACAAGTCGGTCGACCCGGCGGTGGTTTCGTAGGTCCAGTCACCGAAGGCCTGCTCAAGGCGCGGGCGGGCGACGCGAGTTGAGGCGTCGCCCGCCCGCGCCGTGTGGTGCGCGCCCCCTTGCCGTGAGCCTTCTCTCGCTTGGTGCAAATGGCTTCAAAAATTGTCTTAGCGGACGTTCGGCGGGGGGATGTCGCCCATCTGGCGTGTATGTTCCGGGGCCGGGAGCCAAGGAAGGGGCCAATCCGGTGAACAAGAAGCTCGCGGCCGCACTGTCCGGCGGTGCGGTACTGGTACTGGCGCTGACGGGATGCGGCGGCGACGACAGCAACGAGAAGCTGGATTCCTGGGCGAACCAGGTCTGTGACGCGGTGCAGCCGCAGGCGAAGAAGATCGCGGCCGCCAACGCCGCGATCCAGAAGGAGACCTCGGACAACAGCACGCCGGAGGATGTCCAGAAGACCGACTCGAAGGCCTTCCAGGACATGTCCGACGCCTACAAGGCGATCGGCGCGGCCGTGAACAAGGCGGGGGCTCCGGACGTCGAGAACGGCGAGAAGAAGCAGGCGGACGCGGTCAAGGAGCTCAACGGCATCTCCGCGTCGTACGCCTCCCTGAAGAAGCAGGTTGACGAGCTCGACACGGACGACCAGGCGAAGTTCGCCGACGGCCTCAAGGACATCGCCACCGAGCTGGACAAGCTCAGCAAGAGCGGCAACAACGCCCTCAAGACACTGGAGGAGGGCGAGGTCGGCAAGGCGATGGCCCGCCAGCCCAGCTGCAAGACGGCCACCGCTCCGGGGCAGGCCACGCAGAGCTGACGGCGCGGCAGCCGAGGCCGTCGCGGCCGTGGGGGTCACGGCACGCGTGGGGCGAGGGCGGCGGCCACAATGGAGGGTGTGAGTAACACCGGTCTGCCGCCCTTGCCCCTGTCCCCCTCGGCTCCTTCGGCCCCCTCGGCTCCTCCGTCCGGCCGCTCCGACACCGCCGCCCGTCTCCGCGACGCGCTGCTCGGAGCCTCCTTCACCGCCGACGGCCTGCTCGAACTGCTCGGCGCTCCCGCGTACGCGGCGCTGGCCCGCAGCGAGACCGTGCCCGCGTTCCGGGCGACTCGCGGGGACACGCCGCTGGAGACGCTCGTACGGCTGTTCCTGTTGCAGCAACCCGTGCCTCGCGCGCGCGTGGCGGACGTCCTGCCGGTCGACGCCTGCCTGGAGGACGGGTGGCTGGCGCGTGTCGGCGCGGACGAGCTCACCGCGACCGTGGACGTACGGCCGTACGGCGGGCCCGCGGGTGAGGACTGGTTCATCGTGTCCGACCTGGGGTGCGCGGTCGGCGGCGCCGGCGGCATCGGCAGCCGGGAGGAGGGAGTCGTCCTCGGCGTCGGCGGGGCGTCCATGACCCTGGCCGGGATCACCGTCCGCACGCCCGCCGCCTCCGCGCTCGACCTCGGCACCGGCTCCGGCATCCAGGCGCTGCACGCCACCCGGCACGCCACGCGCGTGACGGCGACGGACGTCAACCCGCGCGCGCTGCACATCACCGCGCTCACCCTGGCCCTCTCCGGGGCCCCGGCCGTCGATCTGCGCGAGGGGTCGCTGTTCGCACCGGTCCGGGAGGGCGAGACGTACGACCTGATCGTGTCCAACCCGCCCTTCGTGATCTCGCCGGGCGCGCGGCTCACCTACCGCGACGGCGGGATGGGCGGGGACGATCTGTGCCGCACGCTCGTTCAGGAGGCGGGGGACCGACTGCGTGAAGGCGGGTTCGCGCAGTTCCTCGCCAACTGGCAGCACGTCGAAGGGGAGGACTGGCAGGACAGGCTCAGGTCATGGGTGCCTCGCGGGTGCGATGCCTGGATCGTGCAGCGCGAGGTGCAGGACGTCACTCAGTACGCCGAGCTGTGGCTGCGGGACGCCGGCGACCACCGCGGCGACGCGGCCGACTACCAGGCACGCTACGACGCCTGGCTGGACGAGTTCGAGGCGCGCGACGTGAAGGCCGTCGGCTTCGGCTGGATCACCCTGCGCAAGTCGGGCGCCGCCCTGCCGTCGGTCACGGTGGAGGAGTGGCCGCATCCGGTCGAGCAGCCGCTCGGGGACACGGTGCGGGCCCACTTCGAGCGGCTCGACTACCTCCGTACGCACGACGACGCGGCGCTGCTCGAGGCGAGCTTCCGGTTGGCCGACGAGGTCGTGCAGGAGCAGGTCGGGCTGCCCGGCGCGGAGGACCCGGAGCATGTGGTGCTGCGCCAGAACCGCGGAATGCGCCGGGCCACCAGGGTGGACACGATCGGCGCGGGCTTCGCGGGCGTGTGCGACGGCACGATGAGCGCGGGCCGCATCCTCGACGCCATCGCCCAGCTCCTCGGCGAGGACCCGGTGCTGCTGCGCGACCGCACGCCCGCCCAGATCCGGCTGCTGGTGGAACAGGGGTTCCTGGAACCGGTGGGGTGACGGGGCGCGGCCGCGAGGACGGGCGGGTGCCGTGACGCGGTAGCGAGGGCGGCGGGTGCCGGTGGTGCGGCGCGCGCGGTGCTGGGAACGCACCCGGCAGGTGCTCGGAAGAGTGTTCGGTTCGCCAACTTTCGAGTCGTTCCGGACACCCCCACCGGGAGCCGGGCCGCACCCGGCCGCCGTCCCACCCGCCCCCGTCGTCCCTGCGTTCACCTTCGGTTCGCCTGCGCGCCGCTCGCGCGTGCCAGCCTCATCCCCGGGCCGGCGTCAGCGGCCGGGGGAAGGGGTTCAGGGAACCATGGAGAGCGGACCGGCGATCTTCGCGGGGCTGGTGTTCTGCCTGTTCGGGGGCGGGTTGCTGGCCTGGACCGTGACGCGCGTCCGCCTGCGTCGCCCCGTGACCCAGGGTGTGAACCCCGTCGCATCGGCCGGCGTCGCGAGCCTCGTCTCGTTGATCTCTCTCGTCCTCGGCGTGTGGTGTCTCATCCGCTTCTGAGGACCGCGGGCGAACTGGGGGTTCGAGTAATCGAGAGGTCGCGCTCCGCAGGGGAGCGGGCCGGGTCTGGACAGTCCGGGCGGCAGGAACGGTGCAAGTCGGGTTACCGTTCGAGTGGCCGTTGCGGGCTTTTCCCGTTTGACACGGGGGCGGGAGGTACCGTCACACTCCGCAGCGTCACGAGCCGTGAATGCAGACCCGACCCCGGGACGAGAGCCCGGGGAGGCCCCAGTGTCGACCGGAGAGAAGAGCGAAGTTGTCCCCGACCAGCGAGACCGCGAAGGGCGGCCGCCGACTCGTCATCGTCGAGTCGCCTGCCAAGGCGAAGACGATCAAGGGCTATCTCGGCCCTGGCTACATCGTCGAGGCGAGCGTCGGGCATATTCGCGACCTTCCCAGTGGCGCCGCGGAGGTGCCCGAGAAGTACACCGGTGAGGTCCGCCGTCTCGGTGTGGACGTCGAACACGACTTCCAGCCGATCTATGTGGTCAACGCCGACAAAAGGGCCCAGGTCAAGAAGCTCAAGGACTTGTTGAAGGAGTCCGACGAACTCTTCCTCGCCACCGATGAGGACCGCGAGGGCGAGGCCATCGCCTGGCACCTCCAGGAAGTCCTCAAGCCGAAGATCCCGGTCAAGCGGATGGTCTTCCACGAGATCACCAAGGACGCGATCCGCGAGGCCGTGGCCAACCCGCGCCAGCTCAACCAGAAGCTGGTCGACGCCCAGGAGACCCGCCGCATCCTCGACCGTCTCTACGGCTACGAGGTCTCGCCGGTCCTGTGGAAGAAGGTCATGCCCCGGCTGTCCGCCGGCCGTGTCCAGTCCGTCGCCACCCGGCTCGTGGTCGAGCGGGAACGCGAGCGCATCGCGTTCCGTTCCGCCGAGTACTGGGACCTGACGGGCACCTTCTCCACGGGCCGGGCGGGGGAGGTCTCCGACCCGTCGTCGCTGGTCGCCCGCCTCCAGAGCGTCGACGGCAGGCGCGTCGCGCAGGGCCGCGACTTCGACTCCCTGGGACAGCTCAAGAGCGCGAACACCCTCCACCTCGACGAGGCGAACGCCCGCGCCCTGGCCGCCGCCCTGGAGAACACGCGGTTCTCCGTGCGCTCCGTCGAGTCCAAGCCGTACCGCCGCTCGCCGTACGCCCCGTTCCGTACGACGACGCTGCAGCAGGAGGCGAGCCGCAAGCTCGGCTACGGCGCGAAGGCCACCATGCAGATCGCGCAGAAGCTGTACGAGAACGGCTACATCACCTACATGCGTACGGACTCGACGACGCTGAGCGACACGGCGGTCGCCGCCGCCCGCGCCCAGGTCACGCAGCTGTACGGCGCCGACTACCTGCCGCCGCAGCCGCGCACCTACGCCGCGAAGGTGAAGAACGCCCAGGAGGCGCACGAGGCGATCCGGCCCTCGGGCGACCGTTTCCGCACCCCTGCCGAGACCGGCCTGACCGGCGACCAGTTCCGGCTCTACGAGCTGATCTGGAAGCGGACCGTCGCCTCCCAGATGAAGGACGCCACCGGCAACTCCGTCACCGTGAAGATCGGTGGCACCGCGTCCGACGGCCGGGACGTCGAGTTCACCGCGTCCGGCAAGACCATCACCTTCCACGGCTTCCTGAAGGCGTACGTCGAGGGCGCGGACGACCCGAACGCCGAGCTCGACGACCGCGAGCGCCGGCTGCCGCAGGTCGCCGAGGGCGACGCCCTCACCGCCGAGGAGATCTCGGTCGACGGCCACGCCACCAAGCCGCCGGCCCGCTACACCGAGGCGTCGCTGGTCAAGGAGCTGGAGGAGCGGGAGATCGGCCGCCCGTCGACGTACGCGTCGATCATCGGCACGATCCTCGACCGAGGCTATGTGTTCAAGAAGGGCACGGCCCTCGTGCCGTCCTTCCTCTCCTTCGCCGTGGTCAACCTGCTGGAGAAGCACTTCGGCCGGCTCGTCGACTACGGCTTCACCGCCAAGATGGAGGACGACCTCGACCGCATCGCGCGCGGTGAGGCGCAGTCCGTGCCGTGGCTGAAGCGGTTCTACTTCGGCGAGGGCACCGGCACCGGCACCGGCAACGGCGACGCGGCCGAGGCGGGCAACGGCGACGGGGACCACCTCGGCGGCCTCAAGGAGCTGGTGACCGACCTGGGCGCGATCGACGCGCGCGAGGTGTCGTCGTTCCCGGTGGGCAACGGCATCGTGCTGCGGGTCGGGCGCTACGGTCCGTACATCGAGCGCGGTGAGAAGGACGCGGAGGGCCACCAGCGGGCCGACGTCCCCGAGGACCTGGCGCCCGACGAGCTGAGTGTGGAGTTCGCCGAGGAACTGCTCGCCAAGCCGAGCGGCGACTTCGAGCTGGGCACCGACCCGGCGACCGGCCGCCCGATCGTCGCCAAGGACGGCCGCTACGGGCCGTACGTCACGGAGATCCTCCCCGAGGGCACGCCGAAGACCGGCAAGAACGCGGTCAAGCCGCGCACGGCCTCCCTCTTCAAGTCGATGTCCCTGGACACGGTGACGCTCGACGACGCGCTGAAGCTGATGTCGCTGCCGCGCGTGGTCGGCGCCGACGCCGAGGGCGTGGAGATCACCGCACAGAACGGCCGCTACGGGCCGTATCTGAAGAAGGGCACCGACTCGCGGTCGCTGCAGTCCGAGGAGCAGCTCTTCACGATCACGCTGGAGGAGGCACTGGCGATCTACGCCCAGCCCAAGCAGCGTGGCCGGGCCGCGGCCAAGCCGCCGCTGAAGGAGCTGGGTGAGGACCCGGTCAGCGGGAAGCCGGTCGTGGTGAAGGACGGCCGCTTCGGTCCGTACGTCACCGACGGCGAGACCAACGCGACCCTACGCTCCGGTGACAGCGTCGAGACGATCACCCAGGAGCGCGGGTTCGAGCTGCTGGCCGAGAAGCGCGCCAAGGGGCCCGCCAAGAAGACGGCGAAGACGGCCGCCAAGAAGGCCCCGGCCAAGAAGACGGCCGCCAAGAAGGCTCCGGCGAAGAAGACGGCGGCAGCCAAGAAGACCGCGGCGAAGACCACGACCGCGCAGAAGGCGACGGCGACCAGGACCGCCGCGGCCAAGACCGCCGCGAAGAAGGCGACTGCCTCGAACGGCGCTGAGGACTGAGAGGACTGAGGCGCCCTCAGGACCCTGTGCGTCACGGCGGTCCGTCGGCCGCTCCCAGGTGCGGATCTTCGCCAAGGGTTCGGAATGCGAACGCCCCGGCAACACTTCGGTGTCGGGGCGTGCGCATGTCAGGGCGGAACGCCGGGGTGTCGGCGCGGGCCGATAGGCTGAACGCATGATGCGAGCCGAACCGCCAGCGGCCCCTCAACCGGCCCCCGACGACGCACTGGTCGCGGACTCCCGCGAGCGCGCCGTCCGCGCCCTGCTGCGCCGACCGCAGCTGAAGCGGCTGTGGAGCGCGCAGTTCGTGGGTGGTGTCGGTGACATCCTCGCCCTCCTCGTGCTGGTCCTCCTCGCCCTCCAGGCGACGATCGCCGAAGGTTCGTTCGGCGGCGGCTCCCGGGGCGCCGCGTTCGCAGTGGCGACCGTTTTCGGGGTGCGGATTCTCGCGACGCTGCTGTTCGGCGCCGTGCTCCTCGGCCCGCTCACGGCGCTCACCTCGCCGGACGGACCGCTGGACCGCCGCTGGACCATGGTCGGCGCGGACGGGCTGCGGGCGGCCCTGCTGATCGTCGCCCCGCTGTGGATCGACTGGACGCCCGGCGACGCCCTGGCCGTCCTTCTCGTCACCGCCTTCGTGACATCGGTCGCCGAGCGGTTCTGGACGGTGTGCCGGGAGAGCGCGGCGCCCGCGCTGCTGCCCGCCCCGCCCCCGGAGGGCGCGACGGTGCGGCCGCTGCCGGACCACATGGACGCGCTGCGCCGCCTGTCGCTGCGCACGGCCTTCGTGGTGGTGCCGGTCGCGGCCCTCGTACTCGTCGTCGCCGGGCTGTTCAACAACCTGCTGGGCACGGGCCTCGACTGGTTCGCCCAGCACCAGGCGGCCCTCGCCTCGTATGTCGCGGCCGGACTGTTCGCCGCGTCGCTGTCGATACTGACCTTCCTCGAGCTGCCCGCCACGCGCACTCCGCGCCCGCGCTCGCCGCTGGAGGGGCTGCGCCGCCCGAAGAGCACCGCCGGTACCGGCCCCGACAAGGGCCGCACCGGTGTGATGCCGCTGCTGGTGCTGGCGTCCGCCCTGGTGGCCGCCGCGGTGTCGGCCGCCGTCGCGGTGTTCGTGCTGCACGCCAAGGACCTGGGCGGCGGGCCCGTGCTGTACGGCCTGCTGGTGGGCGCGCTGACCGGCGGTGTCGTCGTCGGTATACGGACGGCGCCCGCCCTGCTGCCGTCGCTGTCGCGGCGCCGCCTGCTCGCACTGGCGCTCGCCTTCACCGGCGTCGCGCTGCTGGCCGCCGGTCTGGTGCCGGACGTCACCAGCGTGCTGCTGATCGTCGCGCTGGCCGGCGTGGGCGCGGGCATCGCGGCCAACACCGGGCACACGCTGCTCGATCAGGAGACCGAGGACCAGCGGCGGGCCCGTACGACGGAGCACCTGCACGCGGTCGTCCGCGTCTTCGTGGCACTCGGCGCGGTGATCGCCCCGCTGGTGGCCGCGGCCATCGGGCCGCACCGGCTGGAGAGCGGCCGGTTCGTCTTCGCGCACGGTGGTGCCGCGTTCACGCTGATGCTGGTGGGCGCGCTGCTGCTGCCGGTGGCCGCGCTCGTGCTGGCCAAGGTCGACGACCGTTCCGGGGTGCCGCTGCGGCAGGACCTGCGGGACGCGCTGCTCGGCGGCGACGACCCGGCGCCGGTCCCGGCGGGCGCCGGCTTCTTCATCGCCCTGGAGGGCGGCGACGGGGCCGGGAAGTCCACGCAGGCCGAGGCGCTCGCCGAGTGGATCCGGACCAAGGGCCACGAGGTCGTCCTCACGCGCGAGCCGGGGGCGACACCCGTCGGCAAGCGGCTGCGGTCGATCCTGCTGGACGTCTCCAGCGCCGGACTGTCCCACCGCGCGGAGGCCCTGCTGTACGCGGCGGACCGGGCCGAGCACATCGACACGGTCGTACGGCCCGCACTGGAGCGCGGCGCCGTCGTCATCTCCGACCGCTACATCGACTCCTCGGTGGCCTACCAGGGCGCCGGGCGCGACCTGTCCCCGACCGAGATCGCCCGCATCAACCGCTGGGCGACCAACGGCCTGGTGCCGCACCTCACCGTGCTGCTGGACGTGGCGCCGGAGACCGCGCGCGAGAGGTTCACCGAGGCACCGGACCGGCTGGAGTCGGAGCCCGCGGAGTTCCACGCGCGCGTGCGGGCCGGTTTCCTCACCCTGGCCGCGGCCGACCCCGGCCGGTACCTGGTGGTCGACGCCGGTCAGGAGCCGGACGCGGTCGGCACCGTGATCCGGCACCGGCTCGACCAGGTGCTGCCGCTTTCCGAGGCCGAGATCCAGGCTCGTGAGGAGGCCCGGCGCAGGGCCGAGGAGGAGGCCCGCCGCAAGGCGGAGGAGGAAGCGGCGCGCAAGGCGGAGGAGGAGCGCCTGGAGCGCGAGCGCCAGGAGCTGATGGCGCGGCTGCGTGCCGAGGAGGAGGAGCGCAAGCGGCGCGAGCTGGAGGAGGCGCAGCGGCGCGAGGCCGAACGGCAGGCGGAGGAGGCCCGGCGGCGCGCCGAGGAGGCCGCCCGCCGAGCCGAGGAGGAGCGGCAGCGGCTCCTCGCCGAGGAGAAGGCGCGGGCGGAGGAGGAGGTCCGGCGCAGGGCGGAGCAAGAACGGCTCCGCAAGCAGGCCGAGGAGGAGGCGCGGCTGCGCGCCGAGGCCGAGGCGCTGCGCCTGGAGAAGCAGCGCAAGGCCGAGGACGCGCTGCGGCGGGCCGAGGAGGCCCGGCGCCTCGCGGAGCGGGCCGCGGCCGCGGCGGAGACGGGTCCCAAGGGGACGGACGGGGCCGGTTTCTCCAAGGCACCGGGCGCCACGGACGAGACGGCGGTGCTGCCGAGGGTGCCGGGCAAGGGCCGGCCCGACACAGGGCCTGCCGGGGCGTCCGGGTCGTCGGCGCCGTCAGCCTCGTTCGGGCCCTCCGAGGCCGAGGTGACGACCGAGCTGCCGCAGGTGTCGGTTCCGCCCGGGGCGGCCGACGAGACCGAGGTGCTGCCCGCCGTGCCGCCACGGGGTGACGCGGAGGAGACCGAGGTGCTGCCCGCGGTCGCGCCGGATGACAATGAGGCGAGCACACGCGAGTTGCCCCAGGTCGACCTCGCGAACATGCCGGGCCGAAACAGACAGCGCCCGGACTGGGCCGAGGAGACCCCGCTGGACGACCTGCCGACGCTGGCGGACGAGCTGCTGGGCCCGCGCGACGCCGAGCGCGGCGACGGGCACGGCGAGCACGGCGACGAGGGCGGCCGGGGCCGCCGCCGCTGACATGAGCGGCGGTGCCTCGTACGCGGTGGACGTGACGGAGGCGCGGCGGATGGAAGGACGGCGGATGGAAGGGCGGCGTGACCCATGACCGTGTGGGACGACCTCGTCGGGCAGCAGCGGGTGAGCGAACAGCTCACCGCCGCCGCCCGGGACGCCGACGCCCTCGTCACCGCCGCGGCGACCGGCGCCCCCGCGCCGACGGCGTCGAAGATGACCCACGCCTGGCTGTTCACGGGCCCGCCCGGCGCCGGACGCCACCAGGCGGCGCGTGCCTTCGCCGCCGCGTTGCAGTGCGTCAGCCCCGACCGTGCCCTCGGCGGGGCCCCGGGCTGCGGATTCTGCGACGGCTGCCACACCGCCCTGATCGGCACCCACGCCGACGTGAGCACGATCACCGCCGTCGGCGCGATGATCCTGGTGCGCGACATGCGCGACACGGTCCGCAAGTCGTTCACCGCACCGGCGAACGGCCGCTGGCAGGTGATCCTCGTCGAGGACGCCGAGCGGCTGAACGAGAGCTCCGCCAACGCCGTCCTCAAGGCCGTGGAGGAGCCCGCACCCCGCACGGTCTGGCTGCTCTGCGCCCCGTCCGTCGAGGACGTCCTGCCGACGATCCGCTCCCGCTGCCGCCACCTCAACCTGAGCACGCCCTCCGTGGCCGCCGTCGCCGACCTGCTCGTACGACGCGAGGGCGTCGAGCCGGACGTGGCGGCGGCCGTCGCCCGCGCCACCCAGGGCCACGTCGACCGGGCCCGCCGCCTGGCCACCGACCCGGCGGCCCGCGAGCGCCGCGCCGCCGTGCTGAAGCTGCCGCTGCGGGTCGACGACGTCGGGAGTGCGCTCAAGGCGGCCCAGGAACTCGTCGACGCCGCCGCCGAGGACGCCAGACAACTGGCCGAGCAGATGGACACCAAGGAGACCGACGAGCTGAAGGCGGCACTCGGCGCGGCCCAGGGCGGCCGGTTGCCGCGCGGTACGGCGAGCGTGGTCAAGGATCTGGAGGACATGCAGAAGCGCCGCCGAACGCGCACGCAGCGGGACAGCCTCGACGTGGCCCTGACCGACCTCACCAGCTTCTACCGCGACGTCCTCGCCCTCCAGCTCGGCTCCCGCGTCGCCCTCGCCAACACGGACGCCGAGGACACCCTGGAGCGCCTGGCACGCGGCAGTTCCCCCGAGTCCACACTCCGCCGCATCGAGTCGATCGCCGCCTGCCGCGACGCCCTCGACCGCAACGTGGCCCCGCTCCTGGCCGTGGAGGCGATGACCATGGCGCTCAGAGCGGGCTGAACCCGCGCGTCCCGTAACTCGTACGAGGCACGGGGTGCACACAGGGCACCCGAATCGTCGCTCACAGTTACTCTCGCATCATGCACACAAGGCGCACCCTCCACCGCAGGACCCGCACCGCAGCCACGCTGCTCGCCGCCGCCGCGCTCCTCGTCTCCGGCTGCTCCTTCGGGAACACGGCGGGCACCACGGGTTCCGCGAAATCGGCGGCGAGAGCGACGGAGGTACTGGCCGCGCTGCCCCGTGCCACGCCTGCGGCACTCACTCCGTACTACGAGCAGAAGCCGAAGTGGCGCGACTGCGGGGCGCCCGGCTTCCAGTGCGCCACGCTGAGGGCCCCGCTCGACTACGCCGACCCGTCCGCCGGTGACGTCCGCCTCGCCGTGTCCCGGAAGAAGGCCACAGGCCCGGGGGAGCGGCTGGGCTCGCTGCTGATCAACCCCGGTGGGCCGGGCGGTTCGGCGATCGGCTACCTCCAGGCGTACGCCGGTGTCGGCTACCCGGCCGAGGTGCGTGCCCACTATGACATGGTCTCCGTCGACCCGCGGGGCGTGGCCCGCAGCGAACCCGTCGAGTGCCTGGACGGCCCCGAGATGGACGCGTACACGCAGACGGACGTCACACCGGACGACGCGAAGGAGACCGACGCGCTGGTCGCCGCGTACCGGAGGTTCGCCGAGGGCTGCGGGGCGGACGAGCCGAAGCTGCTGCGCCATGTGTCGACCGTCGAGACGGCCCGGGACATGGACATCGTGCGGGCGGCGCTGGGCGACGAGAAGCTGAACTACGTGGGCGCCTCCTACGGCACCTTCCTCGGGGCGACGTACGCGGGGCTGTTCCCGGACCGGACGGGCCGGCTGGTGCTGGACGGCGCGCTGGACCCCTCGTTGCCGGCGCGACGGCTCAACGTCGAGCAGACGGCGGGCTTCGACACGGCGTTCACGGCCTTCGCGAAGGACTGCGTACGGCAGAGCGACTGCCCCCTCGGCGGCCGGGGCACCAGTGTCGAACAGGTCGGCGTGAACCTGAAGGAGTTCTTCGCCGAACTCGACGCCCGGCCGATCCCCACCAAAGACGCCGCGGGCCGCAGGCTCACCGAGTCGCTGGCCACCACCGGCGTGATCGCGGCCATGTACAACGAGGGCGCCTGGCCACGGCTGCGCGAGGCGCTGACGGCGGCGATGAAGAAGAACGACGGCGCCGGACTCCTGGCCCTTTCCGACAGCTACTACGAGCGCGACGCCAAGGGCGACTACGCCAACCTGATGTTCGCCAACGCCGCCGTGAACTGCCTGGACCTCCCGCCCGCCTTCAACTCCCCGGAGCAGGTACGGGACGCCCTCCCCGACTTCGAGAAGGCCTCCCCGGTCTTCGGCGAGAGCTTCGCCTGGATGGCCCTGAACTGCGAGTACTGGCCGGTCGCCGCCACGGGCAAGCCCCGGCGCATCGAGGCGAAGGGCGCGGCCCCGATCGTCGTCGTCGGCACCACCCGCGACCCCGCGACCCCCTACCACTGGGCCGAGTCCCTCGCCGATCAGCTCTCCTCGGCCCGCCTCCTCACCTACGAGGGCGACGGCCACACCGCCTACGGCCGGGGCAGCGACTGCATCGACTCCGCGATCAACACCTACCTCCTCCGCGGCACCCCGCCCACCAACGGAAAGCGCTGCTCATAGCAGGTGCGCCCACCCCGGAGACAGGTCCCCCGGCCCGCCTCCGGGGCAGGTACGAAGCACTATCCGAAACTGTGTAGACTTACCGACGTCGCTGATCGCACCATGGTGCCGACAGCGCACGCCGCCTTAGCTCAGATGGCCAGAGCAACGCACTCGTAATGCGTAGGTCTCGGGTTCGAATCCCGAAGGCGGCTCTGCGGAAGCCCCGGGAATCACTCACCGTGACCTGGGGCTTTTCCTTGCCCTTGGCCGTGTGGGTCAGGGCAGTGAGTGTTGCTTTTCCCCGGAAGACCAGCCGCGTCGTGCTGAGCGCGGTGCCCGTGGCGTGTTCTCGTTCGTCGCCTCGGCTTTCCCGATGGGGGCTGCGAGACTGGCGTCCGGTACACCGCACGATCTTCACCGCGTGCTCGAGAGCACCCGCCCGATCCCGAAAGGCAGCACGCCATGCCCCCTTCCGAGACGGCAGCCCTCAGCCCCGCCGCCCTGCTGGCGGCCATGCCCTTCGCGACACGGCTGGGCATCGAGCTCCACGAGGCCGCCCCCGACCGGACCACGGGCAGTCTGCCCTGGTCCCCGGAGGCCTGCACCGCGGGAGGGATCCTGCACGGCGGAGCCCTGATGGCGCTGGCCGACTCCGTCGGCGCGGTCTGCGCCTACCTCAACCTCCCGCCGGGCGCCGGGACGTCCACGGTCGAGTCCAAGACCAACTTCCTGCGGGGCGTGGCCGCCGGGCGGGTGCACGCCACGGCCCGACCCCTGCACGTCGGCGGCACCCTCGTCGTCGTGCAGACCGACCTGCGGGACGACAGGGACCGACTGGTGGGACAGACCACCCAGACCCAGATCGTGCTCGCAGCGAAGGACGGCGCCACGGGCTGACCCCGCCCGCCGGGCGGCCCGGCCGGGCGGGACGGTTGCCCTGCGGGGCATCGAGCGGCCGCCGCACGACGGCGACAGACGACGGAGGGGGCCATGTCGCGGTAGGGCTTGCCGGGGCTGCGGCGTACGGGTTTCGCGCAACCGGTCCGTTCGATTCGGCGCTGGACGGGGGCCTTGCAGGTCGTGCGGATGTGGTTGAGGAACCGCGTACGGGAAGGTGTACTCGACAAGTCCTTTCCGTGAACGGCTAGCATCGCGCGTCAGTCGTTCGGCCGGTCGTCGGCCGTGGGCGCTTGGGAGGTGGGGGACATCGGGACTCCGAGGATCGCTGTGGCCGTGGTGACGATGGGGAACCGGCCCGCGGAGGTGGACGCGCTGCTGGAGTCGGTGGCGAAGCAGGATGTGGCGCCCGCGCGGATCGTGATCGTGGGCAACGGGTGCCCGCTGCCCGAGTTCGCCCGGCGGTTGTCGCTGCCGGGCGAGGTGACGACCGTCGAGCTGGAGGAGAACCTCGGCTGCCCGGGCGGGCGGAACGCCGCGATCGCGCGGCTGCGGGAGTTCGGGGACGTGGACGTCGTCGTCGAGCTGGACGACGACGGACTGCTCGTCGACGCCGATGTGCTGCGCCGGGTGAGGGAGTTGTACGCCGAGGACGAGCGGCTCGGGATCGTCGGGTTCCGGATCGCCGACGAGTCGGGGGAGACGCAGCAGCGGCATGTGCCCCGGGTCGGAAAGTCGGACCCCATGAAGGGCGGGTACGTCACCGGGTTCCTCGGGGGCGGGCACGGGCTGCGGATGGCGATGCTCGACGAGATCGGTGACTGGCCCGCCGCGTTCTTCTTCGCGCACGAGGAGACCGACCTGGCCTGGCGCGCGGCCGACGCGGGCTGGCGGATCCTGTACGCGCCGGAGCTGTTGCTCCAGCACCCGAAGACCTCACCCGCCCGGCACGCCATCTACTACCGGGTGAACGCCCGGAACCGGGTGTGGCTCGCCCGTCGGCGGCTGCCCCTCCCGCTCATTCCCGTCCATCTCGGGGTGTGGGTGCTGCTCACCCTGCTCAGGAACCGGTCGGTCGCCGGGCTGCGGGCGTGGTTCGGCGGGTTCGCCGAGGGCCTGCGGGAGCCGGCCGGTGAGCGGCACGCCATGCGCTGGCGGACGGTGTGGCGGCTGACGCGACTGGGGCGGCCGCCGGTCATCTGAGCGGTGGGGCGCAGCCCGCCGTGCGCCCGGGCGCCCTCACCTCCCACCTTCCCCGAGGCCTCACTTGGCGTCCGCGTAGCACTCCACCACCGCCGTAGTGAACGGGAACCGCACCGGTGTCCGCCCGAACGTCAGCCGGCCCGCCAGGGCCGCGGCGTCGCGGATCGCCGCCGCCACCGCCTGCGCCTCCTGCTCGGGGCAGTGCACGATCACCTCGTCGTGCTGGAAGAAGACCAGTTCGGCGGCCATGTCCGTCAAGGCCTGCCGCAGTGCGGCGAGCAGCAGCAGGGTCCAGTCGGCGGCGCTGCCCTGGACGACGAAGTTGCGGGTGAAGCGGCCCCGCGCGCGGGCGTCGGTCGAGGCGTAACCCGGTACCCACTGCCGGGTGGCGTCGGGTTCCTCCTCCGCGACCGGGGCGCCCGCCGCGACCGGGATGCCCGCCTCCTCCACCGCGTCCTCCGTCGCACGGGCCGCGGGCGGGCAGGTGCGGCCCAGCCAGGTCCGTACGAGTCTGCCCTCCTCGCCCGCGCGGGCGGCCTCGTCGACGTAGGCGACCGCCTTGGGGAAGCGGCGTCGGAGGGCGGCGAGGTTCTTCAGGCCGTCGCCGGAGGTCTGGCCGTAGACCGCGCCGAGGACGGCGAGCTTCGCCTGCGCGCGGTCGCCGGAGAAGACGCGGTCGGACACCGACTGGTAGAGGTCGGTCTCCCGGCCGGCCACCTCCATCAGCCCGGGATCGCGGGAGATCGCCGCCAGGACCCGTGGCTCCATCTGGGCGGCGTCGGCGACGACCAGCCGCCAGCCCGGGTCGGCGACCACCGCGCGGCGGATCACCTTGGGGATCTGCAGCGCGCCCCCGCCGTTGGTCACCCAACGGCCCGTCACCGTCCCGCCTGCCAGAAACTCGGGCCGGAAGCGGCCGTCGCGCACCCAGTCCTGGAGCCAGGACCAGCCGTGGGCGACCCGGATGCGGTACAGCTTCTTGTACTCGATCAGCGGCTCGACCGCCGGATGGTCGATGGACTCGAGCTCCCACCGGCGGGTCGAGGAGACCTTGATCCCGGCCTGCGCGAACGCCTTGACGACGTCGGCGGGCAGGTCGGGCCGCACCCGGCGGCCGAAGGCGGCGGACACCTCGTCGGCGAGTTCGGCGAGTCTGCGCGGTTCGCCGCCGCCCGCGTACCGCTCGCCGAGGAGGTCGTGCAGGACCGCGCGGTGCACGTCCGCCCGCCAGGGCACCCCCGCGCGGTTCATCTCGGCGGCGACGAGCATCCCCGCCGACTCCGCGGCCACGAGCAGCCGCATTCTGTCCGGATGCGCGGTCGCCCCGATCCGGCGCTGCTGCTCGGCGTAGACCGCGACGAGGTCCTCCAGCGGTACGTGCGCGTCCCGGGGTTCGAAGAGGGACGGCTGCGCGCCCGGCTCGGCCGGGCGCTGCGGCGGATCGGGCGGTACGGGGCCGCCGCGCAGCCGGGCCAGGGCGGCCGCGGCCGAACGGGGCTCCCCGTACCGCCCCTCGTGGCCGAGCAGGAGCGTCTCGGCGGCCTCGACGTCGTAGCACCGCGCCACTCGCACCCCCGCGGCGAGCAGGCGCGGATGGACCTCGGAGGTGGACCGCCACACCCACCGCGTGACGCCGGGCCGGCTCCGCACGGCCTCGGCGGGATCCGCCTCCCGCCGCACCGGAGCGGCGGGCAGCCCGTCCGGGCCGAGGGGGGCGACGTCCACGCCACCTTCCTCGGCTGGAGCGAGCGCCCACCGGTCGGCCATGGTGTGAGTGTGGCAGGGGGGTCTGACAACATCCCTGTGCCCGGGTGCCTCTGCGCCCGGATGCCCGGACGCCTGGATGCCCGGGTCAGCCCTGCCCGGGCTCGGGCTTCGTGGGCTGTCCGTCCGCCGCCTCCGGTTCCTGGGTCTCCAGGAACTGCGCCAGCATCTCGGTGACGTACCGCTCGGTGGTGGTCTTGTCGATGCCGAGGCCGCTGAGGACGCCCTCGCCGTTCTCGTGCTCCAGCAGGGCGAGCAGGAGGTGTTCGGTGCCGACGTAGTTGTGGCCGAGGCGGAGGGCCTCGCGGAAGGTGAGTTCCAGGACCTTCTTGGCCGCCGCGCCGTACGGCACCAGCTCGGGGGCCTCTTCGACGGGCGGCGGGAGCAGCGCGGCCGCGGCCTCGCGGACCGCCTCCAGGGTGGTGCCCTGCTCGGTGATCGCCTTCGCGGCCAGGCTGCCCGGCTCGGCCAGCAGGCCGAGGACCAGGTGCTCGGGCAGGCCCTCGGCGTTGCGCGCGGCCTTGGCCTCGTTGTGCGAGGCCATCACCACGTTGCGGGCGCGGGGCGTGTAGCGGTGGAAGCCCTCGTTCGGGTCGAGCGGGGCCGAGTCCTTCGTCACGAAACGCTTCTGGGCCGCCTGCCGGGTGACGCCCATGCTCTTGCCGATGTCCGTCCAGGAGGCGCCCGAGCGCCGGGCCTGGTCCACGAAGTGGCCGATCAGGTGGTCCGCCACGTCGCCGAGGTGCTCTCCCGCGAGCACCGCGTCCTGAAGCTGCCGGAGGGGCTCCTCGTGGACCTTCTTGATGGCCTCGATGAGGTCGTCGAGGCGTACGGATGACTTGATGCCGGGGTTCGTCGTCATGTGTCAACCGTAGGTTGACAGTAAGGGGGTGTCAACCATGAGTTGACAGACGGATGCGTCAGGTCAGGGGTCCGGCGGGGAGAGGGGGCATGGCACGATCGACCCGTGAGCACGTCCAGTACCGTCGACCGCGCCTTCCGGGCAGCCCTGTACGCCACCACCGACGACGCCCTCGACACCGGCGCGTCCCTGCTCGCCTCCGATCCGGCGGCGGACGCCGAACTCGCGGGGCGGGGCGAGGAGTTCGTGGCGACGGCCTGGCGGCGCGGCTGGCAGCCCGCCGACGTCGTACGGATCGTCCGGCGCGAACTGGACGACGTGCACGTACGGCTGGCCTCGGAGCTGATCCGCGCGCAGGCGCCGCACGACCGGCCCCGCGGCCCCCGCTGGCACGCCCAGCTCGGCGATCTCGGCGGTCGTCTCGGCGACCGCGAGGCCGCTGCCGCGCGGCGCGCCGACCGCTTCTCGCACGCCACCGCCGTACTGGAGCTGTACCGGCTGCTGCTGCGCCTGCCCGCCCTCGAACCCCTCGACGAGCCCGACGGGGGCGCGGCGGGAAGCGAAAGAGCCGGGGGTGCGGGCTCACCCGCGCGGGAACGGCACCCGGAGTCCCGCATGCTGGGCCGCATCCGCGCCCTGCTGGCCAAGGCGGAGGCGACCGGGTTCCCGGAGGAGGCGGAGGCCCTCACCGCCAAGGCGCAGGAGCTGATGGCACGGCACAGTGTCGACGAGGCGCTGCTCGCGGTGCGGGCCCCCTCGGCGACGGCTCCGGGAGCGTGCCGGATCGGGGTGGAGCCGCCGTACGAGCAGACCAAGGCCGTGCTGCTGGACGCGATCGCCACCGCGAATCACTGCCGGGCCGTGTGGAACGAGGCCCTCGGCTTCTCCACGGTGGTCGGCTTCGCCTCCGACCTGGAGGCGGTCGAACTCCTCCACACCTCACTGCTCGTGCAGGCCGGTACGGCCATGGCGAAGGCGGAGGCGGCTCAGCGGGCCGGGGGACGCAAGCGGACCAAGACCTTCCGGCAGTCCTTCCTCGCGGCGTACGTCCACCGTGTGGGCGCGCGTCTCGCGGCTGCCGCCGAGAGCCAGCTGACGGACGACTCGCTCCCGGTGCTCGCCTCCCGCGACGTCGCGGTCACCGAGCGGCTGGACCGCCTGTTCCCGGAGACGACGACCACCCGGCTGCGCGGGGTGAGCGACGCGGCGGGGTGGGAGGAGGGCGCGCGGGCGGCGGACGACGCCCAGGTCGAAGCGCGCGGACGGCTTCCCGGCCGGCGTCCCTGAAGTGGTGCCCGATCGGTCACCGGCCGATCGGGCACCGCCCGCTCAGTCACCCGACCGCTGGAAGGCGCTCACGGTCGCGTCGGCCGTGCCCGTCCCCGTCGCCGTGCCCTCACCCTCGCCCTGGTTCGCCACCGGGCCGTACGACCAGGGGAAGTCGCGGGTGGCGGAGTCGCCGGGGAGGCCGATCTCCAGGGTCTTCGCGTCCAGGCTCCGGCCGGCGTCCTCCGGCCCGCGCACGTAGGTGATCGTGAAGGAGGCGGACCCGCCCTCGGGCAGAGTCAGCTTCTGGGCCGTGGCGCCGTCCGTCGGCGCCAGAGCGACGGGCTCGCCCCCCGCCGCCACCAGGCTCGCCCCGGGGAAGCCGTCCAGGACGCAGGAGGGGCCCTGGTTGACGAGGTTCACGGGGACCTCGCCGTTGTCACCGGCGGCCGGGGCCTCGCTCGCGGGGCCGACTTCCACGCTCACCGTCGCGGTCGAACAGGCCCCGCTCTCCTGCTTCGCGTCGTCCTTCGCCCCGTCACCACCGTTCTCGCCGCCGCAGGCGGTCAGCAGGAGGAGGGCGGTGACGGCGGTGACGGTGGTCGGCATGGCGCGCATGAGGATTCCCCTGGGGTCGTGGAGCAGCCCCCAGATCATCACACCCCGGGGAGCCCTCCCGGCGCATCCGGAGGGCAGAGTCCGCACAGCGGCTCCTACGACCCCGGCCCCGCGGTCGGCAGCTCCTGCGGCAGTCGGCCGCCCTCGGCCTTGGTGAACGTCTCGGTGCCGAGGGAGCTCTCCCAGGTGACCTTCAGGGTGGACCCGCTCACGGAGTCGACCGTGCCGCTCGCCCGGTCCGCCTTGCCGTCCGCGCACTTCAGGCTGATCGTCGAGGCCCCGGCGTCCTCCCGCGCGGTGCCACTGCACACGGTGCCGCCCATGGCGAAGAGGGCCGCCTGGTCGCCGGTGAACACCAGGGCCACGGCCTTGCCCCCGGCCGTGGTGAGCCAGCTGCCCTCCAGTTTGCCCGCGGGGGCGCCGGTCGCGTCCGAACCGCCGGACCCGGACCCGGTGCCGCCGCCGAACTCGGGGGCGGTCGTGGTGGCCGGCGTGGACGGGGTGGCGCCGGTCGCGGAGTCGTCGCGGGAGTCGCCGTCACCGCCGCACCCGGCGAGCACCAGCGCGCCGGCCAGGCCCATGGCCGCGTACGCGATCCGCGTGCGCCGGCCCGCCGCGGTGCACGCCCCCGCGATCCCCTGATCCACCGATGTCACCGCAAGCCCCCTAGCTGTGGTCGGCCCCGTCGGCCGGAACGGCCGGAGCCAGCTAACAGGACGTACCCGGCGCCCCACCAGCCCGGTGACACCGCACACCGAAAAAAGAGACCGCTTGCAGGACTGAGCAGAGAACTGAAGGACACACGAAGGCACACGAGGGAACAGGAGAGCCCTCGTACGCGTCTCACTTCCAGACGGGGGACTGGCAGGCCCGGCGGCAGGGTTGTAATTGCAGGAGCACCCCGCGTGCACGTGCATCTGCCCATGCATTTGCACATGAACAAAGCTATGATCCGGATCAGTTGACCACTGCATCAATGGCCACACCAGCCAGTGCACACCGGGGAGCGACCTGTGGACCACGACGTGTACGACGGCGACGTGTACGAGGGGGACGTGTACGAGGGGGACGTGTACGACGGCGCCGGCGCGTCCCGCGTGTACAACGGCATGGCGGCCACCGGGCTGGACGGCGTGGCCTGGCAGAAGAGCCGGCACAGCAACTCGCAGGGATCCTGCGTGGAGTTCGCCCGGCTGCCCGGGGGTGAGGTGGCGGTGCGCAACTCCCGCTTTCCCGAGGGGCCCGCGCTCGTCTACACCCGCGCGGAGATCGAGGCGATGCTGCTCGGCGTCAAGGACGGCGAGTTCGACCACCTCGTCGCCGGCTGACCCGGCGGTCTCCCGCCCCCGGGCCCCGGGGTGGTGACGCGCGTAGAGGGGACACGGTGCCCGCGGGCGGCGCCGTGCCGCGTCACGTCATGCGTCATGTCACGTCATGTCATACGACGGACCGCGGAGCCGGAACAAGGCCCAGACCACCTTGCCGCCGAGTGCCCCCCTCATCGGCTGCCAGCCCCAGCTGTCGCTGAACGATTCGACCAGCAGCAGTCCGCGGCCCGACTCGGCGGAGAAGTCGCCCGCCTCACCGGTCACGGGACTGTCGTGGCTGGGGTCGCGCACCGCGCACACCAGCCGCCCGGTCCACCGCATCAGATGCAGCCGCACCGGCGGTTCCTGTCCCGTCAGCCGGGGCGCTTCGGCCGGCAGGCCGTGCCGCAGGGCGTTGGTCACCAGCTCGGAGACGACCAGGCACACATCGTCGAAACGGTTGCCCACGTCCCACTGGTCACAGGTCTTCCGGGTGAACCGGCGGGCCTCGCGCACCGCTTCGTGGCGGGCCGGGAGAGAGCAGGAAGCGGCGTCGGACACGGCCGCGGGGTCCAGCGGCGGAAGGCCCTGCCGTAACGGCTCGAGCATGGTCGATCCATTCGTCCCCATGCGAGGCACTCCCGGAATTCGCGGTCGTAGCGCTACGGCGGTGGTGCGAAGGCCATGGTTTCCGATGCGCAGAGCAGATGCAAGGGCAGATGCACGTGCAGCTGACCGAAATCGTCCTGCCCGTACCGCTTGTTGGTCAATTTTTCCGTCACCTTTTCCTTGTCTTTCCGCCCCATCAGCCTCTCCTGTTGTCTGAACCGTGCTCCTTCCCGAGCGAAACCCCTGGCTCGATCCCGTTTCCGTAACCGGTCGAGTACTGCTCGGAGTGTTTTAGTGGCAGACTTCGGGCCCTGGCAGACGTTGGGGAGGCTGGCGAACGTGAGCGCGGGAGAGCCGGGATCGGTGGTGCGGCGCATGCTGCTCGGATCACAAC
Organism: Streptomyces sp. NWU339; assembly: GCF_003143855.1. Taxonomy (GTDB): domain Bacteria; phylum Actinomycetota; class Actinomycetes; order Streptomycetales; family Streptomycetaceae; genus Streptomyces. Next base: position 297,466 of record NZ_QFRK01000003.1, read on the forward strand.
TCAGGCGACTGCGTGAGGCTCGGGGGATCACGCGAGAGGCAGCGGGTTATTCGATCCGCGCCTCCGAATCGAAGATCAGCCGGATGGAGCTGGGCCGGGTGAGCTTCAAGACCAGGGACGTGGAGGACCTGCTGACGCTGTACGGCATCGCGGACGAGCAGGAGCGCGCCTCGCTCCTCTCCCTGGCCCGGGAGGCCAATGTCGCGGGCTGGTGGCACAGTTACTCGGACGTGCTGCCCAGCTGGTTCCCCACCTACGTGGGCCTCGAGGGCGCCGCCGCGCTGATCAGGGCGTACGAAGTGCAGTTCGTGCACGGCCTGTTGCAGACCGAGGAATACGCACGCGCGGTGGTCCGGCGCGGCATGCAGGGCGCGAGCGAGGCCGACGTCGAACGGCGGGTGGCGCTGCGCCTGGAGCGGCAGAAGTACCTGGTCTCCGAGAACGCCCCCGAGTTCCACGTCATCCTCGACGAGGCCGCGCTGCGCCGCCCGTACGGTGACCGCGGGGTGATGCGGGGTCAACTCCAGCATCTGATCGAGGTGTCCGAACGGCCCAATGTCCGGCTGCAGGTCGTGCCGTTCGGCCTCGGCGGCCACTCCGGCGAGTCCGGCGCGTTCACCATCCTCAGCTTTCCCGAGTCCGATCTGTCGGACGTCGTCTACCTGGAGCAGCTGACGAGCGCGCTGTACCTCGACAAGGCCGAGGACGTCGCCCAGTACGAGAAGGCGCTCAAGGAGCTCCAGCAGGACAGTCCGGGGCCGTCGGAGAGCCGGGACCTTCTCCGAGGTCTCCTTCAACTCTCTTGAAACACAAGTACGATGACGCTCGATCAGGACCGTGGGGCCGGTCGGGGCGGGCCCGATCCGGCAGCGAGGGATCGAGGGGTTGAGGGATCACATGTCGTCGTACTTCACCGACCTGGCCCAGCAGTACATCGACGGTGAGTGGCGCCCGGGAACCGGTTCCTGGGACATCATCGACTTCAATCCGTACGACGACGAGAAGCTGGCGTCGATCACGATAGCCACCGTCGACGAGGTCGACGAGGCGTACCGCGCGGCGGCCCGCGCGCAGAAGCAGTGGGCGGCGACCAACCCCTACGCCCGCCGTGCGGTGTTCGAGAAGGCGCTCAGACTGGTCGAGGAGCGCGAGGAGGAGATCTCCGACGCGATCGTCGCCGAACTCGGCGGTACGCGCCTGAAGGCCGCCTTCGAGCTGCACCTCGCCAAGGAGTTCCTGCGCGAGGCGGTGCACCTGGCGCTGCGCCCGGAGGGCCGGATCATCCCCTCGCCGGTGGACGGCAAGGAGAACCGTGTCTATCGCGTGCCCGTCGGCGTCGTGGGCGTGATCAGCCCCTTCAACTTCCCGTTCCTGCTGTCGCTTAAGTCGGTCGCCCCGGCACTGGCGCTCGGCAACGGCGTGGTGCTCAAGCCGCACCAGAACACCCCGATCGTCGGCGGCTCGCTGATCGCCAAGATCTTCGAGGACGCCGGCCTGCCGGGCGGCCTGCTGAACGTGGTGATCACGGACATCGCGGAGATCGGCGACGCCTTCCTGGAGCACCCGGTCCCGAAGGTCATCTCCTTCACCGGCTCCGACAAGGTCGGCCGTCACGTCGCCACTGTCTGCGCCTCCCTGTTCAAGCGCTCGGTCCTCGAACTCGGCGGCAACAGCGCGCTCGTGGTCCTCGACGACGCGGACGTCGACTACGCCGTCGACGCGGCTGTCTTCAGCCGGTACGTCCACCAGGGACAGGTCTGCATGGCCGCCAACCGGGTGCTGGTGGACCGTTCGGTGGCCGACGAGTTCACCGAGAAGTTCGTCGCCAAGGTCAAGTCCCTCAAGGTCGGCGACCCGCGCGACCCCGAGACCGTCATCGGCCCGGTGATCAACTCGCAGCAGGCGGACGCCCTGGCCGGTGCCGTCGAGCAGGCGCTCGCCGAGGGCGCGACCGCGCTGGCGCACGGCACGCGGACCGACAACCTGCTCGAGCCGTCCGTGCTCACCGGTGTCCCCGCCGACTCGGCCCTGCTCCAGCAGGAGGTGTTCGGCCCGGTCGTCTTCCTGGTCCCCTTCGACGGGGAGGAGGAGGCCGTCCGCCTCGTCAACGACACCCCGTACGGCCTGAGCGGGGCCGTGCACACCGGTGACATCGAGCGCGGGGTGAACTTCGCCAAGCAGATCGACACCGGCATGTTCCACGTGAACGACGGCACCGTGCACGACGAGCCGATCGTCCCCTTCGGGGGCGAGAAGCACTCGGGCATCGGCCGGCTGAACGGCGACACGATGCTGGACGCGTTCACCACGACGAAGTGGATCTCGGTGCAGCACGGCCGCAGCGGGTTCCCGTTCTGACTCCCTTTCCTCTCCCGCCCGGGCCAACGAGGACAGTTTCTGCCCTCGTTGGCCCGTAGCGTCGTCGGTGTCAGCCGGCAGGGGCCACCTGCGGCGGAACGACGGAACGACGAAAGGCAGACGGTCGTGGTCACTCACGTGGGTCCCGAGGAGCGGGGCGACGAGCGCGGAGCGCTCCTGGCCTTCATCGCCGAGCAGCGCGGTGGCATCCGGCGGGCGCTGCTCGGCCTCACGGAGGAGCAGGCGTCCTCCCGCCCCAGTGCCAGCGAGCTGTCCCTGGCCGGACTGCTCAAGCACGTCGCCGAGGTCGAGCAGGGCTGGATCGCCCGGGCCAAGGGTGAGCCGCCGGCCGTTCACCGGGACGAGTCGAACTGGCACGAGTGCTTCGTGCTGGTCGGCGACGAGACCGTGGAGTCCGTTCTCGCGTCCTACGAGGAGGTGGCCGCCGAGACGGAGTCGTTCATCCGCTCGGTGCCCAGCCTCGACGACACCTTCCTGCTGGCGAAGACGTCCTGGAACCCGAAGGACGAGTGGCTCTCTATGCGCTGGCTGTGCCTGCACCTGATCCGCGAGACCGCCCGGCACGCCGGCCACGCCGACATCATCCGCGAATCCCTGGACGGGGCCACGGCCTTCGAACTGGTCGCCAAGGAGCAGGGCAGCTCCTGGGAGTGAGCCGCGGCGTCCTACGCTGGACCGCATGTCAGCGATCCGTCTCCTCGTGCTCGGCGCGGTGCGCCAGCACGGGCGGGCCCACGGCTACCAGGTGCGCAACGACCTGGAGTACTGGGGCGCGCACGAGTGGTCCAACGCCAAGCCCGGCTCGATCTACCACGCCCTGAAGCAGATGGCGAAGCAAGGACTGCTGCACGCGCACGAGATCGCGCCCTCGACGGCCGGCGGCCCCCCGCGCACCGAGTACGAGATCACCCCGGCGGGTGACGAGGAGTACTTCACGCTGCTGCGGGAGGCCCTCGTCGCCTACGACCAGAAGATGGACGTGAAGTCGGCGGCCATCGGCTTCGTCGTCGACCTGCCGAGGCAGGAGGCGACGGCGCTGCTCGAGGAGCGGACCCGGCGCATCGAGGAGTGGCGGGCCGCCGTCCTCGAGCACTACGTGCCCGAGGACGGCCCCGAGCAGCTGGGGCACATCGGCGAGATCATGAACCTGTGGGTGCACACGGCCGACGCCGAGGCCGAGTGGACCAGGGGGCTGATCGGGCGGATCGAGGCCGGGGCCTACACCTTCGCCGGGGAGGGCGAGCCGTTCGTCGGCGTCCTGGCCGAGGACCAGGAGAACCCGTACGCGACGGGGGAGCGGCACCCGGGGGACGAGCGCTGAGGCGTCCGCCCGTGCGGTGATCCGCGCAGTAATCAAGTTTGACTAGCGGGCTTGACGGCGCCTACCTTCGAAAGTGTGTAGTCAAGTTTGACTAGCAAGGGAGTCCCAGTGGCCGACGCGGCGATCACCGTCGAGGAAGCACGCAAGACGTACGGCGGGAAGAGCGCGAGGAACCCGAAGAACGGCGGAACGAGCACGACGAACGGCAGGCCCGCGCTGGACGGGCTCGACCTCACGGTCGCGCGCGGCACGGTGCACGGAGTGCTCGGCCCGAACGGCGCGGGCAAGACCACCCTGGTCCGGATCCTGGCCACCCTGCTGCGGCCCGACGCGGGCCGGATCGAGGTGGCGGGCCACGACGTGGTGCGCGAGGCGTACGCGGTACGCCTGCGCATCGGCCTGCTCGGCCAGCACGCGGCACTCGACGAGGAACTCGGCGGCCGGCAGAACCTCGAACTGTTCGGCCGCCTGCACCACCTGGGCGCGCGACGCGCACGCGCGCGTGCCGACGAACTCCTGGCGCGCTTCGACCTCGCCGACACCGGCCGCAAGGCGGTACGGCAGTACAGCGGAGGCATGCGGCGCCGCCTGGACCTCGCCGCCTCCCTGATCACCGAACCGGAGGTGCTCTTCCTGGACGAACCGACCACGGGCCTGGATCCTCCCCCAAGCTCTCGGCTTCGCTCGAGCAGGGGGTACCCCCATGGCCGAGCGGAGGTGTGGGACTCCGTCCGCTCCCTGGTCGACGGCGGCACGACAGTCCTGCTCACCACTCCAGTACCTGGAGGAGGCCGACCAACTCGCCGACCGCGTCTCCCTGGTGGACGCCGGCCGGGTCGTCGCCGACGGCACACCGGACGAGCTCAAGGCCGCCCTCGGCGGCGACCGCGTCGACGTCGTCCTGCGCGACGCCGGGCAGCTGGGCGCGGCCGTCGCCCTGCTGCCGGTACCGAAGGGCGCGGTCACCGTGGACACCGACCGGCGGCTGCTGAGCGCACCGGTCACCGACCGCGTGGCGGCTTTGGCCGGAGTGGTCCGCGCACTGGAGGAGGCAGGCGTCGAGGCCGAGGACATCGCCCTGCGCAGGCCCACGCTCGACGAGGTGTTCCTGCGCCTGACCGGGTGCGACGACCGGGTGAAGGAGGCCGCGTGACCACCACGACGTACGCCCTGACCGACTCCTGGACCATGACCCGCCGTGAACTCGCCCGCTGGGGGCGCCAGCCGGTGGCGGTGGTGGTGAACCTGGTCTTCCCCGTGATGCTGCTGCTGATGTTCGGCTACCTGATCGGCGGCGGTCGGGGCGTGAGTGGCGACTACCTCGACTACCTGCTCCCCGGCATGCTCGCGCTCACCATGGCCTTCGGCCTGGAGGGCACGATGGTCGCCGTCACCCAGGACCTCAACAAGGGCGTCGTCGACCGCTTCCGCTCGATGCCCATGGCCAACGGCGCGGTCCTGGTGGGCCGGTCCGCCGCCGACATGCTGCAGTCGGCGATCGGCCTGGCGGTGCTCCTCGCCGTCGCCGCCGGGCTCGGCTGGCGCGCCCACGGCGGCGCAGCCGGTTTCCTGGGCGCCGTGGGACTGCTCCTGCTGTTCCGGTTCGCGATGCTGTGGATCGGCATCCACCTGGCACTGGTGGCGGGGAAGCCCGAACTGGTGCTGGCGGTGCAGATCCTGGTCTGGCCGGTCGGTTTCCTGTCCAACGCCATCGCCATGCCCGAGTCCATGCCTGCCTGCCTGCCTGCCTGCCTGGCTCGGCACGGTCGTCCAGCGGAACCCGATGTCCCACACCGCCACGGCCGTACGCGACCTGCTCGGCAACCCCGACGGCGAGCCGGGGCACGTGTGGGCGGCCGTCGCCTGGCCCCTGGCCCTGCTCGCCGTGTTCTTCCCGCTGGCGGTACGCAGGTTCGCACGGCTCAGCCGCTAGTGGTGGAAGCCGGTGGCCGCGTTCCTGTCGTGGGTGAGGGGGTGCGGCTGCCGGCGCAGGTCCGGGAGGAGCCGGGACAGGTCCTCGGAGAACACGTCGGCGAGGTCCTCGGAGAAGCCGTTGCGGCACACCACCCGCAGCACCGAAAGGTCCTGACGGTTCGCCGGGAAGGTGTACGCGGGCACCAGCCAGCCGTTCTCCCGCATCCGCCGGGACACGTCGAAGACGTCGAACGCCGTCACCTCCGGCGCGGTCGTGAACGCGAACACCGGCAGCTCGTCGCCCCGGGTCAGCAGCCGGAAGTCGCCGAGTGCCCCGACCCGCTCGGCGAGGGAGCGGGCCACGTCCCGCGCGGCCTGCTGCACGGCCCGGTAGCCGTCGCGGCCCAGCCGCAGGAAGGTGTAGTACTGCGCGACGACCTGGGCGCCCGGCCGGGAGAAGTTCAGCGCGAACGTCGGCATGTCGCCGCCCAGGTAGTTCACCCGGAAGACCAGTTCCTCGGGCAGTGCGTCCGCGTCCCGCCAGAGCGCCCAGCCGACACCCGGGTAGACCAGCCCGTACTTGTGCCCCGAGGTGTTGATCGACGTCACGCGCGGGAGGCGGAAGTCCCACACCAGGTCCTCGTCGAGGAAGGGCGCGACCATCGCGCCGGACGCCCCGTCGACGTGCACCGGGACGTCGAGGCCGGTGCGCTCCTGGAGTTCGTCCAGCGCCGCGCACAGGTCCGCGATCGGCTCGTAGGAGCCGTCGAAGGTGGAGCCCAGGACGCCGACGACGCCGATGGTGTTCTCGTCGCACAGTTCGGCGGCGGCCCGCGGGTCGAGGTGGAACCGGTCGCCCTCCATGGGCACCTGACGGGCCTCCACCTCCCAGAAGGCGCAGAACTTCTCCCAGCAGACCTGGACGTTGACGCCCATGACGAGGTTCGGCCGGGCGTCCTTCGACGGGTACCGGTCGGCGTTGTTCCGCGCCCAGCGGCGCTTGAGCGCCATCCCGGCGAGCATGCACGCCTCGCTCGAACCGGTCGTCGAACAACCCACGGCGGCCGCCGGGTCGGGCGCGTGCCACAGGTCCGCGAGCATCGACACACAGCGCCGCTCCAGTTCGGCGGTGCGCGGGTACTCGTCCTTGTCGATCATGTTCTTGTCCCGGCACTCCGCCATCAGGGCGCCGGCCTCCGGCTCCATCCAGGTGGTGACGAAGGTGGCCAGGTTCAGCCGTGCGTTGCCGTCCAGCATCAGCTCGTCGTGCACCAGCTGGTACGCCGTCGAGGGCGCCATCGGCGCGTCGGGCATCCGGTGCTTGGGCGGCGCCTCGGTCATGTCCCCGACGGGGTTCGCCTCCCCCAGGAAGGGGTTGACGGACAAGGGGCGCTCGTCGCGCCGGGGTGCGGTGTGCAGCGGCATGGATGCCTCCGGGGGTTCGTGCGGTGGGGGATGCGGGAAACACTGGGAACACTGGGAATGCAGAAAATGCAAAAAATGCGGGAAATGCGGTGAGCGGGGTCATCGGACCGAGGTCCCGTCCGTCCGCAGCTGCATCAGGGGGCGTCCCGTCACCAGCAGCCAGGCCGGGAGCGACGCGATGCACAGGAGGGCGAGGATGCCCGGCGAGGCGACCAGGAGGGCGGCGACGAACAGGCTCACCCAGCCCTGACGGGTGACGGCCAGCAGAACCCCCAGCACCCCCGCCGACACGCCGACCGCCGGATGCACACCGGGCACCAGGGCGTGTGCGCACAGCCCGAGCGCGGTGCCGACGAACACGGACGGGAAGACCCGCCCGCCCCGGAACCCGCAGGACGTGGCGACGAGCAGGGCGGCCAGCTTCACCACCGTCATGGTGGCGAACTGGCCCGCCGACCAGCCCCCGGGGTCGGCCGCCAGCTCGGCGAGCTCGTCGAGCCCCTTGAACAGCGTCAGATGCCCGCCCAGGGCCGCCAGCGCGCCCAGCACCACCCCACCGGCCGGAAGCATCAGCAGGGGATGCCGCAGCCGCCGGAACGCCCCGTGGACGTACGGGAGGGCGTGGACGGCGCACATGCCGAGCAGCGCGCCCACCGAGGCGACGACGAGCGACGACAACAGGTCCGCCCAGCCGGGTCGGCCGAGCGGCGGCAGGTGCAGGTCGAAGCTCGGCCGCGACACCAGGGTGACGGTGAGCGCACCGGCCCCCGCGGCGACCAGCGGCGCGAAGAGACTGTCCCAGAGCCGTCCCTTGATCCGCTGACCCGCCAGCGCCTCGGAGACGACGAGCGCCGCGGCCACCGGCGTACCGAACAGCGCGCCGATCGTCGCCGCCTCCGCCAACCCCACCCAGCCGCGCTCCGGGGTCCGGGGGAACGCCCTGGTGCCCAGCAGGACCGCCAGGGAGACGTTCACGGCGATGATCGGGTTCTCGGGCCCGAGGCTCGGCCCGCCGGCCAGCATCAGGGCGGTGGCCAGCAGCAGCCCCGGCAGCACCACGGGCGGCAGCACGGGGGCGTCGAGGCCGGTGGTCGCCGGATCGGGGCCGGCGTGGCCCGGCACCTTCCACACCACCAAACCGACCGCGATCCCGGTGGCGACGAGCACGGTGAACATCCACAGCACGGAGTACCTGCCGACTCCGAGCGCGTCCGGCAGGTCCTGCCACAGCACGTCCTGGAGCTGCCCGGCCGCCGAGCTCACGCCCACCAGCAGCAGGCTCGCCACCACCCCCACGATCAGCGCGGGCACGACGGACAGCAGCAGGGTGCGTGCCCGGGTCGCCGGGGCGGCGGAGGGTTCCTGCTGCGCGCTGTCCTGGGCCACGCGCACACGATAGTCGGATAAAGCAGACCAATGTAGACCAATATGGACAAAGCGGTTGTGACGCCGGAAGTGGGAAACCGGCTTGCACCTCACGTGGCGTGAGGTCCCAGGGTGGAGTGCGTACCGAGAAGGGAGCGGAAGTGAGCTACTCCGTGGGACAGGTCGCCGGTTTCGCCGGGGTCACGGTGCGTGCCCTGCACCACTACGACGGCATCGGCCTGCTCACCCCGAGCGAGCGCAACCGCGCGGGGCACCGGCGCTACAGCGACGCCGACCTCGACCGGCTGCAGCAGATCCTGTTCTACCGGGAGCTCGGCTTCCCGCTCGACGAGGTCGCCGCCCTGCTCGACGATCAGGCCACCGGAAAAGCAGACCCGCGCGCACACCTGCGCCGGCAGCACGACCTGCTGACCGCCCGGATCGAGAGGCTGCGGAAGATGGCGGCGGCCGTGGAGCACGCCATGGAGGCACGCGACATGGGCATCGATCTCACGCCCGAGGAGAAGTTCGAGGTGTTCGGGGACTTCGACCCGGACCAGTACGAGGACGAGGTGCGGGAGCGCTGGGGCGACACCGACGCCTACCGGCAGTCCCGGCAGCGGACCGCGTCCTACACCAAGGACGACTGGAAACGCGTCACCGAGGAGTTGAACGCCATCCATCTGCGCATGGCCGACCTGATGTCGGCCGGGGTGCCGGCCGACGCCGAGGAGGCGATGGGCACGGCGGAGGAGCACCGGCGGTTCATCACGCGCGCGTACTACGACTGCGGGCACGAGATGCACACCTGTCTGGGCGAGATGTACGTCGCCGACCCGCGCTTCACCCGGACGTACGAGGACATCCGGCCCGGTCTGGCGGTCTACCTGCGCGACGCGATCGTCGCGAACGCGGCCCGGCACGGCGGCTGAGCCCGTACGAATGCGGAGCACCGTCCGCCCCTGCCGGGGTGCGGGCGGTGCACCGCGCGGTCACTCGCGGACGAGCACCACCGCGGTGCCGTACGCGCACACCTCGGTGCCCACGTCCGCCGCGTCCGTGACGTCGAAACGGAACGCCAGCACACCGTTGGCGCCCCGCGCGCGGGCCTGCTCGATCAGGCGCTCCATGGCCTGGTTGCGGGTCTGCACGAGCGTCTTGGTCAGCCCCTTGAGCTCGCCGCCGATCATCGACTTCAGGCCGGCGCCGATCTGGCTGCCGATGTGCCGGGACCTGACGGTCAGGCCGAAGACCTCACCGATGACCTCCTGCACCCGGTGCCCCGGCACGTCGTTCGTCGTGACCACCAGGACGTCGGGCCCGGGGCCCTGCCCACCGCCGTACTCTTCGATGCCCATGGCCCCCAGCTTCGCCGGGGAGGAGGCACGGTGCAATCCTGGATACGCCCCGTGGAACCTGGGCCGGGACGACTGCGTTGATAAGTTTTGGCAGCCAGCCTCGCCCGTCCCCCTCAAGCAGCAGGAGCCACAATCCCGTGACCACCCTTGCGCTCGGCCCCGAGTGGCTGAGCCCGGACTATCTGATCGAGACCTTCAGCCTTCCCGGCATCCTGCTGATCGTCTTCGCCGAGTCCGGATTCTTCGCGTTCCTGCCCGGTGACTCCCTGCTGTTCACGGCGGGCCTCTTCGTGGCCGAGGGCAGCTACATCAGCCAGCCGCTGTGGCTGGTGTGCACGCTGATCGTGCTCGCCGCCGTCCTGGGCGACCAGGTCGGCTACATGATCGGCAAGTTCTTCGGGCCGAAGCTCTTCAGCCGTCCCAACTCCAAGCTCTTCAAACAGGAGAACCTGGAGAAGGCCCACGAGTTCATGGAGAAGTACGGCCCCAAGGCGATCGTCCTGGCCCGCTTCGTGCCGATCGTGCGCACCTTCGCTCCCATCACGGCCGGCGCCGGCCGCATGAAGTACCGCACGTTCCTCACGTACAACGTCATCGGCGGCGTCGCCTGGGGCGTGGGCATCACGGTCGCCGGCTACTGGCTGGGCCAGATCTCCTTCATCAAGAACAACGTCGAGTCGATCCTCATCCTGATCGTCTTCCTCTCGGTGGTCCCGATCATCGTCGAGTACCTGCGGGAACGCGGCAAGAAGAAGCGCGCCGCCGCGGAGGACCCGGCCGCCCCGCAGCACGACCAGTACGACCGGCAGACCCCGTACGCCCAGCCGCCGGTCATGGACGACGCCACGGCCCAGCTGCGTCGCATCACCCCGACCGGTCAGCCGCCGCAGCGACCCCAGCAGCCCCAGCAGCCCTACGGCAACCAGGGCTACCCGCAGCAGCAGAACCCGCAGCCCCAGCGCCCCCAGCCGCCGTACGGCAACGGCCAGGGCGGCTACGACCCGTACTTCGACCAGCAGTACCCCCAGAGTCAGGGCCAGGGTCAGGGGCACCCCCAGGGCCACGGTCCGGACCACAACCAGCAGCAGCCCTACAACCGGGGCTACTGAGCCGCCCCGCCGAGCAGTACCGCCGGATGCCCGGGTCCCGAGGACCCGGGCATCCGGCGTCAGAAGCCGCGGGTCCGCTTCGCCGCCCTGCGCTTCTCGGCGGAGCCGATCCGCAGGAACAGCCGGGAGATCTCCGAACCGAGGTTCACCCCGATCGCGATGGCCAGCGCGAGCGCCACCGCTTTCGAGAGGGACACCAGCCCCGCGTCCACCTTGTTCTGAGCGATCGCCAGCAGACCGAAGTACGTGGCGGAACCGGGCAGCAGGGGCCCGATGGCCGCCGTGGTGTAGGGCAGCGCCGAAGCGAACTGGTACCGGGCCATCAACTGCCCGAACAGCCCCACGAGCCCCGCCGCCACGGCCGTGGAGGCCACCGGTGAGATGTCGCCCACGTAGTACATCGCGCCGTACACCACCCAGGCGACCCCGCCGTTGAGGGTGACCATCAGCACCGTGGACCGCTCCTGCTGGAGCAGCACCGCGAAGGCCAGCGACAGCCCGAGCGACGCGGCGATCTGCCACAGCGGCCGCTCGGTGAGGACGAGTGCCGCGTCGGGGCTCAGCTGGGCGCCCAGCTGAACCCCGAAGTAGAGCACCACCAGCACGCCGGTCACGATGCCCACGAAGAAGTACAGGACCTCCAGGAGCCGCGCGGAGGCGGTGATGTAGAAGCCGGTCAGACCGTCCTGCACACCCGCCACGAGGGCCCGTCCGGGCAGCAGGGCGAACAGCCCACCCGTGATCACCGCCGAGGCCCTCACGTCCGCGTGGGCCAGGGTCAGCGCGACACCCATCGCGGCCGGCGGCATCGCGGCCGCCGTGAACTGGTAGAACTCCGGCAGCCCGCGCTCGGCGAACAGCCAGGCCAGCCGGTCGCCGAGCATCGCGCCGACCGCGGCGGCGACGAACACCAGGAACCCACCGCCCACCAGCATCGAGGCCGAGCCCGCCAGCAGCCCGCTCGCCGCGTTCAGCACCCAGACGGGGTAGGGGTGCCGGTTGCGGCGTATCTCCGCGAGGCGCCGGTAGGCCTCCTCCAGGGAGATGTGCGTCTCGTCGTCACTGAGGTCGTCCACCAGCTGGTACACGGCCGCGAGGCGGGTGTAGTCGGTGCCGCGACGGCGCACCGTGCGCGACGCGGTCACCGGGTCCTCCACCAGGGACGGCTGATGGGAGATCGACAGCAGGGTGAAGGTGACGGTCGGTTCGCAGCGGTCCAGGCCGTAGGAGCGGCAGACGGCGAACATCGCCGCCTCCACGTCCTCCGCGCCCTCGCCGCCCGCCAGCAGCAACTCCCCGATACGCAGCGTCAGGTCGAGTACGCGCGGCACGGCCGGCCCCGTGTCGTCGTGCCGCTGCACCTGCTCCGGTGCCGGCCGCTCGGTCACCGGCATGCGCAGCATCGTGCGCATCCGGTCCTGCCAGGGCACGTCCCGGTGCAGGGCGAAGGGCGGCATCCCGCTGGGCGGGGTGAACGCCGCCCGCCCCTGCTGGGCGCTGTACGTGCTCGGCGGGTTGAACGCCGACCCCTCCACCTCGGTCGGCTGCGGGGCGGTTTCCAGCCCTTCCGGGAGGGCGAACTCGGAGGTCGTCTCGGCCTCCGTGCCGACCGGGGAGAACTCCAGTCCCTCCGGAACGGCGAACTCCGACGTCGCCGCCGACTCCGTGTCGGCCGGAGCCGCCAGCCCGGCGGGAGCGCTGAAGGCACTCCTCGCCTCGTCCGACTGCGGCTTGCGCTCCTCCGTGTCCCTCACCTGCGCTGTGCTCCCTGTACGACGCCGTCCGTGGGCCTTGCCTCCCCGTCGGGGCCCGGTGCACATACCCACATACCCCAAAGGCCAGTATGCGCACGGAGACGCGCGACGGGGCGCACGCGTCCGCGTGCGCCCCGTCGCGCGTCTCGTGGGAACGGGCTCAGTGGCCGCCCTGCTCCTTGAAGCGCTTGTAGGACCGCTCGATCTCGATCTCGGCGTCGGTCCGGCCGACCCAGTTGGCGCCCTCCACCGACTTGCCCGGCTCCAGGTCCTTGTAGACCTCGAAGAAGTGCTGGATCTCCAGACGGTCGAACTCCGACACGTGGTGGATGTCGCGCAGGTGCTCCACGCGCGGGTCCGTCGACGGGACGCACAGCAGCTTGTCGTCGCCGCCGGCCTCGTCGGTCATCCGGAACATACCGATCGCGCGGCAGCGGATCAGGCAGCCGGGGAACGTCGGTTCGTCGAGAATGACCAGCGCGTCCAGCGGGTCGCCGTCCTCGCCGAGGGTGTTCTCGACGAAGCCGTAGTCGGTCGGGTAGGCGGTCGAGGTGAAGAGGCGACGGTCCAGGCGGATCCGACCCGTCTCGTGGTCCACCTCGTACTTGTTCCGCGAACCCTTCGGGATCTCGATCGTGACGTCGAACTCCACCGGTGGCTCCTCCATGATCAGCACATAGTTCTGGTGGTTAAGTGTCCCTCACGCAGGTGTGTGATCGCGAAAGGGGCTGGTGGTCGTGCCAGAGCTGAGGCCTTGGCGGGCCGCGAGACCGCATGTCGTGCGGGTCGCGGACGCCGTACGACCGCGTCTCGCACGGGCCGCGGCGACCGTACGGCCGCGCCTGGCGCGTGTCGCCGCGGCCGCCGGACCACGGATCGCGCGGCCGGTGGCCCGGCCGGGCACCTGGTCGAAGACCTGGCGGTTCACCGTGGTCGCGGCCGCCACCGGGATGGCACTGGCCGCCGGTGCGGTGACCGCCGCGGGTCCCTGGGACCCCACAGGTCAGCGTACGGCCGAGCGGGACCGGGCCGTGGCCATGGAGACCGCGCGTGGCACAGATCACGGCGGCACCCGCGGCAACGCCGGCACGCCGCCCCGTGGCCCCCGGGCGGCTCCCAGCGCCCCCTCCGTGCTCACCGGTCTCGGCGACGGCGCCACCACCGTGCGGTCGGCGCCCGGCGGCAAGGCCCTCGCCGGCACCCTCACCCCGCTGCTGAAGGCCCCGGAGCTCGGCCGCCACTCCGCCGCCGTGGTCGACGTGTCCACCGGCAGAAAGCTGTACGCCCACGGCTCCGGCGACGCGCTCACCCCCGCCTCCACCACGAAGATCGTCACCGCCGCGGCTGTACTCACCACCCTGGGCCCCGACCACCGCCTGACCACCCGCACCACCTTCGAACCCGACACGAAAGAGGTCATCCTCGTCGGCGGCGGCGACCCCACCCTCACCGCCCGGAAGAAGAACGACACGGGCTCGGCGAGCCTGCGCGACCTCGCCGAGCGGACCGCCGCCGCCCTGGCCGAACGCGGCGTACGCGAGGTGACCCTGTCCTACGACACCACCCTCTACGCGGGCGGCGACAGGCACCCGATCGGGGTCAACCCCAACCTCGCCGCCGTCGTCCCCCTGATGGCCGACGAGGCCCGTGCCGACGACTCCGACAGCGGCCCCGCGGACCGCGTCGCCGACCCCGCGGCCGACGCCGCGCGGAAGTTCGGCGAGTTCCTGAAGGAACGCGGCATCAAGGCCACGCCGCCCGGCCCGTCGAAGTCCACGACCCGCGCCGGCACCCTCGCCACGGTGTCCTCGCCCCCGCTCGCCGCCCTGGTCGAACGGATGCTCACCAACAGCGACAACGACCTCGCCGAGGCCCTCGCCCGCCAGACCGCGATCGCGACCGGCGAACGCGCCGACTTCGCGGGCGCCGCCGCCGCCCTCCGCACCCAGCTCGAGAAGCTCCGGGTCCCCCTGGAAGGGGCCGTGCTCAAGGACGGCAGCGGACTCAGCCGCGACAACCGGCTCACCGTCGACCTCCTCACCGCGCTGCTGGTGAAGTCCGGCGACCCCGCCCATCCCGAGCTGCGGTCCGTCCTCACCGGCCTGCCCGTCGCGGGCTTCACCGGCACCCTCACCGGCCGCTACGCCGACGGCGCGGCCGGCCTCGTCCGCGCCAAGACGGGCACCCTCACCGGCGTCAACGCCCTGGCGGGCACCGTCGTCGACAAAGAGGACCGACTGCTCGCCTTCGCCTTCCTGGCGACCGGCACCAGCAGCCCCACGGCGGCCCAGACGGCCCTGGACAAGGCGGCCACGGCCCTGGCGGCGTGCGGCTGCCGGTGACCCGCGGGGCGGCCGGAACGGCCGCCCCGTCGCCCTGCCCCGCACCGCCGTACTCACGTACCGTTGCAACATGACGAGTTTCGGTGGTGCTGCCTCTTCCGGGATGGTCGACTGGGATCTCGCGGTCGCGACCGCGACCCGGCTCATGCGGCCGGGCCCCGATGTGAGCCGGGACGACGCCAGGGCCGTCGTCTCGGAACTGCGCCGGCACGCGAAGACGTCCGAGGAACACGTCCGGGGCTTCACCCGGCTGGGCACCGAGGAGATCCACGACACCCCGGTCCTCGTCGTCGACCGCCCGGGCTGGGTGCGGGCCAACGTCGCCGGTTTCCGCGAACTCCTCAAACCGCTGCTCGACAAGATGCAGGAGCGGCGTGGCAGTTCCCCCGGAGGGGCGCTCCTGGGCACCGTCGGCGGCAAGGTCACCGGCGTCGAACTGGGCATGCTGCTGTCCTTCCTGGCCTCACGCGTCCTCGGCCAGTACGAGACCTTCGCCCCCGCCACCCGCGACCTGCCGGCCGGTGGCCCCGCCGACGCCCCGAACGGCGGCGGCCGGCTGCTGCTCGTAGCCCCCAACATCGTCCACGTCGAACGCGAGCTCGACGTGCACCCGCACGACTTCCGGCTGTGGGTGTGCCTGCACGAGGAGACGCACCGCACCCAGTTCTCCGCCGTGCCCTGGCTGCGCGACCATCTCGAGGGCGAGATCCAGTCGTTCCTGGCGGAGACCGACGTCGACCCGATGACCGTTCTGGAGCGCGTCCGCCAGGCCGTCCAGTCCTTCGCCGGCGGCCGGCCCGAGGGCGAGGAGGGCGAGGCGGCCGACGAGGGACGCTCCCTGGTCGAACTCGTGCAGACCCCCGCCCAGCGGGAGATCCTCGGCCGCCTCACGGCGGTGATGTCCCTGCTGGAGGGGCACGCCGACTTCGTGATGGACGGCGTCGGCCCCGAGGTCGTGCCGAGCGTCGCCGAGATCCGCGAGAAGTTCCAGCAGCGCCGCGCGAAGGGCGCCTCCCGCCTGGACCTGGCGCTGCGCAAACTGCTCGGCCTGGACGCCAAACTCCGCCAGTACCGCGACGGCGAACGTTTCGTCCGCGCGGTCGTCGACGAGGTCGGCATGGACGGCTTCAACCGGGTGTGGACCTCGCCCAACACCCTCCCCACCAAGGCGGAGATCGCCAAACCAGCGGAATGGATCACGCGTGTGCACCGCAAGCCCGAGTCCTGAACCCGGCGCGCGCCCAGCGTGAACCCGGCGCGCGTCCGGCACCGTGAAGTCGGTGCGCGTCCATCATGAAGCCGATCCGGCCGACGGCAGGCGGATGACCCTGTAATCACCCGTCCGAGGGACCGTGAGCGAAGAGTAGGCGTGCAATGCTCGGGTAATGGCCCGGCTCTGTCACCATTTACACACTCTGAGTGACCGACTCGAGCCCACGCCCCCTGACAACTTCATGAAGGGAACCGGACATGGGTCCCCATCCTGCGGTCGCGGCGATACGCCTGGCAGTCCGCCGCGTACTCCACGACATCCTCGACGAACACAGCCGAATCCCCGACGAAGCCGGCCGCACCCCCGGCCGGTCCCCGCACGACCCCCCGCACGACCGAGAGGCGTCCCCCCTCGTGCTCGTGGCCTGCTCCGGCGGCGCCGACTCCATGGCCCTCGCCTCCGCCCTCGCCTTCGAGGCCCCACGGCTGGGCCTGCGGGCCGGCGGCGTCACCGTCGACCACGGCCTCCAGGCCGACTCCGATCTGCGCGCCGCCGAAGTGGTCCTGCGCCTGCGCGAACTGGGCCTCGCACCCGTGGAGTCCGTCGCCGTCAGCGTCGGCCGCGAGGGCGGCCCCGAGGCCGCCGCCCGCGACGCCCGCTACGCCGCCCTCGACGCCGCGGCCGAACGACACGGGGCCGCCGCCGTCCTGCTCGGACACACCCGCGACGACCAGGCGGAAACCGTCCTGCTGGGCCTCGCCCGCGGCTCCGGCATCCGCTCCCTGTCCGGAATGGCCGCGGTCTCGGGGGCCGCGGGCCGTTACCGCAGGCCGTTCCTCCGGCTCGACCGGCAGACGGCCCGCAAGGCCTGCCTGGTCCAGTCCCTCCCCGTCTGGGACGACCCGCACAACACCGACCCCACCTACACCCGTTCCCGGCTGCGCCACGAGGGCCTGCCCGCCCTGGAGAAGGCGCTCGGCAAGGGCGTCGTCGAGGCGCTCGCCCGGACGGCCCAGCTCTCCCGCGACGACGCCGACGCCCTCGACGCCTGGGCCGGCCGGGCCGAGGCCGGCGTCCGCGACGCGGACGGCCGCCTGGAGTGCGCCGGGCTCCACGCCCTTCCGCCCGCCGTGCGCCGCCGTGTGCTGCGCCGCGCCGCCATCGACGCGGGAGCCCCGGCCGGTTCGCTGTTCGCCCGGCACATCGAGGAGGTCGACCGGCTGATCACCGGCTGGCGCGGCCAGGGGGCCATCAATCTGCCCGGTCGGGTCGTCGCCCGTCGCCAGGGTGGCAGACTGGTGATTCGGCAAGGCTGAAAAGCGTGCCCTCGGCAGCGCCGCGGAGGGTACGGGACAGCCGCTGGGACGACCGAAAGTGATGCGGGTGGACGCGAAAGACATGGGTGCCGACCTCGAGAAGGTGCTCATCAACAAGGAAGAGATCGACGCCAAGCTGGCTGAGCTGGCCGCGAAGATCGACGCGGAGTACGCGGGCAAGGAACTGCTGATCGTCGGAGTCCTCAAGGGCGCCGTGATGGTCATGGCCGACCTCGCCCGAGCGCTGTCCACCCCCGTCACCATGGACTGGATGGCCGTATCCTCGTACGGGGCGGGCACCCAGTCCTCCGGTGTGGTGCGGATCCTCAAGGATCTCGACACCGACATCAAGGGCAAGCACGTCCTGATCGTCGAGGACATCATCGACTCCGGTCTGACCCTGTCGTGGCTGATCTCGAACCTCGGCTCGCGCGAGCCCGCCTCCCTCAAGGTGTGCACACTGCTGCGCAAGCCCGAGGCCGCCAAGGTCAACATCGATGTGGAATGGGTCGGTTTCGACATTCCCAACGAGTTCGTCGTCGGATATGGCCTCGACTACGCCGAGAAGTACCGCAACCTCCCGTTCGTCGGTACGCTCGCGCCTCACGTCTACGGCGGCTGAGTCACCCGGCCCGGAGCGCCGTATGTGATCGGGAACCCCGGCGGGTCCCGCTCCGTTGGAGCATGCGTGGACGCGATTGCCAGCAGTCCCACGCAGCTTCGGCGGGCGATGCTGGGGTACCGTCCGAAGAACAGTCTTTATCAAACTCACTATGGCAGGAGGGACGGGGCGGCACCGCTCCGTATGGATGGACGTGAAGCGATACTTCCGTGGGCCGGTCATGTGGATCGTGCTGGCCGTCCTCGCCGTGGTCGTGTTGATGCAGGTCGTCGGCTCGTCCGGCGGCTACAAGACGGTGGACACCGGCCAGGTGGTCCAGGCGATCAACCAGAACAAAGTCGAGTCGGCCAAGCTGACCACCGGCGACGAGCAGATCATCAAGGTCGAGCTCAAGCCCGGTGAGAAGATCAAGGACAGCTCGAAGATCCAGGCGAGCTACATCGGTGACC
Source organism: Streptomyces sp. NWU339 (assembly GCF_003143855.1). GTDB lineage: Bacteria > Actinomycetota > Actinomycetes > Streptomycetales > Streptomycetaceae > Streptomyces. The sequence goes on from NZ_QFRK01000003.1 coordinate 316,033, forward strand.
AGGGCGTCACCATCGCCAACACGCTGCAGGACAAGTACCAGAACAAGCAGATTCCGGACGGTTACACGGTTTCGCCGTCCAAGCAGAACCCGTTCGTGAGCATTCTGCTGTCGCTGCTGCCCTTCGTCCTCATCGTCGTGGTCTTCCTGTTCCTGATGAATCAGATGCAGGGCGGCGGCTCCCGCGTCATGAACTTCGGCAAGTCCAAGGCGAAGCTCATTACCAAGGACACCCCGAAGACGACGTTCGCCGACGTCGCGGGATCGGACGAGGCGGTCGAGGAACTCCACGAGATCAAGGAGTTCCTGCAGGAGCCGGCGAAGTTCCAGGCCGTCGGGGCGAAGATCCCCAAGGGCGTGCTGCTGTACGGCCCGCCCGGAACCGGCAAGACCCTGCTCGCGCGTGCCGTCGCGGGCGAGGCCGGAGTCCCCTTCTACTCGATCTCCGGTTCCGACTTCGTCGAGATGTTCGTCGGTGTCGGTGCCTCCCGGGTCCGTGACCTGTTCGAGCAGGCCAAGGCCAACGCCCCGGCGATCGTCTTCGTCGACGAGATCGACGCGGTCGGCCGCCACCGCGGCGCCGGCCTCGGCGGTGGTCACGACGAGCGCGAGCAGACCCTGAACCAGCTCCTCGTCGAGATGGACGGCTTCGACGTCAAGGGCGGCGTGATCCTCATCGCCGCCACGAACCGCCCGGACATCCTCGACCCGGCCCTCCTGCGCCCCGGCCGCTTCGACCGCCAGATCGCGGTCGACCGCCCGGACATGCAGGGCCGGCTGGAGATCCTCAAGGTCCACCAGAAGGGCAAGCCGGTCGCCCCGGACGTCGACCTGGCGGCCGTCGCCCGCCGTACCCCCGGCATGACCGGTGCCGACCTGGCCAACGTGCTGAACGAGGCCGCGCTGCTGACCGCGCGCAGCGATCAGAAGCTGGTCGACAACCACATGCTGGACGAGGCGATCGACCGTGTGGTCGCGGGCCCGCAGAAGCGGAGCCGGATCATGTCGGACAAGGAGAAGAAGATCACCGCGTACCACGAGGGCGGACACGCCCTGGTCGCGGCGGCCTCACCGAACTCCGATCCCGTCCACAAGATCACGATCCTGTCCAGAGGCCGTGCCCTCGGCTACACGATGGTGCTGCCGGACGAGGACAAGTACTCGACCACGCGCAACGAGATGCTGGACCAGCTGGCCTACATGCTGGGTGGCCGGGCGGCCGAGGAGCTCGTCTTCCACGACCCGACCACCGGTGCGGCCAACGACATCGAGAAGGCCACCGGCCTGGCCCGCGCGATGGTCACGCAGTACGGCATGACCGAGCGTCTCGGCGCGATCAAGTTCGGCGGCGACAACTCCGAACCGTTCCTCGGACGTGAGATGGCTCACCAGCGCGACTACTCGGAGGAGATCGCCGCGCTGGTCGACGAAGAGGTCAAGAAGCTCATCGAGACCGCGCACAACGAGGCGTGGGAGATCCTGGTCGAGAACCGCGACGTGCTCGACAACCTGGTCCTCGCCCTCCTGGAGCGGGAGACGCTGGGCAAGGAGGAGATCGCCGAGATCTTCGCGCCGATCGTCAAGCGCCCGCCCAGGCCCGCCTGGACCGGTTCCTCCCGCCGTACGCCGTCCACCCGCCCGCCGGTGCTCTCCCCCAAGGAGCTGGCACTGACGAACGGGGCGAACGGCGCGACGCCGGCCATCTCCACCGTGAAGAGCACCGCCGCGGAACCCGCGCCGGCGCCCGAGCGGACCCCGGAGGACCGCCCCGAGAGCTGACCGGCTCTCCCGGCGGCCCCGCCGGGCCCGGAATGAACGCCGCGCCCCCCAGGTTCTAGCCTGGGGGGCGCGGCTTTTGTGTATCCGCAGTCGGACGCGCACCCCTGACGCGCGCAGGCACAGGAACGAGGCACCACATGACCGACCCCGTGACGCTGGACGGCGATTTCACCTTCGGCGAGTTCGACGAGAAGCGAGCCGAGAACGCCGTACGCGAGCTGCTGATCGCGGTCGGTGAGGACCCCGACCGGGAGGGGCTGCAGGAGACACCGGCCCGGGTGGCACGGGCGTACAAGGAGATATTCGCCGGCCTGTGGCAGAAGCCCGAGGACGTGTTGACGACCACGTTCGACATCGGGCACGACGAGATGGTGCTCGTGAAGGACATCGAGGTGTACTCGACGTGTGAGCACCATCTGGTGCCGTTCCGCGGCGTGGCCCACGTCGGCTACATCCCGGCCACCAGCGGCAAGATCACGGGGCTGTCGAAGCTGGCCCGGCTCGTGGACGTCTACGCCCGGCGACCGCAGGTGCAGGAACGGCTCACCACCCAGATCGCGGACTCCCTGATGGAGATATTGGAGCCGCGCGGAGTGATCGTGGTCGTGGAGTGCGAGCACATGTGCATGTCGATGCGGGGCATCCGCAAGCCCGGCGCGAAGACCCTCACGTCGGCCGTGCGCGGCCAGCTGCGGGACGCGGCGACGCGCAACGAGGCGATGAGCCTGATCATGGCGCGCTGACCGGGGACGGACCCGCGCGGGAACGGTCCCGGCTCCCGGGACCGCGGTCCCCGGAACCGGACCCTGGAATGCGTCTCAGGCCGCCGGGGCCGTGCCCCTGCCGTTGTGGTGGTCGTCGTCGTCCTCCGGGAGCTTGCAGACCCGCTCCAGGAAGAGGGCGGCCGCTATGACGGCGATCCCCGCCAGGACCGAGGCGCCGGCGTAGATGGCCTGGTCGCGGCGGGCCGGGATGTCGAGGGACTCCAGGAGGAAGACGCCGGTGCCGCCGTACATCCCGGCGACCAGGGCGGCGACCAGAGCGCTGGCCTGGCCGAAGACGACCGCGCGGGCCGCCATCATGGGGTCGACGCCCTTCGCTTCGGGACGGCGCTCGCGCTGGGCCTTGAGACGGGCGCGGAGAGAGAGCGCCGTGGCCGTGAGGACCACGGCGATCAGGGCGAGGACGATGGGCGCGGCCACCGGGACGCTCGGCAGCGTGTCGAAGGAGTTCCAGAGGCGGGCGACGGCCCAGGACAGGATCCCGGCCACGACGAAGACGCCGGCCAGCACCCTGATGCGCAGCTCTCTCACGGTGTCCCTTCGGTTCCCCCGGTGCCCCGGAATGCGGTCGTGTCGACCTTAACGGCTATTCGGGCAGCCGAAGTTCCAGGTCGGCCCGGGGCAGGACGCCTTCTCGGCCGACCGCGCCCAGCAGGGCGGCGACGGGGCCGCGTCCGGGGAGAACGGCCTCGGGGTCGACGTCGAGCCAGGGGGCCAGCACGAAGGCGCGCTCGTGGGCGCGGGGGTGCGGAAGGGTCAGCCGCGGGTCGTCGGACAGGAGGTCCGCGTAGGCGACGATGTCCACGTCCAGGGTGCGCGGACCCCAGCGCTCGTCGCGGACCCGGTGGAAGGCCTCCTCGATCGCGTGCGCCCGCTCCAGCAGGGAGGACGGGGGGAGGGTGGTCCTCAGGGCCACGACCGCGTTGAAGTACGAGGGCTGGCTGCCGGGCTCGACGCCCCACGGCTCCGTCTCGTACACGGGGGACACCGCTTTGACGCGGATGCCCGGGGTGTCCTCCAGGGCGTCGACGGCCCCCTGGAGGGTCTCCAGCCGGTTGCCGAGGTTGGCGCCGAGGGCGATCACGGCCTGCTTCGGGTTCTGCAGGGTGCTGTCGGCGGCGTCGACCCGCTCCGTCACGGAGGCGGGGACCGGCTGAACGGTCGGGTCGGTGTGGCCCTGGGCGGAAGGCCTGGTCATACGCGGCTCCGGGTGATGGTGATGGTCACGTCGTCGAAGGGCACGGTGATCGGCGCGTCCGGCTTGTGGACGCGGACCTCGACCTCCTGGACCACGTCGTGCTCGAGGCAGACCCGGGCGATGCGCTCGGCGAGCGTCTCGATGAGGTTCACCGGCTCGCCCTCGACGACCGCCACGACCTCCTCCGCCACGATCCCGTAGTGCACGGTCTTCGCCAGGTCGTCGTCGGTCGCGGCCGGTCGGGTGTCCAGGCCGAGGACGAGGTCGACGACGAAGGTCTGGCCTTCCTCGCGTTCCTTGGGGAACACACCGTGGTGCCCACGGGCCTTCAGGCCGTGCAGCGCGACACGATCCACGCGAATCCACTCCTGTAGTCGGTCAGTCGGTCAGTCGGTCAGTCGGTCAGTCGGTCAGTCGGTCAGTCGGTCAGTTCGCCGGTCCGCCGGCCGATGCCGTGCGAGCGGCACACCTGCCCCGGTCGAATCTACCCGCGGGCACCGGCAGGACCGGCCCCGAGGGGGCGCCGGTCCGGACCGGTACCAGGAGGATTCACCCTGTGTTCTCCCGGGAGGCCCGGGGCTCACGGGTCGGTGGCGGCCCCTACCCGCACGGCCGTGATTCCGACCACTTTCCGGTGGCCCCGGTCGTGAGTGGTGACCGGCTGCCGGACGGATCCTAGGCGGGGGAGTCGGTGTCGTCCGGGGTGTCGGTGTCGTCGGGGGGTTCGTCCTCACCGTTCTCGGCGAGGACGGGGGAGGCGTGGTGGGACCAGAGCTTCCAGCCCGCGGGGGTACGCCGGTAGATGTTGGTGGCGACGACCAGCTGGCCGACCAGGGGGCCGAGCTCCTCGCCCGCCTTCGGCGCGGGACCGCCGCTGAGGATGTTCTCGGTGCAGGTCACCAGGGCGGTGTCGCCGGTGACGGAGACGTGCACGTCGGTGAGGAAGAACTGGATGTAGTCGGTGTTCGCCATGATCAGGGCGTACGACCGGAGCACCTCGCCGCGGCCCGTGAGCACCGGCCAGCCGGGGTGCACGCAGGAGACCACTCCGGTGTCCGCCGGGTCGTGGTAAGTCTCGTCGACGCCCAGGTCGGCCGGGGTGAGCCAGAGCGACGACACCTCCTCGAAGTCACCCTGCTCGAGTGCCTCGTAGAAGGCGGCGTTGGTGGCCTCGACCTGCTCGACGTCGGTGTGAGGCGCGCTCACCGGGTTCCTTCCGCACCGTGCGGGGCGGGCTCGGGGCGCGTGCCGTCCGGGGTGCGCGCCTGTTCGACGGCGCGTACGACCCGTACGGCGTCCGCGGTGGCGCGCACCTCGTGCACGCGGACCGCCCAGGCGCCGCCCTGCGCGGCGAGGGCGGAGACGGCGGCGGTGGCCGCGTCACGTTCCCGGGCGGGCGGGGGCGTGCCGTCGGGCCCGGCCAGGACCTGGCCGAGGAACCGCTTGCGGGACGCGGCCACGAGCAGCGGGTGACCGAGTGCCCGGAGGCGGTCGAGCCGGGCGAGGAGGGCGAGGTCGTGGCCGGTGTCCTTGGAGAAGCCGAGTCCGGGGTCGACGATCACGCGGTCGGCCGCGACGCCGCTCTCCAGCACCGCCGCCACGCGCGCGTGGAGCTCGTCGACGACCTCGGTGACGATGTCGTCGTACGCGCCCCTGATGTTGCCGCCCTCCAGCAGGCCGCGCCAGTGCATGACGACGAAGGGGGCGCCGGCGGCGGCGACGACGCGGAGCATGTCGGGGTCGGCGAGACCGCCGCTCACGTCGTTGACGAGCGCGGCGCCGGCCGTGAGGGACTGTTCGGCGACCGAGGCGCGCATGGTGTCGACGGAGATCGTGACGCCCTCGGCGGCGAGGCCGCGGACCACGGGGATGACGCGCTTGAGTTCCTCGGCCTCGTCGACGCGGGTGGCGCCGGGGCGGGTGGACTCGCCGCCGACGTCTATCAGGTCGGCGCCCTGGGCAACCAGGTCGAGGCCGCGCTTGACGGCGGTCGTCGTGTCGAACCAGCGGCCACCGTCGGAGAAGGAGTCGGGGGTCACGTTCACCACGCCCATGACCGCGCAGCGGTCCCAGTGGGGAAGGCCCGCGACGTGGAGATGTCCGCTGCTGCTGCTCATATGTTCAGCGTATGCCCCGGGCGCGGCCCGGGAGACCCGGACCCTGGGGACCTGGATCCGGAAGACCCGGAAGACCCGGAAGATCTGGAGGGGAGCGGGGTCCGTGCCCCCGTCCGAACCTCCGGCCGGTATTTCCTCAGCGGATCTCGTCGGTCTTCCCGGAAAGTGGTGACCCGCCCCTTCTCGCGAAAATGATCTTGCATATTCGCATGCCGGACCTATTCACGGTTCGGCGGAGTTCCCTGACGCCCTGTGAAAGCCTCGGTGTGGCTTTGTTTTTACGGGGCGGGGCTCCATCATTCGCCTACGCGCGGTAAGTTTCTGGCCATGCCACGTGGACGTCACCGCCATTCCCCGCCCCTGCACAGGATGCTGCCCCCGTCGGCGATCGCAGGCGTCTCCCTCGTCTGCGCCCTGGGGCCCTGGGTGTTCACACAACCGATGGCGCTCCGCCTCCTGGCCGCCGCCGCGGCGGCCACGGCGATCATCGGTGCGGTCGTCATGCGGCACTGGGACACCCAGGCCGGCAAGCAGGTCGCCGACCTCACGCGCGCGCGGGCCGGTGACGAGTGGCGGTTCGAGGAGCGGATCGCCGAACTGGAGGCCGACCTCGACGAGTCGCGCGAACTGCGCGTCAAGCTGGAGCAGCGGCTACGCGCCAAGCGCGCGGAGCTGGCCGGGCTGCGCAACGAGCACGCGGCACTGCTCCGGCGGTACGCCGCCGCGGAGACCGAGCGGGCGAGCGTTCTGGAGGAGCGCCGGGTGCTCGAGATCGAGGCGGCGGTACCGGCCCGTGCGCTGCCGGCGGGGCCTTCGGCGCGGTCCGGTGACGAGACCGCCGGGACGGTCTCCGTGCCGGCGGCCAGGAGCGAGGACGGAACCGCGGGCGGGGCCGCGGTGGAGGAAACGACCGGGGCGGAAGCGGTCGGGGCGGAGCCGACGGCTCCCGCGGTCTTCTCGCCCGAGGGCTCCAAGCTGTTCCTGCGGGCCGAGGCGGCGCTGACCCGGCTCGGCGACGACGCGCGGGAGGAGCACCACGACACTCCCGAGGGTGACGCCTCCGAGGACGACTCCCCCGAGGGCGACGGCCCCGAGCCCGCGAAGAAGCGGAAGTCGGAGCAGCCGCGGAAGGACGGGACGGAGGGGCAGCCGGGGGCGGTCGGCGAGCACGAGCGCGCGGCTTCCTCCGGCCCGGGCATCGACGCCGACACCGGCACCGGCACCGAGCCCGAGGAGCCGTCCCAGCCCGAGCAGTCGGCCCCGCCGGTCCCGCCCGGCCGTTCGGTGCAGCCCTCCGGGCACTTCACCGTGCCGACCGCGGTCGCGGTCGTACCGCCGACGGAGCCCGTCCGGCGTCCGGTGACCGACGGCGGGTTCGACTTCTTCGGTACGCAGAAGGACGAGGGGCCCGACCGGGAGGGCGTCCAGAACGAGGACCTCGCCGATGTCGTCGGCCAGGAGGCCCTGGCCCTGCACAAGCCCGAGGACGACGGCGAGTTCAAGCCGGCCGATGAGGACGCACGGGCCGTCGGCCAGGTCATCGATCTGACGGCGCACGAGGAGCCGGAAGAGGTCGGCACGGCCGGCCCGGACGGCCCGGACGGCACAGCCGACGCGGCGGTCGACACCGAGGGACTGCGCAGCGCGGTCTCCTGAAGCACCGCACGCGTTTTCGGGGGTTCCGGGGTCCGGGTTCCGGGGTCCGGAGTCAGGCCATCCAGCGGTCCGGGCGGGCGTCCCTGCGGCCGGTCCGGGAACGTTCCGCCTGGGCCCGCAGCAGCTCCGCAGCCTCGTCGGCGTCCCGGAGCCGGGCCGTCACGGACTTGTCGGCCCCGGTGTCCACATGGACGTCCGCGACACCCCGGGCGCGCTGCCAGGGCCCCTGGGCCAGCCGTACGCTCTGCACCTTGGCGTGCGGCACCAGGGCGACGGTCCGGCTCAGCAGGCCGTGCCGCGCGGCGAACACGGCGTCGGTGACGGCGAGCCCGTAGCCGCGCCACCACACCGGCACGCACCACCGGGCGCGCCGCGGCGGCCGGGACAGTTCCGCGTGCGACGGCACGTGGACGCCGGGGAGCACGCGCGCGACGACGGACTCGGCGATCTCGCGCGGAGCGACCGGCAGCAGCAGGGAGTTGGACGAGCCGGCCACGTCGAGTTCGACCCGTACCCAGCCCCGGCGCCGCCACAGCAGCGGCTCCACGAGCCGCACGGTCTGCACCCGTCCCGGCGGCACCGTCTCGTGCGCCCGGTCCAGCAGCCCGTGGTCGATCCGCAGTCCGTCGGGCGACTCGCCCAGGGTCCAGTCGTACTCGGTGACGAACCGGCCGACGCTGCTCGCACCCGCCGCGCCGAACAGCGGTACCACGGCGGCGAGGACCGTCCACAGGCTGTGGGTGGCCATCCACAGCAGCGGCACCACGACGAGGGCGGCGATCAGCCAGACCCAGGTCGAGGCGGTCAGCACGAGGGAGAGGGCGAGGACGCCGGGCGGCACGCGCAACAGCTGCCGGGACGGCGCCTCGCCGACCTCGTGCGCCGTCTCGGGTGCGAAACCCGCCGCCCGCGCGAGCAGCTCGGCGCGCAGTGCGCGGGCGTGATCGGCACCCAGGAAAGCGAGTTCGTCCTTCTTGTCGGTGCCGATGACGTCGAGTCTGAGTTTCGACACGCCCGCGATCCGCGCGAGCAGCGGCTGGGTGACGTCGATGGCCTGGATCCGCTCCAGCCGGATGTGCGCGGTGCGGCGGAACAACAGCCCGGTACGGATGCGCAGTTCGCTGTCGGTCACCGCGAAATGGGTGAACCACCAGGTCAGGAAGCCGTAGAGGGCGGCGGCCGGGATGAGGACGCCGAGACCGATCAGCAGGGTCGTCGTGGTCAGCCGGGTCAGCTGACGCTGCGCCTGGTCCGGGTCGTGCAGCGCCCACCCGATGACGACCGCTATGGGCGCCCACGCCCGCCTGAGCGGCGTGACGGGGTGCAGCCGGCGCTCGATCACCGGGCGTCGCCCGCGTACGTCCTCGTGGACCTCCGGGGCCGTCACAGCCCCGCCGATCGGGCCTCGCCCAGCTCCGTGAGCCGGTCGCGCAGCCGTTCGGCCTCGGCCGGGACGAGACCGGGGATGGTGGCGTCGGTCGCCGCGGCCGCCGTGTGCAGCTGCACGCTGGCCAGCCCGAAGTGCCGTTCGACGGGACCGGAGGTGACCTCCACCAGCTGCATCCGCCCGTACGGCACGACCGTCTCCTCGCGCCACAGGACGCCCCGGCTGATCAGCAGGTCGTCGGCGCGCTCGGCGTACCGCCAGGAGCGCCAGTTGCGCTCCAGCATCACCCAGCCCCAGGCCAGCACGGCCAGCGGCAGCACGGCGAAGCCGGCCCAGCCGGGTCCGGCCAGCAGTCCCGGGACCAGCCCGGCGGCCAGGGCGAGCGACCCCAGCCACACCACGAGCATCAGCCGGCGCAGCTTCAACAGCCCCGGTGGCAGCGCGATCCACTGCGGTCCGTCGCCGGGGCTCACCGGCTCCACCGCTGTCCCCGTGTCGTGCGGGTTCCCCGTCTCCATGGGCCCAGCGTACGTAGGCCCCGGCGTGCGCAGGCCCCCGCGTGCGTGGGGGAGACTGGGGTCATGACTCCTACGACGGAGACCACGGTCGGCATCGGCGGCGCCGCGGAGAGCACCGACATGGTGCTCAACATCGGGCCCCAGCATCCGTCCACACACGGCGTGCTGCGGCTGAAGCTCGTCCTGGACGGCGAGCTCATCAACCGCGCGGAGCCCGTGATCGGCTACATGCACCGGGGCGCGGAGAAGCTGTTCGAGGCGCGTGACTACCGCCAGATCATCATGCTGGCCAACCGTCACGACTGGCTGTCGGCGTTCTCCAACGAGCTGGGCGTGGTCCTCGGGGTGGAGCGGATGCTCGGCATGGAGGTCCCCGAACGCGCGGTGTGGCTGCGCACGCTGCTCGCGGAGCTGAACCGGGTGCTCAACCACCTGATGTTCCTCGGTTCCTATCCGCTGGAGCTCGGTGGCATCACGCCGATCTTCTACGCCTTCCACGAGCGCGAGGAGCTCCAGCACGTCATGGAGGAGGTCTCCGGCGGCCGCATGCACTACATGTTCAACCGCGTGGGCGGCCTCAAGGAGGACCTTCCGGCGGGATGGACCACACGCGCGCGCGCCGCGGTCGCCGACGTGCGCTCCCGCATGGACCGCTTCGACGACCTGGTGCTCGGCAACGAGATCTTCCGGGGCCGCACCCGCGGGGTGGGCGTCCTCTCCGCGGACGTCGTGCACGCGTACGGCGTGAGCGGGCCGATCGCCCGTGCCTCGGGCGTCGACTTCGACCTGCGCCGCGACGAGCCGTATCTCGCCTACGGCGAACTGGGTGACGTCCTGAAGGTCGTGACCCGTGAGGAGGGCGACTGCCTCGCCCGCTTCGAGTGCCTCCTGGAGCAGACCTACAACTCCCTCGACCTCGCCGACGCCTGCCTCGACCGGCTCGCCGACCTGCCGCCGGGACCGGTCAACCAGCGGCTCCCGAAGGTCCTCAAGGCGCCCGAGGGGCACACCTACGCGTGGACCGAGAACCCGCTCGGCATCAACGGGTACTACCTGGTCAGCAAGGGCGAGAAGACGCCGTACCGGCTGAAGCTGCGCTCGGCGTCGTACAACAACATCCAGGCGCTCACCGAACTGCTGCCGGGGACGCTGGTCTCGGACATGGTGGCGATCCTGGGGTCGATGTTCTTCGTGGTGGGAGACATCGACAAATAATCGACAAAATCGACGAACAGGTGTCGGTCCGCGGGGTCACTCCGCGAGGACGTCCGGGATTCCCACGGGCTGCAGCAGCCACCCGAAGTCGCCGAGTCCGCCCGTCGCGATGAGTTCGGCGGCCTGGGAGGCGCCCGCGAGGGCGCGTACATAGCCGGCGGGGTCGGCGGACGCCAGCGTGAGCGGGGGGCGCGCGCCCGTGAGGCCCAGGGAGCGCAGGGCCGCCCGCTGGGTGAACAGGCGGGCGCCGGGGAGCGCGCAGGCCGCCGCGCAGGAGTCGAGGGCGACGTGCGCGGTGATGTCGCACGACCCGTCCGGTACGGGCGTCGTCTCCCGCCCTTCCCGGAAACCCGTGAGGGTCCCGAACGGCGGGCGCGCGTCCGCCGAGTGCGCGTAGTCCACGGCGACGGCGAGCCCCCGCTCGAGCGTCCCGACCGCCGACGCCCACGCCACGTCCCGGGACAGCCCGATCTCCGCCCGCAGCCCCTCCCCGGCCGGCAACGGCCACCACCGGGTCAGCCACTCGGCTTCCGGTCCCGTGACCGGCGCCCCGAGCCGTTCCGTGCCGTCCTCCCGGACCAGTACCAGGCGCGAGGCGCCCGCCGGGTCCACCTCGGCGACCTCCAGGGGCACGTTGTCCAGCCACTCGTTGGCGAACAGCAGTCCGGTGATCCGTTCCGGGGGCTCGGTCCGCCACTCGATCCCGCGGTCGAGCCCACCGGGACGGCCGGCGAGTTCGACGGCGTACGCACGCACGCGCGCCGCCACCTCGGCGGGCAGTGCGGCGAGCACCCCCGTGACCAGTTCGCCCCGGCCCGCCCCCATGTCCACGAAGTCGAGCACCGCGGGCCGCCCCAGCGCCTCGTCGACCCGGCACAGCAGCCGGGCCACGGCCTCCGCGAACAGCGGTGAGGCGTGCACCGACGTACGGAAGTGCCCGGCGGGGCCCTCCGGTCGGCGGTAGAAGCCGTCCGGCCCGTACAGGGCGGTCCGGGCCGCCGCCCGCCAACCGCGCCACCCGCTCGTCGTCGCTGTCACGGGGCCAGGTTAAGGGCGCGGATATGCCGGGTCTCCACCTTGCGGAGTACGTGTGCCGACCGGGGATCGGCCCTCCGGTTGACCCCTGCACGCATTCTGCTTCCCTACGCTGGGTTGCGTGCAGCGCTTCTATGATTTTCTCCGCAGGCACCCGACAGGGGTCGACGGCTTCTGGGCCGTGGTCCTGTTCGGGATTTCGGTGCTGGGCGGAGCGAGCGCGCAGGAGACCGAGGGGACCGATCTGCCGGCCCTCACCGTGCCGGTCATGCTGCTGCTGTCGCTGGTCGTGGCGCTGCGTCGGCGGATGCCGGAGCGGATGCTGGTCCTGGCCGTCGTGGTGGGCGTGCTCCAGGTGGTCCTCGACGTGGCGACGATGCCCGCCGACTTCGCGCTGCTGGTGATCGTCTACACGGTCGCGACCGTCGGCGCCCGCTGGGCCTCCCGTCTGGCGCTGGCCGCCGGCCTGTGCGCGGCTCCCGTGGCGCAGGCGCGCTGGCCGTTCGAGGACGTGAGCGTGGCGGGCAACATCGCCATGGTGATATTCCAGACCGTGCCCTTCGCCCTCGCCTGGGTGCTCGGCGACTCCATGCGCACCCGGCGTGCCTACTTCGCCCAGCTGGAGGAGCGCGCCGCCCGGCTGGAGAAGGAGCGCGAGGCGCAGGCCAAGGTCGCGGTCGCCGCCGAACGCGCCCGCATAGCGCGTGAACTGCACGACGTCGTCGCCCACAACGTGTCGGTGATGGTGGTCCAGGCCGACGGCGCCGCCTACGTCCTCGACGCCGCGCCCGACCAGGCGAAGAAGGCCCTGGAGACCATCTCCTCCACCGGCCGCCAGGCCCTCGCCGAGATGCGCCGCCTGCTCGGCGTGCTGCGCACCGGCGAGCACCAGGAGGCCGGCGAGTACGTGCCGCAGCCCGACGTGCAGCAGATCGAGGACCTCGTCGAGCAGTGCCGGGAGTCCGGACTGCCGGTGGACTTCAAGGTCGAGGGCACCCCGCGTCCGCTGCCCAGCGGCGTCGAACTCACCGCGTACCGCATCGTGCAGGAGGCGCTCACCAACACCCGCAAGCACGGCGGGCCCGACACGGGCGCCAGTGTGCGCCTGGTGTACTTCGACGACGGTCTCGGCCTGCTGGTCGAGGACGACGGCAAGGGCGCCCCGCACGAGCTGTACGAGGAGGGCGGGTTCGACGGCCAGGGCCACGGTCTGATCGGGATGCGCGAGCGGGTCGGGATGGTCGGCGGAACCCTGGACGCGGGTCCGCGGCCGGGCGGAGGATTCCGCATCAGTGCCCTGCTGCCGCTCAAACCCGGCCCCTGACACCCGGACGCTTGGGCACGTCCATTGTTCACACCTGTAACACTGGCCTGGAACCGGACTGGAAGAGGACCCGATGGCGATCCGCGTGATGCTCGTCGACGACCAGGCGCTGCTGCGCACCGGGTTCCGGATGGTGCTCGACGCCCAGCCGGACATGGAGGTCGTGGCGGAGGCGGGCGACGGCGTGGAGGCCCTCCAGGTGCTGCGCGCCACCGCCGTCGACGTGGTGCTCATGGACGTCCGGATGCCGAAGCTGGACGGGGTGGAGACGACCCGCCGGATCTGCGTGGACACCGACCCGCCGAAGGTGCTGATCCTGACCACCTTCGACCTCGACGAGTACGCCTTCTCCGGGCTGAAGGCCGGCGCCTCCGGCTTCATGCTCAAGGACGTGCCCCCCGGCGAACTGCTCGCCGCGATCCGCGCGGTGCACAGCGGTGACGCCGTGGTCGCGCCGTCCACCACCCGCCGGCTCCTGGACCGCTTCGCCCCCATGCTGCCGTCCACCGCCGAGCAGCCCCGGCACAAGGGGCTGGAGCGGCTCACCGAGCGGGAGCGGGAGGTCATGGTGCTGGTCGCGCAGGGCCTGTCCAACGGCGAGATCGCGGCCCGGCTGGTGCTGTCGGAGGCGACGGTGAAGACGCACGTGGGCCGCATCCTGACCAAGCTGGGGCTGCGGGACCGGGTGCGGGTGGTGGTCCTCGCCTACGAGACGGGACTGGTGCGGGCCGGCGGACACGGCTGACCGTGGGCCCCGGCGTCGGTAGGGTCGGCGCATGCTGCTGTGGATCAACGGCCCTTTCGGGGGCGGTAAGACACAAACCGCGTACGAGATACACCGTCGTCTCCCGGGCAGCGTCGTCTGTGACCCGGAGCACGCCGGATTCGGGCTGCGCCGCATGCTGCCGCCCGAACTGCGGGGAGACTTCCGAGATCTGACCTCCTGGCGGCAGGGCGTCGTCGAGGTCCTCGACCTCGCCCTGACCCGGCACGACGGCGTCGTGATCGCGCCGATGACGGTCACGGACTCCGGCCACTTCGCCGAGACGATCGGTCGGCTGCGCGAACTCGGCCACGACGTACACCACTTCGCCCTCCTCGCCGAACGGGAGACGGTGCTGAGGCGGCTGCGCGAACGCGGCCTCGAACGCCTGCTGCGCTCCGCCATCGGGAAGAACACCGTTCCGCACCGGGAGAGTTGGGCCGTTCAGCAGCTCGACCACTGTCTGGAGCGGCTCGCCGAGCCGGAGTTCGCCGAGCAGCTGTGGACGGACCACACCACCGTGCCGAAGACGGCGGACCGCATCGCCGTACTGGCGGGACTGGAACTGCGCCCCAACCGTGAGGGCCCGCTGCGCACCCGGCTGCGGCAGGCGCGCGTCGGACTCCGGCACATCCGCTTCGACTGAGGCCCCCGCTGACATCCGGGCCCTACCGCCCGGGCGTCCCCGTCCCCGTCCCCGTCCCCGTCGTCGTCGCCGTCAGCCGGTCCACGAAGTCCGCGGCCGCCGTCCGTACGTCGTCGGGGGTCCACTCCAGGCCGGCCGCCCGCACGTACACCTCGGTGAGCGCCAGGCCGGGGCCCTGTCGCTCCCAGCCGTTGGCGAACAGCATGGTTCCCGTCTCCTCGGCCGTGCGGATCGCCGCCTGGGTGAGGGCCTCCGCGTCGTACGGCAGCCACACCTGGAAGTCGTGGGTGTGCGGCACCTCGGGATGGACGCGGGCCCACGGCACCCCGGCCGCGGCCAGGCCCTCGCGCAGCGCGGCGGCCACCACGCGCGCGTGGGTGACGTACTCCGGCAGCCGGGGCAGCTCCCGCTCCAGGCCGATCAGGGCCGACAACGCGGTCGGGAACTGCTGGAAGGCGGTGCCGCCGTACCGGTGCCGCCAGGCCTTCGCCTCCGCCACCAGGGCCCCGGGACCGGCGAGGGCCGCGCCGCCGAAGCCGTCGAGCGACTTGTAGAACGACACGTAGACGCTGTCCGCCAGGCCGGCGATCTCGTCCAGTGGCCGGCCGAAGTGGACGGCGCACTCCCACAGCCGGGCCCGTCGAAGTGCACCACGGCCTCGCGCTCCCGCGCGGCGTCCACCACCTCGGTGAGCTCCTCCCAGGTGGGCAGCAGGAAACCGGCGTCCCGGAGGGGAAGCTCCAGCATCAGCGCGCCGAAGGGCTCCTCGAAGTCCCGCACCTCGGCGGCGGTCGGCATCCTGGGCTCGCTCGTCACCCGCACCGGACGCAACCCGGCGACCCGGCTGAACGCGTTCCGCTCATGGACCTCGGGGTGGCTGAGCCCGTGCAGGGCGACGACGGGGTTGCCGGTACGGCCCGCCCAGCAGCGCAGAGCCACCTGCTGGGCCATCGTGCCGGTCGGGAAGAACGCGGCGGCCCCGGTGCCGAGGAGCCCGGCGACCCGCTCCTCCAGCGCCTCGACGACACCGTCGCCGTACAGGTCGGACGCCTCGTCCAGGTCGTACCGGCCGTCCGCCTCCGCCAGCAGCGCCAGCCGTTCCCGGAGCGTGCCCAGGAACCCGAGGCGGGCGAGGACGCGCGGAGCACCGCGGTAGGCGGCGACCCGCCGTGCGCGGAGCTCCCGGTGCCCCTCCTCGCCGGTGTGCTGCTCGTCCTGCCCCGCCGTGCCGTTCCCCGCCGTATCGCTCATGCCCGGGATCATCCCCCGCGCGGGGGAGCGAGGGCATCGGGGTTTTCGTTCTGCGTTCTGCGTTCCGCGTTCTGCGTTCTGCGTTCCGCGCACGGCGACGGCACGACCGAACACCCGGGGAACCGATCGCGTTAACATGACGAGAAATCGTCCGGTACCCCGAGCGGACTGGAACGGGAAGGCCGCCGTCGCGTGAACACAGCCCCACAGCCGGATCCCAGGGACCGCCCCGCGCGGCTCACCGTCGGCGTCGTCGGCGCCGGGCGCGTGGGCCCGGCCCTGGCCGCGTCCCTCCAACTCGCCGGACACCGCCCGGTGGCCGTCTCCGCCGTCTCCGCCGCGTCCAGGAGGCGCGCCGAGCAGCTGCTCCCCGGCGTACCCGTGGTCCCGCCCGCCGAGGTGCTGGAGCGGGCCGAGCTGGTGCTGCTGACCGTCCCGGACGACGCGCTGCCCGAGCTGGTCTCCGGGCTCGCCGGGACGGGCGCGGTACGGCCGGGGCAACTCCTCGCGCACACCTCCGGGCGGTACGGCGCGAAGGTGCTGGACCCCGCCCTGCGGGCCGGGGCGCTGCCACTGGCCCTGCACCCGGCGATGACGTTCATCGGCACCCCCGTGGACGTGCAGCGGCTCGCCGGGTGCTCCTTCGGCGTCACCGCGCCCGAGGAGCTGCGGCTGGCCGCCGAGGCGCTTGTGATCGAGATGGGCGGCGAGCCGGAGTGGATCGCCGAGGAGAACCGCCCGCTCTACCACGCGGCCCTCGCCCTGGGCGCCAACCACCTGGTCACCCTGGTCGCGCAGTCCCTGGAACTGCTGCGCACCGCCGGGGTCGAGGCACCCGACCGGATGCTCGGCCCGCTGCTCGGCGCGGCCCTGGACAACGCCCTGCGCTCCGGCGACGCGGCCCTCACCGGCCCCGTCGCGCGCGGTGACGCCGGCACCGTCTCCGCGCACGTCGCCGAGTTGCGCCGGCACGCCCCGCAGGCCGTCGCCGGCTACCTGGCGATGGCCCGCGCGACCGCGGACCGCGCCCTCGCCCACGGCCTGCTGAAGCCGGAGCTCGCCGAGGACCTGCTCGGGGTACTCGCCGACGGGACGACGGGCACCACCGGCGAAACGGGCGCCCCCGACGAAGGTGAAGGCAAAGGCGAAGGGGAATCCCGATGACCACCACCCTGCTGCGCACCGCCGGGGAACTGCACGCACGCGCGCGTACGGGCCGCCGCGCCGTGGTGATGACCATGGGCGCCCTGCACGAGGGCCACGCCACCCTGATCCGCGCCGCACGCGACATCGCGGGCGCCGACGGAGAGGTGGTGGTCACCGTCTTCGTCAACCCGCTGCAGTTCGGCGAGGGCGAGGACCTCGACCGGTACCCGCGCACCCTGGACGCCGATCTCGAGGTCGCCGGACAGGCGGGCGCCGACGCCGTCTTCGCCCCGTCGGCCGAGGAGGTCTACCCGGGCGGCGAACCCCAGGTCCGCATCAGCGCCGGCCCCATGGGCGAACGCCTGGAGGGCGCCGCCCGCCCCGGTCACTTCGACGGCGTGCTCACCGTCGTCGCCAAACTGCTGCACCTCACGCGCCCCGACGTCGCCCTGTACGGCGAGAAGGACGCCCAGCAGCTCGCCCTGATCCGCCGCATGGTGCGCGACCTGAACTTCGGCGTCGACATCGTCGGTGTCCCCACCGTCCGCGAGGACGACGGACTGGCCCTGTCCAGCCGCAACCGCTACCTCTCCGCCGCGGAGCGGCGCACCGCCCTCGCACTGTCCGGCGCGCTGTTCGCCGGCCGGGACCGGCACGCCGCGCAGGAGGCGCTGCGCGCGCGGGCCCGCGAGGTGCCCTCCACGCGCGCGCGTGCCGAGGCGCTCAGCGCGCTGGGCGAGTCCCGCGCGGCGGCCGACGCGCACGCCGTCGCCACGGCGGCCGGTCCGGCGGCCGTCCGTGCCGCCGCCCGCCAGGTCCTCGACGGGGCCGCCCGCCTCACCCCGCCGCTCGCCCTGGACTACCTGGCCCTGGTCGACCCCTCGGACTTCACCGAGATCGGCGACGGCTTCACCGGCGAGGCCGTCCTCGCCGTGGCCGCCCGGATCGGGACGACCCGCCTGATCGACAACATCCCCCTGACCTTCGGCACCCTCGGAGCCGCCTCGTGACCAGCACAGGCATACGACTGCACGCGCCCGCGCCCGGGTGGTCCATCGACGCGGACGTCGTGGTCGTCGGCTCCGGTGTCGCCGGACTGACCGCGGCGCTGCGCTGCGAGGCCGCCGGGCTGGCCACCGTCGTGGTCACCAAGGCCCGGCTCGACGACGGTTCCACCCGCTGGGCCCAGGGCGGCATCGCCGCGGCACTCGGCGAGGGCGACACCCCCGAGCAGCACCGGGACGACACCCTGGTGGCCGGCGCGGGCCTGTGCGACGAGGAAGCGGTCCGCCTCCTCGTCACCGAGGGCCCCGACGCCGTACGTCGTCTCATCGCCACCGGCGCCCACTTCGACGAGACCTCCGAGGGCGGCCTGGAACTGACCCGAGAGGGCGGTCACCACCGGCGGCGCATCGCGCACGCGGGCGGGGACGCCACCGGCGCGGAGATCTCCCGCGCGCTGGTGGAGGCCGTGCGTACGCGCGGGATGCGCACCATCGAGAACGCGCTCGTCCTGGACCTGCTGACGGACGCCGAGGGCCGCACCGCGGGTGTGACCCTGCACGTCATGGGGGAGGGCCAGCACGACGGCGTGGGGGCCGTGCACGCCCCCGCGGTGGTGCTCGCGACCGGCGGCATGGGCCAGGTGTTCAGCGCGACCACGAACCCCTCCGTCTCCACCGGCGACGGTGTGGCGCTGGCCCTGCGCGCGGGCGCCGAGGTCAGCGACCTCGAGTTCGTCCAGTTCCACCCGACCGTCCTGTTCCTCGGCTCCGACGCGGAGGGCCAGCAGCCCCTGGTCTCCGAGGCGGTCCGCGGCGAGGGCGCCCACCTGGTCGACGCCGACGGCGTGCGCTTCATGGTGGGGCAGCACGAGCTCGCCGAACTCGCCCCGCGCGACGTCGTCGCCAAGGGCATCATGCGCCGGATGCGGGAGCGGGACGCCGAGCACATGTACCTCGACGCCCGCCACTTCGGCGCCGAGATGTGGGAGCACCGCTTCCCGACGATCCTCGCGGCCTGCCGCGCCCACGGCATCGACCCGGTCACCGAGCCCGTGCCGGTCGCCCCGGCCGCCCACTACGCCTCCGGCGGCGTCCGCACCGACTCCCGGGGCCGCACCACCGTCCCCGGTCTGTACGCGTGCGGGGAGGTCGCCTGCACCGGCGTGCACGGCGCCAACCGGCTCGCCTCCAACTCCCTCCTGGAGGGCCTGGTCTACGCCGAGCGCATCGCCGCCGACATCGCCGCGAGCCGGACCGGGGACACCCTCCGCGCGCGCGTGCCGCAGCCCCTCCCGCAGGCCGATCGCCCCGGGCACCCCCTGCTCCCCCCGGAGGCCCGCTTCACCATCCAGCGGATCATGACCCGGGGAGCCGGCGTGCTGCGCTCCGCCGACTCGCTCGCCCAGGCCGCCGACGGGCTCCAGCGGCTGCACGCCGACGCCCGCGACGCCCTCGACGAGAACGGCAAGACCGCCGAGCCCGGCGTCGACACCTGGGAGACCACCAACCTCCTGTGCGTGGCCCGCGTCCTGGTCGCCGCCGCGCGGCAGCGCGAGGAGACCCGCGGCTGCCACTGGCGCGAGGACCGGCCCGAGCGCGACGACACCGCCTGGCGCCGGCACATCGTCGTACGGCTGAACCCGGACCGCACGCTGGCGGCGCACACCACCGACGCCACGGACTTCCCCCCGACCCTCCCCCTTCAGGCCCCCCAGGAGCAGTGACTGCCGTGACCACCCCAGATCTTCCCCTCGCCCCGTCCGGTGGCTGCGGCGGCGGCTGCGCCTGCGGCGCGGACTCCGACGAGGCCCACGACGGATACGACGACTACACGGAGTGCGGCCTCGACCCCGCGCTCGCCCAGCTCCTGGCCGACGCCGGTCTGGACCCGGTGGAGGTCGAGGACATCGCCCAGGTCGCCATCCAGGAGGACCTGGCGGGCGGCGTGGACGTGACGACGGTCGCGACCATCCCGGAGGACGCCGTCGCCACCGCCGACTTCAGCGCGCGGGAACCGGGCGTCGTGGCGGGCCTGAGGATCGCCGAGGCCGTCATGTCGGTGGTCTGCACGGCGGAGTTCGAGGTCGAACGACACGTGGAGGACGGCGACCGGGTGGAGGCCGGCGACAAGCTGCTCTCCGTCACCGCCCGCACCCGGGACCTCCTCACGGCGGAACGCAGCGCCCTGAACCTCCTGTGCCGTCTGTCGGGCATCGCGACGGCCACGCGCGCGTGGGCGGACGCCCTGGAAGGCACCCGGGCCGAGGTCCGCGACACCCGCAAGACCACCCCGGGCCTGCGCTCCCTGGAGAAGTTCGCCGTGCGCTGCGGCGGCGGCGTCAACCACCGCATGTCGCTCTCCGACGCGGCCCTGGTCAAGGACAACCACGTCATCGCCGCGGGCGGTGTCGCCCAGGCCTTCCAGGCGGTCCGGGAACGCTTCCCCGACGTGCCGATCGAGGTCGAGGTCGACACCCTGCACCAGCTCCGTGAGGTCGTGGACGCCGGTGCCGACCTGATCCTGCTGGACAACTTCACGCCCGGTGAGTGCGAGGAGGCCGTGGCCGTCGTCGCCGGCCGGGCCGCGCTGGAGGCGTCCGGCCGGCTCACCCTCGGCAACGCCAAGGCGTACGCCGACACGGGAGTCGACTACCTCGCCGTGGGAGCCCTGACCCACTCCTCGCCGATCCTGGACATCGGCCTGGACCTGCGGACAGCGGAGTAGGGGCCGGCCATGCTGCTGACGATCGACGTGGGCAACACGCACACCGTCCTGGGTCTGTTCGACGGCGAGGACATCGTCGAGCACTGGCGGATCTCCACCGACCCGCGGCGCACGGCCGACGAGTTCGCGGTCCTGCTCCAGGGCCTGATGGGCATGCACCCCCTGCTCGGCGACGAGCTGGGTGACGGCATCGACGGCATCGCCATCTGCGCGACGGTCCCCTCCGTCCTGCACGAACTCCGTGAGGTGACCCGCCGCTACTACGGCGACGTGCCCGCGGTGCTGGTCGAGCCGGGCGTGAAGACGGGCGTGCCGATCCAGTTCGACAACCCCAAGGAGGTCGGCGCCGACCGCATCATCAACGCGGTCGCGGCGAACGAGCTCTACGGCGGTCCGGCGATCGTCGTCGATTTCGGCACCGCCACCACCTTCGACGCGATCTCGGTGCGCGGGGAGTACGTCGGCGGGGTCATCGCTCCCGGCATCGAGATCTCGGTGGAGGCCCTCGGGGTCAGGGCCGCGCAGCTGCGCAAGATCGAGGTGGCGCGGCCCCGGAGCGTGATCGGCAAGAACACGGTCGAGGCGATGCAGTCCGGCATCGTCTACGGCTTCGCCGGCCAGGTGGACGGCGTGGCCCGCCGGATGGCCCGCGAGCTCTCCGACGACCCCGATCAGGTGACCGTCATCGCGACGGGCGGGCTGGCACCGATGGTCCTGGGCGAGAGCGCGGTCATCGACGAGCACGAGCCCTGGCTGACCCTCATCGGCCTGCGCCTGGTCTACGAACGGAACATGTCGCGGATGTGACGGAGCGGGCGGACGCCTTCCACCCGGGTGGAAGGCGTCCGCCACACCCGTCCGCTATGCGGGGTTTGTCTGATTAGCGCGTATCGTCACGGCATGCCCACGCCCTACGGAACGCGCGGCGGCATGGTGTTCGGCGCGGAGGAGCTGCGCGTGCTCCGCCGCGCCCTCGCCCTCGCCCTGCACCCCACGTCCGCCTCGGCCGAAGACGTCCAGGACTGCCTCCGCCTCGCCGACTCCCTCGACGAGGCGATGCGGGAGTACGCCAGGCTGCGCGCCTTCCTGGTGGCCGACCTCGGCCGCTACCGCGCCGCCCTCCCCGGCACCGCCGCCGGCTATCTCGCGCTCCTGGAGGAGGTGCTGGGCGCCGGGTACCGCCCCGACCCCGACGACCTCGCCGCGCTCCGGGCGCTGCGCGGCAACCCCACCGCCGCCGCCCTCCTGGACCGCTGCCGGCTCCTCGCCGAGCAGGACGTGCGCGCCCGCCTCGCCGGCCGTACGGTCCCTGCCGCCGCCCCCCTGCCCGGCGTCCCGGTCTCCCGCACCCGGCTCCTCGCCCTGCCGGGCGGCCAGGCTCAGGACACCGAGGGTGCCGAGGGCTCGAAGAGGCCGGAGAGGTCGGAGAGGCCGGAGAGGCCTGCGGAGACCGAGAAGCCCGAGAAGAACCCGGAGCGCGAGCCGTCCGCCCCGCGGCCCGAGCCCGCGCCGAACCCGGCTCCCGCCCCCGGCGCGCCGAAGCCCGGCCGTCCCTTTCCCACCCCGGGCGAGGTCTTCCCCCGCCGCAAGCCGGCTCCGCCCCCGTCGGGCCGGCGGCTGGCCGTGGGCTGAGAAACCCGCCGCCCCGCGCCCACCCCCGCCCGGCCGTCCGTCGAGCCCTGGCTACCCTGGACCCATGGAATACGTCGCCGCGTTGCTGCCCTCGGCCGTCATGGCCGCCCTCTTCATCGCTGTGATCCGGGTGATCGTGAAGACCCAGGGCGGCGCCAACAAGGCCAAGGAGGACGCCGCCGTGGACGCGGCCCTCGCCCGCGCGGAGGGCGCCCGGCAGCCCTCCGCCAGGGCCGACGGCTGACCGGAGGCACGCCGAGCGCAAGCACGGCAGCTGGTCCGGGCGTAGGGCTCGAGCGTGGTCGAGCACGGCCCGTGCGCCCTTTTTGTTCGCGTTTGCCGGTGTTCGCGGATGTTCGAGCGCGTTCGGTGCGCAGCGGGCGATATTTCCCACTACTGTGCAGTTGTGCCTCGCCCACTGGGAGAACTCGAAGACGCGGTCATGACGCGGGTGTGGAAGTGGAACCGCCCGGTGACCGTTCGGGAAGTCCTGGAAGATCTGCAGAAGGAACGGTCCATCGCGTACACCACGGTGATGACCGTTCTGGACAATCTCCATCAGAAGGGCTGGGTGCGCCGTGAGGCGGAAGGCCGGGCCTATCGATATGAGGCGGTCTCCACCCGCGCCGCCTACGCCGCCGCGCTGATGAACGAGGCGTGGTCGCAGAGCGACAACGCCGCCGCCGCACTCGTCGCCTTCTTCGGCATGATGAGCGAGGAACAGCGACAGTCCCTCACGGACGCGGTACGCGTTGTCGGGCTGCCGGAAACGAGGGAACAACCCCGCCCGACCGAACAACCCGGATCTGCTCGACAACCCGGCCCGGCGGAACCTCCGGGTGAGAGCCCCGCCTCCGCAGAGGGCCGCGGCGGGCGATAGCGTCCGCTCATGTCAGCAGACAGCCCCGATGTCACCGCAAAAGCCATCACCGTCCGCCGGGCCCGCACCAGCGATGTCCCGGCCGTGCGCCGCCTCCTTGACGCCTACGTCCGCAAGGGCATCCTGCTCGACAAAGCAACGGTGACGCTTTACGAGGCGATCCAGGAGTTCTGGATCGCGGAACGGGACGACAACGCCGAGGTGGTCGGCTGCGGCGCACTGCATGTGATGTGGGAAGACCTCGCGGAAGTCCGTACTCTCGCCGTGAAGCCCGGTCTGAAGGGCGCCGGTGTGGGCCACCACTTGCTGGAGAAGTTGCTGCAGACCGCCCGCTGGCTAGGTGTTCGCCGGGTTTTCTGTCTGACCTTCGAAGTCGAGTTCTTCGGCAGGCACGGCTTCGTGGAGATCGGTGAGACACCGGTCGACACCGATGTGTACGCCGAGCTGCTGCGTTCCTATGACGAGGGAGTCGCGGAGTTCCTGGGTCTCGAACGAGTGAAACCGAACACCCTGGGCAACAGCCGGATGCTTCTGCATCTGTGATCGTCGCCGTTCCGTACCCGTGTTCCGTGCCCGATGCCATGCGGCGGAGGGCCCCACGCGCAACGCCAAGGCATATTCCGCATCGGGCCCTTGCCGTCGTTCCCTATGTCCGAAACGCGCACGTTTCCGGGCTGTGGGCGGGCGGCGGCCCTCTCCCCGGGGTTTGTGTTTTTCCGTCAAAAGCGGTTTGCTTTCCGAGGTACTGCAGTAGTTCATATAACAAGGGGACGGCGATACGGCGGATGCCGGTACATCCCGGTCCTCAAGTTGTCGATGAAAGGAAATCCGGTGGCACAGAAGGTTCAGGTCCTTCTTGTCGACGACCTCGACGGCGGCGAGGCGGACGAGACCGTGACGTTCGCGTTGGACGGCAAGACATACGAGATCGATCTCACCACCGCCAATGCGGACAAGCTCCGCGGCCTTCTCGAGCCTTACGTGAAGGGCGGCCGTCGTACGGGAGGCCGTGCCTCGGGCGGGCGCGGAAAGGCCCGCGCCTCTGCCGGCGGAAACCAGGACACCGCGGCGATCCGCGCCTGGGCGAAGGCGAACGGTCACGAGGTCAACGACCGCGGCCGTGTTCCCGCGGCCATTCGCGAGGCCTACGAGCGGGCGAACGGCTGAGCGTCGGTTCGACCGGCCTCGCGCAGGTCGGCCGGCGGTCGGTCACAGGCGCGCAGCAGTCGAACGCGGTGGCACTCGGTGGCCACCGTGCTCACCAGTCGTACGAGATCGGGGGCGCCGCCCCGGCCCCCCGTCGCCGACAGCGTCGGCAGCGAGGCCTCGACCTCGCGCCCCGGCCCGGGGGGTCGCAGCCAGACGGCGGCCCCCTGTGAACCGGCGCGGCCCGCAGGGGGCCGGCCGGCCGCGGGGGGCGGCGGAGCGTCGATGAGCCCGCCCGCGCCGATCGCGGCGAGATCGAGGGCCAGCGTGCCCCACTCCAGCCAGTCGAGCAGTCCCGGCAGTTCCTCCGCGCTGCCCGCGGCCACCAGCAGCAGCATCCGGCCGCGCTGCAGGGCCACCGGAAACCCCGCGGCCGCGGGTCCTGGCCGCAGCCCCGCCCGCCCGTCACCCCGCAGGCGCTCCAGCGCCGCGTGTCCCGCCTCGGCGGGTACGTCCAGGACGTCGAAGCGCACCCCCGCCGACAGGCGCACCGGGTCCCCGGGCACCGTCGGCCAGCCCTGTTCGTTCTCGTACCAGTGCCGGACCGGATCGATCGGGTCGACCATGCCAAGTGCAACTGCCGGAAGGCCGTTCGGGTTACGCTAGGTGCATACGCATGCGCATAGAGTGTCGAACAAAGGGGCGTGAGGGGGTATGAGGAGGCGCAAGGTTGTTCGCCCGTAGCGGAGGGAACCCGTGCGCTCGGCATGGATTGTCGGTGGCAGCGGGTAAGACATCCCTAGTGGGAGGGGGCGACACGCAGGACGGGGACGTATTCCGTTCGCCATGGGCGTACTGGAGATGGGGGTAACCACCTGGCCTGCGGGAACATCGTCTCGCACCATCGGGTTGAAGCATATGTCGGCGTTCGGGGTCAGGAGGCCATCGAGGGTGTCGGCAGTTGGAATGAGCGGTCCCCGCTTGCGGGACTAAGCTGCGGAAGGACAGGGAGGGGAAGTTCCCCCCACTGCCTGACCGCTCTGAGGAGCGATTAACGATGTTCGAGAGGTTCACCGACCGCGCGCGGCGGGTTGTCGTCCTGGCTCAGGAAGAAGCCCGGATGCTCAACCACAACTACATCGGCACCGAGCACATCCTCCTGGGCCTGATCCACGAGGGTGAGGGTGTCGCCGCCAAGGCCCTTGAGAGCCTCGGGATTTCGCTCGAGGCGGTCCGCCAGCAGGTGGAGGAGATCATCGGCCAGGGGCAGCAGGCGCCGTCCGGCCACATCCCCTTCACTCCCCGTGCCAAGAAGGTGCTCGAGCTGTCGCTCCGCGAGGCGCTGCAGCTGGGTCACAACTACATCGGTACGGAGCACATCCTGCTCGGCCTGATCCGTGAGGGCGAGGGCGTCGCCGCCCAGGTCCTGGTCAAGCTGGGCGCAGATCTGAACCGGGTGCGGCAGCAGGTGATCCAGCTGCTCTCCGGTTACCAGGGCAAGGAGACCGCCACCGCGGGCGGTCCTGCCGAGGGCACCCCCTCCACGTCCCTGGTCCTCGACCAGTTCGGCCGGAACCTCACCCAGGCCGCTCGTGAGTCCAAGCTCGACCCGGTCATCGGGCGCGAGAAGGAGATCGAGCGGGTCATGCAGGTGCTGTCCCGCCGTACCAAGAACAACCCGGTGCTGATCGGTGAGCCCGGCGTCGGCAAGACCGCCGTCGTCGAGGGCCTCGCCCAGGCCATCGTCAAGGGCGAGGTGCCCGAGACCCTCAAGGACAAGCACCTCTACACCCTGGACCTCGGTGCCCTGGTCGCCGGCTCCCGCTACCG
The DNA here is from genome assembly GCF_003143855.1 of Streptomyces sp. NWU339. Taxonomy (GTDB): domain Bacteria; phylum Actinomycetota; class Actinomycetes; order Streptomycetales; family Streptomycetaceae; genus Streptomyces. The sequence goes on from NZ_QFRK01000003.1 coordinate 342,066, forward strand.
CGGTGACTTCGAGGAGCGCCTGAAGAAGGTGCTCAAGGAGATCCGCACCCGCGGCGACATCATCCTGTTCATCGACGAGCTGCACACGCTGGTCGGTGCGGGTGCCGCCGAGGGCGCCATCGACGCGGCCTCCATCCTGAAGCCGATGCTGGCCCGCGGTGAGCTGCAGACCATCGGCGCCACCACGCTGGACGAGTACCGCAAGCACCTGGAGAAGGACGCGGCCCTGGAGCGCCGCTTCCAGCCGATCCAGGTCGCCGAGCCGTCCCTGCCGCACACCATCGAGATCCTCAAGGGTCTGCGCGACCGGTACGAGGCGCACCACCGCGTCTCCATCACCGACGAGGCGCTGGTCCAGGCGGCCACGCTGGCCGACCGGTACATCTCGGACCGCTTCCTCCCGGACAAGGCGATCGACCTGATCGACGAGGCCGGTTCCCGGATGCGTATCCGTCGGATGACCGCGCCGCCGGACCTGCGCGAGTTCGACGAGAAGATCGCCGGTGTCCGCCGGGACAAGGAGTCCGCGATCGACTCGCAGGACTTCGAGAAGGCCGCCTCGCTGCGTGACAAGGAGAAGCAGCTCCTGGCCGCCAAGGCGAAGCGGGAGAAGGAGTGGAAGGCCGGCGACATGGACGTCGTCGCCGAGGTCGACGGCGACCTGATCGCCGAGGTCCTCGCCACGGCCACCGGCATCCCGGTCTTCAAGCTGACCGAGGAGGAGTCCTCGCGTCTGCTGCGCATGGAGGACGAGCTCCACAAGCGGGTCATCGGCCAGATCGACGCCGTCAAGGCGCTGTCCAAGGCGATCCGTCGCACCCGCGCGGGGCTCAAGGACCCGAAGCGTCCCGGTGGCTCGTTCATCTTCGCCGGTCCGTCCGGTGTCGGTAAGACCGAGCTGTCCAAGGCCCTCGCCGAGTTCCTGTTCGGTGACGAGGACGCGCTGATCTCCCTCGACATGTCGGAGTTCAGCGAGAAGCACACGGTCTCGCGCCTCTTCGGTTCGCCCCCCGGCTACGTGGGCTACGAGGAGGGCGGTCAGCTGACGGAGAAGGTGCGCCGCAAGCCGTTCTCGGTCGTCCTCTTCGACGAGGTCGAGAAGGCCCACCCGGACATCTTCAACTCGCTGCTGCAGATCCTGGAGGACGGTCGCCTGACCGACTCCCAGGGCCGGGTCGTGGACTTCAAGAACACGGTCATCATCATGACGACCAACCTCGGCACCCGGGACATCTCCAAGGGCTTCAACCTGGGCTTCGCCGCCGCGGGCGACAAGAAGACCAACTACGAGCGCATGAAGAACAAGGTGTCGGACGAGCTCAAGCAGCACTTCCGTCCCGAGTTCCTCAACCGTGTCGACGACGTGGTCGTCTTCCCGCAGCTCACCCCGGAGGACATCCTCGCGATCGTCGACCTGATGATCGACAAGGTGGACGAGCGCCTGAAGGACCGGGACATGGGCATCGAGCTCTCCCAGTCCGCCAAGGAGCTGCTGTCCAAGAGGGGCTACGACCCCGTGCTGGGCGCCCGGCCGCTGCGCCGGACCATCCAGCGCGAGATCGAGGACGCGCTGTCGGAGAAGATCCTCTTCGGCGAGCTGCGCCCCGGTCACATCGTGGTCGTGGACACCGAGGGCGAGGGCGAGACCGCCACCTTCACCTTCCGCGGTGAGGAGAAGTCGGCCCTGCCCGACGTCCCGCCGATCGAGCAGGCGGCCGGCGGAGGCCCGAACCTCAGCAAGGAAGCGTAAGCATCACGGCAGCCGAAAGGGGCCGGTGCCCGAGCAGGGCACCGGCCCCTTTCGGCTGCCCGAACGCCCCGTGCCTACGACAGCTGACCGTCGTAGTCCGGCAGCTTGTAGGTCCTCTCGGCGTGGCCGCCCGACAGGTCGGTGGCGCTGTTGCCGATGTTGGCGATGATCGTGTAGCCCTTCGACTCGATGTCGACGCGCTGTGCCGTCTTGTACTCGGCCACGTTCCGGAACAGATCGAAGAAGCCGCGGACGTAGAGCCCGGCGGACTCGTATCCGGCGTGGTCGAGGTTGAAGGCGGTGGGGGCGTGGATGATGCCCGGCCGGGCGGTCACGAAGAACACCGCGACACCGCGCTCCTGGGCGTACTCGGCGACCTCCAGGACCGGCTCGTTGGCCGGCTGCGGGAAGCTGAACCCGAAGTCGGTCTCCAGCGCGGTGTTGTCGATGTCGAGGACGATCGCCTGCTTCTCGCCCGGCCGCGGGGCCGCGATGCGCTGCTTCAGCTGGGGCATGGCCTGGTCCATGACCGCCCGGCAGTCCCGCTGCCAGGTCGCGTAGTCGACGGCCGCGGCGGCTGCTGTGGCTGCCGCGGCCGTCGTGGTGGCGGTCGCCGAGGCGGCGGCCGTCGTCGTGGTGGTGGTCGCGGGGTTGCCGGAGGCGGTCGAGGCCTGGGCGGGGACGGCCAGGGCCATCAGGGCCGCGGCGGACGCGGCGGTCACCGATGCACGGCGCAGCCAGGGGCGTCGGCTTCTCATGTGGTGGGGGGTCCTCTCACGCTCATAACGCTGCCAACATGACGTGTGCATGTTCGTTTGCGAGGGTGACGCGAGGTGAACCGTAGGGTTACCGGACGGTAGGCGGCTAGAGGCGCACGCCACATTTATGGAACGTCCGACCCGGGCTCTCGGTGACATGCCGCACAGGCGTTTTGTCCGTTACTAGACGAAATAGTGGCAAAAGACCTCGAAGTAAAGCGGACATTCGGCTTAAATGCCTGATCGATCAGCCTCAAATGGGGCTTTCGTCCCGTCTGGCGGCTGTGTCAAGAGACGTGCATCTCACGACAGAAGTACGAACTTCTGTCGTAGATGCCCACCTTTGTGCCTTTGTGGGTGGGCGGGTTACCAAGGAATGGCCACTGCGGCGCGGACCTGTTCGCCGGGTGGTTTTCCTCTGCCCCCTCCCCCATGAGGTTTCGATGTTCCAGCGCGTCACGTCCCGTTCCTTCCTCGCGTCCCACCTCCGCACCCGTGCTGCCGTGCTGGCCGCCGGTGTCGGGGTCTCGGCCGTCGCGGGAGTCGGGATCGCGGCCGCCGCCAACGACACGGCCGCCACCCCCGCCACCACCGCCGCCACCAGCACCACCGTCGTGCAGGACCAGGCGGCCGCCCAGGCCGAGGCCACGCAGACCAAGGCCGCCGAGGCGAAGAAGGCGGCCGAGGCGAAGAAGGCGGCCGAGGCGAAGAAGGACGCTCAGCCCGCCAAGAAGGCCGCGTCCTGGGTCAGCCCGGTGAAGAGCTACACGCCTTCCGCGAGCTTCGCCCAGGCCGGCGGCATGTGGCAGTCCGCCCACAGCGGTCAGGACTACGCCGTGCCGAACGGCACCGAGGTCGTGGCCACGCACGGCGGCACGGTCGTGAAGGCGGGCGGCAACGGCGCCGGCGACGGTCCGGCGTACGGCAACGCCGTCGTCGTCAACCACGGCGACGGCACGTACTCCCAGTACGCCCACCTTTCCCAGGTGAACGTGCAGCCCGGCCAGGTCGTCAAGACCGGCCAGAAGATCGCCCTGTCCGGCAACACGGGCAACTCCAGCGGTCCCCACCTGCACTTCGAGATCCGGACCAGCCCGAACTACGGCTCCGCCATCGACCCGGTGAAGTTCCTGAGCGGCAAGGGCGTCCAGCTCTGAGAACCCGCCCCGAGAGCCGGCCCTGGGTACCCAGCGTCGTGTACCCAGCGCTGCGAACTCTCCGAAGGGCCTTGAGGGGCCTGAGTGACCGGATCGAAGGACGGCGATCCGGCCCCGGCACCGCGATGAGCGAACCGGCCTGACCGTCCGTGCATGTCTCCCAAGCCCTCCGTCGGGTTCTCCCGGCCGGAGGGCTTTCGGCGCCCGCGTGCCTGCCGCGGCGGTTCCTCACTGGGGCAGCATCGGGTAGCTCCCCGTGTCCGTCGGCGCGTGTTCCGGCAGCCACAGCACGGCGAGCGCGCCCTCGGCCGGCGCGTCCTTCGGAGCGCCGGCCGGCCGTACGTTGCGGAAGGTGAGCCGCGCCCCCAGCACCCGGGCCTGCCCGGCCGCGATGGTCAGGCCCAGGCCGTGACCGCGGCCGGCCCGGTCCGCGCTGCCGGTGCGGAACCGGCTCGGCCCCTCGGCGAGCAGGTCCGCAGGAAAGCCGGGCCCGTGGTCGCGGACCCGGACGACCCGCCCCTCGACGGAGACTTCGATGGGCGGCCTGCCGTGCCGGGCGGCGTTGGCGAGGAGGTTGAAGAGCACCCGCTCCAGCCGCCGCGGGTCGGTGGTGACCTCCGACTCGTGCACCACGCGCACCATGACGTTCGGGTCCTTCGCCGCGATCCGCCGGGTGACGAACTGGGCCAGCGGTATGTCCTGCAGTTCGGCCCGCTCGGAGGCGCCGTCCAGCCGGGCCACCTCCAGGACGTCCTCGACCAGGGTGCGCATGGCCTTCGCCCGGTCCAGCACCAGTTCGGTCGGCCGGCCCGGCGGCAGCAGTTCGGCGGCGGTCAGCAGGCCGGTCACCGGGGTGCGCAGTTCGTGCGCGATGTCGGCGGTGACCCGGCGCTCGGCCTCCAGCCGCTGCCGCAGCGCGTCCGCCATGGCGTCCACCGCGCTGGCCAGGTCGTCGGTCTCGTCCAGGACGACCCCGCCGATGGCCTCGCGCACCCGGACGTCCGTCTCGCCCTTGGCGACCCGGTGGGCGGCGCTCGCCGCGTTGCGCAGCCGACGGGACAGATGGCCGCCGATCAGCACCCCGAGCGCGCTGCCGCCCAGGACGACCGCGATGGAGCCGATCACCAGGGCCTGGTCGAGGTCCTTCAGGATGTTCGAGCTGCGGTCGGTGAAGCCCGAGTGCAGGGACATGACATGCCCGTTTTTCAGCGGTACGGCCGCCCAGATGTCCGGCGTCCCGCCCGGCCGGTCGGCCACGTACGTCGCGCGCCGGCCCGCCTCGACCTTCGCCCGCAGCTCGGCCGGCAGGTCGGGGTCGTCGATCCTGGTGTTGGGGAAGTTCAGCCGCCCGGACAGCTCGTAGTTGCGCTGGGCGATCATGATGCGTTCGTCGGCGAGATCGCGCGCGTTGTCCAGCATCGACACTCGGGCCGCGTTGTGCACGACCAGGCTCAGCGCGATCGCCACCAGCGCGCCGACCAGGGCGATGGCGGCACTGAGCTTCCATCGCAGACCGGTCCGGATGCCCGCCCGGTCGAGAACCGCTCGCACCAGGTGCCGGAAGTACCCCCGCATACCTGTGATCAGGCCTTCAGTTTGTAGCCGAAGCCGCGGACCGTCTCGAGCCGGTCCTGGCCGATCTTCCCGCGCAGCCGCTGCACATGGACGTCGACGACCCGGGTGTCGCCGCCCCACCCGTACTCCCACACCCGTTCGAGCAGTCTGTCGCGGGAGAGCACGGTGCCCGGCGCCGACGAGAACTCCAGCAGCAGCCGCATCTCGGTCGGTGTCAGCGACACGGGCTCCCCGGCCCGCCGCACCTCCATGCCCACGGTGTCGACCTCCAGCTCACCGAAGGTCAGCAGGCCCCCACCGTCCGTGGAGGCCGGATCCTGTCGGCCGCCGTTCGCCCGGTCGAAGCGGCGCAGCACCGCACGGATGCGGGCGACCAGGACGGCACCGTCGAACGGCTTGGTCACGTAGTCGTCGGCGCCCGCCTCCAGGCCCAGGACGACGTCGATGGAGTCCGCGCGCGCCGACAGCATGATCACCGGAACCATCGACTCGTCGCGGATGCTCCGGCACAGACTGACACCGTCCAGGCCGGGGACCATGACGTCCAGCAGCGCGATGTCGGGCCGGTCCGCCCGGAACGCCTCCAGGCCGGACAGCCCGTCGGGCATCGCGGTGACCGTGAAGCCGTCCCGCTCCAGGGCGAGTTGGGTGGCCTCACGGATGACGTCGTCGTCCTCGACGAACAGCACGTGGGTCTGGTCTGCCATACCGGTGCTCCTCAGCTGTCGGGCGCCGGCGTCGGCTCCGTGCCCGCCACCTTGCCGTAGTCGTTGTGGGTGCGGAACTTCTCGGCGAACCGGCCCGCGGTCCAGCGGTAGGTGATGACGTTCTCGCCGGAGGGACTCGACACCGGGTCGCCCCGCTCGTACACCTGCATGGTCACCACCAGGTCCCCGCGGTCGATCTCCGCGTACACGGGCGGTTCCTCGGTCCTGAACACGTTCACGTACGCGCCGCCTCGGTCGCGGTACACGTACGAGCCGACGCCCACCGCGTCGCCGCAGGTCAGCACGTTGACGACGACATCGTCCGCGGTCCCCCCGGTGAGGTTCCCGTAGCTCACGTCGACGGGGTACTCGTCGGCCACGCACGGCTTCAGCTCCCGCTTGACCGCCGCCGAGACCGTCGGGTCGCCCTTGACCAGCCGCACCGCGTCCACGCGGGCGCCGGCCGTGACCGGCATGCGCGAGGCCGCGTAGGACGGAGCGGGCGACCGGGCGTCGGCCGCCGACTCCGCGTGCGCGGGCCCCTCGTCCCGTGTGCCGGTGCCGCCCGTACCGCAGGCGGTGGCGACAAGGCCGAGGGCGGCGAGCACGGACGTCACCGTGGTCGCCGCCCGGGCGGTTCTCCGGGCCCGCTCGGGCCCCGCGCCGGTCAGGCCGCGCAACGCTCCCGCTCCTCATGCTCCAGCGCGCGTGCGTTCAGTTCGCGGGCCTCCAGCTCCTCGCGGAGCCGGGCGAGCGCCCGGTGCAGCGTGCTCTTGACCGTTCCCGCCGACATGCCGAGGGCGGCGGCCGTCTCCTCCGTGGACATCTGCTCCCAGTGTCGCAGCACCACCACACCGCGCTGTTTCGGGGCGAGCACCTTCAGCACGTCCATCAGGAGCGCGCGGTCGGCGTGCTGCTCGGTGGCGTCGTCCACGCGGGCGTCCGGGAGTTGCTCGGTCGGCACCTCCTCCAGCTTGCGGGCGCGCCACCACTCGGTCCGCGTGTTGATCATGACGCGGCGCAGGTAGGCGTCGGCCAGCCGCTTGTCGGCGATGCCGTCCCAGCGGCCGTAGGTCCGGGCCAGCGCGGTCTGCAGCAGGTCCTGCGCCTCGACGGGGTCCGGCACCAGACGGCGGGCGCTGCGCAGCAGCGCGTCCTGCCGGGTGCGGACGTACTCCTCGAACCCGAGCACCTCGCCCTGCGCCATGGTGATCCGCCCTTCCGCTCCCCGCGCCGGCCCGCCCGTGCGTTCCGGTCCCCATCGCTGTGATCCGTGGTCGTCGTGTCCCTGACTGGAGGGCACGGACACGAAGTTACGGAGGTGTTGTCACGGCACTGTGCGGAGAAGCCTGCGGTCGGCCGTCGGCTGGCCGTCGGTTGTGTAACGGAAGTGGGAACGAGGTGAAACGGTGGGACGGTTGGGGGACTGTGGGGCGATATGGCCGCACCGGGGGTTGCCGGCGGTCACCCGTACGCGGGGGAGCGGGCGACCCGCCGGCTCGTCAGGTCAGCGGCAGCCGGTACAGCCCGCCGGGCAGGGGCTCGACCAGGCCGTCGGCGACGAGGCTGTCCAGCGCACGGGCGCGCTGCACCGGTTCGTGCCACACCCGGTCCAGGGCCCCCTGCGGGACAGGACCGTGTGCCTCCCGCAGCACGGCCAGCAGCCGCCCGCGGACCTGCCGGTCCGTGCCCGCGTACGTCTGGCCCCGGCGTGGCGGTCCCTGGTGCACCGGCTTGTCCGCGAGCCGCCAGGCGCACTGCGCGGCGATCGGGCAGCGGTGGCACGCCTCGTTCTTCGCCGTGCACACCAGCGCCCCCAGCTCCATGGAGGCGGCGGCCCACCGCGCGGCGGTCGACTCGTCCTCGGGCAGCAGCGCGCGGGCGAGCCGGCGCTCGGCGGCGGTGGTGGCGTTCGGCGGGTACTGCACACCGGTGACCGCGCGGGCGAACACCCGGCGCACATTGGTGTCCAGTACCGCGTGCCGCTGCCCGTACGCGAACGACGCCACGGCGGCCGCCGTGTACTCGCCGATGCCGGGCAGCGCCAGGAGCTGCGCGTGGTCGGCGGGCACGTCGCCGCCGTGCCGTTCCGTTATGGCGGCGGCGGCGCCGTGCAGCCGCAGTGCGCGGCGCGGGTAACCGAGCCGGCCCCAGGCGCGGACGGCCTCACCGGGCGCCTCGGCGGCGAGGTCGGCGGGGCGCGGCCAGCGGGCCAGCCACTGTTCGTAGACGGGCAGGACCCGGTTCACCGGGGTCTGCTGGAGCATGAACTCGCTGACCATCACTCCCCACGCGCCGGCCTCCGGGCGCCGCCACGGCAGATCCCGGGCGTGCTCGTCGAACCAGTCGATGACGGGGGAGTGCAGCGGCTCTCCGGGAGCACGCTGGGGCGCTGTGTCGTCGGCGGAGGTGTCGGCGGTCTCAGTGGGCTCAGTGGGCTCAGTGGTCTCGGCGGTGCCGCTGTGCGGGGGCTTGGTGGGAGCAGTCATGGCACCTCGATCCTGCCATGACCACCCACGGGAACGGGCACTCCGCCACCCCGTCAAGCGGGCGACAGGGCTCTGGCCAGAGGTGCAAGGGCCGCGATCGCGAACGCGCGGGCGCCGGAGTGCCGCGTCGGCGGTGCCGCTCGCCGCCCAGGAAGCCCACGGTCACGGATCGTGCACAGGATGCAGAAATGATCACACTGTGCGATCATCGCGTGCCGCGCCTGGCGAGAGGCGGGGGCAGAGGGCGGTTTCCGGGATGATGATCCGGAAAAGTTGTGGCTCTCGGCGGCGGGTGGGGCCGGTGACGGCCCGGATCTCTCGTACAGTTTGCGCCGTGGGATCTCTGCGCAATCCGGTCGGGCCGCTTCCCTCCTCCATCTATTGGCGTAGGAGGGCAGTACTGCTGTCCCTGCTGGGGGTGTTGGCGTTGCTCGTCACCTGGATCGTCGTCTCCGGCGACGGGGGTGACGGCGGACACGAGAACGGGGCCAACGGCAAGAATCCCGCGCCGTCCACCATCGCTCCGGGACCGTCGAGTTCGGGACCGGCGATCAGTCAGGCGCCGGGCGGACGCGACGAGTCCGGCGGTGAGGGCTCGGGCGGCTCCTCCTCCGGGACCGGTGCGGAGGACGACGGGGCGAACGGCGACCGCGGTGACTCCGGCGGCCGCTCGGACGGCGGTGCCGGTGGTGGCGACGGCGGCAGCGACGACGGTGGCGACGCCGGCGGCAGCGATGCCGACGGATCCGAAGGCGGTGCCTCGGCGGGGGTCGGCGCGGGAGACGCGCTGCCGGCCGGTTCCGGACTGCCCGACTGCACCCCGAGCGCGGTGAAGTTCAGTCTGCGCAGCGCCCGCAACGCCTACGAGCCCGACGCGACGCCCACCTTCCGGCTGACCGCGCGGAACATCTCCGGCAGTGACTGCAAGGTCGATCTCGGACCGGAGAGCGCCGTGTTGACGATCACTCAGGCGGACGGCGACGACGCGTACTGGGCGTCGGACGACTGCCCCAAGGGCCCGGGGAGCCTCGTCTTCCGGGTGCCCGCCGGTGACAGCATCACGTACGGGGTGAAGTGGGACCGCAAGCCGAGCGCCGCGCAGTGCGCGACGCCGCCGGCGGGGTCGGCGAAGGCCGGTACGTATCTGGTGGAGGCGAAGGCGCCGGGGTTCGCGAAGGTGCAGACGTCCTTCGTGCTGGAGAGCGCCTGAGGTCCACCCGGACCGGAGCGGCCGGGAGCGGGCCGGACCGGGTCGGGCGAACCGCTAGACGTACCGCTCCAGGATCGAGCTCTCCGCCAGCCTCGACAGGCCCTCCCGGACGCTGCGGGCACGGGCCTCGCCGACGCCGTCCACCGTCTGGAGGTCGTCCACGCTGGCGGCGAGCAGCTTCTGCAGGCCGCCGAAGTGCTCCACCAGGCGGTCGATGATCGCGCCGGGCAGCCTCGGCACCTTGGCCAGCAGCCGGAAGCCGCGCGGGGAGACCGCCGAGTCCAGCGTCTCGGGGGATCCGGTGTAGCCCAGGGCGCGGGCCACCGTCGACAGTTCCAGGAGCTCGGCCTGGGGGAGCGCGTTCAGCTCGTGCAGGGCCTGGTCGACGGTGCGGGAGCGCTTGGCGGTGGGCTCGGGGACGTAGTCCCGCACGACCAGCTCGCGCTCCGGTTCCACTCCCGCGATCAACTCGTCGAGCTGGAGGGCGAGGAGGCGGCCGTCGGTGCCCAGTTCGACCACGTATTCGGTGATCTCGGTGGCGATGCGGCGCACCATCTCCAGCCGCTGCGCGACCGCCGAGACGTCCCGCACGGTCACCAGGTCCTCGATCTCCAGCGCCGACAGGGTGCCGGCGACCTCGTCGAGGCGGAGCTTGTAGCGCTCCAGCGTCGCGAGCGCCTGGTTGGCGCGGGACAGGATCGCCGCCGAGTCCTCCAGGACCCGGCGGTGGCCGTCGACGTACAGCGCGATCAGGCGCATCGACTGGGAGACCGAGACGACCGGGAAGCCGACCTGCTTGGAGACGCGGTCGGCGGTGCGGTGCCTGGTGCCGGTCTCCTCGGTCGGGATCGTCGGGTCCGGCACCAGCTGGACGCCGGCCCGAAGGATCTTCGACAGGTCGGACGACAGGACGATGCCGCCGTCCAGTTTGCACAGCTCGCGCAGCCGGGTCGCGGTGAACTCGACATCCAGGACGAAGCCGCCACTGCACAGCGTCTCGACGGTCTTGTCGGAACCGAGCACGATGAGACCACCGGTGTTGCCCCGGAGCACACGCTCCAGGCCGTCACGGAGGGAGGTGCCGGGTGCCACGGCACTCAGCGAGGCGCGCATCTGGCGATCGGAGCCGGCGCTCCCGCCGGACTTTCCGGGAGCTGCTGCCCGGTCGTTGGCTGCCACTGCACTCCTCCGGTCGCGATGTCTGGGCGCCCCCGTTCAGGGTCTCCCGTTCGGGCCCCGGGCTCGCGGGGTCGGGTGCGCGCAGCTGCGGCGCTGTCGTCGGTCGCCGTGGCTCCGCCATGACTCCCTCCTCCGCCTTGCAGCTGCGCGCACCCGACCCCGCTCCCTGTCCGGCCTGATCCAAACGGGAGACCCTAACGCACTCGGTTCGTACGGACGGGCGAGACCAGGGCAAAGTCTACCGGCGGTCCTCCTCGTCCCGTGGGGCCTCTCGGCGACGGGAGCGCGGAAGGACACGCAGAGCATCCCCTATGTCCGCGACTTCCAGAACCTTCATTCCCGCCGGAATCCTGCCCGGATCGCCCGGCACGAGCGCGTGCGTGAAGCCCAGCCGGTGCGCCTCGGCGAGTCTGCGCTGCACGCCCGTGACCCGCCGCACCTCGCCCGCGAGGCCGACCTCGCCGATCGCGACCAGGTTCTTGGGCAGCGGGGTGTCGCTCGCCGCCGATGCCAGGGCGAGCGCGACGGCCAGATCCGCCGCCGGCTCGGAGAGTTTCACCCCGCCGACCGTCGCGGAGTAGATGTCGCGCTTGCCCAGGGCGCTGATGCGGCCGCGCTGTTCGAGGACCGCGAGCATCATCGAGACGCGCGAGGTCTCCAGTCCGGACGTGGTGCGGCGGGGGGAGGGGATCTGCGAGTCGACCGTGAGCGCCTGCACCTCGGCGACCAGAGGGCGGCGGCCCTCCAGCGTCACGGTCAGACAGGTGCCCGGGACCGGCTCCGCACGGCGGGTGAGGAACAGCCCGCTGGGGTCGGCGAGGCCCGTGATGCCCTCGTCGTGCAGCTCGAAGCAGCCGACCTCGTCGGTCGTGCCGTAGCGGTTCTTGACGCCCCGGACCAGGCGCAGGCGCGCGTGCCGGTCTCCCTCGAAGTGCAGGACCACGTCCACCAGGTGCTCCAGCAGCCGCGGGCCCGCGATCGCGCCGTCCTTGGTGACGTGGCCCACCAGGAGGGTGGACATCCCGCGCTCCTTGGAGGTCCGGATCAGCGCGCCGGCCACCTCACGGACCTGGGCCATGCCGCCCGGCGCCCCGTCGATCTCCGGGGAGGCGACCGTCTGCACCGAGTCGAGGATCAGCAGGGACGGCTTCACCGCGTCCAGATGGCCGAGCACGGCGGACAGGTCCGTCTCGGCTGCGAGGTACAGGTGGTCGTCGATGGCGTGGATACGGTCGGCCCGCAGCCGGACCTGGCTCGCCGACTCCTCGCCCGTCACGTAGAGCGTGCGGTGCTCGTCGCTCGCCGACTTGGCCGCGACGTCCAGCAGGAGCGTGGACTTGCCGACGCCCGGCTCGCCCGCGACGAGGACGACGGCGCCCGGGACCAGTCCGCCGCCGAGCACCCGGTCCAGCTCGGGGACGCCGGTGGAGCGGGCCGTGGCCTGGCGGCCGTCGACCTGGCCGATGGGCAGGGCGGAGGTGGTGACCCGCCCCGGGGCCGTCGTACGGACCGCGGGCACGCCGTACTCCTCGACCGTCCCCCAGGCATGGCACTCGGGGCAGCGGCCGAGCCACTTGGCCGTCTGCCAGCCGCACTCGGTGCAGCGGTAGGACGGTCGGTCCTTGGTGGTCTTGGTACGGGCAGCCATGTCGAAACCGTAGCTCCCGCCACTGACAACGAGTACCGGAGCCCGCCACACGGGAGCCGCGCCGGCCGTGAGGCGAAAGGTTCCTGTCCCCGATTGAGGGATCGTTTCACCCGTATGGATTAAAACTGCGCAGGGCTCCGGAAGGGGCCACCCCCGGCCGCCTACGGTCGCCGAATGATGAGCAGTGGCCCGGAGATCCCGACCCGCAGGACCGGCGCACACCGGGCGCACCGGGAGGTGCGTGACCGGGGGGCCGCCCGCACGCTGGCGCACCGGCCGCCGGTGTGCCGCGAACCGTACCTGGACGGCCTGTTCACCTACTGCCTGTCCGTGCTGTGCGACCACGACGCGGCGACCGCCGCCCTGGCCGAGGTCCTCACGCTCGCGGAGCGCCGCGGCCGGCAGGTGCCGGACGCGGCCGGGGACCGCAGGGCCTGGCTGTACGCGCTGGCCCGCTGGGCGTGTCTGCGCAAGCTGACCGAGGCCCGGCAGGAACGGCAGGTCACCCATGCGGCGGGCCGCGGCGGCCGGAGACGGCCGGCCCGGACCGCCACCGCCCCGGCCGCCTCCGAGGAGGTCCAGGAGCAGCGGCGCGGTGAACTGGCCCTGCTGGCCTGGCCGGAGGCCGCGGGCACCACACCGGAGCAGCGCGAGGCGCTCGAACTCGCCGTCCGCCACCACCTCGGTGCCCACGAGGTCGCCGCCGTGCTCGGCATGGAACCCGTCGACGCCCGCGACCTGCTCGCCTCCGCCGCCTGCGAGGTCGAGCGCACCCGTGCGGCGCTCGCCGTCGTCGAGGCCGGTGCCTGCCGGGGCGTGGCGCACCTCACCGGCGACAACCGGCTCGTGCTCAGCAGCACGCTGCGCCGCGAACTCGTCCGGCACGTCGACGACTGCCCGCGCTGCCGCCGTACCGCCGAGCACGCCGTCCCCGGCCGCTGGCCCGGCACCAGCGTCACCCCCGACGAACTGCCCGTCCTGACGGTTTCCGACGCCGCCCTGCGCGCGGCGATGGCGCGGCACTCGCGCGCGCGTGGTGCCGCGCCCCGCTTCGACCGGCGCGGCTTTCCGATGGATCCCAAGGACCGGATCGCGCGAAGAGAGCGGCTGCGCGCGCGTGCCGTCACGACGACCGTCGTCGCCACCGTCGTCGCGGCCCCCGTGCTCGCGCTGTGGGCCGCCTACCGGGGCACCCCCGTCGGCGAGGCAGGGGACGGCCGCTCCGCCTCCGCGCGGGAGGCCGACACGCCCGTCGACCTCGACGGCGGGGGAGCGGGCGGATACGAGAACGCCGGCAACGCCAGCACCCGGCCGGGCGGCCCTTTCGGCAAGGACGGCAAGGACGGCAAGGACGGTGCGGCCGACGTGTCCGTGGAGGTCGTCGGTGTCACCGGGGCCGCCCCCAGGGGCGCCGCCGCGCTGGGCGTCACTGCCGGTCACAGCGGTGACACCACGCTGATCACGCTGACCGCCAGGGGCTCCGCCCCGGTCCGCTGGTCCGCGTCGACGGGTGCGTCCTGGCTGTATCTGAGTCGGTCGTCGGGGACGCTCCGACCGGGCCGGTCATTGACGATCAAGGTCTACGTCGACCAGTTGCGCGAGCCGTCCGGCCGCTGGAGCGCGTGGGTGGCGGTCTCACCCGCCGGGGCCGTGGTGACCATCGAGGGTCACGGCCCGGCCCCCGGCCCCTCCGTTCCCGGCGGCTCGCACTCCGGTCGTCCCGGAAGCCCGGGGACCGCGCACCCCGGCTCCCCGAGCACCCCTCCCCCGAGCCCCGGCGAGCCGGGAGGACCGCCGCCGTCGTCCCAGGCCCCGGATCCGACGCCCACGTCACCGGTCCCCTCGGAGCCCGACCCGGAGCCCACCGATCCGACACCGAGCGATCCGACACCGAGCGACCCGACCTCGACGGACCCGCCCCCCACCGCCCCCGCGGACTCGACATCACCGTCCGCGGGCGACGGCGGCGACGCGAGCCCGTTCGCGTCCTGACGCGTGCATCGCGCCGTGTGCGCCGTGTGTTCCGCGGGCTCCGTCGCATGCCCGGAGCCCGGCGCCCCGGGAGACACGGTGAGGATCAGGCGGGATCCGCCGGATGCGGTGCCACCAGCGGCAACTGCGAGGCCAGCCGTTCCTCGCACAGCTCGGCCAGCCGGTCGTAGCCGGCCTTGCCCATCAGCTCGGTCAGCTCCGCCCGGTAGGAGACGTACACCGGATCGCCCGCACCGTGCGCCGAGGTCGCCGACGTGCACCACCAGTGCAGGTCGTGGCCGCCCGGACCCCAGCCGCGGCGGTCGTACTCGCCGATGGAGACCTGCAGCACGCGCGTGTCGTCGGGCCGGTCGATCCAGTCGTACGTCCGCCGGATCGGAAGCTGCCAGCACACGTCCGGCTTGGTCTCCAGCGGCTCGCGGCCCTCCCTCAGGGCGAGGATGTGCAGCGAGCAGCCCATGCCACCGGCGAACCCCGGCCGGTTCTGGAAGATGCACGAGCCCTGGAACGGCCGGGTCTGACGGTCGCCGTCCTCGTCCTCGGAGACCCAGCCGTTCCGGGTGCCCTCGGCGTGGTGCTGCCAGATGTCCGGAGTGAGCCGCGCCACATGCCCCGCGACCCGCTTCTCGTCGTCCTCGTCCGAGAAATGCGCGCCCAGGGTGCAGCACCCGTCGTCCGCGCGGCCCGCCTGGATGCCCTGGCAGCCGCTGCCGAAAACGCAGTTCCAGCGAGAGGTCAGCCATGTCAGGTCACAGCGGAACACCTGCTCGTCGTCCGCCGGATCGGGGAACTCCACCCACGCCCGCGCGAAGTCAAGGCCCTTCTCGTCGTTCGGCGGAACATCCGACGGCACCTGCGAAGGACCGACGACCTTTTTGGTCTTCTTGGTCTTCATGTCCGTCTTCTCGTTCTTCGCCTTTTTCGTCTTTGGCACCCGTCCAGGGTAAGTCGCCCATCTCACTGTCCGGCACCGGCTCGAGTTCCGTGGAGCGGGGTTCACGCCGTCCGGCGGGCAGTAGCGTGCCGTACATGAGACTCGGTGTCCTCGACGTGGGTTCGAACACGGTGCATCTGCTGGTGGTGGACGCGCACCCCGGGGCGTGCCCGCTGCCCGCCCACTCGCACAAGGCGGAGCTGCGCCTCGCCCAGCTGCTGGACGCCGACGGAGCGATCGGTTCCGACGGGACGGACATGCTGATCTCGGTCCTCCAGGGAGCGCTCCGGGCCGCCGAGGACAAAGGCGTCGAGGAACTGCTGCCGTTCGCGACGTCGGCGGTGCGTGACGCACGCAACGCCGACGACGTCCTCGCGCGCGTGCGGGAGGAGACCGGCGTCAAGCTCCAGGTCCTCACCGGCGCGGAGGAGGCCCGGCTCACCTTCCTCGCCGCCCGTCGCTGGTTCGGCTGGTCGGCGGGAAAACTGCTGGTCATCGACATCGGCGGCGGCTCCCTGGAGGTCGCCTTCGGTGTCGACGAGGAGCCCGACACCGCGGTGTCGCTGCCGCTGGGCGCCGGCCGTCTCACCATCGCCCGGCTGCCCGGCGACCCGCCGGCACCGGACGACGTCCGTGCGCTGCGCCGGCACGTCCGCGCGGAGATCGCCCGCACGGTCGGCGAGTTCAGCCGCCTCGGCCCGCCCGACCGTGTGGTGGCCACCTCCAAGACCTTCAAGCAGCTCGCCCGCATCGCGGGCGCCGCCCGCTCCACCGAGGGCCTGTACGTCCCGCGTGAGCTCAAGCGCCAGTCCCTGGAGGGCTGGGTGTCGCGGCTGTCCGGCATGACCACCGCCGAGCGTGCCGGGCTTCCCGGCGTCTCCGAGGGCCGCGCGGGCCAGCTGGTGGCCGGGGCCCTGGTGGCGGAGGCCGCGATGGACCTGTTCGACGTGGAGTGCCTGGAGATCTGCCCCTGGGCCCTGCGCGAGGGCGTCATCCTGCGCCGCCTGGACCACATGGGCCCGGCGTAGCGACGTCCGCGCGGCGGGTGAGTGCGGAGCGGCCGTGTTCGGTTAGGTCGATCACACGGCGGGCGCCCGGACCGGAGGCCGGGGGCACCGGACAAGCGCCCCGTGCCCTGCGGACACGCCGTTCCGACGAGGGCGGACGACCCCGGCCGAAGCACGTCGCTCGCGTCCGCCCGTCGAACACACCCCGTACGCTGTCCCTCGTGGCAGAACCAGCGGTGCGCATCCCGGATGCGAAGGTCGCCCTGTCGACGGCCTCCGTCTACCCGGAGTCGACGGCGACGGCCTTCGAGATCGCCGCACGCCTCGGGTACGACGGCGTCGAGGTCATGGTGTGGACCGATCCGGTCAGCCAGGACATCGAGGCACTGCGCAGACTCAGCGACTACCACCGGGTCCCCGTCCTCGCCGTGCACGCCCCCTGCCTGCTCATCACGCAGCGCGTGTGGTCCACCGACCCCTGGACCAAGCTCCAGCGGGCCCGTTCCGCCGCCGAGCGGCTCGGGGCCACCACGGTCGTCGTCCATCCGCCCTTCCGCTGGCAGCGCCACTACGCCCGCGACTTCGTCGACGGGATCTGGCGGATGGCGAACGAGACGGATGTGCGGTTCGCTGTGGAGAACATGTACCCCTGGCGCTACCGCGACCGCGAGATGCTCGCCTACGCCCCTGACTGGGACGTCACCAAGGACGACTACCGCCACTTCACGATCGATCTCAGCCACGCCTCGACCGCCCGCACCGACGCCCTGGGGATGCTCGACCGCATGGGCGACCGCCTCGGTCACGTCCACCTCGCCGACGGCCGGGGTTCGGCCAAGGACGAGCACCTCGTGCCCGGCCGCGGCGACCAGCCGTGCGCCGAGGTGCTGGAGCGCCTCGCGGCCGACGGCTTCGACGGCCATGTCGTCATCGAGGTCAACACCCGCCGTGCCATGTCCAGCGCGGAGCGCGAGGCCGACCTGGCGGAGGCGCTCGCGTTCACCCGCCTGCACCTGGCGTCCGGGTCCACAGGATCCACAGGACCCACAGGGCCCTCGGTGATCCGGGTGCCGCGGCGATGACCGACGTCGGCGAGCCCGGCGGCCCGGACGCGTCCTCCGGCGGCCACGGCACCGCCCGGCGCCGCGGCCGTCCCCCGCGTACGGAGTCGGCCGGCACCCGCGACCGCATCCTGGACGCCGCCCGCGAGGAGTTCTCCGAACGCGGGTACGAGAAGACCTCCGTACGGGGGATCGCCAAGTCGGCCGGTGTCGACTCCGCACTGGTCCACCACTACTTCGGCACCAAGGAACAGGTCTTCGAGGCGGCCGTCGAGGTCGCCTTCGCCCCCGCGCTCAAGGGCCGGGACGCCGTCCTCGACGCTCCCGTCGAGGAGGTCGGCGAGCGGATGACCCGGATGATCCTCGATCTGTGGGAGAACCCGGTGACCCGGACCCCACTGCTCGCGATCGTCCGGTCCGCCGTCAACAACGAGGCCGCGGCCGGCGTCTTCCGCCGCCTGGTCGCCGGCCAGCTGCTGCGCCGGATCGCGGGGCGGCTCGACCTGCCGGACGCGGAGCTGCGCGCCGAGCTCGCCGCCGCCCAGCTGGTCGGCATCGCGATGATCCGGTACGTGATCAAGGTGGAGCCGCTGGCCTCGGCGGACCCCGAGCAGATCGTCAGGCGGGTGGCACCGGTGGTGCAGGGACATCTGACCGGCCGGTGACCGGCCCCTGACGCACCCGCGGCCCACCGCTCCCGCGCCGAGACACGCATCTCGCAATCCGGACACCCTGTCCCGCCCCCTGGATGACCGGCGTACGCTCGACCGGAGTCAGAACTCTCTGACCCCGGCACCCTGAGAAGGTCTGAAGGAGCGAGCGACGATGCCCGAGCTGAGGTCCCGCACAGTCACCCACGGCCGCAACATGGCGGGCGCACGCGCCCTGATGCGGGCCTCAGGTGTACCGGGCGCGGACATCGGCCGCAAGCCGATCATCGCCGTCGCCAACAGCTTCACGGAGTTCGTCCCCGGCCACACCCACCTCGCGCCGGTGGGCAGGATCGTCAGCGAGGCGGTCGTCGAGGCCGGCGGCATCCCGCGCGAGTTCAACACGATCGCCGTCGACGACGGCATCGCGATGGGTCACGGCGGCATGCTGTACTCGCTGCCCTCCCGCGACCTGATCGCGGACAGCGTGGAGTACATGGTCGAGGCGCACCGCGCGGACGCCCTGATCTGCATCTCCAACTGCGACAAGATCACCCCGGGCATGCTCAACGCCGCCCTGCGGCTGAACATCCCGACGGTCTTCGTCTCCGGCGGCCCGATGGAGGCCGGCCGGGCCACCCTGGTCGACGGCACGGTCCGCACGCTGGACCTGATCGACGCGATGGTGGACGCCGCCAACGACGAGATCTCCGACGCCGACGTCCTGCGCATCGAGGAGAACGCCTGCCCGACCTGCGGCAGCTGTTCCGGCATGTTCACCGCCAACTCGATGAACTGCCTCACCGAGGCCATCGGCCTGTCCCTCCCCGGCAACGGCTCGGTCCTCGCCACCCACACGGCCCGCAAGGCGCTCTACGAGAACGCCGCCCGCACGGTCATGGACATCACCCGCCGCTACTACGAGCAGGACGACGAGACGGTCCTGCCGCGCGGCATCGCCACCGTCGCGGCCTTCGAGAACGCGATGGCGCTGGACATCGCCATGGGCGGCTCGACCAACACGATCCTGCACCTGCTGGCCGCCGCCCAGGAGGCGGAGGTCCCGTTCGGCCTGACCGAGATCGACGCCCTCTCGCGCCGCGTGCCCTGCCTGGCGAAGGTGGCGCCCAACGTCGCCAAGGACCGCACGTACTACATGGAGGACGTGCACCGCGCCGGCGGCATCCCCGCCCTGCTCGGCGAACTGCACCGCGCGGGCATGCTGAACGAGGACGTGCACTCGGTCCACAGCCCGTCCCTGGCCGACTGGCTGAAGACCTGGGACATCCGCGGCGGCTCCCCGTCCCCGGAGGCGGTGGAGCTGTGGCACGCGGCACCCGGCTGCGTCCGCTCCGCCGAGGCGTTCTCCCAGTCCGAGCGCTGGGACGCCCTCGACGAGGACGCCGAGGGCGGCTGCATCCGCTCCGCCGAGCACGCCTACTCCAAGGACGGCGGCCTGGCCGTGCTGCGCGGCAACCTCGCCGTCGACGGCTGCGTGGTCAAGACGGCCGGCGTCGACGAGTCCATCTGGACCTTCGAGGGCCCGGCGGTCGTCTGCGAGTCGCAGGACGAGGCCGTCGAGAAGATCCTCACCAAGCAGGTCAAGGAAGGCGACGTCGTCGTCATCCGCTACGAGGGTCCCAAGGGCGGCCCCGGCATGCAGGAGATGCTCTACCCGACGTCGTACCTGAAGAGCCGCGGCCTCGGAAAGGCCTGCGCCCTGATCACCGACGGCCGGTTCTCCGGCGGCACCTCCGGCCTCTCCATCGGCCACGCCTCCCCGGAGGCGGCGTCGGGCGGCACCATCGCCCTGGTCGAGGAGGGCGACCGCATCCGCATCGACATCCCGAACCGCTCGATCGAGCTCCTGGTGGACGACGCCGAACTGGCCCGCCGCGAGCGGGAACTGAACGGCACGTACGCGCCGAAGAACCGCGACCGCAAGGTCTCGGCGGCTCTGAAGGCGTACGCGGCCATGGCCACGAGCGCCGACAAGGGCGCGGTGCGGGACATCTCGAAGCTCGCCTGACACCGGCCCGACACCACCACCACGCGCGCGTGGCCCCTCATCCGGGGCCACGCGCGCGTGGTGCTCTACCAGTCCGCCGGGTCCCGGCCCTCCAAGGCGAAGACCGTGCCGTCGGGGGCGGCGGCGTAGACGTGGCCGTCGGCGAGCACCGGCTCGGGCAGCACGGCGACGACCCGGTCGGAAGCGGCCGCCATCCGGGGCTCCGTCTGCCCGACGAGGCGCCCCACCCGCGCGTCCACGGCGAGCAGCCGCCCGTCGGGCGCCGTGAGGAAGACATGTCGCGCGTCGGCCACCGGCGCGGAGGTACGGGCCACACCGGTTTCCAGGTTCCACCGCTGCCGCAGCGCGCCCATGTCGACGGCCACGACCCGGCCGCCGGCCCCCGTCAGATGGGCGACGCCCTCGTGCACGGTGCCTTGCACCTGCGCCAGAGGGGCGGGCAGCTTCACCCGTCGCACCTCCCGGGTGCCCGGTGTGTAGCGGACGAGGGCCTCCACCTCACCGTAGACAGCGTCCTCGGAGGTGAGGACGACCGAGTCGTTCATGTTGCCGACCGGCTTCAGCGTTCCCGTCAACCGCGCGTCCCAGCGCACCTCACCGGTCTGCGGATTGACTGCCGTTACCCGCGTGCTGGAGCCGTCCGCGGAGGTGCTCGTCGCGTACGCGAGCGGATCCCCCGCGAACGAGTCGAAGTACGGCATGTCGTGTCCGGGTATCGGGCTGCTCCATCTCGTGTCGCCCGAGGTGGCGTCCACGCCGGTGACCGTGCCGTCGTCGCCGGTGAGCAGCAGTGTGCTCCCGGCGCTGTCCAGACCGCGGTACTCGACGGTGTTCTGACGCCACACCGGCTTCCCCGAGGCGGAGTCGAGCGCCTCCAGGCCGCGGCGCTGGTTGAGCGCGGGCTGCACGAGGCCGCCCGACAGGGTCGGTGGTCCGCTCCGGTCCGTCCGCGCGACGGTGTGTCGCCACAGCGTGCCGCCGTCGTCGGGATCGAGGGCGAACACCTGCCCCGGCAGGGCGCAGAACAGCCGGCCGGCTCCGTACGAGCACTGCGGGGTGCCCGGCTTCCCCGACGGCGCCACCTCCCACGCCTGGAACGCGGCCGTCGTGGCCCGCACGCCGGTGGTCCGTCTCTCCGGGGCTTCGTCGCCGAGCAGTTGGACGGAGAACAGCGTGCCGAAGACGGCGAGGGCGAGCGCCCCGCCCCCGAGCAGCGCCCGCTTGCTCAGCGGAGGCCGCGCGGAGCGCCGGGCCGCCTGCCCGGCGGGGGGCTCCTCGGCGTCCGTCCCGGGGCCTGTGTCCGTTCCGGGTCCGGTGCCGCGCTCTGCTGTTTCGAGTTCTTCAAGTTCTTCGGATTCCGGTTCCGCCTGGTGGCCGGGTACGGCGCCCGTCGAGGCCGTCGGCTCCGTCCGCTGTGCCGGTATGAAGGCCTCGGCCAGGAACGCCCGGGTGTCGTACGAGGCCGCGACGGACCGCAGCTCCTGCATCAGCTCGTCCGGGGAGGGCCGGTCCTCGGGCTCCTTGGCCAGGCAGCGCAGCACCAGCGGGGCGAGTTCCTCCGGCACGCCGGTCAGGTCGGGCTCGTCGTGCACGACCTGGTAGGCGACGACGTACGGGCTGTCGGAGTCGAACGGCCCGCGCCCGGTGGCCGCGTGCACCAGGAGCGAACCGAGCGCGAAGATGTCGGCTGAGGGCCCCACTTCACGAGGGCGCCGGAACTGCTCGGGCGCCATGAAGGGCGGGGTGCCGATCAACTTCCCCGTCTCGGTCCGCAGTTCGCTGTCCTTTGGCCGAGAAATGCCGAAATCGATGACCTTCGGCCCGTCCTCGGCGAGCAGTACGTTGCTGGGCTTCAGGTCGCGGTGCACCACTCCGACACGGTGGATGTCCCGCAGGCCCTCCGCGAGTCCGGCCATCAGCCTGCGCAACTGGGGCGAGGGCATCGGGCCGTTCCGCTTCACATGCTCGGCGAGGGTCGGCCCGGGGATGAACAGCGTTGCCATCCAGGGCCGTTCGGCCTCCGGGTCGGCGTCGACGACCGGTGCGGTGAAGGCGCCGCTCACCCGTCGGGCCGCCGCCACCTCCTGCCGGAAACGCCCTCTGAACTCGCGGTCCCGCGCCAACTCGGCGTGCACGACCTTCACCGCGAGCTTCAGCCCGGAGGTACTCCGGGCCAGATGCACCACGCCCATTCCGCCGGAACCGAGGCACGACTCGAGACGGTAGTGACCGGCGTACTCGGGAAGTTCCGCTTCCGCGCCCGCTCCGACGTTCCGCTGTGGCGCCATGGGACCACCCCCGTGCTGTTCGTCCGCGCGCGCGACGCACGGAGCCTAGTCGATGATGCGTACGAGACCGAGGCGGCTTGCTGGTATCTGTGTTCCATAAGTGAAACAGGTGTGCGTGGCGTGTTTTAGGGGAAGGAACGCACCCCATGACAGTCATGGGGTGCACAACGGGGGAGGCTTTCCATGTCAGTTGACCATGTCGGTGAGGCAGAGGGCACCAGTGAGACGGAGTCCGTCAGCACGGCGGCCCTGCGTTATTACCCGGTCGCGCCGGGCGTCCGTCTCAACGTCCGTAGCGGCCCGGGCACCGGGTACACCATCGTCCGCGTCCTGGCGGAGGGGGCACAGGTCCCCATCTTCTGCCAGACCCCGGGGACCACGGTCACGGGCCCGTACGGCACGTCGAAGATCTGGGACAACATCGCCAACGGTGAGTACGTCTCGGACGCCTACGTGAAGACGGGCAGCGACGGCTACGTCACATCTCGCTGTGCCTGATGCCATCGCCACCCATCACCTGGGAGTACGCATGACCTTGAAACGACGCAGATCCGTCCTGCTCGCCGGTGTCACCGGAGCCTTCCTCCTGGTGCTCGGCACGGCGGCCGAGGCCGCTGTCCGTTACTACCCGGTCGCACCGGGCGTCCGTCTCAACGTCCGCAGCGGCCCGGGCACGCACTACAACCTCGTGCGTGTCCTGCCCGCCGGAGCCAGCGTCGCGATCTACTGCCAGACGCCGGGCGAGACGGTGACGGGCACGTACGGCACGTCGAACATCTGGGACAACATCGGCAACGGTGAGTACGTCTCGGACACGTACGTGCTGACCGGCAGCGACGGCTACGTGGCCTCGCGCTGCGGCTGACCCGGCCCGGGGCCCCTTCGTGGTCCGCCGGGCCCGCTCGGGGTCGGCCCGGAGCCCGCCCGGGGCCCGCGGTGCAGCCGGAGCCATAATCGATGCGTGAGCGCAGAGAACGGCACCCCGGACAGCACCGCGGGCTCCCCGGGAGCCCCGGCGGGCCCCCGCCCCGAGCCCATCCGCTTCTTCGGCACGACCTGGGTCGACCGCGACAACGGCTACGCGGTCCGCCGGGTCGGCGTCGCCGTCGGCTCACTCGCCGCCGCGGCCGTCTCCTGCATCGTCCTGCGCATCGCCTACCAGGGCCTTCGGATCGCCGAGGTCGGCGGTTTCGTCGGGATCCTCGCGGTCGGGATGTTCGCGGTCTGCAGCGCCCTCGCGTTCGGGCACACCTGGGAGGCGTTCAAGCGCCGCCCCGACCCCGACCGGCAGCGGTCCCTCCGCGGCCTGCTCAGCGTCGGCTTCGTCGGCTCCCTCCTCGCCTACTTCTTCCGTTCCCTCACCGAGGCCCCCGGCGAGAAGCTCCACCGCGAGGAGTACCGGACGGCCCGCGAGCAGTACGAGAGGCGGATCTCCCGCCGCTCCGGAAACCCCAGGAAGCGCCGCCGCCCGTAGGGCCCGCCCCCGCAGTACGGGACCCGCCCCGCCCCTCCCGACAACCCCCGGACGCGTTCGACGACCTCGACATGCCAGATGTCAGGCGCCGGCGCGTCCCTTCGGCATGCCCGGCCCCGTCGAGCCCGTGCCGCCCCCGCCTTCCGCCCGCCGCTTGACGTGTCCCGTCCCCGAGAGGATTATTCATCACATGATGAATTACTCCTCCGGCCCCCCGCGCACGGACGACGACACCTCCGCCGTCCGCGCCCAGGACCTCACCGTCGTCCGAGGCCCCCGCACCGTCCTGCACGGCCTCGACTTCACCGTCCCGCGCGGCCAGGTCACCGGCCTCCTCGGCCCCTCCGGCTGCGGCAAGTCGACCCTGATGCGGGCCATCGTCGGCACCCAGGCCAAGGTCACCGGCACCCTGGACGTCCTCGGCCTCCCCGCGGGCCACTCCGCCCTGCGCACCCGCATCGGCTACGTCACCCAGGCGCCCTCGGTCTACGACGACCTGTCGGTCCGGCAGAACCTCGACTACTTCGCCGCGATCCTCGACCCGGGCCGAGCGGCCGCCGACCGCCGCCACGAGAACGTCACCCGCGCGATCACCGACGTCGACCTCACCGGTCACGCCGACGCCCTCGCCGGAAACCTCTCCGGCGGTCAGCGCAGCCGCGTCTCCCTGGCCGTCGCCCTCCTCGGCACCCCCGAACTGCTGGTCCTCGACGAACCCACGGTCGGCCTCGACCCCGTCCTGCGCCGCGACCTCTGGCAGCTCTTCCACGACATCGCCGCCGAACGGGGCGCGAGCCTGCTGATCTCCTCCCACGTCATGGACGAGGCCGAGCGCTGCCATCGCCTCCTGCTCATGCGCGCGGGCGAGATCCTCGCCGACGACACCCCCGACGCCCTCCGCACCCGCACCGGCTCCGAAACCGTCGAGGGCGCCTTCCTGCACCTGGTGGACGCGGCGGTCGCGGCAAGCCGCACGAAGGAGACCTCACGATGAGCACCCCCCGTACGACGACACGCCCCTCCGCCCCGACGAGCGCCCTGAACGCATCCCGCACCCTCGCCACCGCGGCCCGGGTCCTGCGCCAGCTCCGCCACGACCCGCGCACGATCGCGCTGATGCTGCTCGTCCCCTGCCTGATGCTGTTCCTGCTCCGCTACGTGTTCGACGGCAGCCCGCGCGTCTTCGACAACATCGGCGCCTCGCTCCTCGGGGTCTTCCCGCTGATCACGATGTTCCTGGTCACCTCCATCGCCACCCTGCGCGAGCGCACCTCCGGCACCCTCGAACGCCTCCTCGCCATGCCCCTCGGCAAGGGCGACCTGATCGCCGGCTACGCCCTCGCCTTCGGCGCGCTCGCGATCGTCCAGTCGGCCCTGGCCACCGGACTGGCGGTCTGGTTCCTGGGGCTCGACGTCGTCGGCAGCCCATGGCTGCTCCTCCTGGTGGCCCTGCTCGACGCCCTCCTCGGCACGGCCCTCGGCCTCTTCGTCTCGGCCTTCGCGGCCTCGGAGTTCCAGGCGGTCCAGTTCATGCCGGCAGTGATCTTCCCGCAGCTCCTCCTCTGCGGGCTCTTCACCGCACGCGCCACCATGCACCCCGTCCTCGAGGGCATCTCCGACGTCCTCCCCATGTCCTACGCCGTGGACGGCATGAACGAGGTCCTCATGCACACCGACATGACCACCGCCTTCGTGCGCGACGTCCTGATCGTCACCGGCTGCGCCCTGCTCGTCCTCGCCCTGGGCGCGGCGACCCTGCGCCGCAGGACGGCCTGACACCACGGACCGCCCACCCGGGCGGCTCACCCGGCCGTCCGCCCAGCGGACACCACCCCATCCCCGGGCCACCCGAGTGCGAGGATGAACCAGGACGACGCGCACACCTCGGAAGGCACCCCCAGCCATGGCTCAGAAAGTCGCAGTCCTCGGCACCGGCAAGATCGGTGAAGCCCTGCTCAGCGGAATGATCCGCGGCGGCTGGGCCCCCGCGGACCTCCTGGTCACCGCCCGCCGCCAGGAACGGGCCGACGAACTCCGCGCCCGCCACGGAGTCACCCCGGTCACCAACCTCGAAGCCGCCAAGACCGCCGACACCCTGATCCTCACGGTCAAACCGCAGGACATGGCCGCCCTCCTCGTCGAACTCGCCCCGCACGTCCCCGCCGACCGTCTCGTCATCAGCGGTGCCGCCGGCATCCCCACCTCCTTCTACGAGGAACGCCTCGCCGTCGGCACCCCGGTGGTGCGCGTCATGACCAACACCCCCGCCCTGGTCGACGAGGCCATGTCGGTCATCTCCGCCGGCAGCCACGCCACCCCCGAACACGTCGCCCACGCCGAGGAGATCTTCGGTTCCGTCGGCAAGACCCTCCGCGTCCCGGAGTCCCAGCAGGACGCCTGCACCGCCCTCTCCGGCTCCGGCCCGGCGTACTTCTTCTACCTGGTCGAAGCCATGACCGACGCCGGCATCCTGCTCGGCCTGCCCCGCGACAAGGCCCACGACCTGATCGTCCAGTCCGCGATCGGCGCCGCGACCATGCTCCGCGACAGCGGCGAGCACCCCGTGAGGCTCCGCGAGAACGTCACCTCCCCGGCCGGCACCACCATCAACGCCATCCGCGAGCTCGAGAACCACGGCGTACGGGCCGCTCTCATCGCCGCCCTCGAAGCAGCCCGCGACCGCAGCCGCGAACTGGCCTCCGGCGCCAAGGACTGAGCATCCAGGACCCCTGGCGGTCACCCCGCCGAGCGGGGTGACCCGCGCTACACCCCGACCGCCGGGAGCAGGCCGATCGCCCGGTGGGCGGCATCCACGGTCGGCCGAGCCATGCCCCTCGCCCGCTCCGCGCCGTCCCGCAACACTGCCTCCACATAGCCGGGATCCGCGCACAACTCCTTGTGCCTCTCCCGCACCGGCCCCAACACCTCGAGCACGGCCTCCGCGGTGTCCTTCTTCAAGGCCCCGTACGACTCATACGCACCGGCCAACGACTCCGGGTCCCCACCCGAGCACGCCGCGAGGATCTCCAGCAGATTCGCCACCCCCGGCCGCGCCTCCCTGTCGTACACGACGTCGCACCCGCTGTCGGTCACCGCCCGCGCGACCTTCTTCCGCACCACGTCCGGCTCGTCCAGCAGATAGACGATCCCCGGCCCGACGTCGTCGCTCTTCCCCATCTTCGACATCGGGTCCTGCAGGTTCATCACCCGTGCCGCCACCGCGGGATGCGTGGCCCGGGGCACGACGAAGGTGTGCCCGTACCGCTGGTTGAACCGCACGGCCAGATCCCGCGCCAGCTCCACGTGCGGCCTCTGGTCGTCACCCACGGGCACCTCGTCCGTCCCGTACGCCAGGATGTCCGCCGCCATCAGCACGGGATACGTCAGCAGCGACAGCCGCACGCTCCCACCCCGCCGCTGCTCCCGCGCGGCCTTCTCCCTGTACTGGATCATCCGCCGCATCTCGCCGTCGGTCGCCACGCACTCCAGCAGGTACGACAGACGGGCGTGTTCGTCGACATGGCTCTGCACGAACACGGTGCACGACTCCGGATCCAGCCCGGTGGCCAGCAGCAGCGTCGCCGCCTGCCGGCTCAGTCTGCGTACCCGTGCCGGATCGTGGTCCACGGTCAGCGCGTGCAGATCGACGACGCAGAACAGCGCGTCCGCCCGGTGCTGGTCGACCGCGGCCCACCGCCGCATGGCCCCCAGGTAGTTCCCCAGCGTCAGATGGCCGGTCGGTTTGATCCCGCTGAAGACCCGTGTCATCTCTTCCCGTCTCCGTCTCCCGGTCGTGCCCGCCGCCTCGGCCGGCCGCCTCCGAGTCCTGGATGGAGAGACGAGAACGGCCACCTGAGCGGCGGCCGTTGAGTGCATACGTAGGACGGCCGCTGTCAGGCGGCCCACCAGAACTGGCTGTACGTACGCGTGGTCATGCGGGCCAGGCTACGCCCTGGAGGCGGCCCGCGGGGGCGGATCGGAGCGCGAGTTGACATGCTCCGGCGTGATCCGTACTGTTCTCCGAGTTGTCCGACGTGAGCACCGACTCCGGTCGGTCCCCGGGCAGCCATCCCGCAAGTACCGCAACTGCTCGACGGCAGTCCTCTGTCTGCCGTCATGTCATTGGTGCGTGTATTCGTGGAATGAGGAATCCGCGTTCGAAAGGGCGCAGGCCCCCGATTAGCTCGGGAGTCAGGAATCCGCTAGAGTCTCACTCGTCGGAACGGCCCAACGGCCGGGAAGGCAAACCCCGCTGACTGGGGGTCAGGTCGAGAAAGAAGATCTGATAGAGTCGGCTCCGCCGGAAAGGGAAACGCGGAAAGTGCGGCCCCGGAAGGCGAAAGCCCGAGGAAATCGGATCGGAAAGATCTGATAGAGTCGGAAACGCAAGACCGAAGGAAAGCGCCCGGAGGAAAACCCGCAGGGGTGAGTACGAAGGAAGCGTCCGTTCCTTGAGAACTCAACAGCGTGCCAAAAATCAACGCCAGATATGTTGATACCCCGTCTCCGGCCGTCCGGCCGGGACGAGGTTCCTTTGAAGAAAATACAGCGAGGACGCTGTGAACCGCCGGATCATTCCTCCGGCGGTTCCGCTCCCGTGTGTGTCACCGGGACATCCCGGAAGCATTCACGGAGAGTTTGATCCTGGCTCAGGACGAACGCTGGCGGCGTGCTTAACACATGCAAGTCGAACGATGAACCACCTCGGTGGGGATTAGTGGCGAACGGGTGAGTAACACGTGGGCAATCTGCCCTGCACTYCGGGACAAGCCCTGGAAACGGGGTCTAATACCGGATACCCGCCGCCGCCCGCATGGGCGGCGGCGGAAAGCTCCGGCGGTGCAGGATGAGCCCGCGGCCTATCAGCTGGTTGGTGAGGTAACGGCTCACCAAGGCGACGACGGGTAGCCGGCCTGAGAGGGCGACCGGCCACACTGGGACTGAGACACGGCCCAGACTCCTACGGGAGGCAGCAGTGGGGAATATTGCACAATGGGCGCAAGCCTGATGCAGCGACGCCGCGTGAGGGACGACGGCCTTCGGGTTGTAAACCTCTTTCAGCAGGGAAGAAGCGCAAGTGACGGTACCTGCAGAAGAAGCGCCGGCTAACTACGTGCCAGCAGCCGCGGTAATACGTAGGGCGCGAGCGTTGTCCGGAATTATTGGGCGTAAAGAGCTCGTAGGCGGCCTGTCGCGTCGGTTGTGAAAGCCCGGGGCTCAACCCCGGGTCTGCAGTCGATACGGGCAGGCTAGAGTGTGGTAGGGGAGATCGGAATTCCTGGTGTAGCGGTGAAATGCGCAGATATCAGGAGGAACACCGGTGGCGAAGGCGGATCTCTGGGCCATTACTGACGCTGAGGAGCGAAAGCGTGGGGAGCGAACAGGATTAGATACCCTGGTAGTCCACGCCGTAAACGGTGGGAACTAGGTGTTGGCGACATTC
>NZ_QFRK01000013.1 GCF_003143855.1 Streptomyces sp. NWU339
CAGCTCATTGTACCGGCCATTGTAGCACGTGTGCAGCCCAAGACATAAGGGGCATGATGACTTSACGTCGTCCCCACCTTCCTCCGAGTYGACCCCGGCGGTCTCCCGTGAGTCCCCAGCACCCCCAAAGGGGGCCTGCTGGCAACACGGGACAGGGGTTGCGCTCGTTGCGGGACTTAACCCAACATCTCACGACACGAGCTGACGACAGCCATGCACCACCTGTACGCCGGCCACAAGGGGGACCCTGTCTCCAGGGTTTTCCGGCGTATGTCAAGCCTTGGTAAGGTTCTTCGCGTTGCGTCGAATTAAGCCACATGCTCCGCTGCTTGTGCGGGCCCCCGTCAATTCCTTTGAGTTTTAGCCTTGCGGCCGTACTCCCCAGGCGGGGCACTTAATGCGTTAGCTGCGGCACGGACGACGTGGAATGTCGCCCACACCTAGTGCCCACCGTTTACGGCGTGGACTACCAGGGTATCTAATCCTGTTCGCTCCCCACGCTTTCGCTCCTCAGCGTCAGTATCGGCCCAGAGATCCGCCTTCGCCACCGGTGTTCCTCCTGATATCTGCGCATTTCACCGCTACACCAGGAATTCCGATCTCCCCTACCGAACTCTAGCCTGCCCGTATCGACTGCAGACCCGGGGTTGAGCCCCGGGCTTTCACAACCGACGCGACAGGCCGCCTACGAGCTCTTTACGCCCAATAATTCCGGACAACGCTCGCGCCCTACGTATTACCGCGGCTGCTGGCACGTAGTTAGCCGGCGCTTCTTCTGCAGGTACCGTCACTTGCGCTTCTTCCCTGCTGAAAGAGGTTTACAACCCGAAGGCCGTCGTCCCTCACGCGGCGTCGCTGCATCAGGCTTGCGCCCATTGTGCAATATTCCCCACTGCTGCCTCCCGTAGGAGTCTGGGCCGTGTCTCAGTCCCAGTGTGGCCGGTCGCCCTCTCAGGCCGGCTACCCGTCGTCGCCTTGGTGAGCCGTTACCTCACCAACCAGCTGATAGGCCGCGGGCTCATCCTGCACCGCCGGAGCTTTCCGCCGCCGCCCATGCGGGCGGCGGCGGGTATCCGGTATTAGACCCCGTTTCCAGGGCTTGTCCCGGAGTGCAGGGCAGATTGCCCACGTGTTACTCACCCGTTCGCCACTAATCCGCCCCGAGGGGCTTCATCGTTCGACTTGCATGTGTTAAGCACGCCGCCAGCGTTCGTCCTGAGCCAGGATCAAACTCTCCGTGAATGTTTTCCCGTGATCGGGAGAGCACCACGAGAGCGGAACCACCGGAGGAATGATCCGGCGGTTCACAGCGTCCTCGCTGTGTTTCTTCAAAGGAACCTCGTCCCGGCCGGACGGCCGGAGACGGGGTATCAACATATCTGGCGTTGATTTTTGGCACGCTGTTGAGTTCTCAAGGAACGGACGCTTCCTTCGTACTCACCCCTGCGGGTTTTCCTCCGGGCGCTTCCCTTCGGTGTTCCCAAACTCTATCAGTGTTTTTCCGACCCCCTGACCACCACCCTGCAGGCATGCAGAAGATGATCTCGAGATAAGATCTGATGAGTTGGGCTGCCGAGAGTCAGGGCGCGCGTGATCGCATCGCTCAGCCCCAGGCAGGTCCCCGACTGTACATGGGGCCGCAGAGCGGGTGCAAATCGCTGCGAGATGTGGTCTAGACCTCTAATTGGTCCTCTCGCGCAAACCGGTACTACCTATGACATACCCTGCATCACAGTGCACCGTCCGAGATAGGCAGTGACGGGCTCCTATAGATCTCCGCCCCTGGGAGGCTTCCCATGACCACCGTGACGTCCCCGCTCGCAGGACGGGCCATCGGACTGGAATCCGTGCCCGATCCCGTCTTCTCCGGGGCCATGGTCGGCCCGGGTACAGCGATCGACCCCGTACGGGAGCCCTCCGCAGTCGTCTCCCCCGTGGACGGTGTCATCGTCTCCCTCCACCCGCATGCGTTCGTCGTCGTCGACGAGAGCGGGCACGGCGTGCTGACGCATCTCGGCATCGACACCGTGCAGCTCAACGGCGAGGGCTTCGAGCTGCTCGTCAACAAGGGCGACACCGTGACCCGTGGTCAGAGCATCGTGCGCTGGGACCCTGCCGCCGTCGAGGCCGCCGGCAAGTCCCCGGTGTGCCCGGTCGTGGCTCTGGAGGCCACCGCGGATGCTCTCTCCGAGCTGCGCGACGACGGCGAGGTGAAGGCCGGCGACAGTCTCTTCCTCTGGAAGTGACGTCGGTGCCGTCCTCATTGACGGCAAGCAGGGCAACCAACCCGGCGGCGTGAGCCGCCGCACTATCGGAGACGGGTGAGATGGAGACAATGCTGCGAGGCGTCGGCGTGAGCCACGGTGTGGCGATCGGCGAGGTTCGACACATGGGAACGGCCGTGCTCGAACCGCCGGCCAGGCAGATCCAGGCGGAAGAGGCTGAGCGTGAACAGGGGCGCGCCCGCAAGGCCGTGGAGGCTGTGGCGGCCGATCTGATGGCGCGCGGCAATCTGGCGGGCGGTGAAGCCCAGGCGGTCCTCGAGGCTCAGGCCATGATGGCCCAGGACCCCGAGCTGATGACGGACGTGGAACGTCGTATCACCGCAGGCAGCACCGCCGAGCGTGCGGTGTACGACGCGTTCGCCGCGTACCGCGAGCTGCTGGCCGCCGCCGGTGAGTATTTGGCGGGCCGCGTGGCCGATCTCGACGACGTTCGGAATCGGATCGTCGCACGGCTGCTCGGGGTACCGATGCCGGGTGTCCCGGACAGTGACGAGCCGTACGTCCTGGTGGCTCGGGATCTGGCGCCGGCGGACACGGCCCTGCTGGACCCCGCCCTGGTGCTCGGCTTTGTGACTGAGGAAGGGGGGCCCACCAGCCACAGCGCGATCCTGGCGCGGGCGCTCGGTGTGCCGGCCGTGGTGGCCCTGCCGGGTGCGGGTGAGCTCGCCGAGGGGGCGATGATCGCGGTGGACGGCAGCACCGGTGAGATCTTCGTGAACCCGAGCGAGGAGAAGAAGGGGCAGCTCGAGGCTGCGGCGGCCGCGCGCAGGGCGGCGCTGAACGCGTCGACCGGGCCCGGTGCGACCGCGGACGGTCACACGGTGCCGCTGCTGGCGAACATCGGCGGTCCGGCGGATGTGGCGGCCGCGGTCGAGGCGGGCGCAGAGGGCGTCGGTCTCTTCCGCACCGAGTTCCTCTTCCTGGACGACAGCAAGAACGCTCCCTCCGAGGAGAAGCAGGTCGCGGCCTACCGTCAGGTGCTCGAGGCTTTCCCCGAGGGCCGTGTGGTGGTGCGCGTGCTGGACGCGGGCGCGGACAAGCCGCTGGACTTCCTCACCCCGGCCGATGAGCCGAACCCGGCGCTGGGTGTGCGTGGTCTGCGGTCACTGCTCGATCACCCGGAGGTGCTGCGTACCCAGCTGTCGGCGCTGGCCAAGGCCGCGGAGGGGTTGTCCGTCCAGCTCGAGGTGATGGCCCCGATGGTGGCGGACCGTGCCGACGCCAAGGCTTTCGCCGACGCGTGCCGTGAGGCGGGCCTGCGTGCGAAGTTCGGTGCGATGGTCGAGATTCCGTCGGCCGCGTTGCGTGCGCGCTCGATCCTGCAGGAGGTCGAGTTCCTTTCGCTGGGGACGAATGACCTCGCGCAGTACACGTTCGCCGCGGACCGCCAGGTGGGCGCGGTGTCCCGGCTGCAGGATCCGTGGCAGCCCGCGCTGCTCGACCTGGTGGCGCTGTCCGCCGAGGCGGCGAAGGCCGAGGGCAAGAGCTGCGGTGTCTGCGGTGAGGCCGCTTCCGACCCGCTGCTCGCTTCGGTGCTGACCGGTCTGGGTGTCACCTCCCTCTCCATGGGCGCGGCGTCCATCCCTTATGTACGGGCGGCGCTGGCGAAGTTCACGCTGGCGCAGTGTGAGCGGGCCGCGGCGGCGGCTCGCGCGACCGACAGCGCCGAGGAGGCCCGTAGGGCCGCTCAGGCAGTGCTGTCGGGCGAATAGCCGACCGCGGCAGGCCGCGCCCGACCGGCTGCTTTTCGTGAGGGGCGCTCCAGGTTCTGGAGCGCCCCTTTTCCTTCCCTTTCCTTCCCTCCGATTCCCCTTTTGCGTTTCCCTTTCGTTTTCAGTGATGGTGGGTCGGGCTCGGGCCCTCGTCCGCGAGGTCGGGCGGCTCGCAGTAGTCGACATTGGACTCGGGCGAGATGAGGTCTCCGGATTCCACGTCGGTGCAGTAGGCGTCGAAGACCTCTCCCGCAGTGAGGGGTTCGAGGCCGTGGGCACGCAGCCGCCAGCCGTGGATGCGGTCGGCGGTTCCTGGTGCGGTGGTCCGCATGACGAGTCCGCCCGGACTGTCGGTGGCGAGGCCGACCGCCAGCACCGTGGTGAATTCGAGGAGCTCGGCGTCGTCCAGCTCCATGTGTCCGTCGTTGTCGTCGGCGTGCAGGACGGCGACCAGGGTCTCGGGCGGTCCGGCGACACTGCAGACGAGGTGCCGGTTGCCGGGTCCCGCGGTGTCGAGGATGCGGACGATCAGCTGGGAGGCGCGGGCGAAGGCCTCGCGGCCCAGGTCCTCACCGCACGAGGCGCAGGCGCCGAGGCGGGCGAGGAGTGTGGTCGCGTACTCCCAGGTCGCCCGGCGGACCGCCTCGTCGACGAGGGCGGGCAGGAGGTCGGCCAACGGCTGCCCCTCGTAGGGGACGGTGGGGCCTGTGGCCGCGAGTTCGGCGGTGAAGCGGGTGCGGCTGGTGCGGCGGTCTGGGTCGAGGCCCGTGTGCGCGCAGAATGCCGCGTACTCCTCGGGGTCGAAGAGGGCCAGTGTGGTGTGGTTGCCCTGCAGGGCACGTGTCCTGAGGACGGCCTCCACGTGTTCGAGGTACGTGGCGTGGTCGTCGAAGACGAAGCTTCGGTAGTGCCGCATGGCGCGGAAGTCGTGCTCGTCCGTCAGCACCCCGATGGTGCCCGCGATTTCCCGGTGCAGGACACGTCGGACGGTTCGGTGGTCGGTGTACGTCATGTCTCCCCCTGTACAGTCGATCAATGCTCACTCACAGTAACCGGGGGCACTGACAACGGCGTCCGGCGGTGACGGTGAGTGGGCGGAACCGCGCCGTGCCGCCACCACGGGCGGCACGGTGGGAGGAGGTCGTACCGGACCGGTCGGCAACCGGCCGGCCGGCGTCCGGGGGTCAGGTGCGTTGGCGGGCCAGGTCCTCGTAGAACGTGAGCAGGTCCAGGTTGTCGACGGACCCCGGGTTGACCGCCTTCTCCAGCGGCGTGCCCTGGAGAAGGCGTTTGACCGGCACCTCGATGCGCTTGCCGGTCAGGGTGTGCGGCACCCCGGGCACCTCGATGATCTCGTCCGGGACATGGCGCGGCGACAGTTGCTCACGGATGGTCCGCTGGATGAGCCCCTTCAGGTCCTCGTCGAGCACGGCGCCCGGTGCCAGGTGCACGAACAGGGGCATCCAGTAGCCGCCGCCGGACTGTTCGACGCCGATGACGAGGGATTCCTTGATCTGGGGAAGGCGTTCGACGGCCTCATAGATGTCCGCCGACCCCATGCGGACGCCCTGGCGGTTGAGCGTGGAGTCGGAGCGGCCGTGGATGACGACGGAACCGCGCGAGGTGAGGGTGATCCAGTCGCCGTGCCGCCAGACGCCGGGATAGGTGTCGAAGTAGCTGTCGTGGTAG
Source organism: Streptomyces sp. NWU339 (assembly GCF_003143855.1). Classification (GTDB taxonomy): domain Bacteria; phylum Actinomycetota; class Actinomycetes; order Streptomycetales; family Streptomycetaceae; genus Streptomyces. The sequence goes on from NZ_QFRK01000013.1 coordinate 5,687, forward strand.
CGGCTGCCGTCGGGGTCGTTCCAGAAGTGGATCGGCATGGACGGCATCGGATTGGTGACCACGAGCTCGCCGACCTCGTCGGTCAGGGGTTTGCCGCTCGGGTCCCAGGACTGCAGGTCGGTGCCCAGACCGGGGGCCTGCAGCTCGCCGATGTACACGGGGAGGGTGGGTACGCCCCCCGCGAAGCAGGAGCAGACGTCCGTACCGCCGCTGACGGAGGCGATCCACAGGTCGGCCCCGCTCTCGGCGAACTCGTCGTGCAGCCAGCGGAATCCGTCGGGCGGCAGGGGGGAGCCGGTGGTGGCGACGCACTGCACCGCGGAGAGGTCGAAGTCGCGGGAGGGGTGCACGTCGGCCTTGCGGCAGGCCATGACGTACGCGGCGGAGGTGCCGTAGAAGGTGGCGCCGGTGCGTTCGGTGATCCGCCACTGGGCGCCCGTGTCCGGATAGCCGGGACTGCCGTCGTACAGGACGATCGTCGTTCCGGTGAGGAGGCCGGAGACGAGGAAGTTCCACATCATCCAGCCGGTCGACGTGTACCAGAAGAAACGGTCTTCCGGCCCCAGGTCGCAGTGCAGTCCGAGCTGCTTGAGGTGTTCGACCAGGATGCCGCCCTGGGACTGGACGATCGCCTTCGGCAGTCCGGTGGTGCCGGACGAGTAGAGCACCCACAACGGGTGCTCGAAAGGCACCTGCTCGAATGCCGGTTCGATGTCCGCGGAGGTCAGGGGCGACCAGTCCAGCGCTCCGTCCGGGGTGTCGGTCCCGAGCAGGGGGATGTGCACGACCGCGCGCAGGGTGGGCAGTTCACGGCGCAGTTCGGCGACGACGTCGCGGCGGTCGTGCTCCTTTCCGCCGTAGCGGTATCCGTCGACGGTGAACAGGACGACCGGTTCGACCTGCTGGAAGCGGTCGAGCACGCTGCGGGCGCCGAAATCGGGCGCGCAGGAGGTCCACACGCCACCCACCGCCGCGGTGGCCAGGAAGGCGACGACGGCCTGCGGGATGTTGGGGAGGTAGCCGCTGACGCGGTCTCCGGGACGTACGCCCAGGGCACGCAGCTCGGCGGCGAGGGAGCCGACCCGGCTGCGCAGCTCGGCCCAGGTGACGGGCCTGGGGTCATGGGTCTCGTCGACGTACAGGAGCGCCGGCTCGTCCGCGCGGGTCGCCGCCGCGCGGAGGGCGTGTTCGGCGTAGTTGAGGGTCGCACCGGGGAACCACTGGGCGCCGGGCATCGAACGGTCGCCCAGCACACGCGCGTAGGGGGTCGAGAAGCGGACGTCGAACCACTCCGTGACGGCCTTCCAGAAGGTTTCCGGCTCGTCCACGGACCAGCGGTGCAGTGCCGCGTAACCGCCCTCGGCGGGGGCGCCGTGCCGTTCGGCGGCCCATGCCTGGAACGTGGTGATCCGGGCCTGGGCGATGCGCTGCGGATCAGGCTGCCAGAGCGGCTGGGGGTTCTCGGTCGACATGGGCGGCTCCCGGACTGTGCGCGTCGTGTGCGTCCTGCGCGCACGGGCTGGGGTGTGCGCGTGACGCGGCTGACAGGAACGATGCCATGTGATCGTCTTCCTAACCAGGGTGTGCCTCCGCAGTCCGTGTCGTGAAGATGTGGTCCGACCGTGGGTGAACGGCAGTTGAACGACACTCGTGCGAAGTGCACGCAATGGCAGGGTGAGCACCATGGACGGTCGTGGCCTGGTGCGTTCGGTGAGATCGGTCGGCTCGGTGAGCGCGGCACGGGGGTTGCGTACCGTACGGGCAGCGTGGCGCAGGCGACGGGCCGACGCCACCGGGCTGCCACCCCGGGGGACGGAGCGCGCACGGACGCCCGGACAGGTGCGGGAGGTGGAGCCTGGGCCCGGGGGCGGGATCGTCCGGTTCAGCCGCTCCGAGCTCCGGATCCTCGTCGCCGTGAACGGCGCCGTCTTCTGGGGCTGGGACGGGGCGGCTCCCGAGCCGTCGTACGCGCTGGCCGGCCGCTGTCCCGATCCGGATCCGCGGGCGGTGCTGGAGCCGGACACGGACGGCGGCTGGCGTGTGGTCGCCGAGCGGGTGACGGTCGTCGTCTCACGGCTCGGCTCGGTGGAGGTGCTCACCCCGGGAGGCGTGGTTCTGCGGCGCGATCTGCCGCCGCGCTGGTGGGAGCCGGTGGGACCGGTGGGAGGGGGCACCGCGCGCTGGATGCAGCGGTCGGAGGTGCGGGCCGACGCCCGGTTCTTCGGGCTCGGGGGGCGCGCCTTCGGACCGTGGCTGCGGGACGGCACCTACCGGCTGTGGAACACGGGCCCCGGTCGCGCCTTCGGGTCCGGTGACGGTCCGCTCCCCGTCATGATGCCGGTGCAGCTGGTGGTGGCCGACGCGGGCACGCATCTCGCGTTCCACGACAGTTCGTGGGACGGCACGGTGACACTGCGGGAGGGCGTGGAGGGCGCCGGCTCCGGGCACGACCAGGTCGGGACGAGCACGCTGCGGATGGACGGGGGCCCACTGCGCTGCTGGGTGATGGTGGGTACTCCCTCGCGGGTGCTGCTCGCCTGGGGATCGCTGACCGGTGCCCCCGCGCTGCCGCCCGCGTGGGCCTTCGGCCATCATCACGCGCGGTGGGGCCAGGGTGGCGAGCAGCAGGTGCGGCGGACCGTCGCCCGCTACCGGGAGCACGGGCTGCCGCTCGACGCCGTTCATCTGGGCGTCGACCACCACGACGCGCACCGGGTGTTCACCGTCGACCAGGAGCGGTTCCCGAAACTGCCGGCGCTCGCCGACGAGCTGCGGCGGGACGGGATCCGGCTGGTGTCGGTCGTCGGCCCCGCGGTCGCTGCCGAGGGCGGCAGTGCCGTGCACGACTCGGGGGCGGCGCAGGAGGCGTTCGTGCGGGACGCCTCGGGAGAGGTCGTTCAGGGCGTCTCCTGGCCCGGAGACGTGGTGTTCCCGGACTTCACGCACGCGCGCGTGCGCCAGTGGTGGGGCGGTCTGTACGCGGAGCGACTGGAGCAGGGTTTCGCGGGTTTCTGGCACGACATGAACGAGCCGACGTCGTTCACCGCGTTCGGGGAACCGACGCTCCCCCGCTCGGCACGGCACGCCCTGGACGGGCGGGGCGGCGATCACCGCGAGGCGCACAACGTGTACGCGCTGTGCATGGCCAGGGCGGCCTACGAGGGGCTGCGGACGCTGGTGCCGCAGGAGCGGCCGTTCGTGTTCTCGCGCTCGGGGTGGGCCGGTATGCAGCGCTACGGAGGGACGTGGTCGGGGGAGGTGGCCACGGGCTGGGCCGGACTGCGGGCCTCCCTGGCCCTGGTGATGGGGCTCGGGTTGTGCGGTGTCCCGTATGCGGGGCCGGATGTCGGCGGGTTCGGCGGGGACCTGTCCGCGGAGCTGTATCTGCGGTGGCTCCAGCTGGGTGCCCATCTGCCGCTGTTCCGCACGCAGGCGGGTGCGGGGAGCAAGGAGCCGTGGGAGTTCGGCGCCGAGGTGGTGCGGCGCGCGCGTACGGCCCTCGTCGGGCGTCGCCGGCTGCAGCCGTACTTCGTGACGCTGGCGCATCTGGCCCGGCGCACCGGGGCTCCCTGTGTGCGGCCGCTGTGGTGGTCGGCGCCGGAGGAGCGCGCGTTGCGCGACTGCGGGGACGCCTTCCTGCTGGGTGACTGCCTGCTGGTGGCACCGGTGCTGGCCCCGGGGGTGGGACGGCGTACGGTGCGGCTGCCCGGTGGGCGCTGGTACGAGTCGGCTACGGGACGGGCGTACGACGGGCCCGCCCAGGTGCTGGTCGACGCGCCCCTGGACCGCATTCCGGTCTTCGCCCGCGCGGGCTCCGTGATTCCCGTGCGCGGGGAGGACGGTGGGCTGGAGTTGGAGGTGTGGGCGCCCGTGAGGGGGCGGACCGGGGGCGGGACGGTCGTCGCGGATGTCGGCGACGGCTGGGAGGAGCCGGAGATCGAGCGGTACGGCGTCCGCTGGGCGGGAGCCCGGATCGTCGTCGAGCGGGAGGGTGCGGACGGCGCCCGCGAGCTGCCCTACCCGGTGCGGATGCGCGGGCTCGGGCCGCGCTGAGCCGTGCCGGGTCGGGCCTGGGCGGGCTTGGAGTCAGATGTACCGGCCCTCGAACCAGGCGCGTGCGGCCCGCGTGTGCAGCGGGAAGGCGAGTTCCTCCGCGCGGCGCAGCAGGTGCCGGCCTTCCGTCTCGTCCGTGGCGGCGAAGGGCGGCAGGCCTTCCGCGGGACGTTCCGGAAGGAGACCGAACAGCAGGAGGTGTCCGTCGGGCGAGCTCATGGCGTCCGCGAGTCGCACGTCCCGGCTCGCCGCGTCGATTCCGGTCTCCTCCCGGAGTTCGCGTACGACGGCCTGGCGCCAGTCCTCCCGGTCGTCGATGTACCCGCCGGGCAGGGCCGTGCCTCCGCGCGCGGGGGCGATGGAGCGGGTGATGACGACCAGGGCGGTGCCCTTCGTGTCGTACACGGGTTGGAGGGCGACCGCGACCGGCAGCGGGTTGCGATAGGCGACGGCACCGCATGCCGGGCAGTCCCGGGGCCAGCCGGAGACGCCCGCGCCGAAGGGCGTGCCGCAGCTCGAACAGTGCGAGTCCGGCACGGGGTCGAGGGCCGGGCCGGGGGTTCGGTTTCTGGACACGCGCGGACTGTAGCCGATCACGGCGGGGGCGTCTTCGGGGGCCGCTCACCAGGCGGCTTCGGGGAGCGCTCAGTGGTGACCGGTGAGCGACCCGCGGGACACCGGGAAGTCGAAGTAGGTGTCCGGATGAGCCTCCGGCTTGAAGGTGTAGTGCCACCACTCCTCGGCCAGGTTCACGAAGCCGAGGCTCTCCAGGGTGCCTTTGAGGAGCAGCCTGTTGGCCCGTTGTTCGCCCTGGATGCGGGGGTCGAGGGTGTGGCTGAGCGTGTCGAAGCAGTCGTAGCCGGTGCCCATGTCGACCGAGTTGTCGGGGAACCGCTGGTCCTTGGCCGCGAAGCAGGGGGTGAGGGGCTGTCCCGGGTGGTACGGCCGGGTCGGCTCGGCGGGGAGCCGTACGACGGTGAGGTCCACGGTCGAGCCTCGGCTGTGGCCGGACTTCTCCGCGATGTAGCCGTCGGCGAACAGCCGGTTCTTGTCGACGTTCGGGTAGAACTCCCCCTTCATCGCCTGATCGTCGAGGTCCTTGGCCCAGCGCACGAAGTGGTCCACGGCGCGTTGTGGCCGGTAGCAGTCGTACACCTTGAGGGAGTAGCCCTGTCGCAGCAGCTTGCGCTGGGCCTCGTGGAGGGCCCGGGCCGCGGGGCGGGTGAGGATGCACAGGGGCTGCCGGTAGCCGTCGATGCGCTCGCCCACGAAGTTGTGCGGGGTGAAGTAGCGCATCTCCTGGATGATCGTCGGGTCCACACTGTTCAGCGCAACGAAGTCCTCGGGTGCCTTGGGTTCCGGCTTCTCCGGAGCGGATGCGGCGGGAGCGGATACGGCGGTCGTGGCCGTCAGGGCGGCGAGCGCGGTGATCAGGGCGCGCACCGCGGCGGAGAGTCGTGTCATGTCTCCTGCATCTATCAGGAGTGGAATCCGTCGGGAAGCCCCCTGCCTTGCTCCGGTCACCCGTGACGCACCACTGGCGGCCGTCGCGCTGCTGCCCGCCACCGCGTCGTCGGGGCGGGTGCGGGCCCTGGCCGAGACCCGGGTGGAGGAGGCCCGGGACTCGATCCGCTGACCCGGCTGCCGGGTTCGGGCACGATCACCGGCGAGGTGGACCGGCGCATCGCGGGCGGCGGGGCCTTCGCGCTCAGCCGACTGGACGTCGACCACTTCGAGCAGGTGAACGACGGCGCCGGCTTCGCGGCGGGTGTGACACGTCCGGGCGCGCTTCAGACGGTGACGGTCCGGCGGCGCTGGGCCGCCTGTGCCATGGCGTGCTGGACGACACCGATGAGCACCTCCTTGACCGACTCGCGGTCCCGGGCATCTCCCATCACGAGCGGTACGTGCGCGTCGAGGTCGAGGGCCCGGCGGACGTCCTCGACCGGGTAACGCGGGGCTCCCTCGAAGCAGTTGACGCCGACGAGGAACGGTATGGATCGCCGCTCGAAGTAGTCGACGGCCGCGAAGCAGTCCTCCAGCCGCCGGGTGTCGGCGAGCACCACAGCCCCGAGGGCGCCCTCGGCGAGCTCGTCCCACATGAACCAGAACCGCTCCTGGCCGGGAGTTCCGAAGAGGTACAGCACCAGATCCTCGCGGAGCGTGATGCGGCCGAAGTCCATGGCCACGGTGGTGGTGTTCTTCGCCTCCACGCCGCTGAGGTCGTCGACCGGGCGCCCGGCCTCGGTGAGCAGTTCCTCGGTGCGCAGCGGTCTGATCTCGCTGACCGCCCCGACGAGCGTGGTCTTGCCCACGCCGAAGCCACCGGCCACCAGGATCTTGAGCGTGACGGGCTCGACCGGGGGCTTGCCGCGCTCAGAACGCCCGAAGATCATCGTTCTTCTCTCCTGCTCGGTGGGGATCGGGCGGTGGACCGTATCCTCCACCGCCGGGGGTTTCGATGACGAGTACGTCGTCGGCGCGGACGTCCGCCGAGTCGCTTCCGCCGAGTTCGGTGACGCTGCCGTCCGCATGGTCGACCCGGTTGGCGCCGGGCGCGCCGGGCGCGCCGCCCGCCATGCCGTACGGGGGGACCCTGCGGTGCTGGGACAGCGTGGAGACGGTCATGGGCTCCAGGAACCGGATGCGGCGGACCGCTCCGTCCCCGCCGCGCCATCGTCCCGCGCCGCCGCTGCCTGCGCGCACGGCGAACTCCTCGAGGCGGACGGGCAGCCGCCACTCCAGGACCTCGGGGTCGGTGAGCCGCGAGTTGGTCATGTGGGTCTGCACGACGGACGCTCCGGGGAAGCCCTCTCCCGCGCCCGAGCCGGAGGCGACGGTCTCGTAGTACTGGTGGCGGGCGTTGCCGAAGGTGACGTTGTTCATGGTGCCGGAGCCCTCGGCCTGGATGCCGAGCGCCGCGTAGAGGGCGCCGGTGATGCTCTGGGAGGTCTCCACGTTGCCCGCGACGACGGCCGCCGGGGGCCGGGGCGCCAGCATGGAGCCGGGCGGCACGATGATGCGCAGCGGGCGCAGACAGCCGTCGTTGAGCGGGATGTCGTCGGCGACCAGGGTCCGGAAGACGTACAGGACGGCCGCGTTGACGACGGAGAAGGGGGCGTTGAAGTTGGTGGGGAGCTGTGCCGTGGTGCCGGTGAAGTCGATGGTCGCGGAGCGGTTCTCGCGGTCGACGCGCACGCGCACGTGGATGACGGCGCCCGAGTCGGTTTCGTAGGTGTACTCGCCGTCGTCGAGGGCGTCGATGACGCGCCGTACCGCGTCCTCGGCGTTGTCCTGGACGTGCCGCATGTACGCCTGGACCACGTCGAGGCCGAAGTTCTCGATCATTCGGCCGACCTCGTCGACGCCCTTCTGGTTGGCGGCGATCTGGGCGCGCAGGTCGGCGAGGTTGGTCTGCGGGTTGCGGGAGGGATACCGCGCTCCGGTCAGGAGGCCGAGTGTCTCCTGCTCGCGGAACCGGCCGTTCTCGGCGAGGAGCCAGTTGTCGAAGAGGACGCCCTCCTCGTCGATGGTGCGGCTGTCGGCGGGCATGGAGCCCGGGGCGATGCCGCCGATCTCGGCGTGATGGCCGCGTGAGGCGACGTAGAAGAGGACCCTCCGGTCACCCTCCGTGGTCTCGCCGTCCACGGTGCCGGGGGACGCGGTGTCGGGGGACGCGGTGTCGAAGACCGGGGTGATCACGGTGACGTCGGGGAGATGGGTGCCGCCGTGGTACGGGTCGTTCACGGCGTAGGTGTCGCCCGGACGCATGGCGGCACCGCGCCGCCGGATGACCTCCTTGACGCCGGTGCCCATGGATCCCAGGTGGACGGGGATGTGGGGGGCGTTGGCCACCAGGTTTCCGTCCGGGTCGAAGAGGGCGCAGGAGAAGTCCAGGCGCTCCTTGATGTTGACGGACTGGGCGGTGGACTCGAGGCGGGCGCCCATCTGTTCGGCGATGGACATGAAGAGGTTGTTGAAGACCTCGAGCAGAACCGGGTCGACTTCCGTGTCGAGGTCGGAACTCCGCGTAACCGCGACGCGTTCCATGACCAGATGCCCGTCGTCGGTCGGCGAGGCCCGCCAGCCTTCGTCGACGACGGTCGTGGAACCGGCCTCGGTGACGATCGCCGGGCCGGAGACGGTCTCCCCGGGGGAAAGGTCCTCGCGGTGGTGGAGGGGGACGTCGCGCCAGGTGCCGCCGGTGTGGAGGCGGACGGATCGCGCAGCGGTGGAGCGGCCCCGGTAGGGGGCGAGGGTGGAGAGATCGGGGGGGTCGGTGATGCCGGTGGCTTCGACGGAGAGGGATTCGACGACGATCGGGCGGTCGAGCGTGAAGGAGTACGTGGCGCGATGACGTTCCTCGAAGGCGCGGCGCATGGTGTCGGCCCCGGTCAGTTCGACGGTGAGGGCGGTGTCGGTGCCGTCGTAGCGGAGTTGGGCGCGACGGGTGACCTCGATCCGGTCCTCGGGGACGTCCTCGGCGAGGAGTTCGGCGCGGGCCGCCGCTTCGAGGTCGTCCGCGGTCCGGTGGACGCCGGGCATCGCAGCGGGCTCCAGGGGTGCTTCGGTGGAGCGTTCACGCATGGCCGTGGTGTCGGCGAGGCCGATGCCGAGTGCGGAGAGGACACCGGCCGCGGGTGGCACGAGGACGGTGCGGATACCGAGGGAGTCGGCGACCATGCACGCGTGCTGCCCGCCCGCACCGCCGAAGGTGGTGAGGGCGTAGCGGGTGATGTCGTGGCCCTTCTGGACGGAGATCCGCTTGACCGCGGCGGCGATGTTGGCGACGGCGATCCGCAGATAGCCCTCGGCGACCTGTTCCGGGGTGCGGTCGTCGCCGGTCCGTTCCCGGATCTCGCGCGCGAGGGTGGTGAAGCGGTCGCGGACGAGTTCGGTGTCGAGGGGCTGGTCGCCGTTCGGGCCGAAGACCGCCGGGAAGTGGTCGGGCTGGATGCGGCCGAGCATGACGTTGGCGTCGGTGACGGCGAGCGGGCCGCCGGCCCGGTAGCAGGCGGGGCCGGGGTCGGCGCCCGCCGAGTCGGGCCCCACGCGGTAGCGGGAGCCGTCGAAGTGGAGGACCGAGCCGCCGCCGGCGGCGACCGTGTGGATGTCCAGCATGGGCGCGCGCAGCCGCACGCCGGAGATCTGAGTGGTGAAGACGCGTTCGTACTCCCCCGCGAAGTGCGAGACGTCGGTGGAGGTACCGCCCATGTCGAAGCCGATGACCCGGTCGTGGCCGGCGAGCTGCGACATGCGGGCCATCCCGACGATGCCGCCGGCCGGACCGGACAGGATGGCGTCCTTGCCGCGGAACTGCGCCGCTTCGGCGAGGCCGCCGTTGGACTGCATGAACATCAGCCGTACCCCGTCGAGTTCGTCGGCCACGTGCTGCACGTAGCTGCGCAGCACGGGCGAGAGGTAGGCGTCGACGACGGCCGTGTCCCCGCGCGGGACGAGTCGCATCAGAGGGCTGACCTCGCTGGACAGCGAGATCTGCGGGAAGCCGATACGGGCGGCGAGTTCACCGACCGCCTGCTCGTGAGCGGGGTGGCGGTGGCTGTGCATGCAGACCACGGCGACGGCCCGGATGCCGTCGGCGTGGGCCTGGCGCAGCGGCCCGCTCAGGGAGTCCAGGTCCGGGGCCCGCAGGACGGTGCCGTCGGCGGCGATGCGTTCGTCCACCTCGACGACCCGTTCGTACAGCAGCTCGGGTAGTTCGATGCGACGGGCGAAGATGGCGGGTCGGTTCTGGTAGGCGATGCGCAGGGCGTCCCGGAAGCCGCGGGTGACGACCAGGAGGGTTCGTTCGCCCGTGCGCTCGAGGAGGGCGTTGGTGGCGACCGTGGTGCCCATGCGTACGGATTCGACGGGTTCGCCGGAGCCGGCCAGCAGTTCGCGAATGCCCGCCACCGCCGCGTCGGCGGCGGCGGCCGTCCCACCGGAGCGGCGTCGGGAGGGCGCGAGGGCCGGGTTGTCCGAGAGGAGTTTGCGGGTGAGCAGCCGCCCGTCCGGGCGGCGCGCGACGATGTCGGTGAAGGTGCCGCCTCGGTCCACCCAGAACTGCCAGCCTGTCACGTCAGTACCCCGCTTCCGCGCCGCTCACAGCGCTCGGAGGCCGTTGATCACGTCGCGCAGAATACTCTCGTCCGGCAGTTCGGCGGGGGGAACCGGCCGGTTCACGTGGACGGATTCGAGGTCGACGAGATCTCCGACGAGGACTCGTACCACTCCGGTCGGCAGGTCGAGTTCCGCGGCGAGTTCGGCGACGGTCTGCGGCGTGTCACGGCACAGTTCGAGGATGTCCACGTGTTCCGGGGAGAGGGTGGGGTCCGCCTCCGGATCGTCCGCGTCGGGTTCGGTGACGACCACCGCGATCAGGTCCAGGCGGTGCTGGGCCGCACTCGAGGTGCGGCCCCGCGTCATGGCATACGGACGGACGACCGGTCCGGCCTCGTCGTCGAACCAGTGGCTTCTTCCCTCGCCGTCAGCGCTCATGTCATCCCACTACCCGCCCGGGGGCAGATCGGTGCGTGGTTCGGCGTCCAGATGCGGACCGACCCGCTTCACGAGAAGGGTCATCTCGTAGGCGACCTGTCCGACGTCCGAGTCGGCGTCGGCGAGGACGGCGAGGCAGCTGCCGTCTCCGGCGGCCGTGACGAACAGGAACGCCTCGTCGAGTTCGACGATGGTCTGGCGGACACCGCCTGCCTCGAAGTGGCGGCCCACGCCCTTGGCGAGGCTGTGGAACCCGGAGGCGACGGCGGCGAGGTGCTCGCTGTCCTCGCGGGTCAGTTCCCCGGACGCCCCCGTGGCGAGGCCGTCGCCGGAGAGCACGACGGCCTTCCGTATGCTCGCGACGCGGTCCACCAGGTCGTCGAGGAGCCAGTTCAGCTCCCCCTTGCCGCCTTCGGCGTGACCGGTCGTGTTCGGTGCGGTCATCGACCGTCCCCCTTAGTCATCCTTGATCGTTCCTCGTGGTGCTGCCCCGCCGGGGCCGTCGTCGGCCTCGGCGTTCTCGTCGCGGCCGCGCTGCCAGCCGCGCTGGAGCGAGGCCATGCGGCTGCGTACTTCCTCCGCGTCCCGTTCGACGGGCCGGGATCTTTCCTCGTTCCGTGGTCGCGTGCTCCGTTTGAGCTGTGGGGCGAGGCTGGCCTGCCGTACACGTCGGGGCAGCGATCCGGGGTCGGGCCGGTCGTCCGCGTCCTGCGGGCCGTCCGCGTACTGCGGGGTGCTGCCGGGCTGGGACTCCGCGCTCCGTCGGCGGACGGGCAGGGGCGGCGGTGCGGGCTCCTGCCCAGGGTGGGCGGAGGGGGTGCCGGTGTCGTGGTCCGTCCGCTCCCGGCGGACGTGCTCGTCGCCGACCGGGCGGCCGTGGGAACTGACCAGCTTGGGGACCCTCCTGCGGGGCAGCGGAGCAGGGCTGTTCATCTGCCCGTCCGTGTCCCTGTCCCTGTCCGGTCCGTCGCGGTTCTCGGGAGCCCGCTGATGCGGCTCACGCCGACGGCCCGGCCGCTCGTCCTTGGTGCGGGCCGGGGAGCGCCGGGGGCGGAACAGGCCGCCGTGTCCGTTGCCCTCGTCGTCCTCGTCCCCCGGGGCCCCCGGACAGTCGTCGAGGGCGTCCAGGTCGACGGGGCTCTCGAGTTCGACCGGCCCGTCCAGCAGCGAGGCGGGCAGTCCGGGCAGTTGTACGGACACCTGGGACAGCGCGCGACGGCGGTTCTCCTCTGGCTCCTTGTCCTTGGCGCGCCGGGGCCGGTCGAGGCGGAAGCCGACTCCATTGGTGTCCGGGATGTCGTCCGTCAGGAGCGCGTCCGGGATGAAGACGACCGCGGTGGTGCCGCCGTAGGGGGAGGGCTGCAAGGAGACCCGGACGTTCTGCCGCTGCGCGAGACGGCTGACCACGAACAGTCCGAGCCGGTCGGTGTCGGAGAGTTCGAACTCCGGGGTCTCGGCGAGCCGCAGGTTGGCGTCCAGCAGCGCTTCGGCCGCCATGCCGAGACCGCGGTCGTGGATCTCCAGGGTGAAGCCGTTGGCGACGCGCTCGCCCAGGACCTGGACGGCGGTGTGCGGTGGGGAGAACACCGTGGCGTTCTCCAGGAGTTCGGCCACGAGGTGGGTGAGGTCGGCGACGGCGGGGCCGGTGACGGCGACCCGCGGCAGCCTGCGGACCTCGATGCGCTCGTAGTCCTCGACCTCGGCGACGGCGGCGCGCACGACGTCCATGAGCTGGACGGATTTGCGCCACTGCCGGGAGGGTGCGGCCCCGGAGAGGATGACCAGACCCTCGGCGTGCCGGCGCATGCGAGTGGTCAGATGGTCCAGACGGAACAGGTCGGCGAGTTCCTCGGTGTCCTCGGTCCGGCGCTCCATGCTGTCCAGCAGAGTGAGCTGCTTGTGCAGCAGGACCTGGCTGCGGCGGGCGAGGTTGACGAACACCTCCGAGACCCCGGAGCGCAGTTCGGCCTGCTTGACGGCCGCCTCCACGGCCGCGCGCTGCAGGGTGTTGAGGGCCTGGCCGACCTCGCCCATCTCGTTCCTGTCGTACTCCAGGCGGGGGACCTCGGTCTCGATGTCGACCTGTTCACCCGCCGAGAGACGGCGCATCACACTGGGCAGTCGCACGCCGGACGCCTCATGGGCCTCGAGACGCAACTGCCGCAGGTCACGGATGAGGCCGCGGCCGATGCGCACGGACAGGACGAGGGAGACGAGGAGGGCGGCCAGTCCGAGGACGCCGGCGACGACGGCCCGGGTGATGACGCCCATGGCGACCGGGTGGACGCGCTCCTGATAGCGGTCGGTGGCCTGGTCGTTGAGGGTGCCGAGTTCTTCGAGCACATGGCCGGCGGCGGTGTCCCAGCTCTTCGCGGTGATTCCGTGAGGCGGTCCGGTGCCGGAGGAGACGGCCGCCTCCTCGGCGACGCGCAGCGGAGCGGACGCCGCGTTCTTCCAGAAGCTCTCGTAGCGGTCCCGGTCCGCAGCCGGCAACTGCGGCAGAGCGATGTCGTACAGCAGCCTGCGCTGGGCCACGAGGTCGGAGATGTCGCGTACCTCCGCTCGGGACAGCGTGCCGACGACGAGGGCCGAGCCGAGCAGGGCGTCCTCGCGGGCGAGGAGTTCACGGGCGCGGCTGAGGTTGAGGAGGGCGCGGCCCTGCTGGCCCATCTCCACGTTGTCGATGCCGTCGAGGGAGGTCAGGAGGGCATAGCAGGAGTCCACGAGAAGGTTGTACTGGTTGAGGGCCTCGACGCGGTTCATCGTGCCCTGCTCGACGCTGCCGCGCAGGGAGTCGATGCCGTCGAACGCGTCCAGGACAGCGGTGAGCCGGTCCTCGCCGCCCGTGCTCAGCCCGTCGCGGACGTCGGGGTCGCCCGCGTTCTCACGGACCTTGGCGATGGCGCCGTCGGTGGCCGTGCGAGTGGTGCGGAGCGCGGAGAGCGTGTCCGAGGCCCGCGGATCGGCGAGATGGACGAGGGTCTGGCGGCGTTCCTGCTGGAGGGCGCGGACGGTTTCCCCAATCGGGTAGCCGATGTCCTCGACCGCGGCGGAGACCCGAAACAGCTGAGTGACCGACCGTCCCGTGAATACCGTGGCGAAGCCCCAGATCGCCGTCAGGGACACCAGCGGCACGAGAAGCAGCGCCACGATCTTCCGGCGGATGGACTTCCCGCGAAAGCGCATGGACTCCCCCAGCTCGGCCCCCACCGGCAGGGGGTACGCATGTACGTCACCAAACGGCGCGAGCCTACTACTGGCGCACAGGTAACTCGAAGAATCTTCCGGAGGCAGAGCTTCCGTACGAGCCCGGGAGGATGAGGAGTTGTCCGCTTATTGAGGGAGATTGCTTCCCCGAAACCGGTGGCGGCCCGAAAGCCCGTTCCGGCGGGCGCACGCGGACATTTGGCCGAAATTTTTCGCCGACAGGGAATCTTCATGACTCGCCGCTCGTCCTTCTATACAGGAAATGGGGGGGGCGGAATCGGCCCCAGGAGCCGCACCCTGCACCCGGGCGGCGTAAAACAGCGCAAGCCGGGCAGCCGTAGGAAGATCGGGGCTTCGGACAGGGGTGAGCGGTCCGCCGAGGGTGGGGAGCGACACGGTGATGGGCACGGCACAGCGGCAGGAGACGTCCGGGAAGGACGCGGCCGCACAGGACACGGCACGGCGGGACACCGATGCGCGGGATCTCGGCGTTCGGAGTGAGCGGGAACCCGCTCAGGAACGGTTCCACTACCGGCCGTTGTGGATAGAGGAGTCGGCGAAGCGGCGCAGGCTGCCCGACCCGGTGCGGACGGCAGCCGTGCGGGCGGTGCTCATCATCTCGGTGACGCTGATACAGGCCATGGTGGCGTTCCTGTGCACCTTGGCCGGGTCGTGGCTGGCATTCCCCATGGTGCTCAGCAGCATCGCCAGCACCGTGGTCGCCACCTGGGCCGCGCTCGATGTCTGGGTGACGCGCCAGGTGTGGAACCAGCGCAACGGCGTGGTGTCGGCACCGAGCAGCACCGCCCGGTCCCTGCGGCGCGAGCGGCGCAGGGCACGACGTCAGGCCCAGGCCGCGGAGCGGGCCCAGAGGCGCATACGCCGACAGGGCAAGAGGGAGCAGTTGTCGCACCCTTGAGGGAGCCGAAGTCGTCGAGTGGGCGAGCACCGACCTGTGACCACGAAAGCGGCGAGCCCGAAGGCCCACCCGTTCGCCGACTTGTGCCGGTCAGGCCTTGGCGTACGCCCAGCCGCCGCAGCTGTACGGGGTACCGCTGGATGTGCCCTGGAGGCAGGCGCAGAGCTGGAGTCGTAGCGCCATCGGGCGGAGACGCCGTGGCCGTCGCTCTTCATGTCGAGAGTTGATAGCCGAATGTCTCCGTGCCGCCGACCACGTCCGTCTGCGACTGTGGTCGGCGGCACGGGTCTCCGGCTCCGACGCCGCTACGAAACGTGAGAGCGAGCACGTTCTCCCTGTCACAGGCACCGCCTGCACCCACGCCGCGGAGCCGCGTACCGACACGGTCCCGCGCCCCTAGGGGGTTGCAGGTGCCGGGCGTTTGAACATCCGGGTGGCCGTGATCTCGCTGTGCACGGCTTCCCCGTCCGTGGCCTCCTGGGGCAGGCCCGGCCGCAAGTGCTCCTCGACGCTGATGTACTTCAGGCCCGCCCTCAGGTCGGCGTCGTTGCGCAGGCGGATGACCAGCGGGAACTCCGCCAGTGCCGTCGTGTCGAACAGGCCTGTGGTGTAGAGGAGCTGCACGCCGAGCGCGTCGGCGACGGCCCGCTGGAGCTCCAGCAGGTAGGTGGCGTTGGCGCGGCCGATGGGGTTGTCGAGGAACAGGGTGCCGGCGTGCCGGTGCCGCTCCCGACCCCGGTCGTTGGAGCGCAGCGCGGCCATCGTGCAGTACAGGGCGATGGCCGCGGTGAGCAGTTGCCCTCCGGAGAACACATCGCCCATCTGCCCGACGGGGACCCGCTCGGCGCGCAGTACGGCGTCCGGCTTGAGGATCTCGACGGCGACGCCCTTGGGCCGGAGGGCGGCCGCGACTCCACGCAGCAGCAGGGACATGCCGTCGCGCCGCAGATCGGAGTTCTTGCGCACGGCCGCGCGGGTCGCCTCGTCGATGACCTCACCGAGCCGTTCGGTGAGGGTCACCTGGTCGGGTTCCTCGAAGCGGATGCGGAGGAATTCCTGCCCGGACCACTCGCCCAGCCCCTCGGGCAGCCGGGACAGCCGCTGCGCGGAGCGCAGGGTGGCGAGGGCCGACTCGACGAGTCCTCTGAGCCGGTCCACGATCGAGTCGCGGTTGCGTTCCAGCTGTTCGAGCTCGTCGGTGAGGACCCGGAGCCGGGGCGCGAAGGCGTCCGCCCACTTGTGGGCGTGCTCGGGCAGCGCGGAGGCGGGCAGTTCGCGGATCTGCTGCCGCGCGGGGGTGCGAACCTGCTCGTAGCGGGTGGAGTTGGCGTGCCGGACGAGGATGTCGCTCGCCTCGCGCACCGCGGACTCGGTGGCGGACAGATCGGCGGCGCAGCCCCGCAGTGACCGGCGGGCTTCCGCGGCGGAGCTGCGGGCCTCCGCCAAGCTGCCCGGGTAGGGCTCGGGCCGCTCCGGCTCCTCCTCGGACGCGTGATCACGCAGCAGGTCGCGGAGCATGGCGGCGATCTCGTCGAACCCCCCGGCGGCGTCCTCCGCGGCGTGGTGCGCGTCGAGGAGTTCTCCGTGGGCCTGCCTGGTCCGGTCCAGCTCCTCCGTCCGGGAGGCCAGTTCGGCCGTGGCGGTCCGCAGCAGCGCCTGTGCGTGTTCGGCGTCGCGGGGCACCAACTCCTCGGGGAGCCCGGTGTGTTCCTCGCCGTCCTCGGGCGCGAGCCGCTCCGCCTCGCCGCGCAGCCGTCCGAGTTGCTCGCTCGCGCTCGACATACGGGTCTCCAGGAGCTGCACCAGCTCCTCGGCGCGGGCCGCGGCGGCCTGGCGACTGGGACCGTCCGAACCGTCGGGCGACTGGAGCAGCTGCTCCGCGCGGGTGCGGACCTTGTTGCTCAGCCGGTCCAGCTCCGCGCGTGCCGCGCTCTCGTCGCTCTCGGCGCGGGCCTGCTCGGCGCGCAGATCGGCGCCGACGCCGACCTTCTCGTAGACCTGGGACGCGGCCCGGTACGCCTCGCGCAGGGCGGGCAGGGAGATCTGCGGCGCCTCGGTGCCGTCCTCCGGTACGTCGTCGGGGGCGCCGGCGATCTCGGAGCGCTCGGCGCGCAGCGCCCGCGCGGTGCGCCGGGCGTCGTCGGCGGCCCGCTGCGCGCCGCGCCGGTCCTCGTCGGCTGCCCGCGCGCGCTCCAGGCAGGCCTGGGCGCCGGCCTCCGCCTCGGCGGCGTCGTCGGCCAACTCCCGCAGTTTGGCCTGCCAGCCGCCCCGCTCGCGCAGCCGGAAGGCGAGTCCCGCGAGGGCGTCTGCGGCACGTCGGGCCTTCTGCGCGGTCTCCTGGCGCTCGTCACGCACCCGGGCGGCCTCGGCGGCGGCCTCCTCGGCCTCCGCCCGTACGGCGCGTGCCTCGGCGAGTTCCGCCTCGGACTCCGCCGCGAAGGCGCGGGCATCGTGCGCCGCGCGGGCCAGTTCGGCGAGCCGGCCGGGCGGGCAGCCGGTACGCCAGGAGGTGAGCCGCGCGGTCAGCTCTCGGTCCTTGGCGAGCCGCGCCGCCAGCGCACGGATCTCTTCGTCCCGCGCGGCCGCCCGGACGCGCAGCGCCTGCCGCTCCTCGTCGGCGGCGTGCTCGTCGTGCATGGCCGGGTTCGGCGGTACGAGGAAGACGTCCCCGGTGTCCGCGTCCGGCGCCGGGGTCGGCGCGAGCAGGGCGGCGGCCGTGCCGACGGCGACCGTGGACCGGGGCAGCAGGGCGGCGTCGCTCAGGGCCGCGCGGGCGCGGGTGTGGGAGTCCGGGTCGGTGATGATGACACCGTCGACCAGTTCGGGGCGGGCGGCCAGCACGCGTGCGTGGTCGGCGGGGTCGACGGCCTGGGCGAGATAGCGCCAGCCGGGCAGGGCGGGGATGCCGTGCTCGCCGAGGTGCTCGACCGTGGCCAGCACGTCCGGGCCGGGCGGCAGCAGTCCGCCGTCTCCGAGGGCGCCGAGGATGCGGGCGTCGTCGGCGGCGGCGGTGCGCAGTTCGAACAACTGGCGTTCGGCGGAGGAGACCGCGTCGTCGAGCAGTTCGCACAGGTCGTCGGCGAAGCGGTCCAGTTCCATGGCGGTGAGGGTGCCTTCGGCGGGGCCGCCGTCCGGTTCGGCATCCGAGTCGGGACGGGGCCACGGGACCGAGGGGCGTGCGTCGGTGGCGGTCAGGCCCAGCAGCTCGGCCGGCCGTTCCTCGGCGGCCAGGGCCTGTGCGGTGCGAAGTTCGCTCTCGTGGGCGCGGTCGGCTGCCGTGGCCGCGTCCGCCGCGCGGGCGGCGGTGAGTTCCGCGCGCGCCTGGGTGGCGACGGCCTCACGCGCGTGCTCGGTCGCCCGGCGGGCCGCCTCGCGGGCCGAGTCCCAGGCGGCGACCGCGGTCTTCTCCGCGTCGCTGGCCGCGAGGGCGGCGCGGGCCGGGTCGGCGTCGGGGGCACTGTCGTCGAGCCAACCGGCCCGGACGGCCTCGGTGGTCTCCTGCTCGACCTCGGTGAGGCGCTGCCTGAGGTGGCCGATCTCGCTGCGGGCCCGCTGTGCCTCGGTGGCGGCGGCGGTGGCGTCGCGGTGAGCGGCGTCGCTGACCTCCTGGAGGGCGGCGGACCGCTCCTCCTCCTCGTTGGCGAGGTTCTCGGCGTTCTGCGCGGCGGTGTGCAGGGCGCGTACGAGGTCGACGGCTGCCTTCGCTCGGGCGGCCAGCGCGGGTGCCGCGTCCCGCTCGGCCTCCTGGATCGCGGCCGAGACCCTGGCGGCCCGGTCGGCGGCGGCGCGGTGGCGCAGCGCTGCCTCTGCGGCCTGCCACGCCGAGTACAGGGTGCGTGCGTCGGCGAGTTCCCGTTTCTGGGCGGCAGCGGACTTCTCGGCCGCGGTGAGCGCCAGGGAGGCGTGCCGGTAGGCGATCTCCGCCGAGATCAGTGCGCTGTGTTCGCGTGCCGTTCCGGCCTGGGTGACGGCGTGGGCGGCGGCGGTGACGCGCTGCGCGAGGTCGGCGGCGCGGGCGCGTTCCTGGTTGCCGCGCGCGGAGAGCCTGCGGGCCAGGGTGCGGGTGCGGCGTTCGGCCGCGGTGTGGATCTCCCGCGCCTGGGTGCGGGCACCGGCCGCTTCGACGATCCTGCCGAGCAGTTCGACGGAACCGGCGGTGAAGTCCCGTTCGGCGATCAGCTCGGCGCGTCGGCCCAGCTTGTTGCCGAAGCCGCCGACCAGGTCGGCGAGTCCGTCGGTGTCACGGGTGTCCGTGACGGCGCGCAGCAGCAGATCGGTGAAGTCCGAGTCCTTCTTGACCGCGAAGAGGCCGGCTGCCTCGCCCTCGTCGGCGTTCATTTCCCGCTGGTAGCGGAAGAGTTCGGGGTCGAGTCCCAGATCGCCGAGGTGCTCGGTCCAGCGCTCGTGGGTCTCCTCCCAGTGCACCTCCAGGTGCGGATACGTCCTGCCTGCCTCCGTGAGGGCGTCCCGGAAGCCCTTCATGGTGCGGCGGCGGCCCCTCGCGCCGGACTGGCCGTCGGCAGGCGGCCGTACGGCGGTGGCCTCCGCGACGGGAAGGTTGTCCAGGCTGAGTCCCGGCCCGGGCCGCAGCGAGTACCAGGCCTCGGCGAACTTCCTCGGGTCGTTGGAGACCTGGCGGCCACGCCATTCGCTGGCCTTGCCGACGACGACGCACTCGCCGGTCAGCACGTGCTGCCACTCCAGCGCCACGTGTCCGCAGTCGTCGGCCAGCAGGAACTTGCGCAGCACGCCGGAGCTCGCGCCGCCGAGGGTGTTGCGGTGGCCCGGGAGCATCACGGAGAAGATCAGCTTCAGCAGGACGGACTTGCCGCCGCCGTTCTCCAGGAAGAGCACCCCGGCGGGCGCGGGCCGGCGGGGCGGGCCCACCGGCTCCTCCGCGAAGAACTCCGCCTGCGTCGGCGCGGGTTCGGGCACGGTCTCGCCGACACCGCGCAGGTCGAGCACGGTGTCGGCGTAGCGCGCGCCGGCGGGCCCGATGGAGTAGAGGCGGACCCGGGACAGCTCGTACATGGCGGACTCTCGAAGTCTTCGGCAGGTCGGGGTGGTTCGGAGACGGGGACGGGAAGGAGGGGCGGGAGGGGAGACGGGGACGGAGGCGAGGACGTGCGGCGGCAGGGGACGGCTCAGACGGAATGGAACGGCAGGCCGGCGCCGGCCACCAGTTCCAGGTCCTCATCGCTGTCCGCGGGCAGCAGGGTCGGGGTGCCGTCGGTGACCGGGACGACGCCCAGCTCCAGTAGTTCGGCCATGGCCGCACCGCCCGCGAGGTCGCGCACCTGGAGCTGGTAGCGGGCCGTCGTGCGGTAGGTGCCGCCGTGGTCGTCGCCGGTGCGCTGCAGGAATCCGGAGTCGGTGAGGAACGTGACGGCCTTGGCGACGATGCCGGTGGTCGAACCCGCGAGCCGGCGTGCGTCCTTGGTCGCGCCGGTCGCGCTGCGTCTCGCCCAGACCCGCCAGGCCGTCTCCAGCCCCGGGGCGTCACTGGCCGGGTCGGTGTTCTCGCCCTGTTCCGCGGCCCGCTCCTCCAGACGGTGGCAGGCCTGGCGTACGAAGGCGTCGACGCCGTTGACGGTGACCCGTCCGATGTAGGCGTCGTCGGCGAGGTCCTCGGGACGCGGGAAGGCCATGACGGCGACGGCGAGGTGTGCGAGCCCGTGCAGGAACCGGTCGCCGCCGTCGGCGGAGGTCCGCCGCGCGTAGTCGCCCATGCGGACGGCGAACACCGAGTCCTCGGCGGCGGTCACGGCCATCCCCGCGCGCGGGGACACCTCGAGCACGATCAGGCCGAGGCCGGTGGCCACGGCGTCGGCGAGGCGCGCGAACGGCGGGTCCTCACGGTAGCGGCGCAGCAGGTCCGCGTACTCCTGGTCGCGGGCCGGCTGCAGCTTGGGCTGGAGGCCGAAGGCGACGAGCCGCGCCGCGTCGGCGGCGTCGGCGGGTGTGACGGCGGCGCTCGCCGGTGCGGTGGAGGGCTCCGCCTCGCTCCACTCGGCATGCTCGCTCACGGACACGGTTCCTCCTCGCGCTGGCGAACGACGGTGACGGCGGCAACGACGGTACTGGCGGCCTGCCCGGAGCCGGCGGCCTCCGCAGGCTCCCCGAGGTCCGGCGGAACGCCCATCAGGCCGCCTCCGTCCGGTCCGCCGCCATCCCCGCCGCGTCCAGCAGGGCCGTACCGACGATGAGGTCGGCGCCGCCGAACTCGGGGTCGTCCAGTTCCACACCGTCGTCCACCGCGAAGAGCAGGCGCCGCTCGCCCTGGCGGTAGGCGGTGCCGACCGGCGGGCTGGCCGCGTGGACCGCCAGCAGAGCCACCAGGTACGGGAGTTCGGGGTCCTGGCGGCGGGCCTCGGCGAGCAGTCCGGACAGCCGTCGGGGCGCGTCGGCCGGCAGTTCCAGCAGGGTGGTCGCGGCCGTCAGCTGCTCCTCGGTGAAGCGGCTGTCGTCCGGTGTGGCGATCAGGTCGGGTTCCGGCATCTCGGCGCCCAGGTGCTCCCGTTCCACCGCCGGGGTCAGCAGGATGTCGACGAGGTCGGCGACCCGGACGGACACCGGTGTACGCAGCCCGGTGCCGCGGGCGAAGAAGGCGTCGGTGATCCGCACCGCCTGCTCCAGGGGCAGGGGGAGCAAGGGGGAGAGGAGGTGTCCGTAGAGGTCCGTGCCCGAGGTCGAAGCCGGCGTGGCGAAGGCCTGCCGGTCCTGTTCGGCCCGGAACAGCGGGCCGGCCTCCAGCAGCCGGGACTGCAACTGGGTGTGCCGGCGGATGCAGTCCTTGACGATGTCCACCAGCTCGGCGGCCCTGCGTTTGTGCTCGGGGTCCTCCGATTCGTCACGGGCCTTGCGGATGTTGGTGAGGATCGCGTTCTCATGGCGGTACCGGTCCGCGACGTGGTCCAGGGCCTCGGCGATCATGTCGGGAACGGCGCTCAGCCAGTCCACCGCGCGTACATTGCGCCGGGTGGCGTCCAGGGCGCGGCGCAGCGATTCGGAGTACTGCACGGTCCGGTAGCGGGCCTGCTCGGCGGCGAGCTGGGCGTCGGCGAGCCTGCCCCGGTTGATCAGCACCTCGAGTTTGACCTCGGCGGCGATCTGGGCACTGGTGACATCGGTGTCCAGGGCACCTACCAGGACGTTGACCGCCTCGTCCGTGGTCCGCAGGTAGACAGTGCCGCCGGGGCCGGGGACCTCCTCGATCAGCTTGAAGTCGTAGTCGCGGCGGACATAGCTGCCGTCCGCGCCGAGCACGCCGTACACCGCGCGGAAGCCGCGGTCGACACTGCCGACGTTGATCAGGTTCTCCAGGACCCAGCGGGCCACCCGCTCGTGCTCGGCGGCCGGTCGGCGGGGAGCCTGGGCGGTGATGCGCGGGACGAGCCGGGCGACTATCTGGTCGTGGTCGGCACCGGTGTCGAAGTCCATGTTCAGCGTGACCAGGTCGATGGCCGCCAGGGCGACCTCCGCCATGCCGTACACCGAGTACTCGCCGGCCAGATTGGCCTTGCGGGCGTCCAGGTCGTGCAGCGGCGCGGTGCAGGCGAGTGCGCGCAGCCGCCGGGCCAGCCCCTCGTCGGCCGCCGGGCCCGGCGCGGGCCGCGGGCCCGCGCTGAGCTGGGGCGGAGCACTGTCCGTCGATGCAGGTGAAGTCACGGTGCACAGACTAGGTCCTCGGTCTGACAACGGCCCAAACGACGCAGATGCACTCCGGTGTCACGGTCGTCACACTGCTCCGAGCCCACAGGGGCCGCCGGGGCCCGCTGACGACCCGTTCGCTCCGGACGCGGTGCGCGTCGGGCGGCGCGCGGCCGGACCCGTACCAAAAGGGCCCGGCCCACCTCATCGCCGCACGGCGACCCTCACTGCCGTGCGGCGCCCCTGAACCCCGGGGGCTCCCCCGCCGTCAGCGCGGCCAGTGCCGCCGACACCGCGGCGGAGCTCCGCAGATCGAGCCGGACGCTCGTCCCGCGCGCGCGGTGCCGCAGGTCGTCGGCGGCGAGCGCGAGGAGCTGGGGCAGCAGGTCGGTGCACCGACGGGCCACCCATCCGGTGCCGGCGGTGGCCAGCCACCACAGGCTCGCCGCCAGGGTGGGTGCCGCGGACTCCGGCTCGGGCGAGGGCGCGGGTCCGGGGGCGAGACCCCGTTCCGCCAGCAGCGCGTGGAACCTCACGGCCAGTTGGCGGTGTCCCCGCTCGCCCGGGTGCATCCGGTCCGCACTCCACATCGCACGGTCGGCGACCCAGTCACCGTCGCTCGCGTGCAGGTGCACCGCGCCGTACCGGTCGGACAGCGCGTGGACGACGGTGTTGAGCGCGCGCTGCCGGCGGGCGAGCGGCCTGGCCAGCGCCCCGGGCAGGCCCATGGTGCCGCCGGGGTCGGGCAGGCACGCGGTGAGCAGCACGGCGCCCTGGGCCGCGCAGGCCGCGTACACCTGGTCCAGCTGCCTGGCCACGGCGTGGATGTCGAAGCCCTGGCGCAGGGTGTCGTTGACCCCGACGACGACCGACACGAGGTCGGGCCGCAGGGCCAGTGCCCCGGGGAGTTGGCCTTCGAGCACGTCGTGCGTCTGCGCCCCGCTCTTCGCCAGGTTGGTGAACCGTACGGGCCGCTCGTCCAGCGACCCGGCGAGCAGCGCGGCCCAGCCCCGCCATCCGTCCCCGGCGCGGTCTCCGACGCCCTCGGTCAGCGAGTCGCCGAGGGCCACGAACCGCACGGGTCTCATCTCGGGCCTCCCCGTGCTGCGGACGCGGGCCGGACGGGCGCCACGCCGTCCGGCACGCCCTCCCGCGCGGCCGTCCGCGGGGCCTCGTGGGCGTCGAGGAACGCCGTCACGGCCGCTCCCCACCCGAAGCACTCCGCACGTGCGCGTGCCGCCGCGCGCCGCTCCGTCTCCGGCCGTCCCAGCAGGAGTTCGACGGCGTCCGCGAACGACTCCCCCCGGTCCTCCGCGACCGCCCCGGCGGAGCCGATCACCTCCGGCAGCGCGGACGAGGTGCTCGCCACCACGGGGGTGCCGCACGCCATCGCCTCCAGCGCGGCGAGCCCGAAGGTCTCCGCGGGCCCCGGCGCCAGGCACACGTCCGCGGAGGCCTGGAGCGCGCCGAGGAACGCCCGGTCGAGGACGTGGCCCAGGAAGACGACCGGCAGTCCGCGTTCCCGGGCGCGCTGCTCGAGCCGCGGCCGCAGCGGTCCGTCCCCCGCCACCACCAGCACCGCCCGCCGCCCGCGCCGCAGCAGTGCCTCCAGCGCGTCCAGCGCCGTCCCGGGCCGCTTCTCCACGGACAGCCGGGTACACGTCACCAGCAGTGTTTCCGCCCCGCGCGCGTGGCGGGCCCGCAGCCCGGGGTCGTGCAGCGCGGGATGCCGCTCCGTCAGGTCGACGCCGAGCGGTGCCCGTACGACGTTGCGGGCACCGATCCTGGCGAACTCCCGCTCGGCGAACTCGGTGGTGCACACGACACGCGCATAGGTGTGGGCGGTGCGGGCGTTGAGGGCGTCGGCGGTGCGCCGCGCGACCCCTTCCGGCAGCCCCCAGGTGCGCAGCACGCCGTCGGCGGTCTCGTGGGAGACCATGACCGCGGGTACCCGGGCCCGCCGCGCCCATCTGCCGGTCCAGCGCAGGGTCGTACGGTCGGACACCTCGAGCCGGTCGGGAGCGAGTTCCTCCAGCAGGGCGGCGATCCGCCGCTTGTCGGTGAGGACGCGGTAGCCGCCGGTGCCGGGCAGGAGCGGGCCCGGCAGGGTGATCACCCGCCCCTGCTCGGTCTCCCGGTCGCTCTCCCGCTCACCGGGAACGACGAGCACGGACTCGTGCCCCGCCTCCCGGTAGCCCCTGCCGAGCTCCCGCAACGCGGTGCGCAGTCCGCCGGAGGCCGGCGCGACGAAGTTCGCGAGCCGCACGATCCGCAGCGAGCCGTCGACACCCTGTGGGCGCCCGACGCCCTGCGGACACTCGACGCCCTGCGTGCCGTCGGCACCCGGCACACCGGTCGGCAGGGCCTCCGTTCCCACCGGCCCGTTCACGCCGCCACCGCCGTCCTGCGCCCGGCGAGCACATCCGTGTAGTGGCCGATCAGCCGGTCCCCGACGGCCGCCCAGGTACGGCCCTCGACCGTCGCGCGCCCCGCTGCCCCGTAGGCGGCCCGCCGCCGTGGGTCGGCGGCCAGCGACCACACCGCGTCCCGTACCGCGGCTGCGTCGCGCGGCGGCACCAGGAACCCGGTACGCCCGTGCGCGACCAGGTCCAGCGGGCCGCCCGCGGCGGGCGCGACCACGGGCACGCCGCTCGCCATGGCCTCCTGCACGGTCTGGCAGAAGGTCTCGAACGGTCCCGTGTGGGCGAAGACGTCCAGCGAGGCGAAGATCCTCGCGAGTTCGTCACCGGTGCGTCGTCCCAGGAAGACCGCGCCGGGCATGGCCTGCTCCAGACCCGGCCGGCTGGGGCCGTCGCCCACGACGACGACCCGCACTCCCGGCAGGGCGCTCGTTTCGGCCAGCAGCTCGACCTGCTTCTCGGGGGCGAGCCGGCCGACGTAGCCGACGATCAGCTCGCCGTTCGGGGCGAGTTCCCGGCGCAGTGCCTCGTCCCGCAGTTCGGGCCGGAAACGGGCGGTGTCCACGCCGCGCGGCCACAGTTTGACCCTGGGGACGCCGTGCTCCTGAAGGTCGCTCCGCGCGGCGCCGGACGGGGCGAGGGTGAGGTCGGCGGCCGAGTGCACGGACCGGATCCGACGCCAGGCCGCGGCCTCGCCCGCGCCCATGTACGTGCGGGCGTACCCGGCGAGGTCGGTCTGGTAGACGGCAACGGCCGGCAGGCCGAGACGCGAGGCCGCCGCCATGCCGCGCACACCGAGCACGAAGGGGCTGGCCAGATGGACGAGATCGGCCCGGTGCTCGGTGATTGCCGCGGTGACACGCCTGCTGGGGAGAGCGACGCGGACCTGGGGGTAGCCCGGGAGCGGGAGGGAGGGGATCCGGACGACGGGGCACGGGGCCCGGTCGTCGGGTTCGTCGCCCGCAGCGGTGGGGGCGACGACGACAGGGCTGTGACCGCGGTCCACGAGGTGCCGTGCGGTCTGGAGCGCGCAGTGAGCCACGCCGTTCACGTCAGGGGGAAAGGATTCGGTCACGATGACGACTCGCATACGGGTGTTCTCGCCGCGCCGGACGTGGCCACGTCAACGTGGATCTTTCCGGCCGGGGAACGTCCCATGAGCGTTGCGTCGCACACCCGCAGGGGTCGAACACCGGCCATGCGCTCCTGCCCAGCGGGACATCCGGCGTTCACACCGCGCGCCCCGGGCGGGTCACACGAGGGTCTCCCCGGGACCGATCCGGCTGCGTACGGCGGTCTGCACCTCGGCCTCCTCGGCCGGGTCGACGGCGAGCCGGCGCAGGCGCTCGAAGACTCGGGCGTCGCCGGTCTCTGCGTGCCGCGCGGCGATCTCGCGAGTGGACTCCTCGCAGTCCCAGAGGCACTCGACGGCGAAGCCGCTGCCGAAGGAGGGATCGGTGGCCGCGAGTGCGCGGGCGGCCCGGCCGCGCAGATGGGAGGAGGCGGTCTCCCGGTAGATGTGGCGGAGTACGGGAGCAGCACAGGTGATGCCCAGGCGTCCGGCGCCGTCGACGAGGGTCCACAGGGTCGGCGCGTCGGGGCCCTCGCCCCGTACCGCCTCGCGCAGCGCGGCGAGGACCAGGTCTCGGTCCTGCGCGCCGCCCCGGAGGGCGAGGACACGGCCGGCGGCGGCGCCCAGGGCGTCGGGCCGGTGGGCCCAGCGGCGCGCACGGTCGACGGCGGCGAGACTGCGCATGCGTTCGAACGCGTCGACGGCGGTCTCCACGACGGGCGCCGGCCCGGTGGCCACGGCGCCCTCGATCAGGGCGAGGGCGTCCGGATCATTGCTGTCGGCGAGGTAGCGCAGGGCGGTGCAGCGGGCCCCCTCGGTGCCGTCCTCGGCGGCCCGGACGATCTCGGGCCGGTCCTCCGGGCCCGCCACGGCGCTCAGGCAGCGGGCGGCCGGGACATGCAGGGCGGTGCCGCGTTCGACTCCCTGCTGGGCCCATTCGAAGACGGCCCGCACGCTCCACCCGGGACGGGGACCGGTGGGGCGCATCTGCCGCTGCCAGCGGTCGAAGCAGCCGGCCTCCTGGGCGCCGCGCACACGCGTGGCGACGGATTCGCGCGGATCGTCGGCCCACAGGCGCCAGGGCCGCGGCTCGAAGGCGTCGCGGACGGTGGCGGCCAGTTCGGCCTCGCCCTCGGCGTCGGTGGTGAACCGCGCGAGCACCGGGACGGCGAGGGCGCGCAGACCCGCGTCGTCGTCCCGGAGGGCGAGTTCGTCCAGGGCCCAGGCCCAGTTGGAGCCCTCGGCGGCGTACCTGCGCAGCAGGACGAGCGCGTCCCGCCTGCCGTAGGAGGCGAGGTGCCCGAGGACCGCGAGGGCGAGCCCGGTCCGTGACTCCTCGGTGTCGAGGATGTCCTCGGCCCCGAAGAGGTGCGCCTCGATCGCGTCCAGTTCGCCGTGCAGATCGAGGTAGAGGCGGGCGTAGTAGAGGGAGCGGTTCTCCACCTGCCAGTCGTGGCGCGGATCGCGCAGCACGCAGTGGTTCAGCGCCGCGAGCGTTTCGGAGCGCGGGGCGGTGAGCGCGTGCAGCGTGCCGTCGCCGCGGCCACGCTGAAGCAGGCCGAGCAATGTACCGCTGGGCGCTATGACCGGATCGAACATGGGAAACAGCCTCACATCAAGCGTCGACGCAACCGGGGACGTGCATTACCTGGCCGCGTGCCAACACGTCGGGGCGCCCGCCGTTTCCTGCTTGCTGTAGACCATCTTCCTCTGCCTCTCGTCGGTGGCCCGTGCGGGCCGCGTCACGGCCCGCGCGGTGCGGCAACACCTGCCCAGCCATCGCGTCCGTGAATCACGTCGTCATGATGACCCGGCGGTCACATCTGCCGCGACCGAATTCCGGCGGCCTCGTACCGCCTACTCCGTTTCCCGTGGTTTCCCGCGGTTTCCCGCGGTTTCCCGTGCCCTCGCCGGCCGGAGCGCCGGCGCAACGTCCGGTTCAGCACTCGGCCCGGCTTCGGCCCCCTGTGCGGTTCAGTGTTCACCGAACAGTTCGAGCAGTTCCGCGCGGCCGAACATCCGGGCCGTGTCGACTGCCGAGGGAGTGCCCGCGGCAGGGTCGGCACCACCGTGCAGAAGGGCCTTGACCACCTCGGTCTCGCCCTTGAAGGCGGCCCCGGCGAGCGGGGTCTGCCCCCGGTCGTTGATCCGGTCGGCGTCGGCGCCGCGCTCCAGCAGCGCGCGGACCACTTCGGCATGACCGTGGTAGGCGGCGAGCATCACGAGCGAGTCGCCCCGGTCATTGGTGAGGTCGGCAGGCACACCCGCGTCGACGTAGGCCACGAGTTCCCCGGTCCGGCCGCGCCGGGCCAGATCGAAGATCTTGGTCGCCAGCTCCACGACCTCGGGGTCAGGGGCTTCAGTCATATCGGCCGGACCGCCTCTCACCACGGATCACTCCGCACATCGGGGACAGGGTGTACGTCTGCGAGCGGTGCAGAGCCGTACGGGTGAATCGCCAGGGTACTGGCTCGCGCGGCACATGAGCCGACGTGCCCGAGGTAAGGATCACGGGGCACCCGGTCGGACACAGCCGGATGCGACAGCCCACGTCCGCCGGGTCAGGAACGGTCCGCACCGGTCCGCCGACCGGGCGAAACGCTCACCGATTAACCCAGTTGCACCTTTTGTCGTATAGATACATTCTGTGAGGATGGAAGTACTCATGGTGACTGTCCCCCATGAACCAGGAGAACTCACATGATCCTCTCGATCTCAGGCGTGGTCCTGCTCGGCATCGTCCTCTTCATCTTCTGCCGCAAGGACGGCCTGAAGCCGTTGCACGCCGTGGTGGCCCTGCTGTTCGGCTTCTATCTGGCCAGTACGGCCATTGCGCCGAGCATCAAGGCGGGCGGCGAAAGCCTGGCAGGCCTCCTCGGCGGAATCAGGTTCTGACCCACCGCACCCCCTCTCCCCGACGCACCCGCCCACCCGCACACACTGGAGGCAGCAGTGGCCCGGCGCCCCCTTCCCCACATCCTGAGGAACGGCGGCATCCAGCTCGCCCGGAGCCGGGAGCTGGCCCGGACGGCGGCCGACAGCGCCACGGACGTCCTCCATCCGCTCATCACGATCACGCGCGGACTGCGCCGGCTCGCCTCGGCCGGACGGCGCAGGTGGCTCGCCACCCCCAAGGAGCGGCGCGGAGCGCTGCTCTTCCTGGTGGCATCGGTGGTCCTGGTCGTGGCGCTCCTCCCCTACGGCCCCCTGCTCGCCGTCATCACCCTGATGGCG
The DNA here is from genome assembly GCF_003143855.1 of Streptomyces sp. NWU339. Lineage (GTDB taxonomy): Bacteria > Actinomycetota > Actinomycetes > Streptomycetales > Streptomycetaceae > Streptomyces. The sequence continues at coordinate 34,740 of NZ_QFRK01000013.1, forward strand.
GCGGCGGCCTGGCAGGGCCGGGACCGTGCCCCGGCCACGTCCGACGGGCCCGACGAGTCACAGATCCAGCGCCTGAGGTCGCTGTACGAAGCCCTGGTGCCGTACTTCTCGTCCGCCGGGGATCCGGACCCCCTCTACACCCACGGCGGCGCGTGGGAGAACGCCTTCCCCGAGTACGAGTTCGACGGCACCGGCCGCATCACCCACCTGCTGATCAGCTATCCCGCGTACTACACCGACGGCGAACCGGAGTCCCGCGCCCGGATCGAGCACCTGCTCGCCGCCAAGTCGGGGCGCGGCCGCGAATACCACTTCGCCTGGGACGAGGAGGGCAACCAGCTCACGGTCCGCGTCCTCGCCCCGCTGCCCGCCGACATCGCCGCCCAGCGCTTCGTCACGTCCCCCGGCGAGACGGTCCTCGGTTTCACCGACCCCACCCGGGTGCGGCGGACCCTGCCGCTCACCCACGGCAAGGAACAGCGCGACGTTCCCCCCGTCGTCTGGCGCACCGGCATCCGCTCCGCCGAGCCCCATCTGCTGGCAGCCGGGCACCCCGGCAGCGGTACCTCCACGCTGTTGCGCTCCATCGCACTGCAGGCACTGGTCCACGGCGATGTGATGATCATCGACGGCGGCGGCACCGGTGAGTACGCGTGCCTCACCGGCCGGGACGGCGTGCTCTCCGTCGAGTGCGGCCTGGCGGGGGTCCTGGCGAGTCTTCGGTGGGCCGCGCACGAGACGGAGCGCCGCCTGATCGTCACCAACCGGGCCCACCAGGCGGGCGACCCGCCACCCGCGGACACCAGGCGGCCGCTCTGGATTCTGCTGGACCGCCCGAGCGCGTTCACGCACCTCGCCACCGCGGACGGCCGCGAGGATCCCCAGTCGCTGCTCCAGGTCCCGCTGCGGCACGGCCGCCCGGTGAACGTCACGGTGGTCGTCGCCGATCAGCTCGACAGCATGGAGGCCCTCACCGACGCGGTACGGCAGCACACCCGCGCGCGTGTCGTCCTCGGACCCGCGACACCGGAGCAGGTGGCGGCCGTCCTGGGCGCTCCCCCGCACACCACACCCGTCGAACACGTCCCCCCGGGTCGCGGCTACGCCCGTCTGGGCACGGGCCCGGTTCACCGGATCCAGGTGCCGGCCACGCCGAACCCGTACGACGACGCGACCAGCGACGCCCACCGGCAGGCGGTACTCGACCTGCTCCCGGCCCGGACGACTCCGGCGGACGCGGAAACGGAGGCGCGGACGCCCGAGCGCCCACGGCCGGTACCCGGCCTCCTGTCCAAGGCGCCTGTCGACGAGACCTCCGTGGACACGGCCCCGGCGATGGCCGACCGGCACACCTAGGACAACGTGCCCGCGGAGGCGGCCGTCGCCGAATCCTCCTGACCGCCCACCGCCCTCGAACACCGCGCGCAGGCGCCGCCCGTCCGCCGTGGCTACGCCACGAAGGAGCGCGGCACCTCCGCCCCCGACGTCCCGCCGGTCTCGACGATCCGTGCCGCCGCGGCCAGCCGTACCGCCGCCTCCTCGGCCACCGCGCCGCCCACGGTGAACGGCAGTCGCACATATCCCTCGAACGCCCCGTCGACCCCGAAGCGTGGCCCCGACGGCGCCCGTACCCCGACCCGCTCCCCCGCTTCGGCGATCCGCGACCCCGAGAGCCCACCGGTACGCACCCACAGAGTGAGCCCGCCGCGCGGGACCTCGAACTCCCAGTCGGGCAGCTCCCGGCGCACCGCGCCGACCAGCGCGTCCCGGTTCTCCCGGGCCTGCGCGCGTCGGATCTCCACGGCCCGCTCCCAGCCGTCCGTGCCGAACAGCCAGTTCACCGCGAGCTGTTCCAGTACGGGCGTGCCCAGGTCGGCATACGCGCGCGCGGCGACGAGACCGCGGATCACGTCGGGGGCCGCGCGCACCCAGCCGATACGCAGACCGGCCCAGAACGCCTTGCTCGCCGAGCCGACCGTGATCACCGTGGAGCCGGCCGGGTCGAAGGCGCAGACGGGGCGCGGCATCTCCACATCCGGATCGAGCCAGAGCTCGCTCATGGTCTCGTCGGCGACCAGCACCGTCCCCGCCGAGCGCGCCGCCTCCACCAGCCGGCGGCGCTGGTCCTCGTCGGCGAGCGCACCGGTCGGGTTGTGGAAGTCCGCGACGACGTACGCGATGCGCGGCGCCGCTTCCCGCAGCACCTGCCGCCAGTGGTCCAGGTCCCAGCCGGCCAGCCCCTCCGCCATGGCGACGGGGACCAGCCGGGCCCCGGCCTCCCGCATCAGCTGGAGGATGTTGGCGTAGGACGGCGACTCGACGGCGATGCGCTCGCCACGGCCTCCGAAACGGTGGCAGATGGCGTCGATGGCACCCATCGCCCCGGTCGTCACCATGATCTGCTCGGGCATGGTCGGGATGCCCCGCGCGGTGTACCGGTCGGCGATCGTCGCGCGCAGCGCCGGCAGTCCGGCCGGGTAGTCGCCGTGGGTGTGCGCATAGGGCGGCAGTTCCTCGAGGGCGCCCTGTACGGCGCGGGTGAGCCAGGGTTCGGGCGCGGGCAGGGCGGCGCAGCCGAGGTCGATCACCGAGCCGAGGGCCTCGGGGGGCAGCGGTTCCAGTCCCCGCGCGGGCACCGGGTTTCCGGCCGGCACGGCGGTCCAGCTGCCGGCGCCGCGTCGTGACTCCAGGAAGCCCTCGCCGCGCAGTGCCTCGTAGGCGGCGGCGACGGTGGTGCGGCTGACGGACAGGGCCAGGGCCAGTTCCCGCTCGGCGGGCAGCCGGGCGGCCACCGGGACGCGTCCCTCGAGCACCAGCAGCCGGATCCCGTCGGCCAGGGCACGATAGGCGGGCGGGCGGCGGGCGCCGGGGCCGGCCTGTCGGCCCTGCTGGGAGCCGAGCAGCCGGGCGAGCTGCGCCGCACCCACCGCCGAGGTCCACTGCGCCATCTGAATCAGTCCACCTTCCTCGAATTGGCCATGGATGGCATTCCCCTCCCTGCCACAGGGTGTCACGGGTCAGTCCACTTCCACCATGGGGGGTATGCCTTGTCCAGCCGATCGCCCCGGCGCGGGCATCTCGCACGGCGCCTGTTCCAGCTCTACACCGGACTGGCGCTGTACGGCGCGAGCTCGGCCCTGCTGGTCAGGTCCGGACTCGGTCTGGAGCCGTGGAACGTGCTGCACCAGGGCCTGTCCGAGCGGACGGGCCTGTCGATGGGCCTGGTGGTGACCCTCCTGGGCGCGGCGGTGCTGCTGCTGTGGATCCCCCTGCGCCAGCGCCCGGGCCTCGGCACGGTCTCCAACGTCCTGGTGATCGGCGCTGCCATGGACTTGACCCTGGCCGTGGTGCCCGAGGCGCACGGCATGGCCCTCCGCGCGCTGATGACGGTGTCCGGCATCGTGCTGAACGGCGCGGCGACCGGGCTGTACATCGCGGCGCGCTTCGGGCCGGGCCCGCGCGACGGGCTGATGACGGGACTGAATCAGCGCACGGGGGCGTCGATCCGGCTGGTGCGCACGGCCATCGAGGTCACGGTGGTCGCCACGGGCTTCGTCCTCGGCGGCACCGTGGGCGTGGCGACCCTCCTGTACGCGGTGACGATCGGCCCGCTCGCCCAGCTCTTCCTGCGGGTGTTCGCCGTCCCCTCGGCATCCGCCGGCCCCGCGGTCGTTGCCACCGGTCAACCGCACGGGGTGATACTGCGTCCGTGACCTCACGGATACGCCACCCCTACCTCGACCATCCCGGCCCGATCGCGTTCGCCCACCGCGGCGGGGCGGCGAACGGCCTGGAGAACACCGTGCGCCAGTTCCGGTGCGCCGTCGAGGCGGGTTACCGCTACATCGAGACGGACGTCCATGCCACGCGGGACGGCCGGCTCGTCGCGTTCCACGACGCGACCCTGGACCGGGTGACGGACGGGGCGGGCCGGATCGCCGACCTGTCGTGGCGGGACGTGCAGCACGCGCGCGTGGCGGGCCAGGAACCGGTGCCCCTCTTCGAGGAGCTGCTGGCCGCCTTCCCCGAGGTGCGGTGGAACGTCGACGTCAAGGCCGAGCCGGCTCTCCTGCCCTTCCTGGACCTGGTCGAGCGGACGGACGCCTGGGACCGGGTCTGCCTCGGCTCCTTCTCCGAGGCCCGCGTGGTACGCGCCCAGCGGCTGGCCGGGCCCCGCCTCGCGACGTCGTACGGCACGCGGGGGGTGCTGAATCTGCGGCTGCGCTCGTGGGGGCTGCCGGCCGCGGTGCGCCGGTCGGCCGTCGCCGCCCAGGTCCCGGAGGCCCAGTCCGGCGTCCCGGTGGTGGACCACCGCTTCGTGCGCACCGCCCACGCGCACGGGCTCCAGGTGCATGTGTGGACGGTCAACGAACCCGAGCGGATGCACCGGCTCCTGGACCTGGGGGTGGATGGCATCATGACCGATCGCATCGACATACTGCGTACGGTCATGGAGGACCGCGGCCTGTGGGTCTGAGACCCGCCCGGCCACTGAGCGCGTTCACGGGGAAGCGAGGGCACGGGTGGGCGACGACACCGTGCGACCACCGGTGGTGGACGAGGCGGCCGGCCGACAGTACGAGCAGCGCGGCTGGTACTTCTACGACTGGGCGTGCTCCGTGTACTCCACGAGCGTTCTCACGGTGTTCCTCGGCCCCTATCTGACGTCGGTCGCCGAGGCCGCGGCGGACGCGGACGGGTTCGTTCATCCGTTCGGCGTTCCGGTGCGCGCCGGGTCGTTCTTCGCGTACTCGGTGTCCCTGTCGGTGATCCTGGCGGTGTTCGTGATGCCGCTGGTGGGCGCCGCCGCCGACCGCACCGGCCGCAAGAAGCCGCTCCTCGCGGCCGCCGCCTACACGGGTGCCGCCGCCACGGCGTGCATGTTCCTCCTCGACGGCGAGCGCTATCTGCTGGGTGGCGCCCTGCTGGTCGTGGCGAACGCGGCGCAGTCCGTGGCGATGATGCTCTACAACTCCTACCTGCCGCAGATCGCCACTCCCCAGGAACGCGACGCGGTCTCCTCGCGGGGCTGGGCCTTCGGCTACGCGGCGGGCGCCCTGGTCCTCGTCGCCAACCTGATCCTCTACTCCGCCCATGACGGTTTCGGACTCTCCGAGGGCATGGCGGTCCGTATCTGCCTGGCGTCGGCGGGTCTGTGGTGGGGCGCCTTCGCCCTGGTGCCGCTGCGGCGGCTGCGCGACCGCCGCGCCCCCGCGCGGGAGGCGTCGTCCGCCCTGTCCGGTTTCCGGCAGCTCGCGGCGACCGTCCGCGACATGCGGCGCCACCCGCTCACGCTCGCCTTCCTGCTGGCGTACCTGGTCTACAACGACGGCATCCAGACGGTGATCTCACAGGCCTCGGTCTACGGCTCGAAGGAGCTGGGGCTCGGGCAGTCCACGCTCATCGTCGCCGTGCTGCTGGTCCAGGTACTGGCGGTGGTCGGCGCGCTGGCGCTGGGCCGGCTGGCCCGGATCCACGGGGCGAAGCGCACGATCCTCGGCTCACTGGTCGCCTGGACGCTGACGCTGGCCGCCGGGTACTTCCTGCCCGCCGGGGAGCCGATGTGGTTCTTCGTTCTGGCCGCCGGGATCGGCCTGGTCCTCGGCGGCAGCCAGGCTCTGTCCCGATCGCTGTTCTCCCACCTCGTGCCGCCCGGCAAGGAGGCCGAGTACTTCTCGGCGTACGAGCTGAGCGATCGCGGGATGAGCTGGCTCGGCCCGCTGCTGTTCGGGCTCACCTACCAGCTCACGGGCAGCTACCGGGACGCGATCATCTCGCTGGTGGCCTTCTTCGTCCTGGGTTTCGCGCTGCTCGCGCGGGTTCCGGTGCGCCGGGCGGTCGCCGCCGCGGGGAATCCCGTTCCGGAGAAAATTTAGTACTCGGCGCGAAAGGGCTGTAGTGTACGCGTTTGGCCTGCCAGGTGTACCGTTACTGCGCGTCAAAGATACCGAAACGCTGTGTTGCATCTGTCATTAGATGTGACAAACCGGGCGCCGGTGGGTACTGCACTGGTTGACAAGGCTGCGGCTACGACGGCGACACATGGCCCGGAACGGGAATCTTTACCGCCGACCGGACGTTGACCGGATGACGACGACAGCGACACCTGTCCTGTGGGCGACAAGCCCGGGAGGCACGATTCATGAGTGAGCGAGCTCTTCGCGGCACGCGCCTCGTGGTGACCAGCTACGAGACGGACCGCGGCATCGACCTGGCACCGCGCCAGGCCGTGGAGTACGCATGCGAGAAGGGGCACCGCTTCGAGATGCCCTTCTCGGTCGAGGCGGAGATCCCGCCGGAGTGGGAGTGCAAGGTCTGCGGTGCCCAGGCACTCCTGGTTGACGGCGACGGCCCCGAGGAGAAGAAGGGCAAGCCCGCGCGTACGCATTGGGACATGCTGATGGAGCGACGTACCCGTGAGGAACTCGAAGAGGTCCTCGAGGAGCGTCTCGCCGTTCTGCGCTCCGGTGCGATGAACATCGCGGTTCACCCCCGGGACAGCCGCAAGTCGGCTTGATCCCGACGGAGGATCGGACGGGAGCACAGCGCACAGCAGCACACAGGACCGCGGGCGCCGCACCACTTGGTGCGGCGCCCGCGGTCCTGTGTGCGTTCGGCGTCCTGTGTGCGTTCGGCTCGGCCCTCAGCGCGGGAGCGGCGGCCGGGGTTCCTGCGGGAAGTCGCCCGGCGGAGTACCGCGCTCGTCCCTGATCACCTCGCCCTGGACCACCTTGCCGTCGGGCCGGTGGATGCGCGCCTGCTGGAAGGCGCCGCCCAGGGAGCCCTGGGCGGCCTCGCGCAGCTTGCGCTCGAAGGTGCGCTCAGCATAGCGGCTCACGGCCTTCTGGACCGGGGGCACCAGCAGGAGCAGACCGACCGCGTCGGAGAGCAGACCCGGGATGATCAGCAACAGCCCGCCCAGCATCATCAGGCCGTTGCCCTCGCTGTTCGGCCGGGGCTCGGGCAGCACGCCGCTCTGTTGCTGCTGCAGCGTCTCGGTGAGGTTCTCGAAGGCACGTCGGCCGGCTCGCTTGATCACCACCGAGCCGAGAACCAGGCCGGCCAGCAGCACCAGGAAGACCACCAGCCCGTTCGACGCCCCGGCGAGGACCGTGAGCAGCCAGATCTCCAGCACCAGCCACGCGGCGACGCCGAGCGGCAGGGCGGTGCGCAGCCGGGAGCGCCGGGGCCGGGCGGGGTTCGGGGTCTGAGCGCCAGTCGTCATGCTCCCAGTCTGCCTGGCCCCTGCTCAGCACGGGATAAGCGGGATCGGCGGGACCTCGGGGCGGTGGACGCACGCGCGGCCCGCCCCTTCCGCCCAGCGGGCCCCTTTGCCTACCCGCCCTGCTTCGTCCGCTCGACCCGCTGCGACTGCTCGGTCCGTTTGGCGTCCTCACGTCCCAGGACCTTGCCGACCCTGTCCCCCACGCCCCACGCGGTGACCCGCCACAACGCCTCGACGACGATGTCGCGGCTCATCTTCGAGTCGCCGAGTTCCCGCTCGACGAAAGTAATGGGCACCTCGACGACGTGATAGCCGGCCTTGACCGCGCGACGGGCGAGGTCGACCTGGAAGCAGTAGCCCTGGGAGGCGACGTCGTCCAGACCGAGGCCCTCCAGGGTCTCGCGGCGGAACGCGCGGAAGCCGCCGGTGATGTCGCGCAGCGGCAGGGCGAGCGCCACACGCGAATAGAGGCTGCCCCCGCGCGAGATGTACTCACGGGACTTGGGCCAGTTGACCACCCGGCCGCCGGGCACCCAGCGCGAACCGAGCACCAGGTCGGCACCCTTGAGGGCGGTCAGCAGACGGGGCAGTTCCTCGGGCTGGTGGGAGCCGTCGGCGTCCATCTCGACGAGTACGCCGTAGTCGCGCTCCGCACCCCAGCGGAAGCCCGCGAGGTATGCGGCGCCCAGGCCTTCCTTACCCTTGCGGTGCAATACCTGGACGTGGTCGTCCGTGGCGGCCAGTTCGTCGGCGAGCCTGCCGGTGCCGTCGGGGCTGTTGTCGTCGGCCACGAGAACGTGGGCCTCGGGAACGGCCTTGCGCACCCGGCCGACGATCGCCTTGATGTTCTCCGCCTCGTTGTAGGTCGGGATGATCACCAAGGCCGTGCCGAGCGGGCCGAAAGTCCTCCCCTGGGCTTCCGCCGCGCGGGTCCCGTCGCCGTCGTTCACAACTGCCCCTTCATGTCATGTTCAGGGTCCCACCATAGTGGTCACAGCCTGCACCGACATGGCATGACGTTCATATGATGGTGCTAATTTCCGAAGATCGGGCAGGAGCGGGCCTTCACTCTGCGGAGAAGGTCCGAGTGCGGTGTACGGCGGATGGGGGCCCGGCGCCCTTCGGTCCGACCTGGGACCCGCCGGCTGCGAGTCGACCTGAAGCCGTTGTCTACTGAGCGCCCGGCCCCACCCGGGGCCACACCTTCCCGACCCACCGGAACGTTCCCTCGCGCCGCGCCGACGCTGAGCCTGGCTCCCGGTGACGGTGCCCGGTGCGGCACACCGTCCCTGACCCAGCGGCGCTGCCTCGAGTGGGCGGAACTTCCCCGGTCGGGCGTCCGATGGTGGACCCCGCCGAACCTAGCTTTCCCCCCGCTGCTTCCCGCCAACAGACGTTTGACCTGCGCAATGCGGTTCAGATGTCCGGCCGGCGAAGAGGATGCGCAGGTCGCGAGACGGGGGCTCGGCACGTGCTCGGCACCGGGCGGTCCGCGTAGATCACTCTCCCGGCCGTACGAAGACCGCGCGTCCGCCGACCACCGTGCGCCGACAGACGGGCAGGTCACCACCCGGGGTCAGGTCCGGCAGTCCGGGGGTGCCGGAGCGGGGGTCGGTGGACCATCGCGCCACCCGGTCGTCGGGTGCCTGTACGACGAGGTCACCGGTGCGCCACACGGCGTAGTCGGCGGGGGCCCCCGGCACCAGGACGCCCGCGTCGTCACGTCCGATCGCCCGCCAGCCGCCCCGTGTGTGTGCGGTGAACGCGGCCCGCACGGAGATCCGGTGTTCGGGCGTGCGGTGGAAGGCGGCGGCCCGGACGGTGCCCCACGGGTCGAGGGGCGTGACCGGGCTGTCCGAGCCGAAGGCGAGCGGGACACCGGCGCGCAGCAGAGCCGCGAAGGGGTTCAGGGAGCGGGCCCGCGCCACGCCCAGGCGCCGGGCGTACATGCCGTCCTCGCCGCCCCACAGGGCGTCGAAGGCGGGCTGGACGGAGGCGGTCAGGCCGAGTTCGGCGAACGCGGCGACGGTCTCGGGGGTGAGCATCTCGGCGTGCTCGACCCGGTGCCGGGCGGCCCGCACGCGCGCGATGCCCACCTTCTCGGCGGCGGCGCGCATCCCGTCGACCACCGCACCGTTGGCGGCGTCGCCGATGGCGTGGAAGCCCGCCTGGAGGCCCGCCTCGGTGCAGTCGACGACATGGGCGGCGACGGCGGCGGCGTCCAGGTGGGCGGTGCCCGTGTGGCCGGCGTCGGCGTACGGCTCGTACAGGCAGGCGGTGTGCGAGCCGAGGGCCCCGTCGGCGAACAGGTCGCCCGCGGCTCCGGTCGCGCCCAGTTCGCGGGCCTTGGCGACGTTCCGCTCGGCCCAGTAGCCGACGACGCGCGGGCCGCCGCCCTCTGCGGCGAGCCGCAGCAGGCCGGTGAAGTCGTCCTCGGAGGAGATCTCCGGGCCACCGCACTCGTGGACGGTGCCGATGCCCAGTGAAACGGCGTGGGCCAGGGCGGCACGCTGCGCCTCGGTGCGCTGGGCGGGCGTGACGGCGCCCAGGGCGGCGGCGCGTACGGCGTGGTGGGCGTCGCCGGTGAGCGGCCGGGCCTCGCCGGGTGCCTCGCGGGCGATCTCGCCGGTGACGAGGTCGAGCAGCGCGGTGGTGACGACCGCGGAGTGGACGTCGATCCGGCTGAGGTAGAGAGGGCGTCCGCCGGTGGCCGCGTCGAGTTCGGCGCGGGTCGGGGGGCGGCCGTCCGGCCAGCGGGACACGTCCCAGCCGTGGCCGAGCAGGACCCGGTCGGCCGGACGGGCGGCGGCGAACTCCCGTACCCGGACCAGCGCGGCCTCCAGGGAGGGGGCGTCGGACAGGTCGAGGCCGGTGAGGGCCAGTCCGGTGGCCGTGGTGTGCACGTGCGCGTCGGTGAACGCCGGGGTGACCAGCGCCCCGTCGAGGTCGATCACCTCGTCCACGCCGTCCGCGAAGGAGTCGGCGGCACCCTCGGAGCCGACCCAGGCGATCTGGCCGCCTTCGACGACCATCGCGGTGGCGAAGGGGTCGGCGGGGCTGTGGACCTCGCCGCGGCGGAGCAGGACGGTGTGCGGCGGGGCGGTGCGTTCACTCATGACCCACAGTGTCGCCCCTCGCGGGGCCGGGCCCACACCCAGGGCCGCCCTTCACGTCACGTCCGCACCGCTGCGCCCGCGCGCCGCACGTCCGGTCGTGCCGCGCACGCGCGGCGTACTCCCGCGCGGGTGCGGGTCAGACGCGCGGTGGACGGGCCTCGTACGGAGTGGACAGGACCACCGTCGTCCGGGTGGAGACGCCCGCCAGCGAGCGCACGCGTGCGAGCAGTTCCTCCAGTTGGCGCGGGGTGGCCACCCGCACCTTGAGGATGTAGTTCTCGTCGCCCGCGACACTGTGGCAGGCCTCGATCTCGGGCACGCCCGCGAGGCGGTCCGCGATGTCGTCGGGGGCGCTGGGGTCGAACGGCTTGACCGAGATGAAGGCGGTCATGGGCAGACCGACGGCATCCGGGTCGACGACCGCGGCATAGCCGCGGATGACGCCGCGCTGTTCCAGTCTGCGCACCCGCTGGTGCACGGCCGACGTGGACAGGCCCGTGGCCTTGCCCAGGTCTGTGTAGCTCATCCGCCCGTCCTTGACGAGCAGCTGCACGATCTGTCGGTCCAGCTCCTCCATGGCGCAAGAACCTACAGTGCCGTCGATCTCCTCGGATACCCGAGCTGTCCAGGGCATGCCCGGTTCGTGATGTGCCGGGCACCCGACCCGAGTCGTGCGGGGGACGGAACCGTCCGCGGGCGGCACCCCCGGGCGATGTGTGACGAACACCACACCCTTCGAACAGTCTCCGTGATGTTCTCGTGATTACCTCCGATGGAGGACGGGAAGTGCTTGCTGTGGTCGAGGCCGCAGTGCCTTCACGGCCCAGCCCGAGGGGGAGAACCCATGCAGAGTCTTAAGCGCCCTGGTCGCACCACGCCCAAGCGGCAGCAGCCCGTCGTCGAGCTTGTCCCCGAGTACGTCGACCCCGACGCTCTCGACGACGAACTCGACGCGTACGACACCTTCGAGATGTACCGGGTCGTCTGCCCGGACTGCGCGCAGCCCATCGCACTGCTCGCGGACGAGGAGGTCCTGCCGGAACACGCGCTGTGCGCCTCGCCGTGGAACCCGTTCGGGCTCACGGTCTGCACCGGCACCGGCCGCAGCGCCGACGAGGCCCGGCCGGCGGACGAGTCCGCCGCGCTCCAGGAGCAGGACGCCGCCCTGCTGTTGACGCTCCCTCAGGGGCTCGACTGGCGCACCCAGCCCTTCTCGCACGTCGGCGGTCCGGCTTCGCGCCCGATCAGGGTGCCCGTCATACGGCACCACGCCGCCTGAGCCGCCCCGGCCGGGCCGGGGCGGCCCGTCAAGCGCACCGCGACGGGATTCCGTGCGCGGTGCGTCACCCGGACGGGCGGCCGGACCGGACGTCCGCGAACGCACGCCCTATTCGGGCGGTCGGTGACCTGCCCGGTCGCTCCCGCGTTGCCCAGGCATGACGACCCCCACGCGCTCGACGACCGGGCGTCAACGCCGTGCCCTCGCTCCGCCGCCCGTACCGCAGCCCGCCGGGCACACCACCTCCCCGCCACCGCCGCAGCTTCCGGATCCGCCGATCTACCGCGATCTGATGCGGGCCTGGGCCGACAAGGGCCGCGCCCTGCCGGGCCGGCACGACCCGGAGTGGGCCCGGCTCGCGGCACCCTGGCGAGGAAGCCGGGTCAGCCCGTCGGCGGCCCCGCGAGATGGCGGGCGATGACCATGCGCTGAATCTGGTTCGTCCCCTCGACGATCTGCAGCACCTTGGCCTCGCGCATGTAGCGCTCGGCCGGGAAGTCCGCGGTGTAGCCGTAGCCGCCGAGGATCTGGACGGCGTCGGTGGTGACCCGCATCGCCGTGTCGGTGCAGTGCAGTTTGGCCATGGCCGCCTGCTTGGCGAACGGCCTCCCGGCGTCCCGCAGTCGGGCCGCCGCGAGGTACAGCGCGCGCCCCGCCTCGATCTGCGTGGCCATGTCGGCGAGCATGAACCGCAGCCCCTGGAAGTCGGCGATGGGCCGCCCGAACTGCCGCCGCCCGGCCGCGTACCCCAGCGCCTCGTCGAACGCCGCCTGGGCCAGGCCTATCGCGCAGGCCGCGATGCCGAGGCGTCCGCCGTCCAGCGCGGACAGGGCGATCGCGAAGCCCTGGCCCTCCTCGCCGATCCGCCGGTCGTCCCCGACCCGTACGCCGTCGAAGTGGACCTGCGCGGTGGGCGAGCCCTTCATGCCCATCTTCTTCTCGGGAACGGCGGCGCTCAGCCCCTCGGCGTCGCCGGGCACCAGGAACGCGGTGATCCCGCGCGGGCCGTCCTCACCGGTGCGCGTCATGGCGGTGTAGAAGTCGGCGATGCCGCCGTGCGTGATCCACGCCTTGGTACCGGTGATCGCCCAGCCTCCCCCCGCCTCGCGCACCGCCTTGGTGCGCAGCGAGGCCGCGTCCGACCCGGAGGACGGCTCGGAGAGGCAGTAGGCGCCGAGCAGGCCACCGCCGAGCATCGCCGGCAGGTGCTCGGCCTGCTGCTCCTTAGTGCCGTGGGTGGCGAGCGCGTAGGAGGCGAGGGTGTGCACGCTGACGCCGAGGCCGACGGTCAGGCGCGCCATGGCGAGTTCTTCGAGGACCTGGAGGTAGACCTCGTACGGCTGGTCCCCGCCGCCGTACGCCGAGTCGTAGGGCAGTCCGAGCAGTCCGGACTCGGAAAGCAGGGAGAAGACCTCGCGCGGGAAACGTCCGGCGTCCTCCTCCTCGGCCGCCTTCGGGGCGATCTCGCGCTGCGCGATGTCGCGGACGAGCGAGATCAGGTCCCGCGCCTCGTCCGTGGGCAGTTGCCGGTCCACCGGCTGCGGGGCGTGGTCGGACATGGCGACGCTCTCCTCCCTGTTCGGGCACATCGGCGGATGTGCGCCTTGGGTCGAGGCGGCTCCGCCGGGTGGTTCCGGTGCCTGGCCGATGCTGTCGCCTCCGGGTCTCGGAAGCTGCTGACCAGCCGCTGTGAGCTGTGAGTATGCCCGATCAACCCGAGCACGTCACTCGTTAACGACCGCTTACTCCAAGAATTTTCCGGACATCGAAACCGGTCCGCACCATCGGCCTCGTCGGCCAGTCCTCCCGCTGTTCCGCTCCGACAAATTCGCCGCGCTCATGTCAATCAACTTCCGCTTCCCCTCCCCATGAGGAGACACCGGATGCAATCTCCCGACGCACCGCAATCGCGGACGTCGGCGTCCCGGGCGTCGAGCCCGCGGACGCCGACGCGTCAGCCGTCGCGGCGGGCGGGCTCCGGGGCCGGGTGCGCGGGGTCCAGTTCCTCGATGGCGCGCATGGCCCCGCCGAGCATCTTCACCAGCAGTTCACGCATGGTCTCGCGGGGCAGTCCGGGATGGTCGATCCAGTCGAGAGTGGCGCCCTCGACGCTGCACACCCAGGACAGCAGACCCATCCGCGCCAGCGGCGTGATGTCACTGGTCCCGTAGGCGCCTTCGGCGATGGTCTCGACGATCACCTCGCGCACCCCGTCCCGGATGGCATGGACCTCGGCGTCGAAGCCGACACCGCCGCTGACGATCGTGCGGTACGCGGCCTGGTTGTGCTCGGCGTAGCGCAGATAGCTGTCGACAGTGCGGTGCACGCGCTCCGCGGGCGGCAGTTCGACGCCGCCCGCCGCGAAGGTGACCAGGCCGGCCACCGAGTCCTGGATGATGGACAGGTAGTAGCCCCGCTTGGAGTGGAAGTAGTAGTAGATCAGCCCCTTGGCGACACGCGCCTGACGTGCGATGTCGTCCATCGAGAGCGCGTCGTACGACGTGTCGGCGAACAGTTTTCGCCCGATGGCGATGAGTTCGGCACGGCGTGCCAGCGAACGCTCGGTACTGCGCGCGCCGGTGCGCACGGCAGGCTGCTGACTGATGTTCAATCTTGACCCAGGTTTCCTGCGGGGGCGGACCTCCGCAGTATGTCAGGTCGTCTCCCTGGTCAGGTCAGAGCATTCCGAGCCGGGTCACGAGCATCGCGACGACCACCACGAGAACCCATCCCATGATGTGCTCGAGGATCTCCGGGCCGTCCTCCTGGGGGCCGCCGGTACGAACGCCGGGGGCGGCGACAGGAGCGGTGACGGTGGCTGCGTTCGCGGTCATGGCTTCTCGCTGATCTCGATCTCGGTGGTGCGCGCTGGACCCCCGCGCGACGTTGTCCACCTTGCCACCGCCGGCGGCTTTTGCGGCCGAGTCCTTGGTCACACGGCGGGGCCCCGTGCGGCGGGCGGAGCCCGCCGCACGGACCGGTTCAGCGCACGCCGACGGCCGCGAGCGCCTTGCGCATGCGCGAGGTGGGACGCGCCGGAAAGTACAGGTAACAGACGCCGCCGGTGCCGGAGACGACCTTGCCCGAGGCGTTGTACCGCTTGGTCCTGAGCCAGATGTTCTCCCACTCGCGCCGCCGGTAGACGCGCCGGACGGCCTCATTGTCCGGGGAGGCCGGGTCGTTGGCGATCACGTCGCCGTCCTCGGTGAACCCGATCACGGTCATCAGGTGCCCGGACGTCCCGTACCCCGCTCCGGTCAGTTCCTCCTCGCGGAAGGACTGGGACGTGATGGCCGGGATGCCCGCCCCGATCAGGGTCTCCAGGTCGCTCAGCGAGCCGAGCCGGGTGACGACGCCCTGGAGGCCCTCGAAGGTGGCCGCGTAGGCCGCGTTGAACGGCCAGTTGCCGCAGCCGGCGTACTGGTGGTCGTAGGTGTGGCGGGCCGCGTGGCACACCTGCGGATCGGCGTAGGACGGGTCGACCCAGGCCAGTTGCTCCTCGGTGAGCCGGCCGCCCCAGTACTCGATGATCATCTGTGAGGAGGTCGGGCTGCACCAGGCCTCGCCGCCGTTGTCGTACTCCGGGTACTGGCCCTTGTGGATCTCCTGCGAGTAGCGCGGGACGATCAGCTCCCGGGCCGGGCCGGGCGTGGAGGCCGGGACGGTGAAGCGGTCGGGGACGTCGGAGCCCATCGCGCCGAGCCGCCACACGGTCGGGGTGAGTGCCGTCCCGGGACGGCGGTGGAGGGTCAGCCGCAGCCGGTACGAGACCAGGCGCAGCCCCGAAGCGGGGGCGTCGACGGCGAGGGTGTCGGTCCACACCGTGCTCCGGCCGTCGCTCTGGCCGTCCACCGAGGTGCGCCGGATGTCCTGGTCGCCGGCCGCCCAGCGGCCCATCACGTACCAGGGTGTGTCGGTGCCGTCCGTGTAGGCGCCCTTCAACTCGACCTGGATCCAGGTGCCGTCGGGGGTGCGCGCGTTCCAGGAGGCGATCGCCTCCGTCGCCGGCACGGTGAGCCGGTGGACGGGCGAGGTCCAGGTCGCGTACTCCCAGACAGCGGTGTCGCCGGTGTGCGGGTCGGTGTGGTCGGTGGTGCCCGCGGCCTTCGCGATCACCAGGCCGGGACGGACGCCCGCGACGGCCCTGGTCCCCTCGGCGGTGCCGCCGCGCCAGTCGCTGTAGGAGGTCCAGGCCCTGTTGTCCACGGGGCGGGCCCCCGCGGCCCGTTCGGGGTCCGCGGAACCGCCTGTCGGGCTTGCGGCGGACCGGCCGGTCGCGGTACCGGCGAACGCCGGGCCGGCGCTCGACGCGGCGGCGGCGACGGCCGCTGCGGCCAGAAGGGTTCTGCGGGACGGCTGTTCGGCTCTGCTCATGGGTGGAGGACCCCCAGGTGTCGGAGTCGGTGCAGGTCCGGAGCGCGGCGGGCCGTACGGCGTACGTCCACCGGGTGGAGCGGATGTCCGCCCACTATGAACACACCGGGGCCGACCCCGCCAGCACCCGGGACCGTGCCGCGCCGACCAATATGGGACTCGACCAATGGCGCGTACGGCGGCGGATCGCGGCACCGACGGATCGTTCCGGGGCGCGGGCGCCGGCCACCGGGTTCCGGTCGGGTTCTAGAGTGTTCGCGTCACCGTCTCTCCGCACGCCGTCCCGCCCCTCCCCAGGAATCAGCCATTCACGATCTCGTCTCCCGCATCCGCGGCCTCTCCCCCTCCTGCGGACCCGTCCGGCTCGTCGGTGTCGACGGGCACGCCGGTTCCGGGAAGTCCACGTTCGCCGGCCGGCTGGCCGGAGCACTGGGCGGCGCTCCGGTGCTGCGACTCGACGACATCGCCAGCCACCAGGAGCTCTTCGGCTGGACCGGACGGCTGCTGAGCCAGGTGATCGGTCCGCTCGGCCGCGGTGAACGGGCGTACTACACCCCCTACGACTGGCGGGCCCGCGTCTTCGGACAGCCGCACCCGCTGCCGCCCGCCCCGGTCATCGTCGTCGAGGGCGTCGGAGCGGGACGCCGGGCGCTGCGGCCCCATCTGGCGCTGCTGCTGTGGATGGAACTGCCCGCGGAAGCCGCCTGGTCTCGGGGGCGGGCACGGGACGGGGCGGAGCAGCGGGAGTTCTGGGAAGGATGGGTCGAGGCGGAGCACCGGCACTTCGCCGAGGACCCTTCACGCCCCTTCGCCGACCTTCTGGTGCGGGAGCGCGGGGAGCTCAAGGAGGGGTACGAGATACTCGCCGGGCCTGCCGGGACGGCTGAGCCCACCTCTCCACTCACGCACGGTGACGGGCCGCCCCCAATGTGCTGAATATGTGAAGGGCCTTGCCGAACAAGTCGCCGAAGTGCTTCAACTTCGCTTGACCAGGGGCCCGTACAGGTCTTACGTTCTCAATGTGCGGCCGTTCGGAGCCGCCCGCAGACGCGAAGCCCCCGGTTGTTCCCCCGTGATCGGGGGCTTCGTTCTGCCCTCGTCGCCTTTTCCGGCTGCCGAGCGGCATATGCCGATCACTCTCGGTCACAACACGTGTCGAAGCTCTCCCGCACGCCTCGATTCCTCGGCGGGTGCGGCACCCCTACGGAGGCGGCGCCACCGCAGGTACGATGCCTTCGGTGCGACCTACGGACGCCGCTTCGCGCACCGTGCAACTCCGGTCCGCAGCGCAGCGGTTCGCCTCACGGCAGCCGGCGGGCGAGGGCCGGTGGGGCGTACCGACGGGGCACGGTTTGTGGGGGAACGTGATGGACTTCGGCACGCAGGGCCCGCAGGCTCCGGCCGACCTCGCCTGGCTGCGGGGCGTGGACGCCTACACCATGGGCGCTTATCCGCAGGCCGAGGAGGAGTTCCGGGCCGCGGTACGGATCGACCCGGGGATGGCGGACGGCTGGCTCGGGCTGCACGCGCTGCGTGTCGACACGACGGCCTCGCTGCTGCGCATGTTCCGGCACCGGGACCGCTTCGGCGAACAGCGCACCCGGCACCGCCGTACCCTCAATTCCTGGTACTGGCTGGGCTGGTGGGTGCAGCCGGTGCTGGAGAGCCCCCGCGATCTGCTGCTCGCGCACGCCTCCCACTGGCTGGACGGCCGCCACGTCCCCGAACTGGACCGCGCGCTCGCCGGCCTGCCTCCCGTGGACACCGACCCGCAGGTCCGCTTCCTGCACGCCTGCCGCGCCTATCTGGTCAAGGACTGGGAGCAGTTGGTCCGGCACACCGACCCGCTGCACGGCGATCCGCTGCTCGGCATCGAGACGGGCCTGTTCGGCGGTATGGCCCGGGTGCGCCTGGAGATGTACGGGCAGGCCGAACCGCTGCTGTCGGCGGCCCTGATGCGCTGCCGCAGCGAGCAGCCGCAGCGCAAGGAGCTGCGGTACTGGCTGGCGCGCGCCCATGAGGGCACCGGCCGCAGCGCCGCCGCGGTCCCCCTGTACCGGGCCGTGCACCGTGTCGACCCGGCCTTCATGGACACCTCGGCCCGGCTCGCCGCCATCGCCGAGGGGGACGGCTACGACGACCCCGCCGATCCCGGCTCGCTCACGCTCGGCGGGGCGGGCCCGGACCTGCTGGACGGCCCGGACACACTCGACCCGCTGTTCGGCACCGAGGGCCGCGATCTGATGCTGTCCGAGCCGGACCCGCAGCCCGCAGCCCCGCGGCCGGCCCCGGGGCCTTCGGTGCGCGAGCGGACCGGCGACCCGGTGCCGTCACTGCCCACGGGCCCCACCGACCCCGCCTTACTGGAGGAAGCGCTCGCCGAGCTGGAGCGCATGGTGGGACTGGAGCCGGTGAAACGCCAGGTCAAGGCGCTGTCGGCGCAGTTGAACATGGCGCGGCTACGGGCCGGGCAGGGGTTGCCGGTGCAACCGCCGAAACGGCACTTCGTCTTCTCCGGCCCGTCCGGTACCGGCAAGACCACGGTGGCCCGCATCCTGGGCCGGGTCTTCTACGCCCTCGGGCTGCTCGGCGGGGACCACCTCGTGGAGGCGCAGCGGGCCGATCTGGTCGGCGAGTACCTGGGGCAGACTGCGGTGAAGGCCAACGAGCTGATCGACTCCGCGCTCGGCGGGGTCCTCTTCGTCGACGAGGCCTACGCGCTCTCCAACTCCGGGTACGGCAAGGGCGACGCGTACGGCGACGAGGCGCTCCAGGTGCTGCTGAAGCGGGCCGAGGACAACCGCGACCACCTGGTGGTCATACTGGCCGGCTACCCGGAGGGCATGGACCGTCTGCTCGGTGCCAACCCGGGACTGTCCTCCCGCTTCACGACGCGCGTCGACTTCCCGTCCTACCGGCCACTCGAACTCACCGCGATCGGCGAGGTGCTGGCCGCGGAGAACGGCGACGTGTGGGACGAGGAGGCGCTGGAGGAGCTGCGGTCCATCGCCGGTCACGTGGTGGACCAGGGGTGGATCGACGAGCTGGGCAACGGACGGTTCCTGCGGACGTTGTACGAGAAGAGCTGCGCGTACCGGGATCTGCGTCTGTCGGCGTATCCGGCGTACCCGGGCACGCTGACCCGGGAGGACCTGGCGACGCTGCGACTGCCGGATCTGATGCAGGCGTACGGGGAGGTGCTGTCCGGGCGGGGCCCACAGGATCCGCCGGCGCCCTGACACCGGCGGATCCCACGACGCCGGAGGTCAGCGGGTGAGCGCTCCTGCCGGGGCATCGTTCCTGGACTCGGTCGGTCCGGCGTCCGCCCCGGTCTCCGGAAGCGTTCCGGCATCCGGAGGCATCCCGGAATCGGGGGGTGCCCCGGTGTCCGGCCGCGCGCCCGGTGTCTCGCGGTGTGCCGGGTCCCGTACCTCGCCGACCAGCAGCTCCAGTACGTCCTCCAGGGCCACCAGACCCTGTGCCCGGCCGGACGCGCCGGCCACCTGGGCCAGGTGGGTGGCGGCGCGGCGCATCACGGTGAGGGCGTCGTCCAGCGGGAGTTCGGGTCGGAGGGTGGGCATGCGCCGCCAGAGCCGCTGCGGCACGGCCCGGTCGGTCTCCTCCAGGTCGAGCACGTCCTTGACATGCAGGTAGCCCATGAAGGCGCCGCTCTGTGCGACGACCGGGAAACGGGAGTACCCGGTGCGGGCGGTGAGTTCCACGATCCGTGCCGGGGTGGCCTCGGGGCCGACCGTCACCAGTGACTCACGGGGCAGCAGGACGTCCGTCACCGGGCGGGAGCCCAGCTCCAGGGCGTCCTCCAGGCGCTCGGCCTCCTCGGGGTCGAGGAGGCCCGCCTGCCCGGCGTCCTCCACCAGCCGGTTCAGCTGCTCGCTGGTGAAGGCGGCCTCGACCTCGGCCTTCGGCTCGACGTGGAAGGCCCGCAGGACGGTCTCGGCACAGGCGCCGAGTGCGGTCGTGACGGGTCGGCACAGCCGGGCGAACCAGACCAGGCCGGGGCCCAGCCACAGCGCGGCCTTCTCGGGGGTGGCCATCGCGAGGTTCTTCGGCACCATCTCGCCGATGACGAGGTGGAAGAAGACCACGGCGGCGAGTGCGACGACGTAGCCGAGCGGATGGATCATGCCGTGCGGCAGCTGGATCCACTCGAACACCGGCTCCAGCAAGCGGGCGACCGTCGGTTCGGCGACCGCTCCGAGGGTCAGCGAGCAGACGGTGATGCCGAACTGGGCCGCCGCCATCATCCGCGGCAGATGCTCGAGCCCGTACAGGACCTGGCGGGCCCGGGCGGTGCCGAGCGGTTCGATCTGGCTGCGGCGCACGGAGACCAGCGCGAACTCGGCGCCCACGAAGAATCCGTTGGCGAGGACGAGCAGGGCGGCGAAGAGGAGGTGCAGCACGCTCATCGGGCTGCCTCCACGAGTGGCGGCGGGGCCGCCTCGACCAGGCGGACGCGCTCGGCGCGGTAGTGGCCGACGCGGCGGACCGACAGCCGCCAGCCGGGCAGTTCCGCGTGATCCCCGACGGCCGGGATCCGGCCGAGCAGGTCGGCGACCAGGCCGGCGACGGTCTCGTAGGGTCCGTCGGGCACGTCGAGGCCGATGCGGAGCAGGGTGTCGACGCGGACGCTGCCGTCGACGTCCCAGGCGGAGTGGCCGTCCTCCTGCGGGACGGCGACGAGTTCGGTGGCCTCTCCGAAGAACTCGCCGTGCTCGTCGTGCTCGTCCAGGATCTCGCCGACGATCTCCTCGACGATGTCCTCCAGCGTGACGACTCCGGCCGTGCCGCCGTACTCGTCGACGACGACCGCGATGGGCTGCTCGCTGCGCAGCCGCGTCAGCAGCGGCCGGACGGGCAGGGTCTCGGGGACGAGCAGCGCCGGGCGGGAGATGTCGCCGACGGGGGTACGCAGCCGGTCCCGCGGGGGCACCGCGAGGGCGTCCTTGAGATGGGCCATGCCGACGACTTCGTCGATCCGCTCCGTGTGGACGGGGAACCGGGACAGGCCGGTGGCCCGGGTCAGGTTCACCACGTCCTCGACGGTCGCGGAGGACTGCAGGGCGCTGACCTTCACACGCGGGGTCATGACGTGCTGCGCGGTCAGCCCGCCCAGGGACAGGGTCCGTACGAAGAGGTCCGCCGTGTCCTGTTCCAGGGCGCCGGCCCGCGCGGAGTGCCGGGCCAGGGAGACCAGTTCGCCGGGTGTGCGGGCGGAGGCCAGCTCCGCGGTCGGCTCGATGCCCAGGGTGCGCACCACCCGGTTGGCCACGGCGTTCAAGCCGGCGATGACCGGGCGGAACAGGCGGGCGAAGACATGCTGCGGGCCGGCGACGAACCGCGCGACCTGCAGCGGCCGGGACACCGCCCAGTTCTTGGGCACGAGTTCGCCGATCACCATCTGCACGGCCGACGCCAGCAGCATGCCGATGACCACGGCGATGGTGGAGACGGCGCCCTCGGGGACGCCCGTGCCGGTGACGGGGCCGCGCAGCAACCCTGCGAACGCCGGTTCGGCGAGCATGCCGACGACCAGGGAGGTGAGGGTGATGCCGAGCTGGGTGCCGGAGAGCTGGAAGGACAGCTCCTTGAGTGATTCGACGACCCGGTGGGCGCGTCGGTCGCCGTCGGCGGCGGCCCGTTCGGCCTCCGGTCGTTCGACGGTGACCAGGCCGAACTCGGCGGCCACGAAGAAACCGTTGGCGAGAATCAGCAGGAATGCGGCTGCGAGGAGCAGCAGGGGGGTGGTCATGATGCCGCCGCTTGCGCACGGTCACGAACCTCGTGGAACGGGTTCGCGCTATGTCGACAGGGGGCGGCGCAGGTACTGCAGGACGATCCGTCCATCGCCGGAGAGGGTCACTCCTCGGTTAGCTGGAGCCCCTGGGGCACCGGGCGGGGCGGCAGGGGCGAAGGCGCTGTCGGCGCGCCTCCGCCCACCAGATTAATCAAGACATGGGCGGCCGCGTCAGGTTGGCCGACCCCGATGTCTCCCCGAGTTGTCCCCCCGGATCAGCCCCGTGACGCATCGGGGTCGGCCAGGGAACGCGCCACGGTGAGCGCTCGCAGGGCCTGCGCGTCGGCGATGGCGCGTTCCCTGGCGATGCCCGGCTGGATGCCGAGCACGGGCATGCTGGTGCCGTCGCTGAGGTCGAGGAAGACCCAGGGGTCACCCGGACGGAGGTTCACCTGAAGGATCTGAGCCCATTCGAGGCGGCGCCTGCCGACGATGTTGACGACGGTGATGCCGGACTCGTCGGCGTCGACCCTGGGCCGGGCCAGCAGCACCAGCCCGCCGGCCAGCAGGGCGCCGGTGAACACGAAACTGATCCGCTCGCCCGGGTCGACCTGTTCCAGCAGCAGGGCGATCAGGGAGAGGGCCCCGAAGAGCGCGACGGCCGCACCGAGCAGCACCGCGCGGGTGCGGCCGGGGCGGAAGGTGACGGGCAGGGCGGGCACGTCGGACGGCTGGTCCGAGGGGGCGTCCGGCATGGTGCGGCTCCGGGGTCGGTCCGGGTCAGAGACGGCAGGCGTGGATGGCCGTGGTGAGGATGGCGCGGGCACCGATGTCGTAGAGGTCGTCCATGATGCGCTGGGCCTCCTTGGAGGGAACCATGGCGCGGACGGCGACCCAGCCCTCGTTGTGCAGCGGCGACACGGTCGGGGACTCCAGGCCCGGGGTCAGCGCGACGGCCTTCTCCAACTGCTCGACCCGGCAGTCGTAGTCCATCATCACGTAGGTGCGGGCGACGAGGACGCCCTGGAGACGCCGCAGGAACTGCCCCACCTTGGGCTCGACGGTCTCGTCGGGCTCGGCCGCGGCGCCGGTGCGGCGGATGACGACCGCCTCCGAGGTCATGATCGGTTCGCCGATCACCTCCAGGCCCGCGTTGCGCAGGGAGGTGCCGGTCTCGACGACGTCCGCGATGATCTCGGCGACGCCCAGTTCGACGGCGGTCTCGACGGCGCCGTCGAGGTGGACCACGGAGGCGTCGATGCCCTGTTCGGCGAGGTGCCGGGCGACGATCCCCTCGTAGGAGGTGGCGACCGTCCTGCCGCCGAGGTCCGCGACGCTCCGCACGACACTGGGCTTGGCGGCGAAGCGGAAGGTGGAGCGGGCGAAGCCGAGGGGCAGGATCTCCTCGGCCTCGGCGCCCGAGTCCACCAGGAGGTCCCGGCCGGTGATGCCGATGTCGAGGCGGCCGGAGGAGACGTAGATCGCGATGTCCCGGGGGCGGAGGTAGAAGAACTCGACCTCGTTGACCGGGTCGACGATCCTCAGTTCCTTCGACTCCCGGCGCTGCTGGTAGCCGGCCTCATGCAGCATCTCCGCCGCAGGGCCTGCCAGTGAACCCTTGTTGGGGAGTGCGATGCGCAGCATGAGGTCGGCTTCCTTTGCGGTGTGGGTGGTGGTGGGGTGGGTGCCTGCGATCACAGGTGGGCGTAGACGTCGTCGAGGGAGATGCCGCGGGCGACCATCATCACCTGAACGTGGTAGAGCAGCTGCGAGATCTCCTCGGCAGCCGCTTCCTTGCCCTCGTGCTCGGCGGCCATCCAGACCTCGGCGGCCTCCTCTACGACCTTCTTGCCGATGGCATGGACGCCCCTTTCCACCAGTTCGGCGGTGCGGGAGGTGGCGGGGTCGCCGTGTGCGGCCTTGTGCTGGAGCTCGGTGAAGAGCTCCTCGAACGTCTTCTTGGACATGGTGGTCCTTACCCTACGCGGTGTCGGGGCCTGCTCACCGCCAGGGTTCGGATACCGAACGCAGCGTGGCCGCGGTCGCCACCGCCGCCGTGACCGCCTCGTGCCCCTTGTCCTCGGTGGAGCCGGGCAGTCCGGCGCGGTCCAGGGACTGTTCCTCGGTGTCGCAGGTGAGCAGGCCGAAGCCGACGGGCACCCCGGTGTCGACGCTGACCTGGGTGAGGCCCTGGGTGACGCCCTGGCACACATATTCGAAGTGGGGTGTGCCGCCCCGGATGACGACGCCGAGGGCGACGACCGCGTCGTAGCCGCGTCCGGCGAGGACCTTGGCGACGACCGGGAGTTCCCAGCTGCCGGGGACCCTCAGCAGGGTCGGTTCGTCGATGCCGAGGTCGTGCAGGGCGCGCAGTGCGCCGTCGACCAGTCCGTCCATCACCTTCTCGTGCCACTGTGCCGCGACGACGGCGACGCGGAGGTCCCCCACATCGCGTACGGACAGTTCCGGTGCACCCTTGCCGCTCACGTCTCTCCTCGGTGTTCTCTTGGTTCTCTTGGTTCTCTTGGTTTTCTGGGTTCTCTGGGTTTTCTGGGTTTTCTGGGTTCTCTCACTGGTTGCCGCAGGCCGGCACGGTCGGTGCGTCCAGCCAGGGCAGGTCGTGGCCCATCCGGTCGCGCTTGGTGCGCAGGTAACGGATGTTGTGCTCGCCGGCGGTGACGGGCATCGGCTCGCGGCCGGTGACCTCGATGCCGTGCCGGACGAGCGCGTCGGACTTGTCGGGGTTGTTGGTCAGCAGGCGGACGCCGCGCACCCCGAGGTCGGCGAGGATCTGCGCGCCGGCGCCGTAGTCACGGGCATCGGCCGGGAGGCCGAGCTCGAGGTTGGCGTCGAGGGTGTCACGCCCGCGTTCCTGGAGTTCGTAGGCGCGCAGTTTGGACATCAGGCCGATGCCGCGCCCCTCGTGTCCGCGCAGGTAGACGACGACGCCCCGGCCCTCCTGCTGGATGCGGTCCAGGGAGGCGTCCAGCTGGGGGCCGCAGTCGCAGCGCTGGGAGCCGAAGACGTCGCCGGTGAGGCATTCGGAGTGGACGCGCACGAGGACGTCCGCGCCGTCGCCGATCTCGCCGTGGACGAGGGCGACGTGCTCGACGCCGTCGACGGTGGAACGGTAGCCGTAGGCGGTGAAGATGCCGTGCGAGGTGGGCAGCCGGACCTCGGCCTCGCGGCGGACGGTGGGCTCGGAGCTGCGGCGGTAGGCGATCAGGTCCTCGATGGAGATGATCGTCAGGCCGTGCTTGCGGGCGAACGGGATCAGCTCGGGCAGGCGCAGCATCTGCCCGTCCTCGCCGGCGATCTCGACGATGGCGCCGGCCGGGCGCAGTCCGGCGAGGCGGGCCAGGTCGACGGCGGCCTCGGTGTGGCCGTCGCGCACGAGCACACCGCCGGAGCGGGCGCGCAGCGGGAAGATGTGGCCGGGGCGGACGAAGTCGGCCGGCTGGGCGGTGCCGCTCGCGAGCAGTCGGAGGGTGGTGGCGCGGTCGGCGGCCGAGATGCCGGTGCTCACGCCGTGGGCGGCGGAGGCGTCCACCGAGACGGTGAACGCGGTCTTCATCGACTCGGTGTTGTCCTCGACCATCTGCGGGAGCCGGAGCCGGTCCAGTTCGTCGCTCTCCATGGGGGCGCAGATCAGTCCGCGGCATTCGCTCATCATGAAGGCGACGATCTCGGGGGTGACCTTCTCGGCGGCGATGACGAGGTCGCCCTCGTTCTCGCGGTCCTCGTCGTCGACGACCACGACCGGGCGGCCGGCCGCGATGTCGGCGACGGCCTGTTCGACCGGGTCGAGCGTCAGGCCCTCGGCGTCCTCGGTGCTGTACAGGATCGGTGCCGTGCTCATGCCGGCGCTCCTTCCAGGGCGGGCCGTGCGTCCCCGCGGGAGCGCAGCCACCAGTCGCGCAGCCCCCACAGGACCAGCGCGCCGTAGATGATGTAGACGAAGCCGGAGAAGGCGAAGCCGTTGGCGAAGTTCAGCGGTACGCCGACGAGGTCGACCAGCAGCCAGGCGAACCAGAACTCGACCATGCCGCGGGCCTGGGCGTACATGGCGACGACGGTGCCGACGAAGATGTACGCGTCCGGCCAGGGGTCCCAGGACAGGGACGGGTAGAGCGTGAACAGTCCCCCCACCGCGAGGGTGCCGAGCGCCGCCGCGCCCGCCAGGATCCCGCGCTCGCGCCAGGTGGCGAACCGGACGGCGATGGAGCCGTCCTGCGCCTGCTGCCGGCCGCGGTTCCACTGCCAGAAGCCCCAGGCTGCGACCAG
This sequence comes from Streptomyces sp. NWU339, assembly GCF_003143855.1. Classification (GTDB taxonomy): domain Bacteria; phylum Actinomycetota; class Actinomycetes; order Streptomycetales; family Streptomycetaceae; genus Streptomyces. The sequence continues at coordinate 60,773 of NZ_QFRK01000013.1, forward strand.
CATGACGACGATCTGCTTGCCCGCGCTGCCGGAGAGATGGGCGGTGGCGAAGGCCGCGAAGAGGATCAGGCCCGAGACGAACTGGGCGGGCCAGGTCCAGATGGAGCGTCGCCAGCCGAGGGCCAGGGCGATCAGACCGATCACGTTGCCGATCATGTCCGACCACTTGATGTGCTGGTCGAAGAGGGTGAACGCCTCGGAGTTCAGCCAGTTCACCGCGTGGCCCCCTCACCGATGACCCGGTCGCCGATCATCCGCTCGACGTACTTGGCGATGACGTCCACCTCGAGGTTGACCGGGTCGCCGCTCTGCTTGAGGCCGAGGGTGGTCAGGGCGAGCGTGGTGGGGATCAGGCTGACGGTGAAGAAGTCGGGTCCGGCGTCGACGACGGTGAGGCTGATGCCGTCGACGGTGATGGAGCCCTTCTCCACGACGTAGCGGGAGAGTTCGGCCGGGAGCGAGATCTTCACGATCTCCCAGTTCTCGGACGGCTTGCGTTCGAGGATCCGGCCGGTCCCGTCGACGTGTCCCTGCACGATGTGGCCGCCGAGGCGGGCGCCCAGGGCCATGGGGCGTTCGAGGTTGACCCGGGAGCCGACGGCGAGGGCGCCGAGGCTGGAGCGGTTCAGGGTCTCGGCCATCACATCGGCGGTGAACTCGTCGCCCTCGTGGTCCACGACCGTGAGGCAGACGCCGTTGACGGCGATCGAGTCGCCGTGCTTCGCGCCCTCGGTGACGAGGGGGCCGCGCAGGCGGAAGCGACAGGCGTCGTCGAGAGTCTCGACAGCGGTGATCTCGCCCAGTTCTTCGACGATTCCGGTGAACACTTCCCGGGTCCTCCTGCCTCTTCGGGCACGGACTCCGGGGCTGCCGATGACGACAGAAGTACGGGCAGGTACACCGAGGGCGACGCCGGACGGAGTTCGCCCTCAGGGCGAACCGATACGGCGGCGCGCACGAATGCCCGCCCGCCGCGCACTGCCTCCCATCCGGACTTTAACCGTCGGTCCAGGAATTTCACCTGGTCAACCGGCCACTGGAAGCGGCCGGGTCGCGGACTGTAACCGCCGGTTCGGACTTTCACCGACCCCGGAGTGCGCTGCTGCTGGTACAGGGCCCAGTGTGCCATGCCCGGCCGCCACCCATACAGGTGAGGGGTGTGGGGTGTCTCACAGGAGGAGGCGTCGTATGCGTCGTCCGCCCACGGTCGCCCCTCGGCCGCCATGCGCCACCGGCGCACAATCGGCGCACAGCGCCCCAACCCGCGCCCCGCTCTGCCCCCTTGAAGGCCACTGAACGCCGCCGAGCGCCCCCTGAGCGACCCTCACCCATTGACCATAGTGGTCTAGTCCTCTTAGCGTCTGATGCGGCCTCCACACAGACCGGCCCGGCGGCGGTGACGACGGCCCTTGCCCGCCGCCGGGCCTCACCATGCCGTCCGCCGGGATCGCCCGTGATCCCGTGTCACATTCGGGGCCGCCGATCCGTCCCTGTGGACGAGGGTGCTCCAGCGGGGAGCTCCCGCATCTCCCAAGGGGCTGAGCAGCATGACCACGATCCTGGTGACCGGCGGTACCGGAGCCCTCGGCCGGCACCTCACCGAGCGGTTGCGGACGGACGGGCACGAGGTGCGGGTGCTCAGCCGTCACTCCCGTCCGTACGCCGTCGACCTGCGGCGGGGCGGCAGCACGCTGGACGAGGCGGTCACGGGGGTGGACACGATCGTCCACTGTGCGACCACACCGCGCGGCGGAGACGAGCAGGCGGCGAAGAACCTCCTCGCGGCGGCGCGGCGGGCCGGGGTGGGGCACCTCGTGTACATCTCGATCGTCGGTGTCGACCGGCTGCCGTTCGGCTACTACCGGACCAAGTTCGCGGTGGAACGGCTGATCGAGGAGTCGGGGATCGGCTGGACCGTGCTGCGCACGACCCAGTTCCACGACCTGCTGCTCACGGTGTTCCAAGGGCTGGGCAGGCTCCCGGTGCTGCTGCTGCCGTCCCATGTGAAGGACCAGCCGATCGACGTGACCGAGGTCGCGGACCGCCTGGCCGAGCTGGCCCGGGGCGGGCCCGCGGGGCGCGTCGAGGACATGGGCGGCCCGGAGGTGAGGACGTTCGACTCCCTGGCGCGCTCCTACCTCCGGGCGACGGGGCGACGCCGCGCGGTGGTCAGGGTTCCGCTCCGGGGCGCCGCCTACCGCGCCTTCCGCGCCGGCGGCCATCTCGCCCCGGAGCACGCGGTGGGCAAGGGCACCTTCGAGGAGTTCCTGGCGGCACGGGCGGGGCGTGGACGCGTCGGCAAATAGGCGCGCGAGCCGGAGGGGGCCGGGGCGGGCGCCCGGTGGCGGGACGGGGCGCCCTGCATCAGGGTGCGGCGCCGGCGGGCGGGCCGAAGAGCTCGTCCTGGGCGCGGTCCCGGGCCGTCAGGAGGGCACCGCGCAGCACCGCGCCGCCACCCAGGAGGCTCGCACGCACCTCGGTGGACAGCGGGGACATCCGGGCCGTCCGGGCCTGTACACGGGCGGCGAGTTCCGTACCGCCGGCCTGGCCGATCTCCCCGCCGAGCACCACGCATCCGGGATCCAGCAGCGCCGCCACCGCCGCGACCCCCACGGCGACGCGGTCCGCGAGGGCGTCAAGGAAGCGCGCGTCCGCCGAGGCCGGCTCCTCGCGTGCTCTCGCGGCGGCCGCCCGTACCGCTCCCGCCGCCACCGGTTCCGTGTCCGGCTCGGCCACGACCCCGTGCTCCCCCGCCAGTTCCGCGACCGCCGCCGCGGCCGCGAGGGAGTGGAAGCCGCCGCCGCAGTCGGTGGCCGACGGCAGGCCGGGGGTGCCCGGGACCGGCAGGAAGCCGATCTCGCCCGTGCCGCCGGAGGCGCCACGGCGCAGGGAGCCGTCCAGGATCACGGCCGCGCCGGTGCCGTGGCCCAGCCAGAGCAGGACGAAGGTGTCGCGGCCCCGGGCGGCGCCGTCGCGCTGCTCGGCCAGGGCGGCGAGGTTGGTCTCGTTCTCGAGACTGACGCGCGCCTCGGGCAGCCGCTCCTGCAGCGCGGCCACCAGCAGGCGGTGCCATTCCGGCAGCCCCTTGGACACCCGCAGTTCGCCGCTCGCCGGGTCGATCAGCCCGGGGGCGCCGATGCCGACGGTGTGCAGCCGGTCGGCGCCCGCCTCCTTCACCGTCCGCTCGACCAGCGCCACCGCCCGCTCCACGGCCGGACCGGTCCCGGCGTTCACCGCGATCGGCGCGTAGGCCTCGGCCAGAACCGTACCGACGAGGTCGGACACGACCACGGCGACACCCTCGGTGCGCACGTCGAGCGCCGCCAGCTGCGCCCGGCCCGCGACGATCCCGTACACCTTCGCGTTCGGCCCGCGCCGCTGCTCCCCGGCCTCCCCGACCACCGTGATCAGCCCGGCCGCGGTCAGCCGCTCGACGAGGTCGGCGACGGTCGGCCGGGACAGGCCGGTCAGCTGCTTCAACTGCCCTGCCGTCAGCGGGCCTTCCTGCTGGAGCAGCCGCAGGGCGTTCCGGTCGTTGATGGCTCTGGCGGTGCTGGGGGATGCGGCCATGGCGTGATCCTTCCAGATGGCGGCCCGGGCCGGCGGCCGGCGAGCGACGGCCGGCGGGACCGGGTGGTGCGGCACCGGGCGCCCCGGACCGGGCGACTGGCGGAAATTCCCTTATCTATCAGGCAGCCTTCCTGATAGTTTACGGCGGCGCATGAGGGCCACGGCGACCGGAGGGGCGGGAGCATGACCGCAGAGGTGTACGGGCAGCGCAAGGTACGGAGGGCGCGGTACGCCGTGGGCGCCGTGTTCGCCGTGCACGGCGCGGTCACCGGCTCGTTCGCCACGCGCGTGCCCTGGATCCAGGACCATGCCGGCGTGAGCCCGGGGCAGTTGGGGCTCGCGCTCGCCTTCCCCGCGGTCGGCGCCTCTCTCGCGATGCCGCTGGCGGGGCGGGTCAGCCACCGCTTCGGCGCCCGCACCGCGCTGCGCGGACTGATCGCCCTGTGGACGCTCGCGCTGGTCCTGCCGTCGATCGCCCCGAACCTGCTGACGCTCTGTCTGGTCCTGTTCGTCTACGGCGCCACGGCCGGCATGTCCGACGTGGCGATGAACGCCCTGGGGGTGGAGGTGGAGAACCGGCTCGAGCGGTCGATCATGTCCGGGCTGCACGGTATGTGGAGCGTCGGCGCCCTGATCGGCTCGGCGGCCGGCACACTCGCCGCGCACCTCGGCGCGGACGCCCGGCTGCACCACGCGCTCGCGGCCGGTGTCCTGACGGTGGCGGGCGTCGCCGCCGCGGGCCACGTGCTCGATCTGCAGCCCGCCGGGGACGAGGAGCCGCCGCCGAGGTTCGCGCTGCCGCCCCGCTCCGCGCTGCTGATCGGCGCCATCGGCTTCTGCGCGGTCTTCGCGGAGGGTGCGAGCCTCGACTGGTCGGCGGTCTATCTGCGCGACCGGTTGGAGACCTCGGCGGGTCTCGCCGCGGCCTGCACCACCGGGTTCACGCTCACCATGGCGATCGTCCGGCTCGCCGGTGACCGGGTGGTGGACCGCTACGGCGCGGTGCGCACGGTGCGCACGAGCGGTGTCGTCGCCGTCACCGGCGGACTGCTGATCGTCCTCGCCCCGCACCCCGCGACGGCGATGGCCGGGTTCGCGCTGATGGGCCTCGGCATCGCGGTGGTGGTGCCGCTGTGCTTCGCCGCGGCGGGCCGCAGCGGTACCAATCCCAGCCTCGCCATCGCGGGCGTCGCGACCATCACGTACACCTCGGGCCTGATCGCTCCGAGCGCGATCGGCCTGCTGGCCCAGGCGACCAGCCTGACGGTGTCGTTCGTCCTGGTCACCGTGTTGTCGTGCGGTCTGGCCGGCCTCGCGGGCGTGCTGCGCTCCGGTGACCGCGTGAAGGTCATCCGCCCGGACGCAGCAGTTCCCGGCCCGCGGCCCTGAACACCTCGCTCCAGGGCGCCGGGCGCAGGGTTTTCGCGTTCAGCCGTACCAGCACCCGGCTCCCCCGCGCGTAGGTCACCGCCCCGTCCCGCGAGCAGAAGCGGAAACCGTAGGTCAGTCCGGTCGTCCCCAGCCGCTCCAGCCACAGGTGGACGGCGTAGGCGCCGGTCCGGGTCACCGGGGCCTCGTAGCCGATCCGCAGTTCCCTGACCGCGTTGCAGGCGTCGCCGGCCGCCGTCCAGTCGCCCTCGAAGCGGATGCCGTGTTCCTCCCACAGTTCGATCCAGGCCCGCTCGACCATCAGCGGATAGCGCGCGTTGTGCAGCAGCCCCAGCGCGTCGAGGTCGTCGAAGTGGACGGTCACGGGGATCAGCCGGCCGTACGACAGGGCGGGGACGGTCGGGGCTTCGGCGGTCACGGCGGGACTCCTGGTGCGTACGGAATGAGTGCCGCCTACACGAACCAACGGCGCGCCCTCATCCTAAGCAGGCGCTCAGACAGCCGGGGCAAGCCCGTCCAGGTGTACGAAGCACACCTGCTCAGCCCCGACAATGGTCCGGACACGCTGCACGAACGACGAAAGCGACAGCCCATGGATCTCGGCGTCCGCTGGACACTGCACGGAGACGGACGCACCCCGGCTCCCGGCGCGGTGGTCCGCCCCGACGAACGGCTCTCCTGGCCCCGTACCGCGGGGCTCGGCGCCCAGCACGTCGTGGCGATGTTCGGGGCGTCCTTCGTCGCCCCGGTACTGATGGGCCTGGACCCCAACCTCGCGATCATGATGTCGGGCGTCGCGACCATCGTCTTCCTGCTGGCCACACGCGGCCGGGTGCCCAGCTATCTGGGCTGCTCGCTCTCCTTCGTCGGCGTCGCCGCGGTCATCCGGGCCCAGGGCGGGTCGAGCGCCACCGTGACCGGGGCGGTGTTCGTGGTCGGGGCCGCGCTGTTCCTGGTGGGGCTCGCGGTGCGGCGTTTCGGGGCGCGGATCATCCACGCCACGATGCCGCCGATCGTCACCGGCGCGGTGGTGATGCTGATCGGCTTCAACCTGGCACCGGTGACCGCCGCCACGTACTGGCCGCAGGACCAGTGGACCGCCCTGGCCGTGATGCTGTTCACCGGCCTGGCGGTGGTGTGCCTGCGGGGCTTCTGGTCCCGTATCGCGATCTTCCTCGGGCTGGTCTTCGGGTACGCGCTCTCCTGGGTCCTCGACCTGGTCTTCGGCCGGATCCACTCCGCGGACGCGAGCGGCAAGGTCACCGACCACTGGCGCCTGGACCTGTCCGGCGTGGGCCAGGCCGACTGGATCGGCCTGCCGAACCTGCACGGCCCGTCCTTCGAGTGGTCGGCGATCCTGGTCGCCCTGCCGGTCGTCATCGCGCTGATCGCCGAGAACGCCGGACACGTCAAGGCCGTCGGCGAGATGACCGGCGACAACCTCGACGACAAGCTGGGCACGGCCATCTCCGCCGACGGCGTCGGCTCCATGCTGTCCACCGCCGTCGGCGGCCCGCCCAACACCACCTACTCCGAGAACATCGGCGTGATGGCGGCGACCCGTGTCTACTCGACCGCCGCGTACTGGGCCGCCGCGTGCTTCGCCCTGCTGTTCGGCCTCTGCCCGAAGTTCGGCGCGGTCGTGGCCGCGATCCCCGGGGGTGTGCTCGGCGGGATCACCGTCATCCTGTACGGCATGATCGGCCTGCTCGGCGCCCAGATCTGGATCAACGCCAAGGTGGACCTGCGCAATCCGCTGAACCTGGTACCGGCCGCCGCGGGCATCATCATCGGCGTCGGCAACGTCACCATGGAGTTCACCGACACCTTCTCGCTCAGCGGCATCGCGCTCGGCACCCTCGTCGTCATCACCGGGTACCACGCGCTGCGCGCCTTCGCGCCGGCCCACCTCAAGACCCAGCCGCCGCTGCTCGACGCCGGCACCTCCGCCTACGACGAGAACGGGGGCGAGAACGGCGGGGGCGAGGCGGACGGCGGGGGCACTCAGCGCGCCAAGTCGTAGGCGTACGACGGGGTGAAGGTGCCCGGCGCGCCCTTGCAGCCGTCCGACTCCCCCGGCAGTTTCACCCAGAGGTAGGCGTCGATCCCGGCCTCGCCGGTGCTGAGCGTCGGGGTCCGGCCGAGCTTGCGGCCGGCGGGGTCGCACCATTCGCCGTCGGCCGGGGCGCCGTTGCCGTTGCGGCTGGTGTCGATCACCGCGCCCAGGCCGGGCGGGCCGCCGAGCGCGTCGAGCACCTGCCGGTTGTGGGCGATCTCGTCGGCCGTGTCGTGGAAGTTGGAGACGTTGCTGAAGACGCCGTCGGAGGAGGCCGCCGACGCGGCCCCGGCCTGCCTCAGCCAGTCGGCCTGTCGCGCGGGCGCGTTCCAGCCGGAGTGCCCGGCGTCGTAGTAGACGCGGGCCCGGGAGTTGGCCTCCTTCAGTACCCGTCCGGCGCGGGCCAGTGAGGCGAAGCGGTCGGCGCGCTGCCCTGCGGAGAGGCATTCGACCTGGGCGAGGGAGTCCGGCTCCAGGATCACGATGACCTCGCCGGACCCCAGCCCGGCGGCGAACCGGTCGATCCAGCCGTCATAGGCGTCCAGATCGGGCGCTCCGCCCCGGGAGTGCCCGCCGCAGTCGCGGTCGGGGATCGTGTACGGCACGAGGACGGGCACCCGGCCCCGTGCGGCGCCGGCCGAGGTGATCGCGCGCACCCGCGCGGTGACCGTGTCCGGTGAGTGGTCGGCGAACCACACGGCCGCCGGCTGGTCGCCGATGCGGGACTCTATGACCGCGCGGCGCGGATCGCCGGGATGGGCCCGCACCCAGTCCAGGACCTGGGACTCGGGGTGGCGGTAGAGCCGGGGGGACACCGGGGCCGACCGCGGCTCCCGCGCGCTGTGCGACGCGGACGGCGTGGTACTCGTCCTTTTCGCACGGGGCTCGGGAGAGGCCGACGCGGAGGGGGACGGCTCCTCGGGCGACGGGGACACCGACGGCACGACGGGCAGTGCTTCCAACCGCGGCGACGCGGTCACCTCGGGCCGTGCCTCGTCCGAGCCGCGTCCGTCATCCACCGAAGAGACCACCCCGGCGGCGGTGCCGACCGCCACCACGAGGGAGGCGGCCGCCACCATGGCGGCACGCCGGGCCGCGCCTCTGCGCGCGGACCGCCGGGCAGCCAGGCGTTGGGCACGCGAGCCTGACACGGTGCTGCTCCCCCTCCCCCACGACGGGCGCGTTCCCCCGATCCGGGGAAACGTCGAGCCCGCCGCCACTGGCACCACACTAAAGGTGCGACTCTGCGCTCATGGCGCAATGCGAACAAGACCGTCAAGTCCGCACCCCCGTAGACACCGTCGTCTCCCGGATGCGCGCCCTCGACTCCGCCCTGCCCCGCCGGGACGGGATCGCGGTCTTCAACCGCGTCTACCTCGCGGTGACGACGGAGGTGGACCGGCGCATCGACGCCGGTCTGCCGGCGGACGCGCGGGCGGCGGTCACCCTGGACGTGCTGTTCGCCGAGCGCTACCTGGCCGCCGTCGAGGCGGTGTCCGAGGGCCGCCGCCCACCGGCCTGCTGGCGTCCGCTGTTCCAGTTCCGCCATCATCCGGGCGTACGTCCGCTGCAGTTCGCGCTGGCGGGCATCAACGCGCACATCGGCCACGACCTGGCGCTCGCCGTCGTGGACACCTGCCGTACGCTCGGCTGCGAACCCGCCCGGGTGGAGGACGAGTTCGACCATGTGGGCGACCTCCTGGTCACGCTGGAGGAGCGCATCCGCGAGGACCTGATGCCGGGTCCCGACCTGCTCCAGCTCGCCGACCCGATGACCCATCTGCTCGCTGCGTGGAGCCTGGACCGCGCCCGGGACGCCGCCTGGACGGCGGCCCGCGCGCTGTGGGCGCTGCGCGGACTGCCGGACGTCGCCGAGGAGTTCGCCGCGCGGCTGGACATGGCGGTCGGCTTCGCCGGACGCATGCTGCTCACGCCCCTGCCCGACTGACCCGGGCGGTCCGGCCGCGAGCCGGGCGGGCTCCGGGAGTGCCAGGGAGTTCCCGGGGGCCCCGGGGGCCCCGGGGGCCCCGGGGGGGGTGGCTCAGTCGTCGGAGAGTTCCACCGGCGCGATCTCGTCGTAGACGTCACCGGGACCGGGGTTGGTCGCGTCGGTCGCTCCACCGAAGTGGTGCATGACGCCCCAGACCGCGTTCAACGCGGTCTGGACGGCGCCCTCGGCCCAGCCGGCCGTCCAGGAGATGTCGTCGCCGGCCAGGAAGACGCCCCGCTTGTCCTCGGGCAGCCGGTCCTGCATGAAGTGCGTGAACAGGCGCCGCTGATAGCGGTAGTGGCCGGGCAGGTTGGCCTTGAAGGCCCCCATGAAGTAGGGCTCGTTCTCCCAGGAGACGGTCACTGGGTTGCCGATGATGTGCTTCCTGATGTCGACCGTCGGGTAGATCTCGCCCAGCGACTTCAGCATGACCTCCATCCGCTCGTTCGGCGACAGCGGCAGCCACTTCAGGCTGTCGTCGCACCAGGTGTACGAGAGGCAGATGACGGCGGGCTTGTCCGGGCCGTCGTCGAGCAGGTAGGTGCCGCGGGTCATCCGGTCGGTGAGCGTCATCGACATGACGTCCCGCCCTGTCGGGTTCCCGTTCTCGTCGACGGCCTCGTCCAGCCAGAAGGGCCGGTCCACGGGTACGAAGAGCTTGGAGCTCTCCATGTAGTGGGTGCGCTCGATGGCGGTCCAGTGGTCGATGGGGAAGAGCGATTCGTCGCAGGCGATCTTGGAGAGCAGCATCCAGGACTGGGCGGTGAAGACGGCCGCCCGGTAGGTGCGGATGTCCCCGTTCGCGTCCGTCACCGTGATGTGGTGGCCGGCGGTGCGGTGCAGCCGCGTCACCGCCGGGCGGGGCTCGCCGTCGGTGTGCAGGGACTTCAGCGAGGTGCCGTACGGCCAGTGGACGATCTTCTCCGGCTCGCGCTCCCACAGGCGCAGCGGCAGCTGCTGGGAGCCGCCGACGATGCCGCGGTGGTGGTCGTCGGCCTCGGTGTAGACGACCCGCAGGATCTCCAGGATGGAGTTGGGGAAGTCGGTGTCCCAGCCGCCGGTGCCGAAGCCGACCTGGCCGAAGATCTCGCGGTGCCGGAAGGACTTGAAGGCCTCGGAGTCGCAGAGGAAACCGTAGAAGGTCTGGTTGTCGAGCTTCTCCACCAGTCGCGACCAGATCTCGCGGATGCGCGGGACGTCCCGCTCGCGCAGGGCGCGGTTCATGTCGGAGAAGTCGGCGCCCTCCTCCAGGCAGCGGTTCCAGGCGTCCGCCACGTCCCGGTAGACCTGCGGCAGGTCGTCGGGCGTCTCGGCGTAGTGCGACTCGCCCTTGAGGTCGACGACGGTCGAAGGCGTCGCCTCGGCAAGGGGGTTGGGGAAGGGTCGGGTCTCGAGTCCCACCAGGTCGATGTAGTGCTGGAGGGCGGTGGAGGACGGCGGGAAGCGCATCGCGCCCATCTCGGCGGTGAGCGAGGGGTCGCAGCCCTCGAAGCCGACGGTGCGCAGTCGGCCGCCGATCCGGTCGGCCTCGTACACGACGGGCTTGAGGCCCATCTTCATCAGCTCGTAGGCGGCGATGATCCCGGACAGGCCGCCGCCGACGACCGCGACCTCGGTGCCGTGCTCGGTCGCGGGGATCTGGCCGAGGCCCGCGGGGTGGGCGAGGAAGTCGTCGTACGCGTACGGGAAGTCCGGGCCGAACATGGTGATCGGCGGCTGCTGCTCATCGGCGTGCTCGACGGCGTTGGGCACCGTGGACGTCATGGGGTGCGGACTCCTTGCGCGAACGGTCTTCGAGGTGTCAAGGGAGGCGGGGTTCAGCCGCGGGGCCCGTACAGGCCGGGGCGGCGGTCCCGCAGATACGGGTTGTTCTCACGGGAGGCGGCGAGGAGCACGGGGTCCACGTCGGCGAGGACGAGTTCCTCGCCGCGGCCCGCCCGGGTACGGGCGACTCCGTCGGGTCCGGCGAGGGTGGACAGCCCCGCGAACTCCAACTCGTCCTCCTGGCCGACCCGGTTGACGTACGCGATGTACATCTGGTTCTCGAACGCCCGCACCGGCACGACGGATTCGGCGACGAACTGGAACGGGTGCATCAGCGCCGTGGGCACCAGGAGGAGGTCGGTGCCTGCCAGGGCGTGGGCGCGCGCGTTCTCCGGGAACTCGACGTCGTAGCAGATCAGCAGGCCGACGGTGAGGCCGTTGAGCTCCGCCTGGACGACCGGCTGGTCGCCCGGGGTGAAGTGCTCGTGCTCGAAGCTGCCGAAGAGGTGGGTCTTGCGGTAGTTCGCGAGGCGGGTGCCGTCGGCGGAGACGAGCTGGAGGGAGTTGTGGACCGTGCCGTCGGTGCGTTCCGGGTAGCTGTAGGCGATGGCGAGTCCGTGCCGGGTGGCCGTCCGTGCGATCGCGTCGGCCGCGTCGCCGTCGGCGGGCTCGGCGAGCGCCGTGATGTCGTCGCCGATGGCGTACCCCGTCAGGAACAGCTCCGAGGTCACGAGCAGCCCGGCGCCGGCCGCGGCGGCGCGGCCCGCGGCCTCGTCGAGGACCTTGAGGTTCCCGGCGACGGATCCGGGCCGTCCGGAGCTCTGGAGCAGGGCGGTGCGCATGCGTTTTCCTCATCGGTACGCGGGGGTTTCGGGGGGTCGCACAGACGCTACGTCCGGTCTGCTCGACCGGACAAGAAGGAGCCGTTGCGTGCCCATGAGCGAACTGTTGCGTCCGCCGCGGGGTCGGCGGCGATTCGTTGCACGCCCCCGGTTCGGCGCCCGTGCCGGGGAGGTGGAGGCGACGCCGGGGGCCGTCCTGCCCGTCCGTTCCACCTGTGTGAAGACCGTCGTGGACCGCCGTGCGAAGCACCCGGGGGCCGCCGCGTGGACATGGCGGTCGGGCGGCCCCGGGGTCACAGCTCCCGGAGCCGCGCGACGATCTCGCGCAGCAGCTCCGGGTCGGTCGTCGGCCCGCCCGGTCGGCGCGGTGCGCCGATCCACACCAGACCGGCCCCCGCCAGGTCGGCGAGCAGTACGTGGACGACGGTCAGGGGCAGGTCGGCGTGCGCCGCGAGTTCGACGACCGGCAGCGGGCCCCGGCGGCGCACCAGGTCGAGCAGGGCGGCGCGGGCGTGGTCGACACCTGGCCGTGCCAGGCCGGACTCCACGGCGCTGACCTGGGACAGCAGGGTGATGGTGGGCCCTCCCGAGGGCCGGGTCCGGCCCCGCGTGACGGTATAGGGGCGCACCATCGAGCCGGTCTCGTCCTCGTACCAGTGATCGTCGTCGGTCACGGCAGCGGGGACACGCCGTCCGTCTCCTCGAGCACCTCTGGCTCCTGGGACTCCAGGTCCGCAAGCACTCCTCCCGGCAGCAGCACGGTGGCCGTCGTCCCGCCGTACGGGGACTCGCGCAGTGTCACCTCGATGGCGTGACGTGCGGCGAGCCGGCCGACCACGTACAAGCCGAGCCGGTCGTGACGGGACGGGTCGAAGTCGTCGGGGTGGCTGAGGGTGCGATGGGCCTCGTGGAGCGGTCCGGAGCCGAGGCCGGGTCCCCGGTCGTCGATCCGCAGGACGAAGCCGCCGCGCTCCCGGCCGGTGCGCAGGGTCACGCGGGTGTGCGGGGGCGAGAACACCGTGGCGTTCTCCAGGAGTTCGGCGAGGAGGTGGACGACGTCGGCGACGGCGTCCGCCGCGATCCCGACCCGGTCCATGGGCGGCACCTCCACCCGTGTGTAGTCCTCGATCTCACTCACGGCGGAGGAGACGATGTCGGCCACGGGCACGGGCCGGCGCCATCTGCGGCCCGGGGCCGCGCCGGAAAGGATGACCAGGTTCTCCGCGTGACGCCGCATCCGGGTGGTGAGGTGGTCGATGCGGAACAGCTGCTCCAGCATCTCGGGATCGTCCGTGCGCCGTTCCAGCGTGTCGACCAGCTTCAGCTGGCGATGCACCAGGGTCTGGTTGCGCCGGGCGATGGTGAGCAGCACGGCGAACAGCCCGCGGCGCAGGGTGGCCTGCCGGACGGCGGCCTCGACGGCGGCGAGCCGGGCGGCGTTGAAGGACCGGCCGACCTGACCGATCTCGTCGGGCTCCGCCTCCGCCTCGGCCAGCGGCGGTGCCTCGGCGGCCGCGTTCACCTCCTCGCCGGCGCTCAACCTGGCCATCACGTTTGGCAGTTGTCGACTGGTCAGCAGGTCGGCGGAGTCCCGCAGCAGTTCCAGGCGGCGGGAGATACGGCGGGCGCCGCGCACCGCCCACCACAGGGACAGGCCGATGGCCGCCAACCCGAGCCCGCCCACGACGGCTGCCTTGATCAGCTCCTGATGGGCGAAGGCCCGGCCGCGCTCGGCGGAGTTGAGGGCCGCCTGGGTGCACAGCTCCATGTAGCGCTTGACGGCCCGGTCGGTGGTCGTACGCCAGGACTCGGCCGCGACGGCCTTACCGGCGCCCTCCGGCCCTGCCCGCAGCAGTGCGTCCTCGCTCCGAGTCAACGCGCCGTGCAGTTCGTCGTGTTGGAACTCCTCGAACAGTGTCCGTGAGTCGGTCGGTAGATCGGGCACGTACGTCTGCTCGAAGACCCGGCGGTGCTCGATCGTCGCGGTGAGCGTGTCGTACTGCCGGTCGGTCAGTTGGCCGGCCGCGCGCGCCCCGGCGACGAGGGCGTCCTCGCGGGAGACGAACTCCCGTACCCGGACGAGCTCGACGACGACCTGCGCCTCCCGTGCGAGCTGCCCGGCCTGCAGTGCGGTGAGGGCGGACTGGATGTCGAACCCGGGTTCCACCAGCGCACCGTACTCGTCGACGGCCCGGTCCCAGGAGATGTCCCGGGACAGGACCCGGTGGCGCAGCTCCTCGAGTTCGTCGGCGGCGCCGACCATGGCGTCGAGGGCCTGGCGCTGCGGTCCGGAGAGCCGCTCGCGGTCGCCGTTCCGGATCGCGTCGCGCATGGCGTTCACGGCGCGGTCGGTGCGGCGCTGCTGTTCCATGAGGTCCAGGGCCGCGGACGTGCGGTGGCCCGCCCCCAAGTCCCCCAAGTACGCAGCGGCGAGTCGCCGTTCGATCTGGATCTGCCCGATCGCCGTGTCGACGGGCGTGCCGAAGTCCTCGTACACGCCCTGCAGCCGGATCAGGGCGCGCAGTTCTCCGGTGACCGACACCATGGTGAAGGTCCACAGCACCAGCAGGGCGAACGCCGGGGCGAACGCGAGCGCGACGATGCGGGCGCGGACCGTGGTGGGACGGCCGACGAGTCGGCGCATGGCTCTCCCAGGACGCTCGGGTGACTGGGTGGCGAAGCAGCCATCGACCGCTATTACCGGCCGGTAGCGAGTGGCGCACAACCTACGGGATGCCGCGCGACGAGCGCAATGGCCTCACGAGTATCAGGAGCAACGCTGTCATCAGATACGGCAGCGCGAGCACGGCGAAGGCCGTGCTGTGTCCGCCGCGTGAGGCGATCACCGCGTAGCCGCCGAACACCGCGACCGTGGCCAGCTCGGTGGCCAGTCCCGCGACCGAGGTCAGGGTGGCCCGCCCGGTGTCCGTGATCCGCCGCTGGAGCCGCGCGTCGGCCAGTACGGTCGCCGCCTGGAAGCCGCCGAAGGCGAGGGCGACGAGCACGAGCCCGGCCGTCGTGCCCGGGGCGGAACCGACGGCCAGGACGAGCCCGGAGCCCGCGAGCAGGCTCGCGAGTCCGGTCGTGCCGAGGCGTTCGCCCTCCCCGGCCAGCAGGCTTCCGGCGGTGGCACCGGCCCAGATCAGCAGGAGCAGCCAGGGAACCGTCTCGTCCGCGGCGCCGGTGTCCCGCACCAGCAGCGGCGTGTACTCGTCGAGGGCGCCCCAGACGGCACCCACGGCCGGTACGAGCAGCAGCGCGCCGCACACCGACCGGTCGGCCCGGGCCTCGGCGAGCCCGGCGCGCAGGGGCGCGGTCCAGCCCTCGTGTGCGGCTGCCGGGCGGCGGTGCTCCGGAAACCGGAGGGCCGTGGCCGCGGTCAGCACGCACCCCAGGACGCTGGCGGCACCGACGGCGGTGTGGCCGCCCCAGGCCAGCACCGGACCGGCGAGCCCCATGGCCGCCATCACGGCGACCAGTCCCGCCGCGCGGGCGCGGCCCATGACGCGGGCGTAGCGGTCGGCCGCGTCGAGCCGCTCCAGTTCGTCGTGGACGAGGGCCTCCAGCGCACCGGAGGCGAGCGCTCCCCCGGCTCCCCACAGCACGAAGCCGGTCGCGAAGGCACCGTAGGAGGGCAGCAGCACCCACAGGGCGAAGCCCGCGGCGGTGAGCAGCGGGCCGAGCCACAGCAGCAGGCGCCGGGACACGGCGTCCGCCCAGACACCGGAGGGGACCTCCAGCAGGACGCCGGTGACCGACCAGAGGGCGAACAGGGAGGAGATCTGCCAGACCGTCAGACCGGTGTCGCTGAACAGCAGCGCGTACACCGGGTAGAGCAGCACGAAGTCTTCGAGGAACGCGTAGCCGTACAGCGTGGTCGTCAGCCGTCGGACGCGGGGGTCGGGCGCACGCGTGGGCGTGGGAGTCATGAGGCCTTCCCGTAAGGGCGGTTCGGACACCGGACGTGGAGGACGTACGGCTACCGGGGCGGCCCACGGGAGGCACGAGGGGTGGATCAATGTCGCCAGGTCATGGAACCGAGGGTAGACGCCCGGGCCGGATGCGGCCCGGGGTTTTTGCGTCCGACCGCACGGTGACGGCTCCGGGGTGAAGGGCTGAGGGGACAGCCGGTATCCGTTGACCGCGGTGAAGCATGCCCGGACGAGGACCAGGTGCGTCACCTGCCGTTGAAGTGCTCTCCTTCCTCCACAGGATCGGGAAGGAGATCCCTGCCTGCCTTGCGGTGGCGCGCTCGACGCGACGGGCACGCCTGACGACTGCCCTCCCTGCAGCGGGGGCCTCCCCTGCCCGGAGCGAAGCCGAGGGCTGCCGAGAGCTCGGGAGGCATCCTCCACCAGCCGGGCGCCGGTGATCCGGTTGTCCTTCGCCGGACCGGCGCCCCCGGACCGGTTCGTTCCCGAGGTCTCAGGTGGGCGACCCCGACGAGAAGCGGCGCAGCAGCGGTGACAGCACCAGTACGGACTTGGTCCGCTCGACGAACGGCTCCCCCGCGATCCGTTCCAGGACCCGTTCGAAGTGCCGCATGTCGGCGGCGAAGACCTGGGCGACCGCGTCCGCCTCCCCGGTGACGGTGGAGGCGGACACGACCTCCTGGTAGCGCTCCAGGCCCCGCTGGATGGTCTCCGGGGAGGTGTTGCCGCGGCAGTAGATCTCGACGAACCCCTCGGTCTCCCAGCCGAGGGCGGCGGGGTCCACCCGTACCGTGAAACCGGTGATGGCACCGGTGGCGCGCAGCCGGTCCACGCGCCGCTTCACCGCGGGCGCGGACAGGCCGACGAGCTGGCCGATGTCCGCGTAGGAGCGGCGGGCGTCCTCGGCGAGGGCGTGCACGATGCGTTCGTCGAGATCGTTCAGCACTGCGGGTGGTTCACTTCGCTTCTGGGAGGTCCACAACGGGGCCGGTGGGGTCGGGCTGGTACGGAATCGGCCGGGGCGGGTCAGGTCCAGCTGGCGTGCAGCGGCTTGCCCTCGGCGTAGCCGGCGGCGCTCTGGACGCCGACGACGGCCTTCTCGGCGAACTCCTCCAGGGAGCCGGCGCCCGCGTACGTGCAGGAGGAGCGGACGCCCGCGATGACCGAGTCGATCAGGTCCTCGACGCCGGGCCGGGCCGGGTCGAGGAACATGCGGGAGGTGGAGATGCCCTCCTCGAACAGCGACTTGCGGGCCCGGTCGTAGGCCGACTCCTCCGAGGTGCGGTTGCGCACGGCACGCGTGGAGGCCATGCCGAAGGACTCCTTGTAGGGGCGGCCGTCCGCGTCGTGCTGGAGGTCGCCGGGGGACTCGTAGGTCCCGGCGAACCAGGAGCCGACCATCACGTTGGACGCACCGGCCGCGAGCGCCATCGCGACGTCGCGCGGGTGGCGGACACCGCCGTCGGCCCACACGTGCTTGCCGTACTTCCTCGCCTCCGCCGCGCACTCCAGCACCGCGGAGAACTGCGGCCGGCCGACGCCGGTCATCATGCGGGTGGTGCACATGGCGCCGGGGCCGACACCGACCTTGACGATGTCCGCGCCGGCCTCGATCAGATCGCGCACCCCCGCGGCGGCGACGACGTTGCCCGCGGCGACCGGGACCTGCGGATCGAGGTCGCGCACCAGCTTCAGCGCGCTGATCATCGACTCCTGGTGCCCGTGCGCCGTGTCGATGACGAGCGTGTCGACGCCCGCCTCCAGCAACTGCTGGGCCTTGCCCCCGACATCGCCGTTGATGCCGACGGCCGCGGCGATCCGCAGCCTGCCCTGCGCGTCGGTGGCCGGCGTGTACAGGGTGGCCCGCAGGGCGCCCTTGCGGGTGAGGATGCCGGCGAGGCGGCCGTCCTTGGCGACGGCGGGGGCGTAGCGCCGGTTGGCGCCGTCCAGGGTGTTGAAGGCCTCGCGCGGGTCCATGTCGGCGTCGACGAGCAGCAGGTCGCGGGACATGACCTCGGTGAGCTGCGTGAAGCGGTCCACACCGGACAGGTCGGTGTCGGTGACCACGCCGACCGGCCGGTGCTCGTCGTCCACGACGACGCCCGCGTTGTGCGCGCGCTTGGGCAGCAGGGCGAGCGCGTCGGCGACGGTCTGGTGCGGGGCGAGCACGATGGGGGTGTCGAGGACCAGGTGGCGGCTCTTGACCCAGGAGACGACCTCGGTGACGACCTCGATCGGGATGTCCTGCGGGATGACCACGAGACCGCCCCGGCGGGCCACCGTCTCGGCCATGCGGCGGCCGGCGATGGCCGTCATGTTGGCGACGACGAGCGGGATGGTGGTGCCCGTGCCGTCCGGGGAGCTGAGGTCCACGCTCTGACGGGAACCGATGGCGGACCGGTTCGGCACCATGAAGACATCGTCGTACGTCAGGTCGTACGGGGGCTGGATGTCGTTGAGGAAACGCACGTGCTGCACATCCCAGTCGTTCAGAGGTGGCCCCCGGACAGGTCAGCCAGGGGGAAGAGCACGTACCTCATTGTCCCATGACGGCCGGAGCGCCTTCTCCGGTCGGATCGTCCAGGCCGTGCCGCCGGGCACTGGGAGGAATCTCCGAGCGTCCGGGCCACGGTGAGCGGCGGGGTACGCGGGGCCGAGCGGGCAGGCAGGGAGACGGGGACGAGCCGCGGCACCATGCGCCCGATGCCGCCACGCCCGCCCCGGGCCCACGCGTCGTCGGGGTCGGTCAGGGGCCGTCGGGGTCCGAGCGGTTGAGGGCGGACCTGGGGGCCGGTCCCGCCGCCATCAGGTAGTCCGCGGCCGAGGTGTCCGTCACCAGGCTGGTGACGAGCCCGGAGCGCAGCACCGCGTCGATGGCGGGGCCCTTGCGCTGCCCGCCGGCGATCGCGACGACCTCGGGGACCCGGCGGAGCTGGTCGGCCTTGACCGTGATGCACCGCTCGCCCAGGTCGCGGCCGACCCGGCGTCCGTCGGAGTCGAAGAGATGGGCCGACATCTCGGCGGCGACACCGAGCGAGGCGTAGTGCGCACGCTCCTCGTCCGAGAGCATGTCGTGCACCGTCGAGATGCCCGGCTCCCACGATCCGATGGAGACACAGGCGACCGTGACCTTGTCGAAGTACTCGAAGGCCCGCGCGATGCCCGTCTGGTGGCGCAGCGCCTGAGCGGTGGCCGCGTCCGGCAGCAGCATCGGCGCGTAGATGGGGTGGGCGTCGCCGCCCGACACCTGCGCGGCCCGCCGTACGGCCTCCACCGAGCCGCGCTCGGCGGTCCCGGCGTCGTACACGCCCGTGAGCTGCACGACCGTGCAGGGCGGCAGCCGGTCCAGGGCCGCCGCCATGTGGATGGTGGACCGGCCCCAGGCCAGGCCCAGCACATCACCTTCGTCGACCAGCTCGCCGAGCAGATCGGCGGCCACCTCTCCGAGGTTCTCGGGGTCGGGTGTCTCCTCGGCTTCGGCCGGGGACTCCACCACGACGGCGTGCCGCAGGCCGTAGCGGGCACGCAGCGCGTCGGAGCGCTCCGCGTCCAGCTCGGCGGGCACACGGATCTCGATGCGCACGAGATCCCGTTCGAGGGCGGTCTCCAGGACCCGGGCCACCTTGAAGCGGCTGACGCCGAACTCCTCGGCGATCTGGATCTTGGACTTGCCCTCGAGGTAGAAGCGGCGGGCCATGGCCGCCGCCTGCACCAGCTCAGCGGGTCCCATCCGCATGGCTGAACGGCCCGCCGCCGACATACCCGACACGGCGTTCTCCTCACTGCTGTTCACACTCTGGATTCGCCGTTCATCCTCGCAGATCCGGCGCGGTCGATCAGCCCTGCTGAAAGCCGTTCACGTTCTCGTGGCTCAGTGGTCGCATGCCCAGGACGCCCTGCCCGTGGCGGCCTCGGCCTGGCGGCGCAGTGCGCGGACCGCCTCGGCCGGGTCCGCCGCCCCGTACACGGCGGATCCCGCGACGAAGACGTCGGCGCCGGCATCGGCGCACTGCTCGATGGTGGACGCCGAGACCCCGCCGTCGACCTGCAGCCAGAGCTCCAGGCCGTGCTTGCTGATCAGCTCGCGGGTGCGGCGGATCTTCGGCAGCATGATGTCGAGGAAGGCCTGGCCCCCGAAGCCCGGCTCGACCGTCATGATCAGCAGCATGTCGAGCTCGGGGAGCAGGTCCTCGTACGGCTCGATGGGGGTCGCGGGCTTCAGCGCCATGGAGGCCCGCGCCCCCTTGGCCCGGATCTCGCGGGCCAGCCGCACCGGTGCGGCGGCCGCCTCCACGTGGAAGGTGACTGAACCGGCCCCCGCCTCGACGTACTGGGGCGCCCAGCGATCGGGGGCCTCGATCATCAGGTGGCAGTCCAGCGAAGTGTCCGTCGCACGGGCGAGCGACTCCACGACCGGCACACCGAGCGTGAGGTTCGGGACGAAGTGGTTGTCCATGACGTCGACGTGGAGCCAGTCGGCTCCCTCGACCGCCCGCGCCTCGTCCGCGAGGCGGGCGAAGTCGGCGGACAGAATACTGGGGTTGATCTGCGCGGCCATGCATCAAGCCTGCCATGCCCTTCGGGGGTCGGCGGCATCGGTCGGGTACCAATACGGTCGCGTGCGGACCGGCCGCCGCTTCGGGGCGGGGTCAGCCGGTCCGGCGGATGAGCGCCAGATACATGGCATCGGTCCCGTGCAGATGCGGCCACAGCTGTACGTCGGGACCCTCGCCCAGCTCCGGGACTCCGGGCAGCAGCGGCCGGGCGTCGAGGAGCTCGGTGTCCGGGAACTGTTTGAGCAGGTCGGCGACCACGGCCCTGGTCTCGGCGAGGTGGGGCGAGCAGGTGGCGTAGCCGACGACGCCGCCGACCCGTACGGCTTCCAGGGCACCGCGCAGCAGCCCGCGCTGCAGCGGGGCGAAGCCGTCCAGGTCGTCCGGCCGGCGGCGCCAGCGCGCCTCGGGCCGGCGGCGCAGGGCGCCGAGCCCGGTGCACGGCACATCGACCAGCACCCGGTCGAAGCTGCCGGGCCGCCACGGCGGCCGGGTCCCGTCGGCGGCGACGACCTGGTACGGCCCGGGGTTCCCGGCCAGCGCCTTCGCGACCAGTCCGGCCCGGTGCGGCTGCTTCTCGGAGGCCAGCAGGGCGGCACCCCGCTCGGCGGCGAGCGCGGCGAGCAGCGCGGCCTTGCCACCGGGGCCGGCGCAGCCGTCCAGCCACCTGTGGTCCGGCCCGTCCAGCGGGGCGTTGGCGACGGCGAGCGCGACGAGCTGGCTGCCCTCGTCCTGCACTCCGGCCCGGCCGTCCGCCACGGCCGGGATCGCGCCCGGCTCGCCGCCCTCGCTCAGCCGCACCGCGTACGGCGACCAGCGTCCCGGGAGGGCGGCCTCCTCGCCGAGCAGTTCCCCGGGGGTGGCGCGCCCGGGACGAGCGACCAGGGTCACCTCGGGCCGCTCGTTGTCCGCCCGCAGCAGTTCCTCGATGCCGTCACGGCCGCCGCCGAGGGAGTCCCACAGCGCGGAGACGATCCAGCGCGGGTGCGAGTGCACGACGGCGAGATGGTCCTCGGGGTCCTCGTCGTAGGGCGGGGCGACCCGCTCCAGCCAGCCGTCGAGGTCGTGCTGCGCGACCTTGCGCAGCACGGCGTTGACGAACTTGGCCCGCCCGTCGCCGAGCACCACGCGCGCGAGCTCGACGGAGGCGGAGACGGCGGCATGCGTGGGGATCCGGGTCCCGAGCAGCTGGTGCGCGCCCAGGCTGAGCACGTCCAGCACGGGCGGGTCCACCTCCCGCAGCGGCCGGTCGACACAGGCCGCGACGACCGCGTCGTACGTGCCCTGCCGGCGCAGCGTCCCGTACACCAGCTCGGTGGCGAGCGCCGCGTCCCGGGCGTCGAAGTCACCGCCCTCGCGGGCCCTGCGCAGCAGCGGCGGCAGGACGAGGTTGGCGTAGGCGTCCCGCTCGTCCACGGCCCGCAGGGCCTCGAAGGCGAGGATGCGGACGGGGTCCTTCTTGGGCCGACGGTAGGGCTTGCCGGGTTTGCGGGGCCGACGGGACTGGTCGCTCACGAAAAAGGTGCTCCGGGTGTGGGATGAAGTGCGCGGTCCAGCCTACGTCGCCGGGGGCGGGGCGGGACCTGAGCGGGGTGGGGCCTGAGGCCGCGGCCTCAGGCGCCGACCGTCTCCTCCGCGCCGATCCGCGCGCCGCGTGCCCAGTCCGCCGCCCGCATCGGCTTCTTGCCCTGGGCCTGCACCCACAGCAGCTCCACGGCGTGCGAACCGGTGCCGACGTACACGTTGTTCTTGCCCGCGGACACCCGGCCCGGGGCGAGGTCCGTGCGGTCGGGAGCGGGGACGACCTGGACGATCTTGAGCCGCTCGCCCCGGAAGGTGGTCCAGGCACCGGGCGCGGGGGTGCAGCCGCGCACGACCCGGCCGACGCGCAGGGCCGGGGCGTTCCAGTCGACGTGGGCGTCCTCGACGGAGACCTTCGGGGCGAGGGTGACCCCGTCGGCGGGCTGCGGTACGGCCTTCAGGGTGCCGTCCGCGATGCCGTCCATGGTCGCGGCGAGCAGCCCGGCACCGGCGAAGGCGAGCCGGGTGAGCAGGTCGCCGCTGGTGTCGGTGGGGCGGATCTCCTCGGTGACGGTGCCGTAGACCGGCCCGGAGTCAAGCCCTTCCTCGATGAGGAAGGTGGACGCACCGGTGATCTCGTCCCCCGCCATGACGGCGTGCTGCACGGGCGCCGCACCGCGCCAGGCGGGCAGCAGCGAGAAGTGCAGGTTGACCCAGCCCCGCTCCGGGATGTCGAGGGCGGCCCGGGGCAGCAGGGCGCCGTAGGCGACGACGGGGCAGCAGTCGGGGGCGATCTCGCGCAGCCGCTCCAGGAACTCCGGGTCCCGGGGCCTCACGGGCTTGAGCACCTCGATCCCGGCCTCTCGCGCCCGCTCGGCGACCGGAGAGGCCACCAGCCTGCGGCCCCGCCCGGCCGGCGCGTCGGGCCGGGTGACGACGGCGGCCACCTCGTGCCGCTCCGAAGCGAGAAGAGCGTCCAGGGCGGGAACGGCGACCTCGGGGGTACCGGCGAAGACGAGCTTCATGGAGTGGTTCGGGCCTCTCGGGCAGGGACGGGTGCGGGCAGCGCACCAGTCTATGGGGGACCCACGCGTCGGACGAAGCCGAGGCGCACGCTCCCGCACGGGGGCGCACGCATATGCCGCCACGCTCCCACCCCGTGACCCACGGGGCGAATCCGCGTTGGTCAAGAAAGAGTTGACCACATCGGGCCCGGACGCGGCCCGTTCCTTCCAACGCCGGCTCGAGAGGCTTGTTCATGGCCGACCACGCAACCCACGACGCCCAGGCTCGCGCCAGCCTGCACTTGCTGGTGCGGGACATCGAGCGGGTCCGCCGGCAGGTGGACGCACTGCGCACGCTCACCGCCCAGCTGGGCAACGTCTACCGCCCTCGCCGCTCCGGCCCCTCCACGGGCTTCGTCGTCTACGGACGTGCCCCCGCTCCGACGGTCCGTCTCGCCCAGGAGCTGCGGGACAGCGTCGAGACCCTGGTCACCGCGGCCGTCGACTTCGACCGTTCGCTGGGCTTCTCGTGGGACGCGGTGGGCTCCGCGCTCGGCGTCACCAAGCAGGCGGTGCACCGCCGTTACGGCTCCCGCCGTGCCTCGGCCGCCCGGACCGCCCCGGCCGTGGAGGCGGAGCGCACCGCGGAGCCTTCGGGGGCCCGCGCGGTCAACGTGGGCGCCGGCGTCTCCACCGTGCCGACGGTCCCGGCCGCCCGCTCCATGCCGACCCAGCCCACAGCGAGCAGCTCGTCCCTCCGCAACGACCCCCGCCCCACGGCGTTCCCCGCTCCCCCGACCTTCCCGGGCCCCCGCAACGGCTGACCCGACGGTAGTACGGCGCCGTTCAGCCGATGTCGGGTGGGTCGATCCGCACCCATACCGGTGTGTCGCCCCCGCGGGCCATGCGCGCCGCCTGGGCCGACTTCAATGCGCCGGTGAGCGCCGCCCCCCTGCCCGGTGGTACTCGGATCAGCGCCCGCTCCCAGTGTTCCCCGGGCGGCGAACCGCCTGGTCGCCGGGGGCGGCCGGCGGGGGTGAGGGACAGCGGGACGGGTCCCAGTACCTCCGCCTCCGCCGGCAGTTCGACCGCCCGGAGAAACTCCGCCACGGCCTCCCCCGGTCCCGACACGGCCGCCATCCGCGACACCGGCGGAAAGCCCAGCTCGGTCCGCTCGCTCAGCTCCCGCACCGCGTGTCCCACCGGGTCCCACCGCACCAGCGCCTGCACGGGCCGCAGCGTCGGCTCGGCGATCACCACCACCGTGCCGCCGGCCGCCTGCGGACGCACCAGCGCCGCCGCACCGATCCACCGGCGCAGCGCGTCCTCCGCGGCCCGCAGATCGGGCCGGCCCAGCATCGCCCAGCCGTCCAGCAGCAGCGCCGCCGCGTAGCCGCCCTCCGCGACCGGCTCGGCCCCGGGGGTGCTCACCACCAGCGCGGGCGTGCTCGGCACCGTGTCCAGCACATGCTCGCGCCCTGAGGTGCGCACCGGCACAGCGGGGAAGGCCCGTCCCAGCTCCTCGGCGGTCCGGCGGGCCCCCACCACCTGGGCCCGCAGCCGGAACCCGCCGCACTCCGGGCAGTGCCAGCCGACCTCCTCGCGCCCGCACCACCCGCACCGCAGATCACCGGCACCGTGCGCCTCCAGCGGCCCCGAGCAGTGCCGACACCGCGCGGGGGTGCGACAGCCGGCGCACGCCATCCGCGGGACATAGCCGCGCCGGGGCACCTGCACGAGCACCGGCCCGTGCCGCAGCCCCTCCCTGACGGCCTGCCAGGCGAGCGTCGGCAGCCGGGCGGCACGGGCGGCCTCGTCCCGCGCGAGGTCCCCGTCGCCGACGGTCCGCACCAGCGGCGCGGCGGCCCGTACCCGGTCCCTCCCGGAGACCAGCGGTCCGGCCCAGCCGGTCTCGACCAGCTGGGCGGCCTCCACCGTGCAGCTCCAGCTCCCCAGCAGGAAGCCGCACTTGTCCTGCGCCGCCCGCAGCAGCAGCACTTCTCGCGCGTGCGGCTGCGGGGCGTGCTGCTCGCTGTGGCTGGCGTCGCCGTCGTCCCAGAGCGCGACCAGCCCGAGATCCTGGACGGGCGCGAACATCGCCGCCCGGGTGCCGATCACGGCGCGCACGGACCCCCGCCGCACGGCGAGCCACTGCGCGTACCGCTTCTCGGGCCCGGCGTCGGCGGTCAGTACGGCATGCCGCCCCTTGCCCAGGAGCTCGGTGAGCGCGGCGTCGACACGGGCGACGCTCCGTCCGTCCGGCAGGACGACGAGCGCGCCGCGCCCCGAGGCCAGCGTCGCCGCGACGGCACGGGCCAGCTCCTCGCTCCACAGCGGTCCGGGCAGCGCGTTCCACACGGCCCGCGGAGCGCCGCCGGAGGTCAGCGACCGGAGGAAGGTCTCCCCCTGTTCGTACCGGGCCCAGGAGCCCGGCTCGGGTATCGGGGGCGGCGGCGCGGGGTCGGGCGAGGGACGCCGCTCGGCGCGGGCGTTGCGCGGCGGCACGGCGAGCTGAAGCACGTCGGCGAGGCTGCCCGCGTACCGGTCGGCGACCGCGCGGGCCAGCCCCAGCAGTTCCTCGCTCAGGACCGGCTCGGGTGACACCACCTGGGCGAGGGCGGCCAGCGGGCCGGAGTAGTCGGACTCGGCGAGTCGCTCGACGAGGAACCCGTCGATCAGCCCCCCGCCCTCGCGGCGACCCTCGCGCACCCGGTGCCGGCCGGCTCCGAACCGCACCCGGACCCTGACGCCCGGCTGCGCGTCGGCGTCGAGTTCCTCGGGCACCGCGTAGTCGAAGTACCGGTCGAGGTGCAGCACGCCCTTGTCGACCAGGACGCGCGCGACCGGTAGTTCCCCGGCGAGCGCGGCACCCCGCCAGGTCCGCGGCTTGGCCCGGGGCGTGTCCGCCTTGCGCACGGTCTCGCGGATGAGCGCGAGCTGCTCCGGCGGGGCGCCCCGCGCACCACCGTCCACCTGCCCGTTCTCGCTGCTCACGCTTGCATTCTTACCAAACGCGACTGACAACCGGCGGCGTTCCCGCCCCCCGGGAACGCGCCGAGGCCCGGCGTCCCCGGAGGGACGCCGGGCCTCGGCGGACGTGCCATGGGTGCGGGCGTGCGGTCTACAGACCCGCCGCCTTGCGCAGCGCGTCCACGCGGTCGGTGCGCTCCCAGGTGAAGTCGGGCAGCTCTCGGCCGAAGTGGCCGTATGCGGCGGTCTGGGCGTAGATCGGGCGGAGCAGGTCCAGGTCGCGGATGATGGCGGCCGGACGGAGGTCGAACACCTCGTCGATCGCCCGCTCGATCAGCTCGGTGTCGACCTTGGCGGTGCCGAAGGTCTCCACGAACAGACCGACCGGCTCGGCCTTGCCGATGGCGTACGCCACCTGGACCTCGCAGCGGGCGGCCAGGCCGGCCGCGACCACGTTCTTGGCGACCCAGCGCATGGCGTACGCCGCCGAGCGGTCCACCTTGGAGGGGTCCTTGCCGGAGAAGGCGCCGCCGCCGTGCCGGGCCATGCCGCCGTAGGTGTCGATGATGATCTTGCGGCCGGTGAGGCCCGCGTCGCCCATCGGTCCGCCGATCTCGAAGCGGCCGGTGGGGTTGACCAGCAGACGGTACGTCTCGGTGTCCAGCTTGATGCCCTCGTCCAGCAGCGCCTTCAGCTCCGGCTCCACGACGAACTCGCGGATGTCCGGGGCGAGCAGCGACTCCAGGTCGATGTCGGAGGCGTGCTGGGAGGAGACGACCACGGTGTCGAGGCCGACCGCCTTGTCGCCGTCGTACTCGATGGTGACCTGGGTCTTGCCGTCCGGGCGCAGGTAGGGGATCGTGCCGTTCTTGCGCACGTCGGACAGGCGCTTGGACAGGCGGTGGGCGAGGAAGATCGGCAGCGGCATCAGCGTCGGCGTCTCGTCCGTCGCGTAGCCGAACATCAGGCCCTGGTCCCCGGCGCCCTGCCGGTCCAGCTCGTCCTCGTCTCCCTCGACCCGGTTCTCATACGCGGTGTCGACACCCTGCGCGATGTCCGGCGACTGGGACCCGATCGACACCGACACGCCGCAGGAGGCACCGTCGAAGCCCTTCTTCGAGGAGTCGTAGCCGATCTCCAGGATCTTCTCCCGCACCAGCTGCGGGATCGGCGCGTAAGCCTTGGTCGTGACCTCTCCGGCCACGTGCACCAGGCCGGTGGTGATCAGGGTCTCGACGGCGACGCGCGAGGTCGGGTCCTCGCGGAGCAGTGCGTCAAGAATGGTGTCGCTGATCTGGTCAGCGATCTTGTCGGGGTGACCCTCGGTCACGGACTCCGAGGTGAAGAGACGACGGGACACAACGCTCCCTGGGGTTGCAGCGGCTGCTGGCTGATCATTGATGGACGGCGGGGGCTGCACCTCACGCCGTCCGTGGAACAGTTTATCTGTCGCGCCTCGCCGCGGGGCCCCCTGTCTCGCCTCTCGGGAGCTCCGTGGCCTGCGGCACGGGCATTCTGCCCATGCCGAGGCGGGTTGGCCAGAGGCGCCACGCCCCGGCGGGCGGCGTTTCCGGTCCGCACACAGGACGTTCCCGTTCAGCCCAGGCGTCCGGCCACCAGGTCCCAGACCGTGTCGGCCAGGGCTTCCTTGGGGCCGTGGGCCACGGGCGTCTCGCTGCCGTCGGCCCCCAGCACCACCGCCTCGTTCTCCTCCGAGCCGAACGTCTTGCGCTCGCCGACCTCATTGACCACGAGCAGATCGCAGCCCTTGCGCTTCAGCTTGGCGCGGCCGTTGGCGAGTACGTCGTCCGTCTCCGCGGCGAAGCCCACGATCACCTGTCCGGGGCGGGCCCGGTCGGCGGAGATCTCGGCGAGGATGTCCGGGTTGCGCACCAGGGTGACGGGCTCGGGTTCCTGGCCGTCCTTCTTCTTGATCTTGCCGGCCGCGTAGGCCGCGGGCCGGAAGTCGGCGACGGCGGCGGCCATGACCACCGCGTCGGCGTCGGCGGCGGCGCGCAGCACTTCCGCACGCAGCTCCACGGCGGTCCCGACGGGGACCACGTCGACCCCCGCGGGGTCGGGCAGGGACGCGTTGGCGGCGATCAGCGTGACGCGCGCGCCCCGCGCGGCGGCGGTACGGGCGAGGGCGTAGCCCTGCTTGCCGGAGGAGCGGTTGCCGAGGAAGCGGACCGGGTCGAGGGGCTCGCGGGTACCGCCGGCGCTGACCACGACATGCCGTCCCTCGAGGTCGGGCTCGGCCGCGCCCCGGGCCAGCACCCGGCGGCAGACCTCGAATATCTCGCCGGGGTCGGGCAGCCGGCCCTTGCCGGTGTCCACGCCGGTGAGCCGGCCGACCGCCGGTTCGATGACGACGGCACCGCGTCGGCGCAGGATCGCCACGTTCTCCCGGGTGGCCGGGTGCTCCCACATCTCGGTGTGCATGGCGGGGGCGAAGACCACCGGGCAGCGGGCGGTGAGCAGGGTGTTGGTGAGGAGGTCGTCGGCCAGACCGTGCGCCGCCTTCGCCAGTATGTCCGCGGTGGCCGGGGCGACGACCACCAGGTCGGCCTGCTGCCCGATGCGGACGTGCGGCACCTCGTGGACGTCGTCCCAGACCTCGGTGGTGACCGGGTTCCCGGAGAGCGCGGACCAGGTGGCGGCGCCGACGAAGTGCAGTGCGGAGGTGGTGGGGACGACACGCACGTCGTGCCCCGACTCCGTCAGCCGCCTGAGCAGCTCACAGGCCTTGTAGGCGGCGATGCCGCCGGTGACGCCCAGAACGACCTTCGGCTTGTCCACGTCTCTCCGTCCCTCTCCGGTTGTCCGGCTCCCGTGCGCGCCTCGGACGGGCGCACACCTCTCATGCTGCACCACAGCGGGGAACGGCCCCCACGCCCCCAACAAGACCACAGGCCCGGCAGCCGTGCTGCCGGGCCTGTGGAAAAGTCGGTTGAGAGCCGCTGATACGACGTTGCGACTGCAGTACCGAACGACTGTGCGACGGTGCGACTTACTGAGCGGGGCCTTCGACGGCCTCGGAGGTCAGCAGTCCCGCGTTGATCTCACGCAGGGCGATCGAGAGCGGCTTCTCGTGGACGTGGGTGTCGACGAGGGGACCGACGTACTCGAGGAGCCCTTCACCGAGCTGCGAGTAGTACGCGTTGATCTGGCGAGCCCGCTTGGCCGCGTAGATCACGAGGCTGTACTTCGAGTCCGTGGCCTCGAGAAGCTCGTCGATCGGCGGGTTGATGATGCCCTCGGGCGTGGAGATGGAAGAGGACACGCTCTACCTTCCGATGGATGGGAAAGATGGGTGCAGATGAGGTCTGCGTGATCGTGGGACGGCCGCTGGGGAAACGCTGACGATCACACGACGTTCATCAAGGCTAGCAGCTCGCGCGCCACGTCCTCGACGGAGGTGTTGACCAGGGTCGTGTCGAACTCCGGCTCGGCGGCCAGTTCGATCTTCGCGGCCTCCAGCCGGCGCTCGACCACCTCGGGCGACTCGGTGCCCCTGCCCGTGAGCCGGCGCACCAGCTCCTCCCAGGAGGGAGGGGCCAGGAACACCAGCTGGGCCTCGGGCATGGACGTACGGACCTGCCGGGCGCCCTGGAGGTCGATCTCCAGGAGGACGGGCAGGCCCGACTCCAGGTGCTCCAGCACCGCCGCGCGGGGGGTGCCGTAGCGGTTGCCCGCGAACTCGGCCCACTCCAGCAGCTCACCGTTGGCGATCAGCTTGTCCATCTCGTCGTCGGTGACGAAGAAGTAGTGGACCCCGTGCTGTTCCCCCGGGCGCGGCTTGCGGGTCGTCGCCGACACCGAGAGCCAGACCTCGGGGTGGGCCTTGCGCATATGGGCGACGACCGTGCTCTTGCCGACCCCCGAGGGGCCGGAGAGCACGGTCAGCCGCGGACGAGCGTCCGGGGGTACGGGGGTCGTCCCCCGGGGTGTTGCAGCCATACGGCGATTATTCCAGCAATCCCGGGGTGCCCGGGACGCTGGTCCCGGACCGCCCGGCACTCAGGAGCCGGTGCTGCCGAACTCGCGCTCCAGGGAGGCGATCTGGTTGGAGCCGAGGCCACGCACCCGGCGGCTCTCCGAGATGCCCAGTCGCTCCATGATCTGCTTGGCGCGGACTTTGCCCACGCCCGGCAGGGACTCGAGCAGCGCGGAGACCTTCATCTTGCCGATGACGTCGTTCTCCTGGCCCTGCTTGATGACCTCGTGGAGGGAGGCACCGGAGTGCTTGAGTCGATTCTTGACCTCGGCCCGCTCCCGGCGAGCCGCGGCGGCCTTTTCGAGCGCGGCTGCGCGCTGTTCAGGGGTAAGGGGCGGAAGAGCCACGCCTACGTCACCTCGGATGTCGAACTGTCGGATACGGACCGGTGAGGAACCTGGTCGCCCCACACCTGGGAGCCACGGGCACCACACGCTTACCCGTTCACTCTCCGTCGGAGACTAGCGGCCAACTCCGTCAGAGTCAGCGAGAACAGCGGAAAAGTCCAGGTCAGCCTTGACCGGAACAGACATTTAGGGCTAATCGCCCCGGATTTGTCGCCGTATCCAGGCCTCGGCGGGCTCCTGCGTCCCTCGTCGGAGGCTCAAGCCGGTGTCACGGCCGCCCTGATCTCCTCCGCGAACCGCTCCGTGGCGTCACGCAGCGCGACCACATCGGCACCGTGGCGCAACACGCCCCGGCTCACGCTCGGCACGACGTTGCGCACCGCCTTCCCGAAGACCGCCGGGAGATCCGCCGCCGTGGCCCCCTGGGCGCCGATACCGGGCGCGAGAAGCGGACCGTTGATGTCCAGGTCGTACGACGACAGGTCGCCGAGCGTCGCGCCGACCACCGCGCCGAAGGACCCCAGGGGCGCCTCCCCCGCGTTCTCGGCGGCCAGGTGGGCGAGCACGGTCGCCGCGACGCTGCGCCCGTCGGGACGCACCGCGTGCTGCACCTCGCCGCCCTCCGGGTTGGAGGTCAGCGCCAGGACGAACAGTCCCGCGCCGTTCTCCCGGGCCGTCTCCACCGCCGGGCTCAGCGAGCCGTAGCCGAGGTAGGGGGAGACGGTCAGCGCGTCCGAGAACAGCGGGGAGCCCCGGTGCAGGAAGGACTCGGCGTAGGCCGCCATGGTCGAGCCGATGTCGCCGCGCTTGGCGTCCATGACGACCAGCGCGCCGGCCTCCCGCGCCTCGGCGACCGACCTCTCCAGGACCGCGATGCCGCGTGAGCCGAAGCGCTCGAAGAACGCGCTCTGCGGCTTGAGCACGGCGACCCGGTCCGCGACCGCCTCGACGACCGTGCGGCTGAACCGCTCCAGTCCGGCCACGTCGTCGTTCAGGCCCCATTCGGCGAGCAGGGAGGCGTGGGGGTCGATGCCGACGCACAGCGGGCCGCGCGCGTCCATGGCGCGGCGCAGGCGCACGCCGAAGGGGTCGAGTCCGCTCATGCCGTCTTCCTCACGTCGGCGCCCACCGCGTCGGCGAGCGTGCTGTACGGGCTGGTGCGCAGCCGCGCGGCGAGTCCCTTGTGGACGGCACGGCTCCAGAAGGGGCCCTCGTAGATGAGGGCGCTGTAGCCCTGGACCAGCGTGGCGCCGGCCAGGATGCGCTGCCAGGCGTCCTCGGCGCTCTCGATGCCGCCGACTCCGATCAGGGTGATCCGGTCCCCCACGCGCGCGTACAGGCGGCGCAGCACCTCCAGGGAGCGTGCCTTGAGCGGAGCACCGGACAGGCCCCCGGCCTCCGCGACCAGGGCGGGCTCGGAGGCCAGGGAGAGCTCCGCGCGCGCGATGGTGGTGTTGGTGGCGATGATCCCGTCCAGGCCGAGTTCCACGGCGAGGTCGGCGACCGTGTCGATGTCCTCGTCGGCGAGATCGGGAGCGATCTTGACCAGCAGCGGCACCCGGCGGCCGGGGGCGCTGCGGTCGGCGGCCTCGCGGACGGCGCTCAGCAGCGGGCGCAGCCGGTCCGCGGCCTGGAGGTCGCGCAGCCCCGGCGTGTTCGGGGAGGAGACGTTGACCACCAGGTAGTCGGCGTACGGTGCCAGCCGTTCGGCGGACTTCACGTAGTCCGCGACGGCCTCGTCCTCCGGTACCGCCTTGGTCTTGCCGATGTTGACGCCCACCACGGTCCGGAAGACGGGTGTGCGGGAGGCCAGGCGGGCGGCGACGGCCAGCGAGCCCTCGTTGTTGAATCCCATGCGGTTGATCAGCGCCCGGTCCGGCACCAGCCGGAACAGCCGCTTGCCGGGGTTTCCGGGCTGCGGTTCCCCGGTCACCGTGCCGATCTCGACATGGTCGAAACCGAGCATCGCCATCCCGTCGACGCCGACGGCGTTCTTGTCGAAGCCGGCGGCGAGTCCGAAGGGGCTGTGCAGACGCAGCCCGAACGCCTCGGTGCGCAGTTCCTTGATCCGGGGGGCGAGCACGGCGGCGACGAAGGTGCGCAGCACGGGGATGCCCGCGACGCGGCGGATCCAGCGGAAGGCCAGCCGGTGGGCCCGCTCCGGGTCCATGCGCTGGAAGATCAGACGGAAGAAGTACGTGTACATCGGGTGTCCTGTCCCAGGTGGTCCTCATGAAGAGGGGGACACCGTTGACGGTGTCCCCCTCCGGCGGCTCGGCCCTAGTCGCGGGCCGCTGTCAGACGGTGTGCGTGTTCCTGGAGCGAGCGGACGCCCACCTCGCCGCGGTTGAGGGCGTCGATGCCCTGGACCGCCGCGGCGAGCGCCTGGACCGTCGTCAGGCACGGCACGGACCGCGCCACCGCGGCCGTGCGGATGTCGTAGCCGTCGAGACGGCCGCCGGTGCCGTACGGCGTGTTGACGATGAGGTCGACCTCGCCGTCGTGGATCAGCTGGACGATGGTCTTCTCTCCGTTCGGACCGGTGCCCTCGGACTGCTTGCGCACCACGGTGGCGTTGATGCCGTTGCGCTTGAGGACCTCGGCGGTGCCGGAGGTGGCGAGCAGTTCGAAGCCGTGGGCGACCAGCTCACGCGCCGGGGAGATCATCAGGCGCTTGTCCCGGTTGGCGACCGAGATGAAGGCACGGCCCCGGGTGGGCAGCGGCCCGTAGGCGCCGGCCTGCGACTTGGCGTAGGCCGTGCCGAAGACGGAGTCGATGCCCATGACCTCGCCGGTGGAGCGCATCTCCGGGCCGAGGACCGTGTCGACGCCGCGGCCGTGGATGTCGCGGAAGCGCGACCACGGCAGGACGGCCTCCTTGACGGAGATCGGCGCGTCCAGGGGCAGCGTGCCGCCGTCCCCCTGGGCGGGGAGCAGGCCCTCCGCGCGGAGTTCGGCGACGGTCGCGCCGAGGGAGATCCGGGCGGCCGCCTTGGCCAGCGGCACCGCGGTCGCCTTCGAGGTGAAGGGGACGGTGCGGGAGGCGCGCGGGTTGGCCTCCAGGACGTAGAGGATGTCGCCGGACAGCGCGAACTGGATGTTGATCAGGCCGCGCACCCCGACCCCGCGTGCGATGCCCTCGGTGGAGGCGCGCAGCCGCTTGATGTCGAAGCCGCCGAGCGTGATCGGGGGCAGGGCGCACGCCGAGTCGCCGGAGTGGATGCCGGCCTCCTCGATGTGCTCCATGACACCGCCGAGGTAGAGCTCCTCGCCGTCGTACAGCGCGTCGACGTCGATCTCGACCGCGTCGTCGAGGAACCGGTCGACCAGCACCGGCCGGGAGGGGCTGATCTCGGTCGACTCGGCGATGTACGACTCCAGCCGGTTCTCGTCGTAGACGATCTCCATGCCGCGTCCGCCGAGCACGTAGGACGGGCGCACGAGGACCGGGTAGCCGATCTCGTCGGCGATGGCCTTGGCCTCGGCGAAGGTGGTGGCGGTGCCGTGCTTGGGGGCCGGCAGGCCGGCCTCCGCCAGGACGCGGCCGAAGGCCCCTCGGTCCTCGGCGGCGTGGATGGCCTCGGGGGGTGTGCCGACGATCGGCACGCCGTTGTCCTTCAGCGCCTGGGCCAGGCCCAGCGGGGTCTGGCCGCCGAGCTGGACGATCACACCCGCGACCGGTCCGGCCTGCTGCTCCGCGTGGACGATCTCCAGGACGTCCTCCAGGGTGAGCGGCTCGAAGTAGAGCCGGTCGGAGGTGTCGTAGTCGGTGGAGACGGTCTCCGGGTTGCAGTTGACCATCACGGTCTCGTACCCGGCGTCGCTCAGCGCGAAGGAGGCGTGGACGCAGGAGTAGTCGAACTCGATGCCCTGGCCGATGCGGTTCGGGCCGGAGCCCAGGATGATCACCGCGGGCTTCTCGCGCGGGGCGACCTCGGTCTCCTCGTCGTAGGAGGAGTAGAAGTACGGCGTGTCCGCGGCGAACTCGGCGGCGCAGGTGTCGACCGTCTTGTAGACCGGGCGGATGCCCAGTGCGTGCCGGACCTCGCGGACGACGTCCGCGCGCAGGCCGCGGATCTCGCTGATCTGCTCGTCGGAGAAGCCGTGCCGCTTGGCCTCGGCGAGCAGGTCCCGGGTCAGCTCGGGCGCCTCGGCGATCTCGTCGGCGATCTCCTTGAGGAGGAAGAGCTGGTCGACGAACCAGGGATCGATCTTGGTGGCGTCGAAGACCTCCTGGGGGGTGGCTCCCGCACGGATGGCCTGCATGACCGCGTTGATGCGGCCGTCGGTCGGGCGGATCGCCTCGTCGAGGCGGAGCGCCTTGTCCCCGGGGTCACCCACGAAGGTGAACCGGCTGCCCTTCTTCTCCAGCGAGCGCAGCGCCTTCTGCAGGGCCTCGGTGAAGTTACGGCCGATCGCCATGGCCTCGCCGACCGACTTCATGGTCGTGGTGAGGGTGGAGTCGGCACTCGGGAACTTCTCGAAGGCGAACCGCGGGGCCTTGACGACGA
This sequence comes from Streptomyces sp. NWU339, assembly GCF_003143855.1. GTDB lineage: Bacteria > Actinomycetota > Actinomycetes > Streptomycetales > Streptomycetaceae > Streptomyces. The sequence goes on from NZ_QFRK01000013.1 coordinate 95,219, forward strand.
CGTAGTCGAGGGCCGGCTCGAAGGAGGCCGGCGTCTCCTTCGTGATGTCGTTGGGGATCTCGTCGAGGGTGTAGCCCACGGCGAGCTTCGCGGCGATCTTGGCGATCGGGAATCCTGTCGCCTTGGAGGCCAGTGCCGAGGAGCGCGACACACGCGGGTTCATCTCGATGACGATGATGCGCCCGTCCTCGGGGTTCACCGCGAACTGGATGTTGCAGCCCCCCGTGTCGACGCCGACCTCGCGGATGACGGCGATGCCGATGTCCCGCAGGATCTGGTACTCGCGGTCGGTCAGCGTCATCGCGGGCGCGACGGTGATCGAGTCGCCGGTGTGCACGCCCATGGGGTCGAAGTTCTCGATGGAGCAGACGACCACGACGTTGTCGTGCTTGTCGCGCATCAGCTCCAGCTCGTACTCCTTCCAGCCGAGGATGGACTCCTCCAGGAGCACCTCGGTGGTCGGCGACAGGGTGAGGCCCTGTCCGGCGATGCGGCGCAGTTCGTCCTCGTCGTGGGCGAAGCCGGAGCCGGCGCCGCCCATGGTGAAGGACGGGCGGACGACGACGGGGTAGCCGCCGAGCTCCTCGACGCCCTTGAGGACGTCGTCCATGGAGTGGCAGATGTAGGACCGGGCGGACTCGCCGTGTCCGATCTTCTTGCGGACCTCCTCCACGACCTCCTTGAACAGGTCGCGGTCCTCACCCTTGTGGATGGCCTCCACGTTGGCGCCGATCAGCTCGACGCCGTACTTCTCCAGGACGCCGTTCTCGTGCAGGGAGATCGCGGTGTTCAGGGCCGTCTGGCCGCCCAGGGTGGGCAGCAGGGCGTCCGGCTGCTCCTTGGCGATGATCTTCTCGACGAACTCCGGGGTGATCGGTTCGACGTAGGTGGCGTCGGCGATCTCCGGGTCGGTCATGATCGTCGCCGGGTTGGAGTTGACCAGGATGACGCGCAGGCCCTCGGCCTTCAGCACCCGGCACGCCTGGGTGCCGGAGTAGTCGAACTCGGCGGCCTGGCCGATGACGATCGGGCCGGAGCCGATGACCAGGACGGACTGGATATCGGTGCGCTTAGGCACGCTGGCCCTCCATCAGGGATACGAAGCGGTCGAACAGGTAGGCGGCGTCGTGCGGGCCCGCCGCCGCTTCCGGGTGGTACTGGACGCTGAAGGCCGGCCGGTCGAGCAGGCGGAGCCCCTCCACCACGTTGTCGTTGAGGCAGACGTGGGACACCTCCACCCGGCCGAACGGGGTGTCGGAGACCTTGTCGAGCGGGGCGTCGACGGCGAAGCCGTGGTTGTGCGAGGTGACCTCGACCTTGCCCGTCGCACGGTCCTGCACCGGCTGGTTGATGCCGCGGTGGCCGTACTTCAGCTTGTAGGTGCCGAAGCCGAGGGCTCGGCCGAGGATCTGGTTGCCGAAGCAGATCCCGAAGAGCGGGGTGCCGCGCTCCAGGACGCCCCTCATCACGGAGACGGGGTGGTCGGCGGTGGCGGGGTCGCCGGGGCCATTGGAGAAGAACACCCCGTCGGGGTTGACGGCGTAGACGTCGTCGAGGGTGGCGCTCGCGGGCAGGACGTGCACCTCGATGCCGCGCTGTGTCATGCGCTGGGCGGTCATGCCCTTGATGCCGAGGTCGATGGCGGCGACGGTGAACTTCGCGGTGCCGACCGGGAGGGCAGCGCCGTCGGGGCCGACGGCGGGGACGACGTACGGCTCGGTGGTGGCTACCTCGGCGGCGAGGTCGGCGCCCTTCATCTCGGGGGCTTCCCGCACGTCGGCCAGCAGCGCGGCGTCGTCCCGTACGGCGTCGCCGCTGAAGATGCCGACGCGCATGGCGCCCCGTTCCCGCAGGTGCCGGGTCAGCGCGCGGGTGTCGATGCCGCTGATGCCGACGACGCCCTGGGCGGCGAGCTCCTCGTCCAGGGCGCGGCGGGAGCGCCAGTTGGACGGCACGCGCGCGGGGTCGCGCACGACGTAGCCGGCGACCCAGATCCGCTGGGACTCGGGGTCGTCGTCGTTGACGCCGGTGTTGCCGACGTGCGGCGTGGTCATCACGACGACCTGGCGGTGGTAGGACGGGTCGGTGAGGGTCTCCTGGTAGCCGGTCATCCCGGTGGAGAACACCGCTTCGCCGAAGGTCTCCCCCACCGCCCCGTAGGCACGGCCGCGGAAGACCCGGCCGTCCTCCAGGACGAGTACGGCGGGAAGCACCTTCTTGCGAGAGGTGGTTCCCCGGGTGGAGGTTGTCATCGTTCGGCGCCTTCCGTTGTGACGTTCGTCTTGCTCATGGAGTTGATGGCCGGGACCCACTCGTTGTGGTCGGCCGCGTGGTCGAAGCGGAAGCCGGAGTCGATCAGCCGCTCGCCGTGTGCCCAGGTGACGACGAGCAGACCGCCCTCGGTGAGCACCTTGCCGGCGATGCCCTTGTCGAGCCGGGCCCCGCGCAGCGCGTCGGCCGGGACGAAGAAGTCGCCGGCTCCGGGGCGTACGACGTCCAGGCCCGCGTCGGTGAGGGTGAGCTCCACCCGGCTGCGGGTGCCCAGGCCGTGCGCCACGATGCGGTCGAGCCACTGACCGGCGGTGGTGGAGCCGTGGTAGCGGCCGCTCGCGCTCAGTTTCGCCGGGCCGGGGTCGTCCGGGGTCGTGGGCAGCCCGGGGAGGTCGCCCTGGAGGGTGCCGCGCCACTTCCAGCCCTCGCGCATCAGCCAGTAGACGAGCGCGACGAAGAGGGCGAGTCCGACGACCCAGCCGATCCTGGCCGCCCAGTCGGTCACTTCCGCCGATCGTTTCTCGGCGGCCAGCAGGATTACAGGTGTCACGTGAGCTTCCCGTCGACGAGCGTGGCCGTGCCCCGGAGCCAGGTGTGCGTGACACGGCCCGGCAGCTCGCGGCCCTCGTACGGGGTGTTGCGGCTGCGCGAGGCGAAGCTCGCGGGGTCCACGGAACCACGGTATGCCGTGTCGACGAGGGTGAGGTTGGCGGGCTCACCCACCGAGACGGGACGGCCGTGGCCCTCGGCCCGTCCGATGCGCGCCGGGGCGAAGGACATCCGGTCGGCCACGCCGGCCCAGTCCAGCAGGCCCGTGTCGACCATCGTCTCCTGGACCACCGACAGCGCGGTCTCCAGGCCGACCATGCCCATGGCCGCGGCTGCCCACTCGCAGTCCTTGTCCTCGTGCGGGTGCGGGGCGTGGTCGGTGGCGACGATGTCGATCGTGCCGTCGGCGAGCGCCTCGCGCAGCGCCAGGACGTCCCGCTCGGTGCGCAGCGGCGGGTTGACCTTGTAGACCGGGTTGTAGGTGCGCACCAGTTCGTCGGTGAGGAGCAGGTGGTGCGGGGTGACCTCGGCGGTGACGCGGATGCCGCGGGCCTTGGCCCAGCGCACGATCTCGACGCTGCCCGCCGTCGACAGGTGGCAGATGTGGACGCGGGAACCGACGTGCTCGGCGAGCAGGACGTCCCGGGCGATGATCGCCTCCTCGGCCACGGCCGGCCAGCCGCCCAGACCCAGCTCGGCGGAGACGACGCCCTCGTTCATCTGGGCGCCCTCGGTCAGCCGGGGTTCCTGCGCGTGCTGGGCGACGACGCCGTCGAAGGCCTTCACGTACTCCAGGGCGCGCCGCATGATCACGGCGTCGTGGACGCACTTGCCGTCGTCGGAGAAGACGGTGACACCGGCCGCGGACTCGTGCATGGCGCCCAGTTCGGCGAGCGTGCCGCCCTCCAGGCCGACGGTGACGGCGCCGATGGGCCGTACGTCGCAGTAGCCGTGCTCCTTGCCGAGCCGCCAGACCTGCTCGACGACGCCGGCGGTGTCGGCGACCGGGAAGGTGTTGGCCATGGCGAACACGGCGGTGTAGCCGCCGCTCGCCGCCGCGCGGGTGCCGGTCAGCACGGTCTCGGAGTCCTCGCGGCCCGGCTCGCGCAGATGGGTGTGCAGGTCGACCAGGCCGGGCAGCAGCACCTTGCCGGCAGCCTCGACGACCTCGGCGCCCTCGACGGTCTCGGCGCTCAGTCCGGTGCCGACGGCCGCGACGGTCCCGCCGTCGATCAGCACGTCCTGCGGGTCGCCGCCGAGCACCTTCGCACCGCGGATCAGGGTCTTGCTCATGGTGTTACTTCTCCTCCGTGGTGCGGGTGAGGGCGGGTTCGTTGCCCCCGAGCAGCAGGTACAGGACGGCCATCCGGATGGAGACCCCGTTGGTGACCTGCTCGACGACGGTGCAGCGGCCGGAGTCGGCCACCTCGGCGGTGATCTCCATCCCGCGGACCATGGGGCCGGGGTGCATCACGATCGCGTGCTCGGGCATCCGCCGCATGCGCTCGCCGTCGAGGCCGTAGCGCCGTGAGTACTCGCGCTCGGTCGGGAAGAACGCGGCCTTCATGCGCTCGCGCTGCACGCGCAGCATCATCACGGCGTCGGACTTGGGCAGGGTGCGGTCGAGGTCGTAGGAGACCTCGCAGGGCCAGGACTCGATGCCGACCGGCAGCAGGGTCGGCGGGGCGACGAGGGTGACCTCGGCCCCGAGGGTGTGCAGCAGGTCGACGTTGGAGCGGGCGACCCGGCTGTGCAGGACGTCGCCGACGATCGTGATGCGCCGGCCGGCGAGGTCCCGGCCGATACCGGCGTCCGGGCCGACGAGCCGACGCCGCATGGTGAAGGCGTCGAGCAGGGCCTGGGTGGGGTGCTGGTGGGTGCCGTCGCCGGCGTTGATGACGTGCGCGTCGATCCAGCCGGAGGTGGCCAGCCGGTACGGGGCCCCCGAGGCGCCGTGCCGGATGACTACGGCGTCGACCCCCATGGCTTCCAGGGTCTGCGCGGTGTCCTTGAGGGACTCCCCCTTGGAGACGCTGGAGCCCTTGGCGGTGAAGTTGATGACGTCCGCGGACAGCCGCTTCTCGGCGGCCTCGAAGGAGATCCGGGTCCGGGTGGAGTCCTCGAAGAAGAGGTTGACGACGGTCCGGCCGCGCAGGGTCGGCAGTTTCTTGATCGGCCGGTCGGCGACCCGGGCCATCTCCTCGGCGGTGTCGAGGATCAGGACGGCGTCGTCACGGGTGAGGTCGGCGGCCGAGATGAGATGACGGTGCATCTGTCAGGCTCCGTAAGACGGTTCAATCGGAAGAACGGGAGAATCCGGGCATCCGGAGGCGTGGAGGCGCCCGGGCCGGCGCACGCCGGCGACGTGCGCCCGGATCGCTACGGGGAGGGCCGCTTGGCGCCGAGCAGTACGGTGTCGCGACCGTCCTCCTCGGCGAGCAGGACCTTGACCGTCTCCCGCAACGACGTGGGGAGGTTCTTGCCGACGTAGTCGGCGCGGATGGGCAGTTCGCGGTGGCCGCGGTCGACGAGGACGGCGAGCTGCACCGCGCGGGGGCGCCCGATGTCGTTCAGCGCGTCGAGGGCGGCGCGGATGGTGCGCCCGGAGAAGAGCACGTCGTCGACGAGGACGACCAGCCGGCCGTCGATGCCGTCACCGGGGATCTCGGTGCGGGCCAGCGCACGCGGCGGGTGCATGCGCAGGTCGTCGCGGTACATGGTGATGTCGAGCGAGCCGACCAGGACTTTGCGTTCGGTGACCTGCTCGAGCTTGGCGGCGAGCCGCTGGGCGAGGAAGACGCCCCGGGTCGGGATGCCGAGGAGAACCACGTCGTCGGCGCCCTTGGCGCGCTCGACGATCTCGTGGGCGATGCGGGTCAGTACCCGCGCGATGTCGGGGCCTTCGAGAACGGGCCGCGCATCGACGTGCGTGTCCATGTGAACGGACCTCCTTCTCCGCCTCACGGGACGGACCTTAAAGGACGTCGGAATTGCGCCGCCCACGTTATCAGGTCGGCAGCGACACCCCTGTTCACCCCTTCGCCCGCCGCTCCTCACCCCCCTGGCGCAACCGGTCCGGCGTAGCACGGAAGAGTCGGTGTGGACCATTCGGCTTGACGGGCGAGAGTAACTCTGCGTAACCTCACAGTGAGTTACCAGCCGCGCGGCCTGGAAACATGCCAGCCGCGTCGACACAGTGCCGGGGAGCTATATGTCCAGCGAATACGCCAAACAGCTCGGGGCCAAGCTCCGAGCGATCCGCACCCAGCAGGGCCTTTCCCTCCACGGCGTCGAGGAGAAGTCCCAGGGCCGCTGGAAGGCGGTCGTGGTCGGTTCGTACGAGCGCGGCGACCGCGCCGTGACCGTGCAGCGTCTTGCCGAACTGGCGGACTTCTACGGCGTTCCGGTGCAGGAACTCCTTCCCGGCACCACTCCGGGCGGAGCCGCCGAGCCGCCGCCCAAGCTGGTCCTCGACCTGGAGCGGCTGGCCACAGTGCCGCCGGAGAAGGCGGGCCCGCTGCAGCGGTACGCGGCGACGATCCAGTCCCAGCGCGGCGACTACAACGGCAAGGTGCTCTCGATCCGTCAGGACGACCTGCGCACCCTCTCCGTGATCTACGACCAGTCCCCCTCGGTTCTCACCGAGCAGCTGATCAGCTGGGGCGTCCTGGACGCGGACGCGCGCCGTGCGGTCGCCTCGCACGACGAGGGCTGATCACGGAGCGCTCCGCGGGTTGAGCAGAAACGTACCGCCGGGGTGGCCCGAACCTGTGAGGTTCGGGCCACCCCGGCGGTCTTCGTCCGGCCGACCCGTCATCCCCGTAGTCCGCCCCGTCCCCTCACCGGGGCCCGGGGCACCGAGTACGCCGGAGGGCCCGCAGCGGTCGTGCTGCGGGCCCTCCGGCGTGTCTGTGCCGGCGCGGGTACCTGCCGGGCACCTGTACCGGTTCCTGTCCCGGTGGCGGTGCCCGCTCAGATCTCGTCGCGGCGCAGCGAGGGCTTGAGTTCCTTGAGCCGGCCGAGGAGGCCGTTGATGAACGAGGGCGACTCGTCCGTGGAGAACTCCTTCGCCAGCTGCACCATCTCGTCGAGGACGACGGCGTCCGGGGTCTCGTCGACCCAGATCAGCTCGTACGCGCCGAGACGCAGGAGGTTGCGGTCGACGACCGGCATCCGGTCCAGCGTCCAGCCGACCGAGTACTGGGCGATCAGCTCGTCGATGCGCGTCGCGTGCTCCGCGTAGCCCTCGACCAGCTGCATCGTGTACTCGCTCACCGGCGGCTGCCGGGTGTCGGAGCGGGAATGCCGGACCCAGTCCGCGAGGACCGTCAGAACGTCGGCGCCGCGCTGGTCACCCTCGAAGAGGATCTGGAAGGCGCGCTTGCGGGCCGTGTTGCGGGCAGCCACGGTTAGCTGGTCACCCGGCCGAGGTAGTCGCTGGTGCGCGTGTCGACCTTGATCTTCTCACCGGTGGTGATGAAGAGGGGGACCTGGATCTGGTGACCGGTCTCCAGCGTGGCCGGCTTGTTGCCGCCGGTGGAGCGGTCGCCCTGGACGCCCGGCTCGGTCTCGGCGACGGTCAGCTCGACAGCGGCCGGCAGCTCGACGAAGAGCACCTCGCCCTCGTGCTGGGCGACGGTGGCCTCGAAACCCTCGACGAGGAAGTGGGCGGCGTCACCGACGACCTTGCGGTCGATGTGCATCTGGTCGTAGGTCTCCATGTCCATGAAGACGAAGTAGTCGCCGTCCATGTAGGAGAACTGCATGTCCCGCTTGTCGACGGTAGCCGTGTCGACCTTCACGCCGGCGTTGAAGGTCTTGTCGACGGTCTTGCCGGAGAGCACGTTCTTGAGCTTGGTGCGCACAAAGGCCGGGCCCTTGCCGGGCTTGACGTGCTGGAACTCGACTACGGACCAGAGCTGGCCGCCTTCGAGCTTGAGCACCATGCCGTTCTTGAGGTCGTTCGTGGAAGCCACGTTGCGGAATCTCCTGGACTGACGTGAGACGACCCGGGGCCGGCACTCGGCGCGAGGCTAGAGCGCCAGCAGCTCCTTGGTCGTGATGGTGAGTAGCTCGGGTCCGCCGTCCGCCTCGGGGCGTACGACGAGCGTGTCATCGATCCGGACACCGCCCCGGCCCGGGAGGTGAACCCCTGGTTCGACGGTGACCGGCACACAAGCGTCCAGTTTACCCATGGCCGCCGGGGTCATCTGCGGGTCCTCGTCGATTTCGAGTCCGACTCCGTGTCCGGTGACGTCCGGAAGGGCCTCGGCGTACCCGGCCCCGTTCAGCACCTGACGGGTCGCGCGGTCCACGTCACGGCAGGCGGCACCGGGTACGAGGGACTCCCGTCCGGCCCGCTGAGCGGCGAAGACGAGGTCGTACAGCTCGATCTGCCAGTCCGCGGGGGTGGTGCCGATGACGAACGTACGGCCGATCGCACAGCGGTACCCGCGGTAGGCGGCGCCGAGACAGACGGAGAGGAAGTCGCCCTCCTCCACCCGCCGGTCCGTGGGCCGGTGACCGGGCCGCCCGGAGTTCGGGCCGGTGGCGACGGCGGTGGCGAAGGCGGGGCCGTCGGCACCGTGGTCGACCAGCCGGCGCTCCAGCTCCAGCGCGAGATGCCGCTCGGTACGGCCGACGAGGATCGACTCCAGCAGCTCGCCCAGGGCCTGGTCGGCGATCTCCGCGCCGATGCGCAGGCAGGAGATCTCCTCCTCGTCCTTGACCACCCGGAGCTGCTCGACCGCCGCTCCGACGTCGGCCAGACGCAGCCCGGGAGCGGCCGAGCCGAGGGCGCGATGCCGGGTCACGGTGAGGTGGTGCTCCTCGACGGCCAGGGAGTCGGCGCCCTGGGCGGCGGCGAGACCGGCGGCCAGGGCGGCCGGATCGCCGCCGGCCCTCGGCACGACGTGAACACGCAGCGCCTCGTCGGGCCGGGTCTGCGGGAAGCGGTCGTCGAGGGGCGCGGCGCACACCAGCAGGTCCTCGGCCGGGCCCAGCAGCAGCACGGTGTCCTCGGGGACGGCGCCCGCGAGATAGCGCACATTGGCGGGCCGGGACACCAGCGCCGCCGCGCTGCCGCCCGCGTTGCAGCACTCCCTCAGCCGCGTCCGGCGGACCGCGTACACCTCAGACATGACCCGAGCCTATGAGCGATGGCCGGATATCGCCGGTCGAGAGGTCCGAGCGGGCGGGCCGGCCCGGGGGCGGCGGCGCCGTGGGCGGGATTCACCAGGCCGGAGGGCTGGCGATGGACCGGGCCAGGACGTCGTCCAGGATCGCGGCCGTCTCCGGTATGCCGAGCTGGGAGTTGTCGATGATCGGGAGGCCCGAGCCGTACCAGCCGGCCATGCGGCCGTGGATGCGGGCGACCTCCTCGTCGCCGAGGCGGCGGTTGCCGGACCGCTCCGCGTTGCGTTCCAGGACGATGTCCAGGCCCGGCAGCAGGACGACGGGCAGCAGGCCCGGCCCCACATGCCGTTTCCAGCCACCGAGGCCGACGACGGGGCGGTCGGGGAAGACCGCGTCGTCGAGGATGCAGGAGATGCCGTTGGCGAGGAAGTTGCGCGCGGCGAAGCCACAGGTGCGGCGGGCCAGCCGGTACTGCGCCTCCGAGTGGTCGTTCCACCCGGTCTGCGGGTCGGCGAAGCCCGACCGCACCCACTCCCGTACGTCGTCCAGGCTGATGTGCGCGGTCGGCACCCGGCGGTGGTCCGCCCAGTACTTGGCGACACTGGTCTTCCCCGCTCCCGCCGGGCCTATGAGCAGCACCGCGAGCGTCGTACCGGCCGGGTCGGGGGCCGCGGGGGCCTGCGGGGCGCTGGGCACGGCCACGGGGCCGCCGGGCGGCAGCGGCACATGACCGGTGGCGTCCGGCGGCGGAACCGAGGGATGCCCGGCCTGCGGAACGCCTGCGGGGCGGGGCGTCGGCCCGGGCGGGGGCGCGGGGTACCCCTGGGCCGGAGGGGCCGGAGGGGCCGGAGGTGGTGGGGGCACCGGGGCGGGCCCCTGGTGCGCTCCCGGGTGGTGTGCGGCCGGTGACCAGCCGTCGGCCGGTCCGTGCCCCGGTCGGTGGGGCGGCGGCAGCGGAGAACCCACTGCGTGCTGCATCCGGTGCCACTCCGTCTCGGTCTGCTGGGCTCGGTTCACTCGCCACAGGCGACAAGCACTGAAGGCAGGGTGGGTCCCCGCTCTCCCCCACCCTAGAGCGTCGGGGTGTCTGTTCGAACGGTACGGCCCACTGCCGTTGTCGGATGAACGGCCGGAGGCGTCCCCGAGTGCCCCGATCGCCGGGCCGAACGGCCCGGCGATCGGGGCCGGGGGTCTGCTCCGGGTCTGCTCCGGGGGCTACTCCCCCACTTCTCCGTAAGCGGCGAGCAGCACCGCCGGGTCCGGGCCCTCCAGCACGGTGGGCCGGGCGAGACCGTCGAGGACGATGAAGCGCAGCAGGTCCCCGCGGGACTTCTTGTCGACCTTCATGGTCTCCAGCAGCTTGGGCCACTGGTCGTAGCGGTAGTGCAGGGGCAGCCCCACCGACTCGAGGACGGCGCGGTGCCGGTCGGCGGTGGCGTCGTCCAGACGGCCGGCGAGCCGGCCGAGTTCGGCGGCGAAGTGCATGCCCACCGACACCGCCGCGCCGTGGCGCCACTTGTAGCGCTCGTTCTTCTCGATTGCGTGGCCGAGGGTGTGCCCGTAGTTGAGGATCTCCCGGCGGCCCGCCTCCTTCAGGTCGGAGGAGACGACCTCGGCCTTGACCCGGATCGAGCGCTCGATGAGCTCGGCGGTGTGCGGGCCCGCCGGGGTGCGGGCGGCCTGGGGGTCGGCCTCGATGAGGTCCAGGATCACCGGGTCGGCGATGAAGCCGGCCTTGATGACCTCCGCCAGTCCGGAGACGTAGTCGTTGACCTGGAGGGAGTCCAGGGCGGCGAGGTCGCACAGCACACCGGCGGGCGGGTGGAAGGCGCCCACCAGGTTCTTGCCCTCGGCGGTGTTGATGCCGGTCTTGCCCCCGACGGCCGCGTCCACCATGGCCAGCACCGTGGTCGGGACCGCGATCCAGCGCACCCCGCGCAGCCAGGTCGCGGCCACGAAACCGGCCAGGTCGGTGCTGGCGCCGCCGCCCACGCCGACGATGACGTCGGTGCGGGTGAATCCGGACTGCCCGAGCGCCTTCCAGCAGTACGCGGCGACCTCGGCCGTCTTGGCCTCCTCCGCGTTGGGCACCTGGATGGCGATGGCCTCGTAGCCCTGCTCGGCGAGGTCGGCGCGGAGCACGTCGCCGGTCTCGGCGAGCGCCTCGGGGTGCACGATCGCGACCCGCTTGGCCTTGTCCCCGATCAACCCGCCGAGCTCGCCCAGGAGCTGACGGCCCACCAGGACCTCGTACGGGTCGGTGCCCGCGGTGCCGCCGACGTGGATCCGCGTCACTGCCTCGCTGCTCATGCTTGCTTCATCTCCAGTGCGTCCAGGGCGGAGCGGGTGACTTCTTCCGGCGTGCGGCCGTCCGTGGCCACGACGGCCGTCGCGGCCTCCTCGTACAGATGGCGCCGGGCCTCCATCAGCTCGCGCCACTGCTTGCGCGGATTGACCGCGAGCAGGGGGCGGGCGGCGTTGAGCCCGGTGCGCTTGACCGCCTCCTCGACGTCCATCGACAGATAGACGACCCGCTCCCCGGCGAGCAGCGCACGCGTGTCGGCGTCGAGGACGGCGCCACCGCCCAGGGCCAGGACGCCCTCGTGCTCGGCGAGCGCGGTGCGCACCGCCTGCTTCTCGATCGCGCGGAAGGCGGACTCGCCCTCGTCCACGAAGATCTCGGCGATGCTGCGGCCCTGCGCGGCGACGATGTCGTCGTCGGTGTCCCGGTAGCCGACGCCCAGCCGCTCGGCCAGCAGCCGCCCGACGGTGGACTTGCCCACTCCCATCGGGCCCACCAGCACGATCAGCGGGGTCACCGGACGGCCAGGTTCTCGAGGTAGGACGTCACGTTGCGGCGGGTCTCGGTGACGCTGTCGCCGCCGAACTTCTCCGCGACCGCGTCCGCGAGGACCAGTGCCACCATGGCCTCGGCGACGATGCCGGCCGCCGGCACGGCGCACACGTCGGAGCGCTGGTGGTGGGCGGCGGCCTCCTCGCCGGTGGCGACGTCCACCGTCTTCAGCGCCCGCGGCACGGTCGCGATGGGCTTCATCGCGGCCCGCACCCGCAGCAGCTCACCGGTGGTCAGGCCGCCCTCGGTGCCGCCGGAGCGGCCCGAGGCGCGCCGGATGCCCTCGTCGGTGGGGACGATCTCGTCGTGCGCCTTGGAGCCGGGCACCCGGGCCAGGTCGAAGCCGTCGCCGACCTCGACGCCCTTGATCGCCTGGATACCCATGAGGGCGGCGGCCAGCCGGGCGTCGAGACGCCGGTCCCAGTGCACGTGCGAGCCCAGCCCGACGGGGACGCCGTACGCCAGCACCTCGACCACGCCGCCGAGGGTGTCGCCGTCCTTGTGGGCCTGGTCGATCTCGGCGACCATCGCTTCCGAGGCGCCCGCGTCCAGGCAGCGCACCGGGTCCGCGTCCAGCTTCTCCACGTCGGCCGGGGTCGGGTACACCCCATAGGGCGCCTTGGCGGCGGCCAGCTCCACCACGTGGGAGACGATCTCGATGCCGGCCGTCTCCTTCAGGTACGACCGGGCCACCGCGCCCAGTGCCACACGGGCCGCGGTCTCGCGCGCGGAGGCCCGCTCCAGGATCGGCCGGGCCTCGTCGAAGCCGTACTTCTGCATGCCGGCGAGGTCCGCGTGGCCGGGGCGCGGGCGGGTCAGCGGGGCGTTGCGGGCGAGGCCGGCCAGGACCTCGGGGTCGACCGGGTCGGCCGCCATGACCTGCTCCCACTTCGGCCACTCGGTGTTGCCCACCATGACCGCGACCGGGGAACCGAGGGTGAGGCCGTGCCGGACGCCGCCGAGGAAGGTGACCTCGTCCCGCTCGAACTTCATCCGGGCACCGCGACCGTAGCCCAGCCGCCGCCTCGCGAGATGGTCCGCCACCATGTCCGTGGTGATCGGTACGCCGGCGGGAAGACCCTCCAGCGTCGCGACGAGTGCGGGGCCGTGGGACTCCCCCGCGGTCAGCCAGCGCAACCTGCTCAACGGTGCTCCTCGGTGCTCGCGCCCTGGTACTGCTCTGCGCACGCGCGTCCTCGCGTACGGCTATGGCGCGACGGGGTGCGTGGCCCCGGCCCGCCGTTTCCGATCCTCCCACGTCCGGGCGGTGCGTCCGGCCGCCGGTCCATCAGACGGACGGGCTGCGGCGAAGCGTGGGCCCCGAGGAAGCCGGCCCCGCGTCCCTGCCCGTGTCCGGCCGCCCGCGGTCAGGAGAGGTGTGCCCCTCCCCCGTTCCGCCCCCTGCGGCGCCGGGACGGATCCCTATCGGGCCGCGAGAGCGCGCTCGCCTGCTTCTCGCATGACGGCCACCGGGGCCGGGGCGCGTCCCGTCATCTGCTCGACCTGGAGCACCGCCTGGTGCACCAGCAGGTCGAGCCCGCCGACCACGGCGCCGCCGCACGCCGACCAGCGGGCTGCGAGGGCGGTCGGCCAGGGGTCGTAGAGCACGTCGAAGAGGGCCGCGGGGCGTTCCGGCACGGCTCGGGCGAGGGTGTCGGTGACGCCCGCCGGGGTGGTGGTGATCACCAACGGAGCGTGCAGGGCCTGCTCGGCGTCGTCCCAGTCGGCGATGCGCACCGCGACGCCGAGCCGCTCGGCCCACTGCCCCATCTCGGCGGCGCGTGCCTCGCTGCGCACGTAGACGGCGACCTCGCCGGTGCAGATCCGGGACAGCGCGGCCAGCGCGGACGAGGCGGTGGCGCCGGCGCCGAGGACGGCCGCGGTGTCCACCTTCTCGATGCCGTGCTCGCGCAGGGCGGCGACCATGCCGGGGATGTCGGTGTTGTCACCGGTCCTCCGGCCGTCCTCGGCGAACACGACGGTGTTGACCGCGTCGACCGAGGCCGCGGTCTGGCTGATTCCGTCCAGCAGCGGGATCACGGCCCGCTTGAGCGGCATGGTCAGCGACAGCCCGGCCCACTCGCGTCCGAGCGTCCCGAAGAAGCCCGGCAGGGCCTGCTCGTCGACCTCGAACCGGTCGTACGTCCACTCCCTCAGCCCCAGTTCCGCGTACGCGGCACGGTGCAGCACCGGGGAGAGGGAGTGGGCGATCGGAGAGCCGAGGACGGCTGCCCGTCGTGCCCTGGCCGCCCTAACTGGCATTGAACTTGTCCTTCAACTTCAGGAACTCGTCGTGCGTCTTGGCGAACTCGGTCTTGCTTATTCCGTCGGTGGCCACGAAGTAGACCCAGCCGTCCTTGGTCGGCTTCAGGGCCGCGGTCAGCGCGTCGTCCCCGGGATTGCCGATGGGGCCGGGCGGCAGCCCCTTGTTGGTATAGGTGTTGTACGGGTCCTTGTTTCTGTTGATCTCGGACTCGCTGATGCGGATGTTGCTCGCGCCCTTCAAGTAGTTGAAGGTCGAGTCGAACTGGAGCAACTGGTAGGTCTCGGTATTGCTGGGCTTGAGGCGGTTGTAGATGACCTCGGACATCTTGCGGAAGTCGTCGTGGGTCTTGCCCTCGGCCTGCACCAGACTCGCGACCGTCACCAGTTCCCACGGCCCTTCGAGACCGAGGCTCTCGGCCTTCTCCGGGAACTGCAGTGCCTCGTACTTTTCGGTGGCCCGGCCCACCATCTCCTTCAGCACGTCCGCGGGCTTCGCGTCCTTGCCCACCGCGTAGCTGGACGGGTAGAGGAAGCCCTCCAGTGGATCCTTGACGTCCCCGCCGTTCACCGCCCAGTCGGGCAGGCCGAGCTTCTTCCAGTCCTTCTCGGCGACCTTCGCCGTGGTCCCGTCGTCGAGCTTGAGACGTTCGTCGATACTCTCGTAGATCTTGGCGTTGCGCCAGCCCTCGGCGATGATCAGGTTGCTGCGGCTCTTCGGGCTGAGCATCAGCTCGACCGCGCTCTCGGCCGACATCTCCAGCTCGAGCGTATAGACGCCGTCCTGGATCGTCTTGCCCTGCGGGTTGCTCGCCTGGGCCGCGACGAAGGCGTCGACGCTCTTGACCACGCCTTCCTTCTTGAGCACCTGGCCGATGGCGTATCCGCCCGCGCCCTTGGGGATCGTGACGGTCACCTGCTCGCCGTTCCCGTCGCCCGCGAAGTCCGGGGCGCTGCCGAAACGATCCTGGACGAACTGCCAGCCGAAGTAGCTCACCCCGGCCAGACCGCCGCCGAGGACCAGCACCACCACGAGGCAGGCGGATCCGTTGCGCCGCTTCTTGTCCTTGCCGCCCTTGGCTCCCCTGTCGGCCTTGCCGCTCCTGCCCCGGCGCTCGCCTCGGCCGCGGCGAGCGCCCGGATCGCCGTCACCGTCCTCGTCGTCATCGTCGGCGCCCGAGAAGAAGGCGTGTTCTCCCTGGTCGGGGCCGGGGTCCCAGTCGGTGTCCGGCTCCGGGTCCGCCTCCCGCTCCGGCCGCCGCTCGGGCTCGGCGTTCCGGTGGGCCGGGGGCTCCGGCGGCGGATAGGCCTCCGGTGTGCCGTAGTGGTCGGACTGCTGAGCGCCGTACGCACCGCCCTGCTGCCCGTACGGGTCCGTCGGATCGGCCGCCGCGTACGGGTCCTGCGGGTGGGCGCCGTTGTGCCAGCCGCCGGTGTCGTACGGCTGCTGGTCGGGATGCTGCATCTGCTGGGGGGCGTACTGCTGGTCGTACTGCTGCTGACCGTACTGCTGCGGGTACTGCTGCTGGTCGTGCTGCTGCTGACCGTACTGCTGCGGGTACTGCTGCTGGTCGTGCTGCGGGTACTGCTGCTGGCCGTATCCGCCCTGCTCGGCGCTGCCCCAGTCGCCGTACTGCTGCTGCGGGTAATGCTGCGCTTGGCCCTCGTAGGGGGACTGCTGACCCGGCTGGGCCTGCTGGGCATGCTGCCCGGTCCACCCGCCGTCGCCGTACAACGGGTCGTCCGGGTGCCACGGTTCGGAGCCTTGGCCCCGGCCATACTCAGTCATCGATCCCCTAGAGCCGCGAGGCGGCGGTCGCGCGGCTGTGGGGGCGCCGGCACCCGTCCCGCCTCTCTCTGTGCGGTGGCTGTTCGAACGCCACCGCATCGCGCGGAACGTTACCGTACCGCGATCAGATGACCACTTCGACGCCCTCACCGGGTGGGTTGCCTGACACCCGTTCGGATTCGAGTGCCTGCTGGAGGATGATCACCGCGGCGGCCTGGTCGATGACGGAGCGCCCCTTCTTGGACTTCACGCCCGAGGCGCGCAGCCCCTGGCTCGCCGTCACCGTCGTCATGCGCTCGTCCACGAGCCGCACCGGCACCGGCGCGATCCGGCGGGCCAGCTCCTGGGTGAAGCCGCGGACCTTGGCCGCGGCGGGGCCCTCGCCCCCCTTGAGGGAGCGAGGGAGACCGACCACGACCTCGATCGGCTCGTACTCCTCGACGAGCTGCCGAAGGCGCCGGTGAGCCGCCGGGACGTCCCGGCCGGGCACCGTCTCGACCGGAGTGGCGAGGATCCCGTCGGGGTCGCACGAGGCGACCCCGATACGGGCGTCCCCGACGTCGATCGCGAGCCGGCGCCCGCGGCGCATCGCGGGGCCGTCTCCGCCCGGCGTGGGGTTGGCCACGGGCTCGCTCACTTGGCCGTGTCCGCCACGAGCCGCTCGACGGCGTCGACGGCTTCACCGACGGCGGCCGGGTTCTGGCCGCCGCCCTGAGCGACGTCCGGCTTGCCGCCGCCACCGCCGCCGAGGGTCTTGGCGGCCGTGCGGACCAGGTCACCGGCCTTGAGACCGCGCTCGCGGGCGGCCTCGTTGGTGGCGATCACGGTGAGGGGCTTGCCGTTGTTGACCGTGAACAGGGCGACGACGGCGGCCCGGCCCCCCTGGATGCGCCCTCGTACGTCCAGCACCAGCTTGCGCAGGTCGTCGGCGCCGGTGCCGTCCGGGACCTGGCCGGTCACCAGGGCGACCCCGTGGACGTCCCTGGCGGACTCGGCGAGGCCTCCGGCGGCCTGGAGCACCTTCTCGGCGCGGAACTTCTCGATCTCCTTCTCGGCGTCCTTGAGCTTGCCGAGCATGGCGGAGACCTTCTCCGGGAGCTCCTCCGGGCGGCCCTTGATCAGCTCCTGGAGCTGGGCGACGACAGTGTGCTCGCGGGCGAGGAAGTTGTAGGCGTCCACGCCGACCAGGGCCTCGATGCGGCGCACGCCGGAGCCGATGGAGGACTCGCCGAGCAGCTTGACCAGGCCGAGCTGGGCGGTGTTGTGCACGTGGGTGCCGCCGCACAGCTCCTTGGAGAAGTCGCCGATGGTCACCACGCGCACGCGCTCGCCGTACTTCTCGCCGAACTCGGCGATGGCGCCCTGCTTCTTGGCCTCGTCGATCCGCATGACGTCGGCACGCACGTCGAGGTCACGGGCGAGCACCTCGTTGATCTTCTGCTCGACATCGGTCATCACGGCCGTCGGAACGGCGGAGGGCGAGCCGAAGTCGAAGCGGAAGCGGCCGGGCTGGTTCTCGGAACCGGCCTGGGCGGCCGTCGGGCCGAGGGCGTCACGCAGGGCCTGGTGGGTGAGGTGGGTGGCGGAGTGGGCGCGGGCGATGGCCTTGCGGCGGCGGTCGTCGATGGAGGCGTGGGCCTTGGCGCCGACGGTCACCTCGCCGACCTGGACGACGCCCTTGTGGACGTACACGCCCGGCACCGGCTTCTGGCAGTCGCGGACCTCGATGACGGCACCGGAGTCGGCCCTGATCCGGCCGGTGTCGCCGATCTGGCCGCCGCCCTCGGCGTAGAACGGGGTGCGGTCGAGGACGATCTCCACCTCGTCGCCCTCGGTGGCGGCCGGTGAGGAGACGCCGTCGACGAGGATGCCCACGACGGTGGACTCGCCCTCGGTGTCGGTGTAGCCGGTGAAGTCGGTGGCGCCGGCCCGGTCGGCGATCTCGCGGTAGGCGCCGAGGTCGGCGTGGCCGGTCTTCTTGGCCTGGGCGTCGGCCTTGGCCCGCTCCCGCTGCTCCTTCATCAGCCGCCGGAAGCCGTCCTCGTCCACGGAGAGCCCCTGCTCGGCGGCCATCTCCAGGGTGAGGTCGATCGGGAAGCCCCAGGTGTCGTGGAGCAGGAAGGCCTTGTCGCCGGCCAGGACCGTGCCGCCGGACTGCTTGGTCTCGGTGACGGCGGTGTCGAGGATGTTGGTGCCCGCCTTCAGCGTCTTGAGGAAGGCGTTCTCCTCGGCGACGGCGACCTTCTCGATCCGCTCGCGGTCGGTGATCAGCTCGGGGTACTGCTGCCCCATCATCTCGATCACGATGTCGATGAGGTCCTTGACGACCGGGCCGGTGGCGCCGAGGAGGCGCATGTTGCGGATGGCGCGGCGCATGATGCGGCGCAGCACGTAGCCGCGGCCCTCGTTGCCGGGGGTGACACCGTCGCCGATGAGCATCACGGAGGTGCGCATGTGGTCGGTGACCACGCGCAGCGAGACGTCGGAGGCCTGGGCGTCGCCGTAGGCCACGCCCGTCAGCTCGGTGGCCTTCTTGATGACGGCCATGGAGGTGTCGATCTCGTACATGTTCTGCACGTCCTGCAGAATCATGGCGAGCCGTTCCAGGCCGAGGCCCGTGTCGATGTTCTGGCTCGGCAGGTCGCCGAGGATCGGGTAGTCCTTGCCCGGCCCCTCGCCCCGCTCGTACTGCATGAAGACGAGGTTCCAGATCTCCACGTACCGCTCGTCGTTGACGGCGGGGCCGCCCTCGACGCCGAACTCGGGGCCGCGGTCGTAGTTGATCTCGGAGCAGGGACCGCAGGGGCCGGGGACGCCCATGTCCCAGTAGTTGTCCTTCTTGCCCAGGCGCTGGATGCGCTCCTCGGGCACGCCGACGACGTCGCGCCAGATCCGCTCGGCCTCGTCGTCGTCCTGGTAGACGGTGATCCACAGGCGCTCGGGGTCCAGGCCGTAGCCGCCCTGCTCCTGGGAGCTGGTGAGCAGCTCCCAGGCGAGCTTGATGGCGCCTTCCTTGAAGTAGTCGCCGAAGGAGAAGTTGCCGCACATCTGGAAGAAGGTGCCGTGCCGGGTGGTCTTCCCGACCTCTTCGATGTCCGGCGTGCGGACGCACTTCTGGACGCTGGTGGCGCGGTCGAAGGGCGGCTTGACCTCGCCCAGGAAGTAGGGCTTGAAGGGCACCATGCCGGCCGGGACGAGCAGCAGAGTCGGGTCGTCCGCGATGAGCGACGCCGAAGGGACGACGGTGTGCCCGCGCTCCTCGAAGAAGCTCAGCCAGCGGCGGCGGATCTCGGCCGACTCCATCAGTGGTCCTCATTCCGGTTGTACGGGTGCGTCAGGTACGTCGAGCGCTCGACGTACCGGGGGTCGTGCTTCGGGCTGTTGCGGTTCTCGATGGCGGCGTACCGGCGGGCCGCCGGGAGTTCCCGGTCGGCGGGGGCGTCGAGGCCGAGGGCGTCGCCCAGTTCGGCCTCGCGCCGGGCCATGTTGTCGCGGACGTCGAACGCGAAGTCCACTGCCCGGTCCTTGAGCCGGCCGCCCGCCTCGATCGCCTTGTTCGCCGCGGTCACGGCGAGGTTCTCGGGGGTCAGCTGCTTCAGCTTGCGGTTGACCTTGGTGGTGGCCCACACCCCGGCGGCGACGCCGGTGCTGAACCAGAAGGTACGGCGGAACATCGCTGCGTCAGTCCTTCTTTCCCCGGGTGCGCCCCGCCCGCCGCATGCCCGGGACGGCGCGGCCCACGATCACGGTGCGTCCCGGTGCCCTGGCGGACGTGTCCTCCTTGCGGCCGCTGACGGCCCGGCGCACGCCGTAGCCGAAGGCGGCGACCTTGACCAGCGGGCCGCCGAAGGTGGAGGCGACGGTGGTCGACAGCGCGGAGGCGTTGGAGGTGACCTCCTGGACGTCGGAGGCGATCGCGTCGACCCGTTCGATCTGGGTCTGCGCGGAGCGCACCGCCGAGGAGGCGTCCGCCAGCAGCGGGACGGCCTGGTCGGTCACGTCCGCCACGAGCTTGGTGGTCGCCCGGAGCGTCTGGGCCAGCCTCGCCAGTGCGACGGCGAGGAAGGAGACCAGGATCGCCCAGAACACGGCCACCAGGATTCCGGCCACCTCTCCACCGGACACTGTGCGCACCTGCTCCCTGAGAAACGTGCCTGCCACATCGAAGAGCTTCGAAGAACCTCAAGGAGCCTCAAGGAACATCGAGAACTTCGAGAAACACCGAGAACGTCAAGAAATTCGTGCACCGAGCCTATCGCGCCGGTGGCGGGACTCCGCACCGGATTACCGTCCGGCGGGGTCGGCACGTCGCGGCCGGGGCGCCCATGCAGCAGCCCGCCGCCCCGCCCACCCTGAGGGGCGGGGAGACGGCGGGCTGAGGTACCGCCTGCCTGCTGGGGTCAGCGGGCGTAGAACTCGACGACGAGCTGCTCGTCGCAGATCACCGGGATCTCCTTGCGGTTCGGCTCACGGTCCAGGCGGAACGCCAGGGCCTTGAGGTTCACCTGAAGGTAGCGCGGGGTCTCGCCGTCGGGGGCGAAGCCACCCTCGCGGGCGATCGTGAAGAGCGTCTTGTCCTTGCTGCGCTCACGGACCTGCACGACGTCGTCCGGGCGCAGGAGGAAGGAGGGCTTGTCGACCTTCTTGCCGTTGACCTGGATGTGGCCGTGGGTGACCATCTGACGGGCCTGGTAGATCGTGCGGGCGATGCCCGAACGCAGGACCAGGGCGTCGAGACGGCGCTCGAGCTCGATGACGAGGGCGTCACCGGTCTTGATCGTCGTCTTGGCGGCACGCTCGTACGCGCGGACGAGCTGGCGCTCGCTGATGTCGTACTGGGCGCGCAGGCGCTGCTTCTCCAGCAGACGGACCTTGTAGTCCGAGTTCTGCTTGCGGCCGCGGCCGTGCTCACCCGGGGGGTAGGGGCGGGCCTCGAAGTACTTGACGGCCTTCGGGGTCAGCGCGATACCCAGGGCACGCGACTTCTTGACCTTGGGACGGGACTGGTTCGCCATGAACCAAACACCTCGTGTTCTCTGTGCGAATACGGCTTCACCAGGGTTAAGGGAGGTCGCATCCGCAGCCGGGGAAACCCCGCGGGTCCGTGTCGGACCTGCCGGGCAGCCGCTCCCCTGATCTGGGCACATACGTGCAGCACGCGAGTGGCCCACCGACCGCTCCCGGGATTCCGGGTGGTGGTGGGCTGCCCGCGACACCGTTCGACGGTGCGCGACGCTCCTGGAGATCCCTGCCCGGGGGCAGACCCTCCTGCCGGATGTCCCGCTCTGGTGGCGCCGGTTTCCCTTGCGGGGCCGGACACGGGACTCAGCTCCGGAGAATTCTACAGGGTGCTCACGGCTGCTTCCTACCGAGGTGCTTCCTGGTCCACTCCACCGCGTCGGCGTACCGTGCCTCGGCTCCGTGCCGGGTGGGCTCGTAGTACGCGCGGTCCTTCAGGGCGTCCGGGGCGTACTGCTGCCGCGCGATGCCCTCGGGCAGGTCGTGCGGGTACACGTACCCCTGCGCGTGGCCCAGTTTGGCCGCGCCCTTGTAGTGCCCGTCGCGCAGATGCGGCGGCACGGGCCCGGCCAGCCCCTTGCGCACGTCGTCCAGGGCGGCGCCGATCGCGGTGGTGGCCGCGTTGGACTTGGGGGCCAGGGCGAGGGCGATGGTGGCGTGGCTCAGAGTGAGGGCCGCCTCGGGGAAGCCGATCATGGCGACGGCCTGGGCGGCGGCGACCGCGATCGGCAGCGCGTTCGGGTCGGCGAGGCCGATGTCCTCGCTGGCGGAGATCATCAGGCGGCGGGCGATGAAGCGGGGGTCCTCGCCGGCCTCGATCATCCGGGCCAGGTAGTGCAGGGCGGCGTCGACGTCGGAGCCGCGGATGGACTTGATCAGGGCGCTGGCGACGTCGTAGTGCTGGTCGCCGGAGCGGTCGTACTTCACGGCGGCCCGGTCGACCGTCTCCTCCAGGGTGGCCAGGGAGATCGCCGCCTCGCCCTTGTCCAGCGCGGCCCCCGCGGCGGCCTCCAGGGCGGTCAGGGCGCGGCGGGCGTCCCCGCCGGCGATGCGCACCAGATGGTCCCCGGTGTCCTCGGGGAGGGTGACGGCGCCCTTCAGGCCCCGTTCGTCGCCGAGCGCGCGGTGCATCAGGCCGCGGACGTCGTCGTCGGTGAGGGGTTCGAGGGTGAGCAGGAGGGAGCGGGAGAGCAGGGGGGAGATGACCGAGAAGTAGGGGTTCTCGGTGGTCGCGGCGATCAGCGTGACCCAGCGGTTCTCGACCGCGGGGAGCAGGGAGTCCTGCTGGGCCTTGCTGAAACGGTGGATCTCGTCGAGGAAGAGGACGGTCTCCGTGCCGTACCCGCCGGAGGCGCGGCGGGCGCCGTCGATGACCGCGCGGACCTCCTTGACGCCCGCGGTGATCGCCGACAGCTCGACGAAACGCTTGTTGGTGGCCTTGGAGACGACGTAGGCCAGGGTCGTCTTGCCGGTGCCGGGAGGCCCCCACAGGAACACCGAGGACGGGCCCGCGGGGCCCGAGGCACCCTCGCCGACCAGCCGGCGCAGGGGGGAGCCCGGCTTCAGCAGATGCTGCTGGCCCACCACCTCGTCGAGCGTGCGCGGGCGCATCCGCACGGCGAGGGGGCTGCCGGTCGGGTCCTTCTGCTGGCGTTCTTCTGCTGCGGCGGTGAACAGGTCGGGCTCCACGTCGGCAACCCTAAAGGACCGCACCGACAACGCGGCGGGCCCGTCAGCTGGTCCAGAAATGCCACCAGCGGGTCAGGATCAGCATGCCGATGACGCCGATGTGCAGCACCGGCATGACCCAGGTGAACTCGCCGAAGAAGCTCTTCAGCCAGCCGGGGGCGGGCAGGAAGCCCTTGCGGACGTTGAACGACGTCACGTACCAGAACATGATGATCGTGGCGACCCAGGCCAGGCAGCACCACAGGCACAGGGCGTTGATCCGGTACAGGGACTGGAACATCAGCCAGGCGCAGAAGCCGGTGCCGAACAGGGTGCCCGCGTTGAGAGTGAGCCAGTACCAGCGGGGGAAGCGGGCCCCGGCGAGCAGGCTCATGCCGACGCAGACGACGATGCCGTAGGTGACCAGGCCCAGCATCGGGTTGGGGAACCCGAAGACGGACGCCTGGTCGCTCTCCATCACGCTGCCGCAGGAGACCACCGGGTTGAGACTGCATCCGGGGACGAACGTCTCGCCCTTGACCTTGGCCTCGAGCAGCTTGAACTTGTCCAGCGTGATGACCCACGCGGCGAGTACGCCGGCCGCGCCGGTGATGACCAGGAGCAGGGCGAACGCACGGCCGGCGCCTTCGCGGGGCGGCCCGGCGGCGGGTCCCGGCGAAGGCTCGGGCACGGTGGACACGTCCTTCACAGTCGTCTTGCTCATCACGCCGATTCCGTCGCTGGGGAGGGTGGACCTGCTTCGGGCAGGGCCATTGTGCCGCACGCACCTGTGCACCCACCGCCCACTGGCCACAAGAACGTACGAGTCACCCCCGTGAGGGCTCGGTTTCGGCCGCCGTCTGTGCCATGACCGCACACACGCCCCAGCCGGGTCCCCCGTTCGGACGAATCGGCGTCCCCCGGGTTCCCGGAGTCCCCGGGGTTCCCGGCATCGACGACGGAGGCGCCGGGTGCCGCAGGGGCACACCGGCGCCTCCGTGGCGCGTGGTCCGCGCGTGGCCGCGTACGGGGATCAGCCGAGCCGTGCCTCCAGCTCGGCCACGATCTCGTTCACGCCGACCGCGGTCTGCTCGCCGGACCCCATGTCCTTGAGCTGGACGACGCCCTCGGCGAGGTCGCGCTCGCCGAGCACCAGGGCGTAGCGCGCGCCCGAGCGGTTGGCCGCCTTCATCGCCGCCTTCAGGCCCTTGCCGCCGTAGGCGAAGTCGGCGGCGACGCCGTTCTTGCGCAGTTCGGTGACCTTGGCGAACAGCACCCGGCGGGCCTCGTCGCCGAGCGGGACGGCGAACACGCTGGTGGTGGCGGGGAGCTCGAGTTCGACGCCCTCCGCCTCCAGGGCCAGCACGGTGCGGTCGACACCGAGCGCCCAGCCGACGGACGGCAGCGCGGGGCCGCCGATCATCTCGGAGAGACCGTCGTAGCGGCCCCCGCCGCCCACCGCGGACTGGGAGCCCAGACCGTCGTGGACGAACTCGAAGGTGGTGCGCGTGTAGTAGTCCAGGCCGCGCACCAGCCTCGGGTCGTCCTCGAACGAGACGCCCGCGGCCGTGATCAGCTCGCGGACCTCCTCGTGGTACGTCTTGCAGGTGTCGCACAGGTAGTCGCGCAGCAGGGGGGCGCCGGTCAGCTGCTTCTGGACCGACTCGCGCTTGTCGTCCAGGACGCGCAGCGGGTTGATCTCCGCGCGGCGCAGGGTGTCCTCGTCCAGGTCCAGGCCGCGCAGGAAGTCCTGCAGTGCGGACCGGTAGACGGGGCGGCACTCCTTGTCCCCCAGGGAGTTCAGCAGGATGCGGAAGCCGCTGAGCCCCAGGGAGCGGTACGCCTGGTCCGCCAGGATGATCAGTTCGGCGTCCAGCGCCGGGTCCTCGGCGCCGATCGCCTCCGCGCCCACCTGGGAGAAGTGGCGGTACCGGCCCTTCTGGGGGCGCTCGTAGCGGTAGTACGAGCCGGAGTACCAGAGCTTGACCGGGAGGTTGCCGGCCTTGTGCAGGTTGGCCTCCAGGGCCGCGCGCAGCACGGAGGCCGTGCCTTCGGGCCGCAGGGCGAGGCGGTCGCCGCCCTTGGTCTCGAAGGCGTACATCTCCTTGGTGACGATGTCGGTGGACTCGCCGACACCGCGCGCGAACAGCTCGACGTTCTCGAAGCCGGGTGTCTCGATGTAGCCGTAACCGGAGTCGCGCAGCGGGGCGGCGATGGCCTCGCGGACGGCGAGGTACTTGGCGCTGTCCGGAGGGATCAGGTCGTAGGTGCCCTTGGGGGCCTTGAAGGTGCTCACGGAAGGTCTTGTCACATTCCTCGTCGGGGAGCGTCGGCGGCGCCGCGTCCTTGGCGGTCTGCCGCCACCTGCCGCAGATACGGGTTGGTGGCGCGCTCCTGGCCGATGGTCGTCTGGGGTCCGTGTCCGGACAGCACCACGGTCGAGTCGTCGAGCGGCAGGCACACACGCGCCAGCGAGTCGAGCAGGTCGGCCATGTCACCGCCGGGCAGGTCGGTGCGTCCGATGGAGCCGGCGAACAGCAGGTCGCCCGAGAAGAAGACCGGCGGGATGTCCGCCGCCTCGGGCAGGCCGAAGGTCACCGACCCCTTGGTATGCCCCGGCGCGTGCGCGACCGTCAGCTCCAGTCCGGCCAGTTCGAGTTTCACGCCGTCGGCCAGCTCCTTGACGTCGTCCGGCTCCCCCACGGTCAGCTCGCCCATCAGCGGCATCCCGATGGAGCGGCCCAGGGCCTTCTCGGGGTCGCTCATCATGTACCGGTCGTCGGGGTGGATCCAGGCCGGTACGTCGTGCGCCCCGCACACGGGGACGACGGAGGCCACGTGGTCGATGTGGCCGTGGGTGAGGACGACGGCGACGGGCTTCAGCCGATGCTTGCGGACCGCCTCCTCCACTCCCGGGGCGGCCTGATGGCCGGGGTCGATGATCACGCACTCCTCACCGGCGGCGGGGGCGACGAGATAACAGTTCGTCCCCCAGGCCCCGGCGGGGAACCCGGCAATGAGCACGATCGTCCTTCGTTGTGTCGAGGGTCGTGTCGACGGTTGTGTCGATACGGGAGGCTTGCGACGGGGCTCGCGCCCGTCGTCAGAGCCTACCGGCGCTGCCGATTCCACAGCGAACCCATATACGGTACGGGGCACACGCAGACGGTCGGTCCGCCGCAGGCACGCGTACCGGTCGGCACACGAGACGCATGAGGAGTAAACCCGGTGGTCAGCCAGGAACAGCGGCGGCGTCAGCTCGCGCGGGAGAAGTTCTTGCGGCAGCAGCAGCGGCGCACCCAGGCACGACGCAAGGCGCGGACCCGCAACTCGGTGATCGCTTCCGCGCTCGGCGTGGTCCTGATCGGCAGCCTCGCGCTGTACACGGCCGGGGCGTTCGAATCGGATGGGGACAAGGCCAACGCGAGCGCGGAGGTCACGCCGAGCGCCGAGGCGACCGGCAAGGCGCCCGACCCGTGCGAGAAGCCGGCCGGGGGCGAGGTCGCGTCGAAGACCTGGAAGAAGGAGCCGGCGATCTCCATCGACGAGTCGGCGAAGTACACGATGACGCTCGAGACGACCTGCGGCACGATCGACATGGCGCTCAAGGCGTCGGCGGCCCCGCACACCGTCAACTCGTTCAACTTCCTCGCCGACAAGGGCTACTTCGACCACAGCAAGTGCCACCGGCTCACCACCAACGGCATCTACGTGCTGCAGTGCGGTGATCCGACGGGCACCGGCACCGGCGGTCCCGGCTACACGATCCCGGACGAGAACCTGAAGGACGAAAGCCTGAAGGACAACACGTACCCGGCGGGCACCGTCGCGATGGCGAACACCGGGCAGAAGGACAGCGGCGGCAGCCAGTTCTTCCTGGTGTACGAGGACAGCCCGCTCCCGCCGAGCTACACGCCGTTCGGCACCGTCTCGGAGGCCGGCATGAAGGTCCTGAAGAAGATCGCCGCCGCCGGTGACGGCACCGGAGCGGGTGACGGCCCGCCCAACGCGACGGTCGTGATCGACAAGGCGACCGTCACCGAATCCTGACCGCCCAGCTGCGGAATTTCGGTCGCGCGGGATGCGGACAGGTGTCCCGTCGGTCGCCTATGTTGGCCGTGACGAAAACTGTGGACGATGCCCGGGGGTAGCAAAGCCCTCTGCAGGCATCATGTGGAGGAGGCGCTGTGAGCAGCGACCCGTGGGGCCGCGTCGACGAGACGGGCACCGTGTACGTGCGTACGGCCGACGGAGAGCAGGTCGTCGGTTCCTGGCAGGCGGGCTCCCCCGAGGAGGCACTGGCCTACTTCGAACGCAAGTACGAGGGCCTGGTTGTCGAGATCGGCCTCCTCGAGAAGCGCGTGAAGACCACCGACCTGTCCTCGAAGGACGCCATGACGGCGGTCGAGCACCTGCGGGAGCAGGTCGACGCCCATCACGCGGTCGGTGATCTGGCCGCCCTGCGCGTGCGTCTGGACAAGCTCGTGGAGCTGGTGGACAAGCGGCGCGAGGAGCGCAGGGCGCAGCGGGCGAAACAGTCCGACGAGGCCCGTCAGGCCAAGGAGGCGCTGGTCGCCGAGGCGGAGGAGCTGGCGGGCTCGGACCAGTGGCGGGCGGCCGGTGAGCGGCTGCGGGCGCTGGTGGACACCTGGAAGGGGCTGCCCCGGCTGGACCGCAAGTCCGACGACGAGCTGTGGCACCGCTTCTCGCACGCCCGGTCGGCGTTCTCCAAGCGGCGCAAGCAGCACTTCGCGCACTTGGACGCGCAGCGCGAGGAGGCCCGCAAGACCAAGGAGCGTCTGGTCACCGAGGCGGAGGCGCTGTCGGACTCGACGGACTGGGGCGCGACGGCGGCACGCTACCGGGACCTGATGGCGGAGTGGAAGGCCGCGGGCCGCGCCCAGCGCGAGCACGAGGAGGACCTGTGGAACCGCTTCCGCGGCGCCCAGGACGTCTTCTTCGCCGCCCGCGGCTCGGTCTTCGCCGAGCGTGACGCGGAGCAGGCGGAGAACCTCAAGCTCAAGGAGGAGCTGGCCGAGGAGGCCGAGAAACTCCTGCCGATCACGGATCTGAAGGCCGCCCGTGCCGCGTTCCGCGCGCTCAACGAGCGCTGGGAGGCCATCGGCCATGTGCCGCGGGACGCCCGGCCGAAGGTCGAGGGCCGGATGCAGACCGTGGAGCGGGCCATGCAGGAGGTCGAGGAGGCCGAGTGGCGCCGGACCAACCCGGAGGCGCGCGCGCGTGCCGAGGGCCTGACCGGTCAGCTCCAGGCCGCCGTGGACAAGCTGAGGGGCCAGATCGAGCAGGCGCGGACGCAGGGCAACGAGGCCAGGGCCCAGAAGCTCGAGCGGGAGCTGGAGGGCCGCCAGGCGCTGCTGGACCAGGCGCTGAAGGGGCTGCAGGAGTTCGGCGGCTGACGACGGTCGCCGCGCGCTGAGTGGGGCTCCCGTACCGGGTGTACGGGAGCCCCTCTTCCGTGTGCTTCGTGCTCCGTGGCCTGCGTGCCGTGCACGGCGGCGGGGCTACCGGTTGCGGGCCGAGGTCACCCGGTACACGTCGTAGACGCCCTCCACGCCCCGTACCGCCTTCAGGACGTGCCCGAGGTGCTTCGGGTCGCCCATCTCGAAGGTGAAGCGGGAGGTGGCGACACGGTCGCGGGAGGTCTGGACGGCCGCGGAGAGGATGTTGACGTGCTGGTCGGACAGCACGCGCGTGACGTCCGACAGCAGCCTGGAGCGGTCCAGCGCCTCGACCTGGATGGCGACCAGGAAGACCGAGGACTGGGTGGGCGCCCACTCCACCTCGAGGATGCGCTCGGGCTCCCGGGACAGCGAGTCGACGTTCACGCAGTCGCTGCGGTGGACCGAGACACCGCTGCCGCGGGTCACGAAACCGATGATCGGGTCACCGGGGACCGGCGTACAACAGCGGGCCAGCTTGACCCAGACGTCGTCGACGCCCTTGACGACGACTCCGGGATCGGCGCTGGTGCGGCGCTTGCGACCGCGGCCGCGGGCCGGCGGCACCGACTCGTCGATCTCCTCGGTGGCCGCCTCCTCCCCGCCGAGGGCCTGCACCAGCTTCTGGACGATGTTCTGCGCGGCGACATGGCCCTCGCCGATCGCCGCGTAGAGCGCGGAGATGTCCGAGTAACGCATCTCGTGCGCCAGCGTGACCAGCGAGTCGCCGGTGAGGATGCGCTGGATCGGCAGGTTCTGCTTGCGCATCGCACGGACGATGGAGTCCTTGCCCTGCTCGATGGCCTCGTCGCGGCGCTCCTTGGAGAACCAGGCGCGGATCTTGTTGCGGGCGCGCGGCGACTTCACGAAGCCGAGCCAGTCCCGGGAGGGGCCCGCGCCGGCCGCCTTGGAGGTGAAGACCTCCACCAGGTCACCGTTGTCCAGGGTCGACTCGAGCGGTACGAGACGGCCGTTGACCCGCGCCCCGATGGTGCGGTGGCCGACCTCGGTGTGGACCGCGTACGCGAAGTCCACCGGGGTGGCACCGGCGGGGAGCGCTATGACGTCGCCCTTGGGCGTGAAGACGAAGACCTCGTTGCGGGACAGGTCGAAGCGCAGCGACTCCAGGAACTCCCCGGGGTCCTCGGTCTCCTTCTGCCAGTCGAGGAGCTGCCGCAGCCACGCCATGTCGTTGACGGCGGCGGAGTCCTTGCCGGCCTTGCCCGCTGCCTTGGGCACGTCCGTGCGGACCTTGGAGGCGCCGGCGACGGCCTCCTGCTTGTACTTCCAGTGCGCGGCGATGCCGTACTCGGCTCGGCGGTGCATGTCGAAGGTGCGGATCTGGAGCTCGACGGGCTTGCCGCCGGGGCCGATGACCGTCGTGTGCAGCGACTGGTACATGTTGAACTTGGGCATCGCGATGTAGTCCTTGAACCGGCCGGGGACCGGGTTCCATCGCGCGTGCACCGTGCCGAGGGCCGCGTAGCAGTCGCGGACGGTGTCCACGAGGACGCGGATGCCCACCAGGTCGTAGATCTCCGCGAAGTCCCGGCCGCGGACGATCATCTTCTGGTAGACGCTGTAGTAGTGCTTGGGGCGGCCGGTGACGGTGGCCTTGATGCGTGCGGCCCGCAGGTCCTGCTGCACCTCGTCGGTGACGACGGCGAGGTACTCGTCGCGCTTGGGGGCGCGCTCGGCGACCAGGCGGACGATCTCGTCGTACATCTTGGGGTAGAGGATCGCGAAGGCGAGGTCCTCCAGCTCCCACTTGATGGTGTTCATGCCCAGCCGGTGGGCGAGCGGCGCGTAGATCTCCAGGGTCTCGCGCGCCTTCTTCTCCTGCTTCTCGCGCTTGAGGTAGCGCATGGTGCGCATGTTGTGCAGGCGGTCGGCGAGCTTGATGACCAGGACGCGGGGATCCTTGGCCATGGCGACGACCATCTTGCGCACGGTCTCGGCCTGCGCGGCCTCGCCGAACTTGACCTTGTCCAGCTTGGTGACGCCGTCGACCAGCAGGGCGACGGTGTCGTCGAAGTCGCGGCGGAGCTGCTCCAGGCCGTACTCGGTGTCCTCCACCGTGTCGTGCAGCAGGCCGGCCATCAGGGTGGCCGGGTCCATGCCCAGTTCGGCGAGGATCGTGGTCACGGCGAGCGGATGCGTGATGTACGGGTCGCCGCTCTTGCGCTTCTGGCCGCGGTGCCAGCGCTCGGCGACCTGGTAGGCGCTCTCGATCTGGCGGAGCGTGGCGTTCTCGATCTTGGGGTCGTTGCTGCGGACTATCCGCAGCAACGGTTCCAGCACCGGGTTGTACGGGTTGGCGCGCTGCACACCGAGTCGGGCCAGCCGGGCGCGGACGCGGTTGGAGGAGCCGGAGCGGGCGGGCTGTCCGGTGTTCGGGCGGACCATGGGGGCGGAGCGCTCGGGCGGTCCCCCCGCTCGAGCGGAGTCGAGAGGGGGGGCGGGCTTGGGACGCGGCTGCTCGGGCTTGTCCGCGGCAAAGGCCTGGGCGTGCTGGACCGGCCCGCGCGTGTCGTTCTTCGCGTAGGGCGTGCTGGGCGCGGGCTTGGCCGCCGCAGCCGAGTCGGACTTGGGCTTGTCTGCGGTCAGGTGCTGGGCCTCGTCTGGCAAGAGGACTCCTCGTGCGCTTTCCGGGTCCCCCGGCAGGCTCCGGAGCCCCCATGGTAGCCATCCCCGGCCGATGGCTCTCCTGCGGACCGGTGTGAGGACCGTCTACCCGTGAAACGCACGGGGCGGGCACCGGATTCCTCCGGTGCCCGCCCCGTGCGGTGTCCGCCGCGCTCCACGCGCGTCCCGCGTCGCCGCTCAGAGCGTGAGAAGCGCCTCCAACGGGGCACCGGCCAGGGCCGGCTCCACCCGGGCCCGGCCGCCGAGGAAACCGAGTTCCATCAGCACGGCGAGGCCCACGACCTCGGCGCCGGCCCTGCGGATGAGCCGCACCGACGCCTCGGCGGTACCGCCGGTGGCGAGCACGTCGTCGATCACCAGGACGCGGTCGGCGGCGGTCAGGTCCTCGGCGTGCACCTCGATCTCGGCGGAGCCGTACTCCAGGTCGTACGCCTGACTGAGGGTGGCTCCGGGGAGCTTGCCCGCCTTGCGCACGGGGATGAACCCGAGGCCGGCCTGGACGGCGACCGGGGCGCCGAGGATGAAGCCCCGGGCCTCCAGGCCGACGACCTTGGTGGCGCCGGTGGCTTCGGCGATCCCGACGAGGGCGTCGCTGAGCACGGCGAACGCCTTGGGGTCGGCCAGGAGCGGGGTGATGTCCTTGAACATCACACCCGGCTCCGGGTGGTCCTCGACGTCCCGGATACGGCTCAGCAGCAGTGCGGAGGCGTCGGTTGTTTCGGTCATCTGCGTTTTCCTGGGGGTCGGCCGCGACCGCGGTTGCGGGACGCGGGTTGATGGCGTGGTCCCACGACGGCGGGAACGGCGTCCGCCGGCCCGTCGTCGTGGCTGTCGTCGGGCACCCGGTTCTCGGCCGGCTCGCCCGTGTCCGTGCCCTGGGCCCGCTTGGCCAGGACACGCTTCTTCAGGGTCCGCATCGACGGCTCGCGCTCCTTGAGGTCGGCGACGAGCGGCGTGGCGATGAAGATCGAGGAGTACGCACCGGCGGCGAGACCGACGAACAGCGACAGCGAGATGTCGTTCAGCATGCCGGCGCCGAGGACTCCGCCGCCGATGAACAGCAGGGCGCCCACCGGCAGCAGCGCGACCACCGTGGTGTTGACGGAGCGGACCAGCGTGCCGTTGATGGAGCGGTTGGCGATCTCGCTGTAGGTCCAGCGGGTCTGCTTGGTGATGTCGTGGGTCTGTTCCTTGAGGCTGTCGAACACCACGACCGTGTCGTAGAGAGAGTAGCCGAGGATGGTCAGCAGCCCGATCACCGTACCCGGGGTGACCTCGAAGCCCACGAGGGCGTAGATGCCGACGGTGATGGTGATGTCGTGGATCAGCGCGATGAACGCGGCGACGGCCATGCGCCACTCGAAGGCGATGGCCAGATAGATCACGACCAGGAACAGGAAGATGCCGAGGCCCAGCCAGGCCTTGTTGGCGATCTGCTCGCCCCAGCTGGGACCGACCAGGTCCGCGTTGATCTGCTCGGGACTGACCTTCAGGTCCTGGGAGAGCTCCGTCTTGATCTTGCCCGAGACACCGGTGTCGATGGCCGTGATCTGGATGCGCAGACTGCCGTCACCGAGCTTCTGGACGATGGCGTCGTGGCCGGAGGCCTCTTCCGCGTAGGTCTCGGCCTGGGCGACCGAGGCGCTCATGTTCTTCGGGGTGGTGAAGACCGCCCCGCCCTGGAACTCGATGCCCATGTGGAGGCCGCGCACCGCCAGGCCGACGATGGCCAGGACGGTGATCAGGATGGAGATGCCGTACCAGATCTTGCGGCTCTTGATGAAGTCGTAGCCGACCTCACCGTGGTGCAGTCGGGCGCCGAGACCACCGAGCTTCGACATCTCTCACGCCTCCTTCGGGTGGGAGGGGGCGGAGTGGTGGCGGGTGCGGCGCAGCGGCGGCTTCGCTCCCAGGGCCTTCGGATCGAGACCGGACCACTTGTGACCGCTCGCGAAGAACTTCCGGCGGGCCATCAGCGTCAGCAGCGGCTTGGTGAACAGGAACACCACCACGACGTCGAGCACCGTGGTCAGGCCGAGCGTGAACGCGAAGCCCTGGACCTTGCCGACGGTGACGACGAAGAGCACCGCGGCGGCGAGGAACGAGACGAAGTCGGAGACCAGGATGGTGCGCCGGGCGCGCGGCCAGGCCCGCTCCACGGCGGGGCGCAGGGTGCGGCCCTCACGGATCTCGTCCCGCACGCGTTCGAAGTAGACGATGAATGAGTCCGCCGTGATACCGATCGCGACGATGGCGCCGCAGACGGCCGGCAGGTTCAGCGCGAAGCCGATGGTCGGGCCGAGCAGGGCCATGATCACATAGGTGAGGGACGCGGACACCAGCAGCGAGGCGACGGCGATGAAGGACAGACCGCGGTAGTAGACCAGCAGGTACAGGACGACCAGGGCGAGGCCGATCGCGCCGGCGATGAGACCGGCGTGCAGCTGGTCACCGCCGAGCGCTGCGGTGACGGTGGTGACGCTGTCCTCGCGGAACGTCAGCGGCAGCGCGCCGTAGGACAGCATGTTGGCGAGTTCCTCGGCCGACTTCTGCGTGAAGTTGCCGGAGATCTCCGCGTTGCCGCCGGTGAGGGCCTGGTTGACATAGGGGTCGGAGACGACCTCGCCGTCCAGGACGATGGCGAACTGGTTCTGCGGGGGCGCGTTCTGGGCCAGCTTGCCGGTGATGTCGGCGAACTTGCTGCTGCCCTTGTCCGTGAAGTCCATGGTGACGGTCCAGCCGGCACCGGAGTGCGTGTTGAGGACGGCCTTGGCCTGGTCGACGTCCGTGCCGTCGACGGCGGCGGGGCCGAGGATGTACTTCTGCCACTGGCCCTGGGAGTTCTGGCCGCAGGCCACGGTCGAGTCGGTGGACTTGGCGCCGTCTCCGGCGGTGGCGCGGACGCTCGCCTTGGTGCAGTCGAGCGCGGCGTACTGGGCCTGGAGCCTGCTGTCCGTACCGCCCGTGGCGGACGGGGAGGGGGTGGCCCTGCCCTCGGCCGGGCCGCTGGGGGCCGCCGACGGCTTGGCGTCGGCCTTCAGGGCGTCGGTGACCGCGCGTCCCTGGGTGGTGGGGTTCGCCGACGGGCTGGCGGAGGCGGACGGAGACCTCTCGTCGGTGGTCTTGTCCGTGGCCTTCTCGCTCGCCTTGTCGATGGCCTTGTCCGCTCCGGTGCCCTGGCTCGGGGCGTCACCGGTGGTGCGGGGCGTGGGGGCGGTCCCGCCGGTGGCGAGTTCGGTCGCGAGGACCGGACGGAAGTAGAGCTTGGCGGTGGTGCCGACCTGTTTCCGGGCCTGCTCGGAGTTGGTGCCCTTGGGAATGTTGACGATGATGTTACGGTCGCCCTGCGTCTGGACCTCTGCCTCGGAGACACCGAGGCCGTTGACGCGACGTTCCATGATGGAGACCGCGGTTGCCATGTTGGCCGGGTTGATCGCGGATTCCTGGCCGGCCTCGGGGACCGCCGCCAGCGTGATGCTGGTGCCGCCGGCCAGATCGATGCCCAGACGCGGGGTTCTGTGCCCGGAGGCGAACATGCCTCCGGTGAGCGCCACGATGGCGATCAGGATCAGGGTGAGCGAGCGCCACGGCTTGCTTGTGACGCTCGCCTTGTTTCCCTTTTTGAGTGCAGCCACCTTCGTACTCCCTCTCGGGCCGCCTCGGGCCCGGTCAATGGGCGGGCGGCCATGACTGGTCTGGGGATTCCGTGCGAACGGGGCGGGTCCCAAGGTGCGCGGGCGTGCCCGCGCACCCCGGGGCTCGACTACTTCGCCTCGGAACCGCCCTCGGACTTCTTCGGCTGCTCGTCCGTCTTCGCCTTGGCGGCGGCGTCGGCCGGCTCGTCGGCCGTGTCAGCCGTTTCCTTCTCGTCCTTCTTACCGAAATCGACCGGCGCGTCGTCGGAGGCGGCAGCGCCGGGGGAGTCGTCGGTCTCGGTGAGGGAGGAGGCGTCGTCGGGGACGACGTCGGCGTCGGACTTCAGGTCGTGCTCGATACCGTGGACGATGTGGTTGTACTCGTCGTCGCTCAGGACGGCACCGATGGCGTTCTTCGCGAACAGCAGTTCCACGCCGGGGCCGGCGTCGAGGAGGACCGTGTCCTCACTGACCTCCTTGACCGTGGCGTACATGCCCCCGATCGTGCGGACACCGGAACCCGGCTGCATCTGGTTCCGCATATCGATGGCCTGCTGCTGCTTCTTCTTGGCCGACCGGGTCATCAGGAACATGGCCCCGATGAGCACAATGAACGGGAGGAGGGTCAGGAGACTCACGGGTCGGACTTCCTTCACATGACCGCGATGGTGAACGGCCTGTTGGTTGGGGGTATGTGATGCCGCCTACAAGCGGTGGCACCGGCGGAGTCTAGGCGAGTCCGCGCGCAGGGAACAACGCTCAGCGTGGCACCGGGGTTCCTGGCCCGGCCGGTGCCGGCCCCCTCATGCCCCGAACAAGTCCCCTTGTCCGTTTCCGGTTCCGCGGGAGCCGGGCGGGGTGAGGCCGAGATGCGCCCATGCCGCCGGGGTCGCGATCCGGCCGCGCGGGGTACGGGCGAGCAGGCCCTCCCGGACGAGAAAGGGCTCGGCGACCTCTTCCACCGTCTCACGTTCCTCGCCCACCGCGACGGCGAGCGTGGACAGGCCGACCGGGCCGCCGCCGAACAGCCTGAGCAGCGCGCCGAGCACCGCGCGGTCGAGCCGGTCCAGGCCGCGGCCGTCGACCTCGTAGACCGCCAGGGCCGCCGTGGCGATCTCCCGGGTGATCCTCCCGTCGGCCCTGACCTGGGCGTAGTCGCGGACCCGGCGCAGCAGGCGGTTGGCGATGCGGGGCGTGCCGCGCGAGCGGCCGGCGATCTCGGCGGCGCCGTCGGCCTCTATCCCGACCTCCAAAAGGCCCGCCGAGCGGTGCACGACCCGCTCCAGCTCGGTGGGCTCGTAGAACTCCATGTGCGCGGTGAAGCCGAAGCGGTCGCGCAGCGGGGGCGGCAGCAGGCCCGCCCGGGTGGTGGCGCCGACCAGGGTGAACGGGGGCAGCTCGAGGGGGATGGCGGTCGCGCCGGGGCCCTTGCCGACGATGACGTCGACGCGGAAGTCCTCCATCGCCATGTACAGCATCTCCTCGGCGGGCCGGGACATCCGGTGGATCTCGTCGAGGAACAGCACCTCGCCCTCCTGGAGGGAGGACAGGACCGCCGCCAGGTCGCCGGCGTGCTGGATGGCGGGCCCGGAGGTGATCCGGATGGGGGCCTCCATCTCCGCCGCGATGATCATCGAGAGGGTGGTCTTGCCCAGGCCGGGGGCCCCGGACAGCAGCACGTGGTCGGCGGTGGCGCCCCGCGCGCGGGCGGCGCGCAGCACCAGGTCGAGCTGCTCGCGGACCTTCTCCTGGCCGATGAACTCGTCCAGGTCCTTGGGCCGCAGGGCGGCCTCGACGGCCTGGTCCTCCCCGTCGGCGACAGATCCCACCAGCCGCTCCGCGGCGGCGGGGTCGGTCGTGTCGTCCCAGTTCACTGAAGTCTCCTAGCCGGGGTGGGGCGGGCGTGCGGGTGTTCCGGTCAGGGCCGGCGGCCCGGGTGCCGCATCTGGCGGTGGTGGTCCGTGGGCCGTGGGCCGGACTACCGGGCGCGGTTCAGGGTCTGCAGAGCCGCCTTCAGCAGCGGGCCCACCTGGGGGGTGCCCTCGGCCGCCTCGGCCTGCGGAGTGACGGCGGCGACCGCCTCGTCGGCCTCGCGCGTCGCGTACCCGAGGCCGATCAGGGCGGCGTGCAGCTGGTCGCGCCAGCCCGTGGTGCCGGGACCGGCCGCGGCCGCCGCCGCGCCCACCGGTGCGCCGAGGCGGTCCTTCAGTTCCAGGAACAGCTTCTGGGCGCCCTTCTTGCCGATGCCGGGCACGGCGGTGAGCGCCTTCTCGTCGGTGGTCGCGACGGCCCGCCGCAGCGCGTCCGGGGTGTGCACGGCGAGCATGGCCTGGGCCAGGCGCGGCCCGACGCCGCTGGCGGTCTGCAGCAGCTCGAAGACCTGCCGCTCGTCGTCGTCCGCGAAGCCGTAGAGGGTGAGCGAGTCCTCGCGCACGACCAGGGACGTCGCGAGCCTGGCGTGCGCGCCGACGCGCAGCGCGGACAGCGTGTTGGGCGTGCACTGGACGGCCATGCCGACGCCGCCGACCTCGACGACCGCGGCGTCGGGGGCGAGCGCGGCGACCGGGCCGCTGACGAAGGCGATCATGCGGAGCGCCCCTTCGGTGAGTTCGGTGCTGTGGGTGTGCGCGAGGCGTGCAGGGCGACCGCCTGACGCAGCCGGTTCTGGGCCGGGGCCCGCCAGATGTGGCAGATGGCGAGAGCCAGGGCGTCGGCCGCGTCGGCGGGCTTCGGGGGCGCGTCGAGCCGCAGCAGGCGGGTGACCATCGCGCCGACCTGGGCCTTGTCCGCGCGGCCGGAGCCGGTCACGGCGGCCTTGACCTCGCTGGGCGTGTGCAGGGCGACGGGGATGCCTCGGCGCGAGGCGCACAGCAGGGCGACGGCGCTCGCCTGGGCGGTCCCCATCACCGTCCGGACGTTGTGCTGGCTGAAGACCCGTTCGACGGCGACGAACTCCGGCCGGTGTTCGTCCAGCCACTGTTCCAGGCCCTGCTCGATGGCGACGAGGCGGTCTCCGAGATCGGCGTCGGCGGGCGTGCGTACGACACCGACGCCGAGCATGGTGAGCGGTCGCCCGGCGACCCCCTCGACCACCCCGACACCGCACCGCGTCAACCCCGGGTCGACCCCCAGCACTCGCACGCCGGCCTCCCCTCTCCGCGGCTCATCCGCCGCCGCTCTCGCGGACCTGGCTGATCGCCGCCGGGGTTCCTCGATCGAGGGTCACGGCCCGCGTACGGTGATCTTTGACGTACGTCAGGCTATCGGCTGCCACTGACAGGAGCTGCGGGCCGGTGGGGGCGTGCCCCCACCGGCCCGCTGGAGTCGTCGCGCACGCAGCCGCGTCACACGTCGACCTTCTCCATGATCTCGTCGCTCACGTCGAAGTTGGCGAAGACGTTCTGCACGTCGTCGCTGTCCTCCAGCGCGTCGATCAGCTTGAAGATCTTCTTGGCGCCCTCCTCGTCCAGCTCGACCTGCATGGTCGGGACGAAGTTGGCCTCGGCGGAGTCGTAGTCGATCCCCGCGTCCTGCAGTGCGGTACGGACCTCGACGAGGTCGGTGGCCTCGCTGAGCACCTCGAAGGACTCACCGAGGTCGTTGACCTCCTCGGCGCCCGCCTCCAGGACGGCGGCGAGGACGTCGTCCTCGGCCAGCTCACCCTTGGGGACGATCACGACGCCCTTGCGGTTGAACAGGTACGACACCGAGCCGGGGTCGGCCATCGAGCCGCCGTTGCGGGTCATCGCGACCCGCACGTCCGAGGCGGCGCGGTTGCGGTTGTCGGTGAGGCACTCGATGAGCACCGCGACACCGTTCGGGCCGTAGCCCTCGTACATGATTGTCTCGTAGTCGGCGCCACCGGCCTCGAGACCGCCACCGCGCTTGATGGCGGAGTCGATGTTCTTGTTCGGCACCGACTGCTTCTTGGCCTTCTGAACGGCGTCGTAGAGCGTGGGGTTGCCGTCCAGATCGACACCGCCCATACGCGCGGCGACCTCGATGTTCTTGATCAGCTTCGCGAAGAGTTTGCCGCGCTTGGCATCGAGGACGGCCTTCTTGTGCTTCGTCGTGGCCCATTTGGAGTGGCCGGCCATCTGACTCTCTCCTTCGCGTAACCCATCCCTGCAACAAACTCCCCCAGGGCTCGAAAGCCCGGGAGGTACCCAGGAATCCTACAAGGCGTCGGCCGCCCGGCACTCGCGTGTCATGGTGACGAACAGGCCGTGCACACGGTGATCCCCGGTCAGTTCCGGGTGGAACGACGTGGCCAGGGCGTTGCCCTGGCGGACCGCGACGATGTGGCCGTCGTGCTCGGCGACCACCTCGGCTCCGGCTCCGACGGACTCGACCCAGGGGGCGCGGATGAAGACACCGTGCACGGGGCCGCCCACCACTCCCTTGACGTCGACCGCGGCCTCGAAGGACTCGTTCTGCCGCCCGAAGGCGTTGCGGCGCACGATCATGTCGATCCCGCCCACGGTCTCCTGGCCCGAGCGCGGGTCGAGGATCTTGTCGGCGAGCAGGATCATCCCGGCGCAGGTTCCGTAGACGGGCATGCCTGCGCGCACGCGTGCGCGCAGGGGCTCCATCAGGCCGAACAGGACGGCCAGTTTGGAGATGGTGGTGGACTCACCACCGGGCAGGACCAGACCGTCGACCTCGGCGAGTTCGCCGGGCAGGCGCACCGGCCTGGCCACGGCACCGGCTGCGGCCAGGGCGACGAGGTGCTCCCGTACGTCGCCCTGGAGGGCCAGGACGCCTGTCACGACGTCGCTCATGGCTACCAGCCGCGGTTGGCGTAGCGCTCGGCCTCGGGAAGGGTGTCGCAGTTGATGCCGACCATGGCCTCACCGAGGTTGCGGGACGCCTCCGCGATCACCTTCGGGTCGTCGTAGAAGGTGGTGGCCTTGACAATGGCGGCGGCACGCTTGGCCGGGTCGCCGGACTTGAAGATGCCGGAGCCGACGAAGACGCCCTCGGCGCCGAGCTGGCGCATCAGCGCGGCGTCGGCGGGAGTGGCGACACCGCCGGCGGAGAACAGCACGACCGGCAGCTTGCCCAGCTCGGCGACCTCCTTGACCAGCTCGTACGGAGCGCGCAACTCCTTGGCGGCGGCGTACAGCTCGTGGTTGTCGAAGCCGCGGAGCCGGGCGATCTCGTTCTTGATCTGGCGCAGGTGACGGACGGCCTCGACGACGTTGCCGGTGCCGGCCTCGCCCTTGGAGCGGATCATCGCGGCACCCTCGGCGATGCGGCGCAGGGCCTCGCCGAGATTGGTGGCACCGCAGACGAAGGGGGTGGTGAACGACCACTTGTCGGAGTGGTTGACCTCGTCGGCCGGAGTGAGGACCTCGGACTCGTCGATGTAGTCGACGCCGAGGGACTGCAGGACCTGGGCCTCGACGAAGTGGCCGATGCGGGACTTGGCCATGACCGGGATGGAGACGGCCCCGATGATGCCGTCGATCATGTCCGGGTCGGACATGCGTGCCACACCGCCGTCCTTGCGGATGTCGGCGGGCACGCGCTCCAGGGCCATGACGGCGACGGCGCCCGCGTCCTCGGCGATCTTCGCCTGCTCCGGTGTGACGACGTCCATGATCACGCCGCCCTTGAGCTGCTCGGCCATGCCGCGCTTCACGCGGGCGGTGCCGGTCTCGGGAGCCTGGTTTTCGGAGAGCGTGCTGGACACGAATGACCTCACTGTTGCGAAGAAGGGGTTCCTACAACACTGAGGAAACGTGAATGGACCAGTCCACAGCAAGAGCCAATGATGAGGTGGTGGATCCTTCCGGGCGGTTCCTTCCAGGTGGCTCTCCGGTACGGCCCTCGGCGTGACCGGCTCCGGGCGGGCTCCTGGTCCTCCCGGGCGGGGCCCGCGCTACGCGGCCCGCTCCATCAGGGAGGCCGGGGGTTCGTCGTCCATTTCGAAGGCCATCGGGAACGGCGCGTGCCCCGCCAGCCGGAACCAGCGCACCTTGCGGTGCCGGCGCAGAGCCCGTGCGGCCCGTACGGCGTCGTTGTGGAAACGCCGTGCCATGGGCACCCTGCGAACCGCCTCGGCGAGTTCCAGGGCCGCTTCCTCTCCCCCGGGCGCGTCCCTGACCGCGTCCACCTGCTGCGCCTCGGCGAAGACGGCACGCAGCGCCTGGCTCAGTTCGCTCTCGGCGACCTCCCGTTGCTCCTCCACCGTCTGCCGCGCGGCGTGCGCGGCCTCGTAGAGCACGATCGAGGCGGCCGGGTCGAGCACCCCCGACGTGGCCAGTTCCTGCGCCACTGAGGCGCGACGCAGCAACTGCGCGTCCAGCGCGGCACGGGCGGCGTCGATCCGGGCGTGCAGCCGGTCCAGCCGCCCCGCCGTCCAGCTCAGATAGAGGCCGATCGCGGCGAGGACGACAAGGATCCAGATGAGGGTTGCGGTCACGGGCGGCAAGGCTACCGGGAGCCGCATCCGGGCCCGGACGGGCCGGAGCCCGACCGACGGGTCGGGTCAGGCCCTTCCCGGCCTCAGTCCCGCGTCAGACCGAAGCGTGTCCACCGCTTCGTCGTCCGGTCGTCCGCCGCCACCGCGGCCGCGCCGGCGGTCACCGTCTCGTAGACGGACATGATGTCCGCGCCGACGGTCGACCAGTCGAAGCGGCGGACGTGGGCGCTGCCCCGTTCCCGCAGCTTCGTGCGGCGCTCCGGGTCCTCCAGGAGGCGTATCGCGGCGTCGGCCAGCGCGTCGGCGTCCTCGTTGGGGAACAGTTCGCCCGCCGCCCCCCGGTCGAGGACCTGGGCGAAGGCGTCCAGGTCGGAGGCGAGCACCGGCGCCCCCGCGGACATCGCCTCGACCAGGATGATGCCGAAGCTCTCGCCGCCGGTGTTGGGCGCCACGTACAGGTCGACGCTGCGCAGGAGCCGGGCCTTGTCCTCGTCGCTGACCATGCCGAGGAACTCGACCCGGGAACGGAGTCCGTCGGGCAGGCTCGCGACCGCCTCCTCCTCGTCGCCGCGTCCCGCGACCAGCAGCCGCGCCCGCGGGCGGGCTGCGAGGACCTTCGGCAGGGCCCGCATCAGCACCGGGAGGCCCTTGCGGGGCTCGTCGATACGGCCGATGAAGCCGATCGTCTCCCCCTGCCACCGCGGATCGGCCTCGGCGCGGGCGAAGAATTCGACGTCCACACCGTTCGGGATCACCACGGCGTCCCCGCCGAGGTGTTCGACGAGCGTGCGGCGGGCGTACTCGCTCACCGCGATCCGCGCGCTGATCTTCTCCAGGGCCGCCTGCAGGATGGAGTAGGCGGCGATCATGGCCCTGGAGCGCGGGTTGGACGTGTGGAAGGTGGCCACGATGGGTCCCTCGGCGGCCCAGCAGGTCAGCAGGCCGAGCGAGGGCGAGGTCGGCTCATGGATGTGGATCACGTCGAAGGCGCCCTCGTGCAGCCAGCGCCGCACCCGGGCCGCCGACAGGAAACCGAAGTTGAGCCGGGCCACCGAGCCGTTGTACGGCACCGGCACCGCTCGGCCGGCCGAGACGACGTACGGCGGCAGCGGGGTGTCGTCGTCGGCCGGGGCGAGGACGGACACCTCGTGGCCGAGCCGGATGAAGTACTCGGCCAGGTCACGGATGTGGAACTGGACGCCACCCGGTACGTCCCAGGAGTACGGGCAGACGATGCCGATTCTCACGCGGTCGCCTCCCGCGCGGGGTCGAGGTCCTTGAGCCACAAGCGCTGCAGCATGTGCCAGTCCTCCGGATGCTCGGCGATCCCCGTGGCGAAGGCGTCGGCCAGCGCCTGTGTCATCACGGACGTCTTCTCGGCGCGGGTGCCCGACTCGGGAATTCCGACCGGTGGATGGACCCGCCCCCGCATCA
Organism: Streptomyces sp. NWU339; assembly: GCF_003143855.1. GTDB lineage: Bacteria > Actinomycetota > Actinomycetes > Streptomycetales > Streptomycetaceae > Streptomyces. The sequence continues at coordinate 137,367 of NZ_QFRK01000013.1, forward strand.
CGGGCGAGTCGTCGTACCAGAGCGTCGCCGGCAGCAGCAGTGCGCCGGTCTGCTGGGCGAGCAGGGCTGGGCCGGCCGGCATCCGCGCGGTCTCGCCGAAGAAGTCGACCTCCACGCCGGAGGCCGACAGATCACGGTCGGCGACCAGGCAGACCAGTCCCCCGTCGCGCAGCCGCCGGGCCAGCGTGCCGAACGCGCTGCCGCCGCTGTGCGGGAGCACCTCCATGCCGAGGCCCTCACGGTAGGCGACGAACCGGTCGTACAGCGTCTCCGGCTTCAGGCGCTCGGCCACGGTGGTGAAGGGGATGCCGAGCCCGGTGGTGACCCAGGCGCCCGCGAGATCCCAGTTGGCGAGGTGCGGCAGTGCCAGGACGACGCCCTTGCCGGCCGCCATGCCGTCGGTCAGACGGTGGATGTCCTTGACGTCCACGCAGCCCGCTATACGCTCCCGGCTCCAGGCCGGCAGCCGGAAGGACTCCATCCAGTACCGCAGGTACGAGCGCATGCCCGCGCGGGACAGTTCGGCGAGCCGCTCGGGGCCCGCGCCCGGCACCACGCGCGCGTAGTTACTCTCCAGCCGCAGCACGCCCTTGCCCCGCCGCTTCCAGGCCAGGTCGGCGATGCTCCGGCCGAGCCGTACGGCGACGGGTTCGGGGAGTTTCCTGACGGTGGCCCAGCCGGCGCCGTACAGGGCGTCGGTCAGCCGCTCCTGGACGCTCACTTCGCGGTCTCGCTCCCCCGGGTCTGCTGGTCCTCGGCGGTCTCCCGCGCCCCGGACTCCCGCACCCCTGCCTCCCCCGCCCCGGTCCCCCGTTCCGCGGCCTCGGCCTCGGCGGACTCCCGGCGTACGGTGACGACCCGCTGGATCAGCGTGATCAGGCTGCCGACGGCGACGATCCACAGGGCGATCGGCAGCAGGTACTGGATGCCGGGCACGCCGAACGCGTGCAGGCCCGCCAGACCCGCCGCGACCAGCGAGATCACCAGCCGCTCGGCCCGCTCGATCAACCCGTTCACGGCGACCGGCAGCCCGATCGACTCACCGCGCGCCTTGGTGTACGACACCACCTGGCCGCTGGCCAGGCAGAAGATCGAGACGGCGCACAGCACGAGGTCGTCGCCCCCGCCCGCGTACCAGAGGGCGAAGCCGGCGAAGACGGCCCCGTCGGCGACCCGGTCGAGGGTGGAGTCGAGGAAGGCCCCCCAGCGGCTGGAGCGGCCCAGCTGGCGGGCCATGTTGCCGTCGACGAGGTCGGAGAACACGAACAGCGTGATGACGACCGTGCCCCAGAAGAACTCGCCCATGGGGTAGAAGACCAGCGCGCCCGCGACCACACCCGCGGTGCCGATGAGCGTGACCGTGTCCGGGCTGACCCCCCGCCGGATGAGAAACGCGGCGAACGGCGTGAGGACACGCGTGAAGAATGCACGCGCGTACTTGTTCAGCATGGCCTTCCCGACGGTCGGTGTGGCCGCGTGGCCCTGCTGGCCACCGGCTGGCCCATCGTAGTCACGCGCGCGTACCGCCGTCGGCCGGGCACCCGAACGTCCGGTGCGCAGGCCGGCGGCGCACGTGGTGGCCGGCCGGGGGACGGGATCACGTCCCTCGTATGGACGCACCGTGACGGGAGTGCAAAGCTCGAAGGACCGCGGGCGTCGCCGGAGCCGTCACCGCTCGGGGTGCCCCCGGGCGAGTACCCGGGGGAGGATTCCGCGTGTCCGCGCCCACAGTGACCTCACCGTGCACGGGAGGCAGGACCATGGGCGACAAGGCGCACACACACCCCGGAGCCGCCGGAAGGGCACAGGCGGCCGACCACCCCACGTCCGTACGGAATGTGGTGCTGGTCGGCCACTCCGGGTCGGGCAAGACGACCTTGGTGGAGGCTCTCGCGCTGACCGCGGGAGCGGTGAACCGGGCGGGCCGGGTGGAGGACGGCGGCACCGTCTCCGACTACGACGACATCGAGCACCGGCAGCAACGCTCGGTACAGCTCTCCCTGGTGCCCGTCGAATGGGACGGCATCAAGATCAACCTGCTGGACACCCCCGGATACGCCGATTTCGTCGGTGAACTCAGGGCCGGTCTGCGAGCGGCGGACGCGGCCCTCTTCGTCGTCTCGGCCTCCGACGGCGTGGACGGCTCGACCCGGATGGTGTGGGACGAGTGCGCGGCCGTCGGCATGCCCCGGGCCATCGTCGTCACGCACCTGGAAGCGGCGCGCGCGGACTTCCAGGAGATGACGCGCGTCTGCGCGGAGGCGTTCGGCGGGGACGACCCCGACGCCGTGCTGCCGCTGTACCTGCCCCTGCACGGCCCTGCGGGGCCCGACGGGCACGCGCCCGTGACGGGGCTGATCGGCCTGCTGACGCAGAAACTGTTCGACTACTCCTCCGGGGAACGCGAGGAGTCCGAGCCCGACCCGGACCGGCTGCCGCTGATCGAGGAGGCACGCAACCGGCTGATCGAGGGGATCATCGCGGAGAGTGAGGACGAGACCCTCATGGACCGCTACCTCGGCGGCGAGCAGTGCGACGTCGAGACGCTGATCGAGGACCTGGAACGCGCCGTCGCGCGAGGTGCTTTCTTCCCCGTCCTGGCCGCCGCTCCCGCGGCCGAGGGCGCCCGCCAGGGCCTCGGCACCGTCGAACTGCTGGGGCTGATCACCGGCGGCTTCCCGACCCCGCTGGAGCACGTCACACCGCAGGTGACCACGGTCGACGGCACACCGCGCGAGCTGAAGCCGTGCGATCCCGACGCCCCGCTGGTCGCGGAGGTCGTCAAGACGTCGTCCGACCCGTACGTCGGCCGACTCTCGCTGATCCGCCTCTTCTCCGGCACCCTGCGCGCCGACCAGACGGTGCACGTCTCCGGGCACGGGCTGGCCGACCGGGGCCACGAGGACCACGATGTCGACGAGCGGATCGGCGCACTGTCCACGCCGTTCGGCAAACAGCAGCGGCCGGTGTCGCACGTCATCGCGGGCGATCTGGCGTGCGTGGCGAAACTGGGCCGTGCCGAGACCGGGGACACCCTGTCCGCCAAGGACGACCCGCTGCTCATGGAACCCTGGGAGATGCCCGACCCGCTGCTGCCGCTGGCCATCGAGGCGCACAGCAAACCCGACGAGGACAAACTCTCGCAGGGACTGTCCCGCCTCGTGGCGGAGGACCCGACGATGCGCCTGGAGCAGAACCAGGACACCCACCAGGTGGTCCTGTGGTGTCTGGGCGAAGCACACGCGGACGTGGCCCTGGAGCGGCTGCGCAGCCGGTACGGCGTTCAGGTGGACGTCGTGGCCCACCGGGTGCCGTTGCGGGAGACGTTCGGCGACCGGGCGGCCGGACGCGGGCGGCACGTCAAACAGTCCGGTGGCCACGGGCAGTTCGCCATCTGCGAGATCGAGGTGGAGCCGCTGCCGGGCGGCTCGGGCGTCGAGTTCGTGGACAAGGTGGTCGGCGGCTCGGTGCCGCGGCAGTTCATCCCGTCCGTCGAGAAGGGCGTACGGGCCCAGGCCGCCAAGGGCGTCGCGGCCGGCCACCCGCTGATCGACGTACGGGTGACGCTGCTGGACGGCAAGGCGCACTCGGTGGACTCCTCCGACGCGGCGTTCCAGACGGCGGGCGCGCTGGCGCTGCGGGAGGCGGCCGCGGACGCCCGGATCCATCTCCTGGAGCCGGTGGCCGAGGTGAGCGTCCTGGTCGGCGACGACTACGTGGGAACGGTGATGAGCGATCTGTCCGGCCGGCGCGGCCGGGTGCTCGGCACCGAGCAGTCGGCGGGTGGCCGCACCCTCATCAGAGCCGAGGTGCCGGAGATCGAGATCGGCCGGTACAGCGTCGATCTGCGGTCGCTCTCGCACGGCACCGCGCGCTTCAGCCGCCGGTACGTGCGGCACGAGCCGATGCCGCCGCAGGTCGCGGAGCGGGTGCGGGAGGAGGCCCGCAGCGCCTGACGACGCCGGGCGCCCGCGGGGAAGCCCCGCGGGCGCCCGCGTACGCCTTCGCCCGCGCGAGCCCCGGGCGCACGGAGTCCCGGGGGCCCTCCGGACGCGCCCTCGGAGCGCCGGCCGCCGCCCCGGCAGGCGGCTTTCGGCCGTCCACCGACGGACACCGGTGGCTGCGGATACTCTGAAGTCCAGATCAACAGGTGTGCGTGGCAAGGAAGTCGGGAAGGCCGCAAGACGACAGTCGCGGCGATCGGGGGCGGGAATGACCGTTGAGGGCGGTTACGCGGATTTCTTCGGTCCGCAGGTGCCACGCACCGGCGACGAGGGGCAGACCCCGACGTTCGCGCTGGCCTCGGCGGCCTACCGGGACAACGAGGCCGAGGAGATCCTCAAGGCCAACAACGAGTGGCACAAGTCGTCCGTCGACAAGCCCAGGATCGCGCTGTTCCGGCCGAACCTGGGCGAGGCGTTCTCCCGGGCGATCATCGACCGGATGCTGGGCTCCGGGCGGGCACCACTCGTCCAGTCCTTCGGCGCCCACCCCCAGGTGGTGGTGGAGCACAGCCTCGCGGCGCACCGCATCCGGCGGGATCGGGACAACTGGCTGAGTGCCGTGATGGTGCTGTGCGGCCTGCTGTTCCTGCCCGGTCTGCTGGTGTGGCTGCTGGTCTTCCAGATCCGCACCACCATCGCCAAACGCGAGGACAAGCGGGCCGGCGCGCTCGCCACCACGCTCCTGGTCGCGGTGGGCGTCCTCGCGGTGATCTTCCTGCTCCGGATGCCCTTCGACGGGTTCTGGGGCTGGTACGCGCGCGCGTCGGTCGTCGCCCCGGTGGTGGGCTGGTTCTGGGCCAAGCGGATCTGCGAGCGCACGGCGCGGGACCTCAGGGAGCGCTGGAGCAGTCTGCTCTCCGGCGGCAGCGTGGGTGCCAAGGTGCCCGAAGCGGTGCCGAGCAGCCCCGGTGAGACGGCCGCCGAGCAGTTGCGTCAGTCGCTGGCCCGGCTCAGTGCCGAACAGCAGTCCAACTCCGTGTTCTACGCCGGGCCCAAGGGGATACTGGGCATGGGCACGCGCTGGGGCAGCTGGCAGCTCGCCGAGGAGCTCATACCGATCGACCCGGACCGGGAGATCAACCCGTTCCGCAGCTGGGACGTGATCAAGGCCATCCACGACCGGCTGCGCATGCTGGAGCGCGGTCCGCTGCACACCGGCGGCTTTCCCAAGCCGTCGGTACGGCACTGGATCGTCACCCCGATCGGGGAGAACGCGGACGGGGTGTCCCGGCCCGAGGGCACCGACGTCGAGGCGTACCAGGTCAAGCAGCACGCCATACAGGAGATCTGCAACAACCAGCAGTTCGGCGCGGGCGACCGGCACTACCTGGGCGTGCAGTGGACGCTGTGGGACGGCCAGCTGGTCCTCACCATGCTGATCACGGTGACGGTGCTGCACGAGACGCTGCGCATCGAGGTCACCGGGCACGCCCTGGGACCGGTGCACTCCCTGTTCACGACCAAGCCGGCGGCCAAGGAGAAGACGGTCCAGAAGTCGGTCAGGTTCTGGGAGACCCGGACGGTGAAGCTCCCCCTGGTCGACACGGACGAGGTGGTGCGCCTGGCCGCCCGGGCGCCGCTGACCTGGTATCCGCCGCTGCTGTACTGGCTGGGCGGCAAGCTCTCGCTGCCCGAGCCCTTCGGCCTGCGGCACGCCTGGGCCGACAAGCCGTGGCGGCACCGTTTCATGGCCGACGACGCGCTGCGCGCCGCCACACCGGTCCTGCGGGCGGTGCACTCGGCGGCGATCAAGGTGCTGAAGGAGAACGGCGTGGACACGGAGAAGTTCGGTGCCCGCTCGGCGGGCCTGAGCGGAGCCATCCAGGAAGCGGTGCCCAAGAAGGCCGACGTGTACGACGCGTAGGTCTCCGGCGGTGCGGCCGGAGACGTACGCGTCCGCCGGTACGGGCGTCAGCCGCGGATCACTCCGTCGGCCAGGCTTCCGCGAGCATCTTGCGGGTGTCGCCCAGCAGTTGCGGCAGCACCTTCGTGTGGCCGATCACGGGAAGGAAATTGGTGTCGCCGCCCCAGCGGGGCACGATGTGCTGGTGCAGGTGGGCGGCGATGCCCGCGCCGGCCACGGTGCCCTGGTTCATCCCGATGTTGAAGCCGTGGGCGCCGGAGGCACTGCGCAGGGCACTCATCGCCTGCTTGGTGAGCTCGGCGAGCTCCGCCGTCTCCCCCGCCGTGAGGTCCGTGTAGTCGGCGACGTGGCGGTACGGCACCGTCATCAGGTGGCCGCCCGTGTAGGGGTACAGGTTGAGCACGGCGTAGACCAGCTCGCCGCGCTTGATGATCAGCCCGTCCTCGTCGGACTTGGCCGGGATGGAGCAGAAGGGACAGCCGTCGTCGGCACCCGGGCCGCTCGGCTTGTTCTCGCCCTGGATGTAGGCCATCCGGTGGGGCGTCCACAGACGCTGGAACGCGTCCTGCGTGCCCACTCCCAACTGCTGCTCCGGCTCACTCGTCATGCGTGCAGCATATGGCGTAGCTGTGGGGGAAGGGCAAAGGCCCCCGGGGGATGCCCCGGGGGCCGATCCCCGCGTCGGCGGGGACCACGTCACACCTGAACGCGACGCTCCACCACGTCAACGAGCTTCGCCAGCGCTTCGTCACGCGGAATGCCGTTCTCCTGCGAACCGTCGCGGTAGCGGAACGACACCGTGCCCGCGTTCATGTCGTCGTCACCGACGATGATCATGAACGGCACCTTGAGCTTCTGCTGCGTGCGGATCTTCTTCTGCATGCGGTCCGAGGAGGAGTCCACCTCGACCCGCAGGCCCTGCTTCTTCGCGTCGGCGGCGAACTTCTCCAGGTACTCCACGTGGGCGTCGCCCACCGGGATGCCCACCGCCTGCACCGGCGCCAGCCACGCCGGGAAGGCGCCCGCGTAGTGCTCGAGGAGCACCGCGAAGAACCGCTCGATGGAGCCGAACAGCGCGCGGTGGATCATGACCGGGCGGGTCTTGGAGCCGTCCGCGGCGGTGTACTCCAGGTCGAAGCGCTCCGGCAGGTTGAAGTCGAGCTGGATCGTCGACATCTGCCAGGTGCGGCCGATGGCGTCGCGGGCCTGCACGGAGATCTTCGGTCCGTAGAAAGCGGCGCCGCCCGGGTCCGGGACCAGCGGCAGGCCCTGCTTCTCGGCGACCTGGCGGAGGGTCTCGGTGGCCTCCTCCCACGCCTCGTCCGTGCCGACGAACTTCGTCTCGTCCTTGGTGGACAGCTCCAGGTAGAAGTCGGTCAGGCCGTAGTCGCGCAGCAGGTTCAGGACGAAGGTGAGGGTCTTGTCGAGCTCCTCTGACATCTGCTCGCGGGTGCAGTAGATGTGCGCGTCGTCCTGGGTGAAGCCGCGGGCGCGGGTCAGACCGTGCACGACGCCCGACTTCTCGTAGCGGTAGACCGTGCCGAACTCAAAGAGCCTCAGGGGCAGTTCACGGTACGACCGGCCGCGCGCGTCGAAGATCAGGTTGTGCATCGGGCAGTTCATGGGCTTGAGGTAGTAGTCCACGCCCTCGTCGAGCTGCATGGGCGGGTACATGCCGTCGGCGTACCAGTCCAGGTGGCCCGAGGTCTCGAAGAGCTTCCCCTTCGTCGCGTGCGGGGTGTAGACGAACTCGTAGCCCTCCTCCTCGTGCCTGCGCCGCGAGTAGTCCTCCATGACCCGGCGGATGATGCCGCCCTTGGGGTGGAAGACGGCGAGGCCGGAGCCGATCTGCTCGGGGATGGAGAACAGGTCGAGCTCGCTGCCGAGCTTGCGGTGGTCGCGCTTCTCGGCCTCGGCGAGGAACTCCAGGTGCGCCTTCAGCTCGTCCTTGGTCGGCCAGGCGGTGCCGTAGATCCGCTGGAGCTGCTTGTTCTTCTCGCTGCCGCGCCAGTACGCCGAGGCGTTGCGCATGAGCTTGAACGCCGGGATGTTCCGGGTGGTCGGCAGGTGGGGACCGCGGCAAAGATCTTTCCAGCACAGCTCGCCGGTCTTGGCGTCCAGGTTGTCGTAGATCGTCAGCTCGCCGGCGCCGACCTCGACGTCCGCGCCGTCGTCGTGCGACGCGGAACCCTTGAGACCGATCAGCTCCAGCTTGTACGGCTCGTCGGCGAGCTCCTCGCGGGCCTCGTCGTCGGTGACCACACGGCGGGAGAAACGCTGGCCGCGCTTCTGGATCTCCTGCATGCGCTTCTCGATGGCCTTGAGGTCATCGGGGTGGAAGGGCTTGTCGACGTCGAAGTCGTAGTAGAAGCCGTCCCGGACCGGCGGGCCGATGCCCAGCTTGGCCTCGGGGAACAGTTCCTGCACGGCCTGCGCCATGACGTGCGCGGTGGAGTGGCGCAGGATGTTCAGGCCGTCCTCGGAGGAGATCTCGACACCCTCGACGGTCTCGCCGTCCTTGATCTCGTAGGCGAGGTCCTTGAGCTCACCGGCCACCCGCGCCGCGATGATCGAGCGCTCGCCTGCGAAGAGCTCGGCGGCCGTGGTGCCCGTCGTCACCACGCGCTCGTCCCGCTCGGAATCGCGTTGGATGATCACACGGACGTCTGACACCGGTCTCTCCTGACTGAAGGCTTTGGCTGCGGCGCCATACCTGAGCGCACGCACGGGTGCGATCGTACCGACCCGAACCGGTCGGGTGCGAAATCATTCCTCGCGGCCGGCCCGCTCGGCCTCGCCGGCCCGTACCGGGTGCGGTACGGGCCCTCACTGAGCGTGGTCGGCGCGTATCCGGCCCGGCCCTCGCGAGCACCCGTGGCCGCACGGAGCCGGGCGGCGACGGGCAGCGACGGGCAGCGACGGAGCCGCCGGTGCCCGCGTACGGCGCGCACCGACCGGGTATCACCGGAACGGGCAGCGGACTGGGCGTCAACTGCCGATGGTGCGCGAGGGGTTGGTGGGTATGAGGTGCTGGTACGAGGGGCCGCTGGCCGCCTTCGACACGGAGACGACGGGGGTGGACGCCGAAACCGACCGGATCGTGTCGGCCGCCGTCGTCGTCCAGGACTCACCGGGCACCCGGCCGCGGGTCAGCCGCTGGCTGGTCAACCCGGGGGTGCCGGTGCCGGCCGCGGCGGCGGAGGCGCACGGGCTGACGGACGAGCATCTGCAGCGCAACGGCCGCTGGCCGGCACCGGTGATGTACGAGGTGGCGGAGGCGTTGGCCGAGCAGGCGGGAGTGGGCCGGCCGCTGGTGGTGATGAACGCTCCGTTCGACCTCACCCTGCTGGACCGGGAGTTGCGCCGTCATCGGGCCGCGCCGCTGAGCCGCTGGTTCGAGCGGACGCCGCTGCTGGTGCTGGACCCTCAGGTCCTCGACAGGCATCTGGACCGCTACCGCAAGGGTGGCCGCACGCTCACCGACCTGTGTGCGCTCTACGGCGTCCCGGCGCAGGACGCGCCCGGCGCGGAGGCGGGTGCGGCGGCGGCGCTGGAGGTCACCCGTGCGGTGGGCCGACGCTTCGCGTCCCGGCTGGAGCGCCTGTCCCCCGGCGAGCTCCACATGTTGCAGGCGGTGTGGCACGCGGGCCAGGCTCGGGGCCTGACGTCCTGGTTCGCCCGTAGCGGCTCGGAGGAGGCCGTGGACCCGGCCTGGCCGCTGCGCCCGGGCCTGCCGACGGCTGCGTGAGGCACCGGCCAGGAGCGCGTGGACACGGGTCGGGGCACACAAAAAGCCGGTCCGCCTGTGACGGACCGGCTTTCCCGGTGGGCGATACTGGGTTCGAACCAGTGACCTCTTCGGTGTGAACGAAGCGCTCTCCCACTGAGCTAATCGCCCGGGAACGGAGTGAACAATACAGGTCCGGGCGCGCTTGGTTCAAACCGCTTGCAGGTGGGCGGCCAGACCGCGCCGCCCGGCCCGCATCATGAGTGCGTGGTTCGCGCGGAAGACGGGCCGTCCCGGCCGGGCGAGGCGGCGCAGCAGGGGTCTGCGGACGTCGACCTCCTGGGCGTAGCGGGCGAGGGTGCCGCCGGAGCCCTGGGGGGTGACGGTCCAGCGCGCCCAGCCGTCGATGTCCCCGGACAGGGCGACTTCCAGGATTCCGGCTGCGGGGTCGCGCCTCGTCTCCCGCACGGTCGTCACCAGGGAGAAGGGCAGCACGGAGCGGATCCGGAGGATCCCCGCGCCCCCGCCGGCGGTGTCGGCGAGCCGGGTGACCTCTTTCACCTGCGGCCACCAGCGGGGATAGTCCTCGACGCGTTCCAGGGCGCGGTACACGGCGGGCGCGGGCGCCGGCAGGGTCCACAGACTGCGGAAGCGGTAATGGTTCCGGTCCATGGACGGAGTGTGCCCGCCCGCGCCCGCGTCGTGCGGTTCCCTATGGTGTGCATCATGCGAAAGGAATCGGCGCCCACGTAGAAGTAGAGACGAATAGAGAAGGGGAGCCAACTGCGTTGCCCCTTGCGGTGCTTACCGTCGAAGCGCTCGGCCCTGACGGTGGACTGGTCGCCTCCTCGAACTCGGACTCGGGCTGACGCAGCAGGACGATGCGTCCGTTCCTGGCGATCTCGGTCGAGCAGCGGGTGACAGACTTGCTGATCGTGGCGCCGAACTTGCCGATCCTCGCGGTGATGACTCCGGTCGATATGCCGATGGCGCTGCCGTGTTTGCCGATGGTGGCCTTCTTCGCCGGTGCTGCGGGGCTGCCGACGGTGAGGGTGAGTGTGCCGGAGCCCGAACTCACGGCGTGTGCGGTCCACTTAAGGGAGCCGTCAGGCCAGCGGGCGAGCCGACGCCCGAGGTGCCAGGCCAGTGAGCCGGGCAGTCTGCGCCGGAAGGTTGTCGTCCGCGGGGGCCGGGCCCATCCGGCTGTTCTCGAAGCCCTGGACGTACAGATAACAGGTATAAACCATCGTGCCGTCCGCAGGACCGCAGGCTTTGCCTCCGGCGCCACCGCCGACGATGTAGGCCGAGCTGAAGATCTGGAAGGATTGACATCCTCCCCCTCCTAAAGGAGGGGGATTCCGACCCGGGTGGGTCGAGGTTCACGGGCGCTCGAGCGGCCGGTGGCCGCTGTCACCCCTCCGGCACCGGCTGTACGCCGGGGGCGGGGGATCCCGCCCTGTCCTGCCGCGACGTTGACCGCCGCGTTCTCATCCGCGTTGCAGCCGAACCCGCAGGAGACGCAGACGAACTCGGCTTGGCTCTTGCGCGAGTCCTTCTCGATCCAGCCGCAGGCACTGCACCGCAACGAGGTGTACGGGGCGGGCACGTCCTCGACCCGGCCCGGGGCCTTCTCCCCGGTCCGGCGACGGAGCAGGCCCCAGCCCTGGGCGAGGATCGCCCGGTTCAGCCCGGCCTTCTGCCGCACCCGGGTACCGGGCTGTTCGACCGTGCCCCTAGCGGAGGCGGTCATGTTCTTGACGTTCAGCTTCTCGAACCGGATCAGGTGGTAGGTGCGGGCGAGCAGGGTGGAGGTCTTCTCGCACCAGTCCTTGCGCCGGGCCGCCTCCCGGGCCTTGATCCTGGCCACCTTCGCGTACTCGTCCCGCTTGCGGTCACTGCCCTTCGGGGCGCGGGCCGCACGGCGCTGGTGCTTGCGGACCCGGGCCCGCTCCCGGGTGGTGAGCCGCGGGCAGTTCAGCTTCCGCCCGTCGGACAAGGCGGCGGTGATCGTCACGCCCCGGTCGATGCCGATGACCTCCCCCGTGCCGGGCGCCTCGACCGGTTCGGGGATCACGGCGAAGGCGATGTGCCACTGGTAGTTGCGGAAGGTGACCCGGAACGTCTTCGCCTGCGGCAGCCCGGCGCGGGTGAGGCGGAAGCGGACCCAGCCGCAGCCGGGCACCTTCACCCGCGCCCAGCGCCGGTTCAGCCTCCGCACCACCACCGAGCGGCCCATGACCTGCCTGCCGGTCCTGGCGTTCAGCTGCGGGGTGCCGTCCGGATGGAACTCCGGGACCCGGTCGGTGCCGATCACCCGGAAGCCCTCATGCACGAACTTCTTCCGCCAGGTCGGCTCGCCGAACCCGTAAGCGAACCGGGCGGCCTTGGCCCCGGCGAAGTCCCGCAACGCCTGCTGCTGCACCTCCGCGTTCCCGGCACGCAGCCACGCGTTGTCCCGCCGGGCCTCGGTGAGCTGACGGCACTGCTCCGCGAACCCGGGCGCGGACCTGCGCCCCGGTTTCCAGTGCGCGTGCTGCTCGACGGCCAGGTTCCACACGTACCGGGCGTGCGCGCAGTGCAGCAGCATCCGCTGCTCCTGCGCGGCCGTCGGGTACATCCGGAAACGTGACATGCCGCCGAACCTAGCCCCGCCACCCGCCCCGCTCTGCGCATCCGGTCAGGCTCACCCGAACGAGCGACCGGCCCTCATCGCCCACAGCCGCGCATGCCGCACCTGCTTGTGGTCGAACTCGCCGCTTCCACCCGGACGCCGCGTCGCCCTGCAGGCGATGCGGCCGTCCTCTGCCCCGCTTCACGGGAACGGGCATTCACCCCGGCCCTGAAGGGACCGGGCACCCTGCCCGACAAGAAAGGTGGATGGTCTCCAGCAGGACGTTGAAGAAGAGCACCGGGGAGATCATCGGCAGGGTGATGCTCCAGAACCGCCGCAGCCTGCCCGCCCCGTCGACGTCGGCCGCCTCGTACAGCTCGCGCGGCACCTGCTTCAGGCCGGCCAGGAAGATGACCATGGGGGCGCCGAACTGCCAGACGGTGAGCGCCACCAGGCTGTAGATGATCAGGTCCGGGTCGCCGGTCCAGCCGCCGGCGTCGATGCCGAAGAGCTTCTGCGCGCGGTCGACGATCGCGTCGTCGGAGAAGATCGCCTTCCACACGATGGCGACGGAGACGCTCGCCCCGATCAGCGACGGCGCGTAGAAGGCGGCCCGGTAGAAGGCCTGCCCGCGCCGCTTCCGGGCCAGCAGCAACGCCACCCCGAGCGCGGCGATCAGCTTGATCGGCGTGCCGACGGCCACGTACCAGAGCGTGATCCGCACCGAGTGGCGCCAGCGCGGGTCGGCGAACATCTCGGAGAAGTTGTCCAGGCCGATCCACCGGGGGGCGTCGAACAGGTTGTAGTCGGTGAACGCGAAGTACAGGGAGGCGATCATCGGGCCTGCCGTCAGCAGCAGGAACCCGGCGATCCAGGGGGACATGAAGAGGTAGCCGGCCAGGTTCTCCCGGCGGCCCCACCGCTTCAGGGCGGCGGGGCGCGGGGACTTCACCGGACCGTGCCGCGGCTCGGGGTCCCGGGTCGGGGCCTCCGCCGCAGGGGCGTGTGTCACCGCGGTTCCCATCAGCCGGCGAGAGCCGTCTTCGACTCGGTGAAGAACTGCTTGACGGCGTCCGCCACGGAGCGCTTGCCCAGGCCCAGTTCCTCCGCGATGCGCAGGAACGCGGCCTCGCAGATGTCGGCGCCGTTCGGGTGCGGGGTGATGGGCTCCAGGACGCCCGCGTCGACGAGGGACTCCTCGTAGGCGGCGATCGCCTTGTTGACCGGGTCGGTCGGCTGGTAAGCGTCGTACTGCGCCTGCGTCGCGGGCACACCGCGGTCGTATCCCATGATCTTGGCAACCTCGGGATCATGCACCATGAAGTCGATGAACCGGGCGACCTCCTCGGGGTGCCGGGTGCGCTTGGACGCGCTCAGCATCAGGGAGCCGAGGTACTGGCCGGTCCTCTTGCCGTCCGTGGTCGGAATGGGCGCGAGACCGTACTCGCTCTTGCCCTCGGAGGTGTAGCGGACGGTGAAGTTGTCCCAGGTGAACTCGCTTCCGGCGAGTTCGGCGGAGAGCGCCGCCTTGGGCTTGATCTGGGAGACCTTCCTCGGGTCGGCGAACAGGCCGGACCTGACGCCCTTCTCGGCCTTGGTCCACCACCGGGTGAGATCCGCCTCGGTGAATCCCAGACCGTCCTCGGTGAAGAACGCCTTGCCGTTCTGCCGCAGATACAGGTCGTAGAGGTACATGACCCCGTACATGCCGCTGTCCCCGGCCCGCCCGGTTCTGTCACGGACCTTCGCCATCGCCCCGTCGAAGTCGTCCCAGGTCCAGCCCTGCTCGGGTGTGACACCGGCGCGGGTGAAGACGGGCTTGTCGATGACCAGGGCCATCGAGTTCGAACCCACGGGCACGCCGAGGAGCTTGCCGTCGATCTCACCGAACTTCTCCAGGCCCGCCCGGAATCCGTCCATGGAGAGGTTGCCGGCCTCGACCTGCCCGCTGAGGTCGAGCAGAATGTTCTTCGCGTCGTATTTACGCAGGAATCCGACGGCATTCTGGAAAACGTCCGGCGGATTCCCCCCGGAGGCCTGCGTGTTGAACTTCTTCCAGAAGTCGGTGTACGGCTGGAAGTCGGTCTTGATCTTCGGGTACTTCTCCTCGAACAGCGCGATGGTCTTGTTGATGCGCTCGGCCCGGTCCTCGGCACCCCACCACGAGTAACGGAGCGTCACCGTCCCGCCTCCCGAGCCGCTGCCGCCACCGCAGGCGGTGGCGGTGGCACCCAGGCCCGCGACGGCCAGCGAGGCGCCCGCAGCCCTGAGGACCGCCCGCCTCCCGACCCGCCCCTCAGCCCACCCCTCCGCGTTCTCGCCGTTCTTGCCGTTCTCGCTTTTTTCGCCGTTCTCGCCCTGCCGCATACGAGCCTCCCCGCGACGTCGCATCCACCTCATGAATCGTTTCAAGTAAGCGCTTGCTGGCACAAGGTACGGAGGGCCCACGGGCGCGTCAATGATTCGGACAGGAATTGCCGGGCGCGGCGATCGAGCGCGGCCGGCGACGACCTCCACTCCCCCACGAGGGCGGGGGGCGGAAGGACCCAGGTCTGCGCGGGCGTGACCGACGGACCGAACACCGAAGGGCTCGCCGGAACACGGACCCGGGAAGGTCACGGTTGAATGAAGGGCGCCACAGACGACACGGACGGGACGGTCGCGCCGTCCCCGTGCGCAAACGCGGTACGGCCCGGCTCACCGTCGGTGAGCCGGGCCGTACCGCTATCCGGTGGGCGATACTGGGTTCGAACCAGTGACCTCTTCGGTGTGAACGAAGCGCTCTCCCACTGAGCTAATCGCCCGGACGCAGGAAGAACATTACCCCATGTCAGCCAGTGCCCGTGACGGGCGGGGGGCCGGTCGCCGCACCCCGCCCCGGCTCACTGGTTCTCGATCTTCCAGGGCATCACAAGGCCGAACTTCCACAGGTAGGCCCCGGTCAACGCGGCCGCGATCACCAAGCCGATCGAGGTCAGGATGATGTTCCGGCGCCGCACCCGTGGATCGAGGGCGCGCTGCGCCGCCTCGGTGACCTTGCGCTTGGTCCACCGGAGCACCAACTGGGCCCAGACGAACTCCGTCGCCCAGATCGCCATGCCGGCGAAGATCACCACCCACCCCGGCCCGGGCAGCACCAGCATGGCGGCCCCGGCCGCCACCACCGCGAGTCCCACGATGAAGACGCCGACCTGCCAGCTCAGGTGCAGGGCGCGCCGCGCCTGGACGAACGCCGGCGCCCGCGAGCCCAGCGCGCGCTCGTCCTTCACCTGGTCCGCCCCGTCCGTCCCCGCCCGATCCGCCGTCATGGCCGCCTCGCCGGGTGAGTCACTCCCCGTGTTCATACCGCCAAACACTACCGGAGACGATCCTGTCACCGGAACGGGCGCACCGGGCGAACGGCCTCTCGGCCGGTTGAGTTACGTATACCGATGCAAAACACCCAGAGGGGTTTACAACGGCACCGTAGGTGGCATGTCGATTTCGCCGACGTGCGAATCCCCGAGCGCACACTGAGCGAAAGGCCCTGGCGCTTATGAACACCACGGTCAGCTGCGAGCTGCACCTGCGCCTCGTTGTGTCGAGCGAGTCCTCCCTGCCTGTCCCCGCAGGCCTGCGGTACGACACGGCCGACCCCTACGCCGTGCACGCCACTTTTCACACCGGAGCCGAGGAAACCGTCGAGTGGGTGTTCGCCCGCGACCTCCTCGCCGAGGGGCTTCACCGTCCCACGGGCACCGGCGACGTCCGCGTCTGGCCATCGCGCAGTCATGGTCAGGGCGTCGTCTGCATCGCCCTGAGCTCCCCGGAGGGAGAGGCCCTGCTCGAGGCCCCGGCACGGGCTCTGGAGTCCTTCCTGAAGCGCACGGACGCCGCCGTGCCTCCCGGCACGGAACACCGGCACTTCGATCTCGATCAGGAGCTCTCACACATCCTGGCGGAAAGCTAGGGAGGGCTCACCGAACCGCCCGGCGCCGTCGACTCGGGGAGACGGCGCGGGCCCTGACAGCCGTGCGACGGCACACACCGGCGCCGACGCCGCGGGGCACCGCGGGCGGCGCCGTTGTGTTGCGCCCACGTCCCGGCCGGGCGGGTGATCGGGAGCCCTGGCCGGCCTTCCCGCGTCGCGTTTCGACGCCATGCGCGGGCCGGACAGCGGTCGGGGGCCGCAGGAGCCACTACCATCGGCCAGCATCGGCGGGCGCCCGCCCGACCCTCAGGCCAGGGAGCGAATCGTGCTGATCACCCACGACACCCGGTGCGCGCTGGACACCGTGGTGGATCTGGTGAACACCGCACCGGAGGACGACTCGGCACCGGACGGACTGCCGGACGTCGCGGCGCTCGAGAGCTTCGTGCACTCGCACCAGGTCAGTGAGGTCGGGGTACTCACGGAGTTCGACCTGTCGGCGGTGCGCAGGCTCCGCGGACGGTTCGCGGCGGTCTTCGCCGCTCCCGACGCCCACACCGCCGCCAAACTGATCAACGAACTGGTCGCGGCCGCGGGCACCACGCCCCGGCTCACGAACCACGACGGCTACGACTGGCATGTGCACTACTTCGCTCCCGGCGCCTCGATCACCGACCACCTGGCCGCGGACTGCGGAATGGCGCTGGCCTTCTTCGTGGTCGCCGGTGAGCGGGAGCGGCTGCGGCGCTGCGAGGCCCCGGACTGCCGGCACGCCTTCGTCGACCTTTCCCGCAACCGTTCGCGCCGCTACTGCGACAGCCGCACCTGCGGCAACCGCCTGCACGTCGCCGCATACCGCGCGCGGCGCAAGGAGGCGGCGGGCTGACCGCCGGGCTCCCCGGGCCGGGCGTACGGCAGACCCGGGACACGGCCGGGCCTGATGGACCCGGCAGGCCCGGCGTAGGTACGGGAAGGAAACCGATGCCGTGCCGACGCGGTCCCGACGGGTGGCGCCGGGTACCGCGGGTACGGCTCACAGCCACAGCAGGTCGTGCAGGGCAGCCGTGAGCAGCAGACACCCGATCACCGCAAGGAAGATCATCAGCGGTGGCTGGGAAAGGGCGAAGAGGCATCCGCGCGGCTCTTCCTGCGGCGGCGCGGCCTCGCTCTGTGTCGTGTCCAGCATCTCGCGGCGATCATGACGCATCGGAAGCGCCCGACGCGATCACCACTCAGGTAGTGAACGCGAGTTCACCGATTCCGTGATCTACCGCCCGAATCGCGATCGTTTACGGGTGTTCCGGGACTGACTGTGACGTTTCAGCCGTTTCCCCGGGCCCGGCCCCGCGTCACACCCGTCACCTGCGGAGCGGCACCTTCATATGCCGTGCTTCTTGAGGATCGCCTCGATGTCGCTGAAGTCGTCGTCGCCCCCGGCCGCGGGCCGGGACGCCGGGCGGGAGCCCTGGCCCAGTGAGGGCGCCGAGGCCTTCGGGGCCACCGCCCCGGGCTGAGCGGCCGCCTCGGCCGAGCGACGCTCCTTGCGTCCCTTCCGCTCCTCGCGTGTGCCGCCGCGACGGCGCTCCACCGCTCGCGTGGTCATGAACAGCACCCAGGCCAGGCCCAGCAGCCCGAAGCCGGCCCAGGCCGTGGGGCTGAAGGCGGTGTCGGCCAGCCACTTGACGACGCCGGTCATCACCAGGCCGATGGGAACGAGAGAGTAGGCGGCGATGCGGGTCGCGGCGAGGAAGCGCTTGCGCCACGCCGTGACCAGCGCGATGCCCATGCCTGCCGCGGAGACGGCGGCACAGACGGTCTCGGCAATCATCCGGTCCTCCAGGCAGAGTCGGTTCGGTGGCGACGGGCACGTGGCGACAGGCACTCCGTGCCCTTCCATCCTGCACCTTCCGGACCCCGTCGGGCCATGCTCCGATCGCAGATCAGGGACATCTCCGGGTCGGCTCCTCCCCAGGTGCCGGTGCGCCGTACTCCCTCGTCGGACCCGGTACGGACGATCGTCCGAGATCCGATTGGGTGCTGTGGGGCGGGGCTGGGAGACTGTCGGCCATGAGTGACTCCTCCCCCGACCGTGCCGCCGCCCCCGTTCTCGACGTGTGGTGCGAGCTGCAGTGCCCGGACTGCCGCGGCGCCCTCGACGATCTCCGCGCCCTGCGTGCCCGTTACGGCGACCGTCTGGAAGTGCGGCTGCGGCATTTCCCGCTGGAGAAGCACAAGCACGCCTTCGCCGCCGCGCAGGCCGTCGAGGAGGCGGTCGAGCAGGGGCAGGGCTGGGCGTATGCCGAGGCCGTGCTGGGACGGGTCGAGGAGCTGGCCCGTGAGGGAGAGCCCTTCCTGGTCCGGGTCGCCCGGGAACTCGAACTGGACGCCGAGGAGTTCGACACCGCGCTGATCGACGGCCGGCACATCCTGATCGTGGACGCGGACCAGGCCGAGGGCAAGGCGATCGGGGTGACCGGCACTCCGACCTATGTCATCGGTGGCGAGCGCCTCGACGGCGGCAAGAGCCAGGAGGGTCTGCGCGAACGCATCGAGGAGATCACGGACCGGCTGCTGGCCGAGCAGTAGGGGCGGATCGGGGCCGCCCGGCCCCCACGAACCGGCTCCGCCTCCCGCGTGGGCCGCCCGTCACAGCAGGTGCTTGTACATCGCGTACCGCGTCGTCCGGTAGCCGAGTGACGTATAGAGCCGCTCCGCCGGGGTGTTGCCCGTGAAGACGTTGAGCCCGACGGCCGGTTTCCCGGCGGCGACCGCCTGGGCCTCGGCGAGCAGCATGAGGGAACGTCCGTGCCCCTGGCCGCGGTGCGCGGCGGCGGTCTCGACGTCGAACACGTACGCACGCTCCCCCCGCACCGCGAGCCACAGTGTGCCCACGGGCGTGCCCCGGTGTTCGAGGACGCTGAGGAGCATGCCCTCGGTCCTGGGTCCGTCGGGCAGCAGGGCGGCATGGTTCTCGGCCGCCATGGCCCGCGCCCTGGCCTCCGGAACGCCGCGCTCGATCCGGTTCCGCGCGTGGTCCGCCTCGCTCTTGGCGGACCACGGGCCGTACTCGGCGTCGGTCATCGGCCGTGCGCGGCTGCCCTCCGGCAGGGCGGGCGGGGCGTCGCCCAGCGCCTTCTCCATGGCGTAGTTGCGTACGACGTAGCCGAGCGCCGTGGCAAGGCGGAAGGCGGCGTCAGTGCCGGAGTCAGCGGGGACGCTCGCCTCGATGCGGCGGCAGCCCCAGCTCCGCGCGATCTCCTCGGCGGCGAGCGCGGCCACCGTGCCCCGGCCGCGTCCGCGGTCCGGCTCCTCTATCCGCAGGCTCATGATGCGGGCCACGGCGTCACCCAGGGCAGGCTCGATGCCAAGTCGTACGCGTCCGACGGGACGGCTGTTCACGCACACCTGGTAGCGGCGGGAACGCGTGCCGTCAGGATTCTGCTGGAGCGGCTCGGTCGGCCGCAGGGTCGTGGTCATCACCGGGGTTCTACCCACTGCGGCCCGTCGGGTCAGCCGAATTTCCGCGCGCTCACGGATCGAGGTCGGCCGTGGCGTGCTCGTCGAAGATCCGCATGGCCTTGGCGGTCACCGGGCCCGGCGCGCCCGGCAGTTCACGGTCGTCGACACGGTGCACGGCCTGCACGTCCCGCAGGGTGGAGGTGAGGAAGATCTCGTCGGCCCGCTGGAGGACGTCCATCGGCAGATCAGTCTCTGCCGCGCCGGTCCACTCGACGGCCAGCGCCCGGGTGATGCCCGCGAGGCAGCCGGAGGCGACCGGCGGGGTGTGGATCTCGCCGTCCAGGACGACGAAGACGTTCGAGCCCGTGCCCTCGCAGAGCCGGCCGACCGTGTTGCCGAACAGCGCCTCGGAGGCACCCTGTTCACGGGCACGGGCGAGGGCGACCACGTTCTCGGCGTAGGAGGTGGTCTTCAGGCCGGTGAGCGCGCCGCGTTCGTTGCGGGTCCAGGGGACGGTGATCACGGCGGTGGAGTCGGGACGGCGGGTGGTGTCGCCCAGGGCGACGAGGAGCGTCGGGCCGTGTTCGCCGCGGTCGGAGCCGAGGGGGCCGTGGCCGCCGGTGTAGGTGATGCGCAGCCGGCCGAGCGGCATCGGGTTGGCCTCGAGGACGGCCGCGCAGGCGTGGCGGACCTCGTCGGCGTCGGGTTCGGTCAGGCCGAGGCCGCGGGCCGAGCGGGCCAGCCGGTCCAGATGCCGGGTCAGCGCGAACGGCCTGCCGTTCACGGCCTTCACCGTCTCGAAGATGCCGTCGCCCACGGTCAGTCCGTGGTCGAAGACGGAAACGCGGGCGGACTCGGTGTCCTGCAGCCCGCCGTCGAGCCAGATCTTCACCTCTAGGTCCCTTCACTCACCTCGTGCCCGCCCGACGCTACCGCGAGCAGCCGGGACGCCTTCAGTTCGGTCTCCCGCCACTCCCTCTCCGGGTCCGAGCCCCAGGTGATGCCGGCGCCGGTGCCGAACCGGAGCACGGCGGTGCCGTCCGCCCGCCGGTCGATCCAGAAGGTGCGGATGCCCACCGCCAGCCCGGCGGTGCCCCGGTCGGCGTCGACCCAGCCGATGCCGCCGCAGTACGGACCGCGGGGCGCCCGTTCCAGGGCGCCGATGATCCGCAGGGCGCTCGACTTGGGCGCGCCGGTGACGGAGCCGGGCGGGAAAGCGGCGGCGAACAGGTCGGGCCAGCCGGCCCCGGGCCGCAGTTCGCCCCGCACCGTGGACACGAGGTGCACCAGCCCCGGATGCTTCTCGACGACGCACAGGTCGGGCACCGTGACGCTGCCGGTGGCGCAGACCTGTCCGAGGTCGTTGCGGACGAGGTCCACGATCATCACGTTCTCGGCGTGGTCCTTGTCCAGGAGGTCGGCCTCGGTGCGCCCGGTGCCCTTGATCGGCCCGGACTCGACGGTCCGCCCCGCGCGGCTCAGGAAGAGCTCGGGTGACGCGGTGGCGATCTCCACACCGTGTCCGGGCAGGCGGATCGTTCCCGCGTACGGGGCCGGGTTGCCGCGTGCCAGCAGGGCGGTGAGGGCGTCCACGTCGGCGTCGGCCGGGACGGGGGCGGAAAGCACCCGGCAGAGGTTGGCCTGGTACACCTCGCCGGCGGCTATGTGCTCGCGGATGCGCCGGACGCCGGCCACGTACGCCTTGTAGTCGAGGGAGGACGTCCAGTCGCCGACGGCGGGCCCCCGCCAGCCGCCGGGCACCGGCGCGGGCACCGGCTGCTCGCGGACGTCCCGGAAGCGTGCGCAGGTCAGACGGCCCTCGAAGTCCGCGCAGACGGCCCAGAAGCCACGGGAATCCAGTGCCGCGGGATCGTCGGTGACGTCGAGGAGTCCGGTGGCCACGCGGCTGCCGAAACGGGCGAGGGGTGGGAGATCGAGCACGTCGTCGAGTCTATGGCGGGGGACGCCGAGGTGACCTGGCCGTGTCCGCGGGCGGGCGCAGCGCAGCACGCTGCACAAACGGGTTTTTGTACTGGCCCCGGAATCCGCTAGAGTTCACCACGTCGCCGGGACGCGGAAACGGACCGGATCGACAGGCGGACGTAGCTCAGTTGGTAGAGCGCAACCTTGCCAAGGTTGAGGTCGCGAGTTCGAACCTCGTCGTCCGCTCGAAGGAACGGGGGCCTCCCGGGCCCCCACACTCCTGGTGGAGTGGCCGAGAGGCGAGGCAACGGCCTGCAAAGCCGTCTACACGGGTTCAAATCCCGTCTCCACCTCCATGGACGATTAGCTCAGCGGGAGAGCGCTTCCCTGACACGGAAGAGGTCACTGGTTCAATCCCAGTATCGTCCACTGGATCTTCGGATCCTCCGCGCGATTAGCTCAGCGGGAGAGCGCTTCCCTGACACGGAAGAGGTCACTGGTTCAATCCCAGTATCGCGCACGCACCGTCCGTGATCCGCTCCTCGGAGCGATCGTGGTCCCGAGGACGATTAGCTCAGCGGGAGAGCGCTTCCCTGACACGGAAGAGGTCACTGGTTCAATCCCAGTATCGTCCACCACCCCGGAACCCCCGGCCGTTCAGCGGCCGGGGGTTCCGTCGTCCTCGGGGTGCGATCAGGACGAGAACAGCATGCGGCCGAAGCCCTTGTTCCGGTGGTGGCCGTAGTGGTGACCGCCGTGCGGGGCGCCCCAAGCGGGCTGCGGCGCCGCCGGGTACGCCTGCGGGGCGGGCGGCACGGGCGGCGGCGCGGGCTGGGACCACTGGGACTCCAGCCGGGTCAGCGACTCGAGTTCGCCGTAGTCGAGAAAGATGCCTCGGCAGCCGCTGCACTGCTCGATCTGAACACCGTTGCGGTTGTAGGTGTGCATCGGCGCACGACACTTCGGACACTGCATGTTCGGTCAACTCCTCGCCGGTCGGCCCTGCTTCGTGTTTCGCCAGGACAGACTCTGTCCGGCTGCGGTCGGTTGCAGCCTACTTCGTCGACTTGTGCGTCAACTGGCCCGGGATCGCGGCCATTCGCCGGCAGGCGTCGACCACGGCACGGTCCAGCTCGTCCAGGTCCCGCCCCTCCGCCACGGCCTTGGTGACCGTTCGCGCGGCGGTCTGCACGGTGAGGGCGCGGGCCGGGACGTCCAGGACGGCCCAGGGGTCGTCCCCCGGGCCGAACGCGGTTCCGCCCGCGGCCCGGTAGGCGTCGAGGAACCGTAGCCATTCCTCCCCCGGCAGCAGCCCGCAGGCGAACCAGGCCGCGGGGCGTGCGAGGTCCCAGGCCGGGGCGCCCACGCCGAGATCGTCGATGTCTATCAGCCGCCAGGGCCCCTCGGGCAGGCGCACCAGCTGGCCCAGGTGGAGATCGCCGTGGCACAGGGCGGCCGGCTGCGGCATGGGGGCCTCGGCGCGCGCCCAGGCGGGCAGGGCCGCCCAGGCCCACAGCACGGGAGCCACAGCCGGGTGATCGCCGACGGCGCGGAGCCCGGCAACGGCACGGGCCGCCTTGAGGGGGCCGCGCATGTCCGGCGCCGACTCGGGCACGGGTGCGCGGTGCAGCAGGGCGAGCAGGGTACCGACGGCCTCCCAGGGGGCGGCGTCGGGATCGTCCGGGTCGACCGGGCTGCCGTACGGCCAGAAGGTCACGAGGCGTCCGTGCAGGTCGACCGGTGCCGGTCCGAGCGAGGGCAGGAACACGTCCGGGAGCCCGGCGGAAATGGTGAGGCGCCGGGCCAGCTCACCGGCGTCGGCGTCCGGGGCATGGGCCTTCGCGACGGTGTCCGCGTGCCGGACGACGGTGCCGTCCGCGCGGTCGGCCAGGGTGCCGGTCGCCCCGCAGGGGCAGGTGGGGGTGCGGGTGTGGGCGATGCCTTCGGCCCGGGCGGTGAGTTCGGGAAGGAGGGTGGTGGCTGTCACGGGACTCCCTGGGTGCGGCCTGGGGAGAGGGTATGCGGGGGTGTGGCCGACGTTGGCGCCGGTCGTGCGAGGGGGGAAGCAGAGACACGGCTCACCGCAGTGACGAGGCAGCTGTACGCGCCGGCTCAGGCGCAAGAAAGTGCCGGCGCAGCTCCCCAGCTGCGCCGGCATTTGTGCCGTCCGCCGCACCCCCGTCCCCACGGGGTTTCATGGGTGGATGTCCCCGCCCGGACCGCTCTTCCGGGCCTGGGGTCGCCGCTCAGCGCCCCAGCATCTCGCCCACGGACGACGCTTGTGTGGCCACCGTCTCCCACCCGTCGAAGACGAGGAGGAGCAGGACCGCCAGGGGGAGGGCCATGAGCGTCGCCACCACGGGGTGGCGACGGCCCTCGCGGCGCGGGCGGAACGCGGCGGTGCCCGCCTGCTGTACCCGCGTGCGGACGAGTGTCCGCGGTGCCGTGTGGGCCATGGCCCCTCTCCTGACCGTTTCTGTTGTCATGCTGCTTCAGGTGTCTTTGTGCGCCTTGGCAGCGGCGGGCGTCCGACCTCGGGGGACGAGTACCGCACCCGCCGCTCGATCTCAAATCTAGGGGCCCGGCGCCGCCCGGACGTCATGCCCTCGTACCGATTACCGGGCCTCCCGGAGGATGAGCCATGCCCTGCGGCGTACTCCCCTGGGTGGAGACGGACTCCTCCGTATCAGGGACATCCCCGAGGGGACGCCCCGCCCGTCCCCTCGCCTACTCGGAATCGTCCGCCCTCGGTACCGGCTGCTCGACCAGCGCGAGCACGCGGTTCGCCATGAAACGGGCGGTCCGCACCACCGAGCCCGTACGCGTGACTTCACTCACTTCCACCACGCCCCGGCGCACCGCTGTCTCCACCCTGCGGCCCGCCCTGCTCGCCACCACCTCGTACGTCCGCGTCGTGTCCCCCGCGTCCACGACTATCTCCACACGATCACCCTTCACTTGATCAATCCCCCTTCGGTGTCAAGTGGTTGGGATCATGCTCGGGCGCGGGCCCGGCCTGCTCGCGCCTTCCCCGACCACTCTTCAAGTTTCCCACCCACCACTGACAATCCGTCGTCACGAGAGGGCGCGGCCTCTGCGCACGGGAGCCCGGGGAAACGTAAGCTGAGGCACGTCACAGGACCGGGCAGCGGGGATGAACATGGCGATGATGCGCCTGAGGCGCGAGGACCCGCGCGTCGTCGGCTCTTTCAGACTTCACCGGCGACTCGGTGCGGGCGGGATGGGCGTCGTCTACCTGGGCTCCGACAAGAAGGGGCAGCGGGTGGCGCTGAAGGTCATCCGTCCCGATCTGGCGGAGGACCAGGAGTTCCGTTCGCGGTTCGCCCGCGAGGTCTCCGCCGCGCGCCGAATCCGCGGCGGGTGCACGGCCCGCCTGGTGGCCGCCGACCTGGACGCGGACCGGCCGTGGTTCGCCACGCAGTACGTCCCCGGCCCGTCGCTGCACGACCGGGTCGCCGACGAGGGGCCGCTCGGCGCGGCCGAGGTCGCCGCGGTCGGCGCGGCCCTGTCGGAGGGGCTGGTCGCCGTGCACGAGGCCGGGGTGGTGCACCGGGACCTGAAGCCGTCCAACATCCTGCTGTCCCCGAAGGGACCGCGGATCATCGACTTCGGCATCGCCTGGGCCACCGGCGCCTCGACGCTCACCCACGTCGGTACGGCGGTCGGCTCCCCCGGCTTCCTCGCCCCGGAACAGGTGCGCGGTGCGGCCGTCACCCCGGCCACGGACGTGTTCTCGCTGGGCGCCACGCTCGCGTACGCGTCGATGGGCGACTCGCCCTTCGGGCACGGCAGTTCCGAGGTGATGCTGTACCGCGTCGTGCACGAGGAGGCTCATCTGCACGATGTCCCGGACGCGTTGGCGCCGCTCGTCCGCGCCTGTCTGGCGAAGGACCCCGAGGAGCGGCCCAGCACCCTCCAGTTGTCGCTGCGGCTCAAGGAGATCGCCGCACGGGAGGGCCAGGGATTCGCCGACGTACGTCCGCCCGCACCCCGCGGCGCGGAGCCGGAGCGGATGACCGGGCGGCAGTCCGGGACCCATCCGGACCGCGTGCAGCGCCGGGCCCCGGGTCAGCAGGGCACGCCCGGGGGCCGGGCCACTCCCCCGCCGTCCGGGGCGTCCGCCGGACGCGGTGCCGCTCCGGCCGGGAGCGGACCGTCGCCGCGGCGCGGCGACCGGCGGGTGCCCGCGGCGCGCGGGAGCGGCCCGTCACGCGGTGGCGCCTCGCGCGGTGGTACGCCGTCCCGGTCCGGCCCGCGGTCCACGTCGGGGTCGCAGAACCCGACCCGGTCGGGCACCGGCTCCCGTCGTCCCGGACCCCGGACGGCGGGTGGCGGGCTGCGGCCGGCCAATCCGCGGCTGCTCCGGCAGCGGCTGTTCGTGTTCGTCGTGGTGACGCTGGTCGTCGCGGTCGGCATCGCCCTGGTGCAGGGCTGCCAGGGCCCGGCCCACGGACTCGGCGACGACGGCAACAGCGGCGGCAACGGCGTGCGGACCCAGCAGGGGCAGGGGTGGAGCGGCTAGGAACCGACGGTGCGGGGCGAGCTCGTGCCCGAGCGGTGTGTGTCGAGGACGGGCCGGGACGGCTGACCCGGCAGGGGTCCGGACCCGCGCCCGCCGAGCCCTCCGTCTTCGGATCAGTCTCCGGCTCGTGCTTCGGTACCCCTCACGGGGCAGGTCTGCCCGTCGCCACCGCGTAGAAGGCGACCGCGGCCGCGGCGCCCACGTTGAGGGAGTCGACGCCGTGGGACATCGGGATGCGGACCCGTTCGTCGGCCGCGACCAGGGCCTGGGCGGACAGCCCGTCGCCCTCCGCGCCCAGCATGAGGGCGACCCGGTCCATCCGGTGCGGGGCGGCCTCGTCGAGGCTTCGGGCCTTCTCGTCGGGTGTCAGGGCCAGGAGTGTGAAGCCCTCCTCGCGGACCGTTTCCAGGCTCTTGGGCCAGTTGTCCAGCCGGGCGTACGGCACGGAGAAGACCGCGCCCATGGAGACCTTGACACTGCGGCGGTAGAGCGGGTCGGCGCAGTCCGGGGAGAGCAGGACGGCGTCCATGCCGAGGGCCGCCGCCGAGCGGAAGATGGCCCCGATGTTGGTGTGGTCGTTGACCGACTCCATGATCACCACCCGGCGGGTGGTGCGGAGGAGTTCGGCCGCCGTGGGCAGTGGCTTGCGCTGCATGGAGGCGAGCGCGCCGCGGTGCACGTGGTAGCCGGTGACCCGTTCGGCGAGTTCTGGGCTCACGGCGTAGACCGGCGCGGGGAGTTCGTCGATGACGTCGCGCATGACGTCGACCCACTTGGCCGAGAGCAGCATGGAGCGCATCTCGTAGCCCGCGTCCTTGGCGCGTCTGATGACCTTCTCGCCCTCGGCGATGAACAGGCCCTCGGCGGGTTCGCGTGTGCGGCGCAACTCCACGTCGGTCAGGCCCGTGTAGTCGTGCAGGCGCGGGTCGTCGGGGTCCTCAAGGGTGATGAGATCGGCCACAGGGGTGATACTGCCTTGTCCTGGATGGGGTGCCAACGGCCGGGACCGGCCGTGTTACCGAGGGTTACTTCCGGATGGGTCGCCCGGGGTCACCGCGAGGCCCGCGAAGGCTTCGGAGCCTGCGCGGACGGGGGGCCGACGTTCACGACCTCCCCGATGACGATCACCGCCGGCGGTTTGACCTCCTCGGCGCGGACGGTCTCGGCGACCGTGGCGAGGGTGGCGTCGACGCGGCGCTGCGCGGCCGTGGTGCCCTCCTGGACCAGGGCGACCGGGGTGTCCGGGGACCTGCCGTGCGCCACGAGGGTCTCGGCGATCCGGCCGATCTTGTCGACACCCATGAGGACCACCAGGGTGCCGGTCAGCTTCGCCAGGGACGGCCAGTCGGCCAGGGAACGCTCGTCGTCGGGCGCGACATGGCCGCTGACCACGGTGAACTCATGGGCCACACCGCGGTGGGTGACCGGAATCCCGGCAGCGCCCGGCACCGAGATGGAGCTGGAGATGCCGGGGACGACCGTGCACGGGATGCCCGCCTCGGCGAGCGCCTGAAGCTCCTCCATGCCGCGGCCGAAGACATACGGGTCGCCGCCCTTGAGCCGGACCACCGACTTGCCCTGCCTGGCGTGTTCGATCAGCGCGTTGTTGATGGCCTCCTGCGCCATGAACCGGCCGTACGGGATCTTCGCCGCGTCGATCACCTCGACGTGCGGCGGGAGTTCGGCCAGCAGGTCACGCGGGCCGAGCCGGTCGGCGATGACGACGTCCGCCTCGGCGAGCAGCCGGCGGCCGCGCACGGTGATCAGGTCCGGGTCGCCGGGACCACCGCCGACCAGGGCGACGCCCGGGGTGCGGGTGCGGTGGTGCGGGGCGACGAGGGTGCCGTCGCGCAGGCCCTCGACCACGGCGTCACGGATGGCGGCGGTGCGGCGGGGGTCGCGGCCCTTGGCGTCCGTGGTGAGGACGGCGACGGTGACGCCCTCGCTGTGCCCGGTGGCCGGGGTCCAGGCGGTGGCCCGGTCCGCGTCGTCGGAACGGACGCACCAGACGCGGTGGCGTTCCGCCTCGGCGGAGGCCCGGGTGTTGGCCTCGTCGTCGCCGGTGGCGATCAGGGCGTACCAGGCGTCCGCGAGGTCGCCCTCGGTGTACCGGCGCCGCTGCCAGGTGATCTCGCCGGCGTCCGCCATCGCCTCCACCGACGGCGTCGCCTCGGGGGAGATCAGAAGGATGTCGCCGCCGGCCGCGATGAGGGCGGGCAGGCGACGCTGGGCGACCTGGCCACCGCCGAGCACGACCACTCGACGGCCGGTGAGGCGGAGGCCCACGGGGTAGGCGGGGTGTTCGGCCATGAGGTGCGGCTCCTCGTACAGGCGGCGTGCGCGGGCGCTACGGCACTGGAGCGGCCCTGACGTGCGGTGTGCGGATGGGGACTTCAGCGTACGGCGGGGGCGGGGGCGGCGGTCGTCGCCCCCGCCCCCGCCGGGTGCCTGCTACTTCTCGGTGACGCCCGCCGAGTCGAACGTCGCCACCTCGTGCATGGCGCGCGCCGTGCTCTGCACCATCGGCAGTGCGAGCAGCGCGCCCGTGCCCTCGCCGAGGCGCAGGTCGAGGTCGACCAGCGGGCGCAGACCCAGCTTGTTGAGGGCGGCCACATGGCCGGGCTCGGCGCTGCGGTGTCCGGCGATGCAGGCGGCCAGCACCTCGGGTGCGATGGCACGGGCCACCAGGGCCGCGGCCCCGGCGCTGACGCCGTCCAGGATCACCGGCGTACGCAGCGACGCGCCGCCGAGGAGCAGGCCGACCATGGCCGCGTGCTCGAAGCCGCCGACGGCGGCGAGGACGCCGAGGGGGTCGGCCGGATCCGGCTGGTGCAGTTCGAGAGCGCGGCGCACGACCTCGGTCTTGCGGACCAGGGTCTCGTCGTTGATGCCGGTGCCCCGGCCGGTGACCTCCGCCGGGTCCGCGCCGGTGAAGACCGAGATCAGGGCGGCGGACGCGGTGGTGTTGGCGATGCCCATCTCACCGGTGAGCAGGGCCTTGTTGCCGGCCGCGACCAGGTCGCGGGCGGTCTCGATACCCACCTCGATGGCCTGCTTGGCCTCCTCGCGGGTCATCGCGGGGCCGGCGGTCATGTCGGAGGTTCCGGCCCGGACCTTGCGCGGCAGCAGCCCGGGGGTGGCCGGAAGGTCGGAGGCCACGCCCACGTCCACGACGCAGACCTCGGCGCCCACCTGGGTGGCGAAGGCGTTGCAGACCGCTCCCCCGCCGAGGAAGTTGGCCACCATCTGGGCGGTGACCTCCTGCGGCCACGGGGTGACGCCCTGGGCGTGCACGCCGTGGTCACCCGCGAAGACCGCGACGGCCGCGGGCTCCGGGACGGGCGGCGGGCACTGGCGGGACAGCCCGGCCAGCTGCGCGGAGATGATCTCCAGCATGCCGAGCGCGCCGGCCGGCTTGGTCATGCGCTTCTGCCGCTCCCACGCCTCGCCGAGCGCCTTGGCGTCCAGCGGACGGATCTGCGCAACGGTCTCCGCGAGCAGGTCGTGCGGGTCCTCGCCGGGCAGCGCACGCCTGCCGTAGGTCTCCTCGTGCACGACCCAGGACAGCGGGCGGCGCTTGGACCAGCCCGCCTGCATCAGCTCGGGCTCGTCCGGGAACTCGTCGACGTAGCCCACGCAGAGGTAGGCGACGACCTCGAGGTGCTCGGGCAGGCCCAGCGCGCGGACCATCTCGCGCTCGTCGAAGAAGCTGACCCAGCCGACCCCGAGTCCCTCGGCGCGCGCGGCGAGCCACAGGTTCTCGACGGCCAGCGCGGAGGAGTACGGCGCCATCTGGGGCTGGGTGTGCCGGCCCAGGGTGTGCCGGCCGCCGCGGGTCGGGTCGGCGGTGACGACGATGTTCACCGGGGTGTCGAGGATGGCCTCGATCTTCAGTTCCTTGAACTGCTTCGCCCGGCCCTTGGGCAGGGACTTGGCGTAGGCGTCGCGCTGACGCGTGGCCAGTTCGTGCATGCCGCGCCGGGTCTCGGCGGAACGGATGACGACGAAGTCCCAGGGCTGCGAGTGGCCCACGGAGGGCGCCGTGTGGGCGGCCTCCAGGACCCGGAGCAGGACCTCGTGCGGGATGGGGTCGTCGCGGAAGCCGTTGCGGATGTCCCGGCGCTCCCGCATGACCTTCAGTACGGCCTCGCGCTCGGCGGCGTCGTAGCCGGGGGCGGGAGGACCGGCGGGCGGTGCGGCGTCGGGCACTCCGGCGCCCTGGGTGTCCAGGTCGTCCGGGTCCTGGGCGGGTTCGCTCTGCGCGGGTTCGTTCTGGGCCGGCTCGTTCTGCACCGGCTCGTTCTGGGCCGGCGTGGTGGGCACCGCGCCGGTGTCGGCGGCGTCGGCCGGGCGGGGTGCGGGCACCGGGGTGGCGGCTTCCGGCGCGGGCTGTTCCTCGGTGGGGAGGATCAGGGGCTGCGGCGGCGTCGGCGCGAGGTGCGGGGTGGCCGGAACGCTCGCCTCAACGGAGACGAGCTCTTCCGGCGTCTGCTCCGGCTGGGCCTCCGGGAGAACAGTGCCGTCGGGGGCCGACCCGAGTCCGGCGGGAGGGGCCGCGTCCGGGGTGGGGGCCTCGGCACCCGAGGGGGCCGGGGACCCGGGAAGCGGCGCCCACGCCTCCTGGACGGGCGGGGCGGAGGGGGCGGTCGGAGCCTGGGGCTGGGTCTGGGCCTGCTGCGGTCCCTGGGCCGGGGACACGACCGGGTGGTGCTCGCTGTTCGGGCTCTCGGTGGCCGGCTCGGCCTCCGCCCGTCGGAGAAGCGGTTCGGCTGCCGCGACGGGAGCGGACTCCGCGTCAGGAGCGGGTGCGGCGGTCTCGGGGGCCTCGACCGTCTCCGCCGGGCCGGGAGCGGGCGCGGGAACCGGCTGCTCCGTTTCCGTTGCGGAGATGTGCCCGGGTGCCGGAACGCCGTCAGCGGCAACCAGAGGTACGGAGGCTGACGCCTCATCGTCCCCGACAGCGGTCACGGCAGGGGCGGCCACGTGCGGGGCGGCCGGATCGGCGACCGGGCCGTGGGGATCGTGGGCCCCGGCGTCCGCCTCGTCGGTCGCCGCGGGGACGGCGGCGTCGCCGGTCGTCGTCCCCGCCTCGGGGGCGGCGGCATCCGCTGCGCCCGCGGCGGGTCGGTCGGCGTCGGGGGTGACGCTCTCCGGCGTCCGAGCGGTCACGGACTCCTGGTCCGAAGCTCCCGGCACCACGGCGACGACGGGGGTGGACGCCTCCTGCCCCGCGACCTCGGCCCCGGTGCCCACAGCGTCGGCCGCCTCGGCGGCCTGTCCGTCGACAACCGGTGCCGGAACGGTCCCGGCGCCCTGGCCGGCCTCCGGAGCGACGGGAGGTACGGCGTCCGCGGCAGGGCCCGTGCCGGACCCGTTCGCATCGGCCGCCGTCGGCGCGGGCGCACTTCCAGCGCCCTCGGCACGCTCGGGGTCCTGCGCCCCCTGTCCGGAACCGGTGTCCGTGCCGGAGGTCCCCGCCTCGCCCTGCGATGCCTCCGCGACCGCTGCCACCACCGGTGCAGGTGTCTCCGGCGCCACAGAGGTCTCCGTTGCCGCAGGTGCCGCCGGGGTCTGCGCCGTCGCCGCCGGCACAACGTCCTGCGGCTCGACCTGCGCCCCGGCGGTGGCGCCCGCCTCCGTGGAGACGCGGGCGACGAGCGCCTGGGCGGCGCCCACCGGCCGCGGCGACGGAACAACCGTTTCCGCTTGGGCCGTCGTGCCCGCGCCCACCGGCGCCGGGGCGCCCCAGGGCTCCGCCGTCTGCGGGGCCGCCTCCCGGGGGCGCGGCACGTCGAGGTACTCGGGGCCGACGGTCGGCGGGCCGACCTGGCGCACCGGCACGTCGGCCGGGCCTCGGTCGGCGAGCGAGCGGACCGGGCCAGTGGTGGCACTGGGGATGGGCGGGCCGAGGTGCAGCGGACGGCGCGGCGCCGCCGGTTCGCGCGTGAACGCCCGGCCGGGTGCCTGCGCCCGCTCCGGTTCGGGGAGGCGGACACCGCCGAGGTCGACCGAGCCGGTGTCCCGGCCGGCCGTCTCGTGCGGTCCCGGCTCGTGCACGGTCTCGACGACCGGCTCGGGCACGGGTGGGGCGACCTCGTTGCCCCAGGCGCCCTGGGCACCGGGCAGCAGCAGCTCTTCGTCTTCGGCGGAACTCTCGGAGAGGTAGGTGTACGGGTCGGGCGCGGGGACGCCCGGCTGCTCCACCATGCCTGCGTTCTCCGGCAGTCCCTCGCCCGGGACCTGGCCGGTGTCGGTCATGCGTACCCCTCGCCCATCGGTTAGTGCTCCTACGACCAGCTCACCCGGAACGGCGCACCGACCGCCCCACACTGAAGAACGAGCGTGCGTCCCCAGCGGCACGAACGGCCTGCCGAGAAAAGGCGACAAAGCCATTCACTGGCATTGTCGCTGCCGTACTGCCGTCGCGTCAGCTTGATCGGCGACGGTTCCGCTGTGGACTGCGCCACTTTGCGCGTCCTTGGGTTCCGCCGTACCACACACACCTCGAAACGGGCGTGT
Source organism: Streptomyces sp. NWU339 (assembly GCF_003143855.1). Classification (GTDB taxonomy): domain Bacteria; phylum Actinomycetota; class Actinomycetes; order Streptomycetales; family Streptomycetaceae; genus Streptomyces. The sequence goes on from NZ_QFRK01000013.1 coordinate 169,927, forward strand.
TTTCGGGACATCGGCCGACGAATCGGCGAGCGTCCGAGTTGCGGTACAACGATCGGCCAGCCTACCGCGAGCGGTACGACAACCCGATCACGGGGACGGCATCGGAACCGGGCGGCGCGATCAGGGGGTGCGCGCGGGCAGTACACCGCTGAGCAGGAACGCGACGCTCCGCTCCGTCTCCGTCCAGGCCCGGGTGTCGAGTCCGACGGACTGCAGGAGGGCGCACTCGACGCCGTAGCCGTGTTCCGTCAGTTCCCGGCCGATGCGTTCGGCCGCGTCGCGGGTGGCGGCGTGCGTGACGATGCGCTGCGGGCGGCGGTCGGCGACCGCCGTGACCACGGCCGCTCCCCCGCCGCCGACCCGGACGACGTCCGGTTCCGGGAAGTCCTCCAGGACGTGCGGGGCGGTGCCGTGCACGATCTGGAGCTGGACGCCGTACCGGCGGGCGGTGGACTCGGTGCGGGCGCAGGCCAGCGGGTCGCTGTCGACGGCGATGACCGCGGCTCCGGCCCGTGCCGCCTCGGTGGCGAAGGCACCGCTGCCGCAGCCGATGTCCCACACGAGGTCGCCCAGCCGCGGTCCGAGCCGGGCGAGTTGGGAGACGCGCAGCGGCTCCCGCTCGCCCTCGCCGAGTTCACCGCCGTAGGCCTCGGCCGGCAGCGACCAGCCGCGCGGGCCGGCGGCGGGGTCGCGTCCGGCGATCCAGCCGCCGGACCCGCCGGCGGCGGCCGGGCCACCGATCACGATGACGACGTTGGGGTCGCGCCAGGTGTGGTCGGCGGCCTTGTCGGAGGTGACGACGCTGACCTGTTCGCGAGCGGTGCCGAGTTCCTCGCAGATGACGAAGGTGCGGTGGACGCCCTCCATGAGCAGGCCCAGTTCGGCGGGGCCTGCGCCGGGAGAGGTGAGAACCGCCACTTTGGTGTGGGCTCGGCATACGTTCACCGCGCGTCGCAGGGTTCGGGGGTGTGCGACGACCACCTGTGCATCGTCCCAGGGCATTCCGGCCCTGGAGAAGGCGGCGGCGACCGAGGAGACGGCGGGGACGACCTCGACCTCCAGGCCGAACTCGGGTGCGCGCAGGGTTCGTACGACGCCGAAGAAGCCGGGGTCGCCGTCGGCGAGGACCACCGCCGTGCCGCGGTGGCCGGCGACCCGGCGGGCGGCCAGGGCGGCACTGCCGAGCCGGACGCGCTCGGCGCCCGCGGGTACCTCGGGGAGTTCCAGATGGTGCGGGGCGCCTGCCACCAGGGTGGCGGCGCCCAGTGCGGCGCGGGCCGCTGCGGTCAGCGGCGAACCGTCCCAGCCGATCACCGTGACCCGGTCGGCCATCGTCGTCAGTCTCCTGGGTTGTGCGCGGGTCGTCTGGGGGGTGTGAGCGGGTCCGTCGTCGGCCGCTCAGCCCGCGGACGGGCGGGCTTGGTGAGAGTACCTGGTACGGCCATGCAGTGGGTGGACGGTACCGCCGGCCGCGGGTTCGCGGAGGGTCAGCTCCAGTCGGTGAGGGCGGTGAACTCGCCGGTGTCGGTCAGGGGCCCGGACGCGCCCTCGAGGTCCTCCGGCAGCAGGCTCCAGACGATGAAGTCGGTGCGCACGTCCGTCCAGCCGCCGTCCTCGGTGCGGACGTGGGCTATGCAGGCGTTGCGCAGGACGCCCTCACTGATGCAGCCGATCTTCTGGGCGACCTGTTGCGAGGCGGTGTTGTCGGCGGCGGTGCGCAGCTCGACGCGTTCCAGCTTCTGGTCGCCGAAGAGCCACTGGGCGGTGGCGAGCGCGGCCTCGGAGGCGTACCCCTCGCCCCGTGCCCAGGGGGCAACGATGTACGACAGCTCGGTGGACCGGATGTGCCAGTCGGTGCCGGTGAGCCGGATGACGCCGACCAGGCGCTGGGTGAGGAACTCGGTGACGGCGAGGTCGAGTCCGCGTCCGGCCATCCGTTCGGCGGGGGCCTCCTCGGTGATCCAGGTGCGGACGGCCGGTTCGGTGAAGGGCCGGGGAACGTCGGTCCAGGCGGCGACCTGTTCGTCGTTCATCATCTCGGCCAGGGCGGGGACGTCGTCCTCGTCGAGGGGACGCAGCACCAACCGCTCCGTGCTGATGGAGATGTTGGGGAAGGTGCTGCTCGTCATGCGCCGCTCCGTAACCTTCGAAACCTTCGGAACCGTCAGGTCCTGCTGAACTGCCCAGCATGCAGCATGAAAGCACCGAACCGCACCACGGGGGCCACTCCGTGTACCGGAGTGGCCCCCGTGGGTGCCGGACGGGTCGCGGGCGCGGCGCGGGCCGCTGTGCGCCCGGTGCCGGTGGTGCCCGTCGAGCGGTTCGGACGGCGGATCAGAAGGCGGCGACGACCGAGCCGGCGTACTTGTCGTCGATGAACTTCTTGACCTCGTCGGAGGTGAGGAGCTCGGCGAGCTTCTTCACGCGCGGGTCGTCCTCGTTGCCCTCCTTGACGGCGAGGAAGTTGGCGTGCGGGTTGCCCTCGGCGGACTCGAGGACGAGGGCGTCCTCGGCCGGCTTGAGGTCCGCCCCGATGGCGTAGTTGCCGTTGACGACCGCGGCGTCGACGTCGGCCAGGGCACGCGGCGTCTGGGCTGCCTCCAGCTCCTTGAACTTGAGCTTCTTCGGGTTCCCGGTGATGTCCGCAGGGGTCGCCTCGAAGCCGACGCCGTCCTTGATCGTGATGATCTTGTTGGCGGCGAGCAGCTGCAGCGCGCGTCCCTCGTTGATGGTGTCGTTGGGGATGGCGATGGTCGCGCCGCTCTTCAGCTGGTCGGCCTCCTTGACCTTCTCGGAGTAGAGGCCGAGCGGCTCCAGGTGCACGTCGCCGGCGGGCACGATGTGCGTGCCGTTCTTCTTGTTGAAGTCGTCGAGGTACGCCTGGGTCTGGAAGTAGTTGGCGTCCACCGAGCCGTCCTCCGTGGAGGTGTTCGGCGTGACGTAGTCGGTGACCTCCTTGACCTCCAGGTCGAGCCCGGCCTTCTCGGCCAGGTTGTCCTTGACGAAGTTGAGGATCTCGGCGTGCGGCACGGGGCTCGCGGCGACGGTCAGCGTGCCGGAGGCGTCGGACCCGGATTCTTCCTCCGAGCCGCAGGCGGTGAGGCCGAGGCTGAGGGCGCCGGCGGCGAGGACAGCGGTGGTGATCTTGATGGTGTTACGCACGAAAAGTGCCTTTCCTTCAGGGTGGTGCGGCCCCGGCCCGGGGTGGTGCGGGGCCTTCGGGGAAATGGGGATCAGGGGGACGGGAGGCTGGGGCGGGCCGGGGTCACCCGGCCTTGCCGACGTCGGCCGTCGCCGGCTGCTTGGCCTTGAGCAGCCGCAGCTTCGGCCCGGCGTCCGGGCGTCCGCCGCGGTGGTGCAGGGAGCGGGCCGCGTAGTCGCCGGCGAACTGGATGAGGGAGATGACCACGGCGAGGATCGCGACGGTGATCCACATCAGCCCGGTCTCGAAGCGCTGGTAGCCGTAGCGGACGGCGAGGTCGCCGAGTCCGCCGCCGCCCACGGTGCCGGCCATGGCCGAGTAACCGATGAGGGCGATGATCGTGGTGGTGGTGCTGGCGATCAGCGAGGGCAGCGCCTCGGGCACGAGGACCCTGCGGACGATCGTCCAGGTGTTGCCGCCCATGGCCTGCACGGCCTCGACCAGTCCGTGGTCCACTTCGCGCACGGCCGTCTCGACGAGCCGGGCGAAGAAGGGGATGCCGCCGATGGCGAGCGGCACGATCGCGGCCTCGCTGCCGATGGTCGTCCCGGTGATCCAGCGGGTGAAGCTCATCAGGGCGACCATGAGGATGATGAACGGCATCGAGCGGCCGACGTTCACGATCTGCCCGACGACCTTGTTCACCGGACTGTTCTGCAGCAGCCCGCCCCTGTCGGTGAGGACGAGCAGCACGCCGATCGGCAGACCGACGACGACGGAGATCAGGGTGGACCAGCCCACCATGACCAGCGTTTCCCAGCACGCCTGTTCCAGCAGGGGCTGCATCTGGGACCAGGTCACTTGGCCGTCTCCTTCACGAGGGTCCGCGCGGTCTGTTCCGCCTGCGCTGCCCGCGCCGCCCGCTCGACGATGTCGATCTGCAGCCCCTGCTCCCGCAGGAAGCCGACCGGCACGACGTTGTCCTCGTAGCGGCCCGGGAGTTCGATGCGCATCCTGCCCACCTGGAGACCTCCGACGGTGTCGATGGCGGCACCGAGGATCGATATGTCGATGTTGTAGGTGCGGGCCAGCTGGGAGATGACCGGCTGGGTCGCGCTCTCGCCCTGGAAGGTGACGTCCAGGACGGTGCGGTTGTCGTCCGAGGCCTCACCGGCGACCGGGAACAGCGCGGAGGCCAGTTCGGAGCCGGGGGTGGCGAGGAGTTCGGTGACCGTGCCGGACTCGACGATCCGGCCCTTCTCCATCAGCGCGGCCGAGTCGCAGATCGTCTTCACGACGTCCATCTCGTGCGTGATGAGCAGGACGGTCAGGCCGAGCTGGCGGTTCAGATCGCGCAGCAGCGCCAGGATCGAGCGGGTGGTCTCCGGGTCGAGAGCGCTGGTGGCCTCGTCGGACAGCAGCACCTTCGGGTCGCCGGCCAGCGCGCGGGCGATGCCGACCCGCTGCTTCTGGCCGCCGGAGAGCTGGGCGGGGTAGGCCTTGGCCTTGTCGGCGAGGCCCACCAGGTCGAGCAGTTCCAGCGCCTTGCGGGAACGTTCCTTCCCCGACTGCCCGAGGATCTCCAGCGGCAGTTCGACGTTGTCCTGCACGGTGCGCGAGGAGAGCAGGTTGAAGTGCTGGAAGACCATGCCGATACGGCTGCGCGCCCGCCGCAGTTCCCGTCCGGCGCGCGGGCCTCGCCCGGCCAGGGCGGTGAGGTCCTGCCCGGCGACGGTCACGGTGCCCGAGGTGGGGCGCTCGAGCAGGTTGACGCAGCGGATGAGCGAGGACTTTCCGGCGCCGGACTGGCCGATGACGCCGTAGACCTCGCCTTCGCGGACGTGCAGGTCGACGCCGTCCAGGGCGGTGACCTCGCGTCCGCGAGAACGGTAGACCTTGGTGAGGCCCGAGGTGGTGATCACGTGAACATCCGTCACTGTCGAGTGCGCGACACGTCGTGGCGCCGGCACGAGGCATTCAGGGTCGAAAGCAGCCCGTACGCGGCACGGCTTCTCCCGAGCGCGGCGGAGGTGCACCGTGGAGAGACGTGCGCGGGGGCGTGGTTCCGTCGTGCATGCGGGACCCGGGGGACACGCGGACGGACGGGAACCGGCTCTCGCTTCGGGGCGCGAGGCTCAAGTGCTGCGGGGGCCCTCTAGAAGGCGCGCATTCGGAGCGGACACATACAACCGGCACCGGGCTGCATGTGCACCTCGGTCGCGGGGCTGCGGTCGCTCATCGTGGTCATGCGGCCAGTAAAGCAGACCTTTATTGCTGACCGGACACTCATGTCCACATTCTGGACAGCCGTGGACATGAGTGACCGCACGTCAGGGGCGTACGGCGATCTCCACCCCCGCGTCCGTGACCAGTGCGGACAGGGCCGACAGGTCCTTCACCACCAGGTCGGCGGTCAGCTCGTGGGCCTGGTGGGTTGTGGCCAACGCCACGGTGGTCATGCCGGCGGCCCGGCCCGCCTGGAGCCCGGCGGGGGCGTCCTCAAAGACGACGCAGTGCGCGGGATCCACGCCGAGCGTCCGGGCGGCGAGCAGGTAGGGCTCCGGGTCGGGCTTGCCCCGGGTGATGTCGTCGGCGGCCACCAGGGTCTTGGGCAGGATGCCGGCGGCGGCGAGGCGGGCTTCGGCCAGCCGCCGGGTGGCGGAGGTGACGACGGCCCAGCGCTCGGCCGGCAGCGCGTCGAGGAAGTCCCGGGTGCCCGGCAGCAGAACGGCCCCGCCGTTCGGCACGTCCTCCACCTCCAGGTCCTCGATCCGCGCGACGGCCTCCGGCACGACGTGGGCGGGCAGCAGGTCGGCGGCTATCTCGACGGCCGGCCGGCCGTGCAGCTCCACCCGCCCGAACTCCTCGGCCGTGATCCCGTACTCCCCGGCCCACCGCGTCCAGCAGCGCCGCACGGACTCGAGGGAGGACACGAGGGTCCCGTCGTTGTCGAACAGGAGGGCTTGCGCATGGATGGTCATGCCATCGACCATACGGTGCGGGCGGGGCCGGGCACGGTGGGGCCGTTCCGGCGTAATAAGGTCGCTGACATGCTTGATGTCCTGACGCTGACGACCGGCGTCGCCGCGCTGCTGCTCGCCGCCTGGTGCGGCTGGGCCGCCTACCGTGATCAGCCGACGAAGGACTGGCATTTCATCGGTATGGCCGTGGTCACGCTGCTGACGCTGGTTCAGCTGATCGTCGGGATCGTGCAGCTGGCCCGGGGCGAGAAGCCGGAGCAGGGGACGACTATCTTCCTCGCGTATCTGCTGGGCTCGTTCGCGTGCGTCCCGGCGGCGGGTTTCATGTCGCTGGCCGAGCGCACCCGGTGGGGCTCGATCACGGTGGCCGCGAGCGGTGTCGTCCTGGCCGTGCTCGAGGTCCGGCTCCATGACATCTGGGGGAGCTGAGATGGCCGCGACGGAACGGAAGCCGACCGGGACCCGGCTGATCGGCGGGCCCGGACTGCTGCTGGTGTGGCTGTACGGGGTGATGGTCGTCGGCGCCGTGTCGCGCTCCGCTTACCAGATCGCCACCGAGTTCGACCGGGCACCGCTCGCCTACTCGCTCTCGGCGATCGCCGGGGTGGTCTACGGATTCATCACGTACACCCTGGTGCGCGGCGGGGAGACGGCCCGCAGGGCGGCGCTGGTGTGCTGCGCCGCCGAGCTGGTGGGCGTCCTGACGGTCGGCACCTGGACCCTGGTCGATCCGTCCGCCTTCCCCGACGCGACGGTGTGGTCGGACTACGGGATGGGGTACCTGTTCATTCCCGTACTGCTGCCCCTCACGGCCATGTACTGGCTGCGCAAGGCGCGCACGGCGTAACGACCCCCGGTCAGGCGGTGGTCGCGTACGTCTCGGCCGACTTCTCCAGGACGATCTGCGGTACGCCGTCCGCGCCCCGGGACGTCCCGACCCGCTGGTAGCCGACCCGGCTGTACAGCTGGAGGTTGCTCTCGCTGCGGTGCCCGGCGTGCAGGCGGAAGGTCCTGGCACCCCGCTCGTCGGCGAGGGCGGCTTCGGCGACCCGCAGGAGCCGGGCGCCGATGCCGTGCCCCTGGAGGCGGGGGTGGACACAGAGCTTGCCGATGGCCGCGGCGGCGTCCTCGGTGCTCCTGCCGTGCACCGAGCCGACGATCTCGTCACCGAGGCGGGCGACGAAGACCAGGTCGGCGGCGACCTCCTCGCGGACCGAGTCCAGACTCTGGACGAGCGGGTCGATGCGGTAATTGCCGTACAGCGCCGCTTCGCTCTGGAAGCACAGGTACTGCAACCTGAAGATCTGCTCGGCGTCCTGCTCGGCCGCCGCAGAGATGGTCACGCTCATGCCCATGTGCGCACGCCTCCCGCTCACCTGATCACCTGTGGTCCCTCACTCCTATCCCCGTCCTCGACGCGACGCAACCTCCGGCGCGAGCAATCGACGCAGACATCCCAGGCATCTGGAACGTTCCGGACCCAGGCTGCCCTGTGAGATACCCAACTCCCCCGCGATTTCCCGGTATGTCGGGTCGTGCGGGGCCAGCAGCGCCTCCAGCAGCCGGGGACAGCGACCGGGCAGCCGGCGCACCGCGTCCCGCAGGCCGCGACGGCGGGCGGCGGCGACGGCGAGGAGTTCGGGGTCGCGGTCGCGGGGGTCGCCGGGATCGACGGGGTCACCGGCCCACGGCCTCTCGTGCCGGACGGCGCGGCGGCTGCGACGGGCCTCGGTGCGGACGGCCCTGCGGAGCCAGTCCTGGGGGTCGCGCGGCGGGCCGTGGGCGTCGAGGCGTTCCAGGAGGCGCAGCCAGACCGCCTGTTCCAGGTCGGCTGGTTCGGCCCCGGACGCGTACGCCTCGGCGGAGGCCTCCGCGGTGAGCAGCGGACGGAGAGCGGCGACCAGGTCACGGGTCATATGCGCAACGACACGGCCGCCCCGGGCCCAGTTGCCCGGGGCGGCTGGAAATCACCTTGAAAGGTGACAGAACGACTCAGCCGTTGACGAAGTCCTCGCGGGCGAGCAGACCGGTGTCCGGGTGGTCGGTGAAGACGCCGTCGATGCCGGTGGCGAAGTAGGCACGGAAGGCTCCGAAGACGTCGCCGTAGGCGTCGGGGTCGTTGCCCTTGCGGAAGTTCGCCGGCAGGAAGGGGTTCTCGTTGCGCATCGTGTACGGGTGCAGGATCAGTCCGGCCCGGTGCGCGTCGCGGACGAGGCTGGTGGGTTCGGTGAGGTTTCCGGCCGCGTCACGGGGGATGACCAGGTCCAGGGTGGGGCCGATGCCCTGGGCGTAGGAGGCGATCTCCTTCAGGCCCTTCGGCGTGATGAGGTCGGCCACGGTGCGCGGATCACCGTTCTCGACGAAGTCCCAGGGGCGGCTGTTCGCGCCGGAGAGCAGCACGGCGAGCGGGTTGCCGACGAGCCTGCTCATCCGCTGGATGCTGGTGGGTTCGAAGGACTGGACGATGACGGGCGAGTTCTTCTTGTCCTTGCCGTACTTGCGCAGCAGCCGGGCGAGGCGCTCCTCGGTCCCCAGGCCCAACCGGCGGAAGTAGGTGGGGTGCTTGAGTTCGGGGTAGATCCAGACCTGCTTGCCGCGCTTGCGGGTCTGCTCGTTCTGCCAGCGCAGCACCTCTTCGAAGGTGGGGATCTCCCAGCGGCCGTCGTAGAGGGTGTTGTGCGGGCGGTTGGCCGGGATGCGCTCGGTGGCGCGGAGCGTCTTGAGTTCGGCGAGGGTGAAGTCCTCGGTGAACCAGCCGGTGACGGAGACGCCGTCGAGTCGCTTCGTGCGCTTGCGGTCGGCGAACCCGGGATGGCTCGCGACGTCCGTGGTGCCGCCGATCTCCGGCTCGTGCCGGCAGACGAGGTGACCGTCCCTGGTGGGCACCAGGTCGCCGGCCTCGACGATGTCGGCACCCATGTCGAGGGCCAGTTCGTAAGCGCCGAACGTGTGCTCGGGCCGGTAGCCGCTGGCCCCCCGGTGGCCGATGACGGTCGGGACGGGCAGGCCCTTGACGCCCCGTCCGCCGCCGCTGCGTCCCTCGGCGTGCCGGGCCTCGGCCGCTCTCGCCGTGCCGCCCAGCCCGAGGACGGTGCCGCCCGCGCCGAGCACCGCCGCGCCCAGGAGCGCCCGCCGCCCGGTTCCGCCGTCCGCGGCCTTGCCCGTCCGCTCGTCCGACTCCTGCGTTCCCATGAGGTGCCTCCTGCCGTCGACCGTCAGTGCGAGGTGATCGTAGGGGCGCGTGCATGACGAACGGGAGACCGCGACCGGAACACGCGGGGGCCACCGGATGGCGTACGGCCCGGGCCCGGCCCGTCGGACTCCGGATGGGTGTGCGAGGCAGGGGGTCTGACGATCCGCCGGCTTCGGAGGCGCCGTACCGGGTACTTGTAGGCACGCCGTCAACGGCGCGCCTCCCGCAGTCCGCGGGTCGCGCGTGCTTCGATCCGGCCGTGTCCGCACCCCCGAAACCCCCGGGCCGACGACGCCGCGGATCGCCCTCCGCGGGCGCGACGTGCCTCACATCACGTCGTGCGCGTTACGGCCGTACGACACCACGTCACCGCAGGTGAAAATGCGCCTGCACCGCGTGACACCTCGGTGGACCCGACGTGCGCGTCCCCCTCGCCCGCGAGTAATGTCCTTGCCTGCACAGACTCATACCGCATTCCCGACACCGGAGGACCCGTTGTCCCGCTTCGCGCTCATCAAGGCAGTGCTCGGCCCGATCATGCGCCTGATGTTCCGCCCACGGGTGGAGGGCGCGGAGCACATCCCGGGTGACGGTCCCGTCATCCTGGCCGGCAACCATCTGACGTTCATCGACTCGATCGTCCTGCCGATCGTCTGCGACCGCCAGGTCTTCTTCATCGGCAAGGACGAGTACGTCACCGGCAAGGGCCTCAAAGGGCGGCTGATGGCCTGGTTCTTCACCGGCGTCGGCATGATCCCGGTCGACCGGGACGGCGGCCGGGGCGGGGTCGCGGCGCTGATGACGGGCCGTCGGGTGCTGGAGGAGGGCAGGATCTTCGGCATCTACCCCGAGGGCACCCGCTCCCCCGACGGGCGCCTCTACCGGGGCCGCACCGGTATCGCGCGGCTCACCCTGATGACGGGCGCGCCCGTCGTCCCGTTCGCCATGGTCGGCACCGACAAGCTGCAGCCAGGCGGCGCGGGGCTGCCCCGCCCGGGCAAGGTCACGGTCCGCTTCGGTGAGGCGATGGAGTTCTCCCGTTACGAGGGCATGGACCGCGACCGCTACGTCCTGCGGGCCGTGACCGACTCGGTGATGGCCGAGGTCATGCGCCTGTCCGGGCAGGAGTACGTGGACATGTACGCCAGCAAGGCGAAGGCCGCCTGACCTCGCCCGCCGCGAGGACCACGCACGCCGACGGCGGACCGCTGCTGAAGCGGTCCGCCGTCGGCGTGTCAGTGCCAGGGCAGCTGTCCGCGTCGTTCCCAGTACGCGTGCGGGTCCTCGGGCAGCGCGGCGAGGCGGGAGAGCTGGTCGTCGTCGAGGTCGACGGCCGCCGCTCGCAGGTTGGAGGCGAGCTGGACCACGGTGGCGGCACCGGAGAGGACGACACCGGCCCAGGGCCGGCGCAGCACGAGCGCGAGGGCGACGGCGTCGCAGTCCAGTCCGGTCTCCGCGGCGACGGCCCTGAGCGCGTCGGGAGCGTGGGCCGCGGCCAGCCGTCCGTTGGCCATGCCCTCCTTGACGATCACCGTGAGCCCGGCGTCGTGGGCCTCGGCCAGCGCGGGCTCGGCGGACGTCTCCAGCGCGTTGTACGTGGACTGGACGGTACGGAAGAGGGGTTCGCCCTCGACCGTGACGGCGAGCGCCGCGCGGACGGCGTCCGCCTGGGCCGGGCCGCTGGTGGAGAACCCGACCGTGAGGCCCTGGGCCGCCGCCTCGGCGAGCCTGGCGTGGAGGTCCTTGTCGGTGAGGGCTGGGCTGTCCGGGGTCACCGAGTGGATCTGGTAGAGGTCGAGCCGGTTCCCGAGCAGTGCGTCGGACTCGGCGCGCTGACGCTCGTACGCGGCGAGGGAGTGCTCCTTGACCTCGTGCCGCTCGGCGTCGGTGGACCAGTCCGCGGTGTACGTGTAGCCCCATTTGCTGCCGATGACGACGTCGTCGGCGTCGGGCCGGTCGCTCAGCCAGTCGGCGAGGAACTCCTCGGACCGGCCGTAGGAGCGGGCCGCGTCGAAGTAGCGGACGCCCTGGGCGTAGGCGGCGTCGAGGAGGTCGTGGGTGCGGGTGCGCAGGGCTTCGACACTGCGGTCGCCGCCGAGGTCGGTGTCGCGGTCCAGGTTGATGTAACCGGGCCGGCCGACGGCGGCGAGTCCCAGGCCGATGTGGCAGGTGGGGGTGGTGGCTGTGGCCAGACGTGCGAAGGGCATCGGGGCTCCGTTCGGTCGGCTCCTTGCGGCTGCCCGACCAACGTAACCCGCGATGCCCCTGCGACACCTGCTCCCTTACTTCCTGGCGTTCGCCCAAGCGTGCTGGGCGGCCAGGTCCGCCTTGACCTCGGTGAGCTGCGTGGCGACCGCGCTCGGTGCCGTGCCGCCGCGGCCGCTGCGGGAGGCGAGGGCACCGGGGACGTTGAGGACGGTGCGCACCTCGGGGGTGAGGTGGGCGGAGATCTTCGCGAACTGTTCGTCGGTCAGCTCGTCGAGCTCCTTGCCCTCCGCCTCGGCGACCTTGACGCACTCCCCTGCCACCTCGTGCGCGCCCCGGAACGGCACGCCCTGCTTGACCAGCCACTCGGCGATGTCGGTGGCCAGCGAGAACCCGGCCGGGGCCAGCTCCTCCATGCGCTCGCGGTGCACGGTGAGGGTGGCCATCATGCCGGTGAAGGCCGGGAGCAGGACCTCCAGCTGGTCGATGGAGTCGAAGACCGGCTCCTTGTCCTCCTGGAGGTCGCGGTTGTACGCGAGCGGGAGCGCCTTGAGGGTGGCCATCAGGCCGGTCAGGTTGCCGATCAGCCGGCCCGACTTGCCGCGCGCCAGCTCCGCGATGTCCGGGTTCTTCTTCTGCGGCATGATCGACGAGCCGGTGGAGAAGGCGTCGTGCAGGGTCACGAAGGAGAACTCCTTCGTGTTCCAGATGATGACCTCCTCGGCGATCCGGGAGAGGTTCACGCCGATCATCGCGGTGATGAAGGCGAACTCGGCGACGAAGTCCCGGGAGGCCGTGCCGTCGATGGAGTTGGCCGCGCTGCCGTGCTCGAAACCGAGGTCGCGGGCCACCGCCTCCGGGTCCAGGCCGAGGCTGCTGCCCGCCAGCGCGCCCGAGCCGTACGGCGACACCGCGGTCCGCTCGTCCCACTGGCGCAGCCGCTCGGCGTCCCGGGACAGCGACTGGACGTGGGCGAGGACGTGGTGGGCGAAGAGCACCGGCTGGGCGTGCTGGAGGTGGGTGCGGCCGGGCATGGCCACGTCCGGGTGGGCCTCGGCGAGGCCGACGAGGGCGTCCTGGAGATCGGCGATCAGGCCGCCGAGCGTCCGGGCGTGATCCCGCAGGTACATCCGGAACAGGGTCGCGACCTGGTCGTTCCTGGAACGGCCCGCACGCAGTTTGCCGCCGAGGTCGGGGCCGAGGCGCTCCAGCAGGCCGCGTTCCAGGGCGGTGTGCACGTCCTCGTCGGCGATGGTGCCCGTGAACGAGCCGTCGGCGACGTCCGCCTCGAGCCGGTCGAGGCCCTCGATCATGCGGGTGAGTTCGTCCTCGGTGAGCAGGCCCGCCCCGTGCAGCACGCGCGCGTGCGCACGCGATCCGGCGATGTCGTAGGGCGCGAGCCGCCAGTCGAAGTGGACGGACGCGGACAGCTTGGCCAGGGCCTCGGCGGGACCGTCGGCGAAACGGCCGCCCCAGAGCCGTACGTCACCGCTGTTGCTGCTCACTTGCGTTGCTCCTCGAAGACAGGCAGGTCGTGGATGTGCCACCGCCTCCTCACTCAGGCGCGGGGAGTGAGGAGGCGGTGTCAGAGTAGTGCGTGACGGCTCGCCAGGCGGTCAGGCCGGCAGGGCCTGTCCGGCGGTCAGCCGAGGTCGCGCCTGGCGGCGATCTTCGACGACAGGCTGTAGATGTCGATGAAGCCCTTGGCCGCCGCCTGGTCGAAGGTGTCGCCGGTGTCGTAGGTGGCGAGGTTGAAGTCGTACAGGGACGACTCGGAGCGCCGGCCGGTGACGACGGCGCGGCCGCCGTGCAGGGTCATCCGGATGTCGCCGTTGACGTGCTGGTTGGCCTCGGTGATGAAGCCGTCCAGGGCACGCTTGAGCGGGGAGAACCACTGGCCGTCGTAGACCAGTTCGCCCCAGCGCTGCTCGACCTGCCGCTTGTAGCGGGCGAGTTCGCGCTCGACCGTGACGTTCTCCAGCTCCTGGTGGGCCGTGATCAGCGCGATGGCGCCGGGCGCCTCGTACACCTCGCGGGACTTGATGCCGACGAGGCGGTCCTCGACCATGTCGATCCGGCCGACGCCCTGGGCGCCCGCGCGCTCGTTGAGCTGCTGGATGGCCTGGAGGACGGTGACGGGCTTGCCGTCGATGGCGACCGGCACGCCTTCCTTGAAGGTGATGACGACCTCGTCGGCCTCGCGCGCCACGGAGGGGTTCTGCGTGTACTCGTAGACGTCCTCGATCGGCGCGTTCCAGATGTCCTCGAGGAAGCCGGTCTCGACGGCGCGCCCGAACACGTTCTGGTCGATGGAGTACGGCGACTTCTTCGTGGTCGCGATCGGCAGGCCCTTGGCCTCGCAGAAGGCGATGGCCTTGTCGCGGGTCATGGCGTAGTCACGGACCGGGGCGATGCACTTCAGGTCGGGGGCGAGGGCGACGATGCCGGCCTCGAAGCGGACCTGGTCGTTGCCCTTGCCGGTGCAGCCGTGGGCGACGGTGGTGGCGCCGTGCTTCTGCGCGGCGGCGACGAGGTGCTTGACGATCGTCGGCCGGGACAGCGCGGAGACCAGCGGGTAGCGATCCATGTAGAGGGCGTTGGCCTTGATCGCCGGGAGGCAGTACTCGTCGGCGAATTCGTCCTTGGCGTCGGCGACCTCGGCCTCGACGGCACCGCAGGCGAGCGCGCGCTTGCGGATGACGTCCAGGTCCTCGCCGCCCTGGCCGACGTCGACCGCAACGGCGATGACCTCGGCGCCCGTCTCCTCGGCGATCCAGCCGATGGCGACGGAGGTGTCCAGACCGCCCGAGTAGGCGAGTACGACGCGCTCGGTCACGGGATTCTCCTTACAGTGCATTCGCTGATATGCATGAGTATGCAGGAGGGCGCATGATTCGTCAATCTGCCTCCGCGTGAGGGGCGATTCCGGGGGCGATTGAACGCGGGAAACCGCTTTCCCGTATCTCCGCAGGACGCAGGCGCCGCGTCGGCACGACCGAGACACCACGCGAGACCCACGAAACCCGACCCCACCCCTCGATCCGAGTGAGGCATCCGCATGTCCAGGGCTCTTCCGAAGTACAACAAGCGTCGCGTCGGCCTCATCGGCGGTGCCGCCGCCGTGGCGCTGTCCGGCGCGGTGATCGCCGGATCCGCCCTCGCCGGCGAGTCGTCCGAGGACAGCGCCGCGAACGCCCGGACATTCGCGGGCCCGGGCACGATCAGCTGTCCCGACGTCGCCCCGCGGCTCCCCGCCGTCCCCGCCTCCGCCCAGGCCGAGGTCGACCGCAACCTCGCCGACCTCGACACCCAGATCAACGAGGCCAACAAGCGACTCGTCGACACCGTCGGACAGGGCGGACCCAACTTCGTCCAGAACGCCATCCTCGGCCCCCTCAAGGACAAGCGCGTCGCCGCCATCAACCGCATCGCCACCGCCATCGGCCGCACCGCCGAACGCCCCGCCGGACTGGACGCGCTCGCCCCCTGCACGCTCACGAAGTGACGTGACAGGCGCCGTGGCCGCCCCGTATCCACGCCGGCCGGGGCGGCCACGGACAATATCCTTAGACAGGCGAAGGAAATGTGCTCATAATCGGTGCCCATGGGAAAGACCTATGAGCGCATAGAAGGCCGCCTGCGCACGTTCATCGAGGCGCAGCCGGTCTTCTTCACCGCCACCGCACCCCTGTCCGCCGACGGCACGGTCAACCTCTCACCCAAGGGCCTCAAGGGCTCCTTAGTCGTCCTCGACGAACTCACCGTGGCCTACCTCGACTTCGCCGGCTCCACCGCCGAGGCCATCGCCCACCTGCGGGAGAACGGCCGTATCACCCTGATGTGGTGCGCCTTCCAGGGGCCGCCCACCATCGTGCGCGTCCACGGCCGCGGTGAGCCCGTCTTCCGGGACGACCCGCGCTTTCCCGAACTGCTCGCCCGCTTCCCCGACATCGATCCGACGCTCCACGGCCTGCGCGCGATCGTCGTCGTGACCGCCGAGCTCATCCGTGACTCCTGCGGCTACGCCGTCCCGTTCATGGCCTACGAGGCGGAGCGCGACCTGCACGCGAAGCGGTTCGCGCGGGAGGACGACACCTCGCTGGACGCGTACTTCACCAAGAAGGAGCACATCGCGACCAGCCTGGACGGCCTCCCCGGGCTGCCCCTGCCGCTGCCCCCGTCCCCGGCCTGAGCCGTCCGCCCGGACGCCTCGATCCCCCGAGGGCCGTCCCGGGGCGTTTTCCTCCGCACGCTCCGCAGTTTCGCTGAACGCTCCCGAGTCACGGCACGTATGTGTGGGCCAAGGGTCAAGTCCCACGGAGGAACCGTGACCACCACGCTCGCAGGCGGACGTGCCGCCCGCCGTCAGACGATGCGCCGCATCCGTCCGCGCCGCTCCCCCGCCGTGCCCCTGCTGCTCGCCGTGGGGGCGGGCGCGGCGGCCGTGCTGTGGTTGTGGTGGGACAACACACCGTCCATCTCGGACACCACCGGAAGGATCGTCGCCGCGGGCCGCATCACCGGCCTGCTGGCCGGCTATCTGATGGCCCTCGTGGTGCTGCAGATGGCCCGGGTCCCCGCGCTGGAACGCCGGGTGGGCTCGGACCGGGTGGCCCGCTGGCACGCGATGAGCGGGCGCTACACCGTCAGTCTGGTCATCGCCCACGTCTTCCTCATCATGTGGGGCTACGCCCTCCAGGCCGGCAAGGGCCTCGGCGACATCGTCCAGCAGACGATCACCTCCGTCGACCAGCTGCCGGACATGGGCAAGGCCGCCATCGGCACGGGTCTGCTGTTCGTGATCGCGCTCATCTCGATCGGCCCGGTCCGCCGCCGGCTGCCGTACGACAGCTGGTACCACGTGCACCTGCTGACGTACGCGGCGATGTACCTGACGTTCTGGCACCAGATCACCACCGGGAACGAGTTCGCCGTCGAGCCGGCCGCGAAGACCTTCTGGTACGGGCTCTACGGCGCCGTGACCGCGCTGGTCCTCTGGTACCGGGTGCTCACCCCGATCCGACTGAACCTGCGTCACCGGATGCGGGTCGAGGCGGTCATCGAGGAGACCCCGGGCATCACCTCGGTGCTGATCAGCGGGCGCAAGCTGCACCGGATGGGCGCGGAGGCCGGTCAATTCTTCCGCTGGCGGTTCCTGGCGCCGGGGATGCGGTTCAGCTCCCACCCGTACTCGCTGTCGGCGGCTCCCCGTCCCGACATGCTGCGGATCACCGTGAAGGCGATCGGCGACCACACCTCCCGGCTGCACGAGCTGGAGCCCGGCACCCGGGTGTGGGCGGAGGGACCCTACGGGGCGATGACCGCCCAGCGCCGCAGCCGCGGCAAGGTGCTGCTGGTCGCGGGCGGGGTGGGGATCACCCCGATGCGGGCCCTGTTCGAGACGCTGCCCGGCGCCTCCGGGGACATCACCCTGCTGTACCGGGCCAACACCACCCAGGACCTGGCCCTGTGGGGCGAGCTGGCCAAGATCGCCGAAGAGCGCGGTGCGCGCCTGATGTACGCGGTGAACAGCCCCGAGGGGGAACGCCCCGACATCTCGGCGGACAGCCTGCGGCGGAAGATCCCCGACATCGACGACCACGACGTCTTCATGTGCGGCCCGCCCGGGTTCGCCCAGTCGGTGTACGACGCACTGCGCGGCGCCGGGGTCCCCGCCCGCCGTATCCACCACGAGTCGTTCGAGATGTGAGCGACGGGTCATCCACACCCATCAGGAGCTTGAGAAGCGATGAGGAAGAGTCACCCCGTCCGGCGTGCTGTGCTGGCCACCGCCGCCACCGTCTCCGGGATCGTGCTGCTGCTGACGCTGAAGCCGGATTCCGACCCGGGCTCGGCGGACGCGGCCGGCGGCACGGTCCCGCCCGCGGCCGCGCAGTCCCCGCAGGGCGGCGCCCAGACCATCGCCAACGGCACCGTCACCGGTGACGCGGCGCAGACCCAGTACGGGGCCGTGCAGGTACGGATCACCGTCCAGGGCGGGAAGATCACCAAGGCCGAGGCCGTCCAGTCCCCCAAGGGCGGCCAGAGCGACCAGATCAACGCCGGCGCCGTACCCAAGCTCAACCAGGCCGTGGTCACCGCGCAGAGCGGCGAGATCGACGCGGTGTCCGGCGCCACCTACACCAGCGCCGGCTACAAGAAGTCGCTGCAGTCCGCGCTCGACAAGGCCAGGGCCGCCGCACCGGCCGGGGACGGGCAGGGCGCGGAAAACGCCCAGGCCCTCGGCGACGGCACCGTCACCGGTGACGCGGCGCAGACCCAGTACGGGGCCGTGCAGGTACGGATCACCGTCCAGGGCGGGAAGATCACCAAGGCCGAGGCCGTCCAGTCCCCCAAGGGCGGCCAGAGCGACCAGATCAACGCCGGCGCCGTACCGAAACTCAACCAGTCCGCCGTGGCGGCGGGCAGCGCGGACATCGATGCGGTGTCCGGCGCCACCTACACCAGCACCGGGTACAAGAAGTCGCTGCAGTCCGCACTGGATCAGGCCAGGGCCGCCGGATCGGCCGCGTCCGGCAGCGGATCCGCCGGCAAGAAGGAGCCCGCCGACGAGGAGCCCGCCGGGAAGGAGTCCGCCGGGAGCGGGCAGGGCTCGGAGGGCGGGCAGACCCTCAAGGACGGCACCGTCACCGGTGACGCGGCGCAGACCCAGTACGGGGCCGTGCAGGTACGGATCACCGTCCAGGGCGGGAAGATCACCAAGGCCGAGGCGGTGCAGGCGCCCAAGGGCGGCCAGAGCGACCAGGTCACCTTCTCGTCCGTGCCCCGGCTCAACAAGGCCGTCGTGGAGGCCGGCAACGCGGACGTCGACGCGGTGTCCGGCGCCACCTACACCAGCGCCGGCTACAAGAAATCGCTGCAGTCCGCACTCGACAAGGCCGGTGGCTGACGCCGTGGCCGAGTCCGCACAGGCTCCCGCCGCGGTGCGTCGTACGGAGGAGACGATGGGGACCGTCTTCTCCTTCGACGTCCGCGGCGGGGAACCCGCTGCCGTACACGCGGCGCTGGAGGAGGCGGTCGCCGGGCTGCGCCGCGTCGACGAGGTGTTCAGCACGTACCGCGACGACACCCAGATCTCACGGCTGGCACGCGGCGACCTCACGGTCGAGGAGTGCGACCCCGAGGTCGCCGAGGTGCTGGAGCTGGCCGCGGAGGCGGAACGGGTGAGCGGCGGCTGGTTCAGCCCGCGCTACCGGGGCCGGCTCGACCCGACCGGCATCGTCAAGGGCTGGGCCACCGAGCGGGCCGCGCGGCGGCTCGCGGAGGCCGGGACGGTCGGCGTGAGCCTCAACGGCGGAGGTGACGTCCAGTTGCTGGGCTCCCCGGGGGCCGGGCGGCCGTGGCGGGTGGGCGTGGCGGATCCGCTCCGGCCGGGCGGCCTCGCGGCCGTGGTCTCCGCGGCCGGCGTGGACGAACTGGCCGTCGCCACCTCGGGCACCGCCGAGCGCGGCGACCACATCGTCGACCCGCGCACCGGCCGTTCCGCGGTCACCGACCTGGTCTCGGTGACGGTGGTGGCTCCCCGGCTGGTCTGGGCCGACTGCTGGGCCACCGCCGCCTTCGCGATGGGATCGCGGGAGGGACTCGCCTGGCTGGAGACGCTGCCCGACGTGGAGGCGCTGCTGATCACGGCGGGCGACGAGGTGCGCTGCACGGGCGGCCTGGCGGACCGGCTGGGGTGATCGGGCTGCTCGGGCGCCGCGTGCCCCGGCCGGCCCGGCCCGCGCTCAGTGCCCGTTCTGGGCCAGCCGCAGCATGTGCTCGGCCAGGGCCGGCCCGCCCACCGGGTCGCGACTGATCAGCATCAGCGTGTCGTCACCGGCGATGGTCCCCAGGATGTCGTGCAGTTCGGCCTGGTCGATGGCCGAGGCCAGGAACTGCGCGGCACCCGGAGGGGTGCGCAGGACCACGAGATTGGCGGACGCCTCCGCGGAGATCAGCAGCTCCTGGGAGAGCCGCCGCATCCGCTCCTCCTTCGCCGACTCCCCCAGCGGTGCGCGCGGGGTGCGGAAGCCGCCCTCGCTCGGTACCGCGTAGATGAGGTCTCCGTCGGTGTCGCGGATCTTCACCGCGTTCAGCTCGTCCAGGTCCCGGGAGAGCGTCGCTTGGGTGACGGTCAGTCCGTGGTCGGCGAGCAGCTTCGCCAACTGGCTCTGGGAACGCACCGGTTGCCGGTTGAGTATGTCCACGATCCGGCGGTGGCGGGCGGTGCGGGTCTGCGGTACGGCAGGCCCGACAGGCTGTCCGTGGTCCTGGTCGTGGCTCATCGTCGTCTCATTCTCCGGTCATCCTCGGGGCGTTCCCCGGCTCGTGGTCCGGTTCATCGCCCGGCTCGTCGTCCGGGTCTCGCCCGGCTCGTGGTACGGCTCACCGTCCGGCTCGCCCTTCCCCGTCCGCCGCCCGGCCGACGGCGTCCAGGACGCCGGGCAGTGCCCCGAGGAAAGCGTCCACCGCGTCGTCCCCGAGGATCAGCGGCGGCATCAGCCGTACGACATCGGGGGCGGGCGCGTTCACCAGGAAACCGGCGTCCTGAGCCGCCTGTTGCACCTGGGGCGCGAGCGGTTCGGTGAGCACGATACCCAGGAGGAGGCCCGCACCCCGGACATGGCTGACCAACGGGTTGCCGAGCGCCTCGATTCCGTCGCGGAGCCGCTCGCCCTGCCGCTTGACGTTCTCGAGCAGCCCCTCGTTCTCGATGGTGTCGAGGACGGCGAGGCCGGCGGCGCAGGCGACCGGGTTGCCCCCGAAGGTCGTGCCGTGGTGGCCGGGGTGCAGCAGTTCGGCGGCGCGTCCGAAGGCGACGGCCGCGCCGATCGGCAGCCCGCCGCCGAGTCCCTTGGCGAGGGTGACGACGTCGGGCAGGACGCCTTCGTGGGCCTGGTACTCGAACCAGTTGCCGGTGCGGCCGATGCCGGTCTGCACCTCGTCCAGGACGAGCAGCGCGCCCGTGGCGGCCGTGATGGCGCGGGCGGCCTTCAGATAGCCGGGCGGGGGCACCACGACCCCGTTCTCGCCCTGGATCGGCTCGATGACGACCAGCGCCGTGTCCTCGGTGACCGCGGCAGCCAGGGCCTGCGCGTCGCCGTAGGGGACATGGGTGACGTCCCCGGGCAGCGGTGCGAACGGCTCCCGCTTGCCCGGCTGGCCGGTCAGCGCGAGGGCACCCATGGTGCGGCCGTGGAAGCCGCCGTCGGTGGCGACCATGTGGGTCCGCCCGGTGAGCCGCCCGATCTTGAACGCGGCCTCGTTGGCCTCGGCGCCCGAGTTGCAGAAGTACACCCGGCCCTCGCGGCCGAAGAGCCTCAGGAGCCGTTCGGCGAGCGCGACGGGCGGCTCGGCGACGTACAGGTTGGAGACGTGGCCCAGGGAGGCGATCTGCCGGCTGACGGCCTCCACGACGGCCGGGTGGGCATGGCCGAGCGCGTTGACGGCGATACCGCCGACGAAGTCGGTGTACTCCTTGCCGTCGGCGTCGCGGACGGTGGCGCCCGCGCCGCTGACCAGGGACAGCTTCGGTGTGCCGTAGTTGTTCATGAGCGCGCCCCGCCAGCGCGCGCTCAGCTCCTCGTTGCTCACGACTCCCCCTGTCCGTCCTGCACGTCCTGCGCGTCCTGTCCCTGCGGTGTTCCGTCGGGTACGGCCTCGGTGGCGTCGGCGGGATCGTCGGGCACGACCATGGTGCCGATGCCCTCGTCTGTGAAGATCTCCAGCAGGATCGAGTGCTGGACCCTGCCGTCGATGACGCGGGCCGTGGTCACGCCGTTGCGTACCGCGTGCAGACAGCCCTCCATCTTCGGCACCATGCCCGAGGACAGCTCCGGCAGCAGCTTCTCGAGCTGGGAGGCGGTGAGACGGCTGATCACCTCGTCGGAGTTCGGCCAGTCCTCGTAGAGCCCCTCGACGTCGGTGAGGACCATGAGGGTCTCGGCGTCCAGAGCAGCAGCGAGTGCCGCAGCCGCCGTATCAGCATTGACGTTGTAGACATGGTGGTCGTCCTGGCTCCGGGCGATGGACGAGACGACCGGGATACGGCCGTCGGCGAGCAGTGCCTCGATGGCGCCGGTGTCGATCTCGGTGATCTCACCGACCCGCCCGATGTCGACCGGCTCACCGTCGATCTCGGGCCGGTGCTTGGTCGCGGTGAGGGTGTGCGCGTCCTCACCGGTGAGGCCGACGGCGAACGGGCCGTGCCGGTTGAGCAGCCCGACCAGCTCACGCTGCACCTGTCCGGCCAGCACCATCCGTACGACGTCCATGGCGTCCTCGGTGGTGACCCTGAGGCCGGCCTTGAACTCGCTGACGATGCCGTGCCGGTCGAGCGCGGCGCTGATCTGCGGGCCGCCGCCGTGCACGACGACCGGCTTGAGGCCGGCGTGCCGCAGGAAGACGACGTCCTGGGCGAAGGCGTTCTTCAGTTCCTCGTTCACCATGGCGTTGCCGCCGAACTTGATGACGACGGTCTTGCCGTGGTGCCGGGTCAGCCAGGGCAGCGCCTCGATGAGGATCTGCGCCTTGGGCAGGGCGGTGTGCTTGCGGGTGGTGGTCATGAGGAATAAGCGCTGTTCTCGTGGACGTAGTCGGCGGTGAGGTCGTTGGTCCAGATGGTGGCGGTCGCGTCACCGGCGCCCAGGTCGGCGACGATGTGGACCTCGCGGTAGCGCATGTCGACCTTGTCGCGGTCCTCGCCGACACCGCCGTTCTTGCACACCCAGACGCCGTTGATGGCGACGTCGAGTTCGTCGGGTTCGAAGGCGGCCTTCGTGGTGCCGATCGCGGACAGCACCCGGCCCCAGTTGGGGTCCTCGCCGTGGACGGCGCACTTGAGGAGGTTGTTGCGGGCGATGGAGCGGCCCACCTCGACGGCGTCGTCCTCGGTCGCGGCGCCCACCACCTCGACCTTGATGTCCTTGCTGGCACCCTCGGCGTCGCCGATGAGCTGCCGGCCGAGGTCGTCGCAGACGGCGCGTACCGCCTCGGCGAACTCCGCGTACCCGGGGGTGACGCCGGTGGCGCCGGAGGCCAGCAGCAGCACGGTGTCGTTGGTGGACATGCAGCCGTCGGAGTCGACACGGTCGAAGGTGACCCTGGTGGCGGCGCGCAGGGCCCGGTCCAGCGTCCCGGCGTCGACGTCGGCGTCGGTGGTGAGGACGACCAGCATGGTGGCGAGGCCGGGGGCGAGCATGCCGGCGCCCTTGGCCATCCCGCCGACGGTCCAGCCGCCGTCCGCCGAGGTGACGACGGCCGTCTTGTGCACGCTGTCCGTGGTCTTGATGGCGATGGCGGCCTTCTCACCGCCGTGCTCGGACAGCCGGCCGGCGGCCGCCTCGACCCCCGGCAGCAGCTTGTCCATGGGGAGCGTGACGCCGATGAGACCGGTGGAGCAGACGGCCACCTCGCCCGCGCCGGTCCCCAGCACCTCGGCGGCCTTCTCSGCGGTGGCGTGGGTGTCCTGGAAGCCCTTGGGGCCCGTACAGGCGTTGGCGCCACCGGAGTTGAGGACGACGGCGGCGACCTGGCCGCCCTTGAGCACCTGCTCGGACCAGAGCACGGGTGCGGCCTTGACGCGGTTGGCGGTGAAGACGCCCGCCGCGGCGCGGCGCGGCCCGTTGTTGACCACGAGGGCCAGGTCCGGATTGCCGTTCTCCTTGATCCCGGCGGCGATGCCGGCCGCCGTGAATCCCTTTGCTGCCGTCACACTCACGGCGCGACTCCGATCGTCGTCAGTCCGGTGGACTCGTCGAGCCCGAGGGCGATGTTCATGCTCTGCAGAGCGCCGCCCGCGGTGCCCTTGGTGAGGTTGTCGATGGCGCTGATCGCGACGATCCGGCCGGCTGCCGGGTCGAGGGCCACCTGGACCTGGACGGCGTTCGATCCGTACACGGCCGCGGTGCTGGGCCACTGGCCCTCGGGCAGCAGCCGGACGAAGGGCTCGTCGGCGAACGCCTTCTGGTAGGCGGCCCGGACGGACTCGGCGGTGACCCCGGGCCGCGCGGCGGTGGAGCAGGTGGCGAGGATGCCGCGCGGCATGGGGGCCAGGGTCGGCGTGAAGGAGACGGAGACCCGACGACCCGCCACGGCGCTGAGGTTCTGGATCATCTCGGGGGTGTGCCGGTGGCCGCCGCCCACACCGTACGGCCGCATGGCCCCCATGACCTCGCTGCCCAGCAGATCCGCCCTGGGCGCCTTCCCGGCGCCGGAGGTGCCGGACGCCGCGACGACCACCGCCTCGGGTCCGGCCAGGTCCGCCGCGTACGCGGGGAAGAGCGCCAGCGACACGGCGGTCGGGTAGCAGCCCGGCACCGCGATGCGCCGGGCGCCTGCCAGCACGGCGCGCGCGCCCGGCAGTTCGGGCAGGCCGTAGGGCCAGGTGCCGGCGTGCGGCGTGCCGTAGAACGTCTCCCAGTCGGTCGCGTCCGCGAGGCGGAAGTCCGCGCCGCAGTCGATGACGAGCGTCTCGTCGCCCAACTGCTGTGCGACGGCGGCGGACTGCCCGTGCGGCAGGGCGAGGAAGACGACGTCGTGCCCGGCGAGCACGTCGGCGGTGGTGGGCTGCACCTCCCGCTCGGCCAGCGGTGTCAGGTGCGGCTGCAGCGTGCCAAGACGCTGTCCGGTGCTGGAATGGCCGGTCAGGGCACCGATCTCCACCCCGGGGTGCGCCAGCAGCAGGCGCAGGAGCTCGCCCCCTGCATAGCCGCTCGCTCCGGCCACGGCTGCTCGCACGGTCATGAACCCTCCTGGTTGACAGACATGTCGTTCTCACACGCCGTGGGGGTCCGCCTCGGCGTCAGCCGGACGTCGTGCCGCAGAACTCGGCGTTCAGGGTGGGGAGGAGCTGCGAGGCTTCCCAGTCGCTGTTGTAGTTGACCGTGAGCTGGTGGCGGCCGTCCTCGGTGAAGGCGGCAAACGTGAGTGATCCCACGGTGCCTCCGTCGTGGTACCAGAGGCTGATGCCACAGCTCATCTCGAGCCGTTCGATGCCGAGCCCGTAGGACGTGATCGGGAGATCGGGGTTGACGACGGTCGTCTTCATTTCTTCGAGCTGCTGCGCCGGCAGCAGCTTCCCGCGCATCAGGGCCCGGTAGAACCGGTTCAGATCGCCCGCGCTGGAGATGATGTCGCCGTCGCCCCAGACCTGTGACCCGTTGAACTCGCTGACGTCGTCGATCCGGTCCGGCTGCGAGAAGAAGAAGAGCTTGGAGTAACCGCGGCTGCTCGGCTGGGGCAGGGTGGTGCTCGTACCGGGGCTGGACGTCGCCTTGAGCCCCAGCGGTTTGGTGATGCGCTTGCGCACCTCGTTCTCGTACGACGTGCCGCCGACCTTCTCGACGATCAGCGCGGCCAGGAGGTCGTTGGTGTGGGAGAACGAGTGCCTGGCACCGGGCTGGAACTGCGGTGCGTGGGAGAAGGCCACCTTCAGGCGCTGCTCGGGCGTCAGGGTGTCGTACCGGTGCTGAAGGAAGCCGTCGCCCAGGATGTACTTCTCGTAGTAGGTCGGCTCGATGACGTAGTCGAACAGACCGCTGGTGTGGTTGAGGAGCTGCCGCACGGTGATCGAGCGTCCGTCGTTGCCGTTGCCCGTGACCACGCCGGGCAGATGGTGCTCCACGGTGTCGTCGAGGCTGAGCTTCTTCTCCGCCTCCATCTGGAGCAGGACCGTCGCCACGAAGGTGTTGGTGATGCTGCCGACACGGAACCGGTCGTTCTTGTGGCGCGGCGCGCCGGACTCCAGGTCGCCCACGCCCGTTGCCGACTGCCAGACTCCCCGGGAGTCTCGGGCTTCGGCGGTGACGCCGGGGACACCGGCCTCGATGGCCGCGTCGATCGCGCGCTGCGTCGCCTGGTGGTCGGCCGGCTTGGGGGCCGTGCCCCGCGATGCCTGGGCGGGGCCCGTCAGGGCGGTGGCCGTGAGTGCCACCGCCGCCAGAGCGACCATGCCGATCCTTGGTCTCTTCCGTATTGTCATTTCCTGCTCCTGAGAGTCATTCGTACTTGGCTGACGCCGTACTTGTGCGGTGCGTCGGCGGCACAGTAGGTCACTTGCCTTGAGCGCGGGTCGTTTGTGCGGCATGACCGCGGACGAGGGCGCAGTGGTCGAGTCGTGCGCCGGAGGCGCGCAGGACCGACGGGGCGCGCAGGCCGTGGGAGTCGGTCAGGAGAGCGCTGAGGGTCCTGTCCTGCCGTAGTCGCTCGATGCGGCGACGCAGGCGGGCGATCTCCCCGTCGAGGGGGAGTGCCGCGTCGTCCGCCTCCGCAGGCGCCGCCTCGGCTCGGGACGAGCCGGCCGGGGGCTCGCCGCCGTGGCGAGGGCCGGGTCGTGGTGGAGGAACGTCTCCATCAGGCCGCGCAGAGCGGGGCCCGGCTCGATAACGAGTTCGTGCACCATGCGGTCGCGCGCCCGTTCGCACACGCGCAGTGCCTCTGCCTGCCGGCCGCAGCGGTGGAAGGAGACCAACAGCAGGTCGTGGAACCTTTCCCGCAGGGGGTGACCGGAAGCGCGCGGTGTCCGTTTCGACGGGGGCGAGCCTCAGGATGCAGCCGCACGGGGTGGTCATGATCCACGGGCGCTGCGCGCGCGGGGCGGCATCCTTCCTCTGCGGTCCGGTCTGCTCCTCCTGGACTTCCACGAGACCGGGAACGCGGATCTCCATCGCTTTCCCTCACGTGCCGGAGCGTGTCGCACCCGCCGCCTCGAGCGTCGTGGTCGCGTCCCGCTCGATCTGCCGCAGCAGCGGCCCGGGATCGTTCCGGAAGTAGAAGTGACCGCCGTCGAAGACCCGCAGGCCCAGAAAGTGGTCGGTGTGCTCCTGCCAGCCGGCCATCCGCGCCGGTGAAGAGTCGTGGTCCTCGGCGCCCGCGAAGGCGGACAGCGCCACGGGCAGCGGGCCGGCGCCGGGCGCGGGGCGCCAGGTCTCCACCAGACGCAGGTCGGCCCGGATGATCGGGTCGAACAGGGCCCACAGCTCGGAGTCGTCGAAGAGCCCGTCGGGAGTGCCGCCGAGCAGCTTCAGACGGATTTGCAGCTCGGCGTCGGGCAGCTCGTGGTACCGGCTTCCCTGCCCGGTCAGCTGCGGTGCTGCCCGGGCGGAGACACCGACCCACACCGGCAGCGGCAAGCCCCGATCGGCGGCCCGCCGGGTCATCTCGTACGTCACGAGGGCGCCCATGCTGTGCCCGAAAAGAGCGTAGGGGCATGTCAGTTCGGGCTCGATGCTGCTCAGCAGGAAGTCGGCGAGGCGGTCGGCGTCGGCGATCGGCGGCACGTCGGAGAGGAGGCCGTGGCCCGGCGCGTCGAGCAGCCGCACGTCCCACGTGTCCGGCAGCCCGGCCGGCCAGTGGCGGTACAGGAGGTGTGAGCCCCCCGCGTGGTGCAGGACGAACAGGCGCAAGGCAGGTCGTGTGCTGTCCATCGCTCCCCCTCGGTTCGGGCCGTGCGTCTTCGGACCATAGACCGGTGTTCGGCCGACGGGACGCGGGCACCAGCTGGATTCTGCCGCCGGTGTGGCAGCCCTTGAGCGGTCCTCAGGTGACGCGCTGTGGACATGAGGCGGCGGACATCGCCGGCTCCGGCCGCGACGTGCCCGCTCGAGCAAAGCTCGACGGAGTCTCAAAAGGGCTGGGGAACAGTGGGCGGTCGGCTACCGGCAACGCGGGCAGCCAGGTCCGTACGACGACTGCGGCCCGGCTCAGAAGGCCAGGCCCTCCCCAGCACCGCTCGAACCGGAGCGGACAGCGGACGGACCCGATCGGCTGCCGCACGTTCTCATCCCAGGAACGTGCGGCAGCCGATCTCCTTTTGTACGTGGAGGACCGGCGGCCCCGGCCCGAGGGCAGGCAGCTCCTGAGCGAACCTCGAGCGCCGTGCGACGCAGCGGTCCGACCGGCGGACCACGCCCGGGCCAACGAAGTCCGGAGAGGGGACGAACCAGTGAACGACGACTCGCGAGAGCGTGACCGACCACTCCGCTACGCCCACACCCCCAGCTGCGTCGGCCTCACGGCGTGTGCCGGTGCCCCGCCACTGCGGCTCGCCGGAGCCGACGACGACGCGGCCGTCGCAGCCGAGCCGCACGTCGTCCGCGGTATCGACTGAGGCAACGTTCACCCCCGACTTCGGGGCTCTGCGGGGCAGCGATTGTCGTACCGGCACTGCCCACGGGCCGCAAACCGGGCATCCTGACACAGGAACCCGGCGGGGTACAGAGGATCCCGGCGGGGGCAGGGCCGGGCGGACGATCGGGAGCCGGCGAGCCTGCCGCCCTTGTAGCGCTGACGGCCGATTCCTTACGGTGACGTGGCAACGGCGGGTCGCCACTGATGCCGGGTGTCCCGTCGACCGGACAGCCGAGTGTCCTGTCGACCGGACGACGCCGATCGGCGAACCCGCGCCCGGTGCTGTCCTGCACCCGGCCTGGCGATTTCCCATCCACGAGTCACGTCATCCGTGACGGTTAAGGACGGTGGCAGTTGAGTACGAACCCCTTCGACGACGAGAACGGCCGCTTCTACGTCGTGGTCAACGACGAGGAGCAGCACTCCCTGTGGCCGGTGTTCGCCGAGGTGCCCGCAGGCTGGCGGGTGGTCTTCGGCGAGGCGGCCAGGGCCGAGTGCCTGGAGTACGTCGAGCAGAACTGGACCGACCTGCGCCCCAAGAGCCTGCAGGAGGCCATGGCGGCGGACTGAACGCCGCTCGCAGAGCCGTACGGCACGCACCTGCGCTCGTCCCGGACCCGCGGCTGCCCGCCGACGGGCTCACGGACCCGACCGGGACCACGCCGTCCGGCCGCATGAACCCGGAGCCCCGACGGAAGGCGCTGCGGCCCGCGGTGCTCGGCTTCGCGGGCCCGCACGTCCAGGAAGTGGAACGACAGTGATCGCCGTCCGGGTGCTTGGTCGAGTGATCGGTTCACGCCCAGGCAAACACTCTGAGTGGGGAGATGAAGGTTGTGAGGGGCGCTGCGAAAACCGCGAGCGCGGGGCCGGTGGGCAACAGCGGTGAGCCCGTGCAGCGCGATGTGTTCCTGTCCTTCGCGGGGTCACAAGCCAAGGTGCAGAAGTCGGGGATGCTCTTCCCGCAGAACCTGCCGGAGCGGTCCTGGGAGCAGATCGGGACCAACCTGCGCGAGCTCGTGAACTCCTCGGCGTGGTGGCTGGCCGACTGGCTGATCTACGGGGAGACCGCCTACGGGTGGCGGCGGTACAAGGAAGCGATCGAGCGAACCGGTCTCGACTACCAGACCTTGCGCAACTACGCGTGGGTCGCCCGGCGGTTCGAGCACCACCGCAGGCGGGACAGCCTCAGCTTCGCCCACCACGCCGAGGTGACCCGCCTGTCGCCACCGGAGCAGGACTACTGGCTGCGCAAGGCCGAACAGCAGAAGTGGTCGCGCAACGAACTCCGCAAGGCGGTTCGCGCCAGTCTGGCCGTGCAGAGCGAGAAGGCCGAGATCCCCCCGGGCAGCGGCGACGAGAAGCAAGAGGTGCTCCGGCTGGCCGAGTCGCCGGCCGCAGAGAAGCGCCAGCAGAAGGTCACCACGCTCACCATCGAGCTGTCCGCCGACCAACTGGAGTACTACTCGAAGGCGGCAGCCGCACACGGCCTGCCCGTCGACAAGTGGGTGACCCAGATGCTCGACACCGCCGATCGGCGCACGGCCGACCGGCGCACCGCCTAGAGGCGCACCGCCCGCAGGTGCCGGCAAGCCCGTTCCTCGTGGTGCGCCGGCGGTTCGTCCGATCGGACACCTCTCATATCGGAGTCAGTTGATGATCCTTCAGGGAAAGCGGGTCACCCTGCCCTCGGCGCCCGTCGTCCACAAGCAGTTCGAGGCGAACGCGCGGACCGCCCCCGACGCCGTCGCCGTCGTCTGGGCCAACCGGCAGGTGACGTACGCGGAGCTGGACGCGAAGGCGAATCGTTTCGCGCACTTCCTCGCCGCACGCGGACACGGCCGGGGCGCGAAGGTCGGCGTCTGTCTCGACTACTCGATCGACATGCTCGTCGCCATCCTCGGCACGCTGAAGGCGGGCGCGGCCTACGTGCCGTTCGACCCGGCCTACCCGGCGGCGCGACTGCAGCTGCTGCTGGGCCAGGTGCCCGATCTCGCCCTGATCGTGGCCTCACCGGCGACGGCCGGGATGGTCGAGTCGGCAGGCATCGAGGTCATCGATCTCGAGCAGCTGTCGGATCACCTGGCAGGCCTCCCGGCGACCGGTCCCGACGTCGACGTCACCGGGGACGACGTGTGCTACGCGGTCTTCACGTCCGGGTCGACCGGCACGCCGAAGCTGACCGCGGTGCGGCACGAGGGCTGGTTCAACCTGATGAACTGGCTCAAGCTCGAGTACGGCCTGCACAGCGGGTCGAACAACCTGGTCGTCAGTGCGTTCGGCTTCGACCTCTCCCAGCGCGCCCTGATGACGCCGCTGTTCTGCGGCGCCACCCAGTACCTGCTGGCGAGCCGGAACTTCGACGCCATGATGGCCTACCGCATCCTGACCGAGCACGAGATACGTGTGGTGCACTGCGCCTCGAGCACGCTGTACCTGCTGGTGGACTGGGAGACCGCACGCGGCGGTGACGCCCTCGCCCGGCTCGACTACGTGCTCTTCGGCGGGGAGGCACTGAAGGTCGAACGGCTCACGGACTGGGCGCGGCGCGAGGGCAACACGTGCACCCTCCTGCACCAGTACGGCGTCGCCGAGTGCACGGATGTCGCGACCTCGTACGATCTCGCCGACTACCGGCCCGGCGAACACGACATCCCACCGGTCGGCAAGCCGGCCTACAACACCGAGATCCACCTCCTCGACGAGGACCTGCGCGGTGTCGCGCCGGGGGAGCAGGGCGAGATCTGCATCGCCGGGGCCAGCGTCGGCGCGGGCTACCTCAACGCGGGTCCTGAGAACCAGAAGTTCACGACGATCGAGATCGACGGAGAGCCGCGCAGGGTCTACCGCACGGGTGACCGCGGCTGTGTGACCGAGGCCGGCGACCTCATCGTCCTCGGCAGGATCGACGCGCAGGTGAAGGTGCGCGGGATGCGCATCGACCCCACCGACATCGAGCGCGCGCTCGCCCGGCTGGGCGGGGTCCGGGAGGCCGCCGTGGTGGTCACGTACACCGACTCCGGCGAGGCCGAGCTGACCGCGTTCATCGTCCCGGTGGGGGACGATCTCGCCGCGGACGACGTGCGCACCGGTCTCCTGAAGACTCTGCCGCGGAACATGGTTCCGGCCAGGTTCCTGAACATCCCGCGGCTTCCGTTGAGCCCGCATGGAAAAGTCGACCGCGCGGCGCTGGTCGATGTGTTCCGGAAACAGTACGCCGGCAGCGGAACTGCGGCGTAGTCGACGGACTTTGCTGAAAACCGAGAGGACTGTGATGATTTCCGACAGCGTGCGCGCCATTTGGTGCCGGGAACTCCAGCGTGATGACATATCGATCGACGAGGATTTCTTCGCCCTGGGTGGCCAGTCTGTGATTATGGTCAGGATTCAGGGCGCCTTTATGGAGGAGCTGGGTGTCGAGGTGCCGATGGACCAGCTGTTCCTCAACCCGACGGTGGCGTCGATCTCCGCGTACATCGAATCCCTGGGTGCGGTGACCCAGTAGTGTCGGGCGCGGTTGATGCCGTGTCGTGTCCCGCCGACGAGACACGACACGGCATCAACCTGCGTTTCTCCCGCTGATGCTGTTTATTCCGCTAGTTCGAATCGGCTAGCATCGCGTTTGTGCTCGGCAGCGATTATTTGTCCGCTGCGTCGATAGCGCGCTCAATCGCACTGGCTTTTCCGACTGCAGCCGCGTTGTATCAAAAAACTACCTGGTAAGAGAGGCGCGCCATGTACGACGTGATTGTCATAGGTGCCCGTTGTGCGGGTTCGCCGACGGCCATGCTGTTCGCGAAGCAGGGTTATCGCGTCCTGCTCCTGGAGAAAGCGCGCTTCCCGCAGGACACGCTGTCCTCGCACTACATCCACATGCAGGGTGTGGCGGTGCTCAACCGGTGGGGGCTGCTCGACAAGATCCGTGACTCGGGCGCCCAGCCGATCACCCGCCAGATCTACGAGGGACCCGGTGTCCGCATCGAGGGCTTCTCCCTGCCGATCGACGGCCTGCGGACCACGTACGCGCCGAGGCGGTACGTGCTCGACCCGATCCTCGCGGACGGCGCCGTGGCGGCCGGCGTGGAGTTCCGGGAGGGGTGCGCGGTCAAGGATCTGGTGTTCGAGGATGGCCGGGTCGTCGGGGTGCGGTACACGACGCCCAGCGGCGCCGAGGCGACGGACCGGGCGCGCCTGGTCGTCGGCGCGGACGGCATGCGCTCGTTGGTGGCCCGCAAGGTCGGCGCGGAGAACGTCATCGAACATCCGCGGATGACCACCACCTACTACAGCTACTGGTCCGGGGTTCCCTCGAACTTCGAGCTGTACGAGCAGCCGGGGCGCTGGATCGGTGTCCTGCCCACCAACGACGACCGCACGTTGCTCATGGCCTACTTCCCGCAGGACGAGTACAACCAGGTCCGCAAGAACGTGGAATCCGCCTACCTCGACGCGTTCCGCACGACGGCGCCCGAGCTGTACGAGCGGATGCAGTCGGGCAAGCGCGAGGAGCAGCTGTACGGCACGGGGCACCAGGAGAACTACTTCCGCAAGGCCTACGGACCCGGGTGGGTGCTGGTCGGTGACGCGGTGAACCACAAGGACTCCATCACCGCCCGCGGTATCACCGAAGCCTTCGTCCAGGCCCAGACGCTCACCGACTACATCGGGGAGCGTCTGCACGACGAGGCCGCGCTCAATGCGGCGCTGAGGCGTTACGAGAACGAGCTGAGCAACGAGGCCCTCAACCACTACCAGGGCGCGCTCAACGTGGCCGAGCTCAAACCCGAGGGGCGGACGGAGATGCTGCAGAAACTGGTCGGCCACCAGGAGCACATCGACCGGTACTTCTCGACGCTGTCGGGGGCGTGCTCCATCGACGACTTCTACAACGACGAACTCTTGACCCTGCTCGACCAGAGCTGAGTAACCCATCCGCCCCTGGTTTGCCGATATTGGAGACACAATGATCCCGTTGTCGTTCGCGCAGCGTCGGCTGTGGTTCGTGGACCGGTTCGAAGGCCCCTCGCCGACCTACAACGGCGCTTTCGCCCTG
Source organism: Streptomyces sp. NWU339 (assembly GCF_003143855.1). GTDB lineage: Bacteria > Actinomycetota > Actinomycetes > Streptomycetales > Streptomycetaceae > Streptomyces. The sequence goes on from NZ_QFRK01000013.1 coordinate 202,629, forward strand.
CGGCTGACCGGCGAGCTGAACGTGGATGCGCTTCGGTCGGCGCTCCGCGATGTCGTCGACCGGCACGAGGTCCTCCGCACGGTGATCGTCGAGGACGGCGACGGCGTTCCGCACCAGCAAGTGCTGGCGTCCGGGGAGAAGCCGTTCGACCTGCCGGTCATCGAGGTCGCGGAGGAGAAGCGGGCGTCGGCGGTCGACGAGGTGGCCACCGAGACCTTCGACCTGGCCGCCGACGTGCCGATCCGCGCCAGGCTGGTGCGGTGCGGGCCTCGCGACCACACCCTCGTCGTCGTGGCGCACCACGTCGCCGTGGACGGGGAGTCCTTCGGGCCGCTGTTCCGCGATCTCACCACGGCCTACGCGGCCCGCACGAAGGGCGGGGCGCCGGCGTGGGAGCCGCTCCCGGTGCAGTACGCGGACTACACGTTGTGGCAGATGGACCTGCTGGGTGACGAGTCCGATCCGGGCAGCCTGGCAGCCAGACAACTGGATTACTGGCGTGGGGCCTTGGCCGATCTGCCGCAGCCGCTGGCCCTGCCGACGGACCGCCCGCGCCCGAGGGTGATGAGCCCCGAGGGCGACCGGATCCAGTTCTCGATCGACCCCGGCCTGCTCGAGGCCGTGGAGAAGCTGGCCGCAGAGCTGGACACCACGGTGTCGATGGTCATGCACTCGGCGCTGGCGGTGCTCCTGCACCACCTCGGGTGCGGTGACGACGTGCCCATCGGCGCGCCGATCACGGACCGCACCGACGAGGAGCTGCGGGACCTCGTCGGGTTCTTCGTCAACACCTGGGTGCTGCGCGTCGACCTCTCCGGGAACCCGACCTTCCGCCGGCTGCTCCAGCGGGTGCGGGACCGGTCCCTCGCCGCGTACGACAACCAGGACATGCCGTTCGAGCGGTTGGTGGAGCTGCTCAACCCGCACCGCTCCACCGCCTACAACCCGTTCTTCCAGGTCATGCTCTCCTGGCAGCCGCCCGTGCCGCCTCTTGAACTCCCCGGCCTGGGCGTCCAGGTCGAACGGCTGGAGACCAGGACAGCCAAGTTCGACCTGTTCTTCGACCTGCTCCCGGACAGCTCGGGCGGGGCGCAATGCCGTCTGGAGTACGCCACCAGTCTGTTCGACCGGGACACGGCCGAGGCCATCGCGCAGCGGTTCGTCCGCGTACTGGGCCGGCTCGTCGCCGACCCGGAGCGCGCGATCGGCACCGTCGACGTGCTCGACGCGGCCGAGCGGGACCTGTGGCTCACCCGGTTCGACGCCAGTGCCGCAGCGGTGACCGAGCTGACGATCCCCCAGCTGTTCGAGAGCCAGGTGGCCAGGACGCCCGATGCCCCGGCGATCGTGTGCGACGCCCGGACGCTGACCTACCGGGAGCTCGACGACCGGGCGAACAGCGTCGCGTGGGAGCTCGTCCGGCGCGGTGCCGGGCCGGAGGACCTGGTGGTCCTCGCGCTGCCGCGCACAGAGGACCTGGTGGTCGGTCTGCTCGGGATCCTCAAGTCCGGTGCCGGGTACGTGCCGATGGACCCGCAGTACCTCGGCGGGCGAGCGGAGACCGTGCTGTCCGAAGCACGCCCGCGTTTCGCCGTCACCGACACCGCGACGTGGCAAGAGCTGCCGCAGAACGACGTCTCGGCCGTCAACCTCGACCACCGCACGGAATGGGACACGCCCGAGGGAGCGCCGGCCGACGCGGACCGGACCGCGCCGCTCAGTGCGGACAACCTGGCGTACGTGATGTACACCTCCGGCTCCACGGGCAAGCCGAAGGGCGCGACGATCACCCACCGGGGCGTCGTCAACGGGGTGCGGGAACTGGTGCGCGTCCTCGACGCACCGCCCGGGTGGCGGATGCTGGCCGGCACCTCGGTCAACTTCGACGTCTCGGTCTTCGAGCTGCTGACCACCCTGACCACCGGCGGCACGGCCGAGGTGGTGCCGAACGCGCTGGCGCTCGGCGAGCGGGACAGCTGGGACGGTCACGTGATCAGCGGGGTCCCCTCGGTGCTCGGGGAACTGGTGGGCCACCTGGAGAAGGCGACCGACGTGCGCACGGTCGTCTTCGCGGGTGATGTGCTCCCGGGCCGACTGGTGCGGCAGGTGCGCGAGGCCCTGCCCGGCGTGCAGATCGTGAACTCCTACGGGCAGAGCGAGAGCTTCTACGCCACCACGTTCTCCCTCGCGGCCTCCGAGGAGTGGGCGGACAGCGACGTCGCTCCCATCGGCACCCCGCTGGGGAACATGCGTGCCTACGTCCTCGGCCCGGGACTCGCCCCGGTGCCACAGGGCGTGATCGGTGAGCTGTACGTGGTCGGGGCCTGCCTGGGCCGCGGCTACCACGGCCGCCCGGGTCTGACCGCCGAGCGCTACGTGGCGAACCCGTTCGGCCCCGCCGGCGAGCGGATGTACCGCACGGGCGACCTGGCCCGCTGGAACGCGGACGGTCAGCTGGAGTGCGTCGGCCGCGGCGACGGCCAGGTGAAGGTGCGCGGCTTCCGCATCGAGACGGCCGAGGTCGAAGCGGCGATCACGCTGCACCCCGGGATCAGCGAGGCCGTGGTGATCGGCCGGGAGGTGCCCTCGGGCGGGAAACAGCTCGTCGCGTACGTGGTGCACACCGGCGAGGGGGCCGTCGGTGACGACGGCTTCGGCGGCATCGGCGATGTGGATGTGCAGTCCGGGGCTTCGGCCGCCGAGCTGCGCAAGTTCGTCGCGGCACGGCTGCCCGACTACATGGTGCCGTCGGCCTTCGTGGCCCTCGGCCGGCTGCCGCTCGGGCCGACCGGCAAGCTGGACCGCTCGGCGCTGCCCGAACCGGAGTTCCTGGGCGAGGCCTACCGGGAGCCGCGCACCGAGGCCGAGAAGATCATCGCCGCGGCATACGCGGACGTGCTCGGTGTGGAGCGGGTCGGTATCGACGACGACTTCTTCGCGGTGGGCGGGGACAGCCTGCGTTCGATCCAGGTGGTGGCCCGGGCCCGGGCCCGGGGCCTGCAGCTGACCACGCGGGAGATCTTCGAGTGCCGCACGGCGGCCCGGCTGGCCGAGGTGGCCTCCAACCGCCGGGACCGGGTGCCCGTGCTCGCGGAGGACGAGGGCGGCGGCGTCGGCCCGATGCCGCTGCAGCCAGTGGCGCGACAGGTGTTCGAGCACGGCGGCGGAACCGACCGGTTCGCCATGTCGATGGTGCTGGAACTGCCCGCGGGCATCGACGCGAGCGGGCTGGCCGCGACGCTGGACGCCCTGCTTGACCGGCACGACCTCCTGCGCGCGCAGCTGGTGCGCGGCGACGAGCTCTCCCTCGTCGTGCGTGAGCAGGGCACCGTGCGGGCGGCGGACCTGATCCGCCGGGTCGACTGCGACGGCCGGTGGGACGAGCAGGCCTCGCTTCAGGCGGCGAAGGCGGAGCTGGACGACGCGGTCGGACGGCTCGACCCGGAAGCCGGGACCATGGCGGACTTCGTCTGGTTCGCCGCGGACTCGGGTGAGGGCCGGCTGCTCGTGGTGCTGCACCACCTGGTGGTGGACGGTGTCTCCTGGCGGATCCTCATGTCGGACCTCGCAGAGGCATGGCAGCAGGTCCGGTCCGGCAAGGCACCCGAGCTGCCCGCGGTCGGCACGTCGGCCCGCCGCTGGGCCTCGGCGCTGGAGGACGAGGCGTTCGCCCCGGAGCGCGAAGCGGAACTGGCGTACTGGCAGGACACGCTCGAGTCGTCGAACCCCCCGCTGGGCACGCGGGCGTTCGACCCGGCGGTGGATGTGTGGTCCACGGTCGACACCGTACGGGTGGAGTTGCCCGCCGAGGTCACCGAGGCGGTGCTGACCAAGCTCCCCGCGGCGTTCAAGGGCACCGGGACCGACGTGCTGCTCGCCGCGCTCGCCCTGGCGGTGAACCGGTGGCGCGGTGCGGACGACTCGACCCTGGTCCGGTTGGAGGGACACGGCCGTGAGGAGGACGTCGTCCCCGGGGCCGACCTCTCCCGGACGATCGGCTGGTTCACCAGCATGTACCCGGCCCGGGTCGATGTGCGGGGCGTGGACCTGACCGACGTACTGGCAGGCGGCCCCGCGGCCGGCAAGGCGATCAAGCTGGTCAAGGAGCAGCTGCGCGGGGTCCCGGACAAGGGCCTGGGGTACGGACTCCTGCGCTGGCTGAACCCGGAGACGGCCATCCAGCTCGCCGACTACCAGGTGCCGCAGATCGGGTTCAACTACCTCGGCCGGATCTCCGACACCGACGTGCCCGAGCATCTGCGCGCGGAGGGATGGGGACCGGCGTCCTGGTCCGCCGAGCTGATCGCGGCGCCCGACCCGGACCTGCCCGCGCTGTCCGCCCTCGAGGTCAATTCGGTTGCCACGGACACCGCCGACGGCACCCGGCTGCAGGCGGCCTTCATGTTCCCCACCGGGGTGCTGTCCCGCGAGCGGACCTCCGAACTGGCCGAGCTGTGGGTCGAGGTGCTGCACGGCATGGCCGCGCACGCCGCACACCCGGAGATCGGCGGGCTCACGCCCTCGGACGCGTCGCTGATCTCGGTGCGGCAGGACGAGATCGAGGCCTGGGAGGGGCGCTACGGCCGGCTGGTCGAGGTGTGGCCGCAGGCCCCGGGGCAGTCCGGCATCCAGTTCCAGGCCGCGCTCGCCGAAGGCTCCTTCGACGTCTACCACATGCAGTTTGCGCTGCACCTGTCCGGGCACGTGGACCCGGCGCGCATGCGGGCGGCCGGGCAGGCGCTGCTCGACCGGTATCCGAACCTGCGCTCCGCGTTCCTCACCGCGGGCGACGGCGATCTGGTGCAGGTCGTGGCGGAACACGTCGACATACCGTGGCGGCACGTCGATCTGACCGGTCAGAGCGAAGCCGAGCAGGACGCGGCCCTTGACAAGGCCCTTGCCGACGACCGGGCCGACCAACTCGATCCCACCCGGCCGCCGCTGATCCGCCTGGCCCTGCTCACCTGCGGGCCGCAGCGGGCCAAACTCATCGTCACGGCACATCACACCCTGTTCGACGGTTGGTCGTCGCCCATGGTGATCACGGATCTGATCCGGCTGTACGCCGAGAGCCGTGATCTTCCTCCGGCCCGCAACTACGGTGACTACCTGGCCTGGCTGGCCACGCAGGACCAGGAGGCGTCGGAGGCCAGGTGGAAGGCCGAGCTCGACGGATTCGACCAGCCGACCCTCGTGGCCCCGAACGCCGCCTTCCAGGGGACGGCGTCCGCCCTCGGGCGGGTCGAGGTACCGCTGTCGATCGACAGGGGACGCGAACTCGCCCGGCGTGCCGCGGAACTCGGCGTCACGCTGAACACGCTCCTGCAGGGAGCGTGGGCGATCCTGCTCTCGCAGCTGACCGGGCAGCAGGACGTGGTCTTCGGAGCCGCCGTCAACGGCCGCCCGGCAGACCTGCCCGGTTCCGACGAGATGGTCGGCCTGTTCATCAACACCCTGCCGACCAGGGTGTTCTGCCGGCCGGACCACAGCATGGGCGACGTCATCACCGACCTGCAGGACCGGCAGACCGCTCTGCTCGACCACCACCACTACGGACTGGCCGACATCCAGCGCAGCGTCGGACTGCCCGCCCTGTTCGACACGCTCATCGTGTTCGAGAACTACCCGATCGACCGCGAGGGCATCGTGGAGGCGAACGCCTCGGCGGGATTCACGATCGACGGCATCCGTCCGTTCGCGGGCTCGCACTACCCGCTCACCCTCAACTCCTCCGACCCCTACCTTCGGCTCTCCCTCGACTACCAGAACAACCTCTACGACCGTGCCGCGGCCGAGGCGATCGCCGCCCGGCTCGTCCGGGTGCTGGACCAGCTTCTGGCCGATCCGGGAACGCGCCTCCGCGACATCGACGTGCTCGGTGAGGAGGAGCGGAACTGGCTGCTGCACGGGGTGAACGACACAGCCGAGCCGACCCTGGAGTCGGGCCTGGTGGAGGCCGTGCGCCGGCAGGTGGAGGCGACACCGCAGGCCCTTGCCGTCGTCGCCGAGGACGAGTCGCTCACCTACGAGGAGTTGGACGAGCGGGCCAACCGGCTGGCGCACTGGCTGATCGACCGAGGTGTCCGGCCGGAGTCGCTGGTCGCAGTGCGTCTGCCCAGGTCCGCGGAGCTCGTGGTGGCACTGCTGGCGGTGCTGAAGACCGGTGCGACCTACATCCCGATCGACCCGGAGCACCCGCGTTCCCGGATCGACTACATCATCGAGGACGCCCGTCCGACGCTGGTGCTCGATGCCGACGCGCTGGCGGGTGCGGACTGCTCGGAGTACCCGGGTTCGGCGCCGGAGACGATCGTTCGGCCGGACAACGCCGCGTACGTGATCTACACCTCGGGTTCGACGGGGAAGCCGAAGGGCGTGTCGGTCACCAACCGAGGGTTGGCGAACTTCCTGGCCACGATGCAGCGGCGGTTCCCGCTGGGCCCGGCGGACCGGCTGCTCGCCGTGACGACGGTCTCCTTCGACATCGCGGGGCTGGAGCTGTACCTCCCGTTGATCTCCGGGGCCGCGGTGGTGCTGGCGGGGAAGGAGGCCGTCTCCCAGCCCTCGGCCGTGATGGAGCTGATGCGCCGTCATGAGGTGACCGTCGTCCAGGCGACACCGGCGTTCTGGCAGATCCTGCTCATGGAGGAGCCGAACGGTGCCCAGGGCCTGCGGATCCTGGTCGGTGGGGAGGCTCTGCCGCCGCAACTGGCCGAAGCCCTGGCCGGGCAGGCCGCCGAAGTGGCCAACGTCTACGGCCCGACCGAGACGACGATCTGGTCGACGAGCGCGCCGGTCGAGCCCGGAGCCGGCATCCCGGCGATCGGGGCGCCGATCGGCAACACCCAGGTGTACGTGCTCGACTCACGGCTGTTTCCGGCCCCGCGCGGCGTGCAGGGCGAGTTGTACATCGCCGGCGACGGCCTGGCCCGCGGGTATCAGGGCCGGCCGGACCTCACCGCGGGACGGTTCGTGGCCTGTCCGTTCGGCGAGCCCGGCGCGCGCATGTACCGCACCGGTGACTTGGTGCGGTGGTGTGAGAACGGCCGGCTGGAGTACATCGGGCGCACCGACTTCCAGGTGAAGATCCGGGGCTTCCGGATCGAGCTCGGTGAGATCGAGCATGTGCTGGCCGAGCATCCCGACGTGGCGCAATCCGTCGCCGTGGTGCGGGAGGACCGCCCCGGTGACCAGCGGCTGGTCGCATACGTGGTGCCGGCCGGCAAGGCGGACCCGGCCGGGCTGGACATCGCGGCCCTGGCGCAACCGCTCCGGGAGCGCCTGCCGGAGTACATGGTCCCGTCGGCGATCGTGCCACTCGCCGAGTTCCCCACGAACCCGAGCGGGAAGCTCGACCGCGGCGCGCTCCCCGCACCCGACCACGGCGAGGCCGCGACCGGGCGGGGGCCGCGCAACCACACCGAGGAAGTCCTCTGCCGGCTGTTCGCCGATCTGCTCGGAAAGGACGAGGTCGGTATCGACGACGACTTCTTCGGACACGGCGGCCACTCGCTGCTGGCCACCCGGCTGAGTGGCCGGATCCGCAACGAGTTCGGCGTCGACTCGAAGGTCACGATGGTGTTCCGCAATCCGACCGTCGCCCAACTGGCGGCACGCATCGAGGAACTGACCGGGTCGGACGGCCCCCAGCCGCGCAGGAAGAACCGTCCCCAACTGCGCCAGATGACTGTGTAGGAGTAGCGCCGATGATTCCGCTGTCATTCGCCCAACGCCGGCTGTGGTTCCTCCACCGTCTGGAAGGCCCGTCCGCGACCTACAACATTCCGTTCGTCCTGCGCCTGGACGGGCCGCTGGACACGGCTGCCCTGGTCGCGGCGGTGACGGATGTCGTGACCCGGCACGAAACCCTGCGCACCCTGGTCGCCGAGAACGCGGACGGCACCCCGGAGCAGCGGATCCTGCCCCCGGAGGAGGCGGTTGTCCCGTTCCGGGTGGTCGACGTGGCGTTGGACGCGTTGGACGCCGCGATGCGCGGGGTCCTGCGCGAGGGGTTCGACCTGGAGACGGAACTCCCGCTGCGGACCACCGTCTTCCGCGTCTCCCCGCAGGAGCACGTCCTCGCGTTCGTGTTCCACCACATCGCGGTGGACGGGGCCTCGATGGCGCCGTTCCTCCAGGGGTTGGTGTCGGCCTATTCGGCCCGTCTCCGGGGGAGTGCGCCTCAGTGGACGCCGCTTCCCGTGCAGTACAAGGACTACACGCTGTGGCAGCGGCAGCTGCTGGGTGACGAAGCAGATCCGGAAAGTATCGCCGCGGCGCAGATCGACTACTGGCGGCAGGAGCTGACCGGGGTGCCGCAGCCGGTTCATCTGCCGCTGGACCGGCCACGACCGACGATGGCCGACCACCGTGGCGGTCATGTCTCGTTCGAACTGGAACCCGAGCTGCTCACCGGACTCGGAAAGCTGGCCGCGGAGCGCGGTGCCACGCCACCGATGGCGGCCCAGGCCGCGCTGGCGGTGCTCCTGCACAAGCTGGGCGGCGGCGAGGACGTGACGATCGGCAGCCCGATCGAGGGGCGCGCCGACGAGCAGCTCGACGATCTGATCGGGTTCTTCGTCAACACCTGGGTGCTGCGCGTCGGCCTGTCGGGGAACCCGTCGTTCGGCGAGCTGCTGGAGCAGGTGCGGGACAAGGCCCTCGCCGCGTACGACAACCAGGACATGCCGTTCGAGCGCCTGGTGGAGCTGCTGGGCCCGGAACGTGCCACTTCGTACCAACCACTGTTCCAGGTGATGCTGGCCTGGCAGTTCGTGTGGCCGCAGATCGAGATGCCGGGGCTGCGGGCCACCCCCGTCGCGGCGGACACCGAGACCGCGAAGTTCGACCTGTTCTTCAACGTCGTCCCCGACGCGAACGGAGGTGCGTACGGGCGGCTCGAGTACGCGGCGGAACTGTTCGACCACACCACGGCCGCGGCCATCGTCGACCGCTTCGTGCGCGTGCTGCGGCAGGTGGTCGCCGACCCTGGGGCTCGGCTCAGCGCGGTGGACGTCCTCACCGACGCCGAACGGGACCGGCTGACACGCGTGAACGACACGAGGGTTCCGGTGCGCGGGTCGACGGTGCCGGAGCTGGTCGCCGCTCAGGTGGCCCGTACACCCGACGCGACAGCGGTGGTGTCCGGGCAGACCGCTTTGTCGTACCGGGAACTGGACGCCCGCGCCAACCGGCTGGCCGCGGTGCTGCGGGACCACGGTGTCGGGCCGGATGTCCTGGTCGCCGTGGCACTGCCACGATCCGCGGACCTGGTGGTCGGGCTGCTCGCCGTGCTCAAGGCCGGCGGAGCCTACCTGCCGATCGACCCCGACTACCCGTCCGCGCGAGTCGGCCTCCTGCTCGACACAGCCGATCCGGCGCTGGTACTGACCGATCACGAAACGGCGGCGACCGTGGCCGAGTGCCGGCCGCCGGTACTCCACCTCGACGACCTGAAGCTCGACGGCCCCGCTCCCGACGCCCCGGAAGTCCGTGTCGGAACGGACGACCTGGCCTACGTGATGTTCACCTCGGGATCGACCGGGACTCCCAAGGGTGTCGCCGTCACTCATGCCGCCGTGGTCAACGGTGTGCAGGATCTGCGTCGGACCGTGCACGTCGAGGCGGGGTCCCGGATGCTCGCCGCGACCTCGGTGAACTTCGACGTCTCCGTGTTCGAGATGTTCACGGCACTCACCACCGGGGCGACCGTGGAGATCGTCCGTGACGTGCTCGAACTCGCCGAACGAGGTACGTGGTCGGGCAGCACGATCAGTGCCGTGCCCACGGTGTTCTCCGCGCTGCTCGACCAGATCGGCACCGAAACCCCGGGCGGCCTCGAACTCGACGTGGAAACCGTCGTCTTCGCCGGTGAAGCGCTCACGGCCGACTTGGTGCGCAAGGTGCGTGACGCCCTGCCCGATGTCCGCGTCGTCAACGCCTACGGACAGACCGAGAGCTTCTACGCCACCACGTTCACGCTCCCGCAGGAGTCGGCCGGGACCGGCGCGGTCCCGGTCGGACAGCCACTCGCCAATATGCGCACCTACGTTCTGGGTCCGGACCTCGCTCCGGTCCCGCCCGGTGTCATCGGCGAACTGTACGTCGGCGGTCGGCTGGCCCGTGGCTATCACCGAAACGGCGGGGTGACCGCGGAGCGGTTCGTGGCCTGCCCGTTCGGCGAGCCCGGCGCGCGCATGTACCGCACCGGTGACCTGGCCCAGTGGGACGGGAACGGCCGGCTCAAGTACGCGGGACGAGCAGACACCCAGGTGAAGGTCAACGGCATCCGTGTCGAGCCGACCGAGATCGAGACGGTCCTCGCCCAGCATCCCGCGATAAGCCAGTCCGTGGTCACGGTGCGTGAGGACCACACCGACAACACACGGCTCGTCGGCTATGTGACGCCGGTGGGCGGCGGGGACGGCGGCGTGGACCGGGGCGCCACTGTTTCGGTCGCGGATCTGCGGCAGTTCGCGGCCAAGCGGCTGCCGGACTACATGGTGCCCGCTCTGCTCGTGGTGCTGGACCGGCTGCCACTGACCGCGAGCGGAAAGCTGGACCGGGCCGCGCTGCCCGAGCCGGAGTTCTCCGGCGCCGAGTACCGGGCGCCGCGCAGCGAGGCGGAGCGGATCCTGGCCGAGGTGTACGCGGGCGTGCTCGACGCCGGGCAGGTGGGCGTCGACGACGACTTCTTCACCTGCGGCGGGGACAGCATTCGTTCCATCCAGGTCGTCGCACGGGCCAAGGCGCGCGGCGTGGTGGTCAGCACGCGGGAGATCTTCGAGCACCGCACGGTGGCCCGGCTCGCGGAACTTGTCGAAGACCGGGGGGAAGAGGAGCCCGTGAGGCTGGCCGAGCTGCCGGGCGGCGGCGTGGGCTGGGCTCCGCTGCCGACGACGGCGGCCCACGTCCTCGCGCTGGGCGGCGGCATCGGCCGGTTCTGCATGTCCGCGATGCTGACCCTGCCCGAGGACATCGACCGTACGGCGCTGGTCGCCACGTTGCAGGCCGTCCTCGACCGGCACGACGTACTGCGGTCCCGGCTCGACCGGGCGAAGCCGGGCCTGCTGATGGAGCCGGTCGGCAGTGTGGACGCCGGCGCGCTGGTGTGGGAAGTCCCCCACGGCGACGCCGATGTGAAGGCCGAGCTGGATGCGGCCGCCGACCGGCTGGACCCGGACGCGGGCGTCATGGCGCAGTTCGTGTGGTTCACCTCCGCCACGGATGCGGACCGGTTGCTGATCGTGCTGCACCACCTGGTCGTCGACGGGGTGTCGTGGCGGATCCTGCTGCCGGACCTGGTGTCGTCCTGGCAGCGGGTCCGCGACGGCCTCACCCCGGAACCGGCGGGGCCGGGTACCTCGCTGCGCCGGTGGGCGCACGCGCTGGCCGACGAGGCGGCCACCCCGGAGCGGGTGACGGAACTGCCCGTGTGGCAGGAGATCCTGCGCGAGGAAGAGCCTGTGCTGGGAGCACGGGAGCTGGACCCCACGCGCGATGTCGCGGCCACCGTGGACACGGTGCGCGTCCAGGTGCCGACAGACGTCACGGAGACCCTGCTGAACACGGTGCCGTCGGTGTTCCGCGGCGGTGCCGACGACGGGCTGCTGGCCGCGCTGGCGCTGGCGCTGGCGCGCTGGCGTCGGGCGCGGGGCGTGTCCGGGGCCTCGACGCTGGTCCGGCTGGAAGGGCACGGCCGGGAAGAGCACGTGGTGCCCGGCGCGGACCTGTCCGGCACGATCGGATGGTTCACCGCGATGTTCCCGGTGCGCCTCGACCTGTCCGGCATCGATGTGGCGGACGCCTTCGCCGGCGGTCCGGCGGCCGGACGGGCGATCAAGGCCGTCAAGGAACGGCTGCGGGCGGTGCCGGACAGCGGCATCGGCTACGGCATGCTGCGCCACCTCAATCCCGACACCGCCGCCGCGCTCGCCGGACAGCGGGAACCGCAGATCGGGTTCAACTACCTCGGCAAGGCCTCCGGTGCGGACATCCCCGAGGAGCTGCGTGGCCTGGGCTGGGCACCGGACACCGCGCACCGGGACCTGATCGCCGCGCCGGACGGGGACATGCCGGTGCTGTCGGCGCTGGAGATCAACGCGGTGGCCGCCGGCACCCCCGACGGTGACGAGCTGACCGCCTACTTCGGCTTCCCGACCGGTGTGCTCTCCCGCGACGAGGTGACCGAGCTGGCCGGATTGTGGGTCGAGGCGCTCTCCGCCCTGGCCCGGCACGCCGCGACACCCGAGGCCGGCGGGCTCACCCCGACCGACGTGCCCCTGGTCGACGTGAGCCAGGAGGAGATCGACTCCTGGGAGACCCGGTTCGGCAAGCTGACCGAGGTGTGGCCGGTGACACCGGCACAGTCCGGGATGCTGTTCCACACCATGCTGGCCGGGGCGTCGTTCGACGCCTACCACATGCAGATGGTGTTCCACCTCTCCGGTGAGGTCGATCCGGAACGGATGCGCCGGGCCGGGCAGGCACTGCTGGGGCGTCACGCCAACCTCTGCGCGGCGTTCGTCGACCGGGCGGACGGCGACGTGGCGCAGGTGGTGCCGGAGACGGTGCCCCTGCCCTGGCAGCACCTCGATCTGACCGCGGCCGGCGAGGCGGAGCGGACCGAGGCGTTCGAACGGTTCCTCGCACAGGACCGGACCACCCACTTCGACCGGGACACCCCACCGCTGATCCGGCTGGCACTCGTCGTCCTCGAACCCGGCCGGGCCGAACTGGTGATGACCGCCCACCACGTACTGTTCGACGGCTGGTCCACGCCTTTGCTGGTGCGGGACCTGCTGCTGCTGTACGCGTCCCACGGCGGCCCGGCGGGCCTGCCGAGCGCGCGCAGCTATGGCGACTTCCTGTCCTGGCGCGCGCGGCAGGACCAGCAGGAGGCGGCTGCCGCGTGGGCGGCCGAGCTCGAAGGGCTCGAGGAGCCGACCCTGCTCGCCCCCGGCTCCGAGGGTGCGGGAGACGACGGCCTCGAACAGGTCGATGTCGCGCTGCCGACCGACGTGGCGCGCGAACTCAGCCGGTGTGCCTCCACGTTGGGCGTCACCGTCAACAGCCTGGTCCAGGGCGCGTGGGCACTGTTGCTCGGCCAGCTCACCGGCCGCCAGGACGTGGTGCTCGGCGCCACCGTCTCCGGGCGCCCGCCCGCGGTGACGGACGTCGAGTCGATGGTGGGGATGTTCATCAACACCCTTCCCGTACGCGTCGAGTACGCGCCCGGCGACACCCTCGCCGAGGTCCTCACCCGACTGCAGAGCCGGCAGGCCGGCCTTGTGGAGTACCACTACTACGGGCTCACGGAGATCCAGCAGTCCGCCGGACTGCAGTCCCTCTTCGACACGCTGGTCGTCTTCGAGTCGTACCCGGTCGACCAGGAGGGCATCAGCGCCGCCACCGACGCCGCGGACGGGATCGCCTTCACCGGCCTGCGCCTGTCCACGGGCACCAACTACCCACTGGCCCTGATGGCGCTGGTCGAACCGCACCTCCAGCTCGCCCTCCAGTACGCGAAGGGTGTCTTCGACCGGGAGACGGTGGAGGGGTACGCGGCACGGCTCGTGCGCGTCCTGCGGCAGCTGGCGGCCGCCCCCGAGTCGAAGGTCGCGCAGCTCGAGACCCTGGAACCGGCCGAACGCGACCGGCTCCTGGTCGAGTTGAACGACACGGCCGTCCCGACTCCGGACATCACCATCACCGGGCTCGTCGAGGCGCAGGCGGCGCGGACCCCGGACGAGACCGCCGTGGTCGCCGAGGGCGAGTCGCTCACGTACCGCGAGGTGAATGCCCGGGCCGACCGCCTGGCGTGCGAACTGGCCGGTCGCGGCGTGGGTCCGGAGTCGGTGGTCGCGGTGTCGCTGCCGCGGTCGGCGGACCTGGTGGTCGCACTGCTCGCGGTGCTGAAGTCGGGCGGCGCGTACCTGCCGGTCGACCCCAGGTACCCCAGCCACCGCCTCGAGGCCATCCTGGAGGAGGCGGGGCCACGCCTCGTCCTGACGGACTCCGCGACGGTCGGGGTGCTGCCCAAGCACGACGCCCCGGACGTCCTCCTCGACACGCTCGACCTGTCGGGAGACACCACCGGCCCCGAAATGCAGCTCCACGCCGAGCAGTTGGCGTACGTGATGTACACCTCCGGCTCCACGGGCAAGCCCAAAGGCGTCGCCATCACCCATGCGAACGTGGTCAACGGCGTGCTACGGCTCGCTTCCCGCGTGGGCATGGAGCCGGGCAAGCGGATCCTTGCGGGCGCGTCGGTCAACTTCGACGTATCGGCGTTCGAGATCTTCACGACTCTCGCCGCCGGCGGCGTCGTCGAACTGGTCCGGGACGTCCTGGTCCTGGGCGAGCGGAAGGGCTGGAGCGGCAGCGTCATCTCCACCGTGCCGTCCGCCTTCGCCGAACTCGTCGACCAGATCTCCGACCGCACCAGCGTGGAGACGGTCGTCTTCGCCGGCGAGGCCCTGCCCTCGTCGCTCGTCGAGAAGGTGCGGGACGCCTTCCCGGATGTGCGGGTCGTCAACGCCTACGGGCAGAGCGAGTCGTTCTACGCCACCACCTTCACCGTCTCCGGCGACACACAGGGCGGGGCGGGCCACGCGCCCGTCGGCACCCCGCTCGGCAACATGCGGGCCTACGTCCTCGGTCCCGGCCTCACCCCGGTGCCGCCGGGCGCACTCGGTGAGCTGTACGTCGGCGGGAACGTGGGCCGCGGGTACCACGGCCGGGCCGAACTGACCGTCGAGCGCTTCGTCGCCGATCCGTTCGGCCCGTCCGGCTCGCGCATGTACCGCACCGGTGACCTGGCCCGCTGGAGCAGCGAGGGCCAACTGGAGTACGTGGGTCGCGCGGACGCGCAGGTCAAGGTGCGAGGCTTCCGCGTCGAGCCCGGCGAGGTCGAGGCCGCGCTCACCGCGCACCCCGAGGTCGCCCAGGCCGCCGTCATCGCCCGGGAGACCGGCGTCGGCAAGCAGCTCATCGCGTACGTGGTGCCGTCGGGCGAGACCGGCTCCGAGGAGGTCCGCCGGTTCGCCGCCGAGCGGCTGCCCGAGTTCATGGTGCCGGCCGCCTTCGTGCTCCTGGACCGGCTGCCGCTGATGCCCAACGGCAAGCTGGACCGGGCCGCGCTGCCCGAGCCGGAGTTCACCGGCACCGCCTACCGGGCGCCCCGCACCTCCCGCGAGAAGACCCTGGCCGAGCTGTTCGCCGAGGTGCTCGACCGGGACCGGGTCGGTATCGACGACAGCTTCTTCGAGCTCGGCGGACATTCCCTGCTAGCCACCCGGCTGATCAGCCGCGTCCGCGCCGAGATGGGGATGGAGATACCCATCCGCAAGATCTTCGACCTGCCGACGGTGGCCGCGCTCGCCGCGTGGTCGGAGGAATCGGCTGCTCCCCGTCGCCCCAGTATGCGCCAGATGTTCAACAAGGAGTGAAGCGATGATTCCGCTGTCATTTGCACAACGCCGTATGTGGCTGCTGCACAAACTGGAGCGGGGGGCGGCGACCTACAACATATCGGCGGCGTTCCGGCTGACCGGCACCCTGGACCAGGACGCCCTGATCGCGGCGATCCACGACGTGGTCGAGCGGCACGAGATCCTGCGCACCACGTACCTGACCGACGAAGCCGGTGAGCCCTACGCGCGGGTCCTGCCGATGGCGGAGGCGGCGCTGCGGGTGCCGGTGGTCGAGGTGACGCCCGAGGACATGTCCGGCGCGGTCGACGGGGCCGTCGCGCACCGTTTCGACCTGGCAGCCGAACTTCCGTTTCGGGCAAGCCTGTTGAGTTGCTCCCCCCAGGAACACGTGCTGGTCCTGGTCATCCACCACATCGCCTCGGACGGCAGCTCGAGCGCGCCGTTGATGCGGGACCTGGTCGACGCCTACACCGCCCGCCGGGGCGGCCGGGCGCCGGCGTGGGAGCCGCTGCCCCTGCAGTACAAGGACTACGCGCTGTGGCAGCGCGAGGTGCTCGGTGACGTGGCCGACCCGGGCAGTCTCGCCGCCGCGCAGATCGAGTACTGGCGCAAGGAGCTTGCGGGAGTGCCGCAGCCGCTGAACCTGCCGCTGGACCGCCCGCGGCCCGCGGAGGCGAGTTCGCACGGCGACACGGTCGGCATCGTGGCGGCACCGGAGGTGGCGACCGGGCTGCAGAAGCTGGCCGACGAGCGCGGGATGAGCCTGTCGATGGTCCTGCAGGCCGCGCTGGCGGTGCTGCTGAGCAAGCTCGGCGGCGGGGAGGACGTGACGATCGGCTCGCCGATCGCCGGGCGCACCGACGAAGCGCTGGCCGACATGATCGGGTGCTTCGTCAACACCCAGGTGCTGCGCGCGGACCTCTCCGGCAACCCGTCGTTCACCGACCTGCTCGCGCAGGTGCGGGACAAGGCGCTGACGGCCTACGAGCACCAGGACGTGCCGTTCGACGTGGTGGTCGAGTCGATCAACCCCGACCGCTCCGCGGCGTACCAGCCGCTGTTCCAGGTGATCTTCTCCTGGCAGAGCTACGAGAAGCCGGACCTGGAGCTCCCCGGACTCGAAATGAGGTTCGAGCAGGCCATCCCGTTGACCGCCATGGTCGACCTGACCTTCTTCATGGCTGTGGACGGCTCGGGGGCGCTGCGGGGCGACCTGCAGTACGCGACCGATCTGTTCGACCGCGACTCGGCCGAGGTGATCGTCGCGCGGCTCGTCCGGGTGCTGGAGCAGCTGGCCGCTGATCCGGGCATGCGCGTCGGGGAGGTGGACGTGCTGGGTGCGGAGGAGCGGGAGCGGCTGCTGGTCGAGGTGAACGACGCCGGCAACGCTGTTCCCGAGGCCACCCTCGTCGAACTGTTCGAGCGTCAGGCGGCGCAGCAGGCCGACGCGGTTGCGGTGGTCTGCGACGGCACCACGCTCACGTACGAGGAGCTGAACGCCCGGGCCAACCGGCTCGCGCGGCACCTCGTCGCCCGGGGAGTGGGGCCCGAGTCCCTGGTCGGGGTCTGCCTGGAGCGCTCGGCCGAGTTGGTCGTCGCGCTGCTCGCGGTGCTCAAGGCGGGCGGTGCCTATCTGCCGATCGACCCCGACTCCCCGGCCGACCGCATCGACTACATGGTCCAGGACGCCCAGCCGGTCCTGCTGGTCACCACCAGCACCACCGGCGTCGCGCAGGACCTGGCCCAGGACCTCCCCCTGGTCCACCTCGACCGGGCCGAGGCCTTCGCCGAGAAGACGGCCACCGACCTCACCGATGCCGAGCGCCGCACGGCCCTGCGCCCCGAGCACCCGGCGTATGTGATCTACACCTCCGGGTCGACCGGCCGTCCCAAGGGTGTGCTGATCCCGCACCGCAATGTGGTCGGCCTCTTCACCGCCGCCCAGGACTTCGGTTTCGGCGCGGACGACGTGTGGACCCTCTTCCACTCCTACGCCTTCGACTTCTCGGTGTGGGAGCTGTGGGGCCCGCTGCTGCACGGCGGACGCCTGGTCGTGGTCCCCTTCGACGTCTCCCGCTCCCCGGGCGACTTCCTCCAGCTCCTCGCCCGCGAGCGGGTCACCGTCCTCAACCAGACGCCCTCGGCCTTCTACCAGCTCGTCCAGGCCGACGCCGATGCTCCCGGCCAGGACCTGGCGCTGCGGTACGTGGTGTTCGGCGGCGAGGCCCTCGACCTGGGCCGCCTCGCGGACTGGTACGCGCGCCACGCCTCCGACGCGCCGGTGCTGGTGAACATGTACGGCATCACCGAGACCACCGTGCACGTCACCCGCGTCGACCTGGACGAGCACTCCGCCGCCCGTTACCAGGCCAGCGTGATCGGCCCGGCCGTCCCGGGCCTGCGCGCCTACGTCCTCGACGCGCACCTCAAGCCGGCGCCCGTCGGCGTCACCGGAGAGCTGTATGTGGCGGGCTACGGCCTGGCCCGCGGATACCACGGTCGGCCGGACCTGACCGCGGGACGGTTCGTGGCGTGCCCCTTCGGCGAGTCGGGCGAGCGGATGTACCGCAGCGGCGACCTGGTCCGCTGGGGCAAGAACGGTCAACTGGAGTACGTGGGCCGAGCCGATTCCCAGGTGAAGATCCGCGGTTTCCGGATCGAGCCGGGTGAGATCGAGCATGCGCTGGCCGGGCATCCGGGCGTGGCGCAGGCAGTGATCGTGGTGCGTGAGAACCAGGAGGGCGACAAGCGCCTCGTGGGTTATGTGGTGCCCAAGCCCGATGCCGACGTTCAGGCGGACGAGCTGTCCGAGTACCTGCGCGGGCGTCTCCCGGACTACATGGTGCCGTCCGCGGTCATTCCGCTGGCGGAGATTCCGCTGACCTCGAACGGGAAGCTCGACCGGCGGGCACTGCCCTCGGAGGACACGAACACAGTGGTCAGCCGAGAGCCGCGCAACGCCTACGAGCAGAAGCTGTGCGCCCTCTTCGGCGAGCTGCTCGGCCTGGAGAAGGTCGGTGTCGACGACGGCTTCTTCGCGCTCGGCGGGCACTCGCTCCTGGCCACCCGGCTCAGCGTCCGCATCCGCAACCAGTTCGACATCGACATTCCCATCAGGACGATCATCAGGTACCCCACGGTGGCCGAGCTGGCCGCGCTGATGCTCGCCGGCGGCATCCCCGACGACGACGCCGATGCGTTCGCGGTCGTGCTGCCCTTGAACAGCGATCCCGGCACGGGGAAGCCGCCGGTGTGGTTCTTCCACGGAGGGGGCGGGCTGGGCTGGGCGTACTACAGCTTCGTGCTGCACCTGCAGGACCGGCCCGCCTACACCCTGCAGTCCCGCGGCTCCGACGGAGTGGAGCCGCTGGCGGGCTCGGTGGAGGAGATGATCGAGGACTACGTCACCCAGATGCTGAAGATCCAGCCGGAAGGTCCCTTCAACCTCATCGGCTGGTCCTACGGCGGCTCCGTCGTGCAGGCCGTCGCGGACGCGCTCGACCGGCGCGGGCACGAGGTCGCTCTCGTGGCCATCCTGGACGCCCAGCCGGGGGGGCACGCGTTCAGGCAGGTCCATGCCGGCAAGGAGTCGTCGGACTACCGGGAGGAACTCGACGAATCCTTCAGCCAGTACATACGCACCGGAAAACGGCAGAGCTTCCTGGACACCATGTCGAAGGTACTGGCCAACAACACGTCCCTCATGATGGATTTCGAATCGCCGGTCTACCGCGGCGATGTGCTGTATTTCAACGCGGCGCTCGAGGAACCGTCGTACGCGCACCTCTGGCGGCCCCATGTCCTCGGTTCCCTCGAAGTGCACGAAGTGCGCGCCGCACACCACGAAATGCACATGCCCGCACCCGTGGCCGAAATGTTCGAGGTGCTCAACCGCAAGCTGGCGTAGCGACCGGGCATCTCTTTCCTGGAATCGGTTCAACGAACCATCAAGTGGGTGATTGGAGTTGGTCGGGGTGAATGAAACCGGCGTATCCGCGGAACACCGGGACGGGACCACGCTGCTGTGCGTGCCGTTCGCGGGAGCAGGTCCTTCGTTCTTCCACCCGTGGCGGGAGCTGTCCGCCGGCCGGTGGCGAGTGACCGCGGTCGAACTGCCAGGCAGGGAGCGACGGCTGCTGGAGACGCCCTACCGGAACGTTGTCGAAGCGGCCAAGAACGAGATCGACGACATTGTCGCGGACCTCGGCGAAGGGGCGCGGACCGTGCTGTTCGGGCACAGCCTGGGCGCGGTGCTCGCGTACGAGCTGGTGCACCTGTTGAGCACGCGTGGCGTGCACGTCGAGCGGCTGGTCGTCAGTGGTTCGCCGGGGCCGTGGACACAGCGCGAGAGGCGGGCGGCGGGGCTCCACGGCGACGAGTTCCTCGCCAGGGTCGAGGAGTTCGCGGGGTTCAGGCACGAGGCTCTCGACCATCCGGAGATGCGTGAACTGATCCTTCCCACGCTGCAGGCCGACTGCGAGATGCACGAGGCCTACGTCCCGAGCACCGACGATCCGGTGTCGGTGCCGATCACCTCGTTGCGGGGCGACTCCGACGGCCTGGTCAGCGCGGAGGAGGCCCAGCAGTGGCGGGACGCGACCACGAGTGGGTTCAGCTACACCGAGTTCCCCGGCGATCACATGTACCTGGTCGATCTCGGCCGGGAGGTGCTGGACGTGATCGAAGCGGAATCCGCCCGCGGTCGTTAGCGCGGACGCGGTCGTCGACGGGATGAGCGCTCCTCTGACCGGGGGCGACGCGGTTGAGCACCTGGTCAGGGGCGTGGCAGGCGGGTCTGCTCGTGATGGCCATCAGCTATGGGCTGGGGCCACCGCGACGGCCGTGAACGACGACATGACCAAGGGAGTCATCAACCGGTTCAAGGTCATGGACCTCTCCCGCGGTTCCGTCCTGACCGGGCACGTCATCGTCACCACGGTGCGCTGCCTGGTGGCCTGCGTGGCCATCATCGGGGTGGCCTCCGCGATGGGGTTCGACCCGGCTGCGAGTGGCCTCGAGCGGCTCGGCGCGATCGGTCTCCTCGTGCTGCTCAGCCTCGCGGCCGGCCGGCTCACCGTCGCCCTGGGGCTGGCCGCGAAGACCGCGGAGTCGGCGGGCAAGGCCACCGTGCCGCTGATCATGCTGCCGTTCCTGAGCAGCGCGTTCGTACCCGCGGACACGATGGGGGCGGGCGTGCGGCAGTTCGCGGAGTACCCGCCCTTCACCCCCGTCATCGAGATGCTGCGCGGGCTGCTGACGGGCAACCCGTCGAGCGGCGACGCGATCGCGGCCCTCGCCCGGTGCGCCGGGTTCGCCGTCCTTGGCTACGTGTGGGCGGTCTCCACGTTCAAGAAGCGAGCGTGACCTCGGTCGGCTCGGACCGGCTGGTCGACATCCCCTCCCGAGCCGCCTCGGCGAACCGCGCGTCGCCGAGGCGGCCCGCGGTCTGCTCGATCCGAGCCGCGTCCGGGTGAGAGCCGACGGGCTGCCGGCGGTGCGGGGCAAACGGGGCCGACCCCGTTTGCCCCGCGCGCTGTGTGCCGACCACGGCTACGACCACGACAGCCACCGCCGTCGTCTGCGTGAGCGCGGCGTCGTTCTGAAGATCGCCCGGCGGCGTCCCGGCAGCCGGTCACCTCGGGCGGTCTCTCAGCCTTGCAGGGCCGGGCCGAACCAGGTGGTGAGGGCCGTCCGGAGCGCGGAGGCGTCGGGTGCGCCGTCGGCGGTCGCCCAGGCGACATGGCCGTCGGGGCGGATGAGAAGCGCGGTGGGAGCGGGGATCTCGCCGATGGCCGGGACGGGCCAGTGGTCGTCCTCGCTCCGCGCCTCGACCAGGTCGACACGATCGGCCCAGCCCTTGGCGGCCGCCGCCACCTCGGCGCTGCCACGCAGGTCGAGCAGTACGGGGCGGGCGGCGTGCAGCAACTCGTAGACGTAGACGGGGCCTTCAGACGTATTGAGGTCGGCGTCGGGGACCCGGCGCCCCTCCAGCGGGTGGTCGCCGTCGACCGGGTACCGGATGTCCAGTGCGTTCAGCAGGTGGCGCAGATATCGGTTGACGTCGTCGAACACCATGAGTGAGCCGAACACGTCGCGCAGCGCGTCCGTCTGGGCGCCGGGGCGGACCAGGGCCGACTGGGCCCGGGTGTTGTGCAGAACGCGCTCCCCGACAGGGTGGCGCTCGGCGTGGTAGCTGTCCAGCAGGCTCTCCGGCGCCTGGCCGCGTACCACCGAGGCGAGCTTCCAGCCGAGGTTGACCGCGTCCTGCACGCCCATGTTCAGTCCCTGCCCCCCGGCCGGGAAGTGGATGTGCGCCGCGTCGCCCGCGAGCAGCACCCGGCCCGCCCGGTACCGGGCGGCCTGCCGTGTGGCGTCGGTGAACCGGGAGATCCACCTGGGGTTCCGCATGCCGAAGTCGGTGCCCGCGACCCTGACCAGCGACTCCCGGAGCTGCTCGAACGTCACGGGCTCGTCACGGTCCGGGACGCGGTCGTACTCGGAGGTGATCACCCGGTACCAGCCCGGCTCGAAGGCGATCGCCGAGTAGTCGCCGGTCGGACAGCGCCGCACCCAGACGTAGTCCTCGGGCAGATCGGGGAGTTCGACGTCACCGATCAGCGCGGTCATCGTCGCCTCGGTGCCGGGGAAGTCGATGCCCGACAGTTTGCGCACCGTGCTGCGCCCGCCGTCACAGCCCACGAGGTAGCGGGCGCGCAGCGTCGCAGGCGTCGTCGTCTCCGCCGTGCCCAGTTCGACCGTCACGCCGCTCTCGTCCTGGCGGATCCCGCTCACCTCGGACGACCAGCGCACCCGTACGCCGAGCTCGGTGGCCCACTCCTCCAGCAGCCGCTCGATGGCGGATTGCAGGATCATCAGCGGGTAGGGGTGCCTGGACTCGGACTCGTCGAAGTCCACGTAGAGCCCGGAGAAGTGGCCCACCGGCTGCAGTTCGCCTTCCGCCAGGAAGCGGTCGAGGACCCCGCGCTGGTCCAGCACCTCGAGGGTGCGGGAGTGGATACCGCCGGCTCGTGACTCGCCCGTCCGCTCCGCGAGCCGCTCGACCACCACCACGTCGACGCCCGCCAGCCGCAGCTCGCAGGCGAGCATCAAGCCTGTCGGCCCGGCGCCCGCGATCACCACGTCAGCGTCCATGCCGGTGTTTCCCACGTCGTTGCCCCTCTGTTCCACTGTTATTCCACCGTGCCTCTAGTGGCTTGAAACATTTTCCACTTGCCCTGTCCCGCCGGCGGGACGATTCCTCGGGGAGCGGATGTTTTGGGGGTGTCAGCATGCAGGCGTGCCGGTCCACCCTCAACCTCACCATCGGCGTGAGTCGCCGGGCCACCAAAACGGTGTGACCGGACGCGAATTCGCGCGACACTCGATTCGGCCATTCAAAGAATTTGTCTCGCCGGCGGGACAGGGCAAAGGGCTCCGGCGGTCGTCATGGCGGTGACGGTCCGGAGACAGGGCCGTAAATGACGCGAGCGGGCACCCCCGGTCGGCAGAGGAAGGAAAGACTGGCAATGGAACAACAAGCCGTGCCTTCGAGTGCGCCGGTGTCGCTGGTGCAGGAAATCTCGGCTCTGTGGGGGGAGTGCCTCGGCGGTCGCGAGGTCGGGGCAGAGGACGACTTCTTCGCGCTCGGCGGCAATTCGCTGACCGGAATCAAGATCATCGAACGGGTGTCGCAGGACTATGGCGTCCAGCTTTCCGTGCGCGACTTCTACCTCGCGGGGACCCCGACCCGGGTCGCCGAGCTGATCGAGCAGGGGAGGGCAGGGACGTGAGGCTGACGCCGGGTCCCGCGCGCGACATCGACCTCGACAGCGTCGACCTGTTCGACCTGGACCTCTACACCTCGGGTGATCCGCACCCGATCTGGGACGTGATGCGGGCGAAGGCGCCCGTGCACCACCAAGTCCTGCCCGACGGCAGGGAGTTCTGGTCGGTGACCCGCTTCGAGGACGTCTGCCGAGTGCTCGGCGACCACCGGGAGTTCACCTCGGAGCGCGGCACGGTGCCCACCCACCTCGGGACGGACGACGTCGCGGCCGGCGTGCTGCTGACGTCCACCGACCCGCCGCGGCACACCGAGGTCCGCCGCCCGCTCGGCTCCAAGCTCACCGCGCGAGCGGTGAAGTCCTGGGAGGAGTCGATCCGGCGGACGATCGTGCGCTTCCTCGAGCCGGCGCTCGACGGTGAGACCTTCGACCTGGCCGAGCGGGCACTGCTCCTCCCGGCGATGGTCACGGGCCCGCTGCTGGGGATCCCGGAGAAGGACTGGGAAGAACTCGTCCAGCTGACCGCGATGGTGACGGCTCCCTCGGACCCGCACTTCCTGCAGGGCAACGAAGCCGCCACTCTGGCCATCGCCCACCACGAGCTCCTCGCCTACGTCAAGGAGTGGGTCAGGACGCGGCGGGCGTCCGGCCTCGAGGACGACAGCCTGCTCCACCACCTCATGAACGTCCGCCCGGGAGGCGTGCCGCTGACCGACGAGAAGATCGCCCTCGACGGCTACAGCATCCTGCTGGGCGCCAACGTCACGACGCCGCACACCGTCTCGGGCACGGTGCACGCGCTCATCGAGCGGCCCGAGCAGTTCGCGAAGGCCCAGGCCGACCCGTCGCTGATCCCGGACCTGGTCGAGGAGGGGCTGCGCTGGACCTCGGCCGCGTGCAACTTCATGCGGTACGCGGTGAGTGACGTCGAGATCGGCGGGGGCACGATCCCGGCCCGCGGGGCGGTCGTCGCATGGATCGGTTCGGCCAACCGGGACGAGTCCCAGTTCCCCGATCCGCACACGTTCGACATCACGCGGAGCAACGCCAAGCGCCACGTCGCGTTCGGCTTCGGGCCGCACTTCTGCATCGGGGCACCGCTGGCCCGGCTGACCCTGCGCGTCTTCTTCGAGGAACTGCTCCAGCGATTCGGCTCGATCGAGCTCGCCGGCGAACCGCAGCACCTGCGCTCGTACTTCATCGCCGGGATGACCCACCTTCCCATCGTCGCCCAGAAACGACAGACGCCATGACATCCGGCTCCACCACCGTCGCGTCACCGTGGTTCGTCCGACCGCCGTCCACCGACCACGCCGCCCGGGTCTTCTGCTTCCCCTTCTCCGGGTCCGGGGCTTCGGCCTTCAGCGCCTGGCCGGCCGCGATCGACGACGTCGAGGTCTGCCCGGTGCAGTTCCCCGGCCGCGAGAACCGGCTGGCCCACCCCCACTACGGCACCTACGAGAACCTCGTCACCGGCCTGGTCGAACCCCTGGAGCCGCTGCTGGACCGGCCGTTCGCGTTCTTCGGGCACTGCGCGGGTGCGATTCCCGCGTACGAGACCGCGGTCCGGCTCGCCGAACTCGGCCTGCCCGGACCGGGCTGCCTGTTCGTGTCGGGCCAGCCGGCACCGCACGACGCCTCGCGTGACCGGATGCTCACCATGACCGAGCCCGAGCTGCGCGCCGAGGTGGAGTCGTTCATCCGCAGCCGGGGGATCGAGCCGCGGCCGGACATGGTCGATCTCGGTCTGATGGTGCTGCTCCGTGATCATGCCGCCGCGGGTGCGTACCGGCGTCAGGAACCGGTCGCGCTGCGCTGCCCCATCATCGTCCTGCACTGGCGGAACGACCCCGACGTGAGCCTCGACGAACTCCAGGGATGGCGTCAGTACTCGGACTCGGTCGAATTCCGGGTCGTCGACGGCGGCCACTACGACTTCATGGACGCGCCCGACGAGCTGCGGAAGTTGTTGACCTCTTGGCAGTGAAACCAGTGCCGCACGCAAGAGCCGTACACCGAAGGAACCGGAAGGAACGCGTATGAACGGCGCAGCCACCGATGTTGCCGTGATCGGGATGTCGTGCCGCTTTCCCGGTGTGCACGACGTGGAGGAGTTCTGGCGCCTGCTGCTCGAGGGGAAGTCGACCTTCAAAACGTTCCCCGAGCATCGGGCGGTCGACCCGGACCGCACACCTCACCCGGACGCCGCCACGGTGAACTCGGGTTCGTTCCTCGACGCCATCGACGGGTTCGACGCGGAGTTCTTCGGCACGCCTTCGGCGGAGGCGGCCGCCATGGACCCCGTGCAGCGGCTGGGGCTGGAGCTCGCCTGGGAGGCCGTCGAGAACGCCGGTGTACCGGCGACCGCGCTCGCGGGCCGCGAGATCGATGTCGTGGTCGGCGCCGCGCCCTCGGGGTACGAGCTGCTGCGCAAGCTGTCCGGCAGCGATCAGGACGACCACTACGCCGCGCTCGGCTCGAGCGGTGCGCTGATCGCGAATCGGATCTCGAACCTGTTCGACGTCCGCGGCATGAGTTTCTGTGCGGACTCGGGCCAGTCCTCCTCGCTCGTGTCGTTGGCGCTGACGTGCGAACGGATACGCAGCGGTGCGGTCGACATGGCGCTCGCGGGCGGCGTTCACCTGATCGCCGACCCGGAAGCGGGACTGGGCCTGGCGAATCTGGGCGCCCTGTCGCCCGACGGCCGTTGCTTCCCCTTCGACGAACGGGCCAACGGCTTCGTCCGGGGAGAGGGCGGGGCGTTCGTCCTGCTGAAGCGGCTCGACCTCGCCGTCGCCGACGGTGATCACATCTACGCGGTGGTGCGCGGCTGGGGCGTCGGCAGTGGTGGTGCGTCCTCCCGGATGCCGGATCCCAGCCCCAGTGGGCAGGCGGCAGCGGTGCTGTCCGCTCTCGAGCGCGCGGCTGTCCCGTTCGACGGTGTCGAGTACGTCGAGGCCCACGGCACCGGCACACGACTCGGCGACCCGGCCGAGATATCCGGTCTGCGCGAGGTGTTCCGGGAGACCGGCCGCAGTCGCCCTCTGGTGATCGGCTCGGTGAAGGCGAACGTCGGGCACCTGGAGCCGGCCGCCGGGATCGTCGGCTTCGTGAAGGCGGCGCTCTGCCTGGACCGCGCCCACCTGGTGCCGAATCCGGGCTTCCGTTCCCCGAACCCCGCCGTCCCGGACTTCCAGGAGGACTTCGAAGTCCTCCGAGCGGCGCGGCCCTGGCCGAGCGAGCCGGGCCGGCCGCGACGGGCAGGGGTGTCGTCGGTCGGGATGGGCGGCACCAACGCGCACGTGATCCTCGAACAGGCTCCCGACGGGCAGACGGAACTGCGCGCCGCAGAAGAGGACTTCACCCCCGCGGGCGTTTCCGGCACGGTGCCGTGGGTGCTGTCGGCGAGGTCGGAGCCGGCCCTGCGGGAGCAGGCGGCGCGGTTGCGGGACCTCGTGGCCGCGGACGCGTCGCTGTCGGCGGCCGACGTGGGGCATTCGCTGCTGTCGACGCGGTCGTCGTTCGAGCACCGGGCGGTGGTGCTGAGCGGTGACCGCGAGGAGGCACTGGCCGGTCTCGATCTGGTGGCGGCAGGCGGTGATTCGGCGCGGGCGGTGCGCGGGGTGGCCACCGGGCCGGCGGGTCCGGTCGTCTTCGTGTTCCCCGGCCAGGGGTCGCAGTGGCTGGGCATGGGAAGGCAGCTGTACGCGGAGTCGGAGGTCTTCGCGCGCGCGATCGACGAGTGCGCGCGCGCTCTGGCGCCGTGGCTGGACTGGTCGCTGGTGGACCTGGTGACCGGTGCCGAGTCGGCGCCGTCGCTGGAGCGCGGGGATGCCGTGGTCCAGCCGGCGCTGTTCGCGATGATGGTGTCCCTGGCGCGGGTGTGGCGGTCGCTGGGAGTGGTCCCCGACGCGGTGGTGGGGCACTCGCAGGGAGAGATCGCCGCGGCGTGCGTGGCGGGTGCGCTCTCCCTCGAGGACGCGGCACGGATGGTCGCCCTGCGCAGCCGGGCCCTGACCGAGCTGGCGGGCCTGGGCGGGATGAGCGCGGTGGCCGCTCCCCTCGTATGGGTTGAGGACCGGCTGACGAAGTGGTCCGGGCGGCTCTCCGTGGCCGCGGTCAACGGACCGGCTTCCGCGGTGATCTCCGGGGACCTCGAGGCATTGGACCAGTTCGCCGCGATGGCCGCCGGTGACGGTGTCCAGGTGCGCCGGATCAAGGTCGCGTACGCGTCGCACTCCCACCAGGTCGAAAGCATCCGTGACCGGATGCTCGAGGCCGCCGCGGGCGTGTCGCCGAAGGAGACGGCGGTGGAGTTCCACTCCACGGTCACCGGGGGGCTGCTCGACACCCGCGTGCTCGACAGCTCGTACTGGTACGACAACCTGCGCTCGACGGTGCGTTTCGGCGAGGTCGTCGGCCGCCTGATGCGTGACCGCGGCGGTGTGTACGTGGAGGTCAGCCCGCATCCCGTGCTCCAGGTGGCGATGGAGGAGACCGCCGACACACTGGCGCCCCCGCCCCTGGTGGCGAACACCCTGAACAAGCACGACGGGAGCGCGGGCAGGTTCCTGGTGTCGCTGGCCGAGCTGCACGTGCGTGGTGTGCCGGTGAGCTGGGAGACGGTGTTCGCCGCGGGACGGCCGCGCCGGATCGGCCTGCCGACCTACGCGTTCCAGCGGCAGCGGTACTGGCTGACAGCGCCCGATGACGCCGACGCCACGAACAACCCCTCCGCGCGGGCGAGCGGACCGGGCGCGGGCACCAGAGCGGCGGACCTGGGTTCGGAGTCTTCGGTCCTCACTCTCGTGTGCGCCGAAACGGCAGCGCTGTTGAGCGCGAAGAACGCCGATCTGAGGGGCGTCGACCTCGCGGCGAGGTCGGCCGAGACGTTCAAGGCCCTGGGTTTCGACTCCTCCATGGCCGTGGCGCTCCGCAACCGGCTCACCGCGGTGACCGGAGTGCGGCTTCCGGCCACCGTCGCGTTCACCTACCCCACTCCGCAGGAACTCGGTCGTCACATCTTCTCCCTCCTCGAGCCGGAGGCGCCCGACGCTGCGGAAACGGCGGTGGAAACGGGCCTGGAAAGTCACAGTGATGATGATTTGTACGAATTGATCGACCGTGGATACATGTAGCAACTCCGTTCTTCTAAGCAACCGTTGGGGGAGGCCCTGGTGGAGGATGTCGACAAGCTCCGGTCCTATTTGCGTCGCGCCGTCGGCGATGCGCAGCAGCTGCGCGACCGCGTGCGCGAGCTGGAGGAGTCCGCTCGCGAGCCCATCGCGGTCGTGGGTGTGGGGTGTCGCTTCCCGGGTGGGGTGACGTCCCCCGAGGGGCTGTGGGGAATCGTGTCCGACGGTGTGGACGCAGTGGGTGACTTCCCGCTGGACCGCGGGTGGGACGTGGAGGCGCTGTACGACCCGGATCCCGAGGCACAGGGGAAGGCGTACGCGCGCTCAGGCGGGTTCCTGCCCGATCTTCCGGAGTTCGACGCGGACTTCTTCGGCATCAGCCCGCGAGAGGCGTTGGCGATGGATCCCCAGCAGCGGCTGATGCTGGAGACGTCGTGGGAGGCGCTGGAACGGGCGGGTATCGACCCGGCGGGACTGCGGGGTTCGGCGGCCGGGGTGTTCACCGGGATCTACGGCGTCGACTACGGCCCGCGGATGGGCGGCGGAGCGGCCGGCGAAGTGGAGGGTTTCACGCTCACGGGGACGTACCTCAGCGTGGCCTCGGGCCGGGTGGCGTACGTGCTGGGCCTTCACGGTCCGGCGGTGTCGACCGACACCGCGTGCTCGGCGTCGCTCGTCGCCGTCCACCAGGCCGTGCGGTCCCTGCGGTCCGGTGAGTGCACGCTGGCGCTGGCCGGCGGAGTGTCGACGCTGCCGACTCCGGGGATGTTCGTGGAGCTCTCCCGGCAGCGGGGCCTGGCGGCGGACGGCCGGTGCAAGGCGTTCGCGGACGCGGCCGACGGCACGGGTTTCGCCGAGGGCGCGGGTGTGCTGGTCCTCGAGCGGCTGTCGGACGCGCGGCGCAACGGGCGCCGGATCTGGGCGGTGATCCGGGGCTCGGCGATCAACCAGGACGGGGCGTCCAACGGGCTGACCGCGCCGAACGGACTGGCGCAGCAGCGGATCATCCGGGCGGCCCTGGCCGATGCCGGCCTCTCGGCCGGCGACGTGGACGTGGTGGAGGCGCACGGGACCGGCACGCGGCTGGGCGACCCCATCGAGGCGSAGGCGCTGCTGGCCACCTACGGGCAGGACCGGGACCCGGGCAGCCCGCTGTGGCTGGGGTCGTTGAAGTCGAACATCGGCCACGCGCAGGCGGCCGCGGGCATCGGCGCCATGATCAAGATGATCATGGCGATGCGGCACGGGGTGATGCCCAGGACGCTGCACGTGGACCGTCCCTCGACGCATGTGGACTGGTCGGCCGGGGCGGTGGAACTGCTGACCGAGGCCAGRGAGTGGACCACGGAAGCGGGCCGGCCCCGACGCGCGGGCGTGTCCGCCTTCGGGGTCAGCGGCACCAACGCGCACGTGATCCTCGAGCAGGCACCCGAGGAGGAGCCGGCGCCCGACACCACCGGGCAGGTGCCCGGCGAACTGGTGCCGTGGGTGCTGTCGGCGCGGTCGGAGCAGGCGCTGCGGGCGCAGGCGGAGAAGCTGCGCGATTTCGCCGCCGCTGACGCGGACCTGGACGTCGCCGATGCCGGCTGGTCGCTGGTGTCGAGCCGGGCGCGGCTCGAACACCGTGCGGTGGTGCTGGGGCGCGGCCGGGACGAACTGTTGAGCGGTCTGGCGGCACTGAGCGAGGGCGCGGAGTCCCCCGCGGTGGTGCGTGGCGTCGCCGGGGAACTCGGCAGATCCGTCTTCATGTTCCCCGGTCAGGGCGCGCAGTGGGCCGGTGTGGCGGGGCAGTTGTACGACGCCTTCCCCCTCTTCGCGCAGAGCCTCGACGAGGTCTGCGAGCGCTTCGACGCGCATCTCCCCTTCGCTCTGAAGCCCCTGCTGCTCGCCGACGACCCCGCGGAACGCGAGCGGACGGACATCGCGCAGCCGGCGCTGTTCGCCCTGCAGGTCGGCCTGTACCGGCTCCTGTCGCGGTACTGCCCGCGGCCGGACTACCTGATCGGTCATTCCGTCGGCGAGATCGCCGCCGCTCATGTCTCCGGAGTCCTCGACCTGGACGCCGCAACCAGGCTTGTGGCCGCTCGCGGACGGACCATGCAGACGGTCGTCGAGCGCGGTGCCATGCTGGCCGTACGTGCCTCGGAAGCCGAAGTGAGCACGCTGCTGGGCGAGTACGACCGCGTCGGTGTCGCCGCCGTCAACGGTCCGGAATCGGTGGTGGTCTCGGGCCTGCGCGACCAGGTCCACGACATCCGGGACCGGTTCGTCGCCGACGGCAGGTCGGCGAAACTGCTCCCGGTCGACCATGCGTTCCACTCCCCGCTCATGGACCCGGTCCTGGACGAGTTCGCGGCATCGATCGGCGGGTTCCCTGCGGGCGAGATGTCGATCCCGATCGTCTCGACCAGGCTGGGCCGCGAGGCCACGCTCCAGGAGCTGACATCCGTCGAGCACTGGGTGCACCACGTCCGCGAGCCCGTTCGCTTCTACGACGCGGTGGAGTGCGCCCGTGCGGCCGGCGCGGACGTCTTCCTCGAAGTCGGGCCGGGAGCGACGCTCGCCGGCCTCACCAAGGACGCCTTCACCAATGAGGGCGTCGATGACGCGGTGGTCCTGTCGTCGTCGCGGCGGGACCGCGGGGCGCCGGAGGCGCTGGCCGGCGCGCTGGCCGAACTGCACGTCCGGGGCGTTCGCGTGGACTGGGCCGCCCTGTTCGGGACACGCCGACGGGTGGATCTTCCGACGTACGCCTTCCAGCGGCAGCGGTACTGGCTGGACTTCCGGTCCGGGACGGAGTCGGCGGACGTGGCCTCCGCCGGTCTGTCGGCCCCGGACCACCCGCTGCTGGGCGCTGTGGTGGACCACCCTGGCACCGACGAGGTCGTGTTCACCGGCCTGTGGTCCCTGCGGACCCACGACTGGCTGGCCGACCACGCCGTGTTCGGCGCGGTCGTCGTGCCGGCGACGGCCTACCTGGACCTGGCGCTGTCGGTGGGCGAGCACGTCGGGTGTGCCGCGCTCGAGGAACTCACCTTGGAAGTCCCCCTGATCCTCCCCGAATCGGGCGACGTGCAGGTGCGGGTCGTCGTCGGCGCGGCGGACGAGACGGAACGCCGCCGTCTGGAGGTGTACTCACGTCCCGGCGAAGACGGCCGGACGGCGGGCGGCTGGACCCGTCACGCGAGGGGGAGCCTGACACCGGGCACACCGCCGACGGCCGCGTGGACCGATGAAGCGCGACCGCTCACCGTGTGGCCGCCGGCCGGGGCGAGGCAGGTCGGCATCGACGGTCTCTACGGCTCCTTCGCGGACGCGGGCTTCGACTACGGTCCGGCGTTCCGCGGGCTGCGAGAGGTCTGGCAGCACGGTGACGATCTCTTCGCCCTCGCCACACTGCCGGAGACCGCCGGGGGCTCGACCAGGGGTGGGTTCGCACTGCATCCGGCGCTGATCGACACCGTGCTGCACGCGTCGGTGGCCGGCGGCGTCATCGAGGTGACGGGCGAACAGGGCCGGATGCCCTTCTCGTGGGCCGGCGTGAACCTGGCCGGCGAGTGCGGCCCGACCGTCAGGGTCCGGCTCTCGCCGGCCGGCGAAGGCGCCGTGTCCCTGGCGATCGCCGACGAGCACGGCCACAAGATCGCCTCTGTCGAGTCGTTGACGTTCCGGCCGGCGAGTGCCGAACAAGTGCACTCGGCGCCCGGCGGGCACGGGCGACCGCTGTACGAACTGCAGTGGCGACCGGCCCAGCAGGGCGAGCCGGAAACCCACCGCGGGCAGTGGGGCGTCGTCGGTGCGAAGAACGGCCTGGCCTCCCGGCTCCTCGGGGCGGGCGACGGAAGTGCCGTGTTCTACGCGTCCATGGACGAGGTCCTCTCGGGGCAGGCACCCGCGCACGTCGTCCTCTGTCTGGACGACTTGGTCGCCGCGGACCCCGATCTGCTCGCCGCGGTCGGCGCCGCGGACAAGCGCGTCCTGGACTGGGTCCAGCGGTTCCTCGCGGAGGAACCGCTCGCCGGGTCCACGCTGGTGGTGCTCACCCGCCTGGCCCTCGACACCGGTTCGGGGGAGAGTGTCGAAAGCCTCCCTGGTGCGTCCGTGTGGGGCCTGATGCGGTCCGCGCAGACGGAGCACCCCGGCAGGTTCCGGCTGGTGGACATCGACGACGAGGAGACCTCCTGGGCAGCCGTCCCGGACGCGCTCGCCCTCGGTGAGGACCAACTGGCGCTGCGTGGCGGCGCGTACCTCGTTCCCCGCCTGACGCCGGCCTCACCCGCGGACCAGCAGCTCGAACCCCCGGCGGACGGTGCGCACCGGCTGGGCATCCCGACCAAGGGCACGTTGGAGAACCTGACCTGGGTTCCGTGTCCCGAGGTCGAAGCGCCCCTGACGAGCGGGCAGGTCCGCATCGCCGTTCAGGCCGCCGGGCTCAACTTCCGCGACATCACGATCGCCCTGGGCCTGGTGGACAGGACAGCCATCGACGCCGGGATCGGCAGCGAGGGCGCCGGCGTCGTGCTGGAGGTGGCGGACGACGTCACCGGTCTTGCGCCGGGTGACCGGGTGACCGGCATCTTCACCGGCGCCTTCGGCCGCGTGGCCGTGGCGGACCACCGCCTGCTCACCACCATCCCCGACGGGTGGAGTTACGCCGAGGCGGCGTCCATGCCGAGCACCTTCCTCACCGCCTACTACGCGCTCTTCCACGT
This sequence comes from Streptomyces sp. NWU339, assembly GCF_003143855.1. Lineage (GTDB taxonomy): Bacteria > Actinomycetota > Actinomycetes > Streptomycetales > Streptomycetaceae > Streptomyces. The sequence continues at coordinate 235,694 of NZ_QFRK01000013.1, forward strand.
GACGAAGCTCAAGAAGGGACAGCGGATCCTCATCCACGCCGCGGCAGGCGGCGTCGGGATGGCCGCCGTCCGACTGGCGAAGCACGTCGGCGCCGAGATCTACGCGACCGCGAGTCCCGCCAAGTGGCCCACCCTGCGCGGTCTGGGACTGGACGACGCGCACCTGGCGTCGTCACGCGATCTGGAGTTCGCCGAGAAGTTCCTGGACTCCACGGGCGGTCACGGCGTGGACGTCGTGCTGAACTCCCTCGCGCACAGCTTCGTCGACGCCTCGCTGAAGCTGCTTCCCGAGGGCGGAAACTTCATCGAGATGGGGAAGACGGACATCCGCGACCCCCAGCAGGTGGCAGCCGACCACCCCGGAGTCGAGTACGAGGCCTTCGACCTCTACGCAGCCGGTCCGGACGTGATCCACGGGATGTTCCGCGACGTCATGGAGCTGTTCGCCGACGGACGGGTGCACCTGAACCCGATCTCCGTCCGGAACATCCGCGACGCGCGCAGGACCTTCCGCGAGATGAGCCAGGGCCGCCACGTCGGCAAGCTGGTCCTCGAGGTCGGTGACGGCTTCGGCGGTGGCACCGTGCTGGTCACCGGCGGCACCGGGGGAGTGGGTTCGCTCGTGGCACGGCACCTCGTCGCCGAACACGGTGTGCGCAGTCTGATGCTGGCGAGTCGTCGGGGAACGGCGGCCGACGGAGTCGCCGAGCTGGTCGCGGATCTTCAGGACGCAGGCGCCTTCGTCCGAGTCGTGGAATGCGATGTCGCGGACCGGGACGCCGTCGCGGACCTGCTCGCGGACATGCCCCCCCGGTACCCGCTGACGGCGGTCGTGCACGCGGCGGGTGTGCTGGCGGACGGCACCGTCGAGTCGCTGACCGCCGAGAGCATCGACCGCGTGCTGCGCGCCAAGGTCGGCGGTGCGGTCAACTTGCACGAGCTGACCCGGGAGCACACCCTGTCGGCGTTCATCCAGTTCTCCGCTCTCGCGGGCACGCTCGGCAACGGAGGACAGGCGAACTATGCCGCGGCGAACGGGTTCCTGGACGGTCTGGCGGCGCAGCGCAGGGCATCCGGCCTGGTCGGCACCTCGCTGTGCTGGGGCTGGTGGGAGCAGAGCAGCGGCATGACCGGGGACCTGGACCAGGCCGACCTCTCCCGGCTGAGGCGGATGGGTGTCGCCGCGATGCCGACACCCGAGGCACTGGCCCTGTTCGACGCGGCGTGCGCGAGCGACAAGCCGGTCCTCGTCCCGGCCCGGCTGGACGTCGCCGCGTTGCGGAACAGGACCGGTGACGAGCTGCCGCTGCTCCTGCGCGACCTCGTCCACGGCGGTCGTCCACGCCGGGACAGGGCGGGCACGACCAAGGACGAAGGCTCCCGCGGCCTGTCCGCCAGGCTGGCCGGCCTGGCGGCGGACGAGGCGGAGGCAGCCGCCCTGGACTGGCTCCGCGACCAGGTCGCCATCGTGCTCGGATACCCGTCCGGCGCGTCCGTCGACGCCGACCAGGCGTTCACCCAGCTCGGATTCGACTCGCTGACCTCGGTCGAACTGTGCAACCGCCTGGCGTCCCAGACCGGACTGCGCCTGCCGACCACCCTCGTCTTCAGCTATCCGACACCCCACGAGCTGAGCGAGCACCTCGTCGGGCTGCTGCGTCCGGCACCGGACGCCGGTTCGGCCGAGGAGGCGAAGGACGCCGAGATCCGGGAAGTGCTGCGGAACGTCTCGATCGACAGCCTGCGCAGCGCGGGCGTCCTGGAGCTGGTCCTGGCGTGCGCCGACCCGTCCCGGCCGAGCGGCGACGAACAGGCGGCGGACGCGGACACCGACGCGGACGAACTGTCGGACCTGGACCTGGAAGCACTGGTCGACCTGGCTCTGGACGAGAAGAGGTAAGTGAGATGACCAACTCCGCGGAACGCACAGCGGACGGCGCGGACCGGGTCCAGCGGGCGCTCCGTACGCTGCTGGAGGAGCGCGACCGCCTCCGGCAGGAGAACGACGCCCTGAAAGCCGGCCGCGGCGAGCCGATCGCCGTCGTGGCCATGGCGTGCCGCTACCCGGGAGGCGTGTCGTCGCCCGAGGAGCTGTGGGACGTGGTCCGCGGCGGCCTGGACGTCGTGGACGAGTTCCCGAAGGACCGCGGGTGGCGGGATGTGTACGACCCGGATCCCGACGCCGTCGGCAGCTCGTACACGTGTCAGGGAGGGTTCCTGACCGACGTGGCGGGTTTCGACGCGGACTTCTTCGGCATCAGTCCGCGTGAGGCACTGGCGGTCGACCCGCACCACCGCTTGTTGCTGGAGACGTCGTGGGAGGTCTTCGAGCGGGCAGGCATCGTTCCCGCCGACGTGCGCGGGGCCGACGTCGGCGTCTTCTCCGGGGTGAGCTCGTCCGAGTACGGGTGGCGTTTCCTGGAGGGCAACCAGAAGGAACTGGAGGGCTACCTGCTGTACGGCAGCGCGCTGAGCGTCGCGTCCGGCCGGGTGGCGTACGAGCTGGGACTGACCGGGCCGGCGGTGTCGATGGACACGGCGTGCTCGTCGTCTCTGGTGGCCCTGCACACGGCGGTGCAGTCACTGCGCTCGGGAGAGTGCTCGCTCGCGCTGGCGGGCGGGGCGTTGGTGATGTCGACGCCCGCGATGTTCGTGGAGTTCTCCCGGCAGGGCGCTCTGTCGGCCGGCGGCCGGTGCAAGGCATTCGCGGACGGGGCCGACGGGACCGGCTGGGCCGAGGGTGTGGGTGTGCTGCTCCTCGAACGACTGTCCGACGCCCGGCGGAACGGCCACCCGGTGCTGGCTGTCGTGCGCGGCAGCGCGGTGAATCAGGACGGGGCCAGCAACGGGCTGACCGCTCCCAACGGCCGCGCCCAGGAGAAGGTGATCCTGCAGGCACTGGCGAACGCGGGGGTCGCGCCCTCCGAGGTGGACCTGGTCGAGGCCCACGGCACCGGAACCAAGCTGGGGGACCCCATCGAGGCGGGTGCGCTGCTGGCGACCTACGGCCGGAACCGGGACGAGGGCAGGCCGCTCTGGTTGGGGTCCCTGAAGTCGAACATGGGTCACGCCCAGGCCGCCGCCGGGGTCGGCGGGATCATCAAGACCGTAATGGCCATGCGCCACGGGTACATGCCGAAGACCCTGCACGTGGACGCGCCCTCACCTCACGTCGACTGGTCCTCCGGCGGGGTCGAACTGCTGGTGGAAGGGCGCGAGTGGACCCGGCAGGAGGGTCCGCGGCGGGCCGGGGTGTCGTCGTTCGGAGTCAGCGGCACCAACGTGCACGTGATCCTGGAAGAGGAGCCGCCGCAGGAGCAGGCGGACGAGCGCGGTCCGGACTCCGGCGTCGCCGGTGGCCTGGTGCCGTGGGTGGTGTCGGGCAAGAGCGCGAAGGCCCTGCAGGGGCAGGCGGGCAGGCTGCGCGATTTCGTCGCCGCCGATCCGGGTGCGGATCTCGCCGACATCGGCTGGTCGCTGGTGTCGAGCCGGTCGAGGTTCGAGCACCGTGCGGTGGTGCTGGGGCGCGGCCGGGACGAGTTGCTGAGCGGCCTGGCGTCGCTGAGCGAGGGCACGGAGTCCGCCGCGGTGGTGCGTGGTACCGCCGGTGGCCTCGGGGGTGCCGTCTTCGTGTTCCCCGGGCAGGGGTCGCAGTGGGTCGGCATGGGCCGGCAGCTGTACGACACCTTCCCGGTCTTCGCGCAGAACCTCGACGAGTGCGCGGCCGCACTGGCGGAGTGGGTCGACTGGTCACTGCTCGACGTGGTGCGCGGTGTGGAGGGGGCGCCCACCCTGGAGCGGGTGGACGTGGTTCAGCCGGCGCTGTTCTCGGTGATGGTGTCCATGGCCGCCCTGTGGCGGTCCTGGGGCGTGGAACCGGCCGCGGTGGTGGGGCACAGCCAGGGCGAGATAGCCGCCGCCCATGTGAGCGGTGCGCTGTCCCTGCGGGACGCCACCAAGGTCGTGGCGCTCCGCAGCAAGGCCCTGGTGGACCTGGAGGGTCACGGTGGGATGGCATCGGTCGCGGAGTCCGCGGATGTCGTGGCGGAACGGCTGGCCCCGTGGAGCGACCGCGTGAGCGTCGCCGTCGTCAACGGCCCCCGCTCCGTGGTGGTGTCCGGGGAACCGGACGCACTTGACGAGTTCGTCGAGAAGATGAGGGCCGAAGGCGTTCAGGCCCGGAGGATTCCGGTCGACTACGCCTCCCATTCCCACCAGGTGGCCAGGGTTCGCGAAAAGGTGATCGGCTCGCTGTCCGGCGTGAGCCCGGAAACGTCGGGACTGCCCTTCTACTCGACCCTGTACGGCGAAACCATCGACACCGCAGAGCTGGACGGCGACTACTGGTACAGAAACCTGCGCGAAAAGGTCCTCTTCGAATCCTCCGTCCGGCGACTGGCCGACGATGGTTTCCGGGTGTTCATCGAGATGAGCCCGCACCCCGTTCTGACCGTCCCGGTGCAGGAGATGCTCGAGGACCTGGACGACGCGGTGGTCCTGTCGTCGGTGCGGCGGAACCGGGACGAGGTGGAGGCCGTGGTCGGCTCGCTGGCCCAGCTCCACGTCCGGGGCGGGTCCGTCGACTGGGACGCCCTGTTCGGGGCGCGCCGACGGGTGGATCTTCCGACGTACGCCTTCCAGCGGCAGCGGTACTGGCTGAGCTCCTCGCACACAGCGGCGGCGGCGGAGGTGCCCTCGACTGAGCCTCCCGCGGGCGATGACCACCTCGTTCCCCTGTCGGACAGGATCTCCGCCCTTCCCGACGACGACGCGAAGGCACTCGTGCTCGAGCACGTCCGCGAGAAGGTCGCCGTCGTGCTCGGTCACTCCTCCAGCGACACCGTCGACCCCGACCAGAGGTTCAAGGAGCTCGGATTCGATTCGCTGCTGTCGTTGGAGCTGAGCAAACGCCTGACCGCGTCGACCGGGCTCAAGCTGAAGGCGAATGTGGTGCTGCGGCACCCGTCACCGCGACTGATCGCCGGGCACATCGTGTCCTCGCTGGCGCCGTAGGACCGTCCCGCCGGCGGGACACCGCAAGTTCGACAGCGGCTTGTCCCGCCGGCCACCAAGTTGTCTTGAACGGCTGATCCACTTCCCTGAAGGTGGAGGTGATCTGTGAATTCCCCCCGATTCCCGGGCCTGTTTGCTGAGGGGTTGATCTGTGTGCCTTCGTTCGGTGCGTCGTCTGCGCATAAAGGCATGTGGCGGGCGCAGGAAATGGCTCCCGACACGCCGAACCATGCGCTGACCATGTGGGATGTGGACGGTGAGCTGGACGCGGCCGTCATGGAATCGGCTTTCCTGCATGTGATGGGCGAGGCGGAAGTGCTGCGCGTCAACTTCGTCGACGACGGCGGCGGACTGCGCCTCGTACCCCGGGAACTGGGGGACTGGCGGCCGTTCTTCCTGGACCTGAGCGCCGAGGCCGACCCCGAGCAGGCGGCGCGCGAAGCGCTGGGCGACATGGTGCGGCAGCCGTTCGACCTGGGGCGGGACCTGCTGTTCCGACTGGGCGTGGTCAGACTCGCCGCGACCCGCTCTCTCCTGGTGATCGCCTACCACCACCTCGTGTCGGACGGGTTCGGCGCGGGCGGCCTGCTGTCGCGGCGCCTCGCCGAGGTGTACACGGCGCTGGCGCGGGGGGAGAAGGTGCCGGAGCTGCCGCACCCGTGGGAGGCCGAGTCGTTCGCGAACGAGGCGGTGGAGTACCTCGCCTCCCGGACGTTCACCGAGGACATGGAGTTCTGGCGCGACTACCTGAAGGATGCGCCCGCGCCCGCGCAGGTTCCGCGCGTCGCCCTGTCCGACTCGCGGCGGTCCGCACTCTCCGAACCGATGAGCAACGCCGACCGCTGGTCGGAGGTGGCCGAGAGCATCGGCATGGTGAGCCGAACGCTGACCGTTCCGCGCACCGAGGCGGACATGTGGACCGAGACCGCGCAGTCCATGGGCGTGTGGATGTCGCAGATGCTCACCGCGGCCGCGGCGGTGTACTTCCGGCACCGCTGCGACCGTCCGGAGTTCCTCCTCTCGCTGGCCGTGGGCAACCGGGTCGGGGTGGCGAGCAGGACGCCGGGCCTGGCGGTGAACGTGGTGCCGGTTCGGGCGAGGGTCCCGCTCGGCGCGACCTTCACCGAGATCGCCGACACGCTCGTCGACGAGACGTACGAGATCTTCGATCACACCGCCTGCCACTACTCGGACATCCAGCGCGCGAGCGGAACCGTCCTGAGCGGCCGCGGTAGTTTCGGTGCCGTCGTGAACGTCGTCGAGTTCGCGGAGCAGCTCCACTTCGCCGACAGCCCGGCGCGCTACTCCGGCGCGACGACCGGGACCTTCGAGGAACTGTCGATCGGCGTCTACACCGACGGGAGCCCCGACAGCGACCTGTTCATCCGGCTCGACGCCCCTGCCGGCCTGTACCACCGCGCGGAGCTGCGCTTCATCGGCGAGGAGCTGATCGCCCACATCCGTGCCGTGGTGGCCGCCGGTGCGCAGCCGGTCGGTGCGCTGGACGTGGTGGGCGGTGCCGAGCGGGACCGGGTGCTGACGGCGCCGAACGATACGGACGCGCCGGTGCCGGGGCTGACGGTTCCGGAGCTGTTCGCCCGGCAGGTGGAGCGCGACCCCCGTGCCGTCGCGATGGTGTCCGGCGACTCGGCGGTCTCCTACCGGGAGCTGGACGAGCGGTCGAACCGTCTGGCCGCGGCGCTGCGACGGCGGCACGTCGGGCCCGAAACGGTCGTGGCGGTGGCGCTGCCCCGATCGGTGGATCTGGCCGTCGCCCTGCTGGCGGTGACGAAGGCGGGCGGAGCCTACCTGCCGATCGACCCGGCGCTCCCGACGGAGCGGATCAGGTCGCAGGTCGGCGACTCCTCGGCGCGCGCACTGCTCACCGACGCGGTGACAGCCGAAGTGCTCTCGGCCGGCCTGGACGTGCCGGCCATGGTGCTCGACGACCTCTGGTCGGACACCGCCGCCGATGACGGCGACGGCCTGCCCAAGGCCGCGGTCCCGCCGCATCAGGACAACCTGCTGGCCGTGGTGTACGGCTCCGGACCGGCCGGTGCGGCCACACCGGTCGCTGTGACGCACCGGAACATGGAGCGGTTCGTCCTGGATCGCCATTGCCGGGAAGCCGGCCGCGGCACCGTGCTGTGGCATGCGCCGCACACCTGCGACGCGCTCGCCCTGGAAGTGTGGGTGCCCTTGCTGAACGGTGGCCGGGTGGTCGTGGCTCCTGAAGGGGAGCTCGACATCGACGCGCTGACCGAGGCGCGGGTGGCGAACGAGATCTCCACGGTATGGCTGCCCGCGGGCCTGTTCGCGGCGATCGCGGCGGAATGTCCCGAGCGCCTTGCCGGGTTGCGCGAGGTGTGGACCGGTGGTGACCGCGTGTCCGCGGCCGCGCTGCGCCGGGTCCGGGAGGCCTGCCCCGATCTGACGATCGTCAACGGTCACGGTCCGACGGAAACGACCCTCTTCGCCGCATGCCACCGCCTGGCGGCTGACGAACCGGTGCGCCGCGCGGGCGCGGTCGGCCGCCCGATGGACAACACCGCCCTGTATGTCCTGGGGCCGGGACTGGCGCCGGTCCCCGTCGACGTGGTCGGCGAGCTGTACGTGGCCGGGCCCGGCGTGGCGCGTGGGTATCCCGGGCGACCGGGGGCGACCGGGGAACGTTTCGTGCCCTGCCCGTTCGGTCCGGCCGGCGGGCTCATGTACCGGACCGGAGACCGGGTGCGGTGGGCCGCCGACGGCCGGCTCGAATACGTGGGCCGGGCCGACACCCAGGCGGAGGTACGTGGTGTCCGGGTCGAGTTGGCCGAGGTCGAGGAGGTGCTGTCCGAGCACACCGGGCTGGCGCGGTCGACGGTGGCCCTCAGGGAGGACGGTTCGGGACAGCAGCGGCTGGTGGCCTATGTGGTCCCGGTGGCCGGCAGGACCGTGTCGAGCGATGAGCTGCGCCGGTTTGCCGCGGGGGAGTTGCCGGAGTCCATGGTGCCGTCGGTGTTCACGGTGCTGGAACGCCTGCCGGTGACGGCGGACGGCAGAGTGGACCGGGCTTCGCTGCCGGAGCCCGCGTTCGACGACGAGAAGTACCGGGCACCGCGCAATGAGACCGAGCGGGTTCTGGCCGAGGCGTTCGCCGAGGTACTCGAGTTGGACCGGGTGGGCATCGACGAGGACTTCTTCGACCTCGGGGGCAACTCGCTGCGGGCGATCAGGCTGGTCGGCCTGATCCGGGCGGAGCTGAACCAGGAGGTGTCCATCCGCAGGCTGTTCGCGGCGCGCACCGTCCTCGGTCTGTCGGACGTGTGGAAGGACCTCGGCCGGTCCAGCAGGCCGACTCTGCGCAGGCGGACGAAGGGGGGCGCGGTCCTCTGAGCGCTCTCCGCCGCTCAACCGCTTTTCGATCAATGGGGTCTCGGGTTCTGGTCCGGTCAGCAGCGGTCTTTGTTTGTGATCTCCGTCGATCTGCCGTGCGACACGTTTCTTTCCTGGGGCACTGCAAAGGAGAAAGGGAATCATGGATTCTTTGACAGAAGCCCTGCTGTCCGGGGCCGACCCGGATGAGATCGGGCGATACGAACTTCCATCGGAGTACGAGGCCGCGCATCTCTTGGCCGCGGATGTCGGCATGTTCGACGGCGTCGAGAACAAGGACGTCCGCAAGTCGCTGCATGTCGGGCGGGTTCCGATGCCGGACATCGCTCCGGACGAGGTGGTCGTCGCCGTCATGGCGAGTTCCATCAACTACAACACGGTGTGGTCGGCGACGTTCGAGCCGGTGCCCACGTTCGAGTTCCTCAAGCGCTATGCCCGCCAGGGCGGGTATGCCGCCCGGCACGACCTGCCGCATCAGGTGGTGGGGTCGGACGCGGCCGGGATCGTCGTGCGGGTCGGGGCCGGGGTGCGGCACTGGAAGGTGGGCGACCACGTGGTCGCCAGCTGTGTCCAGGTCGACGAGCAGGAGCCGGCGACGCACGCCGACGCGATGCTCGGGTCGGAGCAGCGGATCTGGGGTTACGAGACGAACTTCGGCGGTCTCGCCCACTACTCGGTGGTGCGTGCGAGCCAACTGCTGCCCAAGCCGGCGCACCTGACCTGGGAGGAGTCGGCGGGTGTGCTGCTGACCGCGGCGACTTCGTACCGGATGCTGGTCGGTGACAACGGCGCGCGGATCAAGCAGGGCGACATCGTGCTCATCTGGGGCGCGACGGGCGGGCTGGGCGCGTTCGCGGTGCAGATGGTGAAGAACGCGGGCGGCATCGCCGTCGGCGTGGTCAGCTCCGAGCGCAAGGCCGAGGTGCTGCGCCGGCTCGGATGTGATGTGGTGATCAACCGCAACGAGATCGGCATGGGCGGGGATGACGCGCTCACCCCGCAGCGGACGATCGAGCTGGGCAAGCGGCTCGGGCGGGAGATCCGGCGGCAGGTCGGCGAGGACCCGCATGTCGTGTTCGACTACGTCGGGCGGGCGACGTTCGGCATCTCGGTGTTCGTCGTGCGCAAGGGCGGGGTGGTCGTCACCTGCGGGTCGAGCACGGGCTACGACCACCACTTCGACAATCGTTACCTCTGGATGAATCTCAAGCGGATCGTGGGCAGCCACGCGGCGAATCTCCAGGAGCAGGCGGAGTGCAACCGGCTTTTCCGGCTGGGTCATCTCTCCCCCGTGCTCTCCGAGGTCTTTCCGCTGAAGGAAGTGGGCGAGGCCGCACGGCTGGTCCAGATGAACAAGCACATCGGAAAGGTCGGCGTGCTCTGCCTTGCGCCCGAGGAGGGTCTCGGCGTCACCGATCCCGTGCTGCGGGAGAAGATCGGGGTGTCGCGGCTCAATCCGCTGCGCGGTTCCGGTGCGCCCGATTCCGCAGAGGCGTCCTGACATGGGGATCGGAATACTTTCCACCGGCTCCTATCTGCCCAAGCACGAGGTGGGCAACGAGGAGGTCGCCGAACGCGTCGGCGTCACCGCGGAGTGGATCGAGCGCAAGACGCAGATCCGGTCGCGGCGCTACGCCGCCCCGCACGAGGCGACGTCCGACCTGGCGGTGAAGGCCGCCGAACGGGCGCTGGAGCAGGCGGAGCTGACCGCGGACCAGGTCGACTACGTCATCGTCTCCACCTCCACCGGGGACTTCCCGCAGCCGCCCACGTCATACCTGGTACAGCACATGCTGGGCGCCTACGGCGCGGCCTGCTTCGACGTCAATGTCGTATGCAGCGGCTTCGTCTACGCGCTGTCGCTGGCCCACAGCCTGGTGGCCGTGCGGCCGGACGCCCGGGTGCTGGTGATCGGGGCGGACGTGTACTCCCGGATCCTGGACTTCACGGACCGCAAGACGGCGGTCCTGTTCGCCGACGGCGCCGGGGCCGCGGTCGTCGGGGCGGTGCCGGAGCCGTACGGGATCATCGCGAGCGACCTGTCCAGCCGCGGCGACGCGCATCACCTGATCCGTGTCGAGGCGGGCGGCAGCCGCAATCCGGCGTCGGCGGCGACCGTCGCGGAGGGCGGCCACTTCTTCAGGATGGACGGCCGCGGAGTACGTGACTTCGTCGCCGAGCACGTGCCGCCGGCGCTGATCGCGCTGGCGCGCAAGGCCGGGGTGGACATCGGCGCGGTCGACCACTTCGTACCGCACCAGGCCAACGGCGTGATGCTCGGCGAGGTCGTCGAGCGCGCGGGGCTGGGCGCCGCGCAGACGCACCGCACGCTGATCAGGTACGGGAACGTCGGCAGCGCCTCGGTGCCCGTCGCACTCGACGAGGCCAACCGCACGGGAGCGCTGTCGCCGGGGGACCTGGTGCTGCTCGCCGGGTTCGGCGGCGGCATGTCGATCGGAGCATCACTTGTGACCTGGGGGGCCCGCACATGACCACATCCACGCAAAGCGCCGGCGCGGACATCGACCGGGTGGGTGTCGTCGGCAGCGGCATCATGGGCACCGGCATCGCCGAACTGTGCGCGAAGGCCGGGCTGAACGTGACGGTCGCGGTGTTCTCCGAGTCGTCGCTGGTGACGGCGCCGCAGCGGTTGGCGGCGTCCCTCGACCGGGGCGTGACCAAGGGCAAACTGACCGCGCAGGAGCGCGACGCGGCGCTGGGCCGGGTGTCGTTCACCCGTGATCTCGGGGAGCTGGCGGACCGCCGGCTGGTGATCGAGGCGATCAAGGAGGACGAGCAGCTCAAGCTGGACCTGTTCGCCGTCCTCGACAAGATCGTCGAGGACCCCGACGCGATCCTGGCGACCAACACGTCCTCGATTCCGGTTGTCCGGCTCGCCGCCGCCACCCGGCGCCCGGGCCAGGTGCTCGGCATGCACTTCTTCAACCCGGCGCCGGTGCTGCCGCTCGTCGAACTCGTCGCCTCGGTGCTGACGGACGAGGCGGTGAGCACGCGGGCGCTGGTCTTCGTCCGCGACGTCCTGGGCAAGAAGCCGATCGCCTCGCCGGACCGGGCGGGCTTCCTCGTCAACGCGCTGCTGTTCCCGTATCTGCTCTCCGCGATCCGGATGGTCGAGTCGGGCCTGGCGACGGCCGAGGTCGTCGACCAGGGCATGGTGCAGGGCTGCTCGCATCCGATGGGGCCGCTGCGGCTCGCCGACCTCATCGGCCTGGACACGACCGTGTCCATCGCGCAGGCCATGTACGAGGAGTTCAAGGAGCCGCTGTACGCACCTCCGCCGCTGCTGCTGCGCATGGTCGAAGGCGGTCTGCTGGGCAAGAAGTCCGGCCGAGGCTTCTACACGTACGCGTGACACCGTCCGCGGCGGCGCGGAGCAGGTCCCGCCGCCGCGGACTGGGTTTCGTGGGCACGTTTCCGCGCGCAGGGGCTGCGCCGCGCTCGGTTGCCGAAGGCGGAGCCGCACACGGCCACTGCACCCGGGGCCGTGTGCGGCGGACCGGCACGGTACGGAATCGAGCCCGTCGCCGTCGCAGGACCACTGCCGGAGGCCGGGAGCGCCGTCGCGGACCGGACGCCACAGGGCCCCGTCCGAGGCTGCTGGGCGGCTCGGTGTCCGGGCGGGCGCGTCTCGGATCGGCGAGTGCGAGCGCGGGAGTTCGGTCAGCCGGGCAGCCGCAGGTGCCCGGTCTTCCCGGTGGTGGTCGACCATCCCGTAGCGGGTGGCGGATTACCACTCCCGAGAGGTTGACGGGTAGTCAGGAAGCGGCGGCTTCGGCGAGCAGCCCCTCGGTGACGGCCGCGGCCACCGCGTCGAGGTGGTCGAAGAGGTAGAAGTGGCCGCCGGGAAAGACCTTCAGAGCGACGTCGCCGCTGGTGTGCTCCCGCCATGTCTGAGCCTCCTCGACCGTCACCACCGGGTCGCGGTCCCCGACCAGGACGGTCATCGGAGCGACGAGCGGTTCTCCCCCGCGCCAGTTGTACGTGCCGAGAGCCCGGTAGTCGGCTCGCAGCGCCGGCAGCACCATCTCCATGACATCAGGGTCGTCGAGTATGGACTGATCGGTACCGCCCAGCCTGCGTACCTCGGCCAGCACGTCGGTGTCGTCGTAGAGGTCGTAGCGAGCAGTGGTCCGGACGTCCGGCGCGCCCCGGCCGGAGAGGAACAGTCGTTGGGGGACCGGTAGTTCGCCCTGGGCGAGCAGCCGGGCCGTCTCGAACGCGACGAGCGCGCCCATGCTGTGGCCGAACAGGGCGTACGGCCGTTCGGGGTCCGCGGCCAGTACGTGGGTCAGCTCCTCGGCCACCGCCTCGACGAGCTGGGCCAGGTCCGTGAACGGTGCCTCGCGGTACCGGTCGTGGCGCCCCGGGTACTGCACGGACAGCACGTCGAAGTCCGCAGGCAACGTATGCGCCAGGGGCTTGTACGCCACCGCGGAGCCTCCCGCATGCGGGAAGCACACGAGCCGTGGCCCGTTCCCCGCGGTAGTGAAGCGCTGGAACCACGTGCTGTCCACAGTTGGTGTATCCCTTCGTCTGTGCCGGCCGACCGGTCAACCGTCCGACCGCACCCGGCGCTGGACACTTGAACACACTCCGACTGCCGGATCTGCCGCTGCTCGGTACACCGACCGAACCGGCAGCGGGCGGAGAAACGTCCCGCCGGTGCCCTCGGGGGATGTGGGGCACCGGCGGGCAGTCCAGTGCCCCGCGAGGGTTCGAGCCCGTCCGTGTCGGAGCTCACGACCTGAGCATCCAGCCCCGTCCTCGACGGATGCTCGCAGGGCGGTGGAGAGCCTGCGCGGCCACAGTCGGCCGCCTCCCCCACGTGCCCGCTCAAGCCCACATGGGGCGACCGCACGAGCGACTCTCTATCAGTGATGCGTAGCCTCCGGCCAGGTGCATGACCCTGCACCGCAACGCGTGTCCGCCGACGTGTCTGCCTGCGCTTGCGGACCAGCACCGACAGGAGCCGACACAAGTATGTCCGTGGAAGCCACTGCCCCTGGCATGACAGGGGCGTGTGACAAGGAAGTCCGTCGTCTGGACCGGGTGATCATCAGGTTCGCGGGGGACTCGGGTGACGGCATGCAGCTCACCGGTGACCGCTTCACCTCGGAGACGGCGTCGTTCGGCAACGACCTGTCGACGCTGCCGAACTTCCCGGCCGAGATCCGCGCCCCGGCCGGCACCCTGCCGGGTGTCTCGTCCTTCCAGCTCCACTTCGCCGACCACGACATCCTCACCCCCGGTGACGCGCCGAACGTGCTGGTCGCGATGAACCCGGCCGCGTTGAGGGCGAACATCGGGGATCTGCCGCGCGGCGCGGAGATCATCGTCAACACGGACGAGTTCACCCGGCGGGCGATGCAGAAGGTCGGGTACGACAGCAACCCGCTTCAGGACGGTTCGCTCGACGGCTACAGCCTTCATCCGGTGCCGCTGACGACCCTGACGGTGGAGGCGCTGAAGGACTTCGACCTCAGCCGCAAGGAGGCCGAGCGCAGCAAGAACATGTTCGCGCTGGGGCTGCTGAGCTGGATGTACCACCGGCCCACCGAGGGCACGGAGAAGTTCCTGACCTCGAAGTTCGCCAAGAAGCCGGACATCGCGGCGGCCAACATCGCCGCGTACCGGGCGGGCTGGAACTTCGGCGAGACGACGGAGGACTTCGCCGTCTCCTACGAGGTGGCCCCGGCCACCACGGCGTTCCCGCCGGGCGTGTACCGCAACATCTCCGGCAACCTGGCCCTGGCGTACGGCCTGATCGCGGCCTCCCGGCAGGCGGACCTGCCGTTGTTCCTGGGCTCGTACCCGATCACGCCGGCCTCGGACATCCTGCACGAGCTGAGCCGGCACAAGAACTTCGGTGTGCGGACCTTCCAGGCCGAGGACGAGATCGCCGGCATCGGCGCCGCACTGGGCGCGGCCTTCGGCGGGTCGCTCGCCGTGACGACGACGTCCGGCCCCGGCGTGGCCCTGAAGTCCGAGACGATCGGTCTCGCGGTCTCGCTGGAGCTGCCGCTGCTGATCGTGGACATCCAGCGCGGCGGCCCGTCCACGGGCCTGCCCACCAAGACCGAGCAGGCGGACCTGCTCCAGGCGATGTACGGGCGCAACGGCGAGGCCCCGGTCCCGGTCATCGCGCCGCGCACGCCGGCCGACTGCTTCGACGCGGCCCTGGAGGCGGCCCGGATCGCGCTGACCTACCGGACCCCGGTGTTCCTGCTCTCCGACGGCTATCTGGCCAACGGCAGCGAGCCGTGGCGCATCCCGGACCCGGAGGAGCTGCCGGATCTGAGCGTGCAATTCGCCCGCGGCCCCAACCACACAATGGACGACGGCACCGAGGTGTTCTGGCCGTACCGGCGGGACCCGCACACCCTGGCCCGGCCGTGGGCCATCCCGGGCACCCCGGGTCTGGAGCACCGGATCGGCGGCATCGAGAAGCAGGACGGCACCGGCAACATCTCCTACGACCCGGCCAACCACGACTTCATGGTGCGTACCCGGCAGGCGAAGGTCGACGGCGTCGAGGTCCCCGACCTGGAGGTCGACGACCCGGACGGCGACGCCAGGGTGCTGGTCCTCGGCTGGGGCTCCACCTACGGGCCGATCACCGCGGCCGTACGGCGCATCAGGGGCGCGGGGGGCGCGATCGCCCAGGCCCATCTGCGCCATGTCAACCCCTTCCCGCGGAATCTCGGGGAGGTCCTGGAGCGTTACGAGAAGGTGGTGATCCCCGAGATGAACCTCGGGCAGCTCGCCACGCTGGTGCGGGCGAAGTACCTGGTGGACGCGGACTCGTACAACCAGGTCAACGGCATGCCGTTCAAGGCCGAACAGCTCGCCACGGCTCTGAAGGAGGCCATCGATGGCTGAGACGTCCACGGAAGGCGGGGGCACGGTCGACGCGCTCTCCTTGGTGCCCAGGGCCGAGGGCAAGCAGTCCATGAAGGACTTCAAGTCCGACCAGGAAGTGCGCTGGTGCCCCGGCTGCGGCGACTACGCGGTCCTCGCCGCCGTGCAGGGCTTCATGCCCGAGCTCGGACTGGCGCGGGAGAACATCGTCTTCGTCTCCGGCATCGGCTGCTCGTCCCGCTTCCCGTACTACATGAACACCTACGGAATGCACTCCATCCACGGCCGCGCCCCCGCCATCGCGACGGGCCTGGCGACGTCCCGGCGCGACCTGAGCGTGTGGGTCGTCACGGGTGACGGGGACGCGCTGTCCATCGGCGGCAACCACCTGATCCACGCGCTGCGCCGGAACGTCAATCTGAAGATCCTGCTGTTCAACAACCGGATCTACGGCCTCACCAAGGGGCAGTACTCGCCGACCTCCGAGATCGGCAAGATCACCAAGTCGACGCCGGTGGGCTCGCTGGACGCGCCGTTCAACCCGGTGTCGCTGGCCCTCGGCGCGGAGGCGTCCTTCGTGGCCCGCACCATCGACTCGGACCGGAAGCACCTGCAGTCGGTGCTGCGGGCGGCGGCCGCCCATCCGGGCACGGCGCTGGTCGAGATCTACCAGAACTGCAACATCTTCAACGACGGCGCCTTCGAGGTCCTCAAGGACCGCCGGCAGGCCGAGGAAGCGGTGATCCGGCTGGAGCACGGCAGCCCGATCCGCTTCGGCACCGCCCAGGCGAAGGGCGTSGTGCGGGACCGGGCCACCGGCGATCTGAAGGTGGTCGCGGTGACCCCGCAGAACGAGGCGGAGGTCCTGGTCCACGACGCGCGCTCGGCGTCGGCGACCACCGCGTTCGCGCTGTCCCGGCTCGCCGATCCGGACACCCTGCACCAGACCCCGATCGGCGTCTTCCGCTCCGTGGACCGCCCGGTGTACGACACGCTGATGGCCGAGCAGTTGGACGACGCCGTCGAGCGGCACGGCAAGGGCGAGCTCGGCGCGCTGTTCGCGGGCAACGACACCTGGACCGTCGTCGGATGAGCACCGCCGGCTGACCGTCTTCGACCACCCGCCCCTCAGGGGCCCGAGGCC
>NZ_QFRK01000018.1 GCF_003143855.1 Streptomyces sp. NWU339
CAAGGGCATGGCTGGTTGGCTACGTTCGGGAGGGATAACCGCTGAAAGCATCTAAGCGGGAAGCCTGCTTCGAGATGAGGACTCCCACCCACTTGATGGGGTAAGGCTCCCAGCAGACGACTGGGTTGATAGGCCGGGTCTGGAAGCACCGCAAGGTGTGGAGGTGACCGGTACTAATAGGCCGAGGGCTTGTCCTCAGTTGCTCGCGTCCACTGTGTTGGTTCTGAAACCACGAACGACCCCACGCCCGTAGGGTGTGGTGCGGTTGAGTGTTTCATAGTGTTTCGGTGGTCATAGCGTGGGGGAAACGCCCGGTTACATTCCGAACCCGGAAGCTAAGCCCCAGAGCGCCGATGGTACTGCAGGGGGGACCCTGTGGGAGAGTAGGACGCCGCCGAACAAATTGTGACAGGGTTGGACCCCGAACTTCGGTTCCGGGTCCAACCCTTTTTTGTTCTGCGTCACTTGAAGTTCACGTTGCGCCACGAGCATCCATCCCATGGGTACTGCTGCACTGCTCAGGGCCGCCGGTGTCGGAGTCGGTGACGAGGTGGTCGTGTCCGCCTTCGGGAACGTGGAAGTCGCCGAGGCTGTCACCCTTGCAGGCGCGTTGCCGGTGTTCGCCGAGATAGATCCGGTGACCTACTGCCTCGCGCCGGCCGCTGTGGAAGCCGCCATAACTCCGCGGACGGCAGCTGTTGTTGCCGTCCACCGCTTCGGCAGGCAGGCCGACATCGCCCGGTTGCACATCCTCGGGCAGCGGCACGGCCTGCTGATACTGGAGCGCGGAGAGTCCGAGGGGCCGTACGACGAGATCGCTCGGCGCAGGGCGCGGGCGGCCTATCTCGACGCGAAACTGCGGGGTGTTCGAACGCCCGACGGTGGTGACGGGCACACCTACCAGCAGTACGTCGTGCGAGTGCCCGGGAACGGTCGCCCGGACCGGGACGCTTTTGCACGAGCCGTACGGGCCAAGGGGGTTGAGTGCAGGGTGCCGGTGAAGACGCCCGTGCACCGGCTGCCCGGATTCCGGCGGTGCGTTTCCCTGCCCGAGACCGAGCGGGCTGCCGACGAGACCCTGGCCCTGCCCGTGGACGCCTCGCTGACCAAGCGGGACATGCAGCGTGTCGCGTCGGCCTGCAACGCGCTGGGCGGGCTGCTTCAGCCGGCTCTCTGAACCGTGGTTG
The DNA here is from genome assembly GCF_003143855.1 of Streptomyces sp. NWU339. Lineage (GTDB taxonomy): Bacteria > Actinomycetota > Actinomycetes > Streptomycetales > Streptomycetaceae > Streptomyces. The sequence goes on from NZ_QFRK01000018.1 coordinate 1,188, forward strand.
GGAGCACAGGGCTGGTCAGGGTATGATCTATTCCGTTGCCAACGCGGGAAACCGCAGAGCGGCAACAGGCCCCTATAGCTCAGTCGGCAGAGCGTCTCCATGGTAAGGAGAAGGTCAACGGTTCGATTCCGTTTGGGGGCTCCGACAGAAAGGCCCCGCCCTCCCGGGCGGGGCCTTTCTCATGCCCTGGCTCTCAGTCCTGGTGGAGGCCCGGGACGCGCATGGCGAGGATCGCCATGTCGTCGGAGGGGGCGTCGGAGGCGAAGCGTTCCACGGCGCGCATGATGCGGGCGGCGACCGCGCCCGCGGTGAGGCCCGTGCAGGTCGTCAGGACCTCGGCGAGGCCGTCGTCGCCCAGCATGTTCAGGCCCTCACGGCGCTCGGTGACACCGTCGGTGACGCACAGCAGGACGTCGCCCGGGTCGAGGATGACCGTCTGCTCGTACAGGTCCAGGTCCTCGAGGACACCGAGGAGGGGCTGCGGTTCGGCGGCGGGTTCCACGGTGCCGTCCTGGCGCAGGCGCAGCGGGAGGGGGTGGCCCGCGCACACGACCTTCAACTCCGCGCTGCCGTCCTCCTGCGGGCGCAGCTCGCCGTACAGGAGGGTGAGGAAGCGGCTGCGGGCGCCCTCGTCGAGGATGGCGGAGTTCAGGCGCTCGAGGACCGCCGGGCCGCTGAGGCCCTCGCGGGCCAGCAGCCGGAGCGCGTGCCGGGCTAGCCCGGTGACGGCCGCGGCGTTCGGGCCCGTACCGCAGACGTCGCCGATGGCGAAGCCGTAGGCGCCGTCGCTGATCGGGAACAGGTCGTAGAAGTCGCCGCCGACCTCATTGCCTTCGCCTGCCGCGCGGTAGATGACCTCGACCTCGACGCCGTTGATCACGGGGAGTTCCGGCGGCAGGAGGCTGCGCTGGAGGGACTGGCTGATGGCCGTGCGCTCGGAGTAGAGACGGGCGTTGTCCAGGGCCAGGGCGGCCCTGCGGGAGAGGTCCTCGGCGAGTTCCAGGATCTCCTGCCGGAAGTGTTCGTCGGTCGGTTTGCCGAGCGTCAGCATGCCGATGACGCGGTTGCGGGCGACCAGGGGGAGGACCACCGTCTCGCCGCCCACCGCGGAGGCCGTCGTGAGGGTGGGGCCGATGCCGGGGGTGACCTGGCTGTTCGGGCCGCCGCTCAGGCCGAGGCTGCGCATGGAGGTGCGCAGGGCCGCCTGGTGGGCCACCTCGCCGGGCGCCGACCATACGCGGGCGCCGGGGGTGGGGACCGGGTCGGGCGGGGCCATCTTCGAGAGCAGGGACTTGATGCCGTCGATGAGTTCCTCGTCCTCGTGCAGGACGTAGGAGAGGTACGGCTCGGAGGCCTGGTCGGCGATCGTGTAGACGGCGCACCAGGTGGCCAGGGTGGGGACGGTCATCTGGGCCATGAGCGCCAGGGTCTGGTCGCGGTCCAGGGTGCCGGCCAGCAGGTCGGAGGCCTCGACGAGGAAGCTCAGTGAGCCGCGGCGCAGTCGTTCCAGCTCGCCCAGGCGGGCCGACTCGACGGCCAGGGCGATGCGGTCGGCGGCGAACTGGAGGCGCAGTGCCTCCTCATTGGAGTATCTGCCGGCTCCTTCCGCGGCGACGCCGAGGGAGCCGGTGAGGCGGCCCTCGACCTTGAGCGGGACGGTGACGACCGAGCGCATGCCGGTGCCGTTGAGGAGGGGGACCGCGCCGGGCAGGGCGGTGAGGTCGTCGTGGACGGACGGCATCCGGGCGGAGCCGTAGCGGCCGGAGCCGGCCTCCACCGGGACGCGGGCGAAGCGCTGTCGGGCGGAGGGCAGGCCGGTGGAGGCGCGTACCTCGAGTTCGGTCTCGTCGTCGGTGGCGAGCAGGAGGAAGGCGGAGTCGCCGTCGAGCATGTCGCGGGCGCGTTCCACCGTGCGCTGGAGGAGGCTGTCGAGGTCGTCGGGGGCGGGCGAGCCGATGAACACCTCGAAGGGGTCGGTGCTCTGGTTCTCGGAGGTGTCGGAGGCGGTGACTCGCAACGGGGTCTGCAGGACGGCCCGTTCGTGGTCCCTGACGAGGAGGCACACGGTGGACGGGTCACCGTCCGCGTCGCGGACGCGCAGGTGGGAGGCGTAGACGGGGGTCACTCGGCCGTGGGCGTCCCTTATGCCGTAGCTGCCTTCCCAGCGGGAGAGTTGGAGCGCCTCCGCGATGCCGGTGCCGGTGCCGGGAGTGTGCGGCCAGGCTGCGAGATCGGTGAGCGGCTTGCCGGTGACCTGGTCGGCTCTGTATCCGAAGAGTTCTTCCGCGTCTTCGTTCCAGGAGGAGATGGCGCCGATCCGGTCGATCTGCACGACGGCGACGCGGACCCGGGTGTCGGCGATGGGCAGGAGGTCGGACGGCAGTGCCGGACCGGCCGCGCGGGTGCCCACCGGACGCTCGGGAATGTCGAGTTGGAACCAGACGGTCTTGTAGGTGGGGCTGTACTCCACGCCCCAGCGGTCGGCCAGGGCCGCGCAGAGCTGGAGGCCGCGTCCGCCCTCGCGGTCGGGGCTGCCCATGGTGGCGGCCGAGCCCTGGAGCGGCACTTCGCGTTCCGGATACCGGTCGGCTACCTCGATCCGTACGCCGTCGTCACTGCGCAGGCACAGGAGGTCGGCGGAGGTGCCGGCGTGGACCACGGCGTTGGTGACGAGCTCACTGGTGAGGACCACGGCGTCGTCGATGATGTCGGCGAACCCCCACCCCTGGAGGGTGTCGCGGACGAAGGCGCGGGCACTCGCGACCGAGCGTCCGACGGGCTCGAAGCTGGCGGCCGCGCGCGCGGTGATCACAGAACTCCTCGACCGGTTCTCTGCGGGCATGGTTCCACGGCCGACCGGTTCGTCCCGCTGGTGCGGCAGGCCGTTCGTCGGCCGTGGGTCCGGGGGCTGGTCCCCCGGGATCAGTCCGGTGGTCATGTGTGCGGCCGCCCTCCGATGCCCGCTCGACTCCGTGCCGGCCATCGCCCGGGCCGGACGGACCGGCGTGGCTGGACAGCCGCATGCAAGGTTACTTACCTTCGCGGTCCGAGCGGATGCCGGTCTGCGGTGTTTCCGTCCGGAGGTGTCCGACGCTCGGAAGCTGTGCGGACGATGTGCGAAGCTGCCGAACTGTTATGGCCTGGTTCGGTGGGGGTGAAACACTGGGCAGGCTTGTTGTTGCGAAGGTCCGGACAGGCGGGGTGTCTTCCGTGCCGGGCGGGCAGTGGTCCCGGACGGCCCCCCGGCCTGCCGGGCAGGTATCGCGGTACAGGAACATGCACGAGTAAGCAGAGTAAACAGTAGGAACAGCTTTCACGGGTACGCCGTGCGGCGGTGCCCGAGCACGAGCAGTAACGGTCGACCCCTGCGGGAGGGACACAGTGGAGTCTGGCGCAGCGACGCGGGGCACGAACACGCGCGCGAAGGGCGGACGGTCCCTGAGTGGGCAGGGCAGAGCGCGGGGCGGGACCACCGAGGTGGACTCGGCGGCCCTGAACCGTTTGATGGTGGCCCTGGTGGCGATGCGGGACGGCAACTTCCGCAAGCGGCTCACGGTGTCCGGTGACGGCCCGATGTCGGAGATCGCCGCGGTCTTCAACGAGGTGGCCGACCGCAATCTTCATCTGACGGGTGAACTGGCGCGGGTGCGGCGCATGGTGGGGCGTGAGGGGAAGCTCACCGAGCGCCTGGAGACGGGGCCCTGCGAGGGCTCCTGGTCGACCGCGATCGACAACTCGAACGCGCTGGTGGACGATCTGGCACGGCCCGTTTCCGAGGTCAGCCGGGTGCTGTCGGCGGTGGCCGAGGGTGATCTGTCGCCGCGGATGGAGTTGCGGACGCAGGTCACCGACGGGTCGGGGCAGCCGCTGCGCGGAGAGTTCCTGAAGGTCGGCCGTACCGTCAACAACCTGGTCGACCAGCTGTCGAGCTTCACCGACGAGGTCACCCGCGTGGCCAGCGAGGTCGGTACCGAGGGCAAGCTGGGCGGTCAGGCCCGGGTGCGCGGCATGTCCGGTTCGTGGAAGGACCTCACGGACTCGGTCAACACCATGGCGGAGCGGCTGACGGCGCAGGTGCGCGACATCGCGCTGGTGACGACGGCGGTCGCCCGTGGCGACCTGTCACGCAAGGTCACCGTGCATGTCGAAGGCGAGATGCTGGAGCTGAAGAACACCGTCAACACGATGGTCGACCAGCTCTCGGCGTTCTCCTCCGAAGTGACGCGCGTCGCGCGCGAGGTGGGCACCGAGGGCGCACTGGGCGGACAGGCGCAGGTGCCCGGGGTGGACGGCGTGTGGAAGGAACTCACCGATTCGGTGAACACCATGGCCGGGAACCTGACGGCCCAGGTGCGCGGGATCGCGGAGGTGACGACCGCCGTCGCCAACGGCGACCTGTCACGGAAGGTGACCGTACCGGCGCGCGGCGAGGTCGCTCAGCTGGCCGAGACGATCAACCAGATGACCGAGACGCTGCGGATCTTCGCGGACGAGGTGACCCGGGTCGCCAACGAGGTCGGGGCCGAGGGGCAGCTGGGCGGTCAGGCGAACGTGCCGGGCGCCGCCGGTATCTGGAAGGACCTGACGGACTCCGTCAACACCGTGTTCCGGAACCTGACCACCCAGGTGAGGGACATCGCCGCCGTGACGACGGCGGTGGCCAACGGCGACCTGTCGCAGAAGGTCACCGTGGACGTGGCCGGCGAGATGCTGGAGCTGAAGAACACCGTCAACACGATGGTCGACCAGCTGTCCTCCTTCGGCGCCGAGGTCACGCGGGTGGCGCGAGAGGTCGGTGTCGAAGGCGAGCTGGGCGGGCAGGCGCAGGTGCCGGGGGCGGCGGGGACCTGGAAGGACCTGACGGACTCCGTCAACACCGCGTTCCGCAACCTCACCGGTCAGGTGAGGAACATCGCCCAGGTGACGACGGCGGTGGCCAACGGCGACCTGTCGCAGAAGGTCACCGTCGATGTCTCCGGCGAGATGCTCCAGCTGAAGAACACCGTCAACACGATGGTGGACCAGCTGTCGAGCTTCGCCGACCAGGTCACACGCATGGCCCGGGACGTGGGCACGGAGGGCCGCCTGGGCGGTCAGGCCCGCGTGGACGGCGTGTCGGGCACCTGGAAGGAACTCACCGACTCCGTCAACTCGATGGCGTCCAATCTGACCGGCCAGGTGCGCAACATCGCCCAGGTCACCACGGCGGTGGCCCGGGGTGACCTGTCGCAGAAGATCACCGTGGACGCGCGCGGCGAGATCCTGGAGCTGAAGAACACCGTCAACACGATGGTGGACCAGTTGTCGTCGTTCGCCGACCAGGTCACACGCGTGGCCCGCGAGGTGGGCACGGAGGGCCGGCTCGGGGGCCAGGCGCAGGTGCCCGGTGTCGCCGGGGTGTGGCGCGACCTCACCGACTCCGTGAACGGCATGGCCGGCAATCTCACCGCGCAGGTGAGGAACATCGCCCAGGTGGCGACGGCGGTGGCCCGGGGTGACCTGTCGCAGAAGATCACCGTGGACGCGCGCGGCGAGATCCTGGAGCTGAAGAACACCCTGAACACGATGGTGGACCAGCTGTCGTCGTTCGCCGAGGAGGTCACGCGGGTGGCCCGCGAGGTGGGCACGGAGGGCCAGCTCGGCGGTCAGGCCGAGGTGCAGGGCGTCTCCGGCACCTGGAAGGACCTCACCCAGTCGGTGAACGGCATGGCGAACAACCTGACCCTCCAGGTGCGCAACATTGCCGAGGTCACCACCGCGGTGGCCCAGGGCGATCTGTCGAAGAAGATCACCGTCGATGCCAAGGGCGAGATCCTCGCGCTCGTCACCACCGTCAACACGATGGTGGACCAGCTGTCGTCGTTCGCGGAGCAGGTGACCAGGGTGGCGCGTGAGGTGGGCACCGAGGGCATCCTCGGCGGCCAGGCCCACGTACCCGGGGTCACGGGCATCTGGAAGGACCTGAGCGACAACGTCAACCTGATGGCCAAGAACCTCACCACCCAGGTGCGGAACATCTCCGAGGTCTCCGCCGCGGTCGCCAACGGCGACCTGACGCGGCAGGTCACCATCGAGGCGCGCGGTGAGCTGGCGCAGCTCGCCGACACCATCAACATCATGGTGCGGACGCTGAGTTCGTTCGCCGAGCAGGTCACCAAGGTGGCCCGCGAAGTGGGTACGGACGGCATCCTCGGCGGTCAGGCGCACGTACCGGGTGTGGCCGGTACGTGGAAGGACCTCACCGAGTCCGTGAACCGGATGGCGTCCAACCTGACCGGTCAGGTGCGCAACATCGCCATGGTGACCACGGCCATCGCCAAGGGTGACCTGACGAAGAAGATCGACATCGACGCGCGGGGCGAGATCCTGGAGCTGAAGACCACCATCAACACGATGGTGGACCAGCTGTCCTCGTTCGCCGAGGAGGTCACGCGGGTGGCCCGCGAGGTGGGCACGGAGGGCCAGCTCGGCGGTCAGGCCCGCGTGCGGGACGTCGACGGCACCTGGCGGGACCTGACCGAGTCCGTGAACGAGATGGCCGGGAACCTGACCCGGCAGGTGCGGGCCATCGCCCGCGTGGCGACCGCGGTGACCCGCGGCGACCTGAACCTGAAGATCGACGTGGACGCGTCCGGGGAGATCCAGGAACTCCAGGACTACATCAACAAGATGATCGCCAACCTGCGCGACACCACGATCGCCAACAAGGAGCAGGACTGGCTGAAGGGCAATCTGGCCCGTATCTCCGCGCTGATGCAGGGCCGCCGGGACCTGGAGGACGTGGCCTCGCTGATCATGAGCGAGCTGACGCCCGTGGTCTCCGCACAGCACGGCGCGTTCTTCCTCTCGATGCCGCTGGTCGACGGGGAGGACGTGAGCGTCGACGAGAACGACCAGTACGAGCTGCGCATGCTCGGTTCGTACGGCTACTCGCTGGGCTCCATGCCGACGTCGTTCCGGCCCGGTGAGGGGCTCATCGGGACGGCCGCCATGGAGAAGCGCACAATCCTGGTGGAGAACGCGCCCAGTGGCTACCTGAAGATCTCCTCGGGGCTCGGGGAGGCGCCGCCGGCCCAGGTGATCGTGCTTCCGGTGCTGTTCGAGGGGACCGTGCTGGGCGTCATCGAACTGGCCTCCTTCACGCCGTTCACGCACATCCAGAAGGACTTCCTGAACCAGATCGCCGAGATGATCGCGACAAGTGTCAACACCATCTCGGTGAACACCAAGACGGAGCTGCTGCTGGCTCAGTCGCAGGAACTGACCGAGCAACTCCGTGAGCGCTCGGCCGAGTTGGAGCAGCGGCAGAAGGCACTCCAGGCGTCCAACGCCGAACTGGAGGAGAAGGCCGAACTGCTGGCGCGGCAGAACCGCGACATCGAGGTGAAGAACACCGAGATCGAGGAGGCGCGGCAGGTCCTGGAGGAGCGCGCCGAGCAACTCGCGGTCTCCATGCGCTACAAGAGCGAGTTCCTGGCCAACATGTCGCACGAGCTGCGGACGCCGCTCAACTCCCTGCTGATCCTGGCCAAGCTGCTCGCCGACAACGCCGAGGGGAACCTCTCCCCGAAGCAGGTCGAGTTCGCCGAGACCATCCACGGCGCAGGCTCCGACCTGCTGCAGCTGATCAACGACATCCTCGACCTGTCGAAGGTCGAGGCGGGCAAGATGGACGTCTCCCCGACGCGTATCGCGCTCGTCCAGCTCGTGGACTACGTGGAGGCCACCTTCCGGCCGCTGACCGCGGAGAAGGGCCTGGACCTGTCGGTCAGGGTCTCCCCGGAGCTGCCGGCCACGCTGCACACCGACGAGCAGCGGCTGCTCCAGGTGCTGCGCAACCTGCTGTCGAACGCGGTGAAGTTCACCGACTCCGGGTCGGTCGAGCTGGTCATCCGGCCGGCTCGGGACGACGTTCCGCAGGCCATCCGGGAGCAGTTGCTGGAGGCCGGTTCGCTGACCGACCCGGACGCCGACCTGATCGCGTTCTCGGTGTCCGACACGGGTATCGGGATCGCCGCCAGCAAGATGCGGGTGATCTTCGAGGCGTTCAAACAGGCGGACGGCACGACCAGCCGCAAGTACGGCGGCACGGGGCTCGGGCTGTCCATCTCGAGGGAGATCGCACAACTGCTCGGCGGTGAGATCCACGCGCAGAGCGAGCCGGGCCGCGGTTCGACGTTCACGCTGTATCTCCCGCTGTACCCCAGCGAGTTGCCCCCGCACGGTTACCAGCAGACCATGCCGACGTTGGAGAGCGGCGGTCCGACGGCGCCGGCGGCGTCCGCCGACCCCGCGGTCGTGACACCGGTCGAGGTGACGTCGTACCGGGAGATCCAGAACGGTCCGGCCGCGCTGTTCCGGCGGCGCCGCAGGCCGCTGCCCCAGCTGGAGCGGCGGCCCGCGCCGCAGGCCCCCGAACAGGGGTCCGGCGCGGAGCAGGAGCAGGAGCAGGCGGCCCGGTCGCACCGCGGTATCCGGTTCGGCGGACAGAAGGTGCTCATCGTCGACGACGACATCCGCAACGTGTTCGCGCTGACCAGCGTCCTGGAACAGCACGGCCTTTCCGTGCTGTACGCGGAGAACGGCCGCGAGGGCATCGAGGTGCTGGAACAGCACGACGACGTGGCGGTCGTCCTGATGGACATCATGATGCCCGAGATGGACGGTTACGCGACGACGACGGCGATCCGTCGGATGCCGCAGTTCGCGGGGCTCCCGATCATCGCGCTCACCGCGAAGGCGATGAAGGGCGACCGTGAGAAGGCGATCGAGTCGGGAGCCTCCGACTACGTGACGAAGCCCGTCGACCCCGATCACCTGCTGTCGGTGATGCAGGAATGGATGAGGGGGCTGAGGGGTTCTGAGGGGGCGTGAGGGCCTGAGGGCGACACCACGGGAGAGGGGGCGCGTGGGCGGCGCCCCCTCGGCGTGCGATGGTGGTGGGAGACTTCGCCGCGCACGGGGAATCGTTGTCGTGGTGTGCGCGAAGTTGTGTAGAAGCACGTGATCCGGGGAACCTTCTGGTCTCCTGCCGCGTTTCCGCTACGTGCACAGTGACATCACGGTGACAGGGTGTGGCGACAGGCGGGGTGCGGCTACGATGACCGGCACGAGGACGGGCGGCGCAAGGGAGTCGTCCCCTGGGGCGGCACCCGCCGGTGCCCATCCAGGTCCTGCGGACAGGGGAGGCCCCAAGCCGGGGCGAGGAGGGCGGGCCATGGTGCAGAAGGCCAAGATCCTCCTGGTCGATGACCGGCCGGAGAATCTGCTGGCGCTGGAGGCGATCCTCTCGGCGCTCGATCAGACGCTGGTACGGGCATCGTCCGGGGAGGAAGCGCTCAAGGCACTGCTCACGGATGATTTCGCGGTCATCCTGCTGGATGTCCAGATGCCGGGCATGGACGGCTTCGAGACCGCGGCGCACATCAAGCGCCGGGAGCGGACCCGGGACATCCCGATCATCTTCCTCACCGCGATCAACCACGGCCCGCACCACACCTTCCGCGGCTACGCGGCAGGTGCGGTCGACTACATCTCCAAGCCGTTCGACCCGTGGGTGCTGCGTGCGAAGGTCTCCGTGTTCGTCGACCTGTACATGAAGAACTGCCAGCTGAGGGAGCAGGCGGGACTGCTGCGGCTCCAGTTGGAGGGCGACGAGAAGGAGTCCGGGGAGCAGAAGGAGCCCGTCGGCCTGCTCGCCGAACTCTCCGCGCGGCTCGCGGCTGTCGAGGAACAGGCCGAGGCACTGACCAAGCAACTCAACGACGAATCGACCGACGCGGCCGCGGTGGCCACGGCGGCCCACCTGGAGCGCAAGCTCACGGGGTTGCGGCGTGCGTTGGACGCGCTGGAGCCGGGCACGGGCCCCGCGTCGCCGATGCCGTCGCAGAACTGATCGGCAGGGTGCGGTTCTTGCCGCTCACCCGGCGCGGTCCCGGGGTGAGGCGGCGTCAGTTCGGCGCCTCCGCCGAAGCGACACGAACGGGTGAAGCATCTGGCGCGCGTGTCCACAGGCGTCTCCACCGGTAACCTCACCCCCATGGCCTCACGTCCCTCCGCCGCCAAGAAGCCACCCGCGAAGAAGGCGGCTGCTTCCGCGAAGGCTCCGGCGAAGAAGGCCGCTGCCAAGAAGCCGCCCGTGAAGAAGGCCACGGCGAGGAAAGCCACTACGGCCAAGAGGGCCGCGGCGAAGAAACCCGTGCCCAAGCCGGCTCCCAGCCCGACGGGCGGCGTCTACCGCCTGGTGCGCGCCCTGTGGCTCGGCCTGGCGCACGCCGTCGGGGCGGTCTTCCGCGGCATAGGGCAGGGCGCCAGGAACCTCGACCCCGCCCACCGCAAGGACGGCCTCGCGCTGCTGCTGCTCGGCATCGGACTCATCGTCGCCGCGGGCACCTGGGCCGACCTCGAGGGGCCCGTGGGCGACCTGGTGGAGATCCTGGTCACCGGCGCCTTCGGCCGGCTCGACCTGCTGGTGCCGATCCTGGTCGCGGTCGTCGCCGTGCGCTTCATCCGGCACCCGGAGAAGCCGGAGGCCAACGGCCGCATCGTCATCGGCCTGTCGGCCCTCCTCATCGGGGTACTCGGCCAGATCCACATCGCCTGCGGCTCGCCCGCCCGCAGCGACGGCATGCACGCGATACGGGACGCCGGCGGGCTCATCGGCTGGGGCGCGGCCACGCCACTGTCGTACACCGTGACCGATGTGCTCGCCGTGCCCCTGCTGGTGCTGCTCACCGTCTTCGGTCTGCTGGTCGTCACGGCCACCCCGGTCAACGCCGTCCCGCAGCGGCTGCGGTTGCTCGGTACCAAGCTGGGGCTCGTCCACGACCGGACGCCGGAGGAGTACGGCGAGTACGGCGATGACGACGAGCGCTACGAGGAGCAGTGGCGCGAGGCGTTGCCCGCCGGCCGCCGCGGACACGGACGGGCGCCCCAGGAGTACGCCCCCGGCACCCCCGGCATCCCCGACATTACGGAGCAGGAAGCGCTCTCCCGGCGACGCTCCCGCCCGCGCCGGTCCGCGGTGCCGCAGCCCGACACGAACCGGCCGATGGACGCCGTGGACGTGGCCGCCGCTGCCGCCGCCGCGCTCGACGGCGCCGTGCTGCACGGGATGCCGCCCTCGCCGATCGTCGCCGACCTCACCCAGGGCGTACGCGTGGGGGACCGCGAGTCGACCACGCCGACACCGGTCCCGGCCGCCCGTCCCCGGCAGGAGAAGCCGAGGGCGGGCGAGCCGAAGCAGGAGAGGCCGGAGGCGGGGGTCCTGGACATGACGAAGGCGCCGCCCGTCGAACCCCGGGACCTGCCCGCCCGCGCGGAGCAGCTCCGGCTCTCCGGTGACATCACCTACTCGCTGCCCTCGCTCGACCTGCTCACCCGCGGCGGTCCGGGCAAGGCGCGCAGCGCGGCCAACGACGCCATAGTCGAAGCCCTGCGGAAGGTCTTCACCGAGTTCAAGGTGGATGCCGCCGTCACCGGCTTCACCCGCGGCCCGACGGTCACCCGCTATGTGGTGGAGCTCGGACCGGCCGTCAAGGTCGAACGGGTGACCGCGCTGACGAAGAACATCGCGTACGCCGTCGCCAGCCCCGACGTGCGCATCATCAGCCCCATCCCCGGCAAGTCCGCCGTCGGCATCGAGATCCCGAACACCGACCGGGAGATGGTCAACCTCGGTGACGTGCTGCGCCTCGCGGAGTCCGCTGAGGACGACGACCCGATGCTGGTCGCCTTCGGCAAGGACGTCGAGGGCGGCTACGTGATGGCCTCGCTGGCGAAGATGCCGCACATGCTGGTCGCCGGCGCCACCGGCTCCGGAAAGTCGTCCTGCATCAACTGCCTGATCACCTCGGTCATGATGCGGGCGACCCCGGAGGACGTCCGGATGATCCTGGTCGACCCCAAGCGCGTGGAACTCACCGCCTATGAGGGCATCCCGCACCTGATCACACCGATCATCACCAACCCCAAGCGGGCCGCCGAGGCCCTCCAGTGGGTCGTGCGTGAGATGGATCTGCGGTACGACGACCTCGCCGCCTACGGCTACCGGCACATCGACGACTTCAACCGCGCGGTGCGCGAGGGCAAGGCCAAACCGCCCGAGGGCAGCGAGCGGGAGCTCCAGCCGTACCCCTACCTGCTGGTGATCGTCGACGAGCTGGCCGACCTGATGATGGTCGCCCCGCGCGACGTCGAGGACGCCATCGTGCGGATCACGCAGCTCGCGCGGGCGGCCGGCATCCACCTGGTGCTCGCCACACAGCGGCCCTCGGTCGACGTCGTCACCGGTCTGATCAAGGCCAACGTGCCCTCCCGGCTCGCGTTCGCCACCTCGTCGCTCGCGGACTCGCGGGTCATCCTCGACCAGCCCGGCGCCGAGAAGCTGATCGGCAAGGGCGACGGGTTGTTCCTGCCGATGGGCGCGAACAAGCCCACGCGCATGCAGGGCGCGTTCGTGACCGAGGAGGAGGTCTCGGCCGTCGTCCAGCACTGCAAGGACCAGATGGCGCCCGTCTTCCGTGAGGACGTCGTCGTCGGGACCAAGCAGAAGAAGGAGATCGATGAGGACATCGGCGACGACCTCGACCTGCTGTGCCAGGCAGCCGAACTGGTCGTCTCCACCCAGTTCGGGTCGACGTCCATGCTCCAGCGCAAGCTGCGCGTGGGTTTCGCGAAGGCCGGCCGGCTCATGGACCTCATGGAGTCCCGGAACATCGTCGGGCCGAGCGAGGGTTCGAAGGCGCGTGACGTTCTTGTGAAGGCCGATGAGCTGGACGGCGTGCTCGCGCTGATCCGGGGGGAGTCTGAAGGGTAAGGAGGGACGCGGTCGTTGCTCCGCCGCAGCCGGACGGCGGATCGTGACCCACCCGTAAGGGAGCACAGCGCAACCGTTTCCCTTCGGCGTACGTCAACGTGAGGGAAGTGCCAAACCGCAGGTCCACCATTGGCATATCGGGCCATTCCGATGGCGTACAAAGTCCTACCGTCCGGTTGCCCCACCCTTTTGTCATCCCCCTAGACTGAACCTCCAGCACAGGTGGCTACACGCTCGAAAGGCGCCCCCGTGTCCATCGGCAACTCTCCTGAAGACGAGCGTCCGTTCGAAGACGTATCCGAGGAAACCCGCCCCTCCGTCGGCCGTGCGCTGCAGCAGGCACGCATCGCCGCCGGCCTCACCGTCGACGACGTCACCACCGCCACCCGGGTCCGTATCGCCATCGTGCGCGCCATCGAGGCGGACGACTTCGAGCCCTGCGGCGGCGACGTCTACGCGCGCGGGCACATCCGGAGCCTGGCCAGGGCCGTGCAGCTCGACCCTGCCCCGCTGATCGCCCAGTACGAGGCCGAGCACGGAGGCCGCCCGGCTCCCACCCCGGCCGCCCCCCTGTTCGAGGCGGAACGCATCCGCCCGGAGCGGCGCGGACCCAACTGGACCGCGGCCATGGTCGCCGCGATCGTCGTCGTGGTCGGCTTCGTCGGATTCACCATGGTCAAGGACGGCGACGAAGGCGGCAAGGAGAACGTCGCCGACAGCGCCACCCCCAGCACGTCCGCATCGTCCACCCCCGAGTCCAAGAAGCCCGCAGACCCCGAGCCGGAACCCTCGGACAGCGCCATCGCGGCCGCGCCGCAGGACAAGGTGACCGTCATGGTGAGCGCTCCCGACGGGCGCAGCTGGATCTCCGCCAAGGACCACAGCGGCCGGTTGCTCTTCGACGGGCTGCTCAAGCAGGGCGACTCCAAGACCTTCCAGGACAGCACGAAGATCAACCTGGTACTCGGTGACGCCGGCGCGATCGACCTCTTCGTCAACGGCAAGAAGATCGAGGACGACTGGCAGCCGGGGGCCGTGGAGCGCCTCACGTACACGAAGGGCGACCCGCAGGCCGGATAGCCGGAGGCGGACGACGCTTCGCCGACGGGGCCGGCCGGGATCGGCCGGCCCCGGTCGGTCAACCCCGTCGACGTGGGGGGTCGGCGGGACGAAGTAGTCTTGAGCCCATGCCTGAACGCCGCACCGTCGCACTCGTCACCCTTGGCTGCGCCCGTAACGAGGTGGACTCGGAGGAGCTCGCAGGCCGTTTGGAGGCGGACGGCTGGCAGCTCGTGGAGGACGCCGGAGAAGCGGACGTCGCCGTCGTGAACACCTGCGGCTTCGTCGAAGCCGCCAAGAAGGACTCCGTCGACGCCCTCCTGGAGGCCAACGACCTCAAGGGCCACGGAAGAACGCAGGCCGTGGTGGCGGTGGGCTGCATGGCCGAGCGGTACGGCAAGGAACTGGCCGAGGCGCTCCCCGAGGCCGACGGCGTGCTCGGCTTCGACGACTACACCGACATCTCGGACCGCCTCCAGACCATCCTGAACGGCGGCATCCACGCCTCCCACACCCCCCGAGACCGACGCAAGCTGCTGCCGATCAGCCCCGCAGAGCGCCAGGAGTCCGCCACGTCCGTCGCCCTTCCGGGGCACGGCCCGGTGGACCTCCCCGACGGCGTAGCCCCGGCCTCCGGACCCCGCGCGCCCCTGCGGCGCCGGCTGGACGGCACCCCGGTCGCCTCGGTGAAGCTCGCCTCCGGCTGCGACCGGCGCTGCTCCTTCTGCGCCATCCCGTCCTTCCGCGGTTCCTTCATCTCGCGCCGCCCGAGCGATGTGCTGAACGAGACGCGGTGGCTGGCCGAGCAGGGCGTGAAGGAGATCATGCTGGTCTCCGAGAACAACACCTCCTACGGCAAGGACCTCGGCGACATCCGCCTCCTGGAGTCCCTGCTGCCCGAACTCGCCGAGGTCGACGGCATCGAGAGGGTCCGCGTCAGCTACCTCCAGCCCGCCGAGATGCGCCCCGGCCTGATCGACGTACTGACCTCCACGCCGGGGGTCGTCCCCTACTTCGACCTGTCCTTCCAGCACTCCGCGCCCGACGTGCTGCGCGCGATGCGCCGCTTCGGCGACACCGACCGCTTCCTGGAGCTACTCGACACCATCCGGAGCAAGGCACCGCAGGCCGGTGTGCGCTCCAACTTCATCGTCGGCTTCCCCGGCGAGACCGAGGCCGACCTCGCCGAGCTCGAGCGGTTCCTGAACCACGCCCGGCTGGACGCCATCGGTGTCTTCGGCTACTCCGACGAGGAGGGCACCGAAGCGGCGACGTACGAGCACAAGCTGGACGAGGACGTCGTCGCCGAGCGGCTGGCGCATGTCTCCCGGATGGCCGAGGAACTCGTCTCGCAGCGCGCCGAGGAGCGGGTCGGCGAGACCGTGCACGTGCTGGTGGAGTCCGTCGACGACGAGGAGGGCGTGTACGGGCGTGCGGCGCACCAGGCCCCCGAGACGGACGGCCAGGTGCTGCTCACGAACGGCACCGGTCTGCGTCCGGGCCGTATGGTCGAGGCGAAGGTCGTCGGCACGGAAGGTGTCGACCTGGTGGCCGAGCCGCTCTTCCAGGGTTCGCCCGCGTTGAGTCAGGAGGCTGGCAGATGACGGGTGTCCCGGCATCCGCGGCGGGAGGCCCCTCCGGCGCGAGGAGGGCGTCGGCGAGTCCGGCGGGCCGCCCGAGGGCCGGTGGGACCGCGGGCGGTGACGCCTCCCGGTCCTCGGTTTCCGGTGGCATGACCGACCGTGTCCCAGGCGGGAACGGCAATGGCCACGGCAACGACGACCGTGACCGTGACGGGCAGTCGGCGCGGGGCGGGAAGATCACGGCGGCAGCCGTGAACCAGGCCAGCGTCTGGAACGTCGCCAACCTGCTCACCATGCTCCGGCTGGTGCTCGTACCGGCATTCGTCGCCCTCATGCTCGCCGACGGCGGATACGACCCGGCCTGGCGCGCGTTCGCGTGGGCGGCCTTCGCCGTCGCCATGATCACCGACCTGTTCGACGGTCATCTGGCACGCACCTACGACCTCGTCACCGACTTCGGCAAGATCGCCGACCCCATCGCCGACAAGGCGATCATGGGAGCGGCGCTGATCTGCCTCTCCGCGCTGGGCGACCTCCCCTGGTGGGTCACCGGAGTCATCCTCGGCCGGGAACTCGGTGTCACCCTGCTGCGTTTTCTGGTCATTCGTCACGGAGTGATCCCGGCAAGTCGCGGGGGCAAGCTCAAGACCCTCACCCAGGGCGTGGCCGTCGGCATGTACGTACTGGCGCTGACCGGGTGGCTGGCCACCCTGCGGTTCTGGGTGATGGCGGCGGCCGTCGTGCTCACCGTCGTGACCGGACTCGACTATGTGAGGCAGGCCATGGTGCTGCGCAGGAAGGGAATCATCGAGCGCGAAGCGGCGTTGAAAGAGCCGGAAGCTTGAGTTCCCGGGCTGCCGAAGCAGTGCGACTACTCACCGTCAAGGGTGAGACGCTGGCCGTCGCCGAGTCGCTCACCGGCGGTCTGGTCGCGGCGGAGATCACCTCCGTGCCCGGAGCGTCGAAGGTCTTCCGCGGCTCGGTGACGGCTTACGCCACCGAGCTGAAGCACGAACTGCTCGGCGTCGACGCCACCCTGCTGGCGCAGCGCGGAGCGGTGGATCCGCAGGTGGCGGCCGAGATGGCGGTCGGCGTCCGCAAGGCGCTGGGCGCCGACTGGGGCATCGCGACCACGGGTGTCGCCGGCCCGGATCCCCAGGACGGGCAACCCGTCGGGACGGTCTATGTGGCGGTGTGCGGGCCGTCGGTGACGGATTCCGTTTTTTCCGGTGGCGGAAAAGTGGAGCATCTGCGATTGAACGGCGACCGGGCGGAAATTCGTATGGAGAGTGTACGGAGCGTACTCGCACTGCTTCTCGGGGAGCTTGCGGGCGAACAGACCGGGAATGAGCGGGCACAGGATACGGAACGGAACGGGGGGTTTTGATGTTTGCAGCCCAGAGTGAACACGACATCGCTCCCCGCACGGCCGCAGCGCAAGGCGGTACGGTGGGGCGAGAAGGATCCGGATACACGGCCCGAGGAGGTAGCCACCGATGATTCTGCTCCGTCGCCTGCTGGGTGACGTGCTGCGTCGGCAGCGCCAGCGCCAGGGCCGTACTCTGCGCGAAGTCTCCTCGTCCGCCCGAGTCTCACTCGGCTATCTCTCCGAGGTGGAGCGGGGGCAGAAGGAGGCTTCCTCCGAGCTGCTCTCCGCGATCTGCGATGCGCTGGACGTACGGATGTCCGAGCTCATGCGGGAAGTGAGCGACGAGCTCGCCCTCGCCGAGCTGGCCCGGTCGGCTGCGGCGACGCCCAGCGAACCCGTGCCCGCGTCGGTCCGTCCGATGCTGGGTTCCGTCTCGGTGACCGGCGTGCCACCGGAACGGGTGACCATCAAGGCGCCCGCCGAGGCGGTCGACGTCGTCGCCGCCTGAGCGGTGTGAAGGTGTGAGAGGCCCCGGCCGGGGTCCTTCCGGAAGATCCGGAGGGGTGCCGCCGGGGTTTTCGCTTGCCCACGGCTTCCCGGTGCGTGCGTTTGCCGGTCCGGTGCGTGGCGGCGATGGTTGAGGGAATGAGGGAGAAATCCACACGCGGTGACCAGCCTTGGAGGCGCGGATGTACGTCGTGAAGAGCCCGTTGTCCGACGAGAACCTGAAAACCGTGTCCGAGGCGCTCCAGGGAGCCCTCGTCGACCTGGTGGACCTCGCTCTGGTGGCGAAGCAGATCCACTGGAACGTCGTCGGGCAGCGCTTCCGTTCCGTGCACCTGCAGCTCGACGAGGTGGTGACCCTCGCGCGGACGCACTCCGACACCGTGGCGGAGCGTGCCGCGGCGCTGGGCGTCTCACCCGACGGGCGCGCCGCGACGGTGGCCGTCGGCAGCGGCATCGGGGTGACGCCCGAGGGCTGGGTCGACGACACGGCCGCGGTGGGCGCCATGGTGGACGCACTGGGCGCGGTGATCGAGCGGATGCGCGAGCGGGTCGGTGCGACCGCCGAGCCGGACCCGGTGAGCCAGGACATCCTCATCTCGGCGACGGCGGGTCTCGAGAAGCAGCACTGGATGTTCCAGGCCGAGAACGGGTGACGTGGCCCCGGGCGCTGTGCTGAGCGGCGGGGTGGGTGTGCGGCCCACGGGGCACACGCGGCGTACGTGGCCTGTGGCGGCATCGGCGCGGCGGCAGGCGCGGTGCGCGGTGCGCCCGTGTGCCGGCGGTGCGCCCTGGCTGCCCGGATGAGTGCCCCTATAGCGTCCGGCTGGAGGTGCCGGAGGTGGGGGCCATGAGGGCGCGGGCAGTTCGCCGGGGTGCGGCGCTGGGGCTCGGGATGCTGTGGTGGTGGGCCGTGGCGCGGCTGTTGCTCGTACCCGACGCGGGAGCGCTGGAGGCGGCGGTCGCGGCCGGGGGATGGGGGCTGAGCGTGCTTCCGGTGCACTGCATGCCGAAGGTGCGGGCGGAAGGAGCCCTGGCGGCCGGGCGCTGGCGCCGGGCCTGGAACACGGGCGCGGCCGCCGCGCCGGGGGCCGGCACACCCTCCACGGTCATCACGGCATCGCCGCGCCCCCGTCCGGACGGGGAATCCGGCCGGCGGTGAAGGCCGCTCCGGGGGCCGGGCCCGGCTGGCAGGTGGGGCACCAGTAGGTGGGGCGCTCGCGGGAACCGTCGCCCTGGTCGGCCCGGCGGACCGGGGTTCGGCAGCGCAGACAGGGGCGGTCCGCGCGGCCGTAGACGAACAGGTCCTGGCCGCGGCGGCCGGTGGTGCTGCGGATCGGGCGGTCGCGGTTGTGCACCAGCAGCTTCCTGGCGAACTCGGGCAGCTTCGCGGCGCGTTCGCCGGACAGTTCGCCGACGGGGAGCCAGGGCGTGACACCGAGCAGGAAACAGAGCTCGCTCTTGTACACGTTGCCGACACCGGCGAGGTTGCGCTGGTCCAGCAGGGCTTCGCCGAGCGGGCGGGCCGGGTCCTGGAGAAGGTTCGCCAGCGCCAGGCCGGGGTCCCAGTCCGGGCCCAGGAGGTCGGGGCCGAGGTGGCCGACCACGCGGTCCTCGTCGGTGGTGCGCAGGAGTTCGAGGACGGGCAGACGGTAGCCGACGGCGGTGCGGTCGGCGTTGCCCAGGATCGCGCGGATCTGGTGGGCGGGGCCGCCGCTCCAGCGCTGCCCGTGCGCGTACACCCGCCAGGAGCCGTCCATCCGCAGGTGCGAGTGCAGGGTCAGACCGCCCTCGACACGGGTGAGCAGGTGTTTGCCGCGCGGGGTGACGTCCAGGACGGCGCGGCCGGTGAGGTCGGCCGTGGCGGACCTGGGCACCCTCAGGTCGCTGCGGGTCAGCACGGTGCCGGCGAGGGCGCCGTGCAGCCGCCGCGCGGCCTGCCAGACGGTGTCTCCTTCGGGCATGGGGCAAGGGTCGCACGCTCTAGTGCGGCGGGCAGGCCCGCTGGTCAGGGGCGCAGGCGCAGGCCTCGGGGGGTCGCGACGAAGCCCGCGGCCTCCAGAAGCGCCCCGAGCGGGGACGTCAGGGCGGAAACGCCGTTGAGGCGCTCCACCGTGACCGTGCCGAGGGAGCCCGCGCGCGCGGCCGCCGCGAGTGCTTCTGCCGCGGCCGGGAGGCGGGGGTCGTCGGCGGGCTCCCCGTCCGGGTCCGCGGGCCAGGCCAGCACCGTCTTGCCGCCGCGCTCCACGTAGAGCGTCAGCTCACCGTCGACGAGCACCACCAGCGAGCCCGCCTTGCGGCCGGGCTTGTGCCCGGCGCCCGTCGGGGGCTCGGGCCAGCTCAGCGCGGCACCGTACGCGTTCGCGGGATCGGCGGCGGCCAGGACGACGGCCCGCAGGACGAGGTCCGGGCCGGTGCGGCGGCCCGCGAAGGGGTCGTACGAGGGACGCCCCCCGTACTGCCGGGGACCGGGAGCGAGGTCGCGGGAGCCGTCGGTGGGCGGGGGAAAGCCATGGAGGGCGAAGGGGGCGGGGTCGCCGTCGAGGAGACCGGGGCCGCTCCCGTCCGGGCCGTCCGGGCCCGGGCCGGGGAGGGCCTCCCCCCGCTCACGGGCGTTGGCCGCCGAGCGGAGGCGGTCCACCGCGCCGTCCATGGCGAACTGGGCGGCCCCCAGCCCTTCGACCACATAACCGCGCCGGGCCTGCCCGGTCTCCTCGAAGGCGGACAGGACGCGGTAGACCGCGGAGAAACCGCCCTCGACGCCCTCCGCCGAGACGGCGCCCCGAGTCACCACGCCGTGCCGGTCGAGCAGGGTGCGGGCCAGGGCGTGGGCGCGGACCGTGGGGTCGGCCTCCCGGTCCGGGAGCAGTGACCAGCGTCCGGCAACAGTCGGGGGGCCGGTGCGGGAGATACCGCGGGCGGCTGCCGTGAGCGAGCCGTAGCGGCCGCGTGGCACCGGGCGCTTCGCGCGGTGGGCGGTCGAGCCCGCGGTACGGCCCGAGCCCAGCAGGGAGCGCATGGGGGCGAGGGTGTCGTTGGTCAGCCGGCCGGACCAGACCAGGTCCCAGAGGGCGTCGGCCAGCTGGGGCTCGGTGGCCTCGGGGTGGGTGGTGGCGCGGACCTGGTCGGCGATCTGGCGGAAGAACAGGCCGTAGCCGCCGACGAGGGCGTCCAGCACAGACTGGTGCAGGGCGGTCGTCTCCAGGGGCTGTGCGGGCGGCAGGAGCAGCGGGGCCGCGTCCGCGAGGTGCAGGGAGACCCAGCCGTCCTTTCCCGGGAGGGAACCGGCACCGGCCCACACCACCTCTCCGGCGGCCGTGAGCTCGTCCAGCATCGCGGGGGAGTAGTGCGCGACCCGGGAAGGCAGGACCAGCTTCTCCAGGGCGGACGCGGGCACGGACGCACCCTGCAACTGCTCGACGGCGCGCACCAGACCGTCGACGCCGCGCAGTGTGTGCCCCCTGCCGATGTGCTGCCACTGGGGGAGGAACTGGGCGAGCGCGCCCGGCGGCACCGGTTCCAGCTCATGCCGCAGGGCGGCCAGGGAACGGCGGCGCAGCCTGCGCAGCACGGTCGCGTCGCACCACTCCTGGCCGATTCCGGCCGGGTGGAACTCGCCCTGGACGACCCTGCCCGCCGCCGAGAGCCGCTGCAGGGCGCCCTCGGTGACCGCCACGCCCAGCCCGAAGCGGGCCGCGGCGGTGGCCGACGTGAACGGGCCGTGGGTCCGGGCGTACCGCGCGAGGAGGTCGCCCAGCGGGTCCTTGACCGGTTCGGTGAACGCCTCCGGCACGCCGACCGGCAGCGCCGTGCCCAGCGCGTCGCGCAGTCGCCCGGCGTCCTCGACCGCCGCCCAGCGCTCGGTGCCGGCGACGCGGACCCGGATCGCGCGGCGGGCCGAGGCCAGCTCCTCCGCCCACCCCGGCTCGGCACCCCGCTCCGCCAGCTCGGCCCCGGTGAGTGGTCCGAGTACGCGCAGCAGGTCGGCCACGCCCTCCACGTCCTTGACCCGCCGGTCCTCGGTGAGCCACTGCAGCTCGCGCTCCAGCTCGGCCAGCACCTCGGCGTCGAGCAGCTCGCGCAGCTCCGCCTGGCCGAGCAGCTCGGCCAGCAGCCGCGAGTCCAGCGACAGGGCTGCCGCGCGACGCTCGGCGAGCGGGGAGTCGCCCTCGTACAGGAACTGGGCGACGTATCCGAACAGGAGCGAGCGGGCGAAGGGGGACGGCTCGGGGGTGGTGACCTCGACGAGCCGCACCTTGCGGGACTCCAGATCGCCCATCAGCTCGACGAGCCCGGGGACGTCGAAGACGTCCTGGAGACATTCGCGGACGGCCTCCAGGACGATCGGGAACGAGCCGAACTCGCCCGCCACCTGGAGCAGCTGGGAGGCACGCTGACGCTGCTGCCACAGCGGGGTGCGCTTGCCGGGGTTGCGGCGCGGCAGCAGCAGCGCACGGGCGGCGCACTCGCGGAAGCGGGACGCGAACAGCGCCGAGCCGCCCACCTGGTCGGTGACGAGCTGGTCGACCTCCCCCCTGTCGAAGACGACGTCCGCCGCGCCCAGCGGCGCCTGGTCCGCGTCGTACTCGGTGCCCGTCCGCACCGGCTCCTGGTCGAGCAGGTCCAGACCCATCAGGCCGGCGTCCGGCAGGCGCAGCACGATGCCGTCGTCGGCGTGCATCACCTGGGCGTCCATGCCGTACCGCTCGGAGAGGCGGGCACCGAGCGCGAGCGCCCACGGGGCGTGCACCTGGGCCCCGAACGGGGAGTGCACCACGACCCGCCAGTCGCCGAGCTCGTCACGGAAACGCTCCACGACGATCGTGCGGTCGTCCGGGACGTGGCCGCAGGCCTGGCGCTGTTCGTCGAGGTAGGACAGCACGTTGTCGGCGGCCCAGGCGTCCAGCCCGGCGGCGAGGAGCCGCAGGCGCGCCTCCTGCGGAGACAGTGAGCCGACCTCCCGCAGGAACGCGCCCACCGCGCGGCCCAGCTCCAGTGGGCGGCCCAGCTGGTCCCCCTTCCAGAACGGGAGCCGCCCCGGCACGCCCGGGGCCGGAGAGACCAGCACACGGTCGCGCGTGATGTCCTCGATGCGCCAGGAGGTGGTGCCGAGCGTGAAGACGTCGCCGACCCGGGACTCGTAGACCATCTCCTCGTCGAGTTCGCCGACCCGTCCGCCGCCCTTCTTGGGGTCGGCGCCCGCGAGGAACACCCCGAACAGGCCCCGGTCGGGGATCGTGCCCCCGGAGGTGACGGCGAGGCGCTGCGCCCCCGGACGGCCGGTGATCTCGCCCGTGACCCGGTCCCACACCACGCGCGGGCGCAGCTCCGCGAACGCGTCGGACGGATAACGGCCGGCGAGCATGTCCAGCACGCCCGTGAAGGCCGACTCGGGCAGTGAGGCGAAAGGGGCCGCCCGGCGCACCATGGCCAGCAGATCGTCGAACTGCCAGGTGTCCATGGCCGTCATCGCGACGATCTGCTGCGCCAGGACGTCCAGCGGGTTCGCAGGAACCCGCAGCGACTCGATGGCGCCGGTCCGCATCCGCTCGGTGACCACGGCGGCCTGGACGAGGTCGCCCCGGTACTTCGGGAACACCACGCCCGTGGAGACCGCCCCCACCTGGTGGCCCGCGCGGCCGACGCGCTGGAGCCCCGAGGCCACCGACGGCGGCGACTCGACCTGGACCACCAGGTCGACCGCGCCCATGTCGATCCCCAGCTCCAGGCTGGAGGTGGCCACCACCGCAGGCAGACGGCCCGCCTTGAGGTCCTCTTCGACCAGGGCCCGTTGCTCCTTGGACACCGAGCCGTGATGCGCGCGGGCGATGACGGCGGGCGCGCCCTGGGCGGCCCCGGAACCGCCCATGAGCTCGGCCGGGGAGTGGTGCTCGCCCAGCGGCTCCCCGGTGGCCCGCTCGTAGGCGATCTCGTTGAGCCGGTTGCACAGGCGTTCCGCGAGACGGCGGGAGTTCGCGAACACGATCGTCGAGCGGTGGGACTGGACCAGGTCGGCGATCCGCTCCTCGACGTGCGGCCAGATCGACGGGCGCTCCGCCCCCTCCGATCCGTCGGCCACCGGGGAGCCTCCCAGCTCACCCAGGTCCTCGACCGGGACCACGACGGAGAGGTCGAACTCCTTGCCGGCCTCGGGCTGGACGATCTCCACCTTGCCGCGCGGGGACAGGAAACGGGCGATCTCGTCGACCGGGCGGACCGTCGCCGACAGGCCGATGCGGCGGGCCGGCCTGGGCAGCAGTTCGTCCAGCCGCTCCAGGGAGAGCCCGAGGTGCGCCCCGCGTTTGGTTCCGGCGACCGCGTGCACCTCGTCCAGGATCACCGTCTCCACGCCCGTCAGCGCGTCCCGCGCGGCCGACGTCAGCATCAGGAACAGGGACTCCGGAGTGGTGATGAGGATGTCCGGCGGGCGGGTGGACAGGGCCCGGCGCTCGGCGGGCGGGGTGTC
Source organism: Streptomyces sp. NWU339 (assembly GCF_003143855.1). Lineage (GTDB taxonomy): Bacteria > Actinomycetota > Actinomycetes > Streptomycetales > Streptomycetaceae > Streptomyces. Next base: position 24,986 of record NZ_QFRK01000018.1, read on the forward strand.
GCCGGAGCGGATCCCGACCTTGATTTCGGGCTCGGGCAGCCCCAGGCGCACGGCCTCCTGGCGGATGCCGGTCAGCGGGCTGCGGAGATTGCGCTCGACGTCGACGGCCAGGGCCTTCAGCGGGGAGACGTACAGGACGCGGCAGCGCTTCCGGTGGTCCGCGGGCGGGGGTGTGGCGGCCAGCTGGTCCAGGGCCGCGAGGAACGCGGCCAGCGTCTTGCCGGAGCCGGTGGGGGCGACGACCAGCACGTCCGACCCCTCGTGGATGGCCCGCCAGGCGCCCGCCTGGGCCGCGGTGGGCGCGGAGAACGCCCCCGTGAACCAGCCGCGGGTCGCGGCGGAGAAGCCGTCCAGGGCTCGGTGCGGAGTGCTGACCATGCGTCCATCCTGCACCCGGGCACTGACAACGGGCCTGAGCAGGCCGGACGTGGGCGTCCGGTCTGCTCGGCCTCGGTGCGCAGGGGCCGGGCGGGCCCCTGCGGGTCCGGCCAGGGGTCGGGTGACAATGGCCGTGTGACTCCGCTCCCCCTCCCGAAGGAAGGGGGCTTCCAACCCGAGGGTTGCGGTCCAGCCCGAACCGATCCCTTGCGGGACACCAGAAACGTACACCAGGGATTCGGTTCCCCCACCGGCTGAAGCCGGTGGTTCCCTCGAAAGAGGCCCGATGGCGGAAACAGGCAAGGAACGGGCGCGGCACTGGCAGTACGCCGACCTGCCCGGCGTCGATCTGCTCCGGGCCCGCTACATACACAAGACGTTCGTACGGCACACCCACGAGAACTTCGTGATCGCCGCCATCGCCGACGGCGTGGAGGTCTTCCACCACGGCGGCGGCGACCAGTACGCGGGGGCCGGGGCACTGGCGCTGGTGAACCCGGACACCCCGCACACCGGGCGGGCCGGGGTGCCGGAGGGCTGGCGGTACGGCGCGGTGTATCCCTCGCCCGAGGTGGTCGCGGCGATCGCCGCGGAGACCACCGCACTGCGCGGCACCCCGGGCTTCGTGCGGCCGGTGCTCGACGATCCGTACGCCGTCCGCCTGGTGCACCGGGTACTGCGGGCCACCGACGAGGGCAACGCGCTCGCCGCCGACACACTGCTGCGGGTGGCCGTGACCCGGCTGCTGAGGCTGAACGGCGGGTCGCTGCCCCGGAGCGAGGTGCGCACGGCCGGCGCCCGCACCGCCGCACGCGCGCGTGCCCTGCTGGAAGAGCGGATGGCCGCCCCGCCGACGCTGGAGCAGCTGGCTGACGAACTGGGCACCAGCCCGTTCGCGCTGCTGCGGGCCTTCCGGGACACCTACGGAATGCCGCCGCACGCCTGGCTCACCGACGCACGGGTACGGCGGGCGCGTCGGCTGCTGGACGCCGGGACCGTGCCGTCGGAGGCCGCCGTCGTGGTCGGATTCACCGACCAGCCGCACCTGAACCGGCACTTCGGCCGGATCGTGGGAGTGCCGCCCGGCGCCTACCAGCGCGAGCGCAAGAACGTACAAGACATCCGAAGAGCGCTCCACGTACCGTCCGGGGTGTGGCAACAGAACAGACAACACTCGCGGACGTCCGGGACGGGGACGCCCGGGGAGAAAAACCGGACGGCGCCGTCGTCCGGGACGCCCTGGGCGTCGGGATAGCCGTCGGACTCTCCGGATTCGCCTTCGGGGTGACCTCGGCCGGCAGCGGGCTCACGCTGCTCCAGACGTGCGCGCTCAGCCTTCTCGTGTTCACCGGGGCGTCCCAGTTCGCGCTGGTGGGGGCGCTCGCCGCCGGCGGGAGCCCGTTCACGGCCGCCGCCGGGGCGTTCTTCCTGGGGGTGCGCAACGCCTTCTACGGGCTGCGCCTGTCCCAGTTGCTGGCCCTCCCGCGCGCGGTGCGGCCGTTCGCGGCCCAGTGGGTCATCGACGAGACGGCCGCGGTCTCCCTCGCCCAGCCCACCCGGCGCAGCGCGCGGATCGGTTTCCTGGTGACCGGGCTCAGCCTGTACGTCCTGTGGAACCTCACCACGCTGCTCGGCGCGCTGGGCGCCGAGGCCATCGGGGACACCGGCGCGTGGGGCCTGGACGCGGCCGGCCCCGCGGTCTTCCTGGCCCTGCTCGCGCCGATGCTGCGGACCGGCACCGAACGGATGGTCGCCGGGCTCGCCGTCCTGCTGGGACTCGGCCTGCTGCCGGTCCTGCCCGCCGGTGTACCGGTCCTGGTGGCCGCGCTCGCGGCACCGGCGGTCCTGTGGGCACAGGGCCGCCGCAGGGGAACACCGCGCGGTGACGCACCGGGGGAGGACCGTTGAACATCTGGATCGCGATCGGCGTGACCGTCCTCGGGTGCTACGCCGTCAAGCTGGCCGGGCTGCTGGTCCCCGCCGGTGCCCTCGAGCGGCCGCTGGTCAGGCGTCTGGCCGCGCTGCTGCCCGTCGCCCTGCTCGCCGCACTCACGGCCCAGCAGACCTTCGCCGACGGGCAGACGCTGGTGCTGGACGCGCGGGCGGTGGGGCTCGCCGCCGCCGCCGTGGCGCTGATGCTGCGCGCCCCGTTCCTGGTCGTCGTCGGGGCGGCCGTGGTGGTGACGGCGGGGGTCCGGGCCCTGGGCGGCTGAGACCGGTGCCGGGTCAGCCGACCGGGCGGCCGTACGCCCTGAGCGTGCGCAGCGCGTCGATGGTCACCATGGAGCGTGCCTCCAGGGCCGGAGCCGGCGCCCACTCGCGCCAGCGCACCGGCCAGCCGCCGTCGTCCTCCTGCTCGGCCGCGAGGTGGTCCAGCGAGCGTGACATCTCCTCGTCGGTGAACCACCCGCGCGCGAGGGAGCGCGGTGTCTGTGCGTAGTCGTGCGGGAAATGGTGCTCACCCGGGGCGTAGCCGGGCGCGACCGGGTAGGCGTCGAGGTCGTCCGGGTCGAGCGCCGCCAGCCGCTGTCCGCGCACCAGGCGGCCCAGCCGGTCGGCGGCCGCCTTCGCGCGTGGGCGGTCGGGGACGGAGTCCAGGAAGGCGAGCGCTGCCCGGATCTCGTACGGATGGCTCCGCTCCAGTGATTCGACGGCCTGCCAGCAGAAGTCCGTGGCCCGGAACAGCCACGCGTGCCACACGTCGTTGCGGTGCAGCAGCCCCACCACCGGCCCGGTGGCCAGAAGTTCGCCGGGCGGGTCGTCCACGACCGGTACGAAGGGGGCCGACGGGTAGCCGCGCAGGCTGGGGTGGACCGCCGGCAGCGCGCCGTCCGGAGTGGACACGGACGTCAGGTAGTGGCACGCGCGCTCCACGCGCGTGCCGCCACAGCGCCCCACGGAGTCCAGGACACGCAGGGCGTGGGCGGTGTGCAGCGGCTGGCTGACGGGGCCCCGCAGGTCGGGCTCCAGCGCGTGACCGTATCCGCCGTCCTCGTTGCGGTAGGCGTCCAGCGCCCGCTCCACCGGGTCGGCACCGCCCTTCCGGAACTCGTGGGCGAACAGACGCTGCTCGAGCACCCGCGCGGTCAGCCAGACGAAACGCTCCGCGCGGGCGAGCGGGCTGTCGGCCGGGGGTTTCGGGGGCAGGGGGACCGATCCGGTTGGTGACATGGGACAGACGTTAGGGCGCAAAGCGGTGTCGGCAGGCGGTCCGGGCTCGGGCCCACACTCTCGGGCGGGATACTGAGGGCATGCGGTTGACGGTCTTCTGGGAACGGATGGCGGAGTACTTCGGTACGGGCTACGCCGACACCTTCGCGCGCGATCACGTCATGTCGGAACTCGGCGGGCGCACCGTGCACGAGGCACTGAGGGCCGGCTGGGACGCCAAGGACGTCTGGCAGGTGGTCTGCGCGGTGATGGACGTGCCGCGGGAAAAGCGCTGATCGTCACAGAGACGGCCACGGGGCGGACGGCTGCCGGTGGCGTGCGCGAAACTTGCTCCGTGGCACCCACAGACGAGACCGGGCAGGCGGCCCGGCACCCCTCGGCGCCCGGCGCGCCTCCGCCCCCCGGCCCACCGGCGGGTTCCGCCGCCCCGCCCGGCACCCGCATGCCGCGCTGGCTGCCGCGCGCCATGGTGCTCGCGCTCGCGCTGATCGCCCTGTTCCAGCTGGGCAGCTGGGCCTTCCACGAACTCACCGGGTTGCTGATCAACATCCTCATCGCGTTCTTCCTGGCGCTCGCCGTCGAGCCCGCGGTGAGCTGGATGGCCGCGCGGGGGGTGCGCCGGGGGCTGGGCACCTTCCTGGTCTTCCTGGCAGTGCTGATCGCGGCGGCGGGCTTCGTCACGCTGCTCGGGTCCATGCTCGCGGGACAGATCATCAAGATCGTCGAGGATTTCCCGGAGTACCTCGACTCCGTCATCAACTGGGTCAACACCCACTTCCACACCGAACTGCGGCGGGTGGACATCCAGGAGGGCCTGCTCCGCTCCGACTGGCTGCGCAACTACGTGCAGAACAGCGCCACCGGTGTCCTGGACGTTTCCGCGCAGGTCCTCGGGGGCCTCTTCCAACTGCTGACCATAGGGCTGTTCTCGTTCTACTTCGCCGCCGACGGTCCGCGGCTGCGACGAGCCGTCTGTTCCGTACTGCCGCCCGTGCGCCAGGCCGAGGTGCTGCGCGCGTGGGAGATCGCCGTGAACAAGACCGGCGGCTACTTGTACTCGCGCGGGCTGATGGCGCTGGTCTCCGGCATGGCCCACTACGTACTGCTGGAGATACTCGAGGTGCCCTACGCGCCGGTGCTCGCCGTGTGGGTGGGCCTGGTGTCGCAGTTCATCCCCACCATCGGTACGTATCTGGCGGGCGCTCTGCCCATGCTGATCGCCTTCACGGTCGACCCCTGGTACGCGCTGTGGGTGCTGATCTTCGTGGTGATCTACCAGCAGTTCGAGAACTACGTGCTGCAGCCCAAGCTGACCGCGAGGACCGTCGACATCCATCCGGCGGTCGCCTTCGGCTCGGTCGTCATGGGCACGGCCCTGCTCGGTGCCGTCGGCGCGCTGATAGCCATCCCCGCGGTCGCCACCCTCCAGGCGTTCCTGGGCGCGTACGTGAAGCGCTACGACGTGACGGACGACCCCCGCGTGCACGGCCACCACCGTCCCGGTGAGCGCGTCCCCGGAGAGCGGAGTCCCGGAGAGCGGGAGAGCCTCGTCGCCCGCGCCCGGCGCCTCTGGAGCCGCCGGCGGGGCGCGACACCACTTCGGAGTGGGGATGCCGGGGACACCAGGGAGGCCGGGGACGCCGGGGGCTCCTGAGCGGCGGCGGGGCCGTTGCCGGAGGGTGAACGCCTTGTGAGGGTGCCGCGTGGTGCGCTTGACACGAAAATCGAACATCTATTCTCATGGGTGTGCCGGTGAGGCCCGATCATGGGTGCTATGGCCCGGTTCGTGAGGGAAAGGGCCCCAGTTGTCCACAGGGCGGAGGTGCGCCGGGGCGCGTTGTCAGTGGCAGGCGCTAGCGTCGTCGACGTGAAGCGATCGAACCAAGCAAATCGGGTGGAACCCATGGCAGGAACCGACCGCGAGAAGGCGCTCGACGCCGCGCTCGCACAAATTGAACGGCAATTCGGCAAGGGCGCGGTCATGCGCATGGGCGATCGGACGAACGAGCCCATCGAGGTCATCCCCACCGGGTCGACCGCTCTCGACGTGGCCCTCGGCGTCGGCGGTCTGCCCCGCGGCCGTGTGGTGGAGATCTACGGTCCGGAGTCCTCCGGCAAGACGACCCTGACCCTGCACGCGGTGGCCAACGCGCAGAAGGCCGGCGGCCAGGTCGCCTTCGTGGACGCGGAGCACGCCCTCGACCCCGAGTACGCGAAGAAGCTCGGCGTCGACATCGACAACCTGATCCTGTCCCAGCCGGACAACGGCGAGCAGGCACTGGAGATCGTGGACATGCTGGTCCGCTCCGGTGCCCTCGACCTCATCGTGATCGACTCCGTCGCGGCGCTGGTGCCGCGCGCGGAGATCGAGGGCGAGATGGGCGACTCCCACGTGGGTCTGCAGGCCCGGCTGATGAGCCAGGCGCTGCGGAAGATCACCAGTGCGCTCAACCAGTCGAAGACCACGGCGATCTTCATCAACCAGCTCCGCGAGAAGATCGGCGTGATGTTCGGCTCCCCGGAGACCACGACCGGTGGCCGGGCGCTGAAGTTCTACGCCTCGGTGCGCATCGACATCCGCCGCATCGAGACCCTCAAGGACGGCACCGAAGCGGTCGGCAACCGCACCCGCTGCAAGGTCGTCAAGAACAAGGTGGCGCCGCCCTTCAAGCAGGCCGAGTTCGACATCCTCTACGGCCAGGGCATCAGCCGTGAGGGCGGCCTGATCGACATGGGCGTGGAGCACGGCTTCGTCCGCAAGGCCGGTGCCTGGTACACCTACGAGGGCGACCAGCTCGGCCAGGGCAAGGAGAACGCCCGCAACTTCCTCAAGGACAACCCCGACCTCGCCAACGAGATCGAGAAGAAGATCCTGGAGAAGCTCGGCGTCGGCGTGCGGCCCGAGGAGTCGGCCGCCGGGCAGGGCACGGATGCCGCCGGCCTCACCGCTCCGGCCGAGGCGATCGCGGCCCCGGCGGCCAAGACCACCAAGTCCAAGGCCGCCGCGGCCAAGAGCTGACCCGTGACGCGACGAACCGACTGGGCCGAGTACGAGTTCGCCGCCTCCGGCGCCTCATGGGGGAGAGGTACCGGAGACGGCGCAGACCCAGCCGCGAGCGTTGACGGGGCGGACGGGGACGCCGGCGGCACGGCCGGCTTCCCCGGTGAGGACCCGGGCGGCGGCCGTCGCCGAGGCGGTGCCGGGTCCCGTCGTGCGGGCGACTCATGGGGGAGCGGCTCGCGTGACGGCGGGCCGCGCGGTGGGCGCGGGCGCCGGGCTTTCGGCGAGGCGAGCGCGGCGGACGGGGGTGTCTCCTCCTCTTCGAGGGCCGAGCGGGAGGAGCCCGAGGGGGACCCGGTCGAGCGGGCGCGGGCCGTCTGCCTGCGCCTGCTCACCGGGACCCCACGCACCCGGAAGCAACTCGCCGACGCCCTGCGCAAGCGGGAGATCCCGGACGAGGCCGCCGAGGAGGTGCTGTCCCGGTTCGAAGAGGTCGGACTGATCGACGACAGTGCCTTCGCGGACGCCTGGGTGGAGTCCCGGCACCACGGCCGGGGCCTGGCCCGGCGTGCCCTCGCCCGGGAGCTGCGGACCAAGGGCGTCGACCCCACCCTGATCGACGCGGCCGTCTCCCGACTCGACTCCGAGCAGGAAGAGGCCACCGCGCGCGAACTCGTCGCCCGCAAGCTGCGCTCCACCCGCGGACTCGACCGGGACAAGCGGATCCGCCGCCTCGCCGGCATGCTCGCCCGCAAGGGCTACCCCGAGGGCCTCGCCCTGCGCGTGGTCCGCCAGGCCCTGGAGGAGGAGGGCGAGAACACAGAGTTCCTGGACGACGGGGGCTACTGAGGGGCCCCGCCCGGCGCCCGTACCGGCAGACCCGCCGTGCGCCATGCCTGGAAACCGCCGATCAGGTCGGTGGCCCGGTGGAGCCCCAGCCGGTGCAGGGACTCCGCGGCCAGGCTGGAGGCGTACCCCTCGTCGCAGATCACGACGACGCGCAGATCGTGACCGGTGGCCTCGGGGAGGCGGTGGCTGCCCCGCGGGTCGAGACGCCACTCCAGCTCGTTGCGCTCGACGACGAGGGCGCCGGGGATGAGGCCGTCCCGGTCGCGCAGGGCCGCGTACCGGATGTCGACCAGCAGCGCCTCCCCGCCGCGGGCGGCCTCGTACGCGGGTACCGCCTCGATCCGCGTGTAGCCCGCGCGTACCCGCTCCAGCAGTTCGTCGATCCCGGGGGCACCGGCAGCCTGCTCGTGTGTCCCACTCACTGCCAGTCCGCCGGGCGCTCGACCTGCTCCAGACGCAGGGTCCGGCCGCTGCGGCCGTAGCGGCGCATCAGGGGCAGGGGCGGGTAGTAGGCGTGGACGGAGACCGCGTGCCGGTCGGGGGACTCGTTGAGCACCTCGTGCACGTGATGCCGGCCGAAGGCGCGGCCCTCACCGGCCGTCAGCCGACGTTCCCGGTCCACGCCGTCGTTCAGTTCCAGAGTCTTCCAGCCGTCGGTGGGCAGCCGCACCGCGAGCGAGTTCTCCCGCAGCTCGCCCGCCGCGGTCACGAAGGCACCGAGGGATTCCCCGTGGTCGTGCCAGCCGGTGCCCGCGCCGGGCGGCCAGCCGATCAGCCAGGCCTCGCTGTTGGCGGGTCCGTCGAGCCGCACCCAGGTGCGGCCCTCCGGATCGAGCGGGAGCGCGGCGACCAGCTCGGCGTCGGCGGCGACATGCCGTACGAAGTCGAGGAGTTCTGCCTGTGAAGGGCCGGGAGCAGAGGGGGAGCCCGCAGGAGAGGAGGGGAGGGCAGGGGAGGCAGACACGTGCACCGTCCTGAAGAAAGGTTCGCGGAGCGCGCACGGCGGCGGGGAAGCGGCGAGCGGCGCGCGGGAAAGAGGGAACGCGAGTTCAGCAGGACGGGCGACACACGCAGCCCGCGTAGCGGACGAGGTCCATATGGACCCTCCGCCACAGGCGCACACAGGTGTCGGTCACGGACCGGAGTACACCACGACGACGCACACGGGATCAACTCGCCGTCAGCATGCGGACCCGCACGGAAGCATGCGGATACGGATCGTCCGTGCCCGGCACCTCAGCGCGATCCGGCTCCGGCCGCTGCCCGGGCCTCCGTCCCCGCTGTTCCCGCATCCGCCGGTCCACCGACCACCGTTTCGGCCGCCGCGTACAGGTCCGCCGGACGGACTCCGCCGAGCGCCGTGACCAGGTGACCGTCGGGGCGTACCAGCAGCACGGTGTGGGCCGCCGCCCCCGGATAGCTCTCCGCGACCAGCAGCTCGGCCGGATGCGGCAGCGCCGCCACGGCCGCCGCCAGCCGGGGCATGATCCCGGCGGACACCCAGTGCCTGCGCTCCCACACGCCGGTACCCGGCGCGATCAGCACCACCAGCAGCGCACCCCGGCCGAGCCGGTCCCGCAGCCGGACGAAGGTGCCGTCCTCCGCAGTGACCCGCACATCGGTGACCGGCGCCCCGAGGGGCGTGTCCACGGGGACCTCGCCCTCGAGGTCCCGGGGCGCGAGGGGCGATCCGGCGTGCCCGCCCGGCGCTCCCAGCGGCCCCTGCCCCAGGTGGCCGTCCACCAGGAGCGCGTCATGACCGCGGGCGGAGCCGGGGACGTAGGAACGCAGCCCTCCCCCGCCCCGCAGCAGCGGCAGCGCCTGATCGGCGGCGCGCAGCCGGGCGGAGACGATCGCGCGCCGCTCGGCCTGGTAACTGTCGAGCAGCGCTTCGTGGTGGCCGTGGTGCCAGGCCAGAGCCAGCTTCCAGGCGAGGTTGTCGGCGTCGCGAAGCCCTTCGTCCAGCCCGTGTGTGCCCAGCGTGCCGAGCAGATGCGCGGCGTCCCCGGCGAGGAACACGCGGTCCGCCCGCCAGCGCCGGGCGAGCCGGTGGTGGACGGTGTGGACCCCGGTGTCGAGCAGTTCGTACGGTGGCGTCGGGCCGTCGGCCCAGCCGGCGAGAGTCTCCCGGATCCGGGCCAGCAGCAGCTCGGGGGTGACCAGTTCCTTGCCCGGCGGCAGCAGCCAGTCCAGACGCCACACGCCGTCCGGCAGTGGGCGCGCGGTGACCTCCCCGGCGAAGGGACCGGAAGCGCGCCACGGCGGCATCCGGTGCAGCAACGCTTCGTCCGGCCAGGGAAGTTCCGTACGCAGCGCGGCCACGGCGTGACGTTCCACCGCCGTGCGGCCCGGGAAGCGGATGTCCTGGAGCTTGCGCACGGTGGAGCGGGGGCCGTCGCAGCCGACCAGGTAACTGCCGCGCCACCAGGTGCCCCTGGCGCCGCGGGTGTGCGCGGTGACGCCGGAGGGCTCCTGTTCGAGGGAGTCCAGACGGCTGTCCACGGCGACCCCGACGAGCCGTTCACGGGCGAGGGCCGCACGCAGGGCACCGGTGAGGACGTGCTGGGCGATGTGCACGGGGGCAGGTGCGGTGGCGTCGAAAGTGACCTCGTGTGTCACCTGCTTGCGCCGCATCGACCGCCATCCGGCCCAACGGGAGCCGACCCGGGTCAGTGGCGCACCGGTCAGCCGCTCCAGCAGAGCCGTGGTGTCCTCGCGCAGCACCACCGACCGGGCAGGACGCGGTTCGTCCTTGCCCGGCCCCTCGTCGAGGACCATGCACGGCACCTCCTGACGCGCCAGCGCCAGGGCGAGCGTGAGCCCGACGGGCCCCGCTCCGACGATGATCACCGGGTCCACGGCGCGGCGCCCCCTGTTCGAAGTGACGTCCCGGAGGACAGGGCGGAACAGGACGATGGAGCAGGGTGCGCGATCACAGAACGTATGCAACCTACTGCCGGTGCTTGCGTCAAGTGACGGGCGCGGTCGGCGATCATGAAACCGGTCCGGTTCCGTCACACCACTTGACTGCTCATCACACAGGCCCGGTCCGTACCGGGATGATTTTCGCGCGCCGCCGATGCCGTCCCGGACCCCGACATGGCTGTGGCCCACCGGAGGGGTGGGCCACAGCCATGTCGGTACAGCAGAGCGTGCGTCAGCTGGCGCCGCCCGCGCCGGTCTTCTGGGCGCCCCCGACCTCGCCCGCGTTGAGGTCGTCGACCTCGTCGGCGCCGAGAACCGCGCCCGTGCTGCGCTTGCTGCGGCGCAGCCGCGCCTCGAGCCAGGAGGCGAAGGAGGTGAGGGCGAAGTTGAGCGCGATGAAGAGCACGGACACCACCGTGAGGCTGGCGATGACGTTGGCGCCGTAGTAACCGCTCATCGTGTTGGCCGCGGCGAGCAGCTCGGGGAAGGTGAGGACGCCGCCGCCGAGGGCGGTGTCCTTCACGATGACGACGAGCTGGCTGACGATGGCCGGGAGCATCGCGGTGACCGCCTGCGGCAGCAGGATCAGCCGCATCGTCTGGTTCTTGCGCAGGCCGATCGCCATCGCTCCCTCGGCCTGGCCCCTGGGCAGGGACAGGATGCCGGCGCGCACGATCTCCGCGAGGACGGAGGCGTTGTACAGCACCAGACCCGTGACGACCGCGTACAGCGGACGGTCGTCGGAGTTGACGTTGGTGTACTCGGCGAACAGAGCGAGACCGAAGATCATCAGGACCAGCACGGGGATGGCCCGGAAGAACTCGACCACGATCCCGGCCGGGACGCGGATCCAGGCATGGTCCGACAGTCGGGCGATGCCGAAGACGGCACCGAGCGGCAGCGCGATGATCACCGACAGCGCAGCGGCCTTCAAGGTGTTCTGCAGACCCGGCCAGATGTACGTGGACCACGGTTCGCCGCTGGTGAAGAACGGCTTCCACAGGAACCACTCCAGCTGGCCCTTGTCATTGAGGGTGTTGAGCACCCACCACAACAGGGCGGCGGAGGCAGCCAGGAAGACCACCGTGAAAACGATGTTCCGCCGTTTGGCGCGAGGGCCCTGGGCGTCGTACAGGACGGAGCTCATCGCTTCACCGCCACCTTCTTGCCCACCCAGCCGAAGAACAGGCCGGTCGGCAGCGTCAGAATCACGAAACCGACAGCGATGACCGCGGAGATCAGCAGCAGCTGTGCCTCGTTCTCGATCATCTCCTTCATCAGCAGGGCAGCCTCGGCAACACCGATGGCGGCGGCCACCGTGGTGTTCTTGATGAGCGCGATGAGCACGTTCGCCAGCGGGCCGACGGACGAGCGGAACGCCTGAGGCAGCACCACCTGGCCCAGGACCTGGCTGAAGCTGAGGCCGAGCGCGCGGGCGGCCTCAGCCTGGCCGACCGGCACCGTGTTGATGCCGGAGCGCAGCGCCTCGCACACGAAAGCCGAGGTGTAGAGGATCAGGCCGAGGACGGCGAGCCGGAAGTTGATCGTCTCGAAGTCGTCCGCGCCGAGATTGATGCCCAGCGTCTGGCTCAGGCCCAGCGACGTGAACAGGATGATGACGGTCAGTGGGATGTTCCGCACGATGTTCACGTACGCGGTCCCGAAACCGCGCATCAGCGGCACCGGGCCGACGCGCATGGCGGCCAGCAGGGTGCCCCAGACCAGGGAGCCGACGGCGGAGAACGCAGCGAGCTGCACCGTCGTCCAGAAGGCCCCCAGCAGGTCGTATTTTTCAAGAAAGTCGAACACGATCTCCCGCGCTTTCGCGTGTAGGGACGGCCGCACCGGTGCGCCGCCCCGCATCCGGGACGGCGCACCCTGTCGGGCGAGGCCTCAGCTCTTGATGTCGCCGATCTTCGGCGCGGGCTCGTACTGGTAGTTGGCCGGACCGAAGTTGTCCTTCACGGCCTTCTCCCAGGAGCCGTCGGCGACCATGGCCTCAAGCGCGTCGTTGATCTTGGCCTTGAGGTCGCTGCCCTTCTTGACGCCGATGCCGTAGTTCTCGTTGGTCATCTTGAAGCCGGCGAGCTTGAACTTGCCCTTGAACTGATCCTGGGCGGCGTAACCGGCGAGGATCGAGTCGTCGGTGGTCAGCGCGTCGACGGCACCGTTCTGGAGACCGGGCAGGCAGGCCGAGTACGTCGGGTACGGCTGCAGCTGGGCCTTGGGCGCCAGCTTTTCCTTGACGTTCTGCGCCGAGGTGGAGCCGGTGACCGAGCACAGCTTCGCGCTGTTCAGGTCCTCCGGCGACTTGATCTTGTTGTCGTCGGCGCGGATCAGCACGTCCTGGTGGGCGAGCAGGTACGGGCCGGCGAAGTCGACCTTCTTTTCGCGTTCCGGGTTGATCGAGTAGGTGGCGGCGATGAACTCGACGTCACCACGCTGCAGCATGGTCTCGCGGTCGGCGCTCTTCGACTCCTTCCACTCGATCTGCTTCTCGTCGTAGCCGAGCTTCTTGGCGACGTACGTGGCGACGTCCACGTCGAAGCCCGCGTAGCCCTGCGGGGTCTTCTGGCCGAGACCGGGCTGGTCGTACTTGATGCCGATCTTGATCTTGTCGCCGCCGCCTCCGGAGGAGGACGAACCGCTGTCCTTGTCGCTGCCGCCCCCGCAGGCGGTGGCGGTCAGGGCGAGGGCGAACACGGCGGCCGAGGCGGCGGTGACCTTGCGGAGCTTCATGGTGGACTTCCTTTTGACTGGTGAAGTGATGCGGCCCGGTTCATCCGGTGACGCAAGTCGTCAGGGCGCGGGGCGCCGTCAGTGGTGCAGGATCTTCGACAGGAAGTCCTTGGCACGGTCGCTGCGCGGATTGCTGAAGAACTGGTCCGGCGAAGCGGCTTCGACGATGCGGCCGTCCGCCATGAACACCACGCGGTTGGCGGCGGACCGGGCGAATCCCATCTCGTGGGTCACGACGATCATGGTCATGCCGTCGCGGGCGAGCTGCTGCATGACCTCCAGAACCTCGTTGATCATCTCCGGGTCGAGGGCCGACGTCGGCTCGTCGAAGAGCATGACCTTGGGCTCCATCGCCAGGGCCCGCGCGATGGCGACACGCTGCTGCTGGCCGCCGGACAGCTGCGCGGGGTACTTCTCGGCCTGCGCGCCCACGCCGACCCGGTCGAGCAGGGCACGGGCCCGCTCCTCGGCCTGTTTCTTGTCCTTCTTGCGGACCTTGACCTGGCCCAGCGTCACGTTCTCGAGCACCGTCTTGTGCGCGAAGAGGTTGAAGGACTGGAAGACCATGCCCACGTCGGCCCGCAGCCTCGCCAGCTCCTTGCCCTCGTGGGGCAGGGGTTTCCCGTCGATCGTGATCGACCCGGTGTCGATCGTCTCCAGACGGTTGATGGTGCGGCACAGGGTGGACTTTCCGGACCCGGAGGGCCCGATGACCACGACGACTTCGCCGCGGGCGACCGTCAGGTCGATGTCCTGGAGTACGTGCAACGCGCCGAAGTGCTTGTTGACGCTCTTCAGGACGACCAGTTCGCCGGTCGTGGCCACATCTTCCTTGGCCGCCGATACTTCGGTCATCGCTTTCGGGCTCCGTCCTCCTCGGTTTGGGAGGACAGTAGTGATCCTGCAGATCCGCGTCATTACATCTGAGGGGAATCTGAGCATCACGATCCGGTAGCAATCGGATACATGTCGTAGCACTTGTGAGCAGGGCTCATTTCGGCCGGGTAACGGTACCGAAGCGCAACCGGAACCCTCTTGACGCCGTCCCCGTCCATCGGCGTCACTGCAAGGTGCACGCGCGTGTGCACACGTTTTCGTGCACAGACCGTTTCGTGCACAGACCGTTTTGTACGCAGGCGGATCGTACGGCCGATGAACCGAAGGGGGACTGGATGAGACTGCTGCTCGTCGAGGACGACAACCACGTCGCCGCCGCCCTGTCGGCGATTCTGGCGAGGCACGGGTTCGACGTCACCCACGCGCGCAGCGGCGAGGAGGCACTCCAGGCGCTCGTCCCCGAGGCCGACGGCTTCGGCGTCGTCCTCCTCGACCTGGGCCTGCCCGATCAGGACGGCTACGAGGTCTGCGGCAAGATCCGTAAACGCACCGGCACCCCGGTGATCATGGTCACCGCCCGTTCCGACGTGCGCTCCCGCATCCACGGGCTCAACCTCGGCGCCGACGACTACGTGGTCAAGCCGTACGACACGGGCGAGCTGCTCGCCCGGATCCACGCCGTCAGCCGGCGCACCGTCCAGGAGGACGCCGTCGCCGCCGGTGAGGCCGAGCTGCGTCTCGGCTCCGTGCGCATCGAGCTGCCGACCCGGCGGGTCAGCGTGAACGGTTCGGTCGTCCAACTGACCCGCAAGGAGTTCGACCTGCTGGCCCTGCTCGCCCAGCGACCCGGGGTCGTCTTCCGCCGCGAGCAGATCATCAGCGAGGTGTGGCGCACCAGCTGGGAGGGAACGGGGCGCACCCTGGAAGTGCATGTCGCCTCCCTGCGCGCCAAGTTGCGCATGCCGACCCTCATCGAGACGGTACGCGGAGTCGGCTACCGGCTCGTCGAGCCCGCGGCATAGCGTGGCCGGGTGCACACACGTCTGCTGCCGCTGCTCATCGTCCTGATGGCGGCCGTACTGCTCGCGCTAGGGGTTCCGCTCGCCGTCAGCCTGGCGCGTGCGCAGCAGCAACAGGTCGTCGTCGACCGGATCGACGACACGGCGCGCTTCGCGGCCCTCGCCCAGTTCGTCACCGAGCCGGCCGACCCCGTGGCCGGCGACATCGACGAGCGCCGGGAGACCCTCAGCAGCGAACTCCGCAGCTACCACGAGGTGTACGGCATCCGGGCCGGCGTCTTCCGCCGCAACGACGTCCCGATGGCGCACGCGCCGGACGACTGGTTCCTGCCCAGGACAGGCGAGGTGCGCGACGCCTTCCAGGAGGCGCTGCTCAGCCGCCGCAGCCATGATCCCGAGCAGGTGTGGCCCTGGGAGCGGCGCAACCTGGTGGTGGCCTCGCCGGTCATCCGGGACGGTGACGTCGTCGCGGTCGTCGTCACCGACTCGCCCACCGGGCAGATGCGCTCACACATCCTCCAGGGCTGGCTGATCATCGCCGTGGGTGAGGGGGCGGCGATGCTGCTGGCCGTCGGCGCGGCCCTGCGGCTGACCGGCTGGGTGCTCAAGCCCGTACGAGTCCTGGACGCCACCACTCACGACATCGCCACCGGGCGGCTGAAGTCCAGGGTCGCGGTGGCCGGCGGACCGCCGGAGCTCCGGCGGCTCGCCCGGTCGTTCAACGAGATGGCGGACAACGTCGAGGGCGTGCTGGAACAGCAGCGTGCCTTCGTCGCCGACGCCTCGCACCAGTTGCGCAACCCGCTCTCGGCGCTGCTGCTGCGCATCGAACTGCTCGCGCTGGAGCTGCCCGACGGCAACGAGGAGATCGCCTCGGTCCAGGCCGAGGGCAGGCGGCTGGCGCACGTCCTGGACGACCTGCTCGACCTGGCGCTGGCCGAGCACAGCGAGGCCCAGCTCCAGGTCACCGACATCGGAGCCCTGGCCGCCGAACGTGTGGCGGCGTGGTCGCCCACCGCCGAGGCCAAGGGGGTCCTGCTGGCCGGGGACTGCCCGCCGACCACGGCGTGGGCCGACCCGGTCGCCCTGTCCAGCGCGCTGGACGCGGTCATCGACAACGCGGTGAAGTTCACGCCGGAGGGCGAGAGGGTCGAGGTGGCCGTCGCCTCCAACGGTGACACCTCCACCGTCGTCGTCACCGACCACGGCCCCGGCCTGAACGACGAAGAGCTGGCCCGCGTCGGCGACCGCTTCTGGCGCAGCGGGCGGCACCAGAACGTCAAGGGCTCGGGTCTCGGCCTGTCCATCGCCCGGGCCCTGCTCACGGCGGGCTGCGGCTCGATCGCGTACGACCGCCACGAGCCGCACGGGCTGACGGTGACGGTGACGGTGCCGAGGAGCGCCCCCACGGGGGCGACCACCGGTCAGGGCTTGACGGACCGGTAGTACCGGCGTGCGCCGTCGTGCAGCCGGAGCGGATCGGTGTAGATGGCGGTGCGCACGTCTACCAGCTGGGCGGAGTGGACGCGCTTACCGATGTTGTCCCGGCTCTTGAGCACGATCCGGGTCAGCCATTCGGTGAGCCGCGGGTCCGCGTCCGCCCGGGTGATCAGCAGATTGGACACGGCCATCGTCGGGACGGTCGCGCCGTGCTGGCTGCCGGGGTAGGCCGACTCCGGCATGTTGGTGGCCCGGTAGTAGCGCGTGGCACCACTCTGCCGGTGGAGCTGGGCGACCAGGTCGGCCGTTATCGGTACGAACCGCAGACCGGAGTTCTCGGAGAACGTCCGCAGGCCGTCCGTGGGCAGCCCGCCCGACCAGAAGAACGCGTCCAGCCCGTGCCCGAGCCGCCCCGGGCCGGTGTCGATGCCGTCCGCGGAGGGTCTGATGTCCTGCTCGGGATCGATGCCCGCCGCCCTGAGCACCTGGTTCGCGATGAGCCGCACGCCCGACTTGGGCGGCCCGATGGCGACCCTCTTCCCCCGCAGATCGGCGACGGAACGGATGTCGGAACCGGGCGAGACCACGAGCTGCACGTAGTCGTCGTAGAGACGGGCGACTCCGCGCAGCCGGTCGGCACCGGGCTGGTCGCTCAGTCTGTACGTCTCCACCGCGTCGGCCGCCGCGATCGCGAAGTCGGCCTCTCCGGTCGCCACCCGGCGTACGTTCTCCTGCGACCCGTCGCTCGTCAGCAGCCGCACTTCGAGGTCCGGCATGTGTTTACTGAGCGAGGTGCGCAGGAGCTCACCGTATTTCTGGTACACACCTGCGCGTGTCCCCGTGCTCAGGGTGACCGTCCCACGGGGTGGCTCCTCGCTCCAGGGGGCCAGCCACCACAGCAGCAGTCCGAGCGCCACGAAACCGGCGACCGTGCCCCGCAGGACCCGGCGCCTGCCGATACGGGACAGCGCGTTGGACATGGCGCGATCCTGCCAGTCCGTATGCCCCGCTGACCAGGGCAGAGCGCACATACCCGGCCGGAAGGTGGGCAGGGCGACGGACCGGACGACGCAGCCGGGACCGTCGGGACTGTCGGGGGCTGCCGCTACAGTCACGGCATGAGCGCTTCGCCCGCCGACCTGGTCCGTGAGTTCCACCGTGCCTTCGGGCTGGACGCGCGCGAGACACCGACCGAGGTCTCCCCGGAACTCGCCGCCCACCGAGGCGAACTGCTCGCCGAGGAGGCCGCCGAGGTCGCGGAGGTGGCGGTGCACGGTCCGCTCGACCGGCTCGCGCACGAACTGGCCGATGTCGTCTACGTCGCCTACGGCACGGCGCTCGTCCACGGCATCGACCTCGACGCGGTGATCTCCGAGATCCACCGTTCCAACATGACCAAGCGTGGCCCCGACGGCCGGATCACCCGCCGCTCCGACGGCAAGGTCCTCAAGGGGGACCACTACGAGGCTCCGGACGTGTCCCAGGTGCTGCGCCGGCAGGGATGGACGCCGGGCGCGGAGGTCTGAGCCGGAGCCCGGGACCCCGTCGGGAACGCGATCCGGCCCCGGACGCACGGTCGCCGCCGGGCGGGTTCTCCGCCGTCCCGGCGTGTCGTGGCGAGCGCATACCCTGTAGGGCATGAGCAGCATCGACCGGAGCCAGTCAGTGGGCGGCACGCGCACCTACGAAGTCCGCACCTACGGGTGCCAGATGAACGTCCACGACTCCGAGCGATTGTCCGGGCTGCTGGAGGACGCGGGCTACGTCCGCGCCCCCGACGGCGCCGACGGCGACGCCGACGTCGTCGTCTTCAACACCTGCGCCGTGCGGGAGAACGCCGACAACAAGCTCTACGGCAACCTCGGCCACCTCGCCCCGAAGAAGGCGCAGCGCCCCGGCATGCAGATCGCGGTCGGCGGCTGCCTCGCGCAGAAGGACCGCGACACCATCGTGAAGCGGGCCCCCTGGGTGGACGTCGTCTTCGGCACGCACAACATCGGCAAGCTTCCGGTCCTCCTGGAGCGCGCCCGCGTCCAGGAGGAGGCGCAGGTCGAGATCGCCGAGTCGCTGGAGGCCTTCCCGTCCACGCTGCCGACCCGCCGTGAGAGCGCCTACGCGGCCTGGGTGTCCATCTCCGTCGGCTGCAACAACACCTGCACCTTCTGCATCGTCCCGGCGCTGCGCGGCAAGGAGAAGGACCGGCGCCCCGGTGACATCCTCGCCGAGGTCGAGGCCCTGGTCGCCGAGGGCGTCTCGGAGATCACCCTGCTCGGCCAGAACGTCAACGCGTACGGCTCCGACATCGGCGACCGGGAGGCGTTCAGCAAGCTGTTGCGGGCCTGCGGGAGCATCGACGGCCTGGAGCGCGTCCGCTTCACCTCTCCGCACCCGCGCGACTTCACCGACGACGTCATCGCCGCCATGGCCGAGACGCCCAACGTGATGCCGCAGCTCCACATGCCGCTCCAGTCCGGCTCGGACACGGTGCTGAAGGCGATGCGCCGTTCGTACCGGCAGGAGCGCTACCTCGGCATCATCGAGAAGGTCCGAGCCGCCATCCCGCACGCGGCGATCAGCACCGACATCATCGTGGGCTTCCCCGGCGAGACCGAGGAGGACTTCGAGCAGACCCTGCAGGTGGTGCGCGAGGCCCGCTTCGCGCAGGCCTTCACCTTCCAGTACTCCAAGCGTCCGGGCACCCCGGCCGCGGAGATGGACGGCCAGATCCCCAAGAAGGTCGTCCAGGAGCGCTACGAGCGGCTGGTCGCCCTCCAGGAGGAGATCTCCTGGGAGGAGAACAAGAAGCAGATCGGCCGGACCCTGGAGCTGATGGTGGCCGAAGGGGAGGGCCGCAAGGACGACACCACCCACCGCCTCTCCGGCCGCGCCCGGGACAGCCGCCTGGTGCACTTCACCAAGCCGGAGCAGGAGGTCCGCCCCGGCGACGTCGTGACCGTCGAGATCACGTACGCGGCCCCCCACCACCTTCTCGCCGAGGGCCCCGCCCTGGACGTGCGCCGCACGCGTGCGGGTGACGCCTGGGAGAAGCGGAACGCCGAGAAGGCGGCGCGGCCGGCGGGCGTGATGCTGGGCCTGCCGAAGATCGGTGCGCCCGAACCCCTCCCGGTCGCGGCGGGCGGCTGCGGCTGCGACTGACGGCGACCGGCCGGGGACTCGCGGGCGGCCCGCCCGGGCTACGCTGCCGATCATGATGGTCGCCGCCGCAGTCTGCCCCTGCCCGCCGCTCCTCGTGTCCGAGGTCGCCGTGGGCGCCGCCCACGAGCTGGAGGCCGCGCGGGCCGCGTGCACGGACGCGGTCGGGGCGCTCGCCGCCGCCCGCCCCGACCGGCTCGTGGTCGTCGGCCCGCTGCAGGGCGACGCGGGGCCCGAGCGCTACCCGGAGGGCAGCACGGGGTCCTTCCGCGGCTTCGGGGTCGATCTCGGCGTACGGCTCGGCGCGGACCAGGGCACGGCGACCGAGCGGGAACTTCCCCCCGGGCCGGCGGTGGGCGCCTGGCTGCTGGAGCGGACCGGCTGGGCGGACGTCCCGGTCGAGGGTCTCGGCGTGGGGGAACATCTCGCGGCCGAGCGGTGCGTCCAGGAGGGAAGGGACATCGCCGCCGGGACGGAGCGGGTGGCGCTGCTGGTGATGGGTGACGCCAGCGCCTGCCGCACGCTCAAGGCTCCCGGCTACCTCGACGAGCGGGCGGCGCCCTTCGACGCGGAGGCCGCCCGGGCACTGGGAGCGGTCGACACGGCGGCCCTGCGGGCACTGGACAGCGGCCTGGCGCGCGAGCTCATGGTGTCCGGCCGGGCACCATGGCAGGTCCTCGCGGGCGCGGCCGAGGGCACCGCCCTGGAGGGCCGCCTGCTGTACGAGGATGCTCCGTACGGGGTGGGCTACATCGTGGCCACCTGGTCGTAGCCGCCGACCGGGTACGACGTCGGCCTGAAGCCCTGAGCCCTGAGGCAACGAACGGCCTGAAACGGCGAACGGCCTGAGGCAACGAACGGCCTGAAACGGCGAACGGCCTGAGGCAACGAACGGCCTGAAACAGCGAACGGCCTGAGGCAACGAACGGCCTGAAACAGCGAACGGCCGGGAGCGCCAGGCGCGTGAGACGCGCCTGGCGGGCTCCACGGCCGTCCGTCGCTGTACCGCGCCGTACCGCGCTCAGGAAGCGGGCGGCGGCCCGGCCTGCGGCGTGCTGCCACCCGTGTCCGGACCGGGGTGGTCCTTGTGGGTGAGCCGGTCCATGGCGTGCTTGGCCTTGCCCGTGCCCGACTGGATCTTGTCGCTGTACTTGCCCTTGGTCCGCTCGTCGACGGTCTTCGCGGCCTTGTCCAGCCCGTGCTGGATCTTGCCCTCGTGTTGCTGCGCGAGGTGCGAGACCTTCTCCTTGGCAGGCCCCAGCTTGGCCTTCATGTTGTCCAGGAGACCCATGATCCACCTTCCCTCGCGGTGCGGTTCATGTGCGAAAACGCCCATATCCACTTCATACGGTACTCGGGTGGAGGCTGTCCCGCCCGGCTGCGGCGTTTGCGAGACTGGACCGGTGAGCAGCGCATCCTCCGCCCCCCGGGTCATCGCCGTCGTCGGTCCCACCGCAGCCGGAAAGTCCGATCTGGGCGTGTTCCTGGCCCGGCAGCTCGGCGGTGAGGTGGTCAACGCCGACTCCATGCAGCTCTACCGGGGGATGGACATCGGCACCGCCAAGCTGACGCCCGAGGAGCGCGGGGGAGTCGCGCACCACCTCCTGGACATCTGGGACGTGACCGTCACCGCGTCCGTCGCCGAGTACCAGCGTCTGGCCCGGGAGCGGATCGACGCCCTGCTCGCCGAGGGGCGCTGGCCCGTCCTGGTCGGGGGGTCCGGCCTCTACGTCCGCGGGGCCGTCGACAACCTCGAGTTCCCGGGCACCGACCCCGACGTCAGATCGCGCCTGGAGGAGGAACTCACCCTGCGCGGCTCCGGCGCGCTGCACGCCCGTCTCGCCGCCGCGGACCCCGAGGCCGCGCGGGTCATCCTGCCGAGCAACGGCCGCCGTATCGTCCGGGCGCTCGAAGTGATCGAGATCACCGGCCTGCCCTTCACCGCCAACCTTCCCGGCCACGACTCGGTCTACGACACCCTTCAGATCGGCGTCGACGTGGCCCGCCCCGAACTCGACGAGCGCATCGCCCGCCGGGTCGACCGGATGTGGGAGGCGGGTCTCGTGGACGAGGTGCGCGCACTGGAGGCGCAGGGGTTGCGCGAGGGGCGTACGGCCTCGCGTGCGCTCGGCTACCAGCAGGTCCTCGCGGCGCTCGCCGGGGAGTGCACCCTGGAGGAGGCGCGGTCGGAGACCGTGCGTGCCACGAAGCGCTTCGCGCGCCGTCAGGATTCATGGTTCAGGCGCGATCCGCGGGTGCACTGGTTGAGTGGGGCCGCGGCGGACCTCAGGGAACTTCCGCAGCTCGCGCTGTCGTTGGTCGAACGACCGGTCACAGCCTGATCACGTCATGGCATCGGGACGCCCAGGCCGTCATCCGGGCCTCTGACGCCGTGCCATCATCAAGCTTCGATCGACCAAGTGGAGTCCAAGTTGGGAGGGCGCGTGGCGATGGAGGCCGGCCCTCGCGACACCGCACACGGCACCGAACACCTCACCACCGAGCGGGGTGCGCCGGAGCAGGATCCCGACCGTCTCGACCTCGGCCGTCTCAGCCCCGACGAGCTGGACGAGACGCAGGGCGGAGTGACCGACGACGGCCCCGAGCCGGACGAGATGTTCGCGGGCGGCGACGAGGTCGAGGTCGAGCTGCGCCCGCAGCGCCGGCTGCGCATCTGGCAGCTCGCGCCCATCGTCGGCCTGGCCGCGGTCGGCTCGCTGATGTTCGCGTTCCCGCTCGCCTTCGACTTCGGCGACAGCGGTGCCGTGATCGCCATGCTGGGCCTGCTGATCTGCTCCTGCGCGGCCGGCTGGGGCATGATGGCCGCCCGCAGGGTGGGCCACACCTGGCCGGGGCTGCCGGCCCGTGGTTCCGGACGCAGACCCGACTGGCGGGTCGTGATCGCCTACGCCGTGCTGGTCGCCGCGGTGGTGGCGCTGGCCGTCTGGCGAGTGGCCCGCCTCCGCTGACGCCCGCGCGGGGCCGCGGCGGGACGCGCTGTCGTGGCCACCCCGTACGATCGAGGGATGAGCGCGCGGATCGCCTTCCTCAAGGGGCACGGCACCGAGAACGACTTCGTGATCGTCCCGGACCCCGAGAACGCCATCGACCTGCCCCCCGCCGTCGTCGCGGCCCTGTGCGACCGTCGCGCGGGCATCGGCGGCGACGGACTGCTGCACGTGGTGCGGTCCGCGGCGCATCCCGAGGCACGGCACCTGGCGGCCGAGGCCGAGTGGTTCATGGACTACCGCAACGGCGACGGCTCGATCGCCGAGATGTGCGGCAACGGAGTGCGGGTGTTCGCGCGCTACCTCCAGCGGGCAGGGCATGTGGCCGAGGGGGACATCGCGGTCGCCACGCGCGGGGGCGTGAAGACGGTGCACATCGCCAAGACCGGGTCCGACAGCGGTTCCGCCGCGGGTGACATCACCGTCGGCATGGGCCGGGCGCTGCTCCCCGACGGCGACGTCACCGTGAGCGTCGACGGGCGCAGCCGGCCGGCGCGGAACGTGAACATGGGCAACCCGCACGCCGTGGTTTTCGTGGACGACCTCGCGCACGCCGGTGATCTGTTGACCGCGCCCTCCTTCAGCCCCGCCTCGGCCTATCCGGACGGCGTCAACGTCGAGTTCGTGGCCGACCGGGGCCCGCGGCACGTGGCGCTGCGCGTCCATGAGCGGGGGGCCGGTGAGACCCGCTCGTGCGGCACGGGTGCCTGCGCGGTCGCGGTGGCCGCCGCCCGCCGGGACGGCGTAGACCCGAGCGTCACCGGAACGCCGGTGACGTACACCGTGGACGTGCCCGGCGGCACCCTGGTGATCACCGAAAGGCCCGACGGCGAGATCGAGATGACCGGACCCGCGGTGATCGTCGCCGAGGGAGTGATCGAGCAGGAGTGGCTGGAGAACCCGCCCCGCTGAAGTCCGGGCCGGCTTGGTATCCCAGATGCACGGGGCAGGAGGCCGACATCCGTGGGGTGCGGGGGCGGATTTCGGCTTCGAGAGCACGGCGCGCCGCCGGTCCCGTGGCGTGAAACCGCCGCAGTGCGGGGCTTCGCTCGATGGGGTGATCCGTTTCACGCTCGGCGGGAGGCGGTCGGTCGCACGTGTTGGGGTCGGTAGCATCAAGCACCGGCCCGGACGGGGGACGAACGCCGTCCCCTGAGCCCGAGTCCGCCCTGGGGCACACCGTCCGCCGGTCAACGCAGCCGGAGGTGCCCATGAACGCGGAGGCCGTGAATCCTGCGAGCCCAGGTCCTGCGACATCGGGTCATGTCGCGCCCACAGGGGCCCGCAGGAAGGCCCGCCCCCGGCTCGACCTGCGCCGACTGGGCCGTGCCGCGCTGCTCGGCCCAGCCTCCCGCGACCGGCTCCCCGACGCCATCGGCCATGTGGTCGACGCCCATCGCGCCCACCATCCCGACGCCGGTCTCGAACCCCTGCGCCGGGCCTATCTCCTGGCCGAGTCCTCGCACCGCGGCCAGATGCGCAAGAGCGGCGAGCCGTACATCACCCACCCGCTGGCCGTGACCCTGATTCTCGCCGAACTCGGCGCCGAGACCACGACCTTGACGGCATCCCTGCTCCACGACACCGTCGAGGACACGGAGGTGACACTCGATCAGGTCCGTGAGCAGTTCGGTGAGGAGGTGAGCTACCTCGTCGACGGCGTCACCAAGCTGGAGAAGGTCGATTACGGCGCCGCGGCCGAGCCCGAGACCTTCCGCAAGATGCTCGTCGCCACCGGCAACGACGTCCGCGTGATGTCGATCAAACTCGCCGACCGGCTGCACAACATGCGCACCCTCGGTGTCATGCGTCCCGAGAAACAGGAGCGCATCGCCAAGGTGACCCGGGACGTCCTCATCCCCCTCGCCGAGCGGCTCGGGGTCCAGGCGCTCAAGACGGAACTCGAGGACCTGGTCTTCGCAATCCTGCACCCCGAGGAGAACGAGCACACGCGCGAGTTGATCCTCCGCAACGCCTCCCGCGCGGACGACCCGCTCGCCGAGGTCGCCGACGAGGTGCGCAAGGTGCTGCGCGAGGCGGACATCCCCGCCGAGGTCCGCATCCGCCCCCGTCACTTCGTCTCCGTGCACCGGGTGTCCCGCAAACGCGGCCGGCTGCGCGGCGCCGACTTCGGCCGTCTGCTGGTGCTGGTGAACGAGGACGCCGACTGCTACGGGGTCCTGGGCGAGCTGCACACCTGCCTGACGCCGGTCGTCTCGGAGTTCAAGGACTTCATCGCCGTACCCAAGTTCAACCTGTACCAGTCGCTGCACACCGCGGTCGCCCGGGACGACGGCCAGGTCGTCGAAGTCCTCATCCGGACCCATCAGATGCACAAGGTCGCCGAGGCCGGTGTCGTCGCCCTGGGCAACCCGTACGCCGCCCCGGCCGAGGAGCAGTCCGCGAGCGACGGCGAGCGCGTCGACCCGACCCGGCCCGGCTGGCTCTCCCGGCTCCTGGAGTGGCAGCGCGGCGCACCCGACCCCGACACCTTCTGGTCGACCCTGCGCGAGGACCTCGCCCAGGACCGCGAGATCACCGTGTTCCGCCCCGACGGCGGCACGATCGGCCTGCCCGACGGGGCGACCTGCGTGGACGCCGCGTACGCGCAGTACGGGGAGGACGCGCACGCGTGCATCGGCGCCCGCGTCAACGGCCGTCTGGCGACGCTGAGCACCACCCTGAAGGACGGGGACACCGTCCAGCTCCTGATGGGGCAGGACCCCGCCTCCGAGCCCTCCAGACAGTGGCTGGAGCACGCCCACACGCCCGCCGCGCGGATCGCCATCCAGCGCTGGCTGACCGCCCACCCCGAGCGGAGCGACCCGCCGGCCGCCCGGCCCGAGGAGGCCCGGTGGGCTCCCCGCCCCGTCGACGAGCCCGCCGCCCAGGCGCCCGGGGCGGTGCCCGGTCCCTCCACCGGCGCCCAGGTCCTGGCCGACCGGCCCGGCGCGACCGTACGGCTGGCCGGCTGCTGTACGCCCGTGCCGCCCGACGCGGTGACCGGCTTCGCCGTGCGCGGGGGAGCGGTCACCGTGCACCGGATCGAGTGCGCCGCCGTGGCGCGGATGAAGAACGCGGGGCGCGCGGAGGTCGGCGTGCACTGGGGGGAGGGAGCCGAATGCCGGGTCACGCTCGTCGCCGAATCGTTCGTCCGGCCTCACCTGCTCGCGGACCTCACCGAGGCCATGGCCCTCGAAGGCGCCGAGATCGTCTCCGCGACCGTCGAGCCCCCGACCCATCAGCAGGTGCGGCACACGTACACCGTGCAGTTGCCCGACGCCGCACACCTGCCCGCCCTCATGCGCGCGATGCGCAACGTGGCCGGTGTGTACGACGTGAGCCGGGCCAAGCCGCAGACCCAGGGCACCTGACGGCACACGCGCGTGCGGGGCACCGCCCGGCCGTGAGCGCCCGCCGCGCGGCGGCCCCACCGTCCGAATGCCCCTCTGGCGGCCCACCCGATCGGGTGGGCCGGGAGCGCGCCGTCGCCGGGGCGCCCGCGCGCGCTGGTAGCCGTGGGCCATGCTGCTCACTCCCCACGGCCCGACCGCTCCCGGTCCGGCATCCGACCGTCCGGCCGTCCCCGGTCCGTCCGCCCACGGCGCGACCGCCCGCACGGTGGTCCCTCGTGGCCGTCGACGGCGGACCTCCGCCGCGCTGCTCGCGTCGGCCGTCTCCGTCTGCCTCCTCGCCGCGAGCGCCCCGGCCACGCCGCTGGGCATCGGCGACCGCCTCTTCCCGCACCTGGGCAACCCCGGATACGACGTGGCGTCGTACGACCTCGCCCTCAGCTACCCCGGAACCAACGACAAGGCGCTCCGGGCCACCACGACGATCGTCGCCCGGCTGACCGCGGACCTGGACCGGATCAACCTCGACTTCGCCCACGGCACGGTCCAGTCGGTCGAGGTCGACGGGGCCCCGGCCGCCTTCACCACCGCCGGGGAGGATCTCGTGATCACGCCCGAGGGCGGTCTGGAGGCGGGCGAACGGACCCGCATCACGGTGCGGCACACCAGCGATCCGGTGCCGGCCGAGGGCCGCGACGGCGGCTGGGTGCGCACCGCGGACGGCCTCGCCATGGCCAACCAGGCCGACGCCGCGCACCTGGTGTTCCCGTGCAACGACCACCCGTCCGACAAGGCGATGTTCACCTTCCGCATCACCGCCCCCGAGGGGCACACGGCCGTCGCCAACGGTTTGCCGGCCGGTGTCGACCGCACACGCGGAGCGACCACCTGGACGTACCGCACCCGGCACCCCATGGCCACCGAACTCGCCCAGGTGTCCATCGGCCGCTCCACGGTCCTGCACCGTGCCGGCCCGCAGGGGCTGCCGCTGCGCGACGTCGTCCCCGCGAAGCACCGCGAGCAGCTCGAACCGTGGCTGGCGAAGACCCCCGACCAGATCGCCTGGATGGAGGCCAGGGTCGGCCGCTACCCCTTCGAGACGTACGGCCTGCTCATGGCCGACGCCGCCACCGGCTTCGCACTCGAGACCCAGACACTGTCCCTCTTCGAGAGGGATTTCTTCACCGAGCCCGGCTCCCCCGCGTGGTACATCGAGTCGATCATGATGCACGAGCTCGCCCACCAGTGGTTCGGCAACAGCGTCAGTCCTCGCACCTGGTCCGATCTGTGGCTCGGCGAGGGCCACGCCACCTGGTACGAGGCGCTGTACGCGCAGGAGAGGTCCGGCCCGTCCCTCGACGCCCGGATGAAGGCCGCCTACGAGGCCTCCGACCACTGGCGCGCGACGGGCGGGCCCCCCGCCGCTCCCAAGGTCCCGGAACCCGGTCAGAAGATCAGCATCTTCAGGCCGAGCGTCTACGCCGGAGCCGCGCTCGTGCTGTACGCCCTGCGCGAGGAGATCGGCCGCACCGCCTTCGAACGCCTGGAACGTCTCTGGGTGACCCACCACCGGAACGGCACGGCCACCACCGCCGACTTCGTCCGGCTCGCCTCCGAGGTCGCGGGACGGGACCTGACGGGATTCCTGGAGCCCTGGCTCTACGACTCCAAGACCCCGCCGATGCCCGGCCACCCGGACTGGAAGTCCACGACCGAGCCCGGCGCCCAGTCCACGAGACCGCTCAAGCCGGTCGAGCATCGACCGGGTGGGAACCGGGAACAAACACGATGACGAGACGCCCCGTGCCGTGTCACCATCGTCAGGTCGCCGCGGCACGGGCGGCGGGAATCTCCCGGCGGGCTCGTGCGTTGTGAAGTGTGACGGCCGCATTCCGTCGCCACCTGCGACATCCCATCGACGTAAGGACCCAATGACCTCCTCTTCTTCCCCTTCCCAGGACACCAAGCGCCTCGCGCAGACCTACCCCGAGGGCCTCCGGGCCGATGCCCTGATGGAAGCGGACGTCGCCTGGAGCCTCGAGATCGACGGAGAGCGGGACGGCGACCAGTTCGACCGCTCCGAGCGTGCGGCCCTGCGCCGCGTCGCAGGCCTCTCCACCGAGCTCGAGGACGTCACCGAGGTCGAGTACCGACAGCTCCGGCTGGAGCGGGTCGTGCTCGTCGGCGTGTGGACATCGGGAACCGCGCAGGACGCCGAGAACTCCCTCGCGGAGCTCGCGGCCCTGGCGGAGACGGCGGGCGCCCTTGTACTCGACGGCTTGATCCAGCGCCGGGACAAGCCCGACGCGGCGACCTACATCGGCTCCGGCAAGGCCGAGGAGCTGCGTGACATCGTCCTCGAGACGGGCGCCGACACGGTCGTCTGCGACGGTGAGCTGAGCCCCGGCCAGCTGATCCACCTCGAGGACGTCGTCAAGGTCAAGGTCGTCGACCGTACGGCCCTGATCCTGGACATCTTCGCCCAGCACGCCAAGTCCCGAGAGGGCAAGGCACAGGTCGCGCTCGCGCAGATGCAGTACATGCTGCCGAGGCTGCGCGGCTGGGGTCAGTCGCTGTCCCGGCAGATGGGCGGCGGCACGGGCGGCGGGCTCGCCACCCGTGGCCCCGGTGAGACCAAGATCGAGACCGACCGGCGCCGGATCCGCGAGAAGATGGCGAAGATGCGCCGGGAGATCGCGGAGATGAAGACCGGCCGCGACATCAAGCGCCAGGAACGCCGGCGCAACAAGGTGCCGTCCGTCGCCATCGCGGGCTACACCAACGCGGGCAAGTCCTCGCTGCTCAACCGCCTCACGGGCGCGGGCGTACTGGTCGAGAACGCCCTGTTCGCGACCCTCGACCCGACCGTGCGCCGGGCCGAGACGCCGAGCGGACGGCTGTACACGCTGGCCGACACCGTCGGTTTCGTCCGGCATCTGCCGCACCATCTGGTCGAGGCGTTCCGCTCCACCATGGAGGAGGTCGGCGACGCCGATCTGATCCTGCACGTGGTGGACGGCTCGCATCCCGTTCCGGAGGAGCAGCTGGCTGCCGTGCGCGAGGTGATCAGGGACGTCGGGGCCACCGACGTACCCGAGATCGTCGTGATCAACAAGGCCGACGCGGCCGACCCGCTGACGCTCCAGCGGCTGCTGCGGACGGAGAAGCGCTCCATCGCGGTCTCGGCCCGCACCGGTCAGGGCATCGGGGAACTGCTCGCCTTCATCGACGCCGAGCTGCCCCGCCCGGCGGTGGAGATGGAGGCGCTCGTGCCGTACACGCACGGCAAGCTGGTCGCCCGCGCCCATGACGAGGGCGAGGTGATCTCCGAGGAACACACCCCGGAGGGCACCCTGCTCAAGGTGCGGGTGCATGAGGAACTGGCGGCGGAACTCACGCCGCACCTGCTCACAACGGCCGCTCACTGAGCCGGCGGCCCGCAGCGACGCGACGGCCCGCCCCCTGCTCCGGCAGGGGGCGGGCCGTCGGCGTGTGCGGTCACCGGCCGCCGTAGGTCCTGCTCGTGTTCTGGTACAGCGGCTTGGCGTCCCGGCCCGACTGCGGGCCCGCGAGCCGGGTGTTGTCGATCGGACCGATCGAGGTGTTCGACACCAGTACGGTCTTGCCGTTCAGCACCCGGAACCAGCCGCCGGACGAATCACCGGTCATGGTGCAGCCGATGCGGTGCATCGTGGGTGGGTTCGAGCCGAGGGAGAACCGGCCCGGAGTGTCGAGGCACTTGAACATCCGCAGGCCGTTGCAGGGCGGGGCCGCGGGGTAGCCCCAGGCCCCCATACGGCCCGCCCCGCCCGCGGACGGGGCGGAGAAGTCCACCTCCAGCGCGGTACCGACGGTCTCCTCCAGGGACTCGGCCCCTTGCTCCGGCTTCACGTGCAGCACCGCGTAGTCGTACGACGCTCCGTCGCCGCCGGTCTGCGAGCCGCCCTGGATCCAGCCGTCCGAGGTCGAGGTCCGGTCCGCCCACCAGTTGCCGCAGGGAGCGACCTCCGAGGCGTCCGTGTTGCTCAGGTCCGCCTCGGACTCGCCGAGGTCGTTGTGCGCGGGACGAAGACGAAGCTGCGGTACCAGCCGCCGTCGCTGCCGGCGTGCACACGGTGACCGGCCGTCCAGACGAGGTCGGACCTGCCCGGGTGGTTCGCCTCCTTGACGACCGTGCCGGAGCAGACGCCCGGTTCCTCGGGGAAGTCGAAGAAGACCTTGCCGGCCGGGGCCGCGTTGTCGTGGTACGGCCTCTGCTCGGCCTGCGCCTCGACCGGAGCCGATGCCGAAGCCGGTGTGGCGCGGACGTACCTGTGGAACGCATGATGCGAGACCCCCGCTGGATCCCGTGAGTGCCCTGCTGGACACGTGCCCGTTCCCGGGTGCGCGGAGCACGTGGGAACGGGCACGTCGGTCACTGTCCGGCGAACTTGTCGCTGACCGCGTCGTAGACGCCCTTGGCCTCGTCGCCCAGCCGGGGACCGGCCAGCCAGCCCGAGGTCACCGGGCCGATGGAGGTGTTGGACACCAGAGCGGGCTTGCCGTCCGAGCCCGCCGCTACCCAGCCGCCACCGGACGAACCGGCCGTCATGCTGCACCCGATCCGGTACATCGTCGGCTCGGACGTGTCGAGCGAGAGCCGGCCCGGCCGGTCCTCGCAGCTGAACAGCTTCTGGCCGTCGTACGGGGCTCCGGCCGGGTAACCGGTCGCGCTCACGCTCTCCATGTCGGGCACCGCCGGAGCGTTGAAGTCCACCGGCAGCGCCGAACCGACCGTCTCCTCCAGCGACTTGCCGTCACCGCCCTTCTCCGGCGTCACATGGATGACCGCGAAGTCGTACGAGGCGCCGTCGCCACCGGTCGAACCGCCCTGCTCGATCCACTGGTCGGAGGTCTGCGCCCAGTCACCCCACCAGACGCCGTACGGAGCGACCTCCTCCTGGGCGGCGCCCTCGAGTTCCGCCGTCGGCCTGCCCGCGTCGTTGTACGACGGCACGAAGGCGATGTTGCGGTACCAGCCGCCCTTCTTGCCGGCGTGCACACAGTGGCCGGCCGTCCACACCATGTTGGACTTGCCCGGGTTGGCGGGGTCCTGCACCACGGTGGCGGAGCACACCATGGTGCCCTCCGGGGAGTCGAAGAACACCTTGCCGGACGTGGGAGCGCTGGCGTGGTAGGAAGGCGGCACGGCCTGCGCCTGCACCGGCTCCGGCGTCGGGTCGGTCACGCCCTGGTCACCGGAGATGTCGCTCTCGTCGATCTCCTGTTCCGGCTCCTCCGCGTCCCGCATGCGGTCCGGGTCCCACAGGTCCTCGATGATCGGGTTGATGTAGTCGTTGGCCTCACGCAGCCAGTCGTCCCTGTCCCAGTTCTTCCACTCGCCGTTCCGCCACTTGTCGACATCGATCCCGTGCTCCTTGAGCCGGTCCTTGATGTCGTCCGGGATCGTGATCTTGCCGTCGCCGGCCGCGGCGGTCGCGGAGGCGTCGCCGCCCGCGGTGTCGTCACTCGAACCGCAGGCGGTCGCCGTGAGCGCGAGCACCGAGGCGAGCGCGACGGCGGTCAGCACGGGGGAGGTTCCGCGGCGCGCCCTTCCGCCTCGGCGAGTGGTGGACGACGGCCGTATGGATCGCATGAACTGACTCCCCCTGCTGTGGGCGAACATGGTGCTTCGGCCGTGCTCACGTCCTGGACTCGAGCGGAGTCCGGAGCGAACACACGACCACCGGGAACGGCACCACACACTATGCGCTCGCCGTGGGGGACGACCGACGGAACGGCAACGGTTTCGCTACGAGCGTTCCGACCCGGACGGTCTCCGGAACCCACCACTGTGACGCCTTACCGGACACGGCCTGTCGCCCCTCGTGCGATGAGCAACGGCCCCCGGGCTCACCGGACTTCGCGGTGGGACGGCTTCGCCGGCCCGACGTCGGCACCTCCCCCGGCGGTCACGGAGGACGTGATTGTCGGTGCCGGGCCGTAGGGTGGTCGCGCTATGACGAAGCCCTCACTCCCTGAACTCCTGCACGCCGCCGTCACCGCCGTCGGCGGCACGGAGCGCCCCGGCCAGGTGACCATGGCCGAAGCCGTCGCCGAAGCGATCGACGACGCCTCTCATCTGCTGGTCCAGGCCGGGACCGGCACCGGAAAGTCGCTCGGCTATCTGGTGCCCGCGCTCGCCCAGGGGGAGAGAGTCGTCGTGGCGACGGCGACGCTGGCCCTGCAGCGGCAGCTCGTGGAGCGCGACCTTCCGCGCGCGGTGGAGGCGTTGCATCCCCTGCTGCGCCGCCGCCCGGAGTTCGCGATGCTCAAGGGCCGGTCCAACTACCTGTGCCTGCACCGTCTTCACGAAGGCGTACCGCAGGACGAGGAGGAGGGCCTCTTCGACCAGTTCGAGGCGGCCGCCCCCACCAGCAAGCTGGGCCAGGACCTGCTGCGCCTGCGTGACTGGGCGGACGAGACGGAGACCGGCGACCGGGACAACCTCACGCCGGGCGTCTCCGACCGGGCCTGGTCCCAGGTGTCGGTGTCGTCCCGGGAGTGCCTGGGCGCCACGAAGTGCGCCTACGGCGCGGAGTGCTTCGCGGAGATGGCCCGTGAACGGGCCAAACTGGCCGAGGTCGTCGTCACCAACCACGCGCTCCTCGCGATCGACGCGATCGAGGGCGCTCCGGTGCTTCCGCAGCACGAGGTGCTGATCGTCGACGAGGCCCATGAACTGGTCTCCCGGGTCACCGGGGTCGCCACGGGGGAACTCACCCCCGGCCAGGTCAACCGGGCGGTGCGCCGTGCCGCGAAACTCGCCGATGAGAAGGCCGCCGACCAGCTGCAGACCGCGGCCGAAGGCTTTGAACGAGTGATGGAACTGGCTCTCCCGGGTCGCCTGGAGGAGGTCCCGGAGGACCTCGGATACGCGCTCATGGCGCTGCGCGACGCGTGCCGGACCGTCATCTCCGCGATCGGGGGCACCCGCGACAAGTCCGTCCAGGACGAGGACGCGGTCCGCAAACAGGCGCTGGCCTCGGTGGAGAGCGTGCACGACGTGGCGGAGCGGATCACCAACGGCTCCGAATGGGACGTCGTCTGGTACGAGCGCCACGACCGTTTCGGCGCTTCTCTGCGCGTCGCCCCCATGTCCGTCTCCGGTCTGCTGCGCGAAAAGCTCTTCACCGACCGCTCCGTCGTCCTGACGTCCGCGACCCTGAAACTGGGCGGCGACTTCAACGGCGTGGGAGCCTCCCTGGGACTCGGCCCCGAGGGCGCCGAAGGAGACGACCTGCCGCGGTGGAAGGGCGTCGACGTCGGCTCTCCGTTCGACTACCCCAGGCAGGGCATCCTCTACGTCGCGAAGCACCTGGCGCGCCCGGCCCGTGACGGCGACCGCGCGGACATGCTCGACGAACTCACCGAGCTGATCCAGGCGGCGGGCGGCCGCACGCTGGGCCTGTTCTCCTCGATGCGGGCCGCCCAGCTCGCCGCGGAGGAACTGCGCTCCCGGATCCCGGAGTTCCCGATCCTCCTTCAGGGCGAGGAGACGCTCGGCGAACTGATCAAGAACTTCGCGGCCGACCCGAAGACCTGCCTGTTCGGCACGTTGTCGCTCTGGCAGGGTGTCGATGTCCCCGGCCCCAGTTGCCAACTGGTCGTCATGGACAAGATCCCGTTCCCGCGCCCGGACGACCCGTTGATGAGCGCCCGCCAGAAGGCCGTGGAGGAGGCGGGCGGCAACGGCTTCATGGCGGTCGCCGCCACCCACGCGGCACTGCTCATGGCGCAGGGCGCCGGCCGTCTCGTTCGGGCCACGGGCGACCGCGGTGTGGTCGCCGTACTGGATCAGCGGCTGGCGACGGCCCGCTACGGAAGTTACCTGAAGGCCTCGCTGCCCGACTTCTGGTTCACCACGGACCGGAACCAGGCCAGGAAATCCCTGGCCGCGATCGACGCGGCGGCGAAGCGGGCCGAGACCGGGGCGGAAGCACCGGTGGAGACGGAGTGACGCCGGGGCGGCCCGTCACGGATCGCGGCCACGAAGCCGGACAGCACAGGGCCCCGGAACCGGCGCAGGGGTCCCGGGGCCCGGTCGGAGGGCGGGGCCGGACCGGCCGCCCCGCACCGGACTCAGACGCGGCGCAGAACGGCCACCACCTTGCCCAGGATGGTCGCGTCGTCGCCCGGGATCGGCTCGTAGGCCGCGTTGTGAGGGAGGAGCCAGACGTGGCCGTCCTCGCGCTTGAAGCGTTTGACGGTGGCCTCGCCGTCGAGCATCGCCGCCACGATGTCACCGTTCTCGGCGACGGGCTGGCGTCGGACCGTGACCCAGTCGCCGTCACAGATCGCGGCCTCGATCATGGAGTCGCCGATCACCTTCAGGACGAACAGCTCGCCGTCACCCACGAGTTGCCGGGGGAGAGGGAAGACATCCTCGACCGACTCCTCGGCGAGGATGGGGCCACCGGCGGCGATACGGCCCACCAGGGGTACGTACGACGCGGCCGGCTTGCCCGCGGTGTCCGTGGGCTGCACGGAGGTGACCTGGTCGGAACCGCGCACCTCGTAGGCGCGGGGGCGGTGCGGGTCGCGACGCAGGAACCCCTTGCGCTCCAGAGCCATCAGCTGGTGCGCCACGGATGACGTGCTGGAGAGGCCGACCGCCTGGCCGATCTCACGCATCGACGGCGGATAGCCGCGGCGCTGCACCGAGTCCCTGATGACTTCGATCACCCGGCGCTGGCGGTCGGTGAGTCCGGAGCTGTCCGCCCGGATGCCAGGAGGTCGGCCCGGCAAGGAGCGCTTGGGTCCCTCAGGATGCGTGGCTTCGCTCATCGCATGCACCGGCTCGAGCCGGTCCTGGGAGCGGTCCTGGGCAGCGATGCTGGCGCTGTCGGCGGTGGTGGTCACGTCGGCCCCTCTCGATGGTCTCCCTGCAGGACAACGGTAGTAGCTTTCGAAAGGTTGCGCCAAACACACGTTCGAGTGAAAAATCGCGAATTACGTTATGCGATCGCGTGCTGCGGTGTATTGGCGGCGACGCTTCCGTCGGGCAGGCGCGCCCATGGTGCGCCTCTCGCCGCCGAGGTGACGGCCTCCCGGTCGTCGGGCCAGTCTGCCACCGGGTGTCTCGCGGCACGGGGGCGGTCCCGGCTCTCTCCGGGAGCCGCACGCGCTCTCCTTTCCGTGTGCACGGCATCTCCCCATGTGCTGCGGCGGCACACGACTGCGGACCTCGGCGACGGGGAAGGCGTCCCACGCGGGAGCCCGCCGAAGGTCCCGCGAGTCTGTGGTGGGATGCCCGTACAGGGCCGTCGTGGGGACCGCGCGGAGGCCGTGCGGGCGCCCGCGGGAGGGCTCGGTCGGGGGTCGGCTGCCCGCGATTCGCGTGACACGCGTGCTGGAGTGCATGTATGAGCCAATCCCCACATCTAGTGGTTGGATTGCACTCGCTACCCAGAAGTTGTGGTCCCCCGGGTCTTGAGGCCCTCGGAGATCGCTTATGCTGGAGCAGCTTCGTGGGGCCGAACAGGTCTTGTGAGGCCATGGAGTCTGCTGTGAGGGAGGGTTGGGATTTCATGCATTGCCCCTTCTGCAGGCACTCCGACAGCCGGGTCGTCGACAGTCGTACGACCGACGACGGCACGTCGATCCGCAGGCGCCGCCAGTGCCCTGACTGCTCCCGCCGCTTCACGACCGTGGAGACGTGCTCGCTCATGGTGGTCAAGCGGTCCGGGGTCACCGAGCCGTTCAGCCGCACCAAGGTCATCAACGGTGTGCGCAAGGCGTGCCAGGGGCGTCCCGTCACCGAGGACGCGCTCGCGCAGCTCGGCCAGCGTGTCGAAGAGGCGGTGCGGGCCACCGGGAGTGCCGAGCTGACCACCCATGACGTGGGGCTGGCCATACTCGGCCCGCTGCAGGAACTCGACCTCGTCGCCTATCTGCGGTTCGCGTCCGTCTACCGGGCGTTCGAGTCGTTGGAGGACTTCGAGGCCGCGATCGCGGAACTCAGGCAGGTGGGGCACTCCGGCGCGGACGACGGAGGCCGCGAAGGGGTTGTCGTGGGGAGCCAGGAAGACGGCAGCGGGTCCGGAGGGACTGCCCAGGTCCCGGAACCCGCTCCGGCCGCCGACTGACCGGCGGTCCCCGCCCGGCCGACGGCCGGGTGCGGCCGGACGGCGGCGACGAGAAGATCTGTTGCGGGTGATGCCAGTGGGGCGCCCGCAGCGTTGGACAAACACCGTGCCACGGGAACATCGGGGCACTTCAGGGCGTTTTTGCCCGTATCAGGGAGGCGGCATGACAGAGACGGCGAGCGGTCCGACACGGAGTTCCCGGGCCAAGAGCACCAAGGCCGGCAAGGGACTGCGTGTCGAGCGCATCCACACCACTCCGGGGGTCCACCCTTACGACGAGGTGGTCTGGGAGCGCCGTGACGTCGTCATGACCAACTGGCGCGACGGCTCGGTCAACTTCGAGCAGCGCGGCGTCGAGTTCCCCGAGTTCTGGTCGGTGAACGCGGTCAACATCGTCACCAGCAAGTACTTCCGCGGTGCCGTGGGCACCCCGCAGCGTGAGACCAGCCTCAAGCAGCTGATCGACCGCATCGTGAAGACGTACCGGAAGGCGGGGGAGGACCACAGGTACTTCGCGTCGCCCGCCGACGCCGAGATCTTCGAGCACGAGCTGGCCTACGCCCTTCTGCACCAGATCTTCAGCTTCAACAGCCCTGTCTGGTTCAACGTCGGCACCAAGCAGCCCCAGCAGGTCTCCGCCTGCTTCATCCTGTCCGTCGACGACTCCATGGAGTCGATCCTCGACTGGTACAAGGAAGAGGGCATGATCTTCAAGGGCGGCTCCGGCGCCGGCCTGAACCTCTCCCGCATCCGCTCCTCCAAGGAACTGCTGTCCTCCGGAGGCAACGCCTCGGGGCCGGTCTCCTTCATGCGCGGCGCCGACGCGTCCGCCGGCACCATCAAGTCCGGCGGCGCCACCCGCCGGGCCGCCAAGATGGTCGTTCTCGACGTGGACCACCCCGACATCGAGGGGTTCATCGAGACGAAGGTCAAGGAAGAGGAGAAGATCCGCGTCCTGCGCGACGCGGGCTTCGACATGGACCTGGGCGGCGACGACATCGCCTCCGTCCAGTACCAGAACGCCAACAACTCGGTCCGCGTGAACGACGAGTTCATGAACGCGGTCCAGCAGGGCGGCCAGTTCGGTCTCCGGGCCAGGATGACCGGTGAGGTCATCGAGGAGGTCGACGCCAAGGCGCTCTTCCGCAAGATCGCCGAGGCCGCCTGGGCCTGCGCAGACCCGGGCATCCAGTACGACGACACGATCAACAACTGGCACACCTGCCCCGAGTCCGGCCGGATCACCGCGTCGAACCCGTGCAGCGAGTACATGCACCTGGACAACACGTCCTGCAACCTGGCCTCGCTGAACCTGATGAAGTTCCTCAAGGACGACGGCAAGGGCACCCAGTCCTTCGAGACCGAGCGCTTCCAGAAGGTCGTCGAGCTGGTCATCACCGCGATGGACATCTCGATCTGCTTCGCGGACTTCCCGACCCGGAAGATCGGCGAGAACACGCGCGCGTTCCGTCAACTCGGCATCGGCTACGCCAACCTCGGCGCCCTGCTGATGGCCACCGGTCACGCCTACGACTCGGACGGCGGCCGTGCCCTCGCGGGTGCGATCACCTCGCTGATGACCGGCACGGCCTACCGGCGTTCCGCGGAACTGGCCGCGGTGGTCGGCCCGTACGACGGCTACGCCCGTAACGCCGACGCCCACAAGCGCGTCATGAAGCAGCACTTCGACGCCAACGGCGCGGCCGTGCGCATGGACGACCTGGACAGCCCGGTGTGGGCCGCCGCCACCGAGGCGTGGCAGGACGTGGTGCGCCTCGGCGACAAGAACGGCTTCCGCAACTCCCAGGCGTCCGTGCTCGCCCCGACCGGCACCATCGGTCTGGCGATGTCCTGCGACACCACCGGTGTCGAACCCGACCTCGCCCTGGTCAAGTTCAAGAAGCTCGTCGGCGGCGGTTCGATGCAGATCGTCAACGGCACCGTCCCGCAGGCCCTGCGCCGCCTGGGCTACCAGGAGGAGCAGATCGAGGCGATCGTCGCCCACATCGCCGACCACGGCAATGTGATCGACGCCCCCGGTCTCAAGCACGAGCACTACGAGGTGTTCGACTGCGCCATGGGCGAGCGGGCCATCTCCCCCATGGGCCACGTCCGCATGATGGCCGCGATCCAGCCCTGGATCTCCGGCGCGATCTCCAAGACGGTCAACATGCCGGAGACGGCGACCGTCG
Organism: Streptomyces sp. NWU339; assembly: GCF_003143855.1. Classification (GTDB taxonomy): domain Bacteria; phylum Actinomycetota; class Actinomycetes; order Streptomycetales; family Streptomycetaceae; genus Streptomyces. The sequence goes on from NZ_QFRK01000018.1 coordinate 63,178, forward strand.
AAGAGGTCGAGGAGATCTACTTCGAGGCCTGGAAGCTGGGCGTCAAGGCGCTCGCCATCTACCGCGACAACTGCAAGGTCGGTCAGCCCCTCTCCGCCAAGAAGAAGGACGAGAAGGCGGAGGTCACCGAGAAGGCCGAGGAGACGATCCGTGCCGCGGTCGAGAAGGTGGTCGAGTACCGCCCGGTCCGCAAGCGTCTTCCGAAGGGGCGTCCCGGCATCACCACCTCCTTCACCGTCGGCGGCGCCGAGGGCTACATGACGGCCAATTCCTACCCGGACGACGGACTCGGCGAGGTCTTCCTGAAGATGTCCAAGCAGGGCTCGACCCTCGCGGGCATGATGGACGCCTTCTCCATCGCGGTCTCCGTCGGCCTCCAGTACGGCGTCCCGCTGGAGACGTACGTCTCGAAGTTCACCAACATGCGTTTCGAGCCGGCCGGTATGACGGACGATCCGGACGTGCGGATGGCGCAGTCCATCGTCGACTACATCTTCCGCCGGCTGGCGCTGGACTTCCTGCCCTTCGAGACGCGCTCCGCGCTCGGCATCCACTCCGCCGAGGAGCGTCAGCGCCACCTCGAGACCGGCTCCTACGAGCAGTCCATCGACGATGCCGAGCTCGACGTCGAGGGCCTGGCCCAGTCCGCGCCGCGGGCCCAGGAGCTGAAGGCGGTCTCCATGCCGAAGGCCGAGGCCGAGGCGGCCAGGCCCGTCCCGCAGCAGGCGCACACCAGCGCCGAGCTGGTCGAGATGCAGCTGGGCATCCATGCCGACGCTCCGCTCTGCTTCTCCTGCGGCACGAAGATGCAGCGGGCCGGCTCCTGCTACATCTGCGAGGGCTGCGGCTCGACCAGCGGGTGCAGCTGAGGCAGGGCCTGACACCGCCGGTACCGGTGCGTCCGGCCGGTGACTGAGCGGTGGAGAGCGAGGAGTGGGGCACCAGCCCATGGGCTGGTGCCCCACTCCTCTGTCTTTTCTGCCGATGCTCGCCGAGCCCGGGCGGCCGAGCCGCTGAGGGTCCGGGTCACGCCCGGCGGATCGCCCCCATCGCGCGGGTGAACGTCACCGGGTCGTCCAGGAAGCCCTCGACGCCGGGGCGGAGGTCCCATGCGCCGGTGTCGTCCCGGGTGAACTCGGCGACGACGGCCGCCGTGGCCCCCGGGACACCGCCGAAGTCGTCCTCGGCCAGGACGGTGTACCCCTGGCGGATGCGCAGACCGGGGCGAGCCACGCCGGAGAAGGTCCGCCGCGTCTGATGCTGCTGGATGACGACGCCGACCACCACGCGCGCGTACCGCGCGTCGAGCCGGTTCAGTTCCAGCGTCATGACCTCGTCGAAGCCGAAGCCCAAGCCGTCCTTGCTGTCCCGGTTCAGCGTGATGGTGCCGTCGGGGGAGCGGCTGTCGAAGTGCACCACATAGGAGGGATCGCCGTGTGGATCGCTTGCCGGGTAGGGCGCGGCGACGAGATCAAGATCGGTGGACGGTTGTCCCGCGGGACTCGGGTCCCACCTCAGCGCGATCTCGACCTTGTCGATGCCCTTGTTGACGCCGTTCACCCATTTCCCCTTCCCTGCGCGACCATCCTGCCCTTTCAGCCCAACTGCCGGGTGAATCCGGCAGGTTGTCCATCCTGTCATGCCCGGCCGGGTAAGTGCGGTGAAGCAGTCCGGACGAGGGTGACCGACGCCACGCTCCGCGGCCTTACGATGGCGCGGTGCTGGTCAAGTGGATTCGCTGCACCGTGGTGGACCGCCGGGGGTTCGAACGGGGACAGCGGAAGTGGGCGGGGCTTCTGGGGGAGCCGGGATTTCGTGGACAGGGCGGAGGGTGGAGCCGTGCACGGCAGGACGTGGCGCACATCTTCTCCTTCTGGGAGAGCCGTGCCTTCTACGACTCGTTCATGGCGCGTTCCCATGATCGGCTCGCCTCGGCTCAGGCGGGCACCTTCAAGGACGCCCAGGTCCGGCTCTTCGACCACCGCTTCGACGTGAAGACGGGCTTCGAACCGCGTTTCACGGACGTGGACCTGCTGAGAGTGGCACTGTGCCGGGTCCACGAGGAGCGGGCGGAGCACTTCGTGCTGATGCACGAGAAGGTCTGGAACCCGGCGATGGCGGGCTCGCCCGGCATGGTCCGAGGTCTGTTCGGTGAGGCCCCCGGCAACGAGTTCCTGGTGCTGTCGATGTGGTGGTCGGCGGCCGAGCACGGCAAGTACCGCACCGAGCGCGTGGAACGTCTCGCGCTGAGGGCGCAGACGGAGGCCGACATAGCGGCCCTGACGGGGGACGTCGTCGACATGGAGCCGGTCTGGACGGTCTGACGACCACGCGCACCGAGAGCGCCGCCCCTTATGCGATGCATGTGAACCATGCGGCTTGTGTGCCCCGTGAGGTGCGGATCGCGGTGCTGTCCGTGGTGCAGGAAGTGTGTGACCTGTGCCGTATGGGGTGCGTACGGGTGCTCGGCCGGTCGTCGCCCGTTCTAGGGTTTCGGCATGGCACGACCACGGCGCATCGTCCTTGTCCGGCACGGTGAATCAACGGGCAATGTTGACGACTCCGTTTATGAGCGCGAACCCGATCACGCACTGGCCCTCACCGAGCGGGGCCGGCGGCAGGCGGAGGAGACGGGTAAGCGGTTGCGTGACCTGTTCGGCCACGAGCGCGTCAGCGTGTACGTGTCTCCCTACCGCCGTACGCACCAGACGCTGAGCGCCTTCGGGCTCGACCCGGAGCTCATACGCGTGCGTGAGGAGCCGAGACTGCGCGAGCAGGACTGGGGGAACTGGCAGGACCAGAAGGACGTAGGCCTGCAGAAGGAACGCCGGGACGCGTACGGACACTTCTTCTACCGCTTCGCCCAGGGAGAGTCCGGCGCCGACGTCTACGACCGGGTCGACGGCTTCCTGGAGAGCCTCTTCCGCAGTTTCGATGCCCCCGACCATCCGCCGAACGTCCTCATCGTGACGCACGGTCTGGCCATGCGGCTGTTCTGCATGCGGTGGTTCCACTGGACCGTGGCGGAGTTCGAGTGCCTGTCGAACCCGGGGAACGCCGAGACGCGGATGCTCGTTCTGGGCGAGGACGGCAAGTACACGCTTGACCGGCCCTTCGAACGCTGGCGGGAGCCGGAACCGTATGGGATCACTGGATAGAGTGGCAGGGCGATGACCGCTGACTTCTCCTTCGCCGGGCGCCTGGACCGCGCCCTGGCCAGCCTGCGCGGCCTGTCGGTGGGGGACGCGCTGGGCTCGCAGTTCTTCGTTCCGGGGAACTATCCGCTGCTCATGCGCCGTGAGCTGCCCCCGGGCCGCTGGCAGTGGACGGACGACACGGAGATGGCCTGCTCGGTCGTCGCCGTCCTGGCCGCTCACCAGCGGATCGACCAGGAGGCCCTCGCGCAGTCCTTCGCCGGGCACCACGACTTCGACCGAGGCTACGGGCCCGCGGTCGGCCGGCTGCTGCGGCTGGTCCGTGAGGGCGGCGACTGGCGGGAGCTCGCCGCCGGGCTCTTCGACGGTCAGGGTTCCTGGGGCAACGGGGCGGCGATGCGCATCGCACCGCTGGGTGCCTGGTACGCGGACGATCCGGAGCAGGCCGTCCACCAGGCCGAGATCTCGGCCTACCCCACCCACCAGCACCGTGAGGCCGTGGTCGGCGCGATGGCCGTCGCCGGGGCAGCCGCGCTCGCCGCCGCCCCCGGGGGGACGCCCGCTCCGGAAGCCCTGCTCGACGGGGTCGTCGCACTGGTGCCCAAGAGGAGCGCGGTCGGTGCGGGGCTGCGCCGGGCCCGGGACATGCTCGACTTCGGTGATGTGGCCACCGTCGCCGCCGTGCTCGGTTGCGGACGGCGTACGACGGCCCACGACACCGTGCCCTTCGCACTGTGGTCGGCCGCGCGGGCCCTGGGCGACTACGAGCAGGCGTTCTGGACGACGGCCCAGGCGGGCGGAGACGTGGACACGACGTGCGCCATCGTGGGCGGGGTGGTCGCGGCGGGGAAGGCCGGGGGGCCGCCTCCCGGGTGGATCGAGCGGGTCGAGGCGCTGCCGAGCTGGATGCCGGTGTCGCTCTAGCCGCCTGTCTGTCCGGAGTCGCCTGTCTGTCCGGAGCCGTCCGTCCGGCCGGCACGGCCTGACAGTGGAGGAACTCGTCGCGGCTGCCCTGCGATCGGTGGTTCACGAATGCGATTCCACGCAGGCCGAGCGGTTCCACGCCGTGTTCTTCGGAGCGGTGGTGGAGCAGGCCGTCGCGATGCTCCGAGAGGTGATCGAGCGTGGGATCGAGCGTGCGGAAGTGCGCCCGGACGCGGCACGCGGCTACGTCTTCGACCTCATTCCGACGATGACGGTGTGCCGGTTCACCATGTGCGGAAGCCAATGGCCGGACACGGATGTGGAAGAAATGATCGGCCGGCCGATCGTTTTACTGCTGCGGCCGAGCGGCTCCTGAGCCGGGTCGTCGTGGACCGTGACATCGTTCGGGGAACCTGGGTGTCGCGGGCCGTTCCGGTCGGCGTACGCTAAGGGCGCCATGCCGTACGAACCACCGACTCACACCGTCGAGCGCTCTCTCCGCGCCACGACCGGGGCGAAGATCGTCGCAGGTGTCGACGAGGTGGGGCGCGGCGCCTGGGCCGGTCCCGTCACCGTCTGCGCGGCGATCACCGGACTGCGTCGGCCCCCTGAAGGTCTCACCGACTCCAAGCTCCTCACCGTCAAGCGGCGCGCCGAACTCGACCGGACGCTGAGGAGTTGGGTGACGTCGTACGCCCTGGGCCACGCGTCCCACGAGGAGATCGATCAGCTGGGGATGACGGCCGCGCTGCGGCTGGCGGCGGTACGCGCGCTCGAGGCGCTGCCGGTCCGGCCCGACGCGGTGATACTCGACGGCAAGCACGACTATCTCGGGGCGCCCTGGCGGGTCCGAACCGTGATCAAGGGCGATCAGTCGTGCGTGGCGGTCGCGGCGGCCTCGGTGATCGCCAAGGTGCACCGCGACAAAATGATGGCCGAACTGGGTGCCGACCATGCAGACTTCGGTTTTGCGGACAACGCCGGGTATCCGTCACCCGTGCACAGGGCCGCGCTGGAGGTCCGGGGGCCCACCCCCTACCACCGGTTGTCGTGGGCGTATCTTGATGCGCTGCCCCAGTGGCGGCATCTCAAGAAGGTCCGCAGCTGGGCGGACGGAAGCGTTCCGGAGATCGAGGGTCAGCTCGGCTTCGACTTCTGACGGTTCCGTTCGCACTCATGTGCCACCCGGTGGCGCGAGCCGTACCAACGTTTGATAAAAATCAGCCCATGCCTCTCATTCCCGAGGAGCCTCAGATTCACGAGAGTGCCCAGGGTCCCCGCGCCACTCCGGCCAGCAGCCGTACCGCGCCGACCCCCCGCCCCGTACCCGGTCCCCGCCCTGTGGCTCCGCCGCGTCCCGGTCGTCCCGGCCCGGCCCGGCCGGCGCCCCCGGCGCAACGCACGCCGCGTGATGCCACTGCGGCGGCCAGACCCGCCCCTCCGAAGCCGGCCGCCGCTGCCGCGGACGGCACCCAGATCCAGCTCATTCCGGCCTCGGTCCAGGGGGCGCTCGACGCCGCCGAGGAAGCCGTGGACCTGCTGCTGGACTCGGGCCGTGCACCGGGCGACGTGCTGGTGATCACCACCGACGAGCCGCATCCGTGGGCCACCCACGAGTTGTCCTTCGGTGAAGCGTCCTACTGGGCCCTGCACGACGCCGGTGACGACGTCTTCCACACGGACGTCACCGGTGCGGAGCGTGCCGGGGCGCGGCCCGTCGTCGTGGTCGCCGTCAACGGCGGTCCCGAGTCGGTGACCGCGTCGGCCCTGTCCGTCGCCCACGCCAAGGCCACCGCTCTGCTGATCGTCTGCGGTGACCTGAAGCGGATCAACTCGGTGATGAACGCGGGCGTCTGAGCCGACGCCCTGGCGCCCGTCAGTGCGGGCGCCAGGTCCCGGTTCCGGGGAGCACCGTCGGCCCTCAGCGTGCCGCCGCGCGGCGCAGGACCTCGGACGCGACACCGCCGGTGCGCGGTATCCGCGGCGGTGCCTCGGCCGTGGCGAACGGCTCCGGCGCCGAGTCGGCGGTGGGCCGGCGCCCGCCGCGCCCCTCACCGAGCACCTGCCAGCCGTCACGGGTCAGCGTGATGTACGCCCCGCAGCGCAGCCCGTGCAGCGTGCAGGCGTCCCGCAGCCCCCACATCCACGCGCCGTCCTCCTCCGTCCAACGCGCGTCGCCGTCACGGCAGTAGAGCAGTACGGCGGTACGCACCGGGGTACGGCGCCGCAGATCGTGCGGGATGATCCGGCGCAGCTGGGACAGCAGCGCGTTACGGAACATCCAGCCGTCCGCCGGGGCGGGACGGCGGGTGAACGAAGCGCTCGCCCGCAGTCGGTCGTCCGGGTCGAGCACGGCGACGACCGCGGTCGTCGGCCCGGGACGATGCCGGGCGTGCAGACCGCTGACGACCTCACGCGGGTTGCGCAGCAGCGGAATTCCCGCGGCAGCCCACTCCGCGGGTTCGAGCACACGAGTGGCGGAGGTCGACAGTGATGCGGCCGAGGACGAAGCGAATCCGAAGGTCACGGTCCTCCCTTCGGCTACGCCCGGGCTGCGGGCGGGGGCGGATTTCGGGGAGCGCGCACGCAACAGAGCCCAACCTGATCGGCGGACGAACCGTGCGGGTGCGGACCTCGATTCTTCCCGTCGAACCTGGATGCGGCAACGAGCAATCACGCGGGGAGACCGGTATCTCATGATCAGCGGCTTATATCCCTGCCCGGTGTGCCGGGCAGGGGCCCCGCGGAGCGTCAGCCCTGTACGGCCAGCACCAGGGGCAGCACCCCCTCGGCGCCGGCCCGCCGGAGCAGGCGTGCCGTGACCGCGAGGGTCCAGCCCGTCTCCGTGTAGTCGTCCACCAGAAGCACCGGCCCCCCGGCCTCGGCGAGGGCCGTGGCGAGAGAGGAAGGGACGGCCAGCGCCCCGTCGAGGGCCTTCAGACGCTGTGCGCTGTTGCTCCGGGACGCCGGCCGGGCCTCGTCCGTGTACTGCACGGAACCCAGCAGGGGCAGGCGTCCTACCTCCGCGATGTGCGCTCCCAGCGAGTGGATCAGGGCGGGGCGGGTGCGGGAGGGGAGGGTGACCACACCGACCGGCCGGGGCTGGGCGTCCGGCGCTCCCGACACCCAGCCGCCGGGCCCCTTGGCCCAGTCGGCCAGTACATCCACCACGGCCTTCGCCACGTCGTCGGGCACGGGCCCGTCCGGGGCCTGGGGCGCGAACACCGGACGCAGCCGGTTGCCCCAGCCGATGTCCGACAGGCGTCCCAACGCCCGGCCCTGAGCGCTCTGTTCCCCGGCCGGGATGCGCCCCTTGAGGTCCATGCCGATCGCCGGAAGCCCGGTGGGCCACATGCGCCGCGGTTCCACCTCCACTCCCGCCCGGCCGAGATCCACGCGGGCCGCCTCGAGCGCCGTGGGAGAGGCTTCGGGGATGTAGCGCGCGCCCGCGCAGTTGTCGCAGCGGCCGCAGGGTTTCGCGCCCACGTCGTCCAACTGGCGCTGCAGGAACTCCATCCGGCAGTCCGCGGTCGTCGCGTACTCGCGCATTGCCTGCTGTTCGGCTCCCCGCTGGCGGGCCACCCACGCGTACCGCTCGGCGTCGTACGTCCATGGCTGACCGGTCGCGATCCAGCCCCCCTTGACCCGTCGCACCGCCCCGTCCACGTCGAGGACCTTGAGCATGGTCTCCAGCCGGGAGCGGCGCAGCTCGACCAGGGGTTCGAGGGCGGGCAACGACATGGGCCGGTCCGCGTGGGCGAGGACGTCGATTGTGCGGCGCACCAGTTCCTCCGAGGGGAAGGCGAGGGACGCGAAGTACGTCCAGATCGCCTCGTCCTCCTTGCCCGGAAGGAGCAGGACTTCGGCATGGCGCACACCACGGCCGGCGCGGCCGACCTGCTGGTAGTAGGAGATGGGAGAGGACGGTGAGCCGAGGTGGACCACGAATCCCAGGTCCGGCTTGTCGAAGCCCATACCGAGGGCGGAGGTGGCGACCAGGGCCTTCACCTTGTTGGCGAGCAGGTCCTCCTCCGACTGTTGCCGTTCCGCGTTCTCCGTCTTGCCGGTGTACGAGGCGACGGTGTGGCCGCGCTGCCGCAGGAAGGCGGTCACCTCCTCGGCGGCTGCCACGGTGAGGGTGTAGACGATGCCGGAGCCCGGCAGTTCGTCGAGGTGATCGGCGAGCCAGGCCATCCGGTGCGCGGCGTCCGGCAGGCGCAGCACACTCAGGCTCAGGCTCTCCCGGTCCAGCGGACCCCGCAGCACCAGGGCGTCCGAGGCGCCTCCCGTGCCGAGTTGCTCCGCGACGTCGGCGGTCACCCGGGCGTTGGCGGTGGCGGTGGTGGCCAGGACGGGCACGCCGGGCGGGAGATCGGCGAGCATGGTGCGCAGCCGGCGGTAGTCGGGGCGGAAGTCGTGGCCCCAGTCGGAGATGCAGTGCGCCTCGTCCACCACGAGGAGTCCGGTCGCGGCGGAGAGTTCGGGCAGTACGTGATCACGGAAGTCGGGGTTGTTCAGCCGCTCCGGACTCACCAGCAGGACATCTACCGCGCCCGCGGCGATCTCGGTCTGGATGGTGTCCCATTCCTCGCTGTTGGAGGAGTTGATGGTGCGGGCGTGGATACCGGCTCTGGCCGCGGCCTCGACCTGGTTGCGCATCAGCGCCAGGAGGGGGGAGACGATCACTGTGGGACCGCTGCCCCGGGCCCGCAGCAGAGATGTGGCCACGAAGTAGACCGCGGACTTGCCCCAGCCCGTGCGCTGGACGACCAGGGCCCGGCGCTTGTCGGCGACCAGCGCCTCGATCGCTCGCCACTGGTCCTCGCGCAGCCGGGCCTCTCCCGAGGCGTCCCCGACGAGCCGGGCGAGGACGGCGTCCGCCGCCGTCCGGAGATCCGCGTTGTTCGTGTGCTCCATGAGTCCCATACAACAGGACGGCAAGGACAGTCGGGCGGCGGTGCGGGGCGGTGAGAGGGTGGCCTTGTGTGGTAATCGGGTCGCAGCGGAAGCGAAAGGGCAGGTCAGACGGGTGCGTGACGTGTCCCTGATGGAAGTTGTCCACAGGGCGAGCAGGGTTTCCCGATCCGCGAAACCTTCTTCTCATGACGAACCGCAGCGAAACGAACGGATCACCCGGAAACGACGGCATCGCCGGGCGGAAGCGGGACGAGCGCGCAGGCCTTCCGGACCCCGAGGACGTCGTCCACCCCGCCGAGCTCTCACGACAGAGGAGGCAGGACGGCGAGCACACGCACCCACGGCGTACGAAGGACATCGCCTGCACCGCCTCCGGCGACCACGGCGACGCGCAGCAGGTCACACTGCGCACCCCCGCCGAACTCGCCGACGCACTGCCCTACCTCCTCGGCTACCGGCCCGAGGACAGCATCGTCCTGGTCGCCCTGTACGACAAGGACGGGCGGAGCCGGTTCGGCGGTCGTGCCAGGCTCGGCATCCCCGCGAACAAGGACGACTGGCCCGCGGCCGCCCGGCAGCTGGCCCAGGGGCTGGTGACGGGCAGCGAGCGCCGAGGCGCCAAGCCCGAGCAGATGGTTGTCTTCCTCTGCCAGGAACCGGGCAGCCGCGAACCCGGGGCGCGGGTCAAGGAGCGGTTGGGCCCGCTCGCTCACGCGCTGCGCGTGGAGTGCGGTGCCCTCGACGTTCCCGTGGTGGAGGCCATGTGTCTGTCGGACGGCCGCTTCTGGTCGTACTGCTGCGACGACGAGGCATGCTGTCCGCCGGAGGGGACGCCGATGGGGCTGCCCGGTACCTCGGTGCTGGCCGCCGCCGCGACCTACGCCGGGCTTCAGGTCCGGGGCACGCTGCGGGAGCTGAGGGCGAGGTTCCTCCCGCGGGAGAACGCCGCCGCCCTCGAACAGGAAGCCGCCCTGGACGCCGCCAGCAAGGCGCTGATCCCCAGGATCCTCGATGCGGCGGGCCGATGCCAGGTCGCCGAAAGGACGCTGGAACTGGCCGAGCAGATCATGGGTCGGCTCGCCGGCGTCCCGCCCGTGCCCGGCATGCTCCCGGCGGATCTGCGGGACGACGAACTGCTCCGGCACGACGAGGCGGCGACGCTGATCCTCGGCCTGCAGGACCGGACGACCCGGGACCGCGCGGCCGCGTGGATGGAGGGTGAGGAAGCAGGTCCCGCGCTCCGGCTGTGGCGGGCCCTGGCGCGCCGCTGCGTCGGTTCGTACGGCGAACACGCCGCGGCGCCCCTGACGCTCGCCGGCTGGGTCGCGTGGTCCACCGGCGACGAACTGGAAGCCAGGGAGGCGCTTGCCATGGCCCTGGGCGCCGATCCCGACTACCTCTTCGCCCGCCTTCTGCACCAGGCCTGCAACGAGGGCCTCGACCCGGAATCGATCCGCCGATGCCTGCGAGCGGAACGCGAGAGCCACGGGAAGACGGACCACGGCGGCCCGGCCGCCGCCCCTCCGGCCGCTCCCGCCACCGACCCGGCCACCGGGACCGGGGAGGGAGAGGACATCGGGACGCCGGATGCCGGGGAGGGGGCCACGCCTTCCGCGGAGGCGGCATCCGTGCGGCACGAGCTGTCCCCGCGCCGCCGACGGCGCACGCATGTCTCCGGTACCGGTGGCGGGTCCCCGAGTCGGCCGCGTTCGGACGGACGCCGGCCGAGCGCGCGGATTCCGTATCCCCGTGATCCCCGTGATCCCCGTGACCCCCGTGATCCCCGTGAGTCACGTAGTCCCCGTACCGCGATCGGTGGCACGCGCCCGGGTGGGGAGCGCCCCGGGCACGAGGGACCGGGCAGCACGCCTTCTCGTCGCACGGCCTCGCCGGAAGGTGCGCGGCCCCGGGGCCGGGGGAGTACGGGAGCGGAGTGACCGGGCTCAGTGACTGAGCGGGAGGGCGGTGCCGCTGGCGGACGGTGCGCCCTCCGGGCCCCGCCGCACAGGTGAGCGGGTGAGTTGGCGGGCCGATGAACCGACGAGTCAGCGAAGAGAGTGCTTATCGTCAGGGAGACGACTATGATCGCCGCATGTCCTACGACCCGTCAGCCTTTCCGCCCTTCGCCGTCACCGTGGACCTGGTCGTGCTGACCGTGCGCCGCCATGCCCTGTGCGCGCTGGCGGTACGCAGGGGCGAACCGCCGTTTCAGGGGCGGTGGGCGCTGCCCGGCGGATTTGTGCGGGCCGACGAGGACCTGTCCCAGGCTGCGGCGCGTGAACTGGCGGAGGAGACCGGGCTGCGGGTGCACGACCCCGCTGCCCCCGCCCAGGCCGACGGCGCACACCTGGAACAGCTCGCCACCTACGGAGATCCCAAGCGCGACCCCCGGATGCGTGTCGTCAGCGTCGCGCACCTCGCACTCGCTCCCGACCTGCCCGCACCCAGGGCGGGCGGCGACGCCAGCAACGCACGTTGGGCCCCGGTCGAGGAACTGCTGCAACAGGCGGGGTACGGCAGAGGCGGCGAGCCGGCGGTGCCCCTCGCCTTCGACCACGCTCAGATCCTGGCGGACGGGGTGGAGCGCGCCCGCTCCAAGATCGAGTACTCGTCGCTGGCCACGGCCTTCTGCCCGCCCGAGTTCACCGTCGGTGAGCTGCGCCGCGTCTACGAGGCCGTGTGGGGGGTGGCGCTGGACCCGCGCAACTTCCACCGCAAGGTGACGGGGACACCGGGCTTTCTGGTTCCGACGGGTGGCACGACCACCCGGCAGGGCGGTCGCCCCGCTCAGCTCTTCCGAGCCGGCGGAGCCACCCTGCTCAATCCGCCGATGCTGCGCCCCGAGGTGTGACACGGGGGTGCATCACGGATCCCGCACGGCTGATTCCCCATCCCCAACAGGTCTGGTGATGCCCGAAAAACCCGATATGGAGCGCTATCTTGCTTCGGGTGATCCAGGCCTTCGGACTGACCAGTAATCCTCGCAAAGAGCTTCCGCCCGCCGTCGACGACGTCTCCTTCGAGGCGTACGCGGGCCACGTCACCGCGCTGCTCGGAGCGCCGGGCGCAGGCAAGACGACGGTGCTCAGACTCATGCTCGAACTCCAACCGGGCCGTGGCGTCACCCACTTCAGAGGCCGTCCCCTGCACCGCATCGGCCACCCGTCCCGCGAAGTCGGCGTGCTGCTGGGTGAGGTGCCGGGTCACCCCGCACGCACCGTCCGCGGACACCTGCGCATGCTGTGCGCCGCCGCGGGAGTCCCGGCCCGCCGTGCCGACGAAGTCCTCGAAGTCGTCGGGCTGGTGAGCCTGCGCGAGGAACGCCTCGGCACGCTCTCGCGCGGTATGGACCGACGCCTCGGGCTGGCGTGCGTGCTGCTGGCGGACCCGCACACCCTCGTGCTCGACGAACCCGCCCGCGGACTCTCCGCCGACGAGAACCGCTGGCTCCACGGCATGCTCCGGGCCTACGCGGCCCGGGGCGGCACCGTTCTGAGCACGACGGACGACCCCAAGGAGGCGGCGCGCCTCGCGGACCGGGTGGTCACCCTCGAGCGGGGCCGGGTCGTGGCCGACCAGCCGGCCGCGGACTTCTCGCGCACCCGACTTCGCCCCCGCGTCGCCGTCCGCACACCGCACGCCGCCCGCCTGTCCGCGCTGCTCGCCAAGGAGGCCCGTACCGCCCGGCGTTCCGTGGAGGTGGCTCAGGAAGGCGGCAACCGTATCTCCGTTTACGGCAGTACCTGCGCCGACGTGGGTGAGATCGCGTTCCGGAACGGCGTCGTCGTACACCAACTCGCGGACGAGACCGGGGACATGGGTCCCGGGGCGGGCACGCCGCATGCCGAGCAGCCGTCGGCCCCCTCGGGCGAGCCGCCTTCCGCCGCCACGCCGCCCCCCGCCGTCGAGCCGCCCTCCGCCGTCGAGCCGCCCTCCGTTGTCGAGCCGTCCCCTGCCGTCGAGCCGGCCTCCGACCCGCTGCCCTCCGCCGCTGAGAACCCGGCCGGGTCCCGTGCCGGTGGCGGATGCCCTCTCCCGGAGTCCTCGGTCGGTCTGCCGCCTCACATTTCGGTCCGTCCCGCCCCCCGCCCCCTCCGTCCGGTGCGCTACGAGATCCGTCGGGTCACCGGTGTCGGTACCGGATTCCTCGTCAGCGCCGTCGTGCTCGCGGTGTCCGTGCTCACCGCGGCACTGCTGGCCCGTACCGGGCACACCCCGCAGCCGCGGCTGCTCGCAGCGTGGCCCAGGGAGCTGCCCCTGCCGCCCGCGGCCCTCGGGGCGGGGCTGCTCGGCGCGCTGGCTTCCGGCGACGAGTTCCGCCATCCCGCTCTGGCGGCGGACCGGGGCAGCGTGCCCCGGCGCCTGGGGCTGCTGACCGCGAAACTCCTCGTCGCCTCGGCCACCGCGCTGGTGCTGGCCGTGCTGACGATCGGGTGCGACGCCGAAGTGCTTTATCTCTTGTACGGCCGGGAACTCGTCGAAGTCCCCGGCGACTGGTTCCCGCTCGGGGTGAGTTGGCTCGGACTCGTGATCGGGTGCGCCTGGACGGGGGTGCTGGCGGCGGGGATCTTCCGGTCCACCACCGCCGGACTCGCCGCGGTCGTCGCCGTGCCCCTCCTCGTCGTGCCCCTGGTGCGGAAAGCGGTGAGCGGGCCGTCGGTGCGGACCGCGGCGGGCTTGCCGCTGCGGCTGCGTGAAATGTTCCCGCTCCAGTGGCCCTTCGGGGGCGAGCGGTACCTGGAGGGCGCGTTGCGGATGTTCGCCCAACCTGTGGGCGGCGCCCTGACGCTGTCACTGGCGGTGCTGCTCTGCGCGTATCTGCTCACATCCTTGCGGAACAGGGCCCGTTGACGACCGACCGTGACTCAATCGGTCCGTCCGTGCCGACAACTCCCCGGGGAGAGCCCACTTCTTTCCGATAAGGCGTCAATTGCGACGGGGTGAGCGATCACCCTTTCGTGTGCTTTTCACCAAACTCCTTAAGGGAGTTGAGAGCCGCGCCGACAAAAGATGCGTGAGTACCCTTGCGCACACCATGATGACCACCGCCCGCTCCGCAGACTCCGGCCTCGCGAACCCGGGCGAAATCAACCGCTACCCCTATGCCGACACGCCCGTCGGCGGCCGCGCCGGGGCCCCTGTCTGGGACACCGATCCCGAACTGGGCCGCGCGAGCCGCCGTGCCGCGGGCAGCCGCGGACGCGGGCTGCACGGCCAACTCGTCCAGCAACTGGGTCAGATGATCGTTTCGGGTGATCTGGGAGCCGACCGCCCCCTGGTTCCCGAGGAGATCGGCCAGCGTTTCGAGGTCTCCCGCACCGTCGTCCGTGAATCGCTCCGTGTCCTGGAGGCCAAGGGCCTGGTCAGTGCCCGCCCGAACGTCGGTACGCGCGTGCGCCCGGTCAGCGACTGGAATCTCCTCGACCCGGACATCATCGAGTGGCGGGCCTTCGGGCCTCAGCGGGACGATCAGCGCCGTGAGCTCTGCGAGCTGCGCTGGACGATCGAGCCGCTGGCCGCCCGTCTCGCCGCCGGGCACGGACGTGAGGACGTTCAGCAGCGTCTGTCCGACATGGTGGAGATCATGGGCCACGCGATGGGACAGGGTGACGCGCTGACCTTCGCCCGGGCCGACTCCGAGTTCCATTCGCTGCTCATCCAGGTCGCCGGCAACCGCATGCTGGAGCACCTCTCCGGGATCGTGTCCGCCGCGCTGCAGGTCTCGGGTGGGCCGGCCACGGGCTGCGAGCGACCCAACGAGACGTCGCTCGCGCACCACGGCCAGATCGTCGACGCCCTCGCCGGCGGTGACGGCGAGGCGGCCGAGGCCGCCATGAGTCAGCTGCTGATGGTCCACCCCGTGGTGCCCGCCCCGCGCGAGCACTGAAACCCTCGCGCGCACCGAACGCCCCCGCGTGTCCTCCGCGCGAGCACTGACCGCGTTCCGAAGGCGGCCAGGTCCGGCGTGCCACCCCCCTCCTGTGGCAGCGTCCGACCGGTGAGCCGTCTCCTGTCGGACCTCGCGGGATCACCTTTGATCCCGCGAGGTCCTACAGTGGTGAAGGGGCCGTAAGGTCCGGCACCGTGCCGCTGTCACCCCCGAGTGACCGTTTCTGTCCCGGTCTGATTGATTCTGGGCGCTTACGGGATGTGACTCGGGCCACGCGGATTGGGCGTAACGCTCCTGGAAAGAACGCGATGACCTAAGAGGTGGCAGTCGCGGAGGGAATACGGACGCCGTTCACGGCGCTGTGCACCTCCTCGGCCCCCGCCCGCACCGTCGGCCCATCCCCAAGTCGGCGGTCGGCTCCTGTCCGTCGTGGACGGGGCCGGAAGCCGTTATTCAACGTTCCGAGAGGTTGTTCGTGTCGGCCAGCACATCCCGTACGCTCCCGCCGGAGATCGCCGAATCCGTCTCTGTCATGGCGCTCATCGAGCGGGGAAAGGCTGAGGGGCAGATCGCCGGCGATGACGTGCGTCGGGCCTTCGAAGCTGACCAGATTCCGGCCACTCAGTGGAAGAACGTACTGCGCAGCCTCAATCAGATCCTCGAGGAAGAGGGTGTGACGCTGATGGTCAGTGCCGCGGAGCCCAAGCGCACCCGAAAGAGCGTCGCAGCGAAGAGTCCCGCCAAGCGCACCGCCACCAAGGCGGTCGCGGCGAAGGCGGCGACCACCCGGAAGGCCAGCGCCTCAGCCACACCTGCCGCATCCGCCGCGGACGCCGTCGCCGAGGAGGAGGCGCCCGCCAAGAAGGCGGCCGCCAAGAAGACCACCGCCAAGAAGGCGGCCGCCAAGAAGACCACCGCCAAGAAGGCGGCCGCCAAGAAGACCGCGGCCAAGAAGGACGACATCGAGGCGACGGACGAAGAGGCCGTCGAGGAGACCAAGGCGACGGAGGAGCCGGAGGGCACGGAGAACGCCGGTTTCGTCCTGTCCGACGAGGACGAGGACGACGCGCCCGCCCAGCAGGTCGCCGCCGCCGGTGCCACCGCCGACCCGGTCAAGGACTACCTCAAGCAGATCGGCAAGGTGCCCCTGCTCAACGCCGAGCAGGAGGTCGAGCTCGCCAAGCGGATCGAAGCCGGTCTGTTCGCCGAGGACAAGCTGGCCAACTCCGACAAGCTGGCGCCGAAGCTCAAGCGCGAGCTGGAGATCATCGCCGAGGACGGGCGCCGTGCCAAGAACCACCTCCTGGAGGCCAACCTCCGTCTGGTGGTCTCCCTGGCCAAGCGCTACACCGGCCGCGGCATGCTCTTCCTGGACCTCATCCAGGAGGGCAACCTCGGTCTGATCCGCGCGGTGGAGAAGTTCGACTACACCAAGGGCTACAAGTTCTCCACCTATGCCACCTGGTGGATCCGTCAGGCGATCACCCGCGCGATGGCCGACCAGGCCCGCACCATCCGTATCCCGGTGCACATGGTCGAGGTCATCAACAAGCTCGCGCGCGTGCAGCGCCAGATGCTCCAGGACCTGGGCCGTGAGCCCACCCCGGAGGAGCTGGCCAAGGAACTGGACATGACCCCGGAGAAGGTCATCGAGGTCCAGAAGTACGGTCGCGAGCCCATCTCCCTGCACACCCCGCTGGGCGAGGACGGCGACAGCGAGTTCGGCGACCTCATCGAGGACTCCGAGGCCGTCGTCCCGGCCGACGCGGTCAGCTTCACGCTTCTGCAGGAGCAGCTGCACTCCGTCCTGGACACCCTGTCCGAGCGCGAGGCGGGCGTCGTCTCCATGCGCTTCGGTCTCACCGACGGTCAGCCGAAGACCCTCGACGAGATCGGCAAGGTGTACGGCGTCACGCGCGAGCGCATCCGCCAGATCGAGTCCAAGACCATGTCGAAGCTGCGCCATCCGTCCCGTTCCCAGGTGCTGCGCGACTACCTCGACTAGGCCGCCAGGCGGCCGCCGCGCCGCGGCGGTCCGCCGTACGAGGCGCGTCCACCAAGGCGTCGAGCCGTGTGTCCACTGAGGCCCGGTCCCGTTCTCGGGGCCGGGCCTCAGTGGTGTTCCGCGGGTGCGTGGTGTGACGAGGTGAATCACTCTGGGTGTCCCATCAACGCCCCAGTGTGAGGAGTGCGCATGCGTCATCGCCTAGCTCGGATTCTGGCCCGACCACTGGCCCTCACCGCCGCAGCGACCGCGATACCGCTGGCAGCGGCCGCTCCGGCGGTTCCAGCGGTCCCGGGCGGTGTCGTCGTCGGAGGATTCCCGGTCGATGTGTCCGAGAGTCCGTGGACGGTGGCACTGGCCAGCCGTGACCGGTTCGGGGGTACCCGGGCGGGACAGTTCTGCGGCGGTGTGGCCGTCGGCCGGACCACCGTGCTCACCGCTGCCCACTGCATGGACGAGGAGGTCCTGGGGGCGGCGCCGGACCAGGTGCCCGACCTCAGGGTGATCTCGGGCCGTACGGACCTGCTCTCGGACCAGGGTGAGGAGATAGCCGTCCGGAAGACCTGGGTGAACCCGGGCTATGACCCGGTCAGCAACTCCGGCGACTTCGCCGTACTCACCCTGGCCACGGAGCTGCCCTCGGAGTCGGTCATCGGCATGGCCGCCGCGGGTGATTCCGGGTACCAGGTCGGTACGACCGCGACCGTCTACGGCTGGGGCGACACCACGGGCGCCGGTTCCTTCGCCGGCGGCCTGCACGCGGCACGCGTGCGCGTCCTGCGCGACACCCTGTGCGAGGCCGCGTACCCGGGCGGTGACGAAGGCAGGTATCACGCGGGGACCATGCTGTGCGCCGGCGAGAAGGCCGGCGGGCCGGACGCCTGCCAGGGGGACAGCGGCGGGCCGCTGGTGTCCCAGGGACGGCTGATAGGCCTGGTGTCCTGGGGGAGCGGCTGCGGCTGGGCGGGCAGCCCGGGGGTCTACACGCGTGTGTCCGATGTCGCGCGGACTCTCGGTCGAGCGTCGGCGTGACAGTCGTGAAAGGGCGCCTCAAGGCGCCTGGAGGGCCCTGATCAGGGTTCGGGGCGGCTCGCGGGGAGCGGCGTTCTCGGGCTCTTCCCAGGCACTTCTCCCGCGCAGGGAGGGCGGTCGCCTCCGCTCCGGAGGTGGCCACCCTCCCTGCCGGCCCGTGCCGGGCCGGCCCGTCGTGGTGCGCGAGGTGTCAGCGCTCTTCCTCGGCGGCACTCGCTGAAGGTGAGGTCAGCCGCTCCGTCTCGTCCTGTATCTCGGCGGCGATCTTCTTGAGTTCCGGCTCGAACTTGCGGCCGTGGTGGGCGCAGAAGAGCAGTTCTCCGCCGCTCAGCAGGACGACGCGCAGGTATGCCTGGGCGCCGCAGCGGTCGCAGCGATCGGCGGCCGTCAGCGGGCTCGCGGGGGTCAGAACAGTAGTCACGTCGCCTCTTCTCTAGCTCGACGAGCTGTCGTACCAGGGTCAACATCCAACCAGCCCCAAAACGTTCCCGCTCGTGGCTTCTTCTCGAAAAATTCTTTCCGAGGTGGCTGGGTGTTGCCGGTTGGGGGCGAATGTGCCGTATCGCGTGGCTGTGTCGTCGTACGGATTCGCGTCGGATCGGTGGTGGTCGGTCCTCCCGGCCGGGTTGCCGGTTGTTCTTGAGGACGTGCCCGGAGCCTAAATGGTTCATGCCTGGAAGGGAACGTGATGTGTGCTTCACTCCATCGAGGGATCGAACAGGTATGCGACCCTCGACTAGTCTACGTTTCAGACGAGGGTGGCGTTACAACGGCTCTACCAGGCCTCTGTACCCTCTCACCGGTGACAAGTGACGTGCCCTTACCCATGAGGGCCCCATCTGAAATTCAGCGAGGAGCGAACCGCGTGACCGCCGAGACGTCCGTGCCGTCCACAGCGCTGCTGGCAGGAGCAGACCGGGACGGTTCCAACTACACCGCGCGGCACCTGCTCGTCCTCGAGGGGCTCGAGGCCGTGCGGAAACGCCCCGGGATGTACATCGGATCGACCGACAGCCGCGGCCTGATGCACTGCCTGTGGGAGATCATCGACAACTCGGTGGACGAGGCCCTCGGGGGCCACTGCGACCACATCGAGGTGGTCCTCCACGACGACGGCTCGGTGGAGGTCCGGGACAACGGCCGCGGCATCCCGGTCGACGTGGAACCCAAGACCGGCCTCTCCGGTGTCGAGGTCGTCATGACCAAGCTGCACGCCGGCGGCAAGTTCGGTGGCGGCTCGTACGCCGCGTCCGGCGGACTGCACGGCGTCGGCGCGTCCGTCGTCAACGCGCTGTCCGCGCGGCTGGACGTCGAGGTGGACCGCGGCGGGCACACCCACGCGATCAGCTTTCGCCGTGGGGTACCCGGCGCCTTCGCCGCCGCCGGCCCCGACGCGAAGTTCGAGGCCGGGAGCGGACTGCGCAAGGCCAAGAAGATCCCGAAGACCCGCAGCGGCACCCGCGTGCGCTACTGGGCAGACCGCCAGATCTTCCTCAAGGACGCCAGGCTCACCCTGGAGACCCTGCACCAGCGTGCCCGCCAGACCGCTTTCCTGGTGCCGGGTCTGACCATCGTCGTCCGTGACGAGTACGGGCTCGGCGACGGCGACAGCAAAGGTGAGGAGTCCTTCCGCTTCGACGGCGGCATCAGTGAGTTCTGCGAGTTCCTGGCCACCGACAAGGCCATCTGCGACACCCTCCGCTTCACGGGCCAGGGCACCTTCAAGGAGACGGTCCCGGTTCTGGACGAGCACGGCCAGATGACACCCACCGAGATGACCCGTGAACTCGGTGTCGACGTCGCGATGCGCTGGGGGACCGGTTACGACACGACGCTCCGGTCGTTCGTCAACATCATCGCCACCCCCAAGGGGGGCACCCATGTCGCCGGATTCGAGCAGGCCGTCGCCAAGACCGTGAACGAGGTGCTGCGCGCGAAGAAGCTGCTGCGCGTGGCCGAGGACGACATCGTCAAGGACGACGCCCTGGAGGGCCTCACGGCCGTCGTCACCGTCCGCCTGGCCGAGCCGCAGTTCGAGGGCCAGACCAAGGAGGTCCTCGGCACCTCGGCGGCCCGCCGCATCGTGAACACGGTGATCTCCCGGGAGCTCAAGGCCTTCCTGACCTCCACCAGGCGCGACGACGCCCAGCAGGCCCGGGTCGTCCTGGAGAAGGCCGTCGCCGCGGCCCGTACCCGTATCGCCGCCCGCCAGCACAAGGACGCCCAGCGCCGCAAGACCGCGCTGGAAACCTCCTCCCTGCCCGCCAAGCTGGCCGACTGCCGCAGCGACGACGTCGAGCGCAGTGAGCTGTTCATCGTCGAGGGGGACTCCGCGCTCGGTACGGCCAAGCTCGCCCGGAACTCCGAGTTCCAGGCGCTGCTGCCGATCCGCGGCAAGATCCTCAACGTTCAGAAGTCGTCCGTGACGGACATGCTGAAGAACGCGGAGTGCGGTGCGATCATCCAGGTCATAGGGGCTGGATCGGGGCGGACCTTCGACATCGACACAGCCCGCTACGGCAAGATCATCATGATGACCGACGCCGATGTGGACGGCTCCCACATCCGAACCCTGCTCCTGACGCTGTTCCACCGCTACATGCGGCCCATGGTCGAGTCCGGCCGGGTGTTCGCCGCGGTGCCGCCGCTGCACCGCATCGAACTCGTCCAGCCCAAGAAGGGGCAGGAGAAGTACGTCTACACGTACTCGGACCGTGAACTGCGCGACAAGCTGTTGGACTTCCAGACCAAAGGCATCCGCTACAAGGACTCGATCCAGCGCTACAAGGGCCTCGGCGAGATGGACGCCGACCAGCTGGCCGAGACCACCATGGACCCGCGGCACCGCACCCTGCGCCGGATCAACCTCACCGATCTGGAGTCCGCCGAGCAGGTCTTCGATCTGCTCATGGGCAACGACGTCGCTCCGCGCAAGGAGTTCATCTCCAACTCGGCGGCGACGCTCGACCGGTCGCGCATCGACGCGTAGCGGGCACACCGTCACCTGATGGGGTGAAGTGGAACGGGAAGAAGAGTCGGGGATCTTCCCGTTCTGTCCATCCTTGGGCATGCAGCAAAGCAATGATCGTCCCCACTCGGGTGGAGGCGGTCCCGCAGACGTGGGTTACGACGATCCCTGGTACGACGCCCTCGCCTCGGGCTGGGGTGAGCCGACCGGCACCGGAGCGCCGACGGCGGTGCACCCGGCGCTTCCGGCGGTGAGGCCGGCGGCGGAACCGGCAGTACGCCGGCAGGAGGGGGGCGCGGACGCGGTCGACGTGTACCTCCAGGTGCAGCGCAGCGCGGCGTTCCAGGAGGTGCGCCGCCGCTACCGGAGTTTCGTGGTCCCGGCGGTCGTCGTCTTCTGCGCCTGGTATGTGGCGTACGTCGTCACCGCCACGGCCGCGCCGGACCTCATGGCCCGACCGGTGGCCGGCGCCGTGAACGTGGGGCTGCTCGCCGGGCTAGGCCAGTTCCTGACCACCTTCCTGCTCACCTGGGCCTACACCCGGCACGCGCGGCTGCGCAGGGACCGGGCCGCGCTGGAACTCCGCTGGGACACCCAGGAGTTGGCGCGGGAGCGGGGCGGTGCCTCGTGACGGAGGATCACCAGACGCTGGCATTACTGCTGTTCAGCGTGTTCGTCGCGGTCACGCTGGGGATCACCACCTGGGTGAGCCGCAGGCGGCAGGGATCGGCCGAGGAGTTCTACGCCGGTGGCCGGCTCTTCTCACCGATGGAGAATGGTTTTGCCATCGCGGGCGACTACATGTCGGCCGCCTCCTTCCTCGGCATCTCCGGGCTGATCGCGCTCTTCGGCTACGACGGGATGCTGTACTCGGTGGGCTTCCTGGTGGCCTGGCTCGTGGTCCTGTTCCTGGTCGCGGAACTGGTGCGCAACTGCGGGCGGTTCACCCTCGCCGACGTGGTGGCGGCGCGGATGCGGGAACGGCCCGTGCGTATCGCCGCGGGAACTTCGTCGGTCACCGTGTCCGTGCTGTATCTGGTGGCGCAGATGGTGGGTGCGGGCAGCCTGGTCGCGCTGCTGCTCGGCGGCCGGAGCGAGGCGGCGCAGGCCTGGACCGTCGTCGGGGTCGGCGCGCTCATGGTGGTCTACGTCTCGATGGGAGGGATGCGGGCCACCACCTGGATCCAGATCGTCAAGGCGGTCCTGCTGCTCGGCGGCACCATCGCGCTGACCGTCCTCGTGCTGCTCCGGTTCCACGGCGACTTCAACCGCCTGCTGCTCACGGCGGCCGAGCGCAGCGGTCACGGGGAGGCGTTCCTGGCTCCCGGGCTCGCCTACGGCGGGGACTGGACCTCCCGGTTCGACTTCGTCAGTCTGGGGCTCGCCCTGGTGCTGGGTACGGCGGGGCTGCCGCACATCCTGTCCCGCTTCTACACCGTTCCGACCGCGCGGGCGGCACGGCGCTCGGTCGTCTGGTCGATCGGGCTCATCGGCGGGTTCTACCTGATGACGATCGTCCTCGGATTCGGCGCGGCCGCCGTCGTCGGGCCGGAGGCCGTGCGCGGGTCCAACGCGGCCGGAAACACGGCGGTTCCCCTGCTGGCGCTCGACCTCGGCGGCGGCGCCGACTCCACCGGTGGAACAGTTCTGTTCGCGGTCGTCGCAGCGGTCGCCTTCGCCACGATCCTCGCCGTCGTCGCCGGGATCACGCTCGCCTCCTCGGCGTCCGTCGCCCACGACCTGTACGCGTCCCTGCGCCGCCGCGGAAAGCCGCACAGTGAGGTGACCGTGGCCCGGGTGGCAGCCGTCGGCATCGGCGTGCTCGCGATCGCGCTCGGCCTGCTGGCCCGCGACCTCAACGTCGCCTTCCTCGTCGGGCTGGCCTTCGCCGTGGCCGCCTCCGCCAACCTGCCCGTGCTGCTCTACTCCCTGTTCTGGCGGGGGTTCACCACCAGTGGTGCCGTGTGGGCCGTCTACGGCGGCCTGGTCCCGGCCGTGGTGCTGGTGCTGCTGTCCCCGGTGGTCTCCGGCAGCCCTGACTCCCTGTTCCCGGACGTCGATTTCCAGCTCTTCCCGCTCCAGAATCCCGGCCTGGTCTCCATCCCGCTGGGCTTCCTGGCGGGCTGGCTCGGCACGGTCACCTCGGCCGAGGCCCCCGACGAGGCCAAGCACGCGGAGAGCGAGGTACGGTCGCTGACCGGCGCGGGGGCGGTGTGACGTCCGGGCCCCGGGGTCTCCCGCCTCCTCAGACGCGGCCCGCCCACACGTAAAGGTGTTCCGGGCGGCCCGCGTCGCCGTACTTGAGGGTCAGCGTGGCTCGTCCCGTGCGCTCCAGGAGCTTGAGATAGCGCTGCGCGGTCTGGCGGCTCACCCCTGTGCGGTCGGCGAGCTCCTGGGCCGACAGCGGGCCGTCGGCGTTCAGCAGGCTCTGGCGTACCAGTTCCGCGGTGGCGGGGGAATGCCCCTTGGGCAGAGCGGGCTCCGCCGACGCCGACGCCGACGGGATGCTGAAGATGCGGTCCACTTCGGCCTGTTCCGCCTCGCCACCGCCGTCCAGGGTGCGGCGCAGTTCCGCGTAGGCCTCCAGCTTGGCGCGCAGCCCGGCGAAGGCGAACGGCTTGACCAGGTACTGCAGTGCGCCCTGCCGCATCGTCGCCTGCACGGTGGACACGTCCCGCGCCGCCGTCACCATGATCACATCGGTCTGGTGGCCGCGCCCGCGCATCTCCCGGACGACCTCGAGGCCCGTCCGGTCGGGCAGACAGTGGTCCAGGAGCACCAGATCCAGCCGGGGGAGGGTCTCCAGCAGTGTGAGCGCCTCGGCCGCGCTGTGTGCCTCACCGGCCACGTGGAAACCGGGCACCTTCTCGACGTAGGCGGCGTTGACGTGCGCGACCCGGACGTCGTCGTCCACGACCAGGACCTCGATCATCACGGCTCCTCCTTGGTGGTCTGCGGGACGAACACGGGGACGGGCGCCCCGGTGAGGGTGGCCGGTGGGCCCGGCTCGGTCAGTGCCTCGGGCAGGACCACGGTGAATTCCGCGCCCCCGCCGTCCGCCTCGTCCACGGCCGCGGTGCCGCCCTGGCGTTCGGCGAGCCTGCGGACGAGGGAGAGCCCGATGCCCCGCTCGCGGTGGTCCGGCGGCTTCTTGGTGGACCAGCCCTCAGTGAAGATCAACTCGCGTTGCTCCGCGGGAATTCCAGGTCCGGTGTCGCGTACGCCGAGCACCGCCGTACGTCCCTCGGCGCGCAGTTCGACCTCCACGCGCGCGTGCGGCGCGCCCGCGACGGCGTCGAGCGCGTTGTCCACCAGGTTCCCGACGATGGTGACCAGGCCCCCGGGGTCGATCAGCCGGTCCGGTAGCCGGGTCCGGTCCGAGATCCACAGGGCCACGCCCCGCTCGGCCGCGACCGTCGCCTTGCCCACCAGCAGGGCGGCGAGCAGCGGGTCGCGGATCTTCTCGGTGACCTGCTCCGCCGTCGCCCGGTGGTCGCCGACGACCTCACCGACGAACTCCACGGCGTCGTCGTACATCTCGAGTTCGAGCAGCCCGAGCAGGGTGTGCATGCGGTTGGCGTGCTCGTGGTCCTGGGCGCGCAGCGCGTCGATCAGCCCGCGCGTGGAGTCCAGTTCCCGGCCGAGCCGGTCCAGCTCCGTACGGTCGCGGAGGGTGGCCACGGCGCCGCCGTCACCGGTCGGCATACGGTTGGCGACCAGGACGCGCTGCCCGCGGACGGTGAGCAGGTCGGTGCCGGTCACCCGGCCGGCCAGCACGTCGGCCGTCCGGCCCGTGCCGAGTGCCTCGTCGGGGGAGCGGCCCACGGCCTCGTCACCGAGGTCCAGCAGGCGCCGGGCCTCGTCGTTGAGGAGGCGGACCCGGCCGGTGCGGTCGAGGGCGACGACGCCCTCCCGGATGCCGTGCAGCATCGCCTCGCGTTCCGCGAGCAGCGCCGCGATGTCGGAGAAGGCCAGGTCCCTGGTCTGCCGCTGCACCCGCCGGGAGACGAGCCAGGCCGCGAGCGCGCCCACGGCCAGTGCCCCGCCCGCGTACGCGAAGAGCCCCGGGACCGCGTGGATCAGCCGGGCCCGGACACTGTCGTAGGCGATGCCGACCGAGACCGCCCCGATGATCTCGCCGTCGCCGTCGCGCAGCGGGACCTTGCCGCGTGCGGAGCGCCCCAGCGTGCCGTTGTCGATCTCCATGACCTCGCGCCCCGCCAGGGCCTCGCCGGGATCGGTCGAGACCGGGCCGCCGATCCTGCGGGGGTCGGTGTGCGACCAGCGCACGCCCCGGCGGTCCAGCACCACCACGTACTCGGCGCCGGTGGCCTTCCGGATCCGTTCCGCCTCCCGCTGCACCGGCCCGTCCGGCGTGGGCGACGTGCTCCGCAGGTCCCGTGCGATCTGTGACTGCTGGGCGGTGGTCTGGGCGATGGCGAGCGCGCGGCGCATCGCCTGGTCGTCCAGCTGGGCACCGAGCGGGGCGAGGAACAGCCCGGTCGCGAGCACCGCGACTCCCGCGGCGATCGCCAGCTGCATCAGCAGGACCTGAGAGAAGACCCGCCGCGGCAGGCCGAGGCGCAGGCGGCGGGTGAGGGGGGTGGTGCGCATGTCCATGACGGTACGTGGGCGGGCGTCGGGGCAGCGCGGATGTGGCGCGGATCGCCCCGCACCTGCGAGGAGGGCCTGCGAGGAGGAGCCGTCGTCCGTGAGGAATCGCGTGCGGCCGGTCAGCTCGCGAGTGCCGCCACGGTCACCTCGCGCACCGCCACCACGTCCATCCGCGCGGGTGAGCCCAGGACCGACGCCCCGCAGCTCTCCGCGCGGGGCGGCAGGGACGCGCCCTGCGCCACCTCCACCCGCCACCGACGCCCGTCGACGTGCGCGACGAGCACCTGCCAGCGCGGTGCCGCGCCGTCCGTCCGTACGACGGTCAGCGCATCGGCGGCGTACTCGCCCACCTCGGTACGCACGGCCAGCTCGGCCGCCTGGCCGGGGCGCTCCCAGGCGGAGTTCCCGCGGCACTCCTTCACGACGATCCGGCCCTCCTGCGCGCCGTGCAGCGCCTCCTTGACGGTGTGCGCCCCGGCCCTGCCGTACGCGTAGCCGTGGGGCAGCACGAGCACCGTCGGTGCGAACCGGTGTCCGCCCAGATGGGTGACCTCCCAGACGCCCTGGACCCCGGAGGCGGTGAGTTCGGCCGCCAGGGGCCGTCCGAGAAGCGCGCAGCAGCGATCGCGTTTGCCGTTGGTGCAGACGAGGGCGAGCGGGTCCCCGTCGTGCGGCCGTCCGCCGAGCGCCGCGTCGAAGGTGCCGCTCTGCCCCCTGCCGAGAGCGGTGAAGTCGAGGTCGAGCAGCCGCTCGGGGTCCGTGGTCGCGGCGGCGTGCAGCCACGTGTTTCCCGGAACGGTGTGGGCCGCGTACACCCGGCGGGTGGCGAGCGTCCGGGGGTCCGCGTGTCGTCCCGGGCGCCGGATGAGGGCGATCCGCACTCCGGTGCCCTTCGTGGCGGCCTCCAGGGCGCGGCCCAGAGCGGGGTCGAGGTGGCTCGACGTGAGCGCCTTGGCACCCCACGGGCCGGGCTGCTCCAGCAGGAGCCAGGTCCTCGCGGTGGCCGCGGTTCCCGCGACGGGCTCGTCGAGCTCGCGGGACAGGGTTGAGCACGTACTCACAGAGGTGAGCCTAACCTGAGTTGTTCCGAGGTGGCTTTCCGGCCCACGGGTACCCCGTTCCGGCGGCGGAGCACGAGCCGGTCGGCCGCGCATATCCTGGCGGGTCAGTCGGTTCGCGGACATGCGCCGAGGCGCGAGCCGGTGTACGCGAGGGTGCGAGAGGGGTCGCGGAGTGGAGCACAGCAGCGGTCGGCAGATTCCGGTCGTCGTCCTGGCCGGGTTTCTCGGATCCGGAAAGACCACCCTGCTCAACCACCTCCTCCACCACAGCGGTGGCAGCCGTATCGGGGCCGTCGTCAACGACTTCGGTGCCATCGAGATCGACGCCATGGCGGTGGCCGGCGCGCTCGGCGACTCGACGCTCTCGCTCGGAAACGGGTGTCTGTGCTGCGCCGTAGACGGCAGCGAGCTGGACGTCTACCTCGAGCGGCTGGCACGGCCGTCCGCCGGGATCGACGTCATCGTCATCGAGGCCAGCGGTCTCGCCGAGCCGCAGGAGCTCGTACGGATGGTGCTCGCCAGCGAGCACCCCGGCATCGTGTACGGCGGGCTCGTCGAGGTCGTGGACGCCGCCGAGTTCGCGCGGACACGCGCCGGGCACCCCGAGATCGACCGGCATCTCGGCCTGGCGGATCTGGTCGTCGTGAACAAACTCGACCGGGCAAAGGACGCGGAGCGCGTGCTCGACGTCGTGCGGTCGCTCGTCGACCGCGCCGCCGTCGTTCCCGCCACGCACGGCCGTGTCGATCCGGAGTTCCTCTTCGACTGCAGGCCCGGTGAGGAACGCGTCGGGCAGCTCTCCTTCGACGACCTGCCCCGGCACGGCCCCGCCGACGCCGACGAGCACACCGAGCACCTGCACGCCGCGTACGACAGCCTGTCCTTGGCCTCCGCCGCGCCCCTCGACCCCCGGCGGCTGATCCGGTTCCTCGACAGCCGGCCGGAAGGGCTCTACCGGATCAAGGGGTACATCGACTTCGGGCCGTACGACACCGGGAACCGGTACGCCGTGCACGCCGTCGGCCGGTTCCTGCGGTTCTACCCGGAAGCCTGGCCGGCCGGCGCGGAGCGGCTGACGCAGCTGGTGCTCATCGGCACCGGCATCGACGCAGCCACGCTCCGCAAGGAGCTGGAGGCCTGCGTCGCCGACGCCCCGCACACCGACGAGCAGGGCATGTGGGGCGTTCTGCGCTACGTACGGGAGCCCGAAGACCAGCGGGGTTAGGGCACCCCGCCGGTGCCGGTCGGCGGGGTCAGGACGGGCCCGCCACCACCGCCACCGTCTTCGGCATGGGCACTCCCGAGCCGTCGCGGCGCGGGTCGGGTTCCGGCAGGTCGACCGGAGCGCCGTTCTTCTGTGAAGCGCGGGCCGGAGCGGGACCGGCCCAGGCCAGGGACAGGCAGTCCTCGCCCTTGAGGAACCGCTGGCAGCGCACCCCGCCGGTGGCCCGGCCCTTGCGCGGGTACTGGTCGAGCGGGGTCAGCTTGGCCGTCGTCTGGACGGAGTCGTCCAGTGTGCCGCGTGAGCCCGCGACCGTGAACACCACTGCGTCCACCGCCGGATCGACCGCCGTGAAGACGATGACCTTCGCGTCCTCCGCGAGCTTGATGCCCGCCACACCGCCGGCGGGACGGCCCTGCGGACGGACCTGTGCGGCCTGATAACGCAGCAGCTGCGCGTCGTCCGTGATGAAGACCAGGTCCTCCTCGCCCGTGCGCAGTTCGACGGCGCCGACGATCCGGTCGCCCTCCTTGAGCGTGATGACCTCCAACTCCTCCTTGTTGGAGGGGTAGTCGGGCACGACGCGCTTGACGACACCCTGCTGTGTGCCGAGCGCCAGGCCCGGCGACGACTCGTCGAGCGTCGTCAGGCAGACCACCTGCTCGTCCTCCGCGAGGGAGACGAACTCGGCCGTCGGCGCCCCGCCCGAGAGGTTCGGGGTCGGCATGGTCTCCGGAAGCTGGGGCAGGTCGATGACGTTCACCCGCAGCAGGCGCCCCGCCGAGGTGACCACCCCCACCTCGCCGCGGGCCGTGGCCGGTACCGCCGAGACGATCAAGTCGTGCTTGACGCGCTTGGCGCCCGCGTCCACGGGGAACGGCTCCGCGTTCGCCGTACGGGCGAGCAGGCCCGTGGCGGACAGCAGCACCCGGCACGGAGCGTCCGCCACCTGAAGCGGTACGGCGGCGGCCGGGACGGCGGCCGAATCCTGCAGGACCGTACGGCGGTCGTTGCCGAACTTCTTGGCCACCGCGGCCAGTTCGGCCGAGACCAGCTTGCGCAGCTCCGCGTCCGACTCCAGGATGCGGGTCAGCTCCTCGATCTCCTTGTTCAACCGCTCCTGCTCCGCCTCCAGTTCGATGCGGTCGAACTTGGTGAGGCGGCGCAGGGGGGTGTCCAGGATGTACTGCGTCTGGATGTCGCTCAGGGAGAAGCGCTCCATCAGACGCTGCTTCGCCTGCGCGGAGTTCTCGCTGGAGCGGATGAGGCGGATGACCTCGTCGATGTCCACCAGGGCGGTGAGCAGGCCCTCGACCAGGTGCAGACGGTCGCGCCGCTTGCCGCGGCGGAACTCCGAGCGGCGGCGTACGACCTCGAAGCGGTGGTCGAGATAGACCTCGAGCAGTTCCTTGAGGCCCAGGGTGAGCGGCTGGCCGTCCACCAGGGCCACGTTGTTGATGCCGAAGGACTCCTCCATGGGCGTCAGCTTGTAGAGCTGCTCCAGGACCGCCTCCGGCACGAAGCCGTTCTTGATCTCGACGACCAGGCGCAGACCGTGCGCGCGGTCGGTGAGGTCCTTGACGTCGGCGATGCCCAGGAGCTTCTTCGAGCCGACCAGGTCCTTGATCTTGGAGATCACCTTCTCCGGGCCGACCGTGAACGGCAGCTCGGTGATGACCAGGCCCTTCCTGCGGGCCGTCACGTCCTCCACGGTGACCGTCGCACGGATCTTGAAGGAGCCGCGGCCCTTCTCGTACGCGTCCCGGATGCCCGGGAGGCCGACGATCCTGCCCCCCGTCGGCAGGTCGGGGCCCGGCACATGGCGCATCAGGGCGTCGAGATCGGCGTTCGGATACCGGATCAGGTGCCGGGCGGCCGCGATCACCTCGCGGAGGTTGTGCGGCGGCATGTTGGTGGCCATGCCGACCGCGATGCCCGACGCCCCGTTCACCAGGAGGTTCGGGAACGCGGCGGGCAGGGTCACCGGCTCCCGCTCCTGGCCGTCGTAGTTGGGCGCGAAGTCGACCGTGTCCTCGTCGATGGACTCGGTCATCAGGCTCGTGGCCTCGGTCATCCGGCTCTCGGTGTACCGCATGGCGGCCGGCGGGTCGTCGTTGCCCAGGGAGCCGAAGTTGCCGTGGCCGTCGACCAGCGGGACCCGCATCGAGAAGGGCTGCGCCATGCGCACCAGGGCGTCGTAGATCGACGCGTCGCCATGGGGGTGCAGCTTGCCCATGACCTCGCCGACCACGCGCGCGCACTTCACATAGCCGCGGTCGGGGCGCAGGCCCATCTCGTTCATCTGGTAGACGATGCGGCGGTGCACCGGCTTCATGCCGTCGCGCGCGTCCGGCAGGGCGCGGGAGTAGATGACCGAGTACGCGTACTCGAGGAAGGAGCCCTGCATCTCGTCGACGACGTCGATGTCGAGGATCCGCTCCTCGTACGAGTCGTCGGGCGGCGGGGTCTTCGTGCTGCGGCGGGCCATCGCTGCCGGCTCCTTGCTGAAGCGTGGGACGGTATCTGACGCGGACCATTGTGGACCGCCGCACCGACAACCGGGACCAGGACCCCGCCGCGGCCCTCCGTCGGGGGCCGGGGCCGGTGGCGCGAGCAGAGTACGCGCACGTGCCGTCGGCGCCGCGGGCGGGCCGGGACCTCGGCCGGCGGAGGGGCGCAGCGCCGGGAGAGACCCCACACGTCGCACGGACCACGTCCGCACCCTTCCGCCCCACCCGGAACCCGCGGTTCTCGCTCTGGGCGAACCCGGTCCCCGTCCGGGAACTCCTCGGTGCCCCGGACGCTTGCATACAGTGGCAGGACCGGCACAAACGGCGGATGCGACGACCGCCTCCGCGATCGAAGGGACGTACATGCCCATGGGTCACACGGCCACAGCCCAGGCAGGCTCCGGCGGCCTGACAGCGACCGAGCACCGTTTGGCCAACGGCCTGCGCGTGGTGCTCTCCGAGGACCACCTGACCCCCGTCGCGGCGGTGTGCCTCTGGTACGACGTCGGCTCGCGCCACGAAGTCAAGGGACGCACCGGCCTGGCTCACCTTTTCGAGCACCTGATGTTCCAGGGGTCCGGGCAGGTGAAGGGCAACGGTCACTTCGAGCTGGTCCAGGGCGCCGGAGGCTCGCTCAACGGCACCACCAGCTTCGAGCGGACCAACTACTTCGAGACCATGCCCGCTCACCAGTTGGAGCTCGCCCTCTGGCTCGAGGCCGACCGCATGGGCTCCCTGCTGGCCGCCCTGGACGAGGAGTCCATGGAGAACCAGCGGGACGTCGTCAAGAACGAGCGCCGCCAGCGCTACGACAACGTCCCCTACGGCACGGCCTTCGAGAAGCTGACCGCCCTCGCCTTCCCGGACGGCCACCCGTACCACCACACGCCCATCGGCTCGATGGCGGACCTGGACGCGGCCACCCTGGAGGACGCCCGCGCCTTCTTCCGCACGTACTACGCGCCGAACAACGCCGTGCTCTCCGTCGTCGGTGACATCGACCCGGAGCAGACGCTCGCCTGGATCGAGAAGTACTTCGGTTCCATCCCCTCCCACGACGGCAAGCCCGAGCCCCGCGACGGCTCGCTGCCCGAGGTCATCGGCGAGGAGCTGCGTGAGCTCGTCGAGGAGGAGGTTCCCGCGCGTGCGCTGATGGCCGCCTACCGGCTGCCCGAGGACGGCACGCGCGCGAGCGACGCCGCGGACCTGGCGCTCACCGTCCTCGGCGGCGGCGAGTCCTCCCGGCTCTACAACCGGCTGGTGCGCCGGGACCGTACGGCCGTGGCGGCCGGATTCGGCCTGCTCCGGCTGGCCGGGGCGCCCTCCCTGGGCTGGCTGGACGTGAAGGCGTCCGGCGACGTGGAGGTGCCGGTCATCGAGGCGGCGATCGACGAGGAGCTCACCCGGTTCGCCGAGGAGGGCCCCACGGCCGAGGAGATGGAGCGCGCCCAGGCCCAGTTGGAGCGCGAGTGGCTGGACCGGCTCAGCACCGTCGCCGGCCGGGCCGACGAACTGTGCCGGTACGCCGTCCTGTTCGGCGACCCGCAGCTCGCCCTCACCGCCGTCGGGCGCATCCTCGACGTGACCGCCGAGGACGTCCGGGAGGTCGCCGAGGCCCGCCTGCGCCCGGACAACCGCGCGGTGCTCGTCTACGAGCCCGTCGCCCCCGAGGCAGGGGAGTCCGAAGAAGCAGCGGCCTCCGGAACCGAAGAAGCCGCGGCCGCCGGCACCGACGAGAACGAGGAGACGGCGAAGTGACCGAGCTTGCCACGATGGACTTCCACCCCCAGCCGCAGGCGGGCGAGGCCAAGCCCTGGGCCTTCCCGGCCCCCGAGCGCACCACGCTCGGCAACGGTCTGACCGTCCTGCGCTGCCACCGTCCCGGCCAGCAGATCGTCGCGGTCGAGGTGCTGCTCGACGCGCCCCTGGAGGCCGAGCCCGACGGTCTCGACGGGGTCGCCACGATCATGGCGAGGGCGTTCTCCGAGGGCACCGACAAGCACTCCGCCGAGGAGTTCGCCGCCGAACTGGAGCGCTGCGGCGCCACCCTGGACGCCTACGCCGACCACCCCGGCGTGCGCCTGAGCCTCGAGGTGCCGGCCTCACGGCTCGCCAAGGGGCTCGGGCTGCTCGCCGACGCCCTCAGGGCGCCCGCGTTCGCCGACAGCGAGGTCGAACGCCTCGTCCGCAACCGTCTCGACGAGATCCCGCACGAGCTGGCCAACCCCTCCCGTCGTGCCGCCAAGGAACTCTCCAAGGAGCTGTTCCCGGCGACTTCGCGGATGTCCCGCCCGCGGCAGGGCACCGAGGAGACGGTGGTCGGCATCGACTCGTCGGCCGTACGCGCCTTCCACGAGAAGCATGTCCGTCCCGCGACCGCCACCGCGGTGGTCGTCGGTGACCTCACCGGCATCGACCTGGACGAGCTGCTCGGTGACACCCTCGGCTCCTGGACCGGATCGGCCGCCGAGCCGCGGCCCGTTCCGCCGATCGTCGCCGACGACACCGGCCGGGTCGTGATCGTGGACCGCCCCGGCGCCGTGCAGACGCAGCTGCTGATCGGCCGGGTCGGAGCGGACCGGCACGACCGCGTGTGGCCCGCGCAGGTGCTCGGCACCTACTGCCTCGGCGGCACCCTCACCTCCCGCCTGGACCGCGTCCTGCGCGAGGAGAAGGGCTACACCTACGGCGTACGGTCGTTCGGCCAGGTCCTGAGGTCCGCGCCGCCTTCCTCCTCCGGAGGGGCCACGGGCGCGGCCATGCTCGCCATCAGCGGCTCCGTCGACACCCCGAACACCGGGCCCGCGCTCGAGGACCTGTGGACGGTGCTGCGCACGCTCGCCGCGGAGGGCCTCACGGACGCCGAGCGTGACGTCGCCGTGCAGAACCTGGTGGGGGTCGCGCCGCTCAAGTACGAGACCGCCTCGGCCGTCGCCGGCACCCTGGCCGACCAGGTGGAGCAGCACCTGGCCGACGACTACCAGGCCGAGCTGTACCGCCGGCTCGCCACCACCGGCACCGTGGAGGCCACCGCGGCCGTGGTGAACGCCTTCCCGGTGGACCGCCTCGTGACCGTCCTGGTCGGCGACGCGGCGCAGATCAAGGCGCCCGTCGAGGCGCTCGGCATCGGCGAGGTCACGGTCGTGCCCGCCGAGTAGCCGGCGCGCGCAAGCGGAGCGCACGCGCGTGCGGGCCCTGGTGGCACGAAAGTCACCAGGGCCCGCCTGTGCCCGGATTGGGGCGGAGAGGTCCTGTCTGCCCTGTGGGATGCGCTACAGAGGACGGGATCCGTTTGAGGATCGGAAGACGCCCCGCTTAGCGTCATCCGGGCTGTTCGTCGGGCAGTGCGCCGCACCCGCGGCACCGGACAGCCATCGCCGAGTCCCCGCACGGCGCGAGCCAGGGGAGCCGGGGACCCAGTCGTGCAGTCCCTGGGGTGAATCGGACGCCCGCGCCTGGCGCGAGGGGCCCGTAGGAGACCTTCCTGCTCCGAACCCTTCAGCTACCCGGTAGGCGAGAGGGAAGGAAAGGACCACCCACTCCATGGCGTTCACACGCGCCTCCGGGAAGCACCGTCGTCCCGGCCGCATGCACCGCGGCACCGCCAGGGCGGCGGGCGTCGCGGCCCTCACCACCACCGGCGTGGTCGGCTCCCTCGCGACCCCGGCGTCCGCCGCCGGTCCCGCCGCGCAGCAGACCGGCCTGACCCCCGTCATCGCCATGGGTGAGGAAGTCGCCGCACGGGTCGACGCCCAGGCGGCCGCCCAGCACGAGGCCGCGCGGGAAGCGGCCCGGGCCGCCGCGCGCGAGGCCGCGGAGGAGGCCGCGCGGGAGAGGGCGGCAGAGGAGGCCGAGAGGGCCCGCGAGGCCGAGGAGCGTGCCGCGCGGGAGGCCGAGCGCAAGCGCCTCAACACCTTCGTGTCGCCGATCGCGGGTTCCTACGTCTCGACCGGTTACCTGTCCGGCGGCGCCGTCTGGTCCTCCGGCAGCCACACCGGTGTCGACTTCCACGCCGCGAGCGGCACCCCCGTGCTCTCGGTCGGCACGGGCACCGTCGTGGAGGCCGGCTGGGGCGGCGCCTACGGCAACCAGGTCGTCATCAAGATGCACGACGGCACCTACACCCAGTACGGCCACCTGTCGTCCGTCGCCGTCTCGGTGGGACAGCAGGTCACCCCGGGACAGCGGATCGGCGTCTCCGGTGCCACCGGCAACGTCACCGGCGCGCATCTGCACTTCGAGGCCCGTACGACCGCCGAGTACGGCTCCGACATCGACCCGGTCGCCTACCTCCGCGCGCACGGCGTGAACCTCTGACCCGAGGCGCTCCTGGCCCGAGGCGCGAACCCCGACGCCCCGGCTCGGCTCCCGAGCCGGGGCTCTCCGCGTGCCGAGCGGCCGGATGTCCACGGGCGCGGTGTCCTTCCCGAAAGGACGGAGCCGCGCCGCCCGGAAAGGGCGACGCGGCTCCACTCGCTGCCGGAGAAACCGGAGAACTCGTCAGACGGTCTCGGGGAGCTCCTCGAGACCCTCGGAGACCAGCTTCGCCAGACGGTCCAGGGCGGCGTCGGCGCCCTCGGCGTCGGAAGCGAGGACGATCTCCTCGCCGCCCTGGGCGCCCAGGCCCAGGACGGCCAGCATGGAGGCCGCGTTGACGGGGTTGCCGTCAGCCTTGGCGATCGTCACCGGGACGCCTGCGGCCGTGGCGGCTCGGACGAAGATGGAGGCGGGACGGGCGTGGAGGCCCTCGGCCCAGCCGACGTTGACGCGGCGCTCAGCCATGTGTTGCTGCCCTTCGGTGTTCAGGTTGTCTAGACCAGTTTCCCATATCGGGAACCACGCCGGGAGCGGAGCTCGTCCCCGCTCCCGGCGACACCGGACCGCGGCCTCGGTCCGGCTCGTGCACCCACAGACTGCCTCGCGCCGTCGCCGTACGCGAGCCGTACTCTGGGGCCCATGCAGACCTCGTCGGACCGGCATGAGTATCCCGCCCACTGGGAGGCCGACGTGGTGCTGCGCGACGGCGGCACCGCGCGCGTGCGGCCCATCACCGTTGATGACGCCGAGCGCCTGGTCAGCTTCTACGAGCAGGTGTCGGACGAGTCGAAGTACTACCGCTTCTTCGCGCCCTACCCTCGCCTGTCCGCCAAGGACGTACACCGGTTCACACACCACGACTTCGTGGACCGGGTGGGACTCGCGGCCACCGTGGGCGGCGAGTTCATCGCCACCGTACGCTATGACCGGATCGGCCCCGACGGAACACCCGCCCCCTCCCACCCGTCGCCCGCCGGAGCGCCCGCCCCTGCGGTCTCCGACGAGGCCGAGGTCGCCTTCCTGGTGCAGGACGCCCACCAGGGCCGGGGCATCGCCTCCGCCCTCCTCGAACACATCGCCGCCGTCGCGCGCGAGCGCGGCATCCGCCGGTTCGCCGCCGAGGTGCTGCCGGCCAACAGCAAGATGATCAAGGTGTTCACGGACGCCGGGTACACCCAGAAGCGCAGCTTCGAGGACGGTGTGGTCCGCCTGGAGCTCGACCTCGAACCCACCGACCGTTCGCTGGCCGTGCAGCAGGCGCGCGAACAGCGCGCCGAGGCCCGTTCCGTGCGGCGCCTGCTCACCCCCGGCTCGGTCGCCGTCATAGGCGTCGGCCGCAGGCCCGGCGGCGTGGGCCGCAGCCTCCTCGACAACATCCGGGACGGCGGGTTCACCGGCCGCCTGTACGCCGTGAACAAGGCCTTCCCGCCGGAACAGAAGGAACTCGACGGCATCGACGGGAGCGAGGGGGTGCCCGCTCACCGTTCGGTGCGCGGCATCGACGGGCAGGTCGACCTCGCCGTCGTCGCGGTACCCGCCGAGCAGGTCCCCGAGGTCGTCGCCGAGTGCGGCGAACACGGGGTGCGGGGGCTCGTCGTGACGTCCGCCGGATACGCCGAAGCGGGCCCCGAGGGCCGTGAGCGCCAGCGCGCCCTCGTCCGGCAGGCGCGTACGTACGGCATGCGGATCATCGGGCCGAACGCGTTCGGCGTCATCAACACCTCCCCGGACGTGCGGCTGAACGCCTCGCTCGCGCCCGAGATGCCGCGCCCCGGCCGCATCGGCCTGTTCGCCCAGTCCGGAGCCATCGGCATCGCCCTGCTGTCGCGGCTGCACCGGCGCGGCGGAGGCGTCACCGGCGTCACGGGCGTGTCCACCTTCGTCTCGTCCGGCAACCGCGCCGACGTCTCGGGCAACGACGTCATGCAGTACTGGTACGACGACCCGGACACCGATGTCGCCCTGATGTACCTGGAGTCCATCGGCAACCCCCGCAAGTTCACCCGCCTCGCCCGCCGGACCGCGGCGGTGAAGCCACTCGTCGTGGTCCAGGGCGCCCGCCACGGCGCAGGGCCCCGCGGGCACGCCGTGCGCGCGACGCGACTGCCGCACGAGACCGTCTCCGCGCTGCTGCGACAGGCCGGGGTGACCCGGGTGGACACCATCACGGAACTGGTCGACGCGGGACTGCTGCTCGCCCGCCAGCCGCTGCCGGCCGGGCCCCGGGTGGCGATCCTGGGCAACTCCGAGTCCCTGGGGCTGCTCACCTACGAGGCGTGCCTCGCCGAAGGACTGCGCCCGCACCACCCGCTGGACCTCACCACCGCGGCGTCGGCGGCGGACTTCCACGCGGCCCTGTCCCGGGCGCTGGCCGACGACACCTGCGACGCGGTGGTCGTGACCGCGATCCCGGCGCTGGGGGGAAGGGCGGCCGGTTCCGTCGGCGATGCGGCGCTCGCCGAGGCGCTGCGCTCGGCCGCCGCCGCGACCCCGTCCAAGCCGGTCCTGGTGGTCCACGTGGAACTCGGCGGCCTGGCGGAGGCCCTGTCGGCGGCGGCGAGCACGGCCCCGCAGACGGAGCCGTCCGCCCGGCCCCGCCCCGCGCCGCCGGCCGGGGAGCGCGCACCCGCCGACAGCCCTTTGCCGGCGCCCGTGCTCCTCCCCGAGGACGCCCACCTCATCCCCGCCTACCCCGCCGCCGAACGTGCCGTCCGCGCCCTCGCCCACTCCGTCACCTACGCCCAGTGGCGGCGGGACGCCGCCGACCCCGGCAGGGTGCCCGAGTACGAGGACATCGACGAGAAGGGCGCCGCCGGACTCATCCACGCTCAGCTGACCCGCGGGCAGGGCCTGACCCTCGGCGCCGAGGAGACCTGCGAACTGCTCGGCGCCTACGGCATCCACGTCCACCGTGCCCTCCCGGCTCCCACGCCCGACGCCGCCGTCGGGGCCGCCCGCACCCTGGGCCACCCCGTCGCCCTCAAGGTGACCGCCCCGCACCTCAGGCACCGCGCCGACCTGGGCGGCGTACGGCTGGACCTGGCGAACGAGGAACAACTGCGCCGGGCGTACGCCGAACTGACCCAGCAGCTCGGCACGCCCGAGGAGCTGCGCCCCGTCGTGCAGCGGATGGCGCCGCGCGGTGTCGACACCATCGTCCGCGCGGTGATCGATTCCGCGGCCGGTGCCGTACTGTCCTTCGGGCTCGCCGGACCGCCTTCGCAGCTGCTGGGCGACATGGCGCACCGGCTGATCCCGGTCACCGACCGGGAGGCGACCTCCCTGGTGAGGTCGATCCGCACCGCGCCCCTGCTGTTCGGCTGGCGCGGCTCGACCCCGGTCGACACCCCCGCGCTGGAGGAACTGCTGCTGCGGGTGTCGCGGCTGGTCGACGACCACCCCGAGGTCGTCGCCGTCAGCCTGGAGCCGGTGGTCGTCGCCACCCACGGTGTGAGCGTCCTCAGCGCCTCCGTACGCCTGGCCCCGCCGCCCGCCCGCGACGACCTCGGCCCCCGGACGCTCCCGGCGTACTGAGGAGCGCAAGCCCTCGAGGGTCCGACTCGACAGGCCACCGGGTGTTTGGCGGCGCGTCGGGCGGGCACCTGTGCCCCGTTCCGCCGCCCGACGAACGGAGAGAACGGCATGCGCCTCGGGGGCATCGACGCCGACAGGACCGGATCCCCCTCGCCCGGCACACCACCCGCCCGGGGGAGGAGCGCCGGACTCTCCGCCGAACCCGCCACCGTCCCCCGTCGCGCTTTCCGCCGTCCCCCGGCGTGCTCCCGGACGATCCACCGATCGTCCGCACGCGCGTCTGCCGCAGCCTGACGCGGATCACCGACCCCGTACGCGCACCGTGTGCCGACCCTGAACGGGATGCCGTGCGGCTCCGCCGAGCCGCACGCCCGGCTCCGTGTGGCGCGGCGGCGCCCCTCCGGACGGCTCTCCCTGCTACACAGAGCACTGAATGCCGGCGAATCAGACATAACCTCCCAAGGCTCGAGCGGAGGCCGCTCGCGCGTCAGCGGTCGGGCCACCGTGAAGGAGTAGGTGCCGACGTGCTGATCCTGCTGGCCGCCTACGCGACGGTCGCAGCGTCGATCCCCTGGTGGGAACGTCGGCTCGGTCGTGCGGTGTGGGCCGTGGCGGCCCTGGTGCCGTTGGCGACGGTGGTCTGGGCGGGCACGCGGGCGGCGGGCGTTCTGGACGGCGGCGCGTACCAGGAATCCCTGCGGTGGGCTCCGTCGCTCGGTCTGACGATCGATCTGCGTCTGGACGCCCTGTCGCTGCTGATGCTGTGGGTGGTGGCCGGTGTCGGGGCACTGGTGCTGCTGTACTGCCGGTACTACGTCGAACATGACGCCGGCCCGCTGGCCGCTCTGCTGCTGGCCTTCGCCGGGGCGATGATCGGACTGGTCCTGGCGGACAACCTCTTCATCCTGTACGTCTTCTGGGAGCTGACCACGGTCGCCTCCTTCCTGCTGATCGCAGGGCCCGGAAAGCGGGCCGAGCAGCGCCGGGCCGCCCGTCAGGCCCTGCTGGTGACGGCGGCCGGCGGCCTGGCGATGCTGCTCGGCTTCATCATGTTGGGCCAGGCGGCCGGCACCTACCGCGTCTCGGCGATCCTCGCGGACCCCCCACGGGGCGGCGCGGTCTCCGCCGCCGTGGTGCTGGTCCTGGCCGGTGCGTTCACCAAGTCCGCGCAGATGCCGCTGCACGGCTGGCTGCCCGCGGCGATGGTGGCCCCCACACCGGTCAGCGCCTTCCTGCACGCGGCGGCGATGGTCAAGGCCGGGGTCTACCTGATCGCCCGCCTGGCGCCCGCCCTGGCCGACGTGACGCCGTGGCGGCCGATGGTGCTCGGCGTGGGGCTCGCCACGATGGTGGTGGCCGCGTGGCGGGCACTGCGCGAGACCGACCTGAAGCTGCTCCTCGCCTATGGGACCGTCAGCGAACTCGGTCTGCTGACCGCCCTGCTGGGCGCCGGAACCCGGACGGCGGCGCTGGCCGGCGTGGTGATGCTGCTGGCGCACGCGGCGTTCAAGTCGGCGCTGTTCCTGTCCGTCGGGATCGTGGACCACCACACCGGTACCCGCGACATCCGGGAGCTGTCGGGACTGGGCCGCCGGCTGCCCGTGCTCTTCGGCGTCACGGCACTCGCCACCGCGTCGATGGCCGGTCTGCCGCCCCTCGTCGGCTTCCTGGGCAAGGAAGCCACCCTGGACGCGTTCCTGCACGGCACCGAGCTCACCGGCCACCAGCAGCTGACGGTGGTGCTGGTGTGCGGCTCCACGCTGACCGTGGCGTTCGCGGCACGGTTCCTGCACGGCGCCTTCGGCGGGCCGCCGAAGGGGAGGGCGACGCGGTCCGCGCGGAGCCCGGAGGCGGGATTCGTCGCACCGGTGGTCGTACTGTCCGTGGCGGGCCTGGTGCTGGGCGTGGCGTACCCCGCCACGGCGGCCCTGACCACCGCCTACGCCGACGCCTACCCGCCGGGAGCCGGCGGACCGTACGAACTGTCCCTGTGGCACGGCTTCACCCCGGTACTCGGGCTGTCCGTGCTGTCCCTCGTCGCCGGTGCCCTGATCCACGCGCTCCGCCACCGCGCCGCCGCGGTGAACCGCCTGCCGCGCCTGATCGACGTGCAGCACGCGTACGACCGCGCGGTCGAGGGCGTGGACCGGCTGGCCGTGACACTGACCCGGCACACCCAGGTCGGCTCGCTGCCCGTCTATCTGACCGTGCTGCTCACGACGGTCGTCGCGGTGCCCGGCGCGGCACTCATAGCGGCGGCACCGTCGCTGGGGGCACCGCCCCTGTGGCGGTATTCGCTCGAACCGGTGCTGGCCGTGGTCATGCTGGCGGCCGCCGCGGCGGTGGTGGCCGCCCGGCACCGGCTCACCGCCATCCTGCTGACCGGGGCCGTCGGGTACGGCGCGGCGGGCCTGTTCCTGGTACGCGGAGCCCCGGACCTGGCGCTCACCCAGTTCCTGGTCGAGACGACGACGCTGGTCGTCGTGGTGCTGGTGCTGCGCCGGATGCCGGCCCGGTTCGATCCCGGCCGGAGGTCGGTGCCGGGGCGGGCACTGCGGGGCGCGGTGGCCGTCGGGGTCGGCGCCGTCGTCACCTGCTTCGCGCTGGCGGCGGCCTCCGCGCGCACGGCCCCGGTGATCTCGCCCGGATACCTGCGTCGGGCGGCGGAGACGGGCGCCCTCAACGTCGTCGACGCGATCATCGTCGACTTCCGGGCCCTGGACACGCTGGGTGAGATCTCGGTCGTGCTGGTGTCGGCGGTCGGAGTGGGCAGCCTGATCCGGTTCCGCGACCGCGACGCGGTGCGGGGCACCGACGAGGAGCCGCCGACCCGCTTCCCCACGACGCACTGGGACGAGCCCCGGCAGACCTGGCTGCCGGGAGCCGGTGAACGGCCCGGCGGCGAGCGCTCGGTCCTGCTGGAAGTGGCCATCCGGCTGCTCTTCCCCTCGATCCTGGTGCTCTCGGTGTTCCTGCTGTTCTCCGGGCACTACCGCCCCGGCGGAGGGTTCTCCGGCGGACTGGTCGCGGGGCTGGCGTTCGTCCTGCGGTACCTCGTCGGCGGCCAGGCCGACCTCGGCGCCGCCGTACGCCTGCGCCCGGTCGCGGTCGCGGGCACGGGCCTGGTGATCGCGGCGGTCACCGCCCTGGCGCCGCTGACCGTCGGCGGTGCGCCGCTGGACAGCCGCCTGGTGACCTGGCACCTGCCGCTGCTGGGCGAGGTGAAGTGGGCGACCAGCCTGTTCCTCGACGTCGGTGTCTACCTGCTCGTGGTCGGTGTCGTCCTCAAGCTCCTGTCGGCGGTGGGCGTCTCGCTCGGAGAGGCCGGTGCGGCGGCGGCCCGGGAAGAGGAGGGATCCGTCCGGTGACCGGCGCGGTGGACAACACGGTGAACACCCTCGACGTGACGATGGCCGTCGTGGTGGGCGGCCTGTTCACGATCGGCTTCCACCTCATGCTGCAACGGTCCCTGATGCGGATCGTCCTCGGCTTCATCCTCCTGGGCCACGGCACCAACCTGCTGCTCCTGGTCGCCGGCGGCACCCCCGGCCGGCCCCCGGTACTGGACGGGAAGCCGGTGAACCCGGCGGAGCCCGCCGACCCGCTGCCCCAGGCCATGGCACTGACGTCGATCGTGATCACGTTCGGTCTCACGGCGTTCCTGATGGCCCTCGCCTACCGTTCCTGGCGGTTGTCCGGCAGCGACGAGGTACGCGACGACGTGGAGGACCGGCGCATCGACATCGCCCTGCAGCGCGCCGGATCCGACGAAGTGAGCGGCACCCACGAGGAAACCGACCTCGACGACGGCGACGGCGACGAACCCGACGACGACGAATCCGACGACAACGAGCCGGACCACCGCGACCACGGCACCACCCCGGGGGACCACCGATGACCGCACTGCTGCTCGTCCTGCCCGTCGTGCTGCCGGTCCTGGCCGCCGGTGTGACCCTGCTCGGCCTGCCCGGCCGGGTGGTCCGCGCGATGAGCACGCTCGTACTGGCGGGTGTCCTGGCGGACGCGGCGGCTCTGCTGGCCCTCGCCGGAACCCGCGGTCCGCAGGCCGTGCACGTCGGCGGCTGGCCGGCCCCGCTGGGCATCACGCTCGTCGCCGACCGGCTGTCGGCGCTCCTGCTCATGGTGTCCCTCCTGGTGACCCTGGCCGTGCTGCTCTTCGCCATCGGCCAGGGCACCGCCGAGGACCGCCGCAGCACGGCGGAGGTCTTCCACCCCGCCTATCTGCTGCTCGTCACCGGGGTGAGCCTGGCCTTCCTCACCGGCGACCTGTTCAACCTCTTCGTGGCCTTCGAAGTGCTGCTCGCCGCCTCCTACGTCCTGATCACCCTGGACGCCGACGGGAACCGCACCCGGGCGGGCATGACGTACACGATCATCAGCCTGACGTCCTCCCTGCTGTTCCTCACGCTCGTCGGCCTGGTGTACGCGGCCGCCGGCACGGTCACCCTGGCCCAGCTCGGGCCGCGGCTCGCCGAACTCCCCGACGGCCTGCGCGGCGCGCTCGCCCTGCTGCTCCTGGCCGTCCTGGGCATCAAGGCGGCGCTCGTCCCCCTGCACTTCTGGCTGCCCGACAGCTATCCCACCGCGCCGGCGCCGATCACCGCCGTGTTCGCCGCACTGCTGACCAAGGTCGCCGTCTACGCCCTGCTGCGCACCCAGACGCTGCTCTTCCCGCGCTCCAGCGTGTGGATCCTGCTGGCCTGCGTGGCGATCGCCACCATGATCGTGGGCATCCTCGGCGCCCTCGCGCAGGACGACGTCAACCGGCTGCTGTCCTTCGCCCTCGTCGGCCACATCGGCTTCATGCTGTTCGGGCTCGCGCTGTTCGACACCCTCGGGCTCACCGGCACGGTCCTCTACATGGTCCACCACATCGTCGTCCAGGCCGCGCTCTTCCTGGCTGCCGCCCTCGTCGTACGCCACACGGAGACGACGGGCCTGGAACGCATGGCACAGCGGCCGCCCCCGACGCCGGTGGTCGCCGTGCTGTTCGCCCTCCCCGCCCTGAGCCTGGCCGGGATCCCGCCGTTCTCCGGGTTCGTGGCCAAACTGACCCTGCTGCGGGCCGGCGTGGGGCAGGGCGGCACCGCGGCGTACGCCCTCGCCGCGGCCGCCCTGCTCACCAGCCTGCTGACGATCTACGCCATGACCCGGGTGTGGACCAGGGCCTTCATGCGGCAGAAGCCGTATCCGGACCACCACGGCGCGGACCGTCCGGACCCGCACCGCCGCGAAGGCGACCGCCGGACCCCGGCACCGCGGGACGAGCCCACGGCCTCCGACACCGTCCGCAGCCCGGAGCCCCGCGCCGGCCGGT
This sequence comes from Streptomyces sp. NWU339, assembly GCF_003143855.1. Lineage (GTDB taxonomy): Bacteria > Actinomycetota > Actinomycetes > Streptomycetales > Streptomycetaceae > Streptomyces. The sequence goes on from NZ_QFRK01000018.1 coordinate 106,665, forward strand.
ACGGGGCCGGGCTGATGACCGCCGCCACCGCCGTCATGGTGGTGACCAGCGTCGCGGTGGCCGTCTGGGCGGGCCCGCTCGCCCACGTCGGCGAACAGGCCGCACACGAACTGCTCGACCCGCGGGCCTACCGCTCCGCCGTCATGACCGGGGAGGACCGTTGACCCGCCGGGAGAACGCCCGCCGAGTCCGACACCACCTGCCCATGATCGGCTGGCTGTGGCTGCTGTGGATCCTGCTGTGGGGGTCCGTGAGCCCGGTGGTCCTCGTCGGAGGCCTGCTCGTCGCCACGGCCGTCGTCGGGACCTTCTCCCTGCCGCCGGTCCTGCCGGGGGCGGTGCCCCGGCCACTGGCGATCGGGCGCCTGCTGATCGCCCTGCTGACCGATCTCGTCGGGTCCGGGACCACCGTCGCCTGGCAGGTCCTGAGATACGGGGGAAGGACGTCCGCCGCGATCGTCGAGGTCCCGCTGCGCGTCGACAGCGACCTGCTGATCACCGCCGTGGCCGAGTTCACCACCATCGCGCCCGGCACGCTGGTGGTGGAGATCGACCGGCGCCGGCAACGGCTGTACGTCCACACGATCCCGGTCCACGGCGAAGCCGACATCGCCCGCCGCAGAAAGGCGGTGCAGTCCGTGGAGCGCAGGGTCGCGCGGGCCGTCGGCACCACCCGCCGCCGCACCGGACCGCCCGGAGACGACGGCTCCGGGCCTTCCTCCGACCCCGATCGAGGAGGCAGAACACCATGACCGTCATGTACACCGCCACCCTGGCCGTGCTCTCGGTGGCCGGACTGCTCACCCTGCTGCGCCTCGTGCGCGGTCCGGACGCGCTCAACCGCATCGTGGCGCTGGACGTCCTGCTGACGATGATCATCGCCGGGACCGCCGTGGGCATGGCCGTGCGCGAGGACACCACGCCTCTGCCCGTGCTCGTCGTCCTCGCCCTGCTCGCCTTCACCGGATCGGTGACGGCCGCCCACCTGATCGAGAAGCGGGCGGGCCTGCGATGACCGCCGTGTCCGACGTGATCACCGCCATCCTGCTCCCGGCCGGTGCGGTCTTCTGCCTGCTCGGCTCCGTGGGACTGCTCCGCTTCCCGGACATCGGCAGCCGCCTGCACGCGGCCGCCAAGGCCCAGACGCTCGGCCTGCTGCTCATCCTGGCGGGAACCGCCGTGCAGATGCCCCTGCGCTACGCGCCGGTGCTCCTGCTCGTCATCCTGTTCCAGCTGCTCACCGCGCCGATCACCAGCCAGATCGTCGGCCGTACCGCCTACCGGGTCCAAGCCCTCGACCGCAGCAGGCTGTTCCGGGACGAACTCGCCGACCGCCTCGCGCGGGACGGCACCCCGGTGGACGAGCAGCCGTCGGGCGAGGACGCGGACCGTTGACACCCCGCCGCTCGAACGCCCGGGCGGCTCGACCGGGCAACTCCCGGCGGACCCGGACCGGCGCGAGCGGGAGTGCCGCGACCGGTGCTTCGCAGTCAGCGGTCCCCCGTAGGATGGGCGCCATGGCCAAGACCAGTACGACGACCCAGGGGCTGCGGGCGGCGATCGAGCGCAGCGGCTACTACCCGGCCCTCGTGGCCGAGGCGGTGGAGGCCGCCGTGGGCGGCGAGCCCGTTCGGTCGTACCTGGTCCACCAGGAGACGACGTTCGACCAGAACGAGGTGCGGCGCCATGTGACCGTGCTCGTCCTCACCGGCAACCGCTTCATCGTCAGCCACACCGACGAGCAGGCCGCCGACACCACCTCCCCGACGCCCTACGCCACCACGTCCACGGAGTCCGTGAAGCTCGGCCGGATCTCGTCGATCGTGGTCAGCCGCGTGGTCGCCAACCCCGAGTCGTACAAGCCGGGCACCCTGCCCCGTGAGATCGTGCTCACCATCGGCTGGGGCGCGGTCTCCCGCCTCGACCTGGAGCCGGCCGCCTGCGGCGACCCCAACTGCGAGGCCGACCACGGCTACACCGGCAGCTCGACCGCCGACGACCTGAGCCTGCGGGTCAGCGAGGCCGGGGACGGCCCGGAGACGGTGCGCCAGGCGCTCGCCTTCGCGCAGGCCCTCTCCGAGGCGACCGCGGACCCCACGAACTGATGACACACACCTCCGACACCCCGCACACCCCGAACCCCGCGCAGGCCGTCCCCACCACCGCCTGGCCCCTCACACCCGGGGCCTACCCCGAGCCCCTCGCCCCGGCCTCCGCGCCCCGGCCCGAATACGGCACCGGCTCACTGGCCGACCTGCTGCCCACGCTCGCCGCGGGCATGGGCGTCCCCGGCCTCACCGCCGCGATCCCGGAACTGCCCCCCGCCGACCGGAACTGCGTGTTCCTGATCGACGGCCTCGGCTGGGAGCAGCTGAAGGCGCACCCCGAGGAAGCCCCGTTCATGGCGTCCCTGCTGCCCGGCTCGCGCGGCGGCACCGGACGGCCGATCACCACGGGCTACCCGGCCACCACCGCCACCTCCCTCGCCTCCGTCGGCACCGGTCTGCCGCCCGGAGCACACGGCCTGCCCGGGTACACCGTGCGCAACCCGGACACCGGCGAACTGATGAACCAGCTGCGCTGGCAGCCCTGGACGCAGCCCGACACCTGGCAGCCGCACCCCACCGTCTTCGAGCTGGCCCACCGCGCCGGGGTGCACGCCGCCCAGGTGTCCTCGCCCACCTTCGCCCACACGCCGCTGACGAAGGTCGCGTTGAGCGGTGGCACCTTCCACGGGCGGCTGTCCGGCGAGGAGCGCATGGACCTCGCGGCCGAACAACTGGCCGCCGCCGACCGCTCCCTGGTCTACACGTACTACGCCGAGGTCGACGGCGCCGGACACCGCTACGGCGTCGACTCCGACACCTGGCGCGGCCAGCTCATGTACGTGGACCGCCTGGTCCAGCGACTGGCCGAACAGCTCCCACCGCGCAGCGCGCTCTACGTCACCGCCGACCACGGGATGGTCGACGTGCCCTTCGACGAGGAGCACCGCATCGACTTCGACCACGACTGGGAGCTGAGTGCCGGGGTCGCCCTGCTCGGCGGCGAGGGCCGAGCCCGCCACGTCTACGCCGTCCCCGGTGCTGAGAACGACGTACTGACCTGCTGGCGCGAGGTGCTCGGCGAGCAGTTCTGGGTGGCCTCGCGGGACGAGGCGATCGCGGCGGGCTGGTTCGGCCCCCGCGTCGACGACCGCGTGTACCACCGCATCGGCGATGTGGTCGCCGCCGCGCGGGACGACGTGCTGATCGTCGCCTCGGAGCGGGAGCCGAAGGAGTCGGCGATGGTCGGCAACCACGGTTCGCTGACCCCTGCCGAGCAGCTGGTCCCGCTGCTCGAAGTACGCTCCTGAGGCTCCCGGCCGCCGACTCCCGGCCGTCGTCCCGACCCAGCCCGCCCCCACCGAAAGGTGCCCAACCTCCCATGCCCGAGCTCGTGTTCTTCTCCGGAACGATGGACTGCGGGAAGTCGACGCTGGCTCTCCAGATCGAGCACAACCGCTCGGCGCGCGGCCTGGTGGGCATGATCTTCACCCGTAACGACCGTGCCGGGGAGGGCAAGCTGTCCTCCCGCCTCGGCCTGGTCACCGACGCGGTGGAGGTCGGGGACCGCGCGGACCTGTACACGCACCTCGTCGACCACCTCACGCAGGGCAGGCGCGCGGACTACGTGATCGCGGACGAGGCACAGTTCCTGGCACCGGAGCAGATAGACCAGCTCGCACGTGTGGTGGACGACCTGGAGATCGACGTCTACGCCTTCGGCATCACGACCGACTTCCGCTCCAAGCTGTTCCCGGGCTCCCAGCGCCTGGTCGAACTGGCCGACCGGGTCGAGGTACTTCAGGTCGAGGCCCTGTGCTGGTGCGGCGCCCGCGCCACCCACAACGCCCGCACCGTCGGCGGAGTCATGGTCGTGGAGGGCGCCCAGGTGGTGGTCGGCGACGTCACCGACTCCGCGGACGAGGTCGGCTACGAGGTCCTGTGCCGCCGCCACCACCGCCGCCGCACGACGGCCGCCACGGCCCGCGCGGCGGCACTGTCGCCGGACGTGCTGCCCATCACTCAGGCCTGACCGGACCGGTCAGCCGGTACGGGGTTTGCCGAACTCCTCGATCAGCACCGGATACTGCTCCCCGCCGTGTCCGGCGGCGATCGAACGGTCGGCCAACGCCTTGATCAGCCGCGGCAGTTCGGCGTTGACACCCATCGCCTCGCTCTCCTCGATCAGGTGTGCCATGGCCCGTGCGTCGGTCTCCAGGGCCGACACCTCCGCCGGGAAGGAACCGCTGTCGACCTGCTGGGCATACCCGGGAAGCCACCCGGCCACCCCCACCGCGATCTGCCGCGCGAACGACGCGTATGTCGCGGCGTCGACACCGGCCGCCATGAGCAGAGCGGTGCCCTGCAGCCAGGCGTTGAGGACACTCCACATCATGGCCAGGCCGGCCACGTCGTACAGGGACGCCAGGCCGTGGTCCGCGCCCAGGTAAGTGACGGTGCCGAGCGCGTCGAGTGCCGACTTGTGCGCATCAAGGTGAGCCTGCGGCCCGCTGTACAGCATCACCGCCTCGGCGGTGCCGACCGTCGGAGGAACGGCCATGATGGCGCCGTCCAGATAACGGGCGCCGTGCGACTCGGCCCACCGGGCGGTTTCCCGGGCCTGCGCCGAACTGCCCGAGGTCAGGTTGACCAGCGTCGTCCCGTCGAGCTCGACGTCGCTCGCGCCGAGCAACTCGTGCACGGCCCGGTAGTCGGTGACGCAGACGACCGTCAGGGAACTGGCCTTGAGCGCGTCGCCGACCGTCGGCGCCGACCGTGCACCGTCGGCCACCAGTTGGTCGGCCTTGGCGGCCGTACGGTTCCATACGGTTGTGGGATGTCCGGCTTCCAGGAAAACGCGGGCGAGGGCCTGACCCATCAGCCCGAGCCCGATGACTGTCACGGATGTGTCGGTTGCGTTCATGGCAGCATCCTCGACGTTGATACCGGTGTGAAGGTCAAGCGAGGTTGCGATGCGTATCGGAGAACTGAGCAGCAGGACGGGCGTCAACGCCCATCAACTGCGCTACTACGAGGCCCAGGGCCTGCTGGAGGCAGAACGCGGCGCGAACGGCTACCGGAAGTACGGGGAGAGCGCCGTACTTCGGGTGAAACAGATCCGCCACCTGCTCGGCGCCGGTCTGTCCTCCGAGGACATCGCGTACCTGCTGCCCTGTGCGGCGGGAGAGGCTCCGGAGCTGATCGGGTGTCCCGAGTTACTGGCCGCGATGCGGGCACGGCTCCAGCGGTTGGACGACCAGCTGGACAGGCTCGCCCGATCCCGCGACGCCCTGGCCGACTACATCGACGCGGCCGAGCGCATGGGCAGCCGGACCTATCCGCCCTTCGAGGACACCGACCAGCAGCCCGTACCCGCCTGACGGAACGGGCACCTCGGGCCGGGTGCCCCGGTTCAGTCGCCGAAAGTGAACGCGAATCCGCTTACGCGCAGTTCATCCGCCGCTTCGCCAACGAGTCGTTCGTGAACGGGGTTCCGGAGGACGGAACGGACACCTGCGCCTACGTGAGAGCCCTGCCGTCCGGCAGGAAGCAGCAGGGCTCTCACGACCGTACGAGCGTCAGACGCGCCGCTCCGACGAGGCCAGTCCGACGAATCCTGCCCACGCGTCACGCGAGACCGTGACGATGGGCCCGGCAGCGGCCTTGGAGTCCCGGACGTGCACCACTGCCGTACCGGTCGCGACCTCTACGCATTCGCCGCCCTCGGTTCCACTGTGGCTGCTCTTGAACCAGGCGAGGCCGGAGGTGACGGTCGAGGACTCAGCGTTGTTCATGGCGATCCCAGCAACCTTTCGATGAACTCCGTTGACTCTCGCGGACTGAGAGCCTGTGATCGGATAATCCCATAAAGGGCGGCCGCCAGAACCCCTTGCTCCGGGTCGGTCTGCAGAGAGCCGATTCCCCGTGCCTCGGCGTACACGAACTTCTTGCCGTCCTTGCGCGTGACGACGGTGAACGGTCCGTTCACGCCGGCGTTGTCCTCACGGTCGAGCGGCATGACCTGGATCTCGACGTTGCGCTTCTGGCCGACCAACAGCAGATGCTCCAACTGCCCGCGCAGTACCGCCTTGCCCCCGTACGGACGTCCCAAGAGCGACTCGTCGAGCACGAAGCTCAGAAACGGAGCAGGCCGACGATCAAAAATGTCCTGCCGGACCAATCGTGCTGCCACACGCTGTTCAATGGTCTCCTCGTCCAGAGGGGGGCGCCTCATGGCAAGCAGCGCCCTCATGTACTCCTCGGTCTGAAGCAGGCCGTTGAGCACAGGCATGCTGTAGGAGACCAGCTCAGTGGCCTCCTTCTCCAGCACCGCCATCCCCTGAAAGAACACCGGATACTGCGCCCGCTCCACCTGCTCCTTCCACAGGCACAGCAACCCGCCCGCCCCCAACACCTCATCGGCCCGTTCGATCGTCCTGGGGGACGGAATCCTCCGCCCCTGCTCGAACGAGGCGATCGTGGACGCCGAGTACCCGAGCCGCCTCCCGAACTCCTCGCGTTCCAGGCCCTCCCGCACCCGCAGCGTCTTCATGGTCTGCCCGAACGCGACGACGACCCCTCGCCCCGCCTCGTCCTCCGGTCGCCGCCCGGCTCCGTCGTCGTTGTCCCAGCCGTCCCCGAGACTCACGGCCGCTCCCGCGCCGCCGTGCCCACGCTCCCCGGGAACCGCCTCGGCCCCCGCCACCGCGCCCTTGCGCTCCGCCATGTTCACCACCGCCTGTTCTGCTCAACGCCCCGCGAGGGACGCCGTCACGGCACGCGGCTCGTACTCCTGCGGAGAGCACGCGTACAGCCGCCCCCTGTCGCTGCGTTACCGCTGGCCACGCTAAGTGAACGTCGGGACTGTGTGGGCATGACGATGAAACCCGTCAACCCCACCGGCATCACCCAATTCGCCACCTCCTGCGTCCCCTTGAAGGCGGCCCCGTCACCGGACCCACCTTCGAGTCGAATGAGGAGGCCCGCGCCCCCGCCGAAGCCCGCGACCGGCTCATTCGAAAAGCCTCTTCCGAAGGCATGTCCCTACAGGGTCGCCTGTCTCACCTCGCCGAGGCCCTGCTGACGCCCGAGGAGCGCATGGCTCGCGCCGAGCAGGCGTGCGTCGCCCTGCGGGAAGGGAACGGTTACGACCCGAGTGTGAATGAACATGCTGCTCTGGCAATCGAGTTGGACCTACGGGTAGATGCGGCGACGGCACGGTGACTGATCACTCACGGGAGAGGGAATGTGTCGACCCGGCTCCCCGGAGCAACGATGTCAGCCCACACGACTAAGGTGGCCGACCACTGATCTCAAGGGGATGTCACCATGGGCCTTCATTCCGACGTGGCCGCATTGCTCGATCTTGTACCGGCGGACTTCGCGGGCGGAGAGCGGATCGACTGGGACGCGGCCGAAACCGAGCTGGGCACCGGCCTTCCGAGCGACTACAAGGCTCTGCTGGACACATACGGAGTGGGCGATATCGGAGATCTCGTCATCCTGCCACCACTCCCCAGTGACGTGCGCGGATGGGAAAAGTGCCATATCGGAGGCCACGCGGTCGGCCTGCGCGAGCTCTGGGACATGGACAAAGGCGTTCCGGGCGTGGCGCTCGGTGCCGACGCCGTCCTGCCCTGGGGCTCCGGAATGAACGCCAACGAGATGGCCTGGCTCATGAACGACCCCGATCCGGACAAGTGGCCTGTCGTGGCCTGGCGTCGGCAGCACTCGTGGAACGAGTCGAGCTGGGCTTTGTTCGACTGCGGCATGGTCCAGTTCATCACCCGGATGATGCTGGGCCAGTTCGACGCCTGCCCACTCGGCGACGCATCGCTCTGGAAACGGACGGATGTCTTCGTCAGTTGGCGGGAGCAAGAACGACGACTCGTGGCCGGCCTGGACCCGCTCACCGGCGAACCAGACCCCTACGCCGACATGTTCCCCATCACCGACGACTGACCCCGACCAGGTCCAGGGCCAGACGGCGAGGACCCGATGGTGTCCCTTCGGGTGGTGCAAGGGATCTGAAGGTGGTGTTGTGGGTCGAGCCGGTCGCGCTGTTCGGCGGGAGGGGGATCGAGTGACGGTGTGTCGGACCTTGCCGGGGGCGGTCGGCTGCTCGTGCTGGCGTTTTCCGCGACTGCCCGGTGGGACGGCGGCCTCGACGTGGGCGATGCCGGGACACCCGCCCAGGCCCTGGGAAGGACACACCGTCCTGAAGTCGTGAGCACTTTGGCCACCGCTGTCCTGATGCCGCTCGTTTGAGCGCTTACGTGACACATGCCCGCCGACTGCTCACGGTTTTCGGCAGAGCACCCGTCTCCGGCTCCGCAGTGCCGGGACCGTGAAGATCCCCTGCACCACCCGGTGGGACACCATCCGCCACCTGCGTCACAGCAGCGGCGGCCGTCGGCTCGAACAGACGGGCAGGACCCTGGATACCGAGCTCAGCGGAGCACCCCGGCCGGGCCGTGGAGTAGTCCCGCAGCGCCCGGACCGAACCCGCGTCCGCTTCCTGCCGGAGGAAGTCCTGCGTTCGCGGTGGTCGCCGACCGCGAAGCCTGCCCGTCAGAGAGGGCTCTGCAAGAGCGCGAAGCGGGCGCCCTCCGGGTCGGCGACCGTGGCGGTGCGGCCGTGGGCGCTGTCGCGGGCCTGTCTGAGGATCTGGCCGCCCAGGTGCAGGACACGGTCCACCGCGTCGTCGAGGTCGGCCACGGTGAAGTACGTCGTCCAGTGCGGTCCCCGGTCCCGGAGCAGGGTGTTGCCCACGCCGTGGATGTCGGCCACGGGACGGCCCTCCAGGTTCAGGGTCGTGCAGTCGATGTCGGTGGAGATCTCCGGTTCCACCGTGTAACCGAACACCGACGCGTAGAACTTGGCTGCCCGTTCCGACTCGAAGGTCGTCAGCTCGTTCCAGGCGGGCGCGCCGGGCACCCCGGTGACGGCCGTGCCGAGGTGCGCGGACGCCTGCCAGATGCCGAAGACGGCCCCCGAGGGATCGGAACAGATCGCCAGCCGCCCGGCGTCGGAGGCGTCCAGCGGGCCGACCCCGACCGTGCCGCCGCAGGACCGCACGGCCGAGGCCGTGCGGTCCACGTCCGCGGAGGCGAAGTAGGGCGTCCAGGCGATGGGCAGATGACGGTCCGGCGGCAGCAGGCCGATGCCGGCCACCTCGCGGCCGTCGAGCAGCGCGCGTGCGTACGGGCCGGGTTGCTGCGGGCCGGGCCGGAACTCCCAGCCGAACAGCGCCTCGTAGAACCTCCGGGCCGTGTCCGGTCCGTGCACCATGAGGCTCACCCAGCAGGGTGTGCCGGGCGCGTGCCGAAAGGGCGCTTCACCGTCTCGGTGGACGGACCCCCGTGTGTCGGTCATCGTCGCTCTCTTCTCGACCCGGGCGAGGGTCGTGTCGCGTTCGCTCCGCGGATCATCGCCGTGCTGCTCCAGGCATCAGCCACGGCGCCGCGCGCCCTGGGCCCGCCCCCGTACGGCGGTTCCGCCTCCGGAGGATGCCCGATGCGCGGGCCTCCGCCCGTTTCGGCGCGCTTGCCGGATGATGTCGATCGGTAGTACGGCATGTGCCCGATCCCATACGCCTCGTGATCGGGTCTGCCCGGCCGAGCAGATTAGCCGGACATGGACGACTCGGCCACCCCGTGCGCGAGGATGGTGGCCATGAACGCCATCATCTCCGCATCCGAACTCGCCGGTGAACTGGCGGGCGGTGACCCGCCGGTGCTGCTCGACGTCCGCTGGCAGCTCAGCACGCCCGCGGCGGCCGGTCAGCCGCCGTTCGACGGCCGGGCCGCATACCTGGCCGGGCATCTGCCCGGTGCCGTTTTCGTCGACCTGGACCGGGAGTTGGCCGCCCCGCCGGCCGGGCGGGGACGTCATCCGCTGCCCGATCAGGAGGAGTTCGGTGCCGCGATGCGCCGCGCGGGCGTGTCGGCGGGCCGGCCGGTGGTCGTGTACGACGGCGGGCTGGGCTGGGGGGCCGCCCGCGCGTGGTGGCTGCTGCGCTGGACCGGTCACCCGGACGTGCGGGTCCTCGACGGCGGGTTGTCGTCCTGGGACGGCCCGCTCGAGACCTCGGTGCAGCAGCCGGACGAGGGCGACTTCACGCCGGTGCCGGCGGTGGCCGGGCTGCTCGACGCCGACGGCGCGGCGGCGCTGGCCCGGTCCGGGCTGCTGCTGGACGCGCGGGCGGGGGAGCGCTACCGGGGCGAGGTGGAGCCGATCGACCGGGTCGGCGGCCACATCCCGGGCGCGGTCTCGGCGCCCACCACCGAGAACGTGGGCCCGGACGGTCGCTTCCTGCCCGCCGCGGAACTGAGCACGCGGTTCCGGGCGTTGGGCGCGTCCGAGGACACGCCGGTCGGCGTGTACTGCGGTTCCGGCGTCTCGGCGGCGCACGAGGTGCTGGCGCTGGCGGTGGCGGGCATCCCGGCGGCGCTGTACGTCGGATCCTGGTCGGAATGGTCGTCGGACCCGGAGCGGCCGGTCGCGGTGGGGCCGGACCCCCGATAGGCGCGTGGCGGAAGCGGAAAGGGGGTGCTCGCCCGGGCGAGCACCCCCTTTCCGTACTGGCCGACGCCGGATCACCTCAGTGCCGGGTCCCGGTCACTCCTGCTTCTTGCGCCGCGTTCCGAACACGATCTCGTCCCAACTCGGCACCGCGGCGCGGCGGCCCGGCCGGACGCCGTCCGCCTCCGCCTGGCGGTCGGTGGAGCCGACGAGACGGTCCCGGTGACTGCTGACGGCACGGGGCATCAGGACGTCCGCGTAGGCGGAACCGGCCGAGGCCGCCGGGGCCGGGGGCTCCTCCGCCTCGGGCTCGGAGTCGGGCTCCTCGGGGAGGGGCTCGGGCACCCGCTCGGGAACCACCAGGTCGCCCCGGAAGCTCGGCACCGCCTCCAACAGACTGGTGAGCGAGTCCCGTTCACCGCCTGCCGGGACCGCCGACTCCTCGTCGTACTCGGGTCCGTGGCCGGGTGGCGGGCTCTGCCGGTCACGCTCGCCGGGACGGTCCTGCTGGCGCTCGCGCGGCAGCCGGGCGATGCGCGGCACGAACGGGAAGCTCGGTTCGGGCGCCGCGGCGAGGTCGTCGGACTCGCCGATCAGCGAGCGCGCCTCGTCGTCGACGGCCTGGACGAGCCGCCGGGGCGGGTCGTACGTCCAGCTCGCCGAGTGCGGTTCGCCCGCGACCCGGTAGACCAGCAGCACCTCCCAGGTGCCGTCGTCGCGGCGCCAGGAGTCCCACTGCACGGTGTCCTTCTCGGCGCCGCGCAGCAGCAGTCGCTCCTGCACGGCCTCGCCCAGCGGCGGGCCGGAGTTCTCGCCGGGCCGGCGGACGGGGGTCTTGCGGGCGCGCTCCGCCATGAAGGCGCGCTCGGCGAGCACGGGGCCCTCGAAGCGCCGGACGCGGTCCACGGGAATGCCGGCCATCTGTGCGACCTCTTCCGCGGTCGCGCCGGCACGTATACGCGCCTGGATGTCGCGGGGGCGGAGATGGCTCTCCACCTCGATCTCGATCTGGCCGAGGCGTGGACGGTCGCCCCGTACGGCGGCGCGGAGACGTTCGTCGATCGGAAGCGTGTACTCCGTGCTGTCCGCAGCCTTCAGCACCAGCCGTGTGCCGTCATTCGAGACGGCCACGACACGCAGTTCGGGCATGGGGACCTCCCGGGTGGTGCCTGCCGACGTCACGTGCGTCGCTGCTTCCGCTAGTCGAGTGTGGCCTGCCCGGGTGCAGCCTGCCACAACCTTGCCGAGTTGCCCGGCGTGTCGGGCATGGGCCCTGGATCGCCGTTATGGCACGGTTACCTATTCGCAACGCTAAGTGACCAACCGCGTCACCCTGTGCAACTGGCCCCCTCCCGGCGGTCCTCAAGGGCCGGAGCACCCTGATGGGCGTCCGGACCCAGGGCTCGCAACAGTACTCCATTCGGGCCAAGTGCGTGGATCGGCGCGCCGCCCGACTTCTGGCAAGAGGTGCTGCTCGGCCGTCCTCGCGCCGCCGTGGCCGGGCTCCCTCGATCTCGGCGTGGCGTACTTCACGTAATCGTCAGAAACGGAACTAATGGTTTCGTTTGGACGTCGACTTGGTGTGCGTTGTCATGCAGTTGATCGCTCATGTGAGGGAACGTATGGGAAGGCGGGCAAGGGCCGAGGATGCGTGAAAGGTCGGATGTCGCAGGCGAGTCGAGTGTCACCGGGGAGGCGAGTGCCGCGGGGGAGGCGAAGAGCCCTCGGATCGACCTGAGCATGGCGCAGGTCGCCGGCAGCGCGGTGGCCGCGGTGCTGGGCGCCCAACTCGCCTCGTCCTTCGGCGTCTACGGGACGATCATCGGCGCCGGAGTCATGAGTATCGTCGCCACCTGCGGCGGAACGCTCTTCCAGCACTTCTTCAAGCGCACCGGCGAGCAGTTCCGCGTGGCCGCCGTGGGGTCCGGCCGCCCGGCCGCCGCGGCGGCCGGGAGACGGACCGTGCCCGCGCCCGGCGAGTTCACCGAGGGCACCGTGTACCGGGGCCGGGCCAGGGGAGTGCGGTGGAACGGGAAGCGGATGCTGGTCGCGACCGCGCTGGTGTTCGGGGTCACGATGGCCGGAATCACCACCTACGAACTCGTTGCGGGCCAGAGCCTCAGCGGCGCACCCAGCACCACCATCGGCAACGCCGTCACCGGTCAGCACACGTCCGGATCCGGGGGTTCCGGCGGTTCGGACGACCAGTACTCCGGCGACCCCGACGACTCCGGGACGTCGAACGACCCCGGTACCTCGGACGGTTCCGAGGACTTCGGCGGGGACGGACCGGCGCCCGCGCCCTCCGTGACGCCTCAGGACGGAGGTGTCGCCACAGGCTCCGGCGGCGACACGCCGGACGGCGTCGACGCGTCGGCGGGCACCCCGGACGGCACCGGGAGCCAGGGCTCCGACGCCCCCGTGAGCCCGGAACCGGACGCGCCCGCTACGACCCCAGAACCCTCCGCAGATAGTCGTTCCGGAAGCGGCGTTCAGGATCAAGGCGGTCCCGCAGCGCCGTGAACTCGGCGAAACGCGGATACACCCGGGAGAGGTAATCGGCGTCCCGCGTGTTGATCTTCCCCCAGTGGGGCCGCCCCTCGTGGGCGGTGAAGATGCGTTCCGCCGCCGTGAAGTACCCCTGATAGGGGGTGCCCCGGAACATGTGGACCGCGATGTACGCGGTGTCGCGGCCGGAGGCCGTGGACAGGGTGATGTCGTCGGCCGGGGCCGTACGCACCTCGACGGGGAAACTGACCCGGAGGGGTGAACGGTCGACCATGGCCTTCAGCTCGCGCAGCGTGTCCACCAGGGCCTCGCGCGGCACTGCGTACTCCATCTCCACGAAGCGCACCCGGCGCGGCGAGGTGAGCACCTTGTACGGGATGTCGGTGTAGGTCCGCGCGGACAGGGCCCTGCTGGAGATCCGCGCGATGGCGGGGACGGTCGCGGGCACCGCGCGGCCGACCCAGTTGGCTGCCTGGAAGACGCCGTTGGAGAGGAACTCGTCCTCGAGCCAGCCCTTGACGGGATGCACCGGCCGTTCCGGGCCCGCGCTGCGGTTGTTCCGCTTGGTGTTGGTGTTGCCGGTGTGGGGGAACCAGTAGAACTCGAAGTGTTCGTTCTCGGCGTGGAGCTCGTCGAACTCGGCGAGGACGCGGTCGAGGGGCATCGGTTCCTCGCGGGCCGTCAGCAGGAAGACCGGCTCGACGGCGAAGGTGATCGCGGAGACGATGCCGAGGGCGCCGAGGCCGATCCTGGCGGCCGCGAAGACATCAGGATTCTCTTTCTCGGAGCAGGCGAGTACCGAGCCGTCGGCGGTGACCAGTTCCAGGCCCCGGATCTGCGCGGCGACGGAGGCCGAGTCACGGCCGGTGCCGTGGGTGCCGGTACTGGTGGCCCCGGCGACGGTCTGCTCCATGATGTCGCCCATGTTGGTGAGCGACAGCCCCTCCCGCGCGAGAGCGGTGTTGAGCCGCTTGAGCGGGGTGCCGGCCTCCACCGTGACGGTGCCCGCCGCCCGGTCGATGTCGCGTATCCCCGTCAGCAGACGGGGGCGGATCTGCACGCCGTCGGTGGCGGCTATGGAGGTGAAGGAGTGCCCGGTGCCGACCGCCTTCACCGGGAGACCGTCCTCGGCGGCACTGCGTACGGCCGACGCCAGCTCCTCGACGGAGGCCGGCGTGACCTCCCGCGCGGGGCGGGCGAGGACGGTGCCTCCCCAGTTACGCCATGTTCCGTTCTTCGTGCTCGCCGTGCTGCCCAACGGAGCCTCCCCGACCCGGAGCCGGCCGCTCGAGCCGGCGGTACCCGAGGAAACCGACCACGACCGCGACGGCTCCGGCCACCGCCGGAACCCCGTACCCGGCACGCGCCCCGGCCGCGTCGATCACCCAGCCGGACGCGGCGGAGCCGAGCGCGACCCCGACCGCGAGCCCGGTGCTCACCCAGGTCATGCCCTCGGTGAGCTGCGCGCGTGGTACGTGCTCTTCGATGAGGGACATCGTCGTGATCATCGTGGGAGCGATGGACATCCCCGCAAAGAACAGCGCCACGGTCAGAAACGGCAGGTTCCCGACCAGTAGGAGGGGGATCATACTCACGGCCATGGCGCACACGCCCAGCAGCCAGCGGCGCTCGGGCGCTCCGGCGAAGCGCATCAGCCCGAAGACGACCCCCGCCGTGCAGGAGCCCAGCGCGTACACGGCGAGCACCACACTGGCGGCGGCCTTGTGCCCGCGCTCCTCCGCGAAGGCCACGGTGACCACGTCCACGCCACCGAAGATCGCCCCGGTCGCCGCGAACGTGGCCACCAGGACCCGCAGCCCCGCGGAGCGCAGCGCCGTGCCGCCGAGCACCGACGCACGGCCCTCGCCCGTGCGTTCGCGCGGGTGCGGGGCGGGCTCGGTGGCGCGCTGTGCCGTCAGCCAGAAGACGCCGACCGCCAGGAAGCAGGCCGCGAGCAGCGGACCGGCCTCCGGGAACCAGGCCGTGGAGAGCCCGATGGAGACGATCGGCCCGAAGATGAAGCAGAGCTCGTCCACCACGGACTCGAAGGAGTACGCGGTGTGCAGCTGCGGGGTGCCCCGGTACAGCTCGGCCCAGCGGGCCCGGACCATCGCGCCGACGCTCGGCACGCAGCCGATGCCGACGCAGGCGACGAAGAGCACCCAGTCCGGCCAGCCGTAGTGCGCGGCGAACAGCAGCAGCGCCGCCGCGGTGAGGGAGAACAGCGTCGTCGGGCGCAGGATCCGCCGCTGCCCGTACTGGTCCACCAGGCGGGAGACCTGGGGGCCGGCCACCGCGGCGGCCAGGGCGATGGTGGCCGCCAGGGCGCCGGCCAGGCCGTACCGTCCGGTCAGCTGGGAGACCATCGTGACCACGCCGATGCCCATCATGGACAGCGGCATCCGGCCGAGGAACCCCGCGGCCGAGAAGCTCTTGCTGCCGGGGGCGGCGAACAGGGCGGTGTAGGGACTGGGCACGAGGTCTCCGAAAATCTCAGCAAGGAACGACCGCGGGAGACCGGACTCCCAGTAAGGTGCGACCGCAGTGGATACAGCTTACTGGTTAGGTGACCCTAATATATCCCGTGGTCCGGTCGGCCCCCGTCGTTCCCCGGCTGTCGGTGCCTGATGGCAGGATCGAGGCATGCCTGACGAGCTCGATCCCACCCCCTACGACGCCCTGCTGCTGCTCTCCTTCGGAGGCCCCGAAGGCCCGGACGACGTGGTCCCGTTCCTGGAGAACGTGACACGCGGGCGCGGCATCCCCAAGGAACGCCTGAAGGAAGTCGGGGAGCACTACTTCCTGTTCGGCGGGGTAAGCCCCATCAACGAACAGAACCGTGCCCTCCTGGGCGCGCTGCGCGAGGACTTCGCCGACCACGGGCTGAACCTGCCGGTCTACTGGGGCAACCGCAACTGGGCGCCGTACCTCACCGACACCCTGCGCGAGATGATCCACGACGGCCGCCGCCGCATCATCGTCCTGGCGACCAGCGCCTACGCCTCGTACTCCGGCTGCCGCCAGTACCGCGAGGACCTCGCCGAGGCCCTGGCGACACTGGAGGCCGAGGGTCTGGAGCTGCCCGAGGTCGACAAGCTGCGGCACTACTTCAACCACCCCGGTTTCCTGGACCCCATGGTCGACGGGGTCCTCCGCTCGCTCGCCGAGCTGCCCGAGGAGGTGCGCGACGGCGCGCACATCGCCTTCTGCACCCACTCGATCCCCACCGCCTCCGCCGACACCTCCGGCCCCGTCGAGGAGCACGGTGACGGCGGCGCGTACGTACGGCAGCACCTGGACGCGGCCCGGCTGATCGCCGACGCCGTACGGGAGCGCACCGGCGTGGACCACCCCTGGCAGCTCGTCTACCAGTCCCGCTCCGGCGCCCCGCACATCCCCTGGCTGGAGCCCGACATCTGCGACCACCTCGAGGAGCGGCACGCGGCCGGGGTCCCGGCCGTGGTCATGGCCCCCATCGGCTTCGTCTCCGACCACATGGAGGTCATCTACGACCTCGACACCGAGGCCGCGGCCAAGGCGGGGGAGCTGGGACTGCCGGTGAGCCGCTCGGCGACCGTGGGCGCCGACCCGCGGTTCGTCGCCGCGATCCGCGACCTGATCGTGGAGCGCGCGGCCACCGAGCGCGGCCAGGACGACGTCACCCCCTGCGCCCTGGGCGCCCTGGGTCCGAGTCACAACCTCTGCCCGGTGGGCTGCTGCCCGGCCCGCGCCCCGCGTCCCGCCGCCGCGGGCGCCGACAGCCCCTACGCGTGAGGAGCGCCGTGACCGACCCCCTGCACGCGGAACTGCTGGAGCTGGCCCGCGAGGCGGCGCGGCGCGCGGGCGAGCTGCTGCGGGACGGCCGGCCGGCCGACCTGGAGGTCGCCGCGACCAAGTCCAGCCCGATCGACGTCGTCACCGAGATGGACATCGCGGCCGAGAAGCTGATCACCGGTCTGATCGCCGAGCACCGGCCGGACGACGGAGTCCTCGGCGAGGAGGGCGGCACGACCGAGGGCACCAGTGGCGTCCGCTGGGTGATCGACCCGCTCGACGGCACGGTCAACTACCTGTACGGGCTGCCCACCTGGGCCGTCTCCATCGCCGCCGAGCAGGACGGCGAGACCGTGGTCGGGGTGGTCGCGGCCCCGATGCGCGGCGAGACGTACCACGCCGTCCGCGGCGGCGGCGCCCGTGCCACCGGCGCCTGGGAGGGCGAGCGCACGCTGACCTGCCGTCCCGCGCCGTCCCTCGACCAGGCCCTGGTCTCGACCGGCTTCAACTACGTCACCGAGGTCCGCACCCATCAGGCCGGCGTCGCGCAGCGGCTGATCCCGCTCCTGCGGGACATCCGGCGGGGCGGCTCGGCCGCGGTCGACCTCTGCGACCTCGCCTGCGGCCGCCTCGACGGCTACTACGAGCGCGGACTGCACCCCTGGGACCTGGCGGCGGGTGACCTGATCGCCCGGGAGGCGGGCGCGCTGACCGGTGGACGGCCCGGTGAGCGCCCCTCGTGGGATCTCGCGGTCGCGGCCACCCCGGGCGTCTTCGAGCCCCTCCAGCGGCTGCTGGAGGACTTCGGCGCCTGGCACGACTGACGGACGGACCACCGGGGGAGGATCCCGCGGGAGACGGTGAAGCGGGCCCCGGCGCTGGATTCGCCGGGGCCCGCTTCGAACGCGCTCATGCGCAGGTACCGACGCGCCGGTCCTGACGCGGTCGGGCTGATCAGGCTAGGGACGCACCGACCTCCACACCGTGCTCGGCGGCGAGCCGGCGCAGGTCGTCGAGCTCGCCCTGCTCCACCTCGACGAGGAAGTCGTCACCCTCGTCGCGGGCCCGGGACAGATCGGACTCGGTCGTCCTTATGCGCTGCAGAAGTCCTGCGGTGAAAGCGTCCATGCTGCGCCCCCTCGTCCTGGGTCGTGGGTCGACGGCACGAAGGTGTGCCGTTCGAAAGGGACGATCACGTCTGCGGTGGATGACCGGCGCCGCTCGGCCTGGGGCCACGGCGTCGGACACCCGGGTCCGCTCTGCAGGAAACGGATTGATGCGCACCGCGGTGTGGCACGGTGCGAGCAGAGCGTGATCGCGGGATGTAAACCCGTCCTCCCCAGGCTCCCTTCCGCGGAAACCTCACCGTACGAGAAAATCTCGTATTCCCGTGCCGTTCGTCCGGACTTTCCCTGTCCCGTGCCCCGCGCCACCGCCCGTTCCCGGTCGCGGACCCCGCCTTGGAGCTCCGGACGAAATGGGCGTCCGATCAGCTCGCGGCGTCATGGGGTCCCCCTCCGCTCATGGGGTCCCTCCCGCTCGAGCGAAGTCGAGAGTGGGGGAGGAGCTACTAGGGCCTTTCGGTAACGCGACTGGGGGTCCGTCCCCCTGCTCGCAGAGCTCGGGGGGAGTGCGTGCCAGGCGCCGCGAGCCGGGCGCCCATTTCGTTCGGGGCTCTTACAGCCGACTTATGGCCGAAAAGGGCAGGATGGAGGCAACACACCCACCGGCACCCTGCCCGCATGCGCTCCGGAGCGCTGCCCGGCGGGACTCGAGGAAGGACAAGCGACGTGCGCGTACTCGTCGTCGAGGACGAGCAGCTGCTCGCCGATGCGGTGGCCACCGGACTACGCCGGGAGGCCATGGCCGTCGACGTCGTGTACGACGGGGCGGCCGCCCTGGAGCGCATCGGCGTCAACGACTACGACGTGGTCGTCCTCGACCGCGACCTCCCCCTCGTGCACGGCGACGACGTGTGCCGCAGGATCGTCGAACTCGGCATGCCCACGCGCGTGCTGATGCTCACGGCCTCCGGCGACGTCAGCGACCGGGTCGAGGGCCTGGAGATCGGCGCCGACGACTATCTGCCCAAGCCCTTCGCGTTCAGCGAGCTCATCGCGCGCGTGCGCGCCCTGGGGCGGCGTACCAGCGTGCCGCTCCCGCCGGTCCTGGAGCGCGCCGGGATCAAGCTTGACCCCAACCGCCGCGAGGTGTTCCGCGAAGGCCAGGAGGTCCAGCTCGCGCCCAAGGAGTTCGCCGTCCTCGAGGTGCTCATGCGCAGCGAGGGCGCCGTCGTCTCCGCGGAGCAACTGCTGGAGAAGGCCTGGGACGAGAACACCGACCCGTTCACCAACGTGGTGCGGGTGACCGTCATGACCCTGCGCCGCAAGCTGGGCGAGCCGCCGGTCATCGTGACCGTGCCCGGCTCGGGCTACCGGATCTGATCCCGTGGCCGCCACCCCCACGCCCGCCCCGGGGTCCCCGCAGGCACCTCCGAAGCCCACCTGGGACCCCCACAGGCCGGTGCCGCCCTTCCCCTGGCTGCGCCCCACCATCCGGATACGGCTCACCCTGCTCTACGGCGGCATGTTCCTGATCGCCGGCATCCTGCTGCTGTCGATCATCTACCTGTTCGCCGCGAACGCGCTGAAGGTGGGCAGTGACCTGCCCTTTCAAATCCTCTTCGGACAGGTGAAGAGCGACATCTGCCATCTGCGCAGCGCGCAGATGCCCGCGGACGAGCTGAACAGAGCGCTGAACGAGTGCGTCAACAAGCAGCGCCAGCACGCCCTGGACAACCTGCTCAGCCGTTCCCTCCTCGCCCTGCTCGGCCTCGCGATCATCGCCTTCGCCTTCGGATACGCGATGGCCGGCCGCGTGCTGTCGCCGCTGGGCCGGATCACCCGCACCGCACGCGCGGTGGCGGGCTCCGACCTGTCCCGCCGGATCGAGCTGGACGGCCCGGACGACGAGCTCAAGGAGCTGGCCGACACCTTCGACGAGATGCTGGAGCGGCTGCAGCGGGCCTTCACCGCCCAGCAGCGCTTCGTCGGCAACGCCTCGCACGAACTGCGCACCCCGTTGGCGATCAACCGCACACTCCTCGAGGTGCACCTCTCCGACCCGAACGCGCCGGTGGAGCTCCAGCAGCTCGGCAAGACGCTGCTGGCCACCAACGAGCGCAGCGAACAGCTCGTCGAGGGCCTGCTGCTGCTCGCCCGCAGCGACAACCAGATCGTCGAGCGCAAGCCGGTGGATCTCGCCGAGGTGGCCTCCCAGGCCATCGACCAGGTGCACGCCGAGGCGCAGGCCAAGGGCGTGGAGATCCGGAGCGACCACAAGCCCGCGGTCGTCCAGGGCAACGGCGTACTGCTGGAGCGGATCGCGCTGAACCTGGTGCAGAACGCCGTGCGCTACAACGTGGCCGAGCGGGGATGGGTGGAGGTCACCACCCAGGTCCAGCACGGACAGGCGGTCCTGGTGGTGAGCAACACCGGTCCGGTGGTTCCGGCGTACGAGATCGACAACCTGTTCGAGCCGTTCCGGCGGTTGCGCACCGAGCGGACGGGCAGCGACAAGGGGGTCGGGCTCGGGCTCTCCATCGTCCGGTCGGTGGCGCGGGCGCACGGCGGGCACATCTACGCCCAGCCGCGTGAGGGGGGCGGACTCGTGATGCGGGTCACCCTGCCGATCTGACATCATGTCGCCGACACACGGGGTGTTCGCGTTCGGCGGAATTTTCGAAGGGTGCCCCCGTCGTCCCCGTGTGGGATCGCTCACAAGAGCGTTTCTCGATTCATCCACCCTCTGTGATCATGAACTCGCCGAAAGGCCGGGAAAGTCCCGGTTTTCGGGAGCCTTGATCACGGGAAGTACACGGTGGGGCGGCTTTGAAGTGCCGCGTTCGGACCGTGTACGGTCCCCATCGCATCCAAGCCGGTCACTCATGAGGAGTTCGGTTGGGTGTCGATTGAGTAACAGACCTTGATGTGAGGCAAAATCTCCGCCTCAGGTCGGGCACAAGTCCGGCCTCTCACGCGTTAGTGCGCTGGAGACACCGCATACACCCAGAGGGGGAGAGCGACAATGGCAACCGATTACGACACTCCACGCAAGACCGACGACGACGTCGACTCGGACAGTCTTGAAGAGCTGAAGGCCCGCCGCAACGACAAGTCGGCCTCGGCCGTGGACGTCGACGAGTTCGAGGCCGCCGAAGGCCTCGAACTGCCCGGAGCGGACCTTTCGAACGAGGAACTGGCCGTCCGGGTCCTGCCCAAGCAGCAGGACGAGTTCACGTGCATGAGCTGCTTCCTCGTGCACCACCGCAGCCAGCTGGCCCGGGAGAAGAACGGTCAGCCGATCTGCCGCGACTGCGACTGAGGGCGGGTCGGCCGTGACTGGCTCGACCCCTCCTCGGAAGCGCCGCTTCCTCGCGAGGGGAGCGGACTCGGGGCCGCAGGACGGCCCTCAGCGCGACACGCGTGACCACGAGCGAGGCTCAACCGACACCGGGGCGGCCTCGCTCGAACTCGCAGTCGACCGGGGTGACCTCCCGGTATCCGCGGAGGTCACCACCACCGCACCGGTGGCTCGCCGGCGGGCCGCGGAGTTCCGGGACAAGGCCGGGGAAGGCGCCCGCAAGGGCGGTGCCCGCGCGCGTGCGGGCCTGGCGTATCTCACGGACCGGGTCATCGAGATGGCCCCGCGGGTGCCCGTGAGGGACCTGCGGACGCTGCGGAGGCAGTTCCCCGGGCTCGGTCCCGAGGAGCTCGCGGACAAGCTCGTGGCGGGCGCGGCGAGGGCCACGGCGACGGTCGGGGCCGGAGTCGGCGCGGCGGCGATGATGCCCGTGCCGCCGGCGATGCCGGCGGAGCTGGCCGCCGAGGTCACCGGCGTCGCCGCGATCGAACTGAAACTGATCGCCGAACTCCACGAGGTCTACGGCGTACGACCCGCGGGCAGCCTCGCACAGCGCAGCACCGCGTATCTGAACGCCTGGTCGCAGGAGCGCGGAATCGAGGCGACCAGGCCCTCCATCGTGGGCGCGGCGATGAACAGCCACATGAAGCGCGAACTGCGCCAGCGGATCATGAAGCGCACCGTGCGCAATCTGCCGAACCTCATGCCGTTCCTGGTGGGAGCCGCCGTCGGCGCGGTCATGAACCGCAGGGACACCAGAAAGCTCGCCGCCCGTATCCAGACCGACCTGCGCAGGACCCAGGTTCCCTGGGACGCCCTGCCCGAGCTCCCGGCCCTCGAGACCCCGGCCGACGCCCTGGACCTGGACGCGTTCATCGGCGAGAAGGGCGGACGCGGAGTCCCATGAACCCCGCCCGGCCCGTGCTGCCGTTCCGCCCCGGAGAGGCCCTGCCCAGCCGTGCTAGGCGGCGGCCTTCGCCGCCCGCAGTGCATCCGCCAGCCGCTGCGGCTCACGCGTCGACAGGAAGGCGTACGGCGTCGGGTCCTCCGGGTCGGTGATCTCCACCCGCACCGCCCCGGGGATGTAGGCCCGCAGCAGCATGAAGCAGCGCGGGTCCGCCCGGTGGGTGCGCCAGGCGCGGGCTTCCTCGGCGTCCAGGACCTCCGCCTCGCCCAGTGCCGTCACCGGGATCCTCGCCTCACCGGCGATCAGCAGGCCGCCCACGACCCGGATGCGCACCGAGCCGTACGCGCTGACCACGACCGCCGCCGCGGCGCTGCCGACGGCCAGGCCGCCGAGCATCGGCAGGGTGCCGAGCGGCAGCACGATCAGGGCCAGCGAGACACCCGCGAGCAAGGAGATCAGCCACCAGGAGCGGGGCGCGGTCAGGCGTTCTTCGTACGGGGCGGCGGAGAGCTGCATGGATCCAGCTTGGCAGGTGTCGGAGGATGGCCGACGCGCGGGTAAGGTCTGCGCCTGTGAGTGGTACTTCCTCAGTTCTTCAGCCTCCCGCCGACGCCGTGAAACCGGTGCGCCACCCGGACGCGCCCGCACCCGGCGAGCTGCTGGGCGCACACTACGGCCAGTGTTTCGGCTGTGGCGGCGAACAGCCCCACGGACTGCACCTCGAGGCGCGGGCCGGCGAAGAGGTGTCGGTCACCGCCGCGTTCACCGTGCGGCCCGCCCACCAGGGCGCCCCCGGCCTGGCGCACGGCGGGGTGCTCGCCAG
This sequence comes from Streptomyces sp. NWU339, assembly GCF_003143855.1. Lineage (GTDB taxonomy): Bacteria > Actinomycetota > Actinomycetes > Streptomycetales > Streptomycetaceae > Streptomyces. The sequence continues at coordinate 129,666 of NZ_QFRK01000018.1, forward strand.
CGCCCTGGACGAGACGCTCGGCTCGCTGAACTGGCTGCTGCGGACGATCGCCGTGACCGGCAGGCTCGAGACCGACTTCGTCCAGCCCGTGCCGGTCGACACCACGCTCCATCTGGAGGCGGAGGTGACCGCGGTGGCGGGCCGGAAGATCTACTCCACCGCCACCGGACGCATCGGCGGCCCCGTCGGCCCGGTCGCCGTCCGCGCCGACGCGCTCTTCGTCGAGGTCGAGATCGACCACTTCATCGACCACGGCCGCCCCGAGGAGATCCGGGCCGTCATGGAGGACCCGGACCAGGTCCGTCGCGCCCGCGCCTTCGAGGTGAACCCGTGAGCGAGCCCCGCAGCGGCGAACTCCGGGTGCTGCTCCGGCGCGTCGACCCGGACGTACCGCTTCCGGCGTACGAGCACCCCGGTGACGCGGGAGCCGACCTGCGCACCACCGAGGCGTGCGAACTGGCGCCCGGTGAACGGGCCGTTCTGCCCACCGGAGTGTCTGTGGCCCTGCCCGAGGGGTACGCGGCCTTCGTGCACCCGCGATCCGGTCTTGCCGCCCGCTGCGGCGTCGCCCTGGTGAATGCCCCGGGGACGGTTGATGCCGGGTACCGTGGGGAGATCAAGGTGATCGTGGTGAATCTCGACCCGCGCGAGGCCGTGCGGTTCGAGCGCTTCGACCGGATTGCCCAACTGGTCGTCCAGCAGGTCGAGCGGGTCCGTTTCGTGCCGGTCGCGGAGCTGTCCTGCTCGGTACGGGCCGAGGGGGGCTTCGGGTCCACCGGCGGCCATGCCGCCGTGGAAGGTAAGAGCGGCACAAGCGTTCAGGCCGCCGAAGGCGGCGCAGCGGGTGGGAATCGATACGCTTCGGTCGTATCCGACCGGGAAGGACAGTGACGTGTTCGGACGTCGCAAGAAGAGGGATGCCGCCGAGGACGCGGCCGGCGAGGCCGAGCAGGTCGTCGACGGTGTCGACACGGAGGCGGAAGGCGAGCGCGAGCGACTGAGGCTCGAGCCCGCACCGCGGCCCGACGGGCCCTGGGACAGTTCCGAGGTGAGCGCGCCCGGTGAGGGCCGGGTCGACCTGGGCGGCCTGTTCGTGCCCGGCGTGGACGGCATGGAGCTGCGGGTCGAGGTCGCGGGCGACGCGATCGTCGCGGCCACCGTCGTGCTGCACGACAGCGCCATCCAGCTGCAGGGCTTCGCGGCCCCCAAGCGCGAGGGCATCTGGAGCGAGGTCCGCGAGGAGATCGCGTCCGGCATCACCCAGCAGGGCGGCATCATCGACGAGGTCGAGGGCCCGCTGGGCTGGGAGCTGCGTGCCCAGGTGCCGGTGCAACTGCCGGACGGCACGGGCGGTTTCCAGGTCGTACGGTTTGTCGGCGTGGACGGCCCGCGCTGGTTCCTGCGCGGGGTGATCTCGGGTCAGGGCGCGGTGCAGCCGCAGGCCGCCGGGCTGCTGGAGCAGATCTTCCAGGACACGGTCGTGGTGCGCGGGGACGGCCCGATGGCGCCGCGCGACCCGATCGTCCTGAAGCTGCCGAACGACGCCCAGATGGTCCCCGAGGGCGTGCAGCAGGACGAGGGCTCCGAGGGCTCCCGCTTCGCGGGCGGCATGGGACAGCTGGCGCGCGGCCCGGAGATCACCGAGGTCCGCTGAGCCCGTCGGATCAGCTGAGTCAGTCGAGCGGAGCAGGGGCCGCACCCGACCGGGTGCGGCCCCTGCCCGTCCCACCCGTTCCGACCCGTTGATCGGCAGGGCGCCCGGCAGCGATACTGGCGGCCCGGTCCGGCGGCGAGGCGCGCGACCGGTACCCGGGGGAGGGCGGGCGAATGAGCCAGGCGATCGGCCAGGTGGCCACCGAGACCATGGTGCGCGTCGAGAACGTGCACAAGTCCTACGGCACCGGAGCCGCCGCGGTCCACGCCCTGCGCGGTGTCTCCTTCGACGTACCGCGCGGTGAGCTGGTCGCCCTCAAGGGGCGCTCGGGCTCCGGCAAGACCACCCTGCTCAACATCGTCGGCGGTCTCGACACCCCGGACGAGGGGCGGGTCACCGTCGACGGGCTCGCCATCGCCGACCTGGACGAGAACGGGCTGCTCGCCCTGCGCCGGGACCGGATCGGCTTCGTCTTCCAGTCCTTCGGGCTGATCCCCATCCTCACCGCGGCCGAGAACGTGGGGGTCCCGCTCCGGCTGCGCCGCGCCGACCCGCGCGAGCGCGAGGAACGCGTGGACCTGCTGCTGTCCCTGGTGGGCCTCGCCGACCACGCGGCACAGCGGCCGGGCGAACTGTCCGGCGGCCAGCAGCAGCGGGTCGCCATCGCCCGCGCCCTCGCCAACGACCCGGCCCTGCTCATCGCCGACGAGCCGACCGGTCAGCTCGACGCGGAGACCGGGCACTCCGTGATGGAACTGCTGCGCGCGGTCGTGCGCAGTGAGCAGGTCACCGCGGTCGTCGCCACGCACGACGCGACCCTGCTCGACCTCGCCGACCGCGTCCTGGAACTGGGCGACGGCGAGATCGTCGAACCCTGACGGAGGCCGGCGAACCCTGACGGAGGCCGGTGGACCCTGGCGGCCGATCGGCGGCGTCCAGCCCGAGTCCGTCGGCGTCCGTCAGGGTTCCGTCAAGGACGCGCTCCCCACCCCGACCAGCACCTTTCGCCGCGCCGGACGACCGTAGGGTCGACTCCGCACGGGCAGCACGGACAGCGCTGCCCGCCGACCGGAAGACAATGAGGGCATGGGACGCGGCAGACTTCGGATCCATCTCGGCGCGGCACCGGGCGTCGGCAAGACGTACGCGATGCTGTCCGAGGCGCAGCGCCGTGTCGAGCGGGGCACCGACTGCGTGGTGGGGTTCGTCGAGCACTACGACCGGCCGCGCACCAAGGCGTTGCTGGACGGCCTCGAACAGGTACCGCGCAAGGAACTGGAGCACCGCGGCGTCCTCCTCCCCGAGATGGACCTCGACGCCGTCCTCGCCCGCCGCCCCCAGGTGGTCCTCGTCGACGAACTCGCCCACACCAATGTGCCCGGCGCGCGCAACGCCAAGCGCTGGCAGGACGTGGAGGAGCTGCTGGCCGCCGGGATCGACGTGCTGTCGACCCTCAACATCCAGCACCTGGAGTCCCTCGGCGACGTCGTGGAGTCGATCACCGGCGTACGGCAGCGGGAGACCGTACCGGACGAGGTGGTACGGCGGGCCGAACAGATAGAACTGGTCGACATGACGCCCGAGGCGCTGCGCCGCCGGATGGCGCACGGCAACGTCTACCAGCCGGACAAGGTCGACGCGGCCCTGTCGAACTACTTCCGCCCCGGCAACCTCACCGCGCTGAGAGAACTCGCGCTGCTGTGGGTGGCCGACCGGGTCGACGAGTACCTGCAGCGGTACCGCAGCGAGCACGACGTCTCGGCCATCTGGGGCTCACGCGAACGGATCATGGTCGGCCTGACCGGCGGGCCCGAGGGCCGCACCCTGATCCGCCGTGCCGCGCGGCTCGCGGAGAAGGGCGCCGGGGGCGAGGTGCTCGCGGTCTACATCGCCCGCGGCGACGGACTCACCGCCGCCTCGCCGGGGGAGCTGGCCGAACAGCGGACCCTGGTGGAGAACCTGGGCGGCACCTTCCACCACGTCGTCGGCGACGACATCCCGGCCGCCCTGCTCGCCTTCGCGCGCGCGGCGAACGCCACCCAGATCGTGCTGGGTTCCTCGCGCCGCAAGACGTGGCAGTACGTCTTCGGTCCCGGCGTCGGCGCGACCGTCGCGCGGGACTCCGGTCCCGACCTGGACGTGCACATCGTCACCCACGAGGCGATCGCCAAGGGACGCGGACTGCCGGTGGCCCGGGGCGCCCGGCTCGGACGGTCACGGGTGGCGTGGGGCTGGGCGGTCGGGGTGGCGGGTCCCGCGGTGCTGGCCCTGCTGCTCAACGCCTTCGACCCGGGCTTGGCCAACGACATGCTGCTGTTCCTGGCACTGACCGTGGCGGCGGCCCTGCTCGGCGGCCTGCGGCCGGCCCTGGCCTCGGCGGCCTTCGGCTCGCTGCTGCTGAACTACTTCTACACCCCGCCCCTGCACCGCTGGACGATCTCCGACCCGAAGAACATCGTCGCCATCGTGATCTTCGTCGCGGTCGGTGCGGCGGTGGCGTCCGCGGTCGACCTCGCCGCCCGCCGTACCCATCAGGCGGCCCGGCTGCGCGCCGAGTCGGAGATCCTCTCCTTCCTGGCCGGCAACGTGCTGCGCGGCGAGACCGGTCTGGAGGCGCTGCTGGAACGGGTCCGCGAGACATTCGGCATGGAGTCGGCGGCGCTGCTGGAACGCGCCGGCGACGTCGAGCCCTGGACCTGCGCCGGGCGGGCCGGTACGGAACCGGTCCTCGAACGGCCCGACGACGCGGACGTGGACGTTCCGGTCGGGGACCACATGGCGCTCGTACTGACCGGCCGGGTCCTGCCCGCCGAGGACCGCAGGGTGCTGGGCGCCTTCGCGGCCCAGGCCGCCGCCGCCCTGGACCGCCGGCGGCTGCGCGCCGAGGCCGACCGGGCGCGCACCCTCGCCGAGGGCAACCGCATCCGCACCGCCCTGCTGGCCGCCGTCAGCCACGACCTGCGCACCCCGCTCGCCGGGATCAAGGCGGCGGTCTCCTCGCTGCGCTCCGAGGACGTCGACTGGTCGCCCGAGGACCGGGCCGAGCTGCTGGAGGGCATCGAGGGTGGCGCCGACCGGCTGGACCACCTGGTGGGGAACCTGCTCGACATGTCCCGGCTGAACACCGGCACGGTCACCCCGCTGATCCGCGAACTCGACCTCGACGAGGTGGTGCCCATGGCCCTCGGCGGTGTCCCCGAGGGAAGCGTCGCCCTGGACATCCCGGAGACGCTGCCCATGGTCGCCGTCGACCCCGGACTGCTGGAGCGGGCGGTGGCCAACCTGGTCGAGAACGCCGTCAAGTACGCTCCGCCCGGCACCACCGTCCTGGTCGCGGCGAGCGCGCTCGCCGACCGGGTCGAGGTGCGGGTGGTCGACCGCGGCCCCGGCGTCCCCGACGACGCGAAGGACCGCATCTTCGAGCCCTTCCAGCGTTATGGTGACGCCCCGCGCGGTGCCGGTGTCGGCCTCGGCCTGGCGGTGGCGCGCGGCTTCGTGGAGGCCATGGGCGGCTCCCTGAACGCGGACGACACCCCCGGGGGCGGCCTCACCATGACGCTGACCCTCCGCGCGGCGGTAACACCACCGGAACCCGGCCGCCCCGCGGAGTCGGCGGGGCCGGCCCGTCCCGCAGAACCGGAAAGACCTGAAAGGCAGTCCTCATGACCCGTGTGCTGGTGGTCGACGACGAGCCGGCGATCGTGCGCGCCCTCGTGATCAACCTCAAGGCCCGCTCGTACGAGGTCGACGCCGCCCAGGACGGTGCCGAGGCCCTCCGCCTGGCCGCCGCCCGCCACCCCGACGTGGTCGTCCTCGACCTGGGCCTGCCCGACATGGACGGCGTCGAGGTGATCAGGGGACTGCGCGGCTGGACCCGGGTGCCGATCCTGGTGCTCTCCGCCCGGCAGGCCTCCGACGAGAAGGTGCAGGCGCTCGACGCGGGAGCCGACGACTACGTCACCAAGCCCTTCGGCATGGACGAGCTGCTGGCCAGGCTCCGCGCCGCCGTGCGCCGGGCCGAGCCCTCCGGCGAGGACGACCTGAGGGTGGAGACCGACGGGTTCACCGTCGACCTGGCCGCGAAGAAGGTGCACCGGGACGGCAAGGACGTACGGCTGACCCCCACCGAGTGGCATCTGCTGGAGGTGCTGGTGCGCAACGGCGGCCGCCTGGTCGCGCAGAAGCAGCTGCTGAAGGAGGTCTGGGGGCCCTCGTACGGGACGGAGACCAACTACCTGCGCGTGTACATGGCGCAGCTGCGCCGCAAGCTGGAGGCCGACCCGTCCCACCCGAAGCACTTCATCACCGAGCCGGGCATGGGTTACCGCTTCGAGCGGTGAACGCACGCCCCGGTGAACGCACGCCCCGGTGAACGCACGCCCCGGTGAACGCACGCCCCGGCGGTTCGAGCCGGGTCACCTTGGGGTACGTAACCGTCAGGGCACCCCGGTACGCTTTCAGACATGAGTGCTGTTCCTCGCTCGGACAAACCGGCGGGCCGGTTCCGGCGTATGCTCGATCGGCTCTCCTCGTCGCAGGAGGACCTGGAGTCCGAGGAGCTGCGTGAGGACACGGAGACCACCGGCTGTACGCGGATAGACGACTGCCAGGACCGGCAGATCGTCACGGTTACTGGTACCTTGCGCACGGTCACGCTGCGGCCGCGCGCGGGAGTCCCGGCCCTGGAGGCCGAGCTGTTCGACGGCTCCGCCGCGCTGGACGTGGTGTGGCTCGGTCGGCGCTCCATCGTCGGGATCGAACCGGGGCGCAAGCTGATCGCATCGGGCCGCATCGCCATGAGCAGGGGTCGCCGGGTGCTGTTCAATCCGAAATACGAACTGAGACCCCTCGGACGGGAGTAGCCGGTGACGTCGCTCGACAAGCCGACAGCCGAAGACACATCCGCCAACGACGCCAAGGCGGTGACCGAGGCCGCCCTGTTCGAGGCGTTCGGCGGAGTGCGGGGCATGGTCGAGACGGTGCTGCCCGGACTCCTCTTCGTCAGCATCTACACGATCAACAAGGACCTGCACATGTCAGCGATCGCGGCGCTCGCCGTGTCGCTGGTGATGGTCGTGGTCCGGCTGGCGATGAAGGACACCGTCAAGCACGCCTTCAGCGGCGTCTTCGGCGTCGGCTTCGGCGTGGTCTTCGCGATGATGACCGGCAACGCCAAGGACTTCTACCTGCCCGGCATGCTCTACACCCTGGGCCTGGCCCTGGCGTACATCATCACCGCGATGGCCGGCGTCCCGCTGATCGGCCTGATGCTGGGCCCCGTCTTCCGGGAGAACCTCTCCTGGCGCACCCGTAACCCGGGCCGCAAGAAGGCGTACACCAAGGCCAGTTGGGCCTGGGGCCTGATCCTGCTCGGCAAGAGCGCGATCCTGTTCCCGCTGTACTGGTGGGCGGACACGACGCAGCTGGGCTGGGTCCTGGTCGCCCTGAAGATCCCGCCGTTCCTGCTCGCCGTGTACCTGACGTGGGTGTTCCTGGCGAAGGCGCCGCCGCCGATCGACGTGTTCGCGGAGATGGAGGCGGAGGAGCGGGCCGAGGAGGAGCGCAAGGCCGCCCGCGAGGCGGAGACAGCGGAGAACGGCGGGGCGACGACCGGCCGGCACCGCCGCTCCTGAGTTCCGCACCCGCATACGTGAGTGGGGGCGCCCGGTGATCACCGGGCGCCCCCACTCACGTACAGCCGTCGCTAGCGCGCGTCGTTCCGGCGTACCGACAGCAGGTCCTCCAGTTGCTCCTCGCGGGACTGGGCGGCCACGAAGAGCAGCTCGTCGCCCGCCTCCAGGGAGTCCTCCCGGGTCGGCGTGAGAACGCGCGTCCCACGGATGATCGTGACCAGTGAGGTGTCCTGGGGCCACTGGACGGCGCCGACCTGGGTGCCCGCCAGCGCCGACTCCTCGGGCAGGGTCAGCTCGACCAGGTTGGCGTCACCGTGGCTGAAGCGCAGCAGCCGGACCAGGTCGCCGACGCTGACCGCCTCCTCCACCAGGGCCGACATCAGGCGCGGGGTGGAGACGGCGACGTCCACGCCCCAGGACTCGTTGAACAACCACTCGTTCTTGGGGTTGTTCACCCGGGAGACGACGCGCGGGACGCCGTACTCCGTCTTCGCCAGCAGGGACACGACCAGGTTGACCTTGTCGTCGCCGGTCGCGGCGATGACGACGTTGCAGCGCTGGATCGCCGCCTCGTCCAGGGACGTGATCTCGCAGGCGTCGGCGAGCAGCCACTCGGCCTGCGGAACGCGCTCGACCGAGATGGCGGTCGGCGCCTTGTCGATGAGCAGGACCTCGTGGCCGTTCTCCAGCAGCTCGCCCGCGATCGAGCGGCCGACGGCTCCGGCTCCGGCGATGGCGACCCTCATCAGTGACCGCCCTCCTCTTCGGGGCCCTTGGCGAACGCCGCCTCGACCCGGTCGATCTCTTCGGTGCGCATCATCACGTGCACCAGGTCCCCCTCCTGCAACACCGTCTGGGAGCTGGGCAGGATCGCCTCGCCGAGCCGGGTGAGGAAGGCCACGCGGACGCCGGTCTGGTCCTGCAGTTTGCTGATCCTGTGCCCCACCCAGGCCGGTGAGGTGTGCACCTCGGCGAGCTGGACCCCGCCGGTGGGGTCGCGCCACAGCGGCTCCGCGCCCGAGGGGAGCAGCCGGCGCAGCATCTGGTCGGCGGTCCAGCGGACCGTCGCGACCGTGGGGATGCCCAGGCGTTGGTAGACCTCCGCGCGGCGGGGGTCGTAGATGCGGGCGGCGACGTTCTCGACGCCGAACATCTCACGGGCCACCCGCGCGGCGATGATGTTGGAGTTGTCCCCACTGGAGACGGCGGCGAAGGCGCCGGCCTCCTCGATGCCCGCCTCGCGCAGGGTGTCCTGGTCGAAGCCGATCCCGGTGATCCGGCGGCCGTTGAACGCGGAGCCCAGACGGCGGAAGGAGGTCGGGTCCCGGTCGATCACGGCGACCGTGTGCCCCTCCTCCTCCAGGGTCTGGGCCAGGGTGGAACCCACCCTTCCGCAACCCATGATGACAATGTGCATCGCCTCACACCGCGCTTCCTGCAGGCCCGTCGATCTTCATGACCATCGTGCTCATGTCTCTCTTTCGGCTCGCCGGGCAACCCGTGGCGGCCTGAGTGCGGACCGCCGGGCAACATCATGCTGGGGTGGCGCGCTTCCGATGCCCTCCGGGGCTCCGGCCGCAGCCTGCGGGTGCCGCGTCCGGGCACCCGGGTCCAACGTATCGGCACGGCGGGGCGGTCAGCGGCGGGTGATGCTGCGCACGCTCGCCAGGGTCAGAACCCCGAGGCCGAGAAGCGCGGCCACGGCACCGATCAGTTCGGCGGACGCGTGCATGGAACCTCCACGGAGAGGCAGCGGACGGGGCCCAGTCATATAGGCATGGAACCGTCGCCTCCCGCGGAACCCGCAGCGCCACCACCCCGTGTTTTCACCCGGAGAGCAGAGGCGCCCGCCCGTGCCGCGCCCCGCGACACGGGTTCCGTACGGAACCCGTTCGGAACCCGTACGGAAGCCGTATGGATGTGAGCGGCGGACGGGTGTCCCCGTGTTCGAAGGCATACGATCCTCAGTTGTGTCCAAACTGACCGACGTGCCCAAACGCATTCTCATCGGGCGCGCGTTGCGCAGCGACCGCTTGGGCGAAACGCTTCTTCCCAAGCGCGTCGCACTCCCCGTCTTCGCCTCCGACCCGCTGTCCTCCGTGGCGTACGCGCCCGGTGAGGTCCTGCTCGTCCTCTCCGTCGCCGGTCTGTCGGCGTACCACTTCAGTCCCTGGATCGCGCTCGCGATCATCGCCCTGATGGTCACCGTGGTCGCTTCCTACCGGCAGAACGTGCACGCCTACCCCAGCGGGGGCGGTGCCTACGAGGTGGTGACCACCAACCTCGGTTCCAGGGCCGGCCGGACCGTCGCGAGCGCCCTGCTGGTCGACTACGTCCTCACCGTCGCCGTGTCGATCTCCGCCGGCGTCGAGAACCTGGGCTCGGCGATCCCGTTCATGGTCGAGCACAAGGTGGCCTGCGCCATCGCCGTGATCGTACTGCTGACGCTGATGAACCTGCGCGGCGTCCGGGAGTCGGGCACGCTCTTCGCCATCCCGACGTACGTCTTCGTGACGAGTGTCTTCATCATGATCGCGTGGGGCGCGTTCCGCGGCGTGGTGCTCGGCGACGAGATGCGGGCGCCGACGGCGGACTTCGAGATCAAACCCGAACACCCCGGCCTGGCAGGCTTCGCCCTGTTCTTCCTGCTGCTGCGCGCCTTCTCCTCCGGCTGCGCCGCGCTCACCGGCGTCGAGGCGATCTCCAACGGCGTCCCGGCCTTCCGCAAGCCCAAGTCCAAGAACGCGGCGACCACGCTCGCGATGATGGGACTGCTCGCCGTCACCATGTTCTGCGGCATCATCGTCCTGGCCGGCACGACCCGGGTGCGCCTGGCCGAGAACCCGGCCACGGACCTCTTCCACGACGGCGTACCGCTGGGCCCGGGCTACGTACAGCATCCGGTGATCTCGCAGGTGGCCGCAGCCGTGTTCGGCCAGGGCAGCCTGCTGTTCCTCCTGCTGGCCGCCGCCACGGCACTGGTGCTGTTCCTCGCCGCGAACACCGCCTACAACGGTTTCCCGCTGCTCGGCTCGATCCTCGCCCAGGACCGCTACCTCCCGCGTCAGCTGCACACCCGCGGCGACCGGCTCGCCTTCTCCAACGGCATCCTGCTGCTCGCCGGCGCCGCCAGCGTGCTGGTGTGGGTGTACGGGGCCAGCACGACCCGCCTGATCCAGCTCTACATCGTCGGTGTCTTCGTGTCCTTCACCCTCAGCCAGATCGGCATGGTCCGGCACTGGAACCGCCTGCTGGCCGCCGAGAAGGAGCAGGCCAAGCGCCGCCACATGATCCGCTCCCGGGCCATCAACGCCTTCGGCGCCTTCTTCACCGGCCTGGTCCTGGTCGTCGTGCTCGTCTCCAAGTTCACCCACGGCGCCTGGGTCGCGCTGCTCGGCATGTGCGTCTTCTACATGATGATGACGATGATCCGTCGGCACTACGACCGCGTCGCCGAGGAGGTCGCCGCACCGGAGGAGCCGAGCGACGACATGGTGCGCCCGTCCCGGGTCCACTCGGTCGTCCTGGTCTCCAGGATCCACCGCCCCACCCTGCGGGCCCTCGCCTACGCCAAGCTGATGCGCTCGGACAGCCTCGAGGCGCTCAGCGTCAACGTCGACGCGGCGGAGACCCGGGCCCTGCACGAGGAGTGGGAGCGGCGCGGCATCGATGTGCCCCTGAAGGTGCTGGACTCCCCGTACCGCGAAGTCACACGGCCGGTCATCGAGTACGTCAAGAACCTGCGCAGGGAGTCGCCGCGGGACGTGGTGTCCGTGTTCATCCCCGAGTACGTGGTCGGCCACTGGTACGAGCAACTGCTGCACAACCAGAGCGCGCTGCGGCTCAAGGGCCGGCTGCTGTTCACCCCGGGCGTGATGGTGACCTCGGTGCCGTACCAGTTGGAGTCCTCCGAGGCGGCCAGGCGGCGCGCCCGCAAGCGGGCGGACTGGGCGGCGCCGGGTTCGGTGCGGCGCGGTCCGGCGGAGCGGTCGAAGGACTCCTCCCCGCACACGTAGACTGGACGGCTGTTGTCGCGGGCCACCGCCCGCATCTTCGCCCCCGATGTTGTGGAGTCACCCCGCCATGCAGGCAGAACCGAGGAAATCGCTGGTGGGGGAGGAGTACGAGGTCGAGGTCGGCCCCGTCGCCCACGGCGGCCACTGCATCGCCCGTACGTCCGAGGGACAGGTGCTGTTCGTCCGGCACGCGCTGCCCGGCGAGCGGGTCGTCGCGCGGGTGACCGAGGGCGAGGAAGGTGCCCGCTTCCTGCGCGCGGACGCGGTGACGGTGCTCGACGCCTCCAAGGACCGGATCGACGCCCCCTGCCCGTACGCCGGTCCCGGCCGCTGCGGCGGCTGCGACTGGCAGCACGCCAAGCCGGGAGCGCAGCGGCGGCTGAAGGGCGAGGTCGTCGCCGAGCAGCTGCGGCGGCTCGCCGGGCTCACGCCCGAGGAGGTCGGCTGGGACGGCACGGTGGTCCCCGCCGAGGGCGACAAACTCCCCGCCGGCCAGGTCCCGGCGTGGCGCACGCGCGTGCAGTACGCGGTGACCGCCGACGGCCGCGCGGGACTGCGGCGGCACCGCTCGCACGAGGTCGAGCCCATCGACCACTGCATGATCGCCGCGGAGGGCGTCAGCGAGCTGGGCATCGAGAAGCGGGACTGGACGGGCATGGACTCCGTCGAGGCGATCGCCGCGACGGGCTCGCAGGACCGCCAGGTCGTCCTGACCCCGAAACCGGGCGCGCGCCTGCCCCTGGTCGAGCTGGACCGCCCCGTCTCCGTCCTGCGCATCGACGAACGCAACGGCCAGGTCCACCGCGTCCACGGCCGTCCCTTCGTCCGCGAACGCGCCGACGGCCGTACCCACCGGGTCGCGAACGGCGGCTTCTGGCAGGTCCACCCGAAGTCGGCGGACACCCTGGTCACCGCGGTCATGCAGGGCCTGCTGCCCCGCAAGGGCGACACGGCCCTCGACCTGTACTGCGGCGTCGGCCTGTTCGCGGGCGCCCTGGCCGACCGGGTCGGCGAGCAGGGCGCGGTCCTCGGCATCGAGTCCGGCAAGCGCGCGGTCGAGGACGCCCGGCACAACCTCGCCGACTTCCCCCGCGTCCGCATAGAGCAGGGCAAGGTCGACTCCGTCCTGCCCCGCACCGGCATCACCGAGGTCGACCTCGTCGTCCTCGACCCGCCCCGCGCGGGCGCCGGCCGCAAGACGGTGGAGCACCTGACCTCCCTGGGCGCCCGCCGCATCGCCTACGTCGCCTGCGACCCGGCCGCCCTGGCCCGCGACCTGGCGTACTTCCGGGACGGGGGGTACCGGGTGCGGATGCTCAGGGTGTTCGACCTGTTCCCGATGACGCACCACGTGGAGTGCGTGGCGATTCTGGAGCCTGCAGCAAAGGGCCTATGAGCTGCTGTTTCTTCTGTTCCTGCTAGCTTCGGGCGGTGGTCTCGACCTGTTTCCGTGGGCGTGTGACGTGGACTGTGTCGAGGTGTCGGACAGTGCTGCTGATCTGCTGTTTCCCAGGCTTGTGTGTGGGATCACGGATGCAAGGCCCCGATTCCGCATGGACGGGAGTGCATCGCCGCGACGCTCATTTGACGCTCGACCTGATCGGGCATCAGGTGGATGGGTACTGCTGGTCTGCCGGATGCCGATACCTCGATTCAGTCCGCCCTGTACTCGGCTGGTCGGGCCTTCGACGGGGCTGGCGGCCGTTGGGGGCGGGAGCGGGTACGGGCTGCTGTGGGCGGGGCGAGGTAGCCGCCAGGGACCGGGAGGGTCGCGGCGAGGTGGACGCCGAAGTCGATGCTCCCTGTCGTGCCGCCGAGAGACTGGGCGACGTCGACGGCCTCGTCGGTGTCGCCCGTGCCGTGGCCATTGCCGCGCCGCAACGTGCTCGACATCATCCTCGGCATCAACCAGGCCACCGCAGAAGTGACCATCGCGGAGACCGGCGGCGGTGCGGCGAAGGCTGGTGGGATGCCGCCCGGACGCGGTGGAACGAGGTCGAACCTGCGACAGGGAGAAGGGGGTGTATCCGGTGGCGCGGCCGGTGGTGTCGGGGAGCCGGCCCATGCGTGTGCGGGAGTGGAGGAAAGCGGTGCCGTCGCTGATCTTCAGATGCGGGAAGCGTTCCGCGAGCTGTGCTTCGAAGGGGTCGACGGCGTGCGGGCCGCGGAGCCAGACCATCACGAGCAGGTTGTCGGAGTCGCTGACGGACACGGCGAGGCGGACCTCCTCCCTCCGGGCCGGCGCGTTGCCCGTGCCGCGAGATGGGTGCGGGGGACCACCGTGCGGTGGAACACGCGTCGAGAGCCCCGCGAGGGGGCGGGCCGGGCCGCAGCGGAAGGTGATGACACTGTCCCGGGCCATCCGCTGTAGCCGGCGACGGGTGGTGTGCTCGCTCATCCCGGCCGCCGCCCCGCGGTCGAGGGAGCCGAGGCGTCCGTCAGGGCGAGGCTGACGGATTCGAGGGTCCGCGCGCGGCACCGCACCTCGACGTAGGCGACGGTCGCGGATTTCGCCGCGTCGTACGCGGTGACCCAGGCCAGGCCGTTCGCGCGCAGTCGTTCCCAGTGAGGCCGCCGCAGTCGCGTCCACGCCCGTTCGAAAGTTTCGAACGTTGCTCACATGCTTGCGTTGCGCCCCTTCCTCATCTCATTCCCTCTCCCGCAACGGTTCGCGTAAGAGGTGGCTTGACCAGCGAAGACGTAATTTCAAGACCCCTTCTGGTGAAAGAACTGTTTCCGAAAGAATGTCGAAAGTATTGACAGGTCCATGGCGTTCTACGAAAACTGTGGCCACCGAACGACAGGAGACCGTCATTCCCCCCGCGTCGTGTGACCGGGGATGGCGGTCGGTCGTTGCGGCACGACGACGGGCGACCCCCGCCGTGTTCCATGCAAGGCCGCGGGCAGCAGAAGCCGCCCGCCCCCCACCAGCCTTCATCGGGAGGACGCATGCAGCAGGACCAGATCCAGCAGAACCCCGCTCCCTTCAGCGGCTTGAGCCGACGAGGCTTCCTCGGCGGCGTCGGCACCGTCGCGCTCGCCACCGCATCCGGGCTGCTGCTGCCCGGCACCGCCCACGCCGCCACCACCATCACCACCAACCAGACCGGCTACGACGGCATGTACTACTCGTTCTGGACCGACGGCGGCGGCTCCGTCTCCATGACGCTCAACGGCGGCGGCAGTTACAGCACCCGGTGGACCAACTGCGGCAACTTCGTCGCCGGCAAGGGCTGGAACACCGGCGGGCGCAGGACGGTCCGCTACACCGGCTACTTCAACCCGTCGGGCAACGGCTACGGCTGCCTCTACGGCTGGACGTCGAACCCGCTGGTGGAGTACTACATCGTCGACAACTGGGGCAGCTACCGGCCCACCGGCGAGTACAGGGGCACCGTCTACAGCGACGGCGGCACGTACGACATCTACAAGACGACGCGGTACAACGCCCCCTCCGTCGAGGGCACCCGCACCTTCGACCAGTACTGGAGCGTCCGGCAGTCGAAGGTGACCAGCGGCTCCGGCACCATCACCACCGGCAGCCACTTCGACGCCTGGGCGCGCGCGGGCATGAACATGGGCCAGTTCAGGTACTACATGATCATGGCCACCGAGGGTTACCAGAGCAGCGGAAGCTCGAACATCACGGTCAGCGGCTGACCTCTGTCCGGCGAACAACCGGCTGCGGGCTCCGTCCTCGTGGCGGGTCCCGCAGCCGTGGCGAACTCGCCACCGCGGTAGGGGCACCCCCGGCAGAAGGCTGGGGGAGGCTCGACCGGTTCGACAACCAGCACCTCCACACAGTGATCGGCGACATCCCACCCCACGAGCACGAGACCAACCACTACGCTCAACACCGGCCCCCGACCGGCAGCTGGAGTCAACGCGTAGAGCTTCCACCGATCCCGGACTGGTCCAGGTCGATCTCCTCGGCGAGGCCGAGGCCACCGCCGCCCGTCGCGGCACCGGCGACCTGCAGCGTCTGGAGCACACCCGCACCCTGCTCACCGACCAGGGCCACGACACCACGGGCACCACCCCGGCCCTGTTCTCCCTGCATGGGTTCTATCCGGACCTGATCGAGGCCGCGGCCGGCCGTGACGATCTGCTCCTGGTCGACCTGGCGGCTCTTTACGGGATCGAGTGACCACCGAGTTCCTCGGCGTGACGGTGCAGGTCGGAAGAGGTCGAGCCGGGCTGAGGGCAGCCCGGCACCCTGGTGCGCGAGGTCGTGGACGACGCCGCCCGGGACCGCTTGGTCGACAACGTCGTCGGACACCTCCTCAACGGTGTCACCGGACCCGCCCGCGAGCGGGCCTTCGAGTACTGGGCCGACAGCGGCGAGAACATCGGCAAGGGCATCGCCGACGGTGTTCGCGCCAAGGCCAAGGAGAAGGAGAAGGATCCCAAGGCTGCCGAACAAGGCAATCCCGCCCGGCGCACCATGCAGCACAAGGCATGAGACCCGCGTTGAGCCCGCCGGGGCGGCGCGCGGTCGGGGCGTGAGCCGGGCGGGGGCCACCTCGCCCGGGGCCGGAGAGAACTCTCGCCACGGCCCGGGCAAGGTGACTCCCGGGGTACGTCACCTCATTGTTCCCCGCCGTCGGCCAGGCGTGCGGCGAGCGCCCGGCTGCCCTGCGCCAGCAGCGTGACGTCCGCGACGACGAAAATCTCGAACAGACGGTGGTCGAGCCGGAGTTGTCCGTCGATGTCGTCGAACCGCCGGCGCTGCCGCCGCAGGGGACCGCGGTCGAGTTCGACGTGCGGGTGCCGCCCAGCGGCGAGATCACCCTGGTGGCGAGCAGGCAGCGCGTCGGCATCCATCAGGCCCTGGCCGGCAGGACGCTGACCGTCTGGGCGAACCACCGCAGCGTCCACTTCCTCCTCGACGGGCACCCGGTCACCACCGTCCCGTCCCGGCTGCGGCCGGAGGACATCGCCTACCTGACCATGCGCTACGGCGCCCACCCGGCCGGGCCCGAGCCCGCACCCACCGCCCTGCCCAGGACCGGCAGCGGCACGGCCATCCTCGCCGCCGGCAAACCGGTCGAGGCCGACCGCAAGGTCCTGCGTGACGGGATCGTCTGCCTGGCCGGAGGCCGCTACCAGGTCGAGTTCGCCCTCGCCGGCCGCACGGTCACCCTCCGGCTGGACGGGCACCTGATGCATGCCATCGCCGACAACGCCCTGAGGGGGACATGGCCCTGCCCCGTTCCGGCCGACCGTCTGGGGCAGATCAGCGGGGCGCGGACGGCGACGTCTCCGCTGCCTCCTCCGCCCCTGCCGGCCGAGGCCGTCCGGGCCCAGCGGAAGGTGCACGCGAGCGGCCGTTTCATGATCAACGGACAGCTCATCAAGCTCGGTCCGTGGCATGCCGGAAAGGTCGTCACCGTCGTCATCGAGGACACCCACTACCGGATCCTGCACGGGGAAGACGAACTCGCCGGCAGGCCCCGCAAGAACCCCGGACCGATCACCATGCTCTACGTCAAAGGCATGGGCACCCAGAAGGACCGTCAAGGAAGTCCTGAGACCTCACAGTCACCGTGTGCGGTCGCCGCGGGCGTATCGGCTCCAGGTTCCGCCGGCTTCGGTGACCAGGCGGGTGGTGGTCTTGTCGTGGTGGCCGAGAGCCTTGGCGATCACGGGGCCGGGGCCTGGAGGACGAGCCGGCGGTATCGCGGAGGTCCTGCCGCGCTGCGGAGGAACACCGATCTCGTGTAGGTGGGCTTGGAGGCCGACCGGGTTCATCGGCTGCCCTGGCTGGCGGCCGGGAAAGAGCCAGCGGGAGCTTCCGTTGTTGGCGTAGGGCAGGTGGCGGCGGGATCGGACGTAGGCCCGCATCAGGTCGGCGACGGGCTCCGGGAGGGGAGACGGTAGGTCGCCCATGGTTGCGCCACCCCGTCAGCATCGCCTCGAAGATCTGCTCGTCCGGCCGCAGCAGCGGCAGGCCGTCGACCAGACGTAGTTGAGCCGACCCCGGCACCAGACCGTCCCCACCCGTCCGCCATCACTCTCCGTCTATCGCATCTGATGCGAAAATTTCGCATCAGATGCGACTCGGGGGCGCCTTCGCAGTTCAATCGCTCGATGGAGTGAGTCCCACAGGTGACCGCCGCCGCGACCGCTACCGTGATTCCGCGCTATGTCGAGGTCAACGTCCCTGGTAGAGCCGCTTCCGCGCGGCTCAGGAGCAATCTCCAGAACGGGTGTCGCCTATTCGCATCCGATGCAATTGGCGGCGCTTGGAATATCGGAACGGGATATAGCGGTAGACGGTGATCACCGTGCAGTGGCGAGGTGATCGGCCCCGATGTCCTACCCCGGCAGCTACAGCCAGTACTACCTCACCAGCGGCAACGCCTGCAGCGGCGCCGGCACGCCGTTCATGACGTGGGGCAGCGGCGTCCGGGTGTGCAGCGACGCCCGCCTGAGCGCGCCGGTGGTGACCACGCTCAGCGGCCCCACCAGCGTGCGGGGCCTGTGCCAGAAGCAGGGCGACACGGTGAACGCCGAGGGCTGCGCCAACAACTGGTGGAGCAAGCTGCGGGACCAGAACGGCTTCATCAGCAACATCTACATCGACCACCCGGCCGCCCTACTCCCTGGCGTCCCCCTCTGCTGACCGAACTCCCGGCCGGCCCGGACACGTAGGTTCGGGTCGGCCCACACCTTGGTGCGGCCCTCTTGCAGGACCGCGAAGAACACAACGAGGAACGGTGCGGTCATGCCGGGTGGCCGTGAGGGTCGGATGCCTCGAGTTCGCGGGCGAGTGTCGCCGCGTCGTGGGGTCCGGTGTGGCGGCGGTTGCCGATGAAGAAGGTCGGGACGCCGCGGGCTCCGCTGGCTTCGGCGCTGGCGGCGTCGGCCCGGACCCGGGCGGCCGTGTGCTCCTCGTCGAGGTCCCGGAGGAACTTCTCGACATCGAGGCCTATGCGGGCGGCGTAGCCGACGATGTCGTCGAATTCGAGCTGGTCCTGGTGGGTGAAGAGCAGGTCGTGCATCTGCCAGAAGCGCCCCTGCGCGTCTGCGGCGACGGCTGCCCGGGCGGCGAGCTCGGCGTGCTCGTGCACGTCGGGGAGCGGCAGGTGCCGGAAGACGTAGCGGAGCCGGTCGCCGAATCGCTGCTTCAGTTCCTGGGCGACACCGGTGGCATGGGCGCAGAAGGGACATTGGTAGTCGCCGTATTCCACCAGGGTCAGGGGCGCGTTTGGGGAGCCGGCAAGGTGGTCCGTGGCCGGGTCGACGGGGCGGTCGAGGGTACGGGGCAGGTCGGCGTCCGTCTCGCCGCCCAGGACCGCGGCGAGGCGGAACGTCAGCCATCCCAGGACCGTGGCGAGCACGGCCGCCAGCAGGACGCCGACGGTCGCCTGGGCGCGCAGGACCGGGTGGGTGAAGGCGAGTCCGGCGATCAGCAGGGAGACGGTGAAGCCGATCCCGGACAGGACGCCGCCTCCCAGGACCTGGCCCGGGCCGACTCCCTGCGGGAGCTTGCCGAGGCCGAGGCGGGCACCGAGCAGAGCGCCGCCTCCCAGACCCAGGAATTTGCCGACGACCAGGCCGATGACGACGGCCCAGGTGACCGAGGAGGACAGAGCGTCGGCGAGGACACCGCCGCGCAGGTCGATGCCGGCGTTGGCCAGCGCGAACAACGGGACGACGACGTAACTCGCCCAGGGGTGGAGCACCGTCTGCAGCCGCTCGTTGACAGAGACGGCGCGTTTCAGCCCCCTGCGTGCCGCCAGACCCACATCCGGGCTGGGGGACTGACGGAAGGCCCGGAAGAGCCGGGCGGCCCGTTCCACCACCTGGCGTGCGGGGGTGTGGGCGGGGATGAGCAGACCGCCGAGCATGCCGGCGATGGAGGCATGCAGGCCGGCTTCGAGGGCGGCGAGCCACAGCGCGAGAACGACCAGCACATACGGGGCCGTATGCCAAAGGCCCAGGCGGGTCAGCCCGGCCAGGACCACGCACAGAGCGATCGTGAGCAGCAGAGACGGCAGGTGGAGCGCCCCCGAGTAGACCAGGCCGATCACGGCGACGGCCACGATGTCGTCGACAACGGTGATGGCCAGCAGGAAAACACGCAGTTGCGTGACGAACCGGGGGCCGACCAGGGTGAGAGCCCCCAGCATGAACGCCGTGTCGGTGCCGATGACCACGCCCCACCCCCTGGCGGCCTCGCCCCCGGGGGCAACCGCCAGGTACAGCAACGCGGGGACGAGCATGCCGCCGATCCCGGCCAGGGCCGGGATCACGGCACGCCGGCGGTCGGTCAGCACGCCCACGGAGATCTCGTACCGGACCTCCAGGCCGATGACGAAGAAGAACAGGGCCATCAGGCCGTCGCTGACCCAGTGCCCCAGGTCCATCGACAAAGTGGCACTGCCGAGCGAGAAGGACGCCTCGGTCGCCCACAGCGATGTGTACGCGTCCGACCAGGGCGAGTTCGCCCACACCAGGGCCACCACGACAGCGGCCAGGAGCAGGCCGACGCTGCCTGTCTCGGTCGTCAGGAAGTCGCGCACCCGGTCGGCGAGCTGAGCCACCAGCGTGCGCCTCCCGGCCGGGGTCTGGGGAGCCTGGGCGTTGTTCTTCCGCGTGCTGTTCTTCCGCATCACCGTTGCCACCGCGCCGTTCCGCTGCCCCCGTAGGCGCCCCCGCTCCGGTGGTGGAGCGCCGGCCGCCTTCCGCAGCGGGGGTCCCGGACCGCAGAGGCGCCCGGGGGAGAGTGGTTGCTCCGGCGTCGTGTCGTGGCCACGTCGTCTCCGTCCCGGGGAGACCGAAGTGGTGCCGTTCTTCCTCGGGTACGAGGTCCGCCATACGCCTCGGGGTCCTGGGCGGTGGTCTTGCGGACGCAGGGACGGAACGGCAGAACCGCCGGGTCCCGGATGCGGGCATCCTCCGGCTCGGCGGCGACCGGTTGCCGGACCGGGCCGCAGCCGGAGAACTCCGGGAGGGGCTCGGTGGGCGGGAAGGCGTTCTTCCGGCCGGTGGTCCTGTGGGCGGAGAAACCCGCCGGGGTCTGCCCGTCGTGGATCTCGTAGCGGCGCTGCTCGGGGTTGTCGCGGACGGTGGTGGTCATGCGGGACCCTCCTGCAGGCTCTTGGGGCGGACCGCAAGCGGTGCGGCGACCGCCCGGCTCGGCACGGTATGACGGCTGACGACCGGCACGCGGTTGATGGCATGGATGGTGAGGACGGCCCAGGTCACGGCCGAAGTCTGCTCGGATGTCAGGTGCCGGGCGGCTTCGGCGTGGTCCTGGTCCTGGATACGGGGCCGGGAAGGCGGTGAGGGATGCGGTCAGGACCACAGCAGCGCGTTCGTCCGGGGCGAACAGGCCGGTGTCACGACAGACGGGCAGAACGGCGATGCGCTGAAGGGGCTCTTCGCCCCTGACCGCGGCGCGCACGTGAACATCCGAACAGGAGGCGCAGCCGTCGATCTGTGACGCGCGGATGCCGACCGGTTCGGTTAGAGTCCGGTTCGAACCTGCGTCGCGGGCGGCCCTGGCGACCTCGGTCCGGGCACGGCGGCTCCAGACGGCCGGTCCCGGCCCGGCCGGCAGGGACGTCGGCGGTACTGACCGGTCCGCTCACCTCAAACGACCTTTCCTTGCATATCCACCGGATACCTCGGGAACTGTTCCCGTTCTACCGGTTCTCTCACCTGTGCCGGGCGTCTCGTCCTTCTCGGACCTCGTTCCGCTGCCCGGCCCCGACAGCGCAGCCACCGCCCTCGGCGTGGTGACGCCCATCGCCGAACAGGACGGCGGCTTCCCCCTCGTGGACAGCCTTGCGCACGACGGTCGCCGAGCTCGCGGACGAGGACTTCACGCGGCCGTCCGGCTGTACCTGCTGGCTCGTGCGGAGCCTGGTGTGTCACCTGATCATCGACACACAGGATGTCCTGATCACTCTCGTGACGCCCGCCGAGACGGAACCGACCCGCGACGCGGTGACCTACTGGGGCGTCGCCGAAACGCCGCCGACCCGCTCGACGCGCTGATCGTCCGGCTGGCCGCCGCGTACGAGGAGCCGCGACTGCTCAAGTTCCACCCCGACGACGTCGGCTCCGCCGCCGGGCGCGCAGCCGAACTCGCCGACCCGGGCCTCCGGGTCGGCACCCGCGACGAGATCCTCACCGCGGGAGACTACCTCTCCGCGTACGTCCTGGAGTGGACGCTGCACCACCTCGACCTGGTCGCGCATCTCCCGGGCACGGCGGGACCGCCCGCGGAGGGTGTGGGGCTCGTAAAGCCATCGCCGCAGGGGGAGCCCGTGTGCACGACCCCTCGGCGGTCGCCACCGCTCAAGATCGACGACATCAGGTTCGCCCCGTCAGCGCAACGACCGCAGGTCCCCGGTGGAGCACACGGTCAGCGTGGGATCAGCGAGCCCTCTTCCGTGCCCGTCAGGCGCGACTGGTGGCCGCCTGGCGCGCAGTTGCGGCCGTTGGGATAGCCGGGTTGCGGGGTGGCGCTGCTCTGTCGGTCGAGCACGGTGGCGCCGCGCTGGTTCTTGAGTACCAGCGTGACGTGTACCGGCTTGCCTGGCAGGTCATCCATGTCCGCGAAGCCAGGCCGGATGGAGGGCTCAGGGGTTTGGGGGTCCTGGCTGCCGGGCTTTCTGCGGCGGTAGCGGAGGGTCTGCTGCACGGATAGGTGACAGTCGGGTTTCATGCCGCCAGAGCTGCGGCGGGCTTCATGGTGATCTCGTACTCGATGGGGGTCAACCGGCCCAGCCGTAGTTGTCGGCGGCGCCGGTGGCAGGTCCGTTCGATCCACGTCACGATCGCGGTGCGGAGGGCCTCGCGGGTGGCCCAGGTGCGGCGATCAAGGACGTTGTTCTGCAGAAGTGCGAAGAAGGACTCCATAGCCGCATTGTCGCCGGCGGCGCCGACCCCTCCCATCGACCCGACGAGATCGTGACGATTCAGGGCGTGCATGAACTTCCGCGACCTGAACTGCGAACCGCGATCGGAGTGGACGGTGCAGCCGGACACGTCACCTCTCCTGGCGACGGCGTTGTTCAGCGCGTTCACCGCGAGCCGTGCTTGCATCCGGCTGTCGATGCTGTAGCCGACGATCCGGCCGGAGAACGCGCCCTTGACCGCGCACAGATACAACTTGCCTTCACTGGTGGAGTGTTCGGTGATGTCCGTCAGCCACAGCTCGTTCACCGCGCCGGCGGTGAAATTCCGCTGGACGAGATCGTCGTGCACCGGCGGCCCGGGCTTCTTGCCTGTCTTCGACCGCTTCTTCCCGAACGCTGACCACCAGGCGTTGTCCCGGCAGATACGCCACGCGGTCCGTTCACTCATTCGCTCGCCAGCCATCTCGGCTTCCCCGGCGAGGAACCGGTAGCCGAACTCGGGATCGTCGCGATGGGCGTCGAACAGCGCGTTCGCCCGGTGGGCCTCGGTGATCTCGGCCTCGGTCACCGGCCGGCGAAGCCACCGGTAGTAGTGCCGACGGGCAAGCCCCAGTACCCGGCACGCAACCGCGACCGGAATCTTGTCGGCGGCGAGCTCTCTCACGAGCGGGTAGAGCCTTTTCCCGGCAGGTTCGCCTGCGGCAGATACGCCGCAGCCCGGCGCAGGACCTCGTTCTCCTGCTCCAGCAGCCTGATCCGCTTCTTCAGCTCGCGGTTCTCCGCGGACTCGGACCTCGTGGCACCAGGCTCCTCACCGTCTTCCACGGCGGCCTGGCGCAGCCACTTCGACAGCGTCATCTCATGGACACCGAAGTCCTTCGCGATCTACGCAAGGGTGACGCCCTTCTCACGGTTGCGGGCCACACGCACGACGTCGTCACGGAACTCTTGGGGATACGGGACAGGCACAGCAACATCCTTCCAGGCCGCCCCACAGGCAAGCCAGATCAGATGTCACCAGTCCGTGCAGCGGACCCCCCGCAGCCGCTCGGCGACCTCCGGCGCGGTGACCCCGGCCGCGAACAGTTCAGCGGCCCGCATCCGCAGCGCCTCCCGTCGCGCGCGTTCCCTGGCGGTTATCCCGCCACCGTCTGAGTACCTCATACCTTCCGGTGTAACGCTGCCACCCCGCACCGCCAACCAGGCAGACCGACAGCGAAGAGACCCCCAAGCGCCGAAGTCAGTAAAGGGCGGGGGTGGGTGGCTCCGCCTCAGGATGCCGCTGGGGGCCGCTCGCAGCACGCTGTAAGTAGCCGACGACCGAGAAGCCGCGGGCTTGGGGCTAGGGCCCATCACTTCACCCTCGGAGTTCTGGCATGGACATCAACCCGCAGGACACCGCCTTCGTCGTCACGGATCCGCAGAACGACGTCCTCAGCGAGAAGGGCGCCGCGTGGGGTCTGGTCGGGGACAAGATCCTCGAGATCGGCACGGTCGAGCACCTCGACCAGCTCTTCAGCAGCGCCAAGCGCAACGGCTACGACGTGGTGATCTCGCCCCACTACTACTACCCGACCGACCAGGGCTGGCGTTTCGGCGGCCCGGTCGAGCAGATGATGCACGAGACAGGCATGTTCGCCCGCCCGAGCGCACTGAGCATGGAGGGCTTCGAGGGGTCCGGTGCCGACTGGCTCGAGCAGTACAAGCAGTACATCGACGACGGCAAGACCATCGTGACCAGCCCCCACAAGGTCTTCGGACCCCAGGCCAACGACCTGGTCCTCCAGTTGCGCAAGCTCGGCAAGACCAAGGTCATCCTCGCCGGCATGCTGGCCAACCTGTGCGTCGAGTCCCACCTGCGCGAGCTCGTCGAGCAGGGCTTCGAGGTCGCCGTCGTCAAGGACGCCACGGCCGCGCCGAATCATCCCCGGCTCGGCGACGGCTACCCCGGCGCGGTCGTCAACTTCGGCTTCGTCGCCAACTCGGTCATCACGACCGACGAGGCGGTCAAGGCCATGGGAGCGACGCCGGCCCGGCCTTGAGGTCCGCGCAGCACGTCGAGCGGCGATGAGAGACCCGAACAGTCCGACCGACGTTTTTGGCGGCCGGAGCGACTGAGGGAGGACGAGATGAGCGACGAGGACATCGAGGACGTCGACCTGCTGGTGGTCGGCGACGGCAAGGCCGGGAAGTCCCTGGCGATGGACCGGGCGAAGGCCGGCTGGCGCGTTGTCATGGTCGAGCGGGACAAGATCGGGGGCACCTGCATCAACGTTGCGTGCATCCCCACTAAGACGCTCGTCGGCTCGGCGCGGACCCTCCTCACCGCGCGTAACGCCGCCGAGAGGGGCGTCGAGATCAGCGGTGAGCCCGCCGTCGATCTGGACAGGCTCCGCGCGCACGTGGAAGGGGTCGTCGGCGGGATGGTCAGCGCGCACGCCAAGATGTTCGCCGACTCGGGTATGGACTTCATCCTGGGTACCGCCCGTTTCGTGGGCGAACGCACCGTGGAGATTCGCACCAACGACGGCACCACCCGGGTGGTGCGCGGCCGGGACGTCGTCGTCAATACCGGGACCACCCCGGCCGTGCCGGCTCTGCCCGGCGTCACCGAGGCGGAGGTGTGGAATTCCGAGACGATCCTGCACCTGGAGCGCCTGCCCGAGACGCTGCTGATCATCGGGGGTGGGTACGTCGGGTGCGAGTTCGCCTCGATGTTCGCCGTCTTCGGCACGCGCGTGACCCTGCTGCAGGGCCGCGACCAGCTGCTGCCGCGTGAGGACCCGGACGTCGCCGGCCAGGTGGCCGACATCCTCACCGACCAGGGCGTCGACGTCCACCTCGGGGCCCGTGCGAGTGCCGTGCGCCGCGAGCCCGGGCACGGCGACGTGGTCGTCACCCTCGCGGACGGCTCCAGCGTCCGCGCCCAAGAGCTGCTCGTGGCCACCGGGCGCACCCCTGTGACCGCCGACCTCGGCCTGGACACGGCGGGCGTCGAGCTCACCAAGCGCGGGTTCGTCGCCGTCGACAACCACCTACGAACCACCGCCGACCATGTCTGGGCCGCCGGGGACGTAGCCGGCAGCCCGCAGTTCACCCACGCCTCCTGGAACGACTTCCGCATCCTGCGGGCCAACCTCACCGGCCGCGACGCCACCACCACCGGCCGGCTCGTGCCCTACACCGTGTTCATCACCCCCGAGCTCGCGCGCGTCGGGCTCACCGAGACCGAGGCCCGTGCCCAGGGGCACGACGTCAAAGTGGCCCGGCTCCAGGTCTCCGCAATCCCACGGGCCAAGACCCTCAATGACACAGTGGGGACGTGGAAGGCCGTCGTCGATGCCGAGACGGGCCAGATCCTCGGCGCCGCTCTGCTGGGACACAACGCCGGGGAAGTCATCGCCGCCGTGCAGATGGCCATCCTCGGCCGCATGCCCTACCAGCAGGTCCGCAACGCCGTCATCACCCACCCCACCATGGGTGAGGGCCTCAACCTCCTCTTCGACGCCCTGGACCAGGGGGCGCCGCGCCGCAAGGAACCGGCCGGACAGGCACCGCCCGACGCTAACCGAGATTGACCCCGCGTTGTCGTCGAGCCGGCCCCGCAGAGGCAGCCGTCCAAGAAGGCGGTGGCCAAAATCAATGACCCAGGGGAGTTGGTCGGTCTCAATCCGTACCCCCATGGAAGAACCGCAGCGCAGGGCTCACCCGCGCTCGTGAGCGGGCGCGCTTACCAAGGCGGCCGACTGCCGCCCACGCATGGGTCACATGGCAGCAAAAACCCGCTGAACCGAAGCTCAACCCAGTCCAGCCGGGCTGACGCCACGACCGCCGAGACATCCCCAGCAGCCGCCAGCGCCGCGACCCGCAGCCCACGCTCCGTGGCGGTCTGGCTCATGCCGCTGCCTCGGCCTGGGAACCACGCTCCAAGGCCGAGGCAGCGCAGACCACCCGGGCCTCAACAAACCGCCGTCATCGGTGCAGACGGCACGCCCGCCACCCGACCAACCCCGACCATGGCAGCGCCGGCGTCACCGCAGACCCGTCCACGCCTGGTCAGGCCCCTGTTGCGGACGTGCGTTACGGGCGCTGGGCGGTGTCCTGAAGCTTCCCCTTGATCGTGGACACCTGGAGACCGGGACGTGAGAGCCCAGAGGAAGCAGTGCCAGGTGGGAAGCGAGAGCAACCGCAGCAGGCGGTATAGGGAGGAGTTCAAGCGCGGCGCGGTCGCGCTGGTCCGGTCCTCCGGCAAGACCGTCACCGAGGTCGCCCGGGAGACCGGGGTCAGTGCCGAGGGACTGCGGAACCGGGTCAAGCAGGACACGATCGACCGCGGGCCAGGGGCACTGGGCGAGCTGACGAGCACGGAACGGGAAGAGTTGCGCCGGGTGGTGCGGTCCGACGGCTCGGCGGGCGGCTACGCCGGAGGCCCGGCCGCGAAGCACACCCTCCTGGCGTTGGAGACAGCGGCATGATCGGCAAATTCCGGGACCGGGCCCGCCTGAGGGGCTTGGTGAGCCCGGGTCCCGGTCGGCCGGGACCCGACGGGCTGCTCGCCTTCTTCGCCTATTCCGCGTCAGGAGGGTTGGTGCGGGCGGCCTCCTGTGCGGCGGCGGCCTGCGCCTCCTCGTGGGTCCGCGAGGGCGTGGGGGCGCCCAGGGTGCAGACCAGCCCGCTGTCGTCGACCCCCACCATCACGGTGTCCCCGGCGTTCAGCGTCCCGTCGAGCAGCATGTTGGAGATCTTGTTGTCCAGTTGCGACTGGATGGTGCGGCGCAGCGGGCGCGCCCCGAACTCGGGCTGGTAGCCGTGGTCGATAAGCCATTCCTTGGCGCTCTGCTCCACCTCCATGGTGATGTTCTGGGCGCGCAGCAGGCGGCGGCTGTTGTCCAGCAACAGGTCCACGATGCGCAGCAGTTCGTCCCGGCCGAGGCCGTGGAAGACGATGACGTCGTCGATCCGGTTGAGGAATTCGGGCCGCAGATGGCCGCGCAGGTCCGCGAGGAGGTCGTCGCGGATCGCGTCGATGTCGCCGTGGTGGGCCAGGATGCGCTGCGAGCCGATGTTGCTGGTCATGATGACCACGGTGTTGCGGAAGTTGACGGTGCGGCCCTGAGCGTCCGTCAAACGGCCGTCTTCGAGAACCTGGAGCAGCAGGTTGAACACATCCGGGTGGGCCTTCTCGATCTCGTCGAACAGGACGACGGAGTACGGCCTGCGCCGCACGGCCTCGGTGAGCTGCCCGGCCTCCTCGTAGCCGACGTATCCGGGCGGCGCCCCGACGAGGCGGGAGACAGTGTGCTTCTCCTGGAACTCGCTCATGTCGAAGCGCACCATGCGGTCCGGGTCGCCGAAGAGCTCGGCTGCCAGGGTCTTGGCCAGCTCGGTCTTGCCCACTCCGGTGGGGCCGAGGAACAGGAAGCTGCCGGTCGGCCGGTTGGGGTCGCTCAGTCCGGCCCGGCCGCGGCGCACTGCCTGCGCCACCGCGGTGACGGCCTCGTCCTGGCCGATCACCTTGGCGTGGAGGCGTTCCTCCAGCTTCATCAGGCGCTCCCGCTCGCTCTGCGCGAGCTGGCTGACGGGGATGCCGGTGCGCCGGGACAGCACATCGGCGATGTCGTTCACCGTCACCTCCACTACGCCCTCGCGCTTCTCGGTGACCGCCGCCTTCTCCAGGTCCAGTTCCTTGATGCGCTCCTTGAGCTTTGCGGCCCGCTCGTAGTTCTCGTCGGACACCGCCTCGTCGACCTCGCGCCGCAGCTGGTCGCGGCGGTCCTCGATCTCCAGCGCCTCCCCGCTGTGGCCCAGGCTGCGCAGCCGCACCCGGGCGCCCGCCTGGTCGAGGAGGTCGATGGCCTTGTCAGGCAGGAACCGCTCCGTCAGGTAGCGGGCGGACAGGTCGGCGGCGGCGCGCAGCGCGTCGTCGGAGAAGCGGACCTGGTGGTGCGCCTCGTAGGAGTCGCGCAGGCCCTCCAGAATCTGCACCGTCTCCTCGACGGTGGGCTCGGGGATCATGACAGGCTGGAAGCGGCGCTCCAACGCGGCGTCCTTCTCCACATACCGGCGGTATTCGTCCATGGTCGTGGCGCCGACGACATGCAGCTCGCCGCGGGCGAGCGCGGGCTTGAGGATGTTCCCGGCGTCCATGGAGCCCTCTCCGCCGGAGCCCGCGCCGACGACGGTGTGCAGCTCGTCGACGAACAGGATGGTGTTCTCGTCGGCTGTGACCTCGTCGATGACCTTCTTCAGCCGCTCCTCGAAGTCCCCCCGGTACCGTGTTCCGGCCACCAGGCCCGCCAGGTCGAGGCCGACGACCCTGCGGTCCTTCAGGCTGCGCGGCACCTGGCCGGCCACGATCCGCTGGGCCAGGCCCTCCACGATCGCGGTCTTGCCCACGCCGGGCTCGCCGATGAGGACGGGGTTGTTCTTGGTCCGCCGGGACAGGACCTCGATGGTCTCCTCGATCTCCTCGGCGCGGCCGACCACCGGGTCAAGCCGTCCGTCCCGGGCCTCCGCGGTCAGGTCCCGGCCGTACTCGTCCAGCGTGGGCGTCGTGCTCGGGGGCCCGGCCGCCGCCCGGGTCACCGTCTTTGGTGCGGCGCCCTCGCCGCGCAGCGCCTGGCCCGCGCCGCTCTCCTGGGCGGCGAGGAGGGCGGCGAGGATGTGCTCGGGGCCGATGTACGAGGCGCCCGCGGCTCGGGAGCGCACATGGGCGTCCAGCAGGGCGCGCTTGGCCGCGGGTGTCAGGGACGGCTCGGCGGCCCCGCTGCCCTTGGCGAGGGCGGGCAGCAGCTCGGAGGCGAGGCGGTCCGGATCGACCCCGGCCTGCTCCAGCACGCTACGCGACGGCCCTACCTGGGTGGCGGCCCACAGCAGATGGTCCGTGTCCAGCTCGCTGCTGCCGTCCTTGACCGCCTGCTCCGAGGCTATGGAGAGCAGTTCCTGGGCGGACGCGCTCAGAAGCTTGCCGATGGGCACCCGCTGGACGGCCGGAGGCGAGGTCAGCGGGCTCATTCCGAAGAAGCGGTTGAGAAGGTCGGCGAAGGGATCCTGCGATCCGAACAACGGCGTCGACATGGTGATCACCTTGAATGCGGAACGGGTTTCAGACCGGCGCACGGCCGGGCTGCCACCCCTCAAGTCTGGTCCCGGGCCGGGGCATCGGCGAGTCGGCGGGAGCGCCACTGGCGAACCCTTTGCGGTTACGCTTTGCCGGCTGCCGGGGCGGCGGTGGCAGACGGCCCGCCGCGCCTCGGCAGCCGGATGCCGTCAGCCCGGCCGGGTGCGCCCGGCCGCGGGCCCCCTCAGGCTCGCAGGTCGACGACGACCTTCACGTCGTCCGGGGTCTTGTGCAGGGCGTCGGTGTATTCGTCCATCGGGACCCGGCGGGTGATCAGCCGCTCCAGCCGGCTCCGGTCGGCCTTGGCCAGCGCGTCCGCGGCCTGCTGGTAGTTCCGCCGCCCGGCGTTGACAGATCCGAACACCACCAGATTCTCCAGCACCATCTCCTTGTTGAGCTCGTCCAGGCCGAGCGGGATCTTCCGCGAACCGGACGAGATACCGGCGAGGCAGATGACGGAGTTGGGCCCCACCACGCTGGTGAGCGAGAAGACCAGAGGGCCAGCCCCGGTGCACTCGATGACGACGTCGGGCTCCAATTCGATGTCCTGGACGTCCCCCGCGTGGAATGTGGCGCCCAGATCGTCCACCAGGTCTGGTTTCGGCCCCTTGGCGTGCAGGTCCAGGACGTGCGCCTCGAGTCCGCGCTGGATACCCAGCAGCGCCGCGAGCAGGCCGATCGGTCCCGCGCCGGTCATCAGTACCACCTCGGGCTTCCATGAGGCCCGGTTGAAGATGCGGTCGGTCTGCTCCCACGCCTTGGCCAACACCGAGGCGGGCTCCAGCAGCACCCTGTAGGCCCCGAGCCCGGGGGCGAGCCGGATCGCGTAGTCCGGTTCGATCCTCCACCGCTCGGCACCGTAGCCGTTCCTTCCCTTGATCCCGCGCTCCGTGTACTGCCTGTTGCGGCAGAAGTCCCACTCGCCGTGGGAGCGCGGCTCGCACGGCACCGGATCGGGGCGCCGTACGATGCCCGCGACCGGGTCCCCGGCGCTGAAGCCGGAGCCGTCCGGAGCCTCAAGCACCACCCCGAGCGACTCATGGCCGACCACCGACCGATCCTGGCCGGGCGGCGGCTCGCCGTAGCCGCGCCCTCCACGATGGCGATGTCGGTCCCGCAGACGCCCAGCAGATGGCCCTCGACGACCAGCGCGCCTTCCTCCGGCGCCGGCTCGGGCACCTCCGGGACCTCCACCCGCTCGGGTTCGCCGGGCACCACGGTGACCGCTTTCATCTCCGCCGCCTTCTCTGTGAGCTGTCCGGGCCCGCACCGGATGCCGGATACTGCGGAAGGACGCGAGGAAACCCGGCGAACGCGGGATGACCGCCGTCCCGCCTCCGGCGGTCGCCGGATTCAGTAGCCGCCAGTGCATTTGCCCTATTCATCACCCGATGTCGCCCGCGGGGGTGCCATGTGGCAGGAGCTGCTGACGGTCCAGATCCCGGTCGTGGACAAGGTGCGGCGGACGGTATTGGTCTACGTGGTGATCGTGGCCCTTTTCCGGTTCACCGGGAAGCGGGGCCTGGCGAATCTCAACACCTTCGACTTCGTCGTCATCTTCCTGCTGTCGAACGTCGTTCAGAACGCCATCATCGGCAACGACACAAGCCTGCTCGGCGGAGTGATCGGCGCCGTCACCCTGGTCGCCGTCAACGCTGCGCTGAACCGGTGGCAGGTGCTGGACCCGCACGCCGCCCGCGTGCTGGAGGGCAACTCGACCACCGTCATCAAGGACGGCAAGGTCGTGGAGCGATCCGTGAAGCGCCTGGCGCTGCGGTCCGGGAAGCTGGAGCACGCGGTGCGCACCCAGACCGGCGGGACGATCAAGGGCGTCGCCCTCGGGCGCCTGGAACCCGACGGCCGGCTCGTCGTCGTACCGAGGCCCGAGGAGATGAAGGCGACCCGGGCCGACATCGCCGGGCTGGAGAGCAGGCTCGCGGCGATCGAGCACCTCCTGCGCTCCCGCTCCACCCGTACGGAAAAGGACGGGCCGAGCGAGCGCGGCGAGCCCACCGGTGGTGGCATATAGCGCTCGATGCCGCCCTTGCCATGACATCGGGGGCGAGCTGTTCCAGAGCGATGCCCCCGTGCCCGAGCACCAGGACGAGCTGAATTCGCCTCACCTCTTCAGGGCAGGAAGGCACAGCCGTGAACATCAACATCGTGGGAACCGGGAACATGGGCCGCAGCCTCGCCGTCCGCGCGCTCACCGGCGGCCATGCCGTGCGCCTGGTCAACCCCAGCGCGGAGAGCGGGCGGCCGGTCGCCGACGAGATGACCCAGCGGTTCCCGGATGGCAGCGTCGAGTACGCGCCCTCCAGCGGTACGGCTGACATGACCGTGTTCGCCATGCCCTACAACGCCGCCCTGGACGTCGCTAGGGCCGCACGCGACGACCTGGCCGGGCAGGTCCTGGTGGACATCTCCAACCCGGTGGACTTCTCCACCATGGATGGGCGGGTGACCCCGCCGGACGCCTCGGCGGCCGAAGAGATCCAGCAGCTCACGGGCCCGGACGCCAAAGTGGTCAAGGCGTTCAACACCACCTTCGCCACCCTGCTGGAGAGCGGCGAGGCCCACGGCTACCCCCTGGACGTCCTCATCGCGGGGGACGACCAGGCCCGCCAAGGACATGGTCGCCGAGTTCGTCCGCTCGGCTTCGATGCGCCCGATGGACGTCGGTCCGCTGCGGCGCGCTCGGGAGTTGGAGGCGATCGGGTTCCTGCATATCGCCGTCCAGGAGCCCCTTGGGCGGAACTGGCAGAGCGCCATCAAGATCATCCCCTGACGGAGCCGGACGGGCCGGTGCGCCGGACCGTCCCCAGTCAGCCGAAAGCCCTCATAAGCGGCTCGGTTTGGCTATCCCCGCATCGGCATGACGAACTGGCGGCGGTCGCTGTGGCGACCGAAGCGGCTCGCGGTGGACAGCAAAGATCATCGCCGCACCGAGCCTGGGGGCCGCATGATCTACTGCCGTGTCACGGCCTGGGCCGGCGAGTAATCCGGCTCCGGTGCGGATCACCGTCTGCCGCGCCTCCTCCGACGGCCGGGCTCGTGTCAGGTGCCGAGCCAGGCGAGGGCGGCCACGGTCAGGGCGCGGACGCCGGTGTCCAGGGTGGGCTGGACGAGRGGGGCGAAGGCGGGGCTGTGGTTGACGGGGATGTCCTGGTCGAGGGTGCCCCTGCGGGCGGCCTCGGCGTAGCGGGCGGGGTCGACGCATCCGATGCCCCAGTAGGTGAACGGCACKCCGAACGCCCCGGGGATCTCACTCATGTCCTCGCTCGCGGTCTGCAGGTCGATGGTGTGCGCGTCCTTTCCGAAGTGCGCGGCGAACGCCTCGGCGACCCTCCGGGTCGCCGCCTCGTCGTTGACGGTGGGCGGGAAGGAGGTGGTCCGCTCGATCTCGGGCTCCCCGGGCGAGCGGGACGCCGCGCACTCGGCACGGACGATCCGGGTGATCGCGTCCAGGACGTGGCGGCGCGTGGCGTCGTCGTAGGTGCGCACGTTGAGCTCGATGACGGCGCTGTCGGGAATGACGTTGGGGCCGGTGCCCGCGTGGATGCTGCCGACCGTGRCCACGGCCGGGGTCGTGGCGGCCAGTTCCCGGGAGACGACGGTCTGCAGGCGTACGACGATCATCGCGGCCAGCACGAMTG
>NZ_QFRK01000120.1 GCF_003143855.1 Streptomyces sp. NWU339
CCTCGGAACAGCTCGCCGTCCGCGCCGAGCGGCCGGGCCACAGACCGGAACAGTTCCCGCATCACCGGCCAGCCGAGTCGCTGCCGGGCCCTGGTCAGCGACGACTTGTTCACTCCGGACCAGGACCGCAGTCCCTTGTCGCCGTTCTTCACGAGCCGGAGGACCTCCAGGTAGTCGGCCTGCGGGAACAAGCACATCGCCAGCACGAAGTACACCGTGAACCGGGCGGACAACAGACGTCGGCGCTTTTCCGAGCGCCCCGCCTCACCCACCAGCCGGTCCACCAGCTCAGGGGGACACGACCGGGTCAGGACCCCCAACCCCAGCCGCTCCAGTCGCGATATCAGCACACCGCTTCAACCGCCCGAACCCCGCAAAAGCAACGGCATTGGAACGCATGGCCCGGGGGGTGGTGTCACCGGCTCCGGAGGCATCGACAGACCGCTGATTAGGGGCATGACCACCGGCCTTTCCGCAGGTCGGGAGGCTCTTCGTAATGTGGATGTGGCGATCGGTGCCGTGGGACGGCCGGGCGGGGACAACCGGAGACTGCACATGATCGACACCAGCGACATCGGCGTCTTCCTCGGCCTGGACGTCGGCAAGGGCGAACACCACGCCACCGCCGTCACCCCGACCGGGAAGAAAGCCTTCGACAAACGGCTGCCCAACAGCGAACCCAAACTCCGCGAGCTCTTCGCAAAGCTGCAGGCCAAGCACGGCACCGTGCTCGTGGTCGTCGACCAACCTGCCTCCATCGGCGCCCTGCCCATCGCGGTGGCCCGCGACATGGGTTGCCAGGTCGCCTATCTGCCCGGACTCACGATGCGACGGATCGCCGACCTCTATCCCGGCGAGGCCAAGACCGACGCCCGTGACGCCTTCGTCATCGCCGACGCCGCCCGGTCGATGCCGCACACGCTCCGCTCCATCGAGCTGGACGACGAGACCATCGCCGAGCTGGAGATGATCGTCGGCTTCGACGACGACCTGGCCGGCGAGGCCACCCGCATCAGCAACCGGCTGCGCGGCCTGCTCACCCAGATCCACCCACACCTCGAACGTGTCCTGGGCCCGCGCATCCAGCACCCGGCCGTGCTCAAACTGCTGGACCAGTTCGGCTCGCCGGCCCTGATCCGCAAGGCCGGACGGCGCCGGCTGATCGGCCTGATACGCCCGAGGGCTCCGCGGATGGCCGAGCGGCTGGTCGAGGACATCTTCACCGCGCTCGACGAGCAGACCGTCGTCGTCCCCGGCACGGACGCGGCCGCCCTGATCGTCCCCAGCCTCGCCGACTCGCTCCAAGCCGTCCTGGGCCAGCGCAAACTCCTCGCCACGAGGATCGAGGAACTGCTGGAGGCCCACCCTAATGGGCAGTGAAGTGGGGCACCGCCAGGCCCACCCCGGCCCGTCGAGGCCCTGAAAGAGACTGCGGGCCCCGCTTCAGCAAGCGCCATGCATCGTGGTGGTGATCGGTGCCGGGAAGCCGCAGAGTAGGCCTGGGCCCTCGAGCCGTTGGACAAGCGCCGGCCCCGGCACCGTTCACCACCACGAGAGCGGACACAACTACCGCATCCAGTCCGACGATCGGATCGTTGAAGTCCGTGGTCCGAGCCGTCTGCGGGGATCACCTCTCAACAAGCCCGGAGCCGCCGAGCTCCTGAGCAGACCGAGGGTCCCGCGGGCCGCTGGGGTCACGAACGGCTAATCGGATGCTGGGCCATCGAGCCCTTCCATTAGGGAGACGCGTGCCCCCGCACGGCTGCGACCAGCAGCAACACGCCCCCTGACCGAGAGGACGAAAACGACACGATGACCGTCACCTGCGGGATCGACTGGGCCAGCGACCACCACGACGTCGCCCTGGTCGACCACGAGGGAGCTCTGCTGGCCCGAGCCCGGATCACCGACGACGCCGCGGGCCTGCAACAGCTCCTGGACCTGCTCACCACCCACGGCGACAGCGAGGACACCCCGATCCCGGTGGCGATCGAAACCTCCCGCGGCCTGCTCGTGGCCTGCCTTCGAGCCACCAAACGTCCCATCTACGCGATCAACCCGATGGCAGCTGCTCGCTACCGCGACCGGCACGCGGTCGCCCGCAAGAAGTCCGACCACCTCGACGCCATGGTGCTGGCGAACATCCTGCGCACCGACCGAGCCGCCCACCGACCGCTGCCCGACGACAGCGAACTCGCCCAGGCCATCGCCGTCCTGGCCCGCGCCCAGCAGGACGCCGTCTGGGACCGCACTCAGGCCGGCAACAAACTCCGTTCCCACCTGCGCGAATACTTCCCCGGCTTCCTCGCAGCTTTCCAGCCCAGACGCGAAGGGCTGTGCTCGAAGATCGCCCGCGTCGTACTGGCCGCCGCGCCCACCCCGGAACAGGCAGCCAAGCTCACCCGCACCCAGCTGCGCTCACTCCTGAAGAAGGCCGGCCGTCAGCGCGGCATCAAGGCGGAGGCCGAACGGCTCCGCCAGGCCCTGCGGGTTCCGCAGATGCGGCAGCTTCCGCAAGTCGAACAGGCCATGGGCCGCCAGGCCATCGCTCTGCTGAGACAGCTCGACGCCGCCTGCACCAGCGCAGACGATCTGACCGCTGCCGCGGTGGAGTCTTTTGAAGCACACCCGGACGCCGAAATCATCACCAGCTTTCCAGGGCTCGGCTCTCTCACCGGCGCCCGGGTGCTCGCCGAGATCGGCGACGACCGATCCCGCTTCACCGACGCGAAGGGACTCAAGGCCTTCGCCGGGGCCGCACCGGTCACCCGGGCGTCCGGCAGAAGCCTCGCGGTCATGGCCCGCCGGGTCAAGAACCAGCGCCTGGCCTCGGTTGGCTACGTGTGGGCCTTCGCCGCGCTGACCGCCTCACCCGGAGCCCGCGCCCACTACGACCGCCGACGGGCCGACGGCGACCGCCACACCGCCGCCCAGCGCAACCTCTTCAACCGCATGCTCGGCTGCCTCCACCACTGCCTCACCAAACGAACCCACTACGACGAAGCCACCGCATTCCCCGTCCCCCAAGCCCCTCAACTCTCCGTTGCCGCTTGACAGATCAACCGCATCGGATGTCTCTTTCCCCGGTCCTGACGTCCATGCCCGGCGTCGGCGCCAGGACCGGAGCCCGGATCCTCATCGACGTCGGCGACGGCAGCAGTTTTCCGTCCGCCGCCCACCTGGCCGCTTACGCCGGACTCGCTCCGGCGACCCGCAGCTCGGGCTCGTCGATCCGTGGCGAACAGCCCTCCCGCCGGGGAAACAAGCAGCTCAAACGGGCCTTCTTCCTGTCCGCGTTCGCGGCCCTGGCCGACCCGGTCTCGCGGGCCTACTACGACAAGAAGATCGCTCAGGGAAAGCACCACACCCAAGCCCTCCTCTGCCTCGCGAGACGACGAGCCGACGTGCTCTTCGCGATGCTCCGCGACGGCACCTTCTACGAACCCCAACCCGCCCCCACGGGTTGACGAAACCCATAGGGGCACCCCCCGCAGGCGCGGGGGCGACAGCATGTAACTCGCCTCGCCCAGCGCATCCTTGGAGCAGCCCCTGCGGGCGCGGGGACGACTGCACCGCCGGCCCTCACGATGAACGCAGCCCGGGCATCACCCAGCGCTACATGTCCGTTCGCCGTAGACACCTCACGTTGCTATGCCGTCAAGTCGGGTACCGCGGAGCCGTGTAGCGTGGCCCGCCTATTCGAACGGGCGGGGTGGAACGTTGGTCGACGTGGTACGCGTCATGGAGGCACTGGCTGAGCAGGGCGTCACGGTGCTGTTCAAGGCGGATGCGGAACGTATGCATGACGGAGTCAGGCCGTGGACTTTTGTCGCGAATGGTCTCCCTTTCCACGAAGACCTGCTCGTGCGTACTGATGCCGCTTCGGTGGAAGCTTGCTTGAAGGTCTGCCTGCCGCAGTTGCGTGCCCGCGGGCTGGTCATCCCCGAGTAAGGGTGATCCGGCCAGCAGTGATCTATGCGGCGGCTGATGCTGTGACGTCGAGCGAGGCCGGAAAGGCCAGGCTCTCGTCATAGCTCCGGCGTCGCTGAAGGCAGTGGTAGAGCTGGCCGAGCATGCGGTTGAAGAGGTGGCGCTGGGCCACGGCGTGCCAGTCTCCGTGGTCGTCGCGTCGTCGCCGGTAGTGAGTCATGGCGCCGGGCGAGCCGCGGAGTGCCGAGAAGGCCCACAGGTAGCCGGCGTGGTTGAGCCGGTCGTTCTTGACCCATCGGCGGGGGATGCTGGACTTCTTGCCGGAGGCTCTGGTGATGGGTGAGGACCCGGCGTATGCCTTCAGCCCGCGGGCGTCGGCGAAGCGGTCGCGGTCGTCTCCGACCTCCGCGAGCACCCGGGCGCCGAGCTGAACGCCGAGACCAGGGAAGCTCAGCAGGATCTCGGCATCCGGGTGCTGAGGGAACGCTTCCTCCACTGCCTCAGCCAGGTCGTCGGCGGCGGTGCAGACAGCTTCCAGCTGGACCAGCAGAGCCAGCATCTGCTTGCCAAGAGGCGTTGTCACGTTGGCTGACCGGCCTGGGATGATCTTGGAGTTGATCGTGCCGGGGAGGGATTCGCTCGTGTCGTCCGCGTCGCCGTCGTACAAGGGGCACCGGTACCCAGTCGAGATCATCTCCCACTGTGTATGGCTGTACTTCCGCTTCCCGCTGTCGTACCGCGAGGCCGGGGAGCTGATGCTCGAGCGCGGTGTGGTCGTCTCCCATGAGACGGTCCGCCGCTGGTGCGCCAAGTTCGGGCAGGCCTACGCCGGCGCGCTGCGCCGTCGGCAGCCCCGGCCCGGGGGCAAGTGGTACCTGGACGAGGTCTTCATCAAGATCAACGGGGAGCTGAAGTATTTGTGGCGGGCCGTGGATGCCGACGGCACCGTCCTGGACATTCTCGTACAGACCCGGCGGGACACCGCTGCGGCCCGGCGGTTCTTCCGCAGGCTGCTGAAGAAGACCTGCTCGGTGCCGCGGGTGATGGTCACGGACAAGCTCCGCTCCTACGGCGCGGCCCACCGCAAGGTGATGCCCTCGGTCGAGCACCGTTCCCATAAGGGCCTGAACCACCGGGCCGAGAACAGCCATCAGCCCACCCGGCAGCGCGAACGCGCGATGAAGGGCTTTTGCGGCGTCGGCGGAGCCCAGCGGTTCCGGTCCGCGTTCGGCGGCATCCCACCCCGCTTCCGGCCCCGCCGCCACCGGATGACGGCCACCGGCTACCGCGCCGGGATGACCGTCCGCTTCGCTATCTGGGACCAGATCACCGGCGCCGCCGGCCGGCCCGCCGAGGCCTGAGCACCGGCCCGAAATCCGACCCCCACCACGCCCCGACGCGCTGTCAGAGATCCAGGCTCCCAACAACGTGACAGCGCCGTCCGGAGCGTTCCTGCCAACCGGCCGGTGCGGGCCCCGCCGCCTGGCGGACCTCCGCTCCGATGGACGGATGCACGGCGAGGGCGGAGGCGGCGGCTGGGCCAGGGATGACTCAGCGGGCGCCGGCCGCCGCGGCCGGGGCCGGGGTGTCGCGCAGGCCCAGGCGCAGGTGCTCGACGTGGTAGAGGGCCTGCTCGAGCAATTCGGCGACGTGGTCGTCGTAGAGCGAGTAGACGATCGAACGGCCGTGGCGTTCGCCGGTGACCAGGCCGAGGTTGCGCAGCAGGCGCAGCTGGTGGGAGCAGGCGGAGGCTTCCATGCCGACGGCTTCGGCGAGGTCGCCGACCGAGCACGGGCCCTCCTGGAGCCGGGCCAGGATGTACAGCCGCGAGGGAGTGGCGAGGGCCTGGAGGGTGGCGGCGACGTCCGCGGTGCCGACCGCGTCGAGGCGTGCGCGGGTGCTGGCGCTGCTGGCGGTGGTGTCGCGTCCGTGGCCCATTGCTCCATCATACCAATGACGACTGAAAAGATGTTCATACGTTCCTGTACGGTGGAGGCGTCGCCCCGTCCCGCCCGTGAAGGGTTGCTTCGCCATGTCTTCAGTCTTGGACCAGCAGCGGTCCGCACTGCCCACCGGCGCCCCGCGGCCGGCCCCGCCCCGGCGCCGCACCCGCCTGCTGGCGCTGCCGGAAGCCCGGTGGGCGCTCGCCGCGCTGGTGCTGTTCCTGCTCGCCCTCCCGCTCTACCTTCTCGGCGCCCCGGCCTGGCTGTGGGGACCGCTGTTCGCCGCCGTCTACGTCACCGGTGGCTGGGAGCCGGGCTGGGAGGGCCTGAAGGCCCTGAAGGACAAGACGCTGGACGTGGACCTGCTGATGGTCGTCGCCGCCCTGGGGGCGGCCGCGATCGGCCAGGTCCTGGACGGCGCGCTGCTGATCGTCATCTTCGCCACCTCCGGCGCCCTGGAAGCCGTCGCCACCGCCCGCACCGCCGACTCCGTGCGCGGCCTGCTCGACCTCGCCCCCACCACCGCCACCCGGCTCCTGCCGGACGGCATGGAGGAGACGGTGGACACCGAGCAGCTGGCGGTCGGGGACACCATCCTGGTCCGCCCCGGTGAGCGGGTCGGCGCCGACGGCCAGGTCCTCGACGGGGCCAGCGACGTGGACCAGGCCACCATCACCGGCGAGCCGCTGCCGGTGGCCAAGCAGGCCGGGGACGAGGTGTTCGCCGGCACCGTCAACGGCACCGGCGCCCTGCACGTGCGCGTGGATCGGGATCCGTCGGACTCGGTGATCGCCCGGATCGTGACGATGGTCGAGGAAGCCTCCGAGACCAAGGCCCCCACCCAACTGTTCATCGAGAAGATCGAGCAGCGCTACTCGATCGGCATGGTCCTCGCGACCCTGGCCGTGTTCGCGATCCCGCTCGCCTTCGGAGACACCCTGCAGTCGGCGCTGCTGCGGGCGATGACGTTCATGATCGTCGCCTCGCCGTGCGCGGTGGTGCTCTCCACCATGCCCCCACTGCTGTCCGCCATCGCCAACGCCGGCCGCCGCGGCGTGCTCGCCAAGTCCGCCGTCGTCATGGAACGCCTCGGCCAGATCGACACCGTCGCCCTGGACAAGACCGGCACCCTCACCGAGGGCACCCCCCACGTCACCGACCTGTGCCCGCTGCTCGGCAGCGGCCTAGAGGAGGGTTCGCTGCTCGCGCTGGCGGCGTCCGCCGAGCACCCCAGCGAGCACCCGCTGGCCCGGGCCGTCGTCGCCGCCGCCCGCGAACGCGGCCTGCCCCTGTCGGACGCCGAAGGCTTCACCTCCATCCCGGGGCAGGGGGTCACCGCCACCGTCGCCGGCCACATCATCACGGTCGGCGCGCCCGCCCGGCTGCTGGACGGTGCCGCCCATCAGCCGCACCGGGCGGTGGTGGCCGAGCTGGAGGAGGACGGCCGGACCGCGGTCGTCGTCCTGCGCGACGGGGCGCCGGTGGGCGTGCTGGGGATCGCGGACCGGCTGCGGCCGGACGCGGCGGCCACCGTCGCCGCCCTCACCCGGCTGACCGGCCGCACCCCGGTGCTGCTGACCGGCGACAACGAACGCGCCGCGAAGCATCTGGCCGCCGAGGTCGGCATCACCGAGGTCCGCGCCGGACTGCTGCCCCAGGACAAGGTCGCCGCCGTGCGGGAGTGGGAGGAGCAGGGCCGCAAGGTGCTGGTCGTGGGCGACGGCGTCAACGACGCCCCCGCCCTGGCCGCTGCGCACTCCGGGATCGCGATGGGCAAGGCCGGCTCCGACCTCGCCCTGGAGACCGCCGACGCCGTCGTGGTCCGCGACGAGCTGGCCACCATCCCGTCCATCGTGCAGCTCTCCCGCACCGCACGCCGCCTGGTCATGCAGAACCTGGTCATCGCCGGGGCGTTCATCGCCGTCCTGGTCGCCTGGGACCTGATCGGCACCCTCCCCCTGCCCCTGGGCGTCGCCGGGCACGAGGGCTCCACCGTCATCGTCGGCCTCAACGGCCTGCGCCTGCTGCGCGAGGCCGCCTGGCCCCGACTCACCAAGGACACCGCGTGAGCAAACGCACCCGCCGCACAGCCCCCGCCACGGGGGCCACACGGCCCACCGTCACCGTCTGCCGCGGCTGCTGCTGCGGCACCCCCAAGGTCCCCGGCCTCGACCACGCCGCCCAGCTGCGCGACCT
>NZ_QFRK01000014.1 GCF_003143855.1 Streptomyces sp. NWU339
GCAGCCCCTCAGTGCGGGCGGTCTCCCGAGCGCGAAGCGCGTCGTTGTAGACCACCCGTGCGCACCCGAACGCCCTCGCCAGTGCCGTGCGCTGACCGGCGCTCGGATACAGGCGGAAGCTGTACCGAAACTGCACGCGGGTCATGCTACGCAATTGGTTTATGGGTATCGATGAGAACATTCGTACTGGTCGTCACTGCGTCTTCCGCATGCACGTCCACTTGGTTTTCGTGACGAAGTCCCGGCACTCCGTCTTCACCGGCCGGCACCTGATGCTGTGGGGAGATCGTGCGGGCCGTGTGCGAGGACTTCGAGGCCGAGCTGGTGGAGTTCAACGGCGAGGCCGACCATGTCCACCTGCTCGTGGACTTCCCGCCGAAGGTCGCCGTGTCCAGGCTGGTGAACTCCCTCAAGAGCGTGTCCTCGCACCGTCTGCGGCTGGGGGCACCTCCCGGCCGAAGGCCGGGGGAGAGTTCCCCGACCTCGTCCGGCACTACTGGCGGGCGCAACGCCTGTGGTCCGGCTCGTACTTCGCCGGGTCGGTCGGCGGCGCGCCGCTCAGCATCGTGAAGCAGTACATCGAGCAGCAGAACCGGCCGCTCTGACGCCGGTTGAGGCGAACAGTGCGGATCCATGCACACGGCTGAGGTCAGAGCGGGCCAAAGATTCGCTTCACCACCGGGCTGAAGCCCGGTGCACTGCGAATAGACCCGGTAGCCCCACGGGGTGGCGCGCTCCACGCCGCGCATCCGGACGTAGCGGCCGGTCGCCTCCTGGGGGTACGTGTGGGCCGTGACCGAGCCTCCCGTGCTGGCGGTCTCCGTGTAGAACGGGGTCCAGTCCGTGCCGTTCTTCGACACCTCCAGGACGTAGCGCTTGCCGTAGGCAGCTTCCCAGTCGAGGGTGACGCGGTCGATGCGGAGGGTCGTGCCGAGGTCGACGCGGATCCAGGCGTTGTCCGCGAAGTCGCTGGACCAGCGGGTCGAGCCGTTGCCGTCGGCGGCGCGGCCGGGGCCGACGTCCGCGTTCTCGCTGCCGGAGGCGGTGACGGTGGACGGGTCGGCCGCGTACGCGGTGGCCGCACGGTCGGTGTCCCACGCGGCGGCCGCCGCTACCGGTCGCTCGGCCTGCGCGGCGGCCGTCGGGGCGGCGAGCGCCGGGCCGGCGGAGAGGACGGCTGCTGTGGTGAGGGCGGTCAGGAGGGTGCGGGAAATGCGGGATGGCATACGGCTCTCCTTGGGGTGGGTGGGGGTGCCGGCTCCCTTGCTGACGTGCACTGGCATGGACGGTGGTACGTGAACGGCGTACACATGAATTGCATGTACATGTCATACAAGCGGGAGCGCGGGTGGCTCCGGTGGGCGCGCGGTTCCGCGTCCGCGCCCACCGGGGCCGCGGCGAGTGCCACTAGGGCCTGTTGCGAAAGTGGATCTTGGTCGTGGATGATCACGCTTTGTGGGACGTGGGGATCTGACGAACGGCCAGTGGGCCCGGCCGGAGCCGTTGCTGCCGAAGGGCATCAAGCCGGGCCGTCCGCCGGTGTGGACGCGGCGGCAGCCGATCGACGGCATACGGTGGCGGACCCGGACCGGTGCCCCCTGGCGCGATGTGCCGGAACGCTACGGTCCCTGGGACCGGGCCTATGACCTGTTCCGGCGCTGGCAGCGCGATGGCACCTGGGCCCGGATCGTCACCCGGCTGCAGGCCGAGGCCGACGCGAAGGGCCTGATCACCTGGGAGGTGAACGTCGATTCCACCGTCTGCCGGGCCCACCAGCACGCCGCCGGGGCGTCGAAAAAGGGGATCTGCAAAAGGAGCCGCCCGGGGGCATCACCGTCGAGCCGGCCGACCACGGTCTCGGACGCTCCCGGGGCGGGCTGAGCACCAAGACCCACCTCGCCGTCGAGCAGGGGCAGAAGCCGCTGTCCATCGTGGTCACAGCCGGTCAGCGGGGCGACTCGCCCCAGTTCGAACCGGTCCTGGAAGCGATCCGGGTACCCCGGCTCGGGCGAGGGCGGCCGCGCAGGCGCCCGGACCGGGTGCGGGCCGACAAGGCGTACGACTCCCGCGGCAACCGCTCCTACCTGCGCAGACGCGGCATCGAGGCGACCATCCCGACCCCCGCGGACCGAGTCCGCAACCGGCAGAAGCCGGGCTCCCGAGGCGGACGGCCGCCGACGTTCGACAAGACCGACTACCGCGAGCGGCATGCCGTCGAGTGCGGGATCAACCGGCTCAAGCGCCACCGGGCCGTGGCCACGAGATACGACAAGCTCGCCGTCCGCTACGAGGCGACCATGCTGGTCGCAGTCCTCAACGAGTGGCTGTGACCAGCACTTTCGCAACAGGCCCTAGGCCGCGTGCCGCGCCCGGCCCCCGTGGCCGCGGATGATGTCCGCGTACCGGTGGCCGGAGCCCTTGATGGTGCGGGTCTGGGTGGCGTAGTCGACGTGGACGAGGCCGAAGCGCTTGTCGTAGCCGTACGCCCACTCGAAGTTGTCCAGCAGCGACCAGGCGAAGTAGCCGGCGAGCGGGGCGCCCTTGCGGGCGGCGGACGCGCAGGCGGTCAGGTGCTGTTCCAGGTAGTCCTGGCGTTCCGGGTCGTCGATGGTGCCGTCGGGGCGGACCACGTCCGGGAAGGCGGAGCCGTTCTCGGTGACGTAGAGCCTGCGTGCGCCGTAGTCGTTCGTCAGGCGGAGCAGCAGTGTCTCGATGCCGCTCGCGTCGATCTCCCAGTCCATGCCGGTGCGCGGGACGTCGGCGCGGCGCACGAAGGCGGCGTGCGGTGCCGGGCCGTCGGGCTCGGCCGCCACCACCTGGGGGAAGTAGTAGTTGAGGCCGAGCCAGTCGAGCGGGGCCGCGATGGTCTCCGAGTCTCCTGGCTTCTCCGGGAGTGCCACTCCGTAGACCTCGCGCATGTCCTGGGGGAAGCCGCGGCCGTGGATCGGGTCCAGCCACCAGCGGTTGGTGTGGCCGTCCATGCGGACGGCGGCCGCCCGGTCCTCGGGACTGTCGGTGGCGGCGTGGATCGTGGAGAGGTTGTTGACGATGCCCACCTGGGCGTCCGGGGCGGCGGCGCGGATCGCCCGCGCGGCGAGGCCGTGGCCCAGCAGCAGGTGGTAGGAGGCGCGGACCGCCGCCGTCAGATCGGTCAGGCCCGGCGCCATCCTGCCTTCCAGGTGGCCGATCCAGGCCGAGCACAGGGGCTCGTTGAGGGTGGCCCAGTGGTGCACGCGGTCGCCGAGGCGTTCGGCGACCGCCGCCGCGTACGCGGCGAAGTGCTCGGCGGTGTCGCGCTCCGGCCAGCCGCCGCGGTCCTGGAGGATCTGCGGCAGGTCCCAGTGGTAGAGGGTGACGGACGGGGTGATGCCCGCCTCGAGCAGGCCGTCGGTCAACTGGTCGTAGAAGTCGAGGCCCTTGGCGTTGACCGGGCCGTCGCCGCCGGGGACGACCCGGGGCCAGGCGATGGACAGGCGGTAGGCGTTGGTGCCGAGGCGGCGCATCAGGTCGATGTCCTCGCGCCAGCGGTGGTAGTGGTCGCAGGCGGTGTCGCCGTGGTCTCCGTTGTCGATGGCGCCGGGGGTGTGCGCGAAGGTGTCCCAGAT
The DNA here is from genome assembly GCF_003143855.1 of Streptomyces sp. NWU339. GTDB lineage: Bacteria > Actinomycetota > Actinomycetes > Streptomycetales > Streptomycetaceae > Streptomyces. The sequence continues at coordinate 3,606 of NZ_QFRK01000014.1, forward strand.
CGACGGCGAGCGGCCGTCCTCGGCCACGGCTCCTTCGACCTGGTATGCCGAGGTCGCCGTGCCCCACAGGAAGTCGTGCGGGAGGGCGGCGTAGTCGATGGTCACAGAAGTCCCTTCGATGTCAGGTGCGTTGATCCGTCAGATGCACTGATCAGCCAGATGTTCCGAGCCATCAGATATGTCTGGTCGCCAGGTCTGTCGGCCGGTACGTTACTTGACGGCTCCTGCCGTCAGGCCCGCGACGAGGTAGCGCTGCAGCAGGAGGAAACCCGCGACCACGGGGACGCTCACCACGAGCGAGGCCGCCATGATCTGGTTCCAGTACACGTCGTTGAGGGTGGAGTAGCCCTGGAGTCCCACGGCGAGGGTACGGGTGGTGTCGTTGGTCATCACCGACGCGAACAGCACTTCGCCCCAGGCCGTCATGAAGGCGTAGACGGCGACCGCGACGATGCCGGGGATCGCGGCCGGCACGACGACCCGGAAGAGCGCGCCGAGCGGACCGCAGCCGTCGACCATCGCAGCCTCGTCCAGGTCTCGCGGGACCGAGTCGAAGTAGCCGATCAGCATCCAGATGGAGAACGGGAGGGAGAACGTCAGGTACGTCAGGATCAGGCCGCCGCGCGAGCCGAACAGGGCGATGCCCGTGGCGTTGCCGATGTTGACGTAGATGAGGAACAGCGGGAGGAGGAAGAGGATGCCGGGGAACATCTGCGTCGACAGCACGGTCACCGTGAAGACGCGCTTGCCGCGGAAGCTGTGGCGGCTCACCGCGTAGGCGGAGAAGACCGCGATCACCACCGAGCAGACGGTCGCCGCGCCCGCCACGATCAGCGAGTTCACGAAGTACCGGGCGAGCGGGACGGTGGACCAGATGTCGATGTACGGGCGGATCGTCAACTCGCTCGGCAGCCAGCGGAACTTGCCCGTGACGTCCGCGAGCGGCTTCAGCGAGCTGGAGATCATGACGTACACCGGGATCAGCACGAAGCCGGTGAGCAGGGTGAGGAAGATCCGCCGGGACCAGAGAAAGGAGCGGGGCGGCGCCATCGGGGAGGCGACCGTCGTCCTTGGTGAACTAGGCATGTGACGGCCTCCGTCGGCGCGAGGTGAGGACGAGGTACACGCCCGTCACGACGAGCAGGAACAGCAGGAGCAGGACGGACATGGCGGAGCCGGTGCCGAAGTTCCAGGTGACGAAGGACGCCTGGTAGATGTGGACCGAGATGAGGTCCGCGGCCTCGGGGGCGGTCTTGCCGAACAGGACGAACGGGGTGTTGAAGTCGTTGAACGTCCACAGGAACAGGACCAGCACCAGGACCTGGTTGACCGGGCGCAGCGACGGCAGGGTGATGCGGCGGACCTGTTGGATCATCCCGGCGCCGTCCAGCGCGGCGGCCTCGTACAGCTCGTGGGGGATGTTCTGCAGGCCGGCCATGACGATCAGGAAGGCGAACGGCCAGCCCTTCCACACGGACACCGTCAGCAGCGCGAAGAAGCTGTTGTCGCCGATCAGCCAGAAGGACGGCTTGTCGGTGAGGCCGAGCTGGTCGTGCAGGACGTGGTTCACCAGGCCGTTGTCGTGCTGGAACATGAACACCCAGGTGATGACGGCGGCGTAGACCGGCAGGGCGTACGGCACCAGGAACAGGGCGCGCAGTAGGCCTCGGCCGCGGAAGGTGTCCTGCAGGTAGATCGCGGCGGCGGTGCCGATGAGCCAGCACAGGCCGACCGACAGCACGGTGAAGGCGACGGTGACGAAGAAGGAGTGGAGCAGGGCCGCGCCGACGGGGGCGTCGAAGTCCACCGACACCTTGTAGTTGTCGAGGGCGGCCCACGGGGCGGTGCCCCAGTCGCGGATGTGGAACTGGGTGAGCTCCTTGAAGCTCATGACGATGCCGATCACCATCGGCACCAGGTGGACCAGGAGTTCGAGGAGCAGCGCGGGCAGCAGGAGCAGGTACGGCAGTCCGATGCGGCGGATCCGCCCGGGGCGGCGGGGGCCGCGCGCCGCACCGGGGGACGTCTTCCGCACGGCGGCCTCCGCGGGGGCAGTGGCGGTCATGGCGGTGTCGGGGCTCACTTCTCGGGCATCTGCTGCTGGGCCTTGGTGAGTGCGGCCTTGACCGAGCCGGTGGTCACCTCACGGCCTCCGGCGGCGTCGGCGAACAGGTCCTTGATCGCCGTTCCGACGGCGGTCTCGAACTGGGACTCGTCGGGGACCTGCGGCAGCGCCACGGCACTGTTGGCGAGGGTGTCCTTCAGGACGGCGTTGGCCGGGGAGTTGAAGGCGGCGTCCTCCTGGGCGGCCTTGACCGGGGGGATGGAGCTGTACGCCGTGTTGAGGATCTTCTGCTCGGCGTCGCTCGTCATGAACTTCACGAACTCGGTGGCGCCGTCGAGGTTGTCGCTGTCCTTGAAGACGGCCAGGTTGATGCCGGCGACCATCGAGTTGACCTGCTTGCCCGCGCCCGGGGTGCCGGACTGCACGGGCACCGGCGCGATGCCGTAGTCGTCCTCGCTCATGCCCTGGGACGTGAGGTTGGCGGACGCGGACTGCCACAGCAACATCGCCGTCCTGCCCTTGGCGAAGTCGCTCACGGACTGGTTCTGGGCGTACTCGGCGTTGCCCGGGGCGATGATCTTGTCCTCGGCCATCAGGTCGACGTACTGCTTGACCGCGGTGACCGCACCGTCGTTGGTGAAGTCGGGCTTGCCGTCGGCGGTGAAGAAGTCGGCGCCGTGCTGCTTGGCGAAGACGAAGGCGTGGTGGATGTTCTCGGAGGGGTTCGAACCCTCCATGCCGATCCCCCACTTGCCGCCCTTGGACACCTTCTTACCGGCGGCGACCAGCTCGTCCCAGGTGGTGGGCGGGGCGTCGACGCCCGCGTCGGCGAGCATCTGCTTGTTGTAGTAGAGGGCGTACGCCATCGAGTACAGCGGGACGGCGGCCGGGTCCTGGCCCTCGGTGCCGGTGGAGCCGAGCGCGGAGTCGACGAAGCGGTCCTTGCCGCCGATCCTGTCGAAGTTCTTCGCGTCCCACGGCAGCAGCGCGCCCGTCGCCTGGAGCGAGGCGGACCAGGTGTTGCCGATGTTGAGCACGTCCGGGCCCTGGCCGGAGGTGGTCGCGGTGAGGATCCGGTTGAGCAGGTCGGACCAGGGCACGACCTCGAGCTTGACCTTGATGCCGGTCTGCTTCTCGAACTTGTCCAGCTCGGGCTGGAGCACCTTCTTGTCGATCTCGATGCTGGCGCCCTGGTTGGAGGCCCAGTAAGTGAGCTCCTTGGGCGAGTCGCCGGACCCGCCGCCCGTGCTCGAACCGCCTCCGCAGGCCGAGGCGGCGAGTGCGAGGGACAGGATGACGGCGCCGGTGGCCGCGGCTCGGATACTGCGCATGGCTCCTGATGTGCCTTTCCGGGTGTGCGGGCAGGGAGTGGAGAAGGATGGCGGGGTCGGCGACTCATGGCTTAATTTAGGACGTGAGTTAAACCCTCTGAAGGCGGCACGTCAAGGGTTTGGACGGAGTCACCCAACTCTCGCCGAGCCTCTTGACGCATCTGTTCCACGGATGAACCATCAGCGGCGAGAGAGCGCTCCCACCTCCCCCACACCGTTCACTTCCTGAACCAGGAGAGCCCCCATGATCTCCGACTCCCCCTTCACCCAGCCGTCCCCCGACGCCCCCCGTGCCGCCGTCCGACGCCGGTCCGTTCTCGGAGCCGCGGCCGCCGCGCCCGTGCTGGCGGCGCTGACCACCACTGCCTCCGCCGCACCGGCCGCCCCTTCCCCCGCGGTGCACCCCGGGAAGCCGCGCCGGCTGCGGGCCGGCGGCGACCTCGGTCCGAACGTGATCGTCTTCGACCCGTCCACGCCGGGCATCCAGGCGAAGCTGGACGAGGTGTTCGCCCGGCAGGAATCGGCCCAGTTCGGCCCGGGCCGCTACCAGTTCCTGTTCAAGCCGGGCACCTACCACGGGCTCAATGCCCAACTCGGTTTCTACACCTCGATCTCGGGCCTCGGCCTCTCCCCCGACGACACCACCATCAACGGCGACGTGACGGTCGACGCCGGCTGGTTCGACGGCAACGCCACGCAGAACTTCTGGCGTTCGGCGGAGAACCTGGCCCTCGTCCCGGTCAACGGCACCAACCGCTGGGCGGTCGCCCAGGCCGCCCCCTTCCGCCGGATGCACATACGCGGCGGTCTCAACCTCGCGCCCGCCGGCTACGGCTGGGCCAGCGGCGGCTACATCGCCGACAGCCGGATCGACGGCGTGGTCGGCCCGTACTCGCAGCAGCAGTGGTACACCCGGGACAGTTCGGTCGGCGGCTGGACCAACGCCGTGTGGAACATGGTGTTCTCGGGGGTCCAGGGTGCCCCCGCGCAGAGCTTCCCGGAGCCGCCCTACACCACGCTCGACCGGACGCCGATCTCCCGCGAGAAGCCGTTTCTGTACCTGGCCGGCACCGACTACCGCGTGTTCCTGCCCGCGCTGCGTCGTGACGCACGCGGAGTCACCTGGGGCAACGGCACCCCGCGCGGCACCTCCCTGGCCCTGGACCGTTTCTACGTGGCGAAGCCCGGCGACTCCGCCGCCACCCTCAACCAGGCACTCGACCAGGGCCTCAACCTGCTCCTGACGCCGGGCATTTACCACGTCGACCAGCCGATCCGGGTCAACCGCGCGGGCACGGTCGTCCTCGGCCTCGGCTACGCCACCCTGATCCCCGACAACGGCGTCACCGCCCTGAAGGTCGCCGACGTCGACGGGGTACGGCTGGCCGGCTTCCTCGTCGACGCCGGACCGGTCAACTCCCCCACCCTGGTGGAGATCGGCCCGAACGGCGCCTCCCGTGACCACTCGGCCGACCCGATCACCGTCCAGGACGTGTTCATCCGGATCGGCGGCGCGGGCCCCGGCAAGGCGACCACCAGCATGGTGGTCAACGCCCGGCACACCATCGTCGACCACACCTGGATCTGGCGCGCCGACCACGGCGAGGGCGTCGGCTGGGAGACCAACCGCTGCGACTACGGCGTCGTCGTCAACGGCCACGACGTCCTGGCGACCGGCCTGTTCGTCGAACACTTCAACAAGTACGACGTGCAGTGGAACGGCGAACGCGGGCGCACGATCTTCTTCCAGAACGAGAAGGCCTACGACCCGCCGAACCAGGCCGCCGTCCAGAACGGCTCGATCAAGGGCTACGCCGCGTACAAGGTCGGCGACCACGTCACCACCCACGAGGGCTGGGGCATGGGGAGTTACTGCTACTACAACGTGAACCCGTCGATCGTGCAGCACCACGGCTTCGCCGCCCCGAACCGCCCGGGGGTCCGCTTCCACCACCTCCTGGTCGTGTCGCTCAGCGGCCACGGGCAGTACGAGTGCGTCATCAACGACACGGGTGCGCCGACGTCGGGGACCAACACCGTGCCGTCGAAGGTGGTGTCCTACCCCTGACCCCGGTGCGCGGTGCGCGCTCCGAACGGAACCGCCGGTCGGAGCGCGCACCGCGACAGCACCGGTTGTGGACACAGCGACCAGCTCGCCACGGACACGAACGGGCGTACCGATGATTCCGGCGCGGGCCGTACGTCGTTATGGGTGGAAAGAAAGGAGATCCGCCATGCCCATGACGGACCCCGCACAGCACCCCACGACCGAGCTCGACACCCGCTACAGCTCCGCGCTCAACCCCCGCCCGGGTGCCGCGGACGTCACCGCCACCGAGTGGGCCGAGGCCCGGCGGCGACTGGAGGCAGCCGAGATCTTCTGGGTGTCCACGGTGCGGCCCGACGGCAAGCCGCACGTCACGCCCGTGATCGCGGCCTGGCACGACGGTGTGCTGTACTTCTCCACCGGCCGGAGTGAGCAGAAGGCGAGGAACCTCGCACACAATGCGCACTGCGCGCTGACCACCGGCGCGAACTCGCTCACCGAAGGGCTCGACCTGGTGGTCGCGGGCGAGGCGAAGCCGGTTGCCGATCCGGCACTGCTGGAGGAGGTGATCGCGGCGTACGAGGCCAAGTACGGACCGCACATCACCTCACCCGAGGGCACCTTCCACGGACTCGGGGAAGCGTTCCGGAAGGGGGACGCGGTGGTGTTCGCGGTGGCCCCGGCCACCGCGTACGGCTTCGGCCGGGACGACGGGGTGTACAGCCACACTCGGTGGGTGTTCTGAGCAAGCGGGCGGGCGGTGCGCCGGCCGAACGGCTCGGCGCGTCAGGGGAGTTCCAGCCGGCGACGTCCGCGGAGCAAGCTCGGCAGATGACCGAGCGCGCCGACGGGGCGGCGTACTCCGACGCGGTGTCGGAGTACGCCCCCCTCGGGCGGGGCGAGCTGCGGGAGGCGGCCCGCGCCGGCATGGCGGTTACCTCGGGTCGCGGTTGAACTTCGAGGCCGACCAGAAGTAGCCGAGCACGGTCAGGCCGAGGCACCAGGCGATGGCGAGCTACCCGTGGTGGCCGATCTCGCTGCCGAGGAGGAGTCCGCGCAGGGTCTCGATGGCGGGCGTGAAGGGCTGGTACTCGGCGATGGGCTGGAACCAGCCGGGCATGGCGTCGACCGGGACGAAGGTGCTGGAGATGAGCGGCAGCAGGATCAGCGGCATCGCGTTGTTACTGGCGGCCTCGGCGTTCGGGCTGACCAGGCCCATGCCGACCGCGATCCAGGTGAGCGCCACGGCGAAGAGCACCAGCAGCCCGAACGCCGCCAGCCATTCCAGGGCGGTGGCGTCGCTGGAGCGGAAGCCGATGGCCACGGCGACGGCCCCTACGAGGACCACACTCGCGATCGACTGCAGCACGCTGCCGACGACGTGTCCGACGAGCACCGACCCGCGGTGGATCGCCATCGTGCGGAAGCGGGCGATGATGCCCTCTGTCATGTCGTTGGCGACGGAGACCGCGGTCCCGACCACAGTGGAGCCGATGGTCATCAGCAGCAGGCCCGGGACGATGTACGCGATGTACTCGGAGCGGTCCGGACCGCCGCCGCCGATGCCGGCGCTCATCGCGTCGCCGAAGACGTAGACGAAGAGCAACAGCAGCATGACCGGTGTGAGCAGCAGGTTCAGGGTGAGGGACGGATAGCGCCGGGCGTGCAGGAGGTTGCGGCGCAGCATCGTGGACGAGTCGCGTACGGCGAGGGAGAGGGAGCTCATCGGACATCCTCCTTGGGCTGGTCGGGCTGGTTGGGCCGACTCGGCCCGGTGGAGCCGGTCAGGGCGAAGAACACGTCGTCGAGGTCGGGGGTGTGCACGGTCAGCTCGTCCGCCTCGATGCCGGCGGTGTCCAGCCGGTCGAGGACGGAACGCAGCGCGCGCTGGCTGCCGTCGCTGGGGATCCGCAGCGCGAGCGCCTCGTCGTCCCGGGTCACCTCGCTCAGCGCGAGGGCGGCGGACCGGTAGGCGGCCGGGTCGGTGAAGCGGAGCCGGACGTGTCCGCCGGGGACGAGCCGCTTGAGATCTTCGGCGGTGCCCTCGGCGGCGATCCTGCCGTCGTTCAGCACCGCGATGCGGTCGGCGAGTTCGTCGGCCTCCTCCAGGTACTGGGTGGTCAGGAAGACCGTCGTGCCGCCGGAGACGAGCTCGCGGATGATCTGCCACATGGTGTGGCGGCTGCGCGGGTCGAGGCCGGTGGTCGGCTCGTCGAGGAAGATGATCCGCGGGTCGCCGACCAGCGTCATGGCGATGTCCAGGCGGCGTTTCATGCCGCCGGAGTAGCTCTGGGCGGGCTTCTTCGCGGCGCCGACGAGGTCGAACCTCTCCAGTAACTCGGCGGTGACCCGCCGACCCTCGCGTCTGGGCAGGTGGTGCAGGTCCGCCATGAGGAGCATGTTCTCCTCGCCGGTGATCAGCCCGTCGACGGCGGAGAACTGCCCGGTGACGCCGATCGCGGCACGCACGGCCTGCGGGTTCGCGGCGAGGTCGTGGCCCGCGACCTGGGCCTGACCGCCGTCGGCGGCGATGAGCGTGGACAGGATCTTCACGGCGGTGGTCTTGCCGGCGCCGTTCGGCCCGAGCAGCGCGAACACGGACCCGGCAGGGATCCGCAGATCGATGCCGTCGAGGACGGTCTTGTCGCCGTACGACTTGCGCAGACCGACGGCGGAGACGGCGGCCGGCGACGGGTGACCTTCACCCTTTCTGGATGCGGGCATGACAAAAGAAGGCATGAGCCCTCCCATTCGAAAGCTGAAGTGGCTTGGCGGGGGTGCGAGTTGAGACCGGCTCTTCCGGATTCAAGCCTTGGCACGGCGGATGTCGATGTTGCCGTACCGGGTGCGGGCGCGGACCTTGACGGTGTCCTCGGTCTCCTGCGGGGTCTCGGAGGCGGTGAGCGTGTTGCGCACCTGGCCGGAGTCCGAGCTGACGTCGAGCCAGGCGGCCGTGCCCTCGCGGACGCCGACCTCGATGGCGCCGTAGGAGGTCTCCAACTGGACCGTGCCGCAGGCCACTTCGCCCACGCGCAGGGTTCCGTGGGCGGTGGTGGCGGTGACCGAGGCCTCGGCGCGCCGGATCTCGATGTCGCCGTTGGCGCCGCTCACCCGCAGTTCACCGGTCGCGGCGCCTACGGTCGTGGTGCCGTGCGAGTTCTTCAGGACGGCGGGGCCGTCGAGGAGACCGACGCGCAGGCTGCCGGAGCTGGTGGCGATCTCGGCCATGCCCTCGACCCGGTCCACGGTGATCGAGCCGTGCGACGCGGTCAGCTTCAGCGGGCCGGTCGCGTCGAGGCGGACGTCGCCGGACGAGGTCTTCACGCGAACCTCGCCGAGCCGGTCCTCACCGAGCACCTGAACCCAGGAACCGGTCACGTCGACGTGCGAGCCCGTGGGCAGTTCGACCGCCACGTCGACGGTGCCGGTGCGGCCGAACAGATTGGACTTGGGCGTCCTGAGGGCCAGGACACCGTTCGCGTACGTGACCTCGGTCTGGGCGGCTGTCCGCACGTCCAGCTCCTTCTTCGGGTCGCGGGGCCGCACCTCGACGTCGGTGTCGGGGCGGTCGCCCGCGGTGAACCGGATGGAACCGGCATCCACGTGTGCGGTGACCGAGATCGGTTCGGGAGTGTCGAAAGAAGGCATGGCTGTCCCGTCCTCTTGAGTCTTCAGAACGTCCCCGCTGGTGGGACGCGGTGTGGGTGAAGTGGTGCGGGCGAGGGTGCGGCTAGCGCACCCAGCCCGTGAAGCTCTGTCCGATGGTCCGGGTCTTCTCCGTCGGCCGCGGTCGCGTACCGCCGTCGACCGCGGCCGACACGGCCCGGACCAGCCACGCGTTGACCGACAGGCCCTCGCGACCCGCGGCCTCCTCGGCGCGCGCCTTGAGGTGGGCCGGCAGACGCAGATTGACGCGGGCGGTCCCGCCCTCGTCGCCCTCGGCGGGCGCCTGCGCCCTGAGCGGTTCGACGGGCACGGCCGGCTCCACGGGGCCGCCGACGGGCGGCGGCGTCACCACGAAGTCGGGGTCCAGCCCGCGCAGCCGTACGTCGACCGAGCCGGGGGCGAGCTCGCGGGTGATCTCGTCCATCGCGGCGGAGAGCACGTTGAGCAGGGTCAGACGGGTCGCCGACTCCAGCGGAGCGGTGAGCCGTTCGGCCAGCTCGCGGGCGTCTTCCCCGCCGGCTTCGGCGGCCACCGCGAGTTCACGGCGGAGAGTGTCGACATACGGGGTGAGATCCATGGCGCCATAATGGCACCACTTAGGCGCCATGTGCAAGCCGCCAGGCGACATCTCCGGCTCAACGCTCGGGCTGCCCATCTGACCTGCGAAAACACACTGACGCCTCTTGAGTGAGTGCGGCGCCATGCGCGCTCACGCGCCCCGGCGCAACGGAATGGCGCCATCTGGCACCCAGTGGCGCCAGGTAGCGCCAGGCTGCGCCCCGGCGTCATGCGGACCAGGGTTGTCGTCATGGGACGGCCTGCCCCCACCGCGCAGCCTGCCGCTGGGCCGGGTCCACCCGGAACGGCACGTGCCCGGAGCGCCGCCCCGCCCCGGGCCCCGTCGGTGGTCCGCCGTTCAGCCGCGCCGCGCGAGGATACTGAGGGTGTTGGCGGCCACGATGGCGCCGATGCTCGCCCATTCCGTCCAACTCAGGCTCTGCTCCAGGCCGATCCAGCCGACGAGGGCGGCGAGGAGCGGGTTGACGCTCATGAAGAGCCCGAACGCCTGGGCGGGTACGCGGCGCAGGGTGAACAGGTCGGCGAGGTAGGGCACCGCCGAGGAGAGCACACCGGCCGCAACGGCACAGCCGACGGCCGATGCGGTCGGCGGCCGGTGCAGGACGAGGAGGGCGCCGACCGGCAGGAACACCAGCGCGGAGATCCCGGCCGCCGCGGCGGAGCCCTGCACACCCGGGATGCGGCGGCCGACGGTGCGGTTGAGGAGGATGTACGAAGCCCAGCAGCAAGCGGCCAGCAGGCCCAGGCCCATCCCCACGTAGTCGGTCGAGGGCCGGGGGCGCATCAGGGTGACGACGCCGGCCGCGGCGATCACCGCGCAGCAGGCGTCGACGCGCCGACGTGCGGCGGCGAGGGCGATCGTGAGCGGGCCGAGGAACTCCAGCGTGACCGCCAGACCGAGGCCGACACGGTCGATGGCGGTGTAGAGGGACAGGTTCATGGTCCCGAACACCACGGCGAGCCCCAGCACCGGCCACCACTGCGCCCGGGTGAAGTCCCGCAGGCGAGGGCGGCCGAGGGCGAGCAGGACGATCGCGGCGACGTACTGGCGGACCGCGACGACGCCCGCCGGCCCGAGGACGGGGAAGGCGAGGGAACCGATGGCGGCGCCGACCTGGTTCGACAGGCCACTGCCGACCATCGTGACCACGCCGGCCGACCGGCTCCCGGACGGCGCCGGGACCGAGGGACCCGTGCACGGAGCAGAGGAAGGGGATGGAGCGGAAGATACGGAAACCGCGTCGGATGCGCTTCGCATGATGCGATGGTGTGACCCGGCGACGCTTGCGCAAAATGCGTCCGCGGCGGGATCCATACCCTTGGGTCATGGATGTGGAGCTGCGGCAGTTGCGCTGCCTTGTCGCCATCGTCGACGAGGGCACCTTCACCGACGCCGCCATCGCTCTGGGCGTCTCCCAGGCGGCGGTGTCCCGGACCCTGGCCTCGCTCGAACGCGCCCTCGGGGTGCGGCTGCTCAGACGCACCTCACGGGAGGTGACACCGACCGCGACCGGACTGCGGGTGGTCGCCCAGGCCAGGCGGGTGCTCGGTGAGGTGAACGACCTGGTCCGGGAAGCCACTTCGGGCCACCGCGTCCTGCGGATCGGCTATGCCTGGTCGGCGGTCGGCCGCCACACGCCCGCGTTCCAGCGCCGCTGGGCTCAGACGCACCCCGGCACGGATCTGCGCCTGGTCCGCGTCAACTCCGCGACCGCCGGCCTGGCGGAGGGTGCCTGCGACCTCTCCGTCGTCCGCAATCCCCTGGACGACCGCCGCTTCGACGGGGCCATCATCGGTCTGGAGCGGCGCCTGTGCGCCCTGTCCGCCGAGGACCCCCTGGCCGCACGCCGGTCGCTGCGCCTCGCCGACCTCGGCGAGCGCGTCCTGCTGATCGACCCGCGGACCGGCACCACCACACCCGAGCTGTGGCCCCCCGGCTCCCGCCCGGCGACGGAGGAGACCCATGACGTCGACGACTGGCTGACCGTGATCTCCAGTGGGCGCTGTGTCGGCATGACGGCGGAGTCCACCGCGCACCAGTACCCCCGGCCCGGCATCGCCTACCGGCCGGTCCGCGACGCCGAGCCCATCGCCGTACGCCTCACGTGGTGGCGCGACGACCCGCATCCCGCGACCCAGGCGGCGATCGAACTGCTCACCGCCCTCTACCGGGGCGACTGACGCACTCGTCCGGCACGGCCACGAGGCCATACCGGGGGCTCAGCCTTCGGACTTGATGACCTCCATGGTCTGATGCGAGATCACCCGGCTGACTCCGGGGATGGTGACGAGCCGGGTCTTCTGGAAGACGGAGTAGGCGTCCGCGTCGGCGACGGAGACCCGAAGGAAGCAGTCGGGCACGCCGAACACCCGACGCGCCTCGACGACTTCCTCGAACGAGGCGACCGTCGCCTCGAACCGCCCCAGGGTGGCGACGTCGGTGACGGCGACCTCGACGGAGACGATCACCTCCATCCCGCGCCCCACGGCCGCCGGATCGACGACCGCCCGGTATCCGGTGATCACTCCCCGCTCTTCCAGTCTCTTGACCCGCCGCAGACAGGGCGGGGGCGTCAGCCCCACTCGGGACGCGAGGTCGACGCCGAGGTCACCATCGAGGTCACCCGGTTCCGGCCGCCCGCCGGAACCCCGGCCGACCACCCGGCAGGAGCCGCGCTGGCGCGCTGCGTCGAAGAGGTCCGCGACGAGCCGGCCACCTTCGAGATGTGCGGCGGGATCCTGGAGAACCGCTGGTACGACCAGCTCGGCATCCCCGCGTTCGGGTACGGCGCCGGCCGCCTGGACGTCTCCCACGGCCCCCACGAACACGTCGACGAGCAGGAGCTGTTCCGGGCCGCCGCCGTCTACGCCCTCTACGCGGGCGAGGTCCTCGGATGACCCCTCCCGCCCTCGCCGGGGGGGTGGCGCAGGGAGGATCCCTACCAGCGCGACCCCCGGCGCCGGTCCGAAGCAGTCGGGATCTCGACCGAGCGGGAACGCGCGCCAACCGTCCGTGGAACCGGTGGGCGCTCTCGTCGCGGAGCCGTGCCGCTTCCGCCGCGTGCTCCTCCGGATGGTGACCGATCGTGCCGTTCACGCCTTGCGGGGACCGTCGGCCTCGAGCACCCGCCGCCGACGGCCGGGGCGGGCCGTCGTGTGCCGTCGACGGTGGCCCCTCCCACGTGTGGGTGCGGGAGGGGCCACCGTCCTGTCCGCGGGCGCGGGCCGGCGTTGCGGCTACCGTGCCGGGACGGGTGCCGGTGCGTAGCCGGTGGGCCGGGTGGTGAAGGTGCCGCGGCCCTGGGTACAGCTGCGCAACCGGGTCGCGTAGCCGAACAGTTCGGCCAGCGGCACCGTCGCGGTGACGACGGTGCCGCCCGGCCGGGTGGCCGAGCCGGTCACCCGGCCGCGGCGCGCGGCCAGATCGCCGAGCACCCCGCCCACCGTCTCCTCGGGCACGGTGACGGTGGCCTCCACCACCGGTTCCAGCAGCACCATCGCGCAGGCCCGCAGGGCCTCCCGCAGACCGAGCCGGCCGGCGGTGCGGAAGGCGGTGTCCGAGGAGTCCTTCACATGGGTCGCCCCGTCGGTGAGCGTGACGCGCAGACCGGTCACCGGATGACCGCCCGACGGCCCCTCGGCCAGGGCGTCCCGGCAGCCGGCCTCGACCGCACGGACGTACTCCTGCGGCACGCGCCCACCGACCACGACCGAGCGGAACTCGAACCCGGTGCCCAGGGTGCCCAACGGCTCGACGTCGAGCACGACGTGGGCGAACTGGCCCGCCCCGCCGTCCTGTTTGACGTGCCGGAAGACGAACCCGGACACCCCGCGGCCGACGGTTTCCCGGTAACTGACCCGGGGGCGGCCCACGTTGACGGCCGTCCCGTGATCGCGCCGGATCTTCTCCACCGCGACCTCCAGATGCAGCTCACCCATGCCGGACAGCACCGTCTGACCGGTCTCCGGGTCGGTCCGTGCCACCAGCGAGGGGTCCTCCTCGACGAGCCGCGCGAGTGCCGACGCCAGACGTCCGGTGTCGGTGGCCCGGAGCGCCTCGAGCGCCACGGACACCACGGGCTCGGCGACACCCGGGGGTTCCAGGACCAGCGGAGCGGAGGGCGCGCACAGGGTCGATCCGGCACGGGCGGACTTCAGCCCGACCACGGCGACGATGTCCCCGGCGACCGCCCGGTCCAGCGGGGCGTGCCGGTCGGCCCGGACCCGCAGGATGCGGCCGATGCGCTCGGTGCGGCGGGCGGTCGCGTCCCACACGGTGTCTCCCCTCTCGATCGTTCCCGAGTACAGGCGCAGGTAGGTCAGTCGTCCGGTGGACGTGGCGTTCACCTTGAACGCGAGGGCGGCGAACGGCGCCTCCGGGTCGGCGGGACGGTCCTGCACACCGGTGCCGTCCTCGCGCGTTCCGCGCACGGGCGGCACGTCGAGCGGGGACGGAAGGTAGGCGAGGACGGCGTCCAGCAGCGGTTCGACGCCCCGGTTGCGGTACGCCGAGCCGCACAGCACGACGACACCCTCGCCACTTCGGGTGAGGTCGCGCAGGGCGGAGGTGAGCGTACGGGCGCTGAGCGCGCCTGTGTCGCAGAACTCCTCCAGCGCGCCCGGATGCAGTTCGGCGACGGCCTCCTCCAGCGTCCGGCGCCGACGGCGGGCCTCCTCCCGCAGGTCGTCCGGCACGGGGCCGTCATGGGCCGTCGTACCGTCGTCGGTCCAGGTCAGCGCCCGCATGCGGATCAGGTCGACGGCACCGGTGAAGGCGCCCTCGGCACCGATCGGCAGCTGGACCACCAGGGGCGAGGGGTGCAGCCGCTCACGGATCGAGGCGACGGCGGCGTCCAGTTCAGCACCGGCCCGGTCCATCTTGTTGACGAACGCGATGCGCGGTACGCCGTGCCGGTCGGCCTGCCGCCACACCGACTCGCTCTGCGGTTCCACGCCGGCGACCGCGTCGAACACCGCGATCGCACCGTCGAGTACGCGCAGCGAGCGCTCGACCTCGTCGGCGAAGTCGACGTGCCCGGGGGTGTCGATCAGGTTGATGCGGTGACCGTCCCAGGTGCAGCTGACGGCGGCGGCGAAGATCGTGATGCCCCGGTCGCGTTCCTGCGGGTCGAAGTCGGTGACGGTGGTGCCGTCGTGCACCTCGCCCTGCTTGTGCGTGGTGCCGGTGGCGTACAGGATCCGCTCGGTGACGGTGGTCTTGCCGGCGTCGACATGGGCGAGGACGCCGAGGTTGCGGACGGTGGCGAGGGGGTCGGTGTGCAGGGGGTTGCGCATGGCCCGTGGCCTTTCGGTGCTCTGTGACAGGGCAGCGCGATTCCCGGACGAGACCCACAGCCGGGCGACGGGGGCACATGAGTACCCGAAAGCCGTCAAGGAAAGCGGAATTGACTGTCCGTCAATGGTCAGGTCTCGTCACGGCATCCGGTACCGGCCGCGCAGCGGGCACCGGACGGCCGAGGACACGAGGAGCACCTCGGAGCGGACGGACCGGGTCCGGAGAACGGCTGCAGCGGTGTGGTCACGCATGGCCGGACTCCCCTCACGGTCGCGAACGCGCGACCCCACATCGAGGCAGCGCCTGCTCGGTGCCGAGTGTAGGGAGGGGCGGGCGGACGGAGCCACGGCTTTTCCCCGAGGGAGGAGGCCGACGTCCGGACCGGCGAAGCCACCGCTGCGCGACGGGGAAACGTCAGTCGGGGGAACCGCTCGCTTTTCCCCATGTGGCGGGGATCACGTCGGAGGGAAAACCTGCGGCGCGGCTCGGGCGTCTAGCGGGTGTGAGATCAGTCAGGGCAGCGCTGCACGAGGTGGACGAGGAGCGTCTCGTCCGGCTGGTGGCAAAGGACGACCGTGCCGCGTTCGAGGAGTTGTACCGGCGTACGGCGCCGTGGCTGGCGGTGCGGCTGCGCCGCCGGTGTGCGGACGAGCAGATCGTCGCGGAGGTCATGCAGGAGACCTACTTGGCGGTGTGGCGCGCGGCGGGCGCGTTCGCCGGGGCCGCGGTCGGGGGGACGGCCACCGGTTGGCTGTGGACGATCGCGGCGCGCCGTCTGGTCGACGCGTTCCGGCGCAGGGCTCACCACGCGGAGCCGCCGCCGGCCGCCGCCGTGCCCGACGCGGCGCCCGCCGCCGAGGAGGAGGCGCTCGCGGCGACCGTCGGCGGTGAAGTCGGGGACGCGCTGCGGTGCCTCGCGCCGGAGCTGAGACAGGTACTGCAGGCCATGGTGCTCGACGGGCTGTCCGTCCGGGAGACCGCGGTCCTGCTCGGGCTGCCCGAGGGCACGGTCAAGACCCGTGCCCGCCGGGCCCGGATCGCGATGCGGAGGGCGCTGGCGTGAGTGTGGAACATCCGTCGACGCGGATCATCGGAGGTTACGCGCGCGGCGGCACGGACCTCGCCGCCGACGAGGTGTGGGCCGTGGAGGCTCATCTGGAGATGTGCCGGGTGTGCCGTGACCGGCTGTCCGCCGCTGTCGGGGCCGAGGTGCCCGCCGTGGCGTCGCTGGTCGACACCGTGTGGTCCGGCCTCGAACCCCGGCTGGCGGTCACCGCCACGATGCCGCGCGGACGGCGCCGGCCGGCGCGACTGTCGAGGTGGCTGACGCCCACGATGGTGCCGTGGCTGGCCATGGTCGTGGGCGTGACGCTGCTGGCCCTGCTGCTCGACCTGGCCGGCACCGGTTCCGGCGAGGTGTCGCTGGTGCTGCTGTTCGCGCCGATCCTGCCCGTGCTCGGCGTCGCGGCGTCCTGGTCGCGCGGTCTGGACCCGGCGTACGAACTGACGGCCTCGGTGCCCCGGGCCGGACTCCCCCTGGTGCTGCGGCGCACCGCGTCCGTGCTCGGCGCGGTCGTCCCCGCGCTGCTGGTGGGCGGATGGGTGACGGGGGTGATGGTGGCCCAGTGGCTGCTGCCCTGTCTGGCCTGGACGGTGGCGACGCTGGCGCTCGGCGGTGTCCTCGGTGTGACCCGCGCTGCCGTCGTGCTGGCCGTCGTGTGGGCCGCCGTGGTCGTGGCGCCGACCCTGGCCACCAGCCGTACGACCTTCGCCCTGCAGACGGGCGGTCTGCCCGTGTGGGGGCTGCTCCTCGCATTCGGCACCGGTGTCGTGATCGCCCGCAGAGGCGCGTACTCCGTGCCGGGAGCCCCTCGGTGACTATCGGACCATCGGAAAGGAACACCACATGACGTCCGCCGTGAGCGCGGCCGACATCGCACCGACGGCCTACGCCTGGGAGATCCGGGCCACCGGGCTGAAGGTCAGGGTCGGCAGGAACCGAATGGCCGTCGACGGCCTCGACCTGTCGCTGGGCACCGGCGTCCACGGGCTCCTCGGCCCCAACGGGGCGGGCAAGACCACCCTCATCCGGACCCTGGCCACCGTACTGCGCCCCACCGAGGGCACCCTGGAGCTGCTCGGCGAGCCCGCGGGCGGCCGGGGCGAGCACCGTGCGCTGCGCCGCCGAATCGGCTATCTGCCGCAGGAGTTCGGCTACTACAAGCGTTTCACGGTGCGCGAGTTCGTCGAGTACATGGCGTGGCTGAAGGAGGTGCCGAAGGCGGAGATCCCCGCGGCGGTGCAGCGCGCCGTGGAGCGGGTGGGTCTGGCGGACCGCGCCGACGAGAGGATGAAGGCCCTCTCGGGCGGCATGGTGCGCAGGGTCGGCATCGCCCAGGCCATCGTCAACGACCCGACGATCCTGCTGCTGGACGAGCCGACGGTCGGTCTGGACCCGGCGCAGCGGCTGCGCTTCCGCGAGCTGCTCCAGGAGTTGGGTACGGACACCTGTGTGCTCGTCTCGACCCATCTGGTGGAGGACGTCGCCGCCGCCTGCACCGACGTGGTGCTCTTCGCCGAGGGCCGGCTGGTCTTCCAGGGCCCTCCGGACGAGCTGGCCTCGGTGGGCGGCCCCGAGCACGCGGGGGACAGCCCGCTGGAGCGCGGCTACTCGGCGCTGCTGCTCAACCCCGAGCAGGGAAGGGGCACATGGTGAACGTCCGCGTCCTGCGCATCGAACTGAAGCGCTCCGTCGCCCCGTGGGCCGGCGCCGTGGTCCTGACGGCGGCGGCGGCGTTCCTGTACCTGGTGAACGGCGGGTGGTGACGGGGCACCACGGCGTGGACGGCCCAGTGGACGTCCATGGCCCTGTGGACCCGCTCCCTGCTGTTCTACCTGTGGCCGCTCGCCGTGGGGCTCGGGGCGCTGCAGGGCCTGCGCGACCACCGCTCGAAGATGACCGAGCTACTGACGAGCACCCCGCGGCCCGCCCGGCACCGCGCGGCCGCGCTGGCGGGCACGACGGCGATCACCCTGGCCTCGGCCTTCGCGCTCCTCGTCCTCGTGGGCGCGGTCCAGGTGGTCGCCCACACCGAGTACACACACCTCGGATGGCTGCCGATCTCACTGGTGGGGGCACTCTTCCTCGTCGCGGGCGCGGTACTGGGCATGGGAGCCGGGCGGGCCCTGCCGTCCGCGCTCACCCCGCCCGCGCTGGCCATGGGCGCCTTCGTGTTCACGGCCCTCATGCACATGTCGTTGGGCCGGACGGAGACGGTCACGCAGGAGGGGTACCCGAGCACGGAGCCGAACCGCATCTCGCTGCTGTCGCCGACAGTGGAGGAGGTGCGCGATGTGCTCGTCACGCTCTCCGCCTCCGTGCACGTCGGGCAGACGATCTGGCTGCTCGGCATGGCCGCGACCGGCTTCGCGCTGCTGGTCGCCACGACCCGGCGCGCCCGGCTGATCGCCCTGACGCCCGTCCTGGCGGGCGCGGTGCTCGCCCTGCTCGTCCTCCCCTCCGACCCGCGCCGGATGTACGTCGTCGACGAGGCCGCCGCGGAATTGGTGTGCGACGGCCCGGTGTGCGTGACGAAGACGCAGCAGGCACGACTCACCGACATCGCGGGTCCCGGTAAGGAGGCACTGCGCCTGCTGCACGATGCCCTGGGCGACCGGGCGCCGGTCTCGGTCCGGGAGAACACCGCCGTACTGCCGGACGGCGCCATGCCGCAGTGGTCCGGCAAGACCGTGCTCTTCGACTTCGACGACGGCGTCATCGCCGCCGCGAAGGGCGAGGAACTGACCCGGGCCCTGATCGCCGAGGCCATGGTGCCGGGGTGCACCCCTGTCGGCTGGAGCGGCTGGGGGAACGAGGACTTCGCGCAGGCCGTCGCGGTGGGTTGGGTCCTCGGGGACCTCAGGCCGCTTCCCGGCACGGAGTCGGCAGGTCTGCGCAGCGAGGTCGAGGCCGAGACCCGCCCGGTGTGGAAGGAACTCAAGGCGCTGCCGCGGGCCGAGCAGCTCTCGCGGATCAACGCGATGCGCGCCGCCGCGCTCTCCTGCGAGGGCGACGCCTTCGAGGCTCTGTCCGGCGGTGCGTCCCGGTGAGATGGCTGACGCTGTACGCGCGCTCGCGTCAGGTCCCCGCGTCGCTCGCCGCGGTGGTGATCGGCGCGGTGGCAGCGTGGGTACTCTCCCGGAACGGGGGCGGGGAGCCCGGTGATCTGCGACTCCCCGCGCTCGTCCTCGCCACGGGGGCGATGGCGGCCTCGATCGGGCTCAGCGGGCAAGACCTCGCGCTGGACCGGACGGCCGCGATCCGCTGGGTGCCCCGCAGAGCGACGCACGTGTTGCTCGCCGGCGCGGTCGTCGGCACGGCGCTGCTCACCGTGCAGGCCATGGGCGAGGACATGGCCACCACCGCGTTCGTCGTCCGGGACAGCGCGGGCCTGATGGGCCTGGCCGCCCTGGGCGCGGCGCTGTCGGGCGGGCAGTACGCGTGGACGCTGCCGTTCGCCTGGCTCTCGTTCTCGTTCTTCGCCCCGCCCCCGGCGGGTGTGCCGACGCAGGTGGCGTCCTGGATGCTGCTGCCACCCGGCACGGCGGCGGGCACCTGGACGGCCCTGGCCCTCACGGTCGCCGGCACCGCGGCGTACGCCCTCGCGGGCCCGCGACGGTGACCGGACCGGGCCACCGGATCGGGCCACCGGATCGGGCCACGGCCGTGATCGTGCGCCATGACCGTTCCCGGCACTTCCGACGCACAGCGGCCGTCCCGCCCCGTTGCGGATCGGGGCAGTGTCTCCTGGCCGCACCCATCGCCGCTCCGCTCGCAGGCTTCCGGGCCGACCGGTTCCACCCGGCCCCGGCCGACATGGAGACCCGTCTACCCTCGTTGCAGATCTCCGCAGTTCACCTGTGCGAGGAGCGGCGGTTCGGACTCCCCTTCGTAACCGAGGTGGAGTTCCCTCCGTGCCCGGGTGGCCATGACGTAGTAGGACATCCGCAGTGCGGCGGAGGTCGGGTCGGTCGCGGCGTCCTCGTGGGTGTCGGGGATGACGACCGTGTCGAACCCCAGCCCCTTGGCGCTCCGGCGGTGCACGATCACGATGCCGGGCCGGCCGAGGTCGAGGTTGCGGTACATACCGCCCTTCGACTCCGAGGTGTACAGCTGGGGCTTGAGCCGCGGCGCCCGGTTCTGGATGCTGCCGAGCAGGGAGAACTGGGTGTGCTTGGAAGCGGCGATCACCCCGATGCTCTTCTTGGGCTGCGTCTCGGCCAGCAGGGCGAGCAGGTCCGCGACGCCCCGCTCGTGGAAGCGGTGCAGGCGCGGCGGTGGACCTTGGCGGGTCGGCAGGGCAGGGGTGCCGGTTCCGGTGCCGGTGTGGAAGTGCGCGGCGAAGGACGCGATCTGCTCGGTGTTGCGGTGGTTGCCGGCCACATCGTGGCGGGTGCACTTGCCCAGGTTCCGGGCGATCTCGTCGAGGGTGGAGTTGGTGTCGGTGAGCCGCTGGCACTCGTCCGCGTAGACGGTCGTGCGCGCCTTGAGCATGCGGACGAGCACGTAGAACTCCGGGGGAAGGTCCTGGCCTTCGTCGACGACCAGGGCGGCGCCGACGGCTCCCGCCGGTTCGGCGGCCCGGTTGAGGAGGGCGTCCCAGTCGTACCAGCCGTCGCCGCCGGCCGGCGGGGTGGTTCCGTACCACTCGGCGAGCCAGCTGTGGACGGTCATGACGCGGACCGAGCGGTCCGCGGGCCCCAGTGCGTGCACCGTACCGGCGAGCGACTGCCGCAGCAGGTTGGAGTAGGTCAGCAGGACCACCGGTGTGCCGGTGAGGGCCAGCATGACGGCCCGCTGGGCCGCCAGGACGCTCTTGCCGCTGCCCGGCGGGCCGCTGATCAGATGGTTGCCGTCGAAGGGCAGCTCGTCGAGGCCGGCCCGCTGGTCGGGGTCGAGGTCGAGGTAGGTGACGGTCACGGCTGCTCCAAAGCGGTGGCCGCGGCGGTGCGGGCCGCGGCGACGATGGACTGCAGGTATCCGGGGACGCGTTCGCCTCCGACGACGAGGGCACGGTCCAGGAGGGAGTTGCCGGTCTCGCAGCTGGTCTCCGGGAGCAGGGCGCAGGCGTGGCAGGCGGCCCTGTTGAGGTTGCCGAAGCCCTGGCCGCTGTGTTCGGCGCACAGGGGGTCGGCCGAGCACCAGGCTGCCGACTCGGTCATCCGCAGCAGTGTTTCGGCCAGCCGCGGGGGTTCGCCCTGGCGGACGAGTCCGCCCAGGGTGCCCTCGGCGTCTCCGGCGGCGGTGTAGACGAGGATGCCGTACTGGTCCTGCTCGGGGCGGGCGTAGATCCGCTCGCGCAGGCTCGCGGTCGTGTACCCGGACTCGAAGGACAGCTGGCGGATGAGGAGGTGGGCGAGGGTGTGCAGAAGGACGAAGCGGGGGGCGAGTTCGGGCCCGGTCACACTCTCCAGACGGTCCTTCTGGAACGAGCGGTCGAGGTCGGCCCGCATACCTGCGACCCGTCGGCGAACCTCCGCGTCCTGCTCCCATTCCCGGAGCGCGTCGTGGTCCAGGGTGAGGAAGACGCCCTCGCCGAAGACCTCGACGGCGGGCAGCCACTTCAGACGGCGGGACGTGTCGGCGGGGACGACGGTGGCGTCCGGGGAGACCCGGGTGAAGCCGGACAGGGCCCGGACCTCGCGGAGGCGGTCGGCGAGCACGATGCGGCCGAAGCGGCGGGCGAGCCCGGCCCACGGTTCGTCCGTCTCCCCCGCCAGCCCGAGCGTGGTCTCGCGCAGGGCGAAGTCACGGGTGGCGGGCGGGGCGGGCGCCGTGAACGCGGCCCATTCCTCCCGGCTCAGGTCGGGGCGGGCGGGGCCGGTGGGCGTCTGTTCCGGGGAGGTGGCTATGGCTGGGGCCGCTTGTCCCGTCTCTTCCGCCAGGAGGGTGTCCAGCAGGCTGTCGTCGGCTCCGGTGTCCTCCTGGATCATCTCCCGGAAGGCGGCGGCGCGCGGCGAGGCGGGATCCCTGCACAGCAGGACCCACAGATGATGTCCACGAACCTGGGTCGCGAGCTCGTCGTCGGTGTGCACGGGGACGTCGGTCTCGGGGATGTCCAACGCCGAGTGCACGACGGGGTAGTAGAGGTTGCCCGCCGTGCGCTGCACGATCTGCACCGGACGCGGGCATGCGACGGCCTCGCTCGCACGCTGCCACGGGTTGCGTCCTGAGCAGCGCATACCGTGGGTGCCCAGGATGTCGAGCAGGTCCCGGGCGGCACCGCAGCCCTTGGCCGTGCAGGCGACGGAGAGCGCTTCGAGGCCGGAGGCCCGTTCCGAGACGAGGAACCGCAGCCTCTCGCGTTCCTCACAGCGCCGCCGCTCGCCGCCGTCGCGCCGCGAGTGCGCCCAGAACCACCAGTCGACGTCGCCGAGGTGCCCGGCCTGGCAGATCTGCACGAACCGCATCGGTGCCAGGGTCCGCGCGGGGGTGCAGGACGGGCAGCGCGGCGCCTGGCCGTGCTTCTCGTCGGCGATCCGCCAGCGCTTCATGCGCCGGCAGGCACCGCAGAACAGCCAGGAGGGGAAGCGGATGTACGGTGCTCCGGGCGCGTCGGCGACGTCGAAGCGGTCGTTGGCGGTGGCGGGCGCGGCGTGGAAACCGGTGACGCCGAGCCGGTCGGCGAGCCGGGGCGAGTCGATCCGCTGCTTGGCTCGGGCCGGCCAGTCGCCGATACCGGCGGCCACGAACGACTCGCCCTGGATGTCGAAGACGGCCCCGACCCCGAAAGGCACCACGGTCTGCGACTGGCGTACCCGGAGTGTGCGGCTCACAGGTCGGCTCCCTTCACTGTCACCTGGCATTCCCGGTCGACGTTGCGCATGGAGTTGGGTGTCTCCCACAGGCCGTAGAGCTGTTCGAAGCTCTTGATGAGGTTGGACTGGCCCTTGCCCTGGCTGCGGTAGTACAGCTCGCGGCCGTCCTTGCGGGCCTGGCGGGCGAGGTCCTCCCAGTCCGCGACCAGCCCGGCGAGTTCCTTGCGGACCGCGTCCCCGGCAGTCGGCTCGGCGGTCTCCGCCCGCTGCGCCAACTCTTCGATCAGCTTTTCCACTTCGGGCAGCCGGTCGAGGATCCGCCCGGCCTGGTTCTCGGCCGCAAGACCGAGCCGGTGCCGTACGAGGACGACGAGCACGGCGTGCAGGGCACGGCGGCGGGAGGGAACCGACCAGGGCGTGACACTGGTCGGCTCGACGTGCCGGTACAGGGCACGGTGGTACACGTCGAAGGTCTCGTAGTGCGAACGGTCCCTGGGGCGGGTGGCGTTGAAGAAGGTCACCACGAGTCCGGGAACGGCGTGCCGGCCCACGCGGCTGGTGGCCTGGATGTACTCGGCGGTCGTCTTGGGCTGGCCCTGCATCAGCATCAGGGCGAGCCGTTTGACGTCGACGCCCACGGACAGCATGTTCGTGCAGGGCAGGAAGGACACCGACTTCGGATCGTCCCAGCTCTTTTCCAGCCGGTCCAGCAGCACGGGCTGCTCGGCCCGGGGCAGGTTGCTGGTCAGCTCCTCCACCTGGGCGTCCGGCAACGGACGTACCCCCGCACCGGAGTCGAGTCCGGCGAGCTGGGCGGGGATGTCGTCGGCGGCGGCGGTGACGGTGCGGCCGAGTTCGCGCAGGCTGTGGTGGTAGGCGACCAGGGTCCAGTAGGCGTCCCGGTGTTCCTCCGGGAGCTGCCACGCCCCCTGGAGCAGGGCGGCCGCGGTGGCCACGGAGGCGCGGCCGGCGGTGTGTCCCTGTGCCATGACACCGAGGTAGCGGCGGCCCGGGCGGGAGGTGTCGGGCTCGGCGAAGTAGGAATGACGGGCGTCGAGTCCGGCGGGCGGGAAGAGTTGGACGTCTCCCCCGTACAGGGCGCGGACCTGTTCACCGGAGCGGCGGATGGTCGCCGTGGACGCCACGACCTTGGGGCCGGTTCCGTCCGGTGCGGTGCACAGTCCGAGGACGGCGGCCTCGTACAGGCCCACGGTGGTGCCGAGCGGCCCGGTGAGCAGGTGCAGCTCGTCCTGGATGACGAGGGACGGCGGCAGCTGGCCGGTGCCGGCACCGAAGAGCCGTCCCGCCCGCTGTTCCCAGGCGAGCCGGGCGAACTTGTCGACGGTGCCGAGGACGAAGGTGGGCGGCCTGTCGTACAGGTGCTCGTCCACGACGGCGACGGGCAGTTCGTCGTGGAAAAGGCACGCGTCCCTCGGGCAGAAGAAGGCGAAGGAGTCGGCGCCCGCGCGCACTCCGTAGTCGTCGATGTCGGGCGACTTGTGGGCGGGCAGGATGCGCGTGCCGCACCAGGGGCAGCGGTCCAGGATGAACACGTCGTCGGGGGTGGCGGCCTGGCGTGCGTCGTCGAAGGCGCGGCGCGCCTTCTCGTAGCTGTTCGCGGTGGTGGTCTCGCCGACCCACAGACCGATGGAGAAGGGCTCCTCGCCGTACGTGGCCGGGTCGGCCCGGCGCATGGACTCCAGTGCGCACACGGTCGTGGCGGCGCGCTGGAACTGCTGCGTGGTGAGCAGGCTGAGGGTGTACCGGCTGAGCACGGCCGTCCCGCCGCCGTCGCGCTCGCCCCGGCGCAGCACCATGACGAACGCGGCGAGCAGCAGGTACGCCTCGGTCTTGCCGCCACCGGTCGGGAACCAGATCAGGTCCGTCACGGCGCGGTCCGGGTGCCGGGGGTCAGCGGTCCCGTCCACGGCCAGCAGGAAGAACGCCAGCTGGAAGGGGCGCCAGGTGACGTCCGCGTACGGCTGCGGGTCCGGCGGTACGCCGTCGTCCCGGCGGGGGCGCCGGGTGCCGGCGAGGTCGGCGGCGGAGTGGCGCATCTGCAGCGCCATGGCGCGGTTGGCGGCCCGGAAGGCGTGCAGCAGTTCGGGGCGCCGCGGGTCGCAGAGGGTCCGTACACCGGACTCGATGCGGGTGACGGCGGCGCTGATGCGGTCGAGGACGCGCCGTGCGGCTTCCCTGCCCCACTCGGGCACCTCGGTGTCGAGCTGGTTGAGCTGCCCCACGT
This sequence comes from Streptomyces sp. NWU339, assembly GCF_003143855.1. Classification (GTDB taxonomy): domain Bacteria; phylum Actinomycetota; class Actinomycetes; order Streptomycetales; family Streptomycetaceae; genus Streptomyces. The sequence continues at coordinate 28,653 of NZ_QFRK01000014.1, forward strand.
ACCAGGCGCGGTAGGCGGCGGCGAACTCGGCCAGTTCCTCACTCAGTTGGTCTGTGGAAACGGCGGGGTCGGCAAGGTGGGTGAGCTTGAGCACCGGGGTGTCGGTCAGGCCGGCGGCCCGTACGCCGGTGACCTCCGCCTCGGGCATGACGGCGGCCCGGAGCCCCGTCACACGGCTGCCGGTCTCCTCGTCGTACACCTCCTCGACGGCGCACCCGTGGCCGACCGCGTGGGTGCGCACATGCCGGTACTGCAGGCGCAGCTCCTGCTCCTCCTCGTCCCTGCTGGCCAGGCTCACGCTCGGGTACTGGAGCACCTGCCCGTCGACGGGCCGGGCCCGCAGGTCCACTTGGAACAGCATCCCGTCCCAGTGGGCGCTCCTGCCGAGGGCGGGGTCGTACCGGGCCGCGTTGACGAGGGCGACGGTGACGAGTTTCCCGCTGCCGAAGTCCCTTCGTGTGACCCGGAGTTCCGCTCGGGCGTCCAGCACGGAGACCTGGTCCCGGTCCGGGCCGAGGAGGTGTGTCTCGGTCGGTATCGCGATCCGCTGCCATGTCCGGCCACGCTGGCCGCTGCGCGACTGAGTGCGGTAACGGGCGGCGGAGCACTCGACCTCGAGGGTCTCGGCGTCGGTGTAGAAGCTGAATCCGAGGGACGACGGCAGCCAGGAGTTCGACTCCGGCACGGGGTCGCTCGCCGGTGCGGTGTCCTCGGCCCCCCGCTCGGTGCCGGTCCCCTCGAACTCCTCCTTGGCGAGGTCCAACTGCCCCTGCAAGTCGGCTTCCTGCGGGTAGAGCGTGCCCATGAGGTACTGCCGGTCGGGTGGTGCGTCGAGCGTCTCGTCGTCGCCACCGACCGGGCCGACGAGTTGCCGGCGCAGGTAGGAGACGAGTTCCTGTCTGGGGTCCATGGCATTCCTGGTGTTCTTGAGAGGGAGAGGGGGCGAGTGGGCGACCGGCGGGCTCAGGTCCGGCGCCAGCGGTCCCGGAGGGAGCCGCGGTTCCGTTCCGCTTCCTGGGCCGGGGCCAGTTGTGCCTGTGCCTCGCTGAGTTGCGTCTGCAAGTCGGTGATGCGGAGCCAGGAGTTGTGCTCGCTCCGGGCGATGCGTTGTGCCGCCTGCTGCTCGGTCTCCTGGGCGCTCCGGCGTGCCGCCTCGACGAACAGGTCCCGCTGGGCCACAGCCGCCTCGGCCTCCCGCAGGCGTGCCTCCACCTCGGCGATCCGCAGTCGGGCGCCCTGGCGGTACTCCTCCCGCGCCGACGCGACGGCACGCATCCGTTCGTCGACGGTAGCCTCCGCCCTCTGTGCTCGGGCTTCCAGTTCGACGGTGGCCTCCTGAGCTTCGCTCAGGCGCGACTCGAGATCCTTGATGCGTGTCTCGGCATCCTCGCGGTACTGACGCAGACGCAGTTCCAGGATGCGGGTCCGGTCCCGCCCCTCCTGCACCGATCGGACGGATTCCTCGGCCTCCTCGGCCCTGCTCAGCGCCGCCCCGTACGCCGCGTGATGCTGCGCTTCCAGCTGTGCGATGCGCTCCTCGGCCTCGGCACGCACGCGCCGCTCACGTCGGAGCAGGAGGACGTCCATGCGCGCGAGCAATGCGTCTTCCCACGCATGGAGTTCACGCTCGGCCTCCGCCCGGACGGCCGCGACCCGTTCGTCGGCAGCACTCCGCTCCTGGCCCAGCCTGAGTTCGTGTTCCCTCGTCAGCGAGGCGATCTCCGCCTCGTACCGGGCTCGGGCCTCGGCGAGCCGCCGCTCGACATCGACCGGCGGCGGTACGACCGGAGCGGCGTCCGCGGGAGACGGTGCAGGGCTCCCGTCCCTGGGACCGGCCGCCGGGTCCTCGGGCGCGCTCACGTCGTCGTCGCCGCTGACGGCCGTGGGCTCGGTCCCTTCCGGGGGCGCCGCCACGAAGCCCTGGAGCGCGTCACGGATGGCGAGGCGCGACTCGGCGTGCACCAGGGGCTTGGCCGCCAGGTACGCGCGGGGCGTCGCCCCGGCCAGCGCCTCGGTCGGTGACTCGAAGAAGTGCTCGGGCCGGAGTCCCAGCCGCTTGACCGCGGCGAGGACACCCTCGAGCGCTTCCAGAGCCTGGACGACGGGGCGGTCGAGCATGCCCCGCTGCCGAGCGGCCCGCACCACGGCATCGGCGGCGGCCGGGCCGAGCAGCACGGACAACTGCAGGTGCCCCAGGGCCAGCAGCGCGTACTCCGCGAGCCAGGTCACGTTCCCGCCCAACGGCGGCTCCGTCAGCGCCAGGGCCTTGTCCCAGTCGGCGGTGGCCCGCGGTGGCGCGACAAGGGTGTCGGCCTCGACGAGAAGGGCGTCCTCTTCGGCCGTCCCCGATTCCGTACCTGCTTCCGCACCGGGCGGCAGCGTCTCGGGAACCTCTTCCGTCCGCACCTCTTGTGCCTGCTCCGAGTCGGCCGTGTCCTGGTGCCCGGTGGGCGCGTCGGCGAGGAATTCCCGCAGGGTGTCCCGTACGGCCAGCCGTGACTCGCGGTTCACCAGGGGCCTGCGCACGAGATAGTCACGGGGCGTTGTCCCGGCGAGTGCTTCGGCGGGACGGTCGAAGAAGTCACCGGGCCGCTGCCCGGCCTCCACCAGAACGTCGAGAACCCGGCGCAACACTTCCAACGCGGTCAGCACCGGACGCGAAAGGCGCTTGCCCTCACGAGCGGCCCGCACCACCTCGTCGGCAGCCGGCTGCCCCAACAGGGCCGCCAGACCGTCCTCCCCCAGTGCCGCCCTCGCGTAGCCGGCGAGCCACCAGACCTGGTCGACGGGCGCCGCGGACAGTCGGCGGGCACGCTCCCAGTCAGCGGCGAGTACCTCAGGCGCCCCGGCGTCGACGGCCTGATCGGCGTCCGTCACCGCGTCGGCGTGGGCGCTTTCCCGCGCGTTCGTCGTCACCTCGGGTTCCGCCTCGGCGATCGGCGTGTCGCCGTCCCCTCCCGGACTCTCCGCCGCCGGAGGAGCGACAACCGCCTCGGTCCGCCGTGCGAGGCGCTCCGCCCTGGCCTTGCGGAGGGCGGTCCGGGCCACGTGAGTGGCGCGGGCGAACCGCGCCGCCTCCTTGGCCTCGGCGGCGCGTTCCGCCGCCAGCTCGGCCTTCTCGCATACGGCGTCCAGGCCGACGAGGCCCGCCTCACGCACCCGCTGCCGCAGCACGGGTCGGGTCTTGACCTCGATCTGCCGGATGCGTTCCCGGGTGACGCCGAACTCACGTCCGAGGTCGTCCAGTGTCGAAGGTTCGTCCCCGTCCAGCCCGAGCCGCCGCACGAGGATCCGCGCCTCCCGTTCGGCGAACGTATCCACCACGGCCAGGACGTCCTCCGCGAACAGGGCTCCCACCACCTGCTGCTCCACCGACGGCAGGACGTGGGTCTCCGCCACGAAGTCCGCCAGGGTCGCGCCGTCGCCGATGACACGGTCCAGGGAATCCGTGCGCCGGGTGAGGCGTCGGATCTCCTGCACCTTCTGCAGGGTCATGTCGCACCGCACCGCGACGTCGGGGTCGCCCGCGCGCCGCCCCTCGGCCGCGAGGGCGCGTTCGGCCCTGGCCACCTTCCGCATCTGTTCGTGCATGTGCACGGGGACACGGATCAGCGCACCCTCGTCCGCAATGGCCCGGGTGAGGGACTGCCGGATCCACCAAGTCGCGTACGTGGAGAATTTGTTGCCCATCGTCGGGTCGAACTTCCGCGTCGCCCGCATCAGCCCGAGCGCGCCATGCTGGAACAGATCCTCGTATTCCAGGCCCTGTTCCAGCACAGTCCGGACGAGGGAGTGCACCAGTCCCTGGTTGTGGACGATCAAGCAGTCGCGGGCGCGGATCCGGAGGTCGTCCCTCGACAGCGCCTTCAGCTCCTCCTCGTCGGGTTCCCGGGCGACCCGGTCGGCTCCGCCCCGGACCAGAACGGTCAGGCCCACCTCGGCCTGGGCGGTCAGCAGCCTTTTGCCCGGCCGTCGCTCGAACCGGTCCGCCTCCAGTACGGCCAACGCGGCGGCCACGGCGTCGGAGAGGTCGCCGCCCGTCGCGGCCGTGGCCTCGTCCGCCGGGGCAGGACCATCCACCGCAGCCGCGGCGGACGCATCCTCCAGAGACTTCCCGGACGTTCCGGAGGGTCTGGGGTCTTCCTTTGCCACACTGCCCGCGTCCGGCCGGACACCGGTCCCCGCCAGCAGCTCGGCCGCCTCCCTGGCGTCCAGCCCCGACAGCCGTACGACACCCTCCACGACTTGGGACGTCACACAGCCCTCGGCGTCCGCGTATCTCGCCAGCAGCCCTCGCGCCAGCACGACACGCGGGTTCACGCTTTTTTCACTTCCCCGTACAACCTTTTCACCGAAGCGTGAGTCAATGTCGGCGTGTACGTGCAAGTCCCCCACACGCAGGCCCAGCCGGGCCAGTTCGTCGCGCAACCGGTCCCGCGCGGCGTCGTCCACGGCGAGCACACGCACGCCCTGAACGAACTCGTGCTCCGGCACCACTCCGTCGACCGCGGCGCGGCGCAGCCGCTTCAGCAGCTCCCCCAGCGCGACCGTCGACACGGATGCACCGGATCCCCCGAACGCTCGACGCTCCACGGCCTTCACTCCCAACCCGACGACACACGGAAAGCTACCGTCAGCACGTTAGCGCCGTCAACAGAACTAGGCTCTAGTTAAAACGACCACTCTCGTGTACGGTGCTGGAGATCGCGCGTCTGAAACGGCGTCAATAAGCGCGAGTACCCGTCGAAGGGCGCGGACGAGTCCTCGCACAGGGTGACGAAGTAGTGAGGGAAAAGGGGCGGTTGTGGGGCAGGGGCTGATCGACGACAGGTTCCGCGTCGGACAGGTCATCGGCAAGGGCAACATGGGGGAAGTCCACCGGGCCGAGGACCTCCGGGCCCCGGAGGGCAGCGCCGAACGCCCGGTCGCCGTGAAGACGATCCTGCGCCGCCGCTCGGGCGCGCTGATCGACACCGGCGCGGACACCAAGGCGGTGGAGCGCTTCGCCCGTGAGGTCCGCATCATGCGTCGCCTCGAACACCCCAACCTGACCCGGCTCATCGCCGGTGGGGTCAGCGAGGACGGCGGACTGCCGTACCTGGCGATGGAGTTCCTGGACGGCGAGACGCTGCGCGACCTCATCGAGGAGGAACACCAGCTTCCCGTCTCCTGGGTGGCCGCGATCGGCGCCCAGATAGCCGACGGCCTCTCCGCCGCCCACGCGGCCGACGTGGTGCACCGCGACCTGAAGCCCGCGAACGTCATGCTGACCCGCGGCGGCACGGTCAAGGTCCTCGACTTCGGCATGGGCCGCATCGTCGACGACCTGGACGAGGCCCGGTTGACCAGCACCGGCGTCAGCGTCGGCACCGCCCGCTACATGGCGCCCGAGCAGTTCGAGGCCCGTCAGGTCACCCAGGCCGCCGACCTGTACGCGCTCGGCTGCGTACTGTACGAGATGCTCGTCGCCGTACCGCCGTTCACCAGCGAGTCGCCCTTCGAGCTCGCCCGCAAGCACCTGGAGGCGGAGCCGACGCCCCTCGGCGTCATCCGCAGCGAGATCCCCGCCGAGCTGATCCGCCTCGTCGGCCGGCTGCTCGAGAAGGACCCGGCCGACCGTCCGGCGAGCGCGGCCGAGGTCCGCGACGCCCTGCACCCGCTGGCCGTGCGGGACGGTGACACCTCCCGGCTCCCCCACTGGAGCGCCCTCGACCCGACGCGCCCCCTGGTCGCCACCGGCGCCCTCTCCGTCGCCTCCCCGTCCGAGCCCGCCGCCCCGCGGCCGACGCCGGTCACCGCCTCCGGCACGGCGATGGACGTCTTCGGCGTGCACCGCGCGCTCATCAAGGACTACCGCGACTTCACCGAGGGCGGCACCGTCATCCGCGACGACCGTGTCGCCGCGTTCGTGGAGAAGGACCTCGACGACAAGGCTCAGTGGCCGGACCCGTGGCTGTCCCTCAACCCGTTCTTCCAGAGCGGCGGCACGGTCGCCGAACTGGTCGGGGAGAAGGTGCTGCACCCGGAGTGCGCCCGCATCTTCCAGGCCGGGAAGACGGAGGGCGGCACGGTCCCGGACGGCCGACCGCTCACCCTCCACCGCCACCAGCGCGAGGCCATCGACGCCGCCGCGCGCGGCGCCTCGTACGTGCTGACGACCGGCACCGGTTCCGGCAAGTCGCTCTCCTACATCGTCCCGATCGTCGACCGCGTCCTGCACGAGCGGGACGCCGAGGGCCCCAAGGCCAAGAAGCGGGTGCGCGCCGTCATCGTGTACCCGATGAACGCGCTGGCCAACAGCCAGCTCAAGGAGCTGGAGAAGTACCTGCGCGACGGCTACGGCCAGGGCCGTGAGCCGGTCACCTTCGCCCGCTACACGGGTCAGGAGGACGACCAGCGGCGCAGGGAGATCCGCGACAACCCGCCGGACATCCTGCTCACCAACTACGTGATGCTGGAGCTGATGCTGACCCGGCCCGCCGACCGGGCCAGCCTCATCGAGATGGCCAAGGGCCTGGAGTTCCTGGTCTTCGACGAGCTGCACACCTACCGCGGCCGGCAGGGCGCCGACGTGGCCCTGCTGATCCGCCGGGTCCGCGAGGCCTGCCAGGCGCCCGACGTGCAGTGCATCGGCACCTCGGCGACCATGTCGACCGAGGGCACCGTCGAGGACCAGAAGAAGGTCGTCGCCGGTGTCGCGAGCACGCTGTTCGGTACGCAGGTCAGCCCCGAGCACGTCATCGGCGAGACCCTGGTGCGCGCCACTGACGAGGCGCCCGAAGCCGTCCCCGCCGAGCGGCTGACCTCGCCGGCCGCGCCGCGCGCGTACGCCGACCTGGTGCGCGACCCGCTGGCCCGCTGGATCGAGACGCGCTTCGGCCTGGCCACGGACGGGGCGACGGGTCGGCTGGTGCGCCGGCGGCCGACGACGATCGACGCGGCGGCGCGCGAACTGGCGGAGCGGTCGGGGGTCGCGAAGGAGGACTGCGTCAGGGCCATCGAGGCGACCCTGGAGGCCGGCTCGCAGGCCCGGCACCCGGTCACCGACCGCCCGCTGTTCGCGTTCCGGCTGCACCAGTTCCTCTCCAAGGGCGACACCGTGTACGTCACCCTGGAGGACAAGCTCTCCCGCCACCTGACCCGCTCCTACCAACTGGAGCAGCCGGGCAGCGGCGGAAAGCTGCTGATGCCGCTGGCGTTCTGCCGCGAGTGCGGCCAGGAGTACCTGACTGTCTGGCGCACCGAGAAGGACGGCGAGGTCCGCTACGAGGCCCGCCGGGACACCTCCGCCACCGGCGGACGCCAGGGCGACGGCTACCTCTACGTCGACCACGAGCGGCCCTGGCCGTCGAGCAACCAGTACGCCGTCGACGACCGCAGGCTGCCGGAGTCCTGGCTGGAGCTGGACGACCGGGGCCAGGAGGTCGTCAGGAAGACGTTCCGCGACCGGGTGCCGCGCGCCGTCACGGTGGACCCGCTCGGTCACGAGGGCCGGGGCGAGCTGCAGGCCGCGTTCGTCCCGTCACCGTTCCTGTTCTGCCTGCACTGCGGTGTGGCCTACGAGCAGACCCGCGGCCGGGACTTCGCGAAGCTGGCGACGCTGGACCAGGAGGGCCGCTCGTCGGCGACCTCGCTCATCTCCGCCTCCGTGGTGCGGTCCCTGAAGTCCGTGCCGGAGGAGGCTCTGGACAAGGAGGCCCGCAAGCTCCTGACGTTCGTCGACAACCGTCAGGACGCCTCCCTCCAGGCCGGTCACTTCAACGACTTCGTGCAGATCACGCAGTTGCGCGGGGCCTTGTACCGGGCCGCCCTGGACGCGGGCGCGGACGGCCTCACCCACGAGGAGCTGGCCTCCGCGGTGACGAACGCGCTCGCGTTCGACCCCGTCGACTACACCGGCGAGCGCGACCAGCCCCCGACGCTCGCCAAGGCCGCGGCCAAGACGCTGCGCGACGTGGTCGCCTTCCGGCTCTACCTCGATTTGGAGCGCGGCTGGCGCATCACCATGCCGAACCTGGAGCAGACGGGCCTGCTGGAGATCGACTACGCGGACCTCCAGTGGGTCGCCGACAAGCAGGACCGCTGGGCGGACACCCACGCGGCGCTGCGGGACGCCGACCCCGCCCTGCGCGCCGAGGTCATGAAGGCGCTGCTCAACGAGATGCGCCGGTCGCTCGCCATCGACGTGTCGTACTTCCGCGACGACTTCGACGCGTTGCAGCGGGCGAGCGAGGAGCGGCTGGTGAACCCGTGGGTGCTGTCGGCCTCCGACCGGCCGAGCATCGGCACCGCCTACCCGCACCCGTCGTCGGGCCGGGGCATGGACCGCTCCGGGCTCTTCCTGTCGGCGCGCGGCAAGTTCGGCAAGTACCTCAAGCGCGCCGCCCCCTCCTTCAAGGAGCTCTCCCCCGACGATCTCCAGCTGGTCATCGCGGAGCTGCTGAAGGTCCTGGCCGCCAACGGCCTGGTGAAGGAGGTCTCCGAGGCCCCGCAGCGCACGGGCCGCTACCGCAGGACGAGCACCCCGGCCACGACCGGCTACCGGGTGGCCGCCCAGTCGCTCGTCTGGCGCGCGGGCAAGGGCGACACGGGGACGCACGACCCGCTGACGCGCACCTACCCGAGCGGCGACGGCCCGCGGGTGAACACGTTCTTCCGGGACCTGTACAAGGAGGCGGCGAGCGCGCTGTCCGGGCTGTTCGCCCGCGAACACACCGCCCAGGTCGCCCCGGAGGAGCGGGAGAAGCGCGAGGAGGCGTTCCGCAAGGCCGAGCTGAAGCTGCTGTACTGCTCCCCCACGATGGAGCTGGGCGTCGACATCTCCTCCCTCAACGCGGTGATGATGCGCAACGTGCCGCCCACCCCCGCCAACTACGCCCAGCGTTCCGGCCGCGCGGGCCGCAGCGGGCAGCCGGCGCTGGTGACGACGTACTGCGCGACGGGCAACAGCCACGACCAGTACTACTTCCGCCGCTCGGAGCGGATGGTGGCGGGCGCGGTGGCCCCGCCCCGCCTGGACCTCGCCAACGAGGACCTGGTCCTCTCGCACCTCCAGGGCATCTGGACAGCCGAGGCCGGCCTGAAGCTGGGCCGCGCGATACCCGAGGTCCTGGACGTGTCGTACCCGGACACCGGCGACCGCCCGAACCCCGCCCTGGAACTGCTGCCCGACATCCTCGACGCCTCCCTGGACGAGGGCGCGCGGCACCGCACGGTGGACGCGGCGCTGCGGGTGCTGGGCCCGCTGCTGCCGGACTTCGCCGACACGACGTGGTGGCACGACGACTGGATCCAGGACCGGGTGCGCACGGTGCCGGAGCGGTTCGACCGGGCCTTCGACCGGTGGCGTCAGCTGTTCCGCGCCGCGCTCGACGACCAGTACATCCAGAACAAGCGACGCCTGGACTACAGCCTCACCGAGACCGACCGCAACCGCGCCAACGCCCGCCGCCGCGAGGCGGAAACACAGCTGAACCTGCTGATGAACGAGAGCGTCGACAGCAAGTCGGTGCTGTCGGACTTCAACCCGTACCGCTACCTCGCCTCCGAGGGCTTCCTGCCCGGCTACAGCTTCCCGCGCCTGCCGCTGGCCGCGTACATCCCGACGGTGGGCCGACGCCGCGGCGAGGGCGACTACCTCCAGCGGCCCCGCTTCCTCGCCATCCGGGAGTTCGGGCCCGGCGCGCTCATCTACCACGAGGGCGCCCGCTACCAGGTGACCCGCATCCAGTTGCCGCCGGACTCCTCCGGCGACCTGGCGACCAGCCGGGCGTCCCGCTGCGCCCGGTGCGGCTACCACCACGACCCGGAGGAACGCCAGGACCGCTGCCAAATGTGCGACGAGCCGCTGGGCGCGGCGACCCACGGCCTGCTCCAGCTCCACACCGTGTACACCACGCGCCGGGAGCGGATCTCCTCCGACGAGGAGGAGCGGCGCCGGGCCGGCTACCGCCTGGAGACGTCGTACCGCTTCCAGGACCACGGCGCCCGCAAGGGCCGCCTCGACGCGTCCGTCGCGGACGCGGCGGGCGCGCCGCTGGCCGAGCTGGCGTACGGCGACTCGGCGACCGTCCGCATCACCAACCTCGGCCGGGTCCGGGCCAAGAAGGACGAACCGGCGGGCTACTGGCTCGACCTCGCCGACGGCCGCTGGATGAACGACAAGGACGCCGCCGAGGCGTCCGGCGACTCCAGCGAGCTGCCGGTGGTCGACGAGGACGGCAAGGAGCGCCGCCGCAAGGCAAGGGTCATCCCCTACGTGGAGGACCGGCGCAACATCCTCGTCGTCACCCTCGACGAGGCCCTGCCGGAGCCGGAGGCGCTGTCCCTGATGTACGCGCTGGAGCGGGGCATCGAGGCCGCGTTCGAGCTGGAGGACGCCGAGCTGTCCAGCGAACTGCTGCCGCCGGACGGCGGCCCCCGCGACCGGCTGCTGTTCACGGAGGCGGCCGAGGGCGGGGCCGGCGTGCTGCGCCGCCTCCAGGCGGAGGAGGACGCGCTGGCGAAGGCCGCCCGGTACGCCCTGGCGATCTGCCACTTCGAGGAGGACGGCACCGACCTGGGCGGCCCGCACCCCGACCGGCCCTGCGCGCTGGGCTGCTACGAGTGCCTGCTGACCTACGGCAACCAGCTCGACCACGCGCTGATCAACCGCCATGCGGCGCGGCACCTGCTGGTGCGGTTCGCCTCGGCGACGGCGCGCCGCGAGGGGCGGGGCGAGTCACGGTCGGAGCAGTACCGGCGGCTGCTCGACCGGGCTCCGTCGGCACCGACCGCGACCGAGACACCGACCGCGGCCGAGACGCCGACCGCGGTCGAGGCGTCGACCGCCGCCGAACTGGCCGCGCGGGGCGACTTCCTGGGCTGGGTGAAGGCGCGGGGCCTCAACCTGCCGGACGAGGCGGACCCGTTCCTCACCGAGGCGAACGCCATGCCGGACTTCGTGTACCGGCTGCCGGGCGCGAAGGTGGCCGTGTTCGTGGACACGCCCGACAAGGAGCAGGACACCTTCCGGGACGAGGACGCCGAGGACCGCCTCTTCGGCGCGAGCTGGGACGTCGTCCGCTTCCCGCAGGGCGAGGACTGGGACGCCATCGCCGCCGCCAACCTCCGCTACTTCGGCTCCCCCGCCGCCAACTGACCACTCGTTCCTGAGGACTAGACGACACACATGGCACTGACGTACTCCGCCGGCTCCTTGGTGAAGGCCCGCAACCGCGAATGGGTGGTGCTCCCCGAGAGCAAGCCCGACCTGCTCGTCCTGAGGCCGCTCGGCGGTTCGGACGACGACATCGCCGCCGTCTTCCCGGCGTTCGAGACGGTCGAGGAGGCCCGGTTCGCCGCGCCGGAGCCGAGCGACCTGGGCGACCAGCGCGCGGCCGGTCTGCTGCGCACGGCCCTGCGGATCGGCTTCCGCTCGGGCGCGGGCCCGTTCCGCTCGCTCGCCGGCATCGCGGTGGAACCGCGCGCCTACCAGCTCGTCCCGCTGCTGATGGCGCTGCGTCAGAAGACGGTCCGCATGCTGATCTCCGACGACGTCGGCATCGGCAAGACCGTCGAGTCGGGTCTGATCGCGAGCGAACTGCTCGCGCAGGGCGAGGCGTCGGGCCTGGCGGTGCTGTGCTCCCCCGCGCTGGCGGAGCAGTGGCAGCAGGAGCTGCGCAGCAAGTTCGGCATCGACGCGGAGCTGGTGCTGTCCTCGACGGTCACCCGTCTGGAGCGCGGACTGGACCTGGGCCAGTCCCTCTTCGACCGCCACCCGCACGTCATCGTCTCCACGGACTTCATCAAGTCCCCTCGGCACCGCGACGACTTCGTGCGCCACTGCCCCGACCTGGTGATCGTCGACGAGGCGCACACCTGCGTGGCCGCCGACGACACGACGACCGGTTCGCAGAACCAGCTCCGCTACGAGCTGCTGCGCCGCGTCGCCGAGGACGCCGACCGGCACCTGCTGCTGGTCACGGCGACCCCGCACAGCGGCAAGGAGTCCGCGTTCCGCAACCTGCTGGGTCTGGTCAAGCCCGAACTGGCCCACGTGGACCTGGAGTCGGAGGCGGGCAGGAAGCTGCTGGCCCGGCACTTCGTGGCCCGCAAGCGCGCGGACGTGCGCCGGTACCTCACCAAGGAGGACGGCCTGACCGACGACTCGCTCGCCGAGCGCACCGCGTTCCCCTCGGACCGCTACTTCAAGGACGAGACGTACAAGCTGTCCCCGGAGTACCGGGCCCTGCTGGACGACGCGATCGCGTACGCGAGCGAGCGCGTCGAGGAGGCGGACAGCCGGGGCCGTCGCGAGGCCCGAATAGCGTGGTGGTCGGCGATCGCACTGCTGCGCTCGCTGGTGTCCTCGCCCCGGGCGGCGGCGCAGACCCTGCGGACGCGGTCGGCCGCGGCGGTCGCGTCGTCGGCGGAGGAGGCCGACAAGCTGGGCGCCCCGCTCAACAGCGACGCGGCCGACAGCGACTCGATGGAGGGCATGGACGTCGCACCGGGCGCGGAGATCGCGGAGGACGACCCGCGCTCGCGGCTGGCCGAACTCGCCGACCGGGCCCAGGAGCTGGAGGGCCCGGCGCAGGACCTGAAGCTGAAGGCCCTGATCAAGCACCTCAAGGCGCTGCTCGCCGACGGCTACCACCCGATCGTCTTCTGCCGCTACATCCCCACCGCCAAGTACCTGGCCGAGCAGTTGGCGAACGACCCCGAGACGAAGAAGCGCGGCCCGCTGGGCGCGAAGACGGTCGTCAAGGCGGTCACTGGTGAACTCTCGCCGCAGCAGCGCATCGACAACATCGAGGCGCTGGCCGCCGAGGCCGGCGAGGACGCCGCCGCGCGCCGCGTGCTGATCGCCACCGACTGCCTGTCGGAGGGCGTGAACCTCCAGCACCACTTCGACGCCGTGGTCCACTACGACCTGGCGTGGAACCCCACCCGCCACGACCAGCGCGAGGGCCGCGTCGACCGCTACGGGCAGAAGCGGGACGAGGTCCGCGTCATCACCCTGTACGGCGACGACAACGGCATCGACGGCAAGGTCCTCGAGGTCCTCATCAAGAAGCACCGCCAGATCAAGAAGGACCTGGGCATCTCGGTGTCCGTCCCGGACGAGCTGTCGACCGGCGTGACGGACGCGATCGTCGAGTGGCTGCTGATGCGCGGCCGGGAGGACCAGGACGCCCTGTTCGGTGCGGACGCGTTCAAGGTGAGCACGGCGAAGCTGGACAGCGACTGGAACTCGGCGGCCGAGCGCGAGAAGCGGTCCCAGTCCCGGTTCGCGCAGCGCGCGATCCACCCGGAGGAGGTGGCCCGCGAGGTCGCCGCGGTCCGGGAGGCGCTGGGCGGCACGGGCGAGGTGACGTCGTTCGTGCGGGAGTCCCTGGGCGCGCTGGGCGCGGTGCTGCGCGGCGCGGGTGAGGCGGAGGACTTCACCGCCCAGGTGGGCGGCACGCCCGCGGGCCTGCGGGACGCCCTCGCCACGGTCGTGGGCGCGGAGGTGATCGAGCGGGACCGCCCGATCCCGTTCCGGAACGACCCGGCGGTGGCGCGCGGCGAGGCGGCGCTGGTCCGCACGGACCCGGTGGTCGGCGCGCTGGCGTCACACGTGCTGGACGCCGCCCTGGACACGCAGGCGGCCGGCGCCCGCCCGGCACGCCGCTGCGGGGTGATCACGACGGACACGGTGACGACGGGCACGACGCTGCTGCTGGTCCGCTACCGGTTCCACCTGACCCTGCCGTCGCGGAGCGGCGAGAAGCAACTGGTCGCGGAGGACGCGCGGCTGCTGGCCTTCGAGGGCTCCCCGAAGAACGCGGTGTGGCTGCCGCCGGAGCGTGCGGCGGCGCTGCTGGAGGCGACGGCGTCCCAGAACACCGACCCGCACTTCGGCGAGCGCATGATCAAGCGCATCCTCGGCCAACTCCCCGAGACCAACGCCCACCTGGAGTCGTACGGCGACGACCTGGCCGCCGAGCTGGACGCCTCGCACCGCAGGGTGCGTCAGGCCTCCGGCGAGATCGTCCGCGGCCTGTCGGTGACGGCCCAGAAGCCGGCCGACGTCCTCGGCGCGTACCTCTACCTGCCCGCCGACCCCGCTGCTTCCGCCCCTGCCCCTGCTGCTGTCTCTGGAGCGTCCGCCTGATGTCCGCCACGACCCGCCACCAGGTGTTCACCGCCGTCCACACGGTCGGAGGTCTGCTGCCGGCCGACATGCTGTTGCGCATCTCCGAGGGCAAGGACGTCCCCGGCTCGAAGCCCGCGGACTACGGCCTGCCCTCGTCCCGCTCGGTCCGCGACGAGGCGGAGCGCAGCTGGGAATACCTGAAGCCGCTCTGGCGCGACTTGCGCAAGCACCTCCCCGAGGACCGGGAGACGGGCCTGCCCGCGACGGACCCCACGGGCCGCGCCGGCGCCGACTGGCTCGCGCCGCTGTGGCGGGAGCTGGGCTTCGGTCGATTGACACCGGTCGGCACGGAGGGCGTTAGGGCCGACTCGGACACGGAGAAGCGGTTCGAGGTCTCGCACCGCTGGCAGCACGCGCTCGTCCACCAGACGCCGTGGAACGCCAATCTGGACAAGCGTCCGGGCGGCGCGGGCACGGTGCCGCCCCAGTCGATGCTCCAGGAGTGCCTGAACCGGACCGAGGCCCACCTGTGGGGCGTCCTGACCAACGGCCGCCAGATACGCCTGCTGCGCGACTCCAGCGCGCTGGCCACGGCGTCGTACGTCGAGTTCGACCTCGAGGCCATCTTCGACGGCGAGCTGTTCAGCGAATTCGTGCTGCTGTACCGGCTGCTGCACGTGTCCCGCTTCGAGGTCGCGGAGGACGCGGCGCCGTCCACGTGCTGGCTGGAGAAGTGGCGCACGGAGGCCATCGCACAGGGCACGCGTGCCCTGGACCAGCTCCGCAAGGGCGTCCAGCGGGCGATCACCACCCTGGGCACCGGCTTCCTGAAGCACCCGGACAACCGGGAGCTGCGCGAGAGCCTGGAGGTCAAGACCTTCCACTACGCCCTCCTGCGCCTGGTCTACCGCCTGCTGTTCCTCTTCGTCGCCGAGGACCGGGAGGTGCTGCTGTCCCCGTCGGCGGACGAGACAGCGAAGGAGCGGTATGCCACGTACTTCTCCTCGGCCCGTCTGCGCCGGCACGCTCAGCGGCGCCGCGGCACGGCCCACGGCGACCTGTACCAGGCCTTGCGCTTCGTGCTCTCGGGCCTCGGCAACGACGACGGCCTCCCGGAGCTGGGCCTGCCCGGCCTGGGCGGCATCTTCGACGACACGGAGGCGGACAAGCTCCTGCACGACCTGTCCCTGTCGAACGAGCCCTTGCTGGAGGCAGTTCGCGCGCTGTCGGTCGTCAGGGACGCCGCCAGCAAGCGCAACCGGGTGGTGGACTACCGGCACCTGGACGCGGAGGAGCTGGGCTCCATCTACGAGTCCCTGCTGGAGCTGGTACCTCAGCACGACGCGACCGAGCGCACCTTCGAGCTCGTCGAGCTGGCGGGCAACGCGAGGAAGACGACGGGCTCGTACTACACCCCGTCCTCGCTGATCGAGTGCCTGCTGGACTCGGCGCTGGACCCGGTGATCGACGACGCGGTGAAGCGCGGCGAGATCCGCGCGACGCGCTCCGGGCAGCCCGACCCGGGCCCGGCCATCGTCGAGGAGCTGCTGAACCTGACGGTGTGCGACCCGGCGTGCGGCTCCGGCCACTTCCTGGTGGCTGCGGCACGGCGCATCGCGAAGCAGGTGGCCGCGGTGCGCGAGCAGAACCCCGAGCCGACGATCGACGCGGTGCGGCACGCGCTGCACGAGGTGGTCGCGCGGTGCATCTACGGCGTGGACCTCAACCCGATGGCGGTCGAGCTGGCCAAGGTGTCACTGTGGCTGGAGGCCCTGGAGCCGGGCAAGCCGCTGGGCTTCCTGGACGCCCACATCAAGCACGGCAACGCGCTGATCGGGACCACGCCAGCGCTGCTGGCCAAGGGCATCCCCGACGACGCCTTCAAGCCGATCGAGGGCGACGACAAGAAGGTCGCTTCAGCCATCAAGAAGCGGAACGCGGCGGAACGCGGCGGCCAGTTGAGCTTCCACACGGAGGAGCGCATCTGGGTCTCCAACGCGGCCTTCGCGGCCAGTCTGCGCGAGATCACCGCCACCTCGGCCGACACTCTGCGCGATGTCCGACTCCAGTCCAGCCGCTTCCGTGATCTGGAGCAGTCGGCGGACTACCTCCGCGCCCTGCACATCAGCGACGCCTGGTGCGCCGCCTTCGTCTGGCCCAAGGTCCAGGGAGCACCCACCCCGGTTACCGAGGGGGTCTTTCGCGACCTCCAGAGCGCCGGAGCAGGCATTCCGGTCAGCACGAACGAGGAGATCATCCGCCTCGCCCAGCGGTACAGGTTCTTCCACTGGCACCTGGAGTTCCCGGAGGTCTTCGCGGTCTCCAAGACCGCGGACGACGACGCGGATCCGTCCATGGGGTGGGCCGGCGGATTCTCCTGCGTGCTGGGGAATCCGCCGTGGGAGCGCGTCAAGCTCCAGGAACAGGAGTTCTTCGCCCAGCGCGACACGGAGATCGCCAACGCCCCGAACGCTGCCGCTCGCAAGCGGCTCATCGCAGCCCTGCCGCAGACGAACCCCGACCTCTTCGCCGAGTTCACGGCAGCCAAGCGCCAAGCGGAGGGTGAGAGCCAGTTCCTGCGGTTGTCGCTGCGCTACCCGCTCACCGGCCGAGGTGACATCAACACGTACGCCGTCTTCGCCGAAGCCGACCGCACGATGACGGGACCGCACGGCCGCACGGGCGTCATCGTGCCGACAGGCATCGCGACGGATGCCACGACGCAGTACTTCTTCAAGGATCTGGTGCAGAACGGGTCGATCGCGGCGCTGTACGACTTCGAGAACCGCAGCGGACTGTTTCCCGCTGTTGACTCACGGATGAAGTTCAGCATCCTGTCCCTCACCGGCCACGCCATGCACGAACCTGTTGCCCGATTCGCCTTCTTCCTCCACGACCCGTCAGAACTGGACGACGCAGAAAAGGCGTTCACTCTCACGCCCGAAGAGATCACTCTCCTCAACCCCAACACGGGCACCTGCCCCGTCTTCCGCTCCCGTCGCGACGCCGAAATCACCCTCGGCATCTACCGCCGCGTCCCGGTCCTCATCAAGGAGGGCGACGCGAACGGCAACCCGTGGGATTTGTCGTTCATGCGCATGTTCGACATGTCCAACGACTCGCACCTTTTCCACACCCAGGAGGAGTTGGAGGGCGACGGCTGGACGCTGAAGGGCAACCAATTCCACAAGGACGGGGTCACCATGCTGCCCCTGTACCAGGGGATGATGGCCACGTTCTTCAACCACCGCGCGGCGTCTGTGGCCCGCAGCAACACAGCAACGAAGCGGTTGAACCAGCCTCTCGCCTCCGCCCTGACCGACTACGCGAACCCTCACTTCTGCCCGGTGCCCAGTGCCTGGGTCGCCGAGCGCGAGGTTCCCCCGGCACCGAGCGGCTGGCTCATGGCGTTCTCGTCCATCACGGCCCCGACCAACGAACGCAGCTTCACTCCCTACGCCCTCCCCCGGGTCGCTGTCGGCAACAGCGCCCCCGTCCTGCGTTTCCCACACCGCGATGAGCTGTTGCCGTGTTTGCTGGCCAACCTCTCATCGTTCGTCCTGGATTACGTGGCACGCCTCAAGATCGGTGGCACGAACTTCAACTTCTTTTACGTACAGCAGTTCCCGGTGCTGACCCCGGCCCAGCTCGCACTGCACCGGGACTTTCTGCTGCACCGGGTGCGGGAACTCGTCTACACGGCACACGACATGGCACCCTTCGCCAGAGACACCGGCGAGACGGGCGCACCGTTCCAATGGGACGCGCCGCGCCGCAGCACGATCGGCGCCGAACTGGACGCCTTCTTCTTCCACCTCTACGGAATTTCCCGTGAGGACACCAGCTACATTCTCGACACTTTCCCCATCATTCGCCGGAAGGACGAGGCCCAGTACGGCACCTACCGCACCAAGGAGCTGATCCTCGCCGAGTACGACCGCATGGCCACAGCTGGCGTCAGTCTGGAAAACCCCTTGGTGGACGGCGAGAACTACACCTCCACCCTCACTCCGCCCCCGGGCCACGGCCCCCGACACCCCGCCCGCTAGAGAGCCCCCGTTGACCGACAGCACAACCACCCGGCAGAGCGGACCCACCCCCGTCCCGCTGGCCGCCACCCCATCGCCTACAGAGGTACGCGCAGAGCGCCGCCGACTCATCGAGTCCATCCGTGCTCTCCGCCGTCTCCTCGACAAGCGACGCTCCTTCGAACTCGCAGACCAGCGACGCCTGAACCGTGAGGCGCGGGACCTCAACCGCGCCGAGGCGGCGTACGGCAAGAAACTGCAGCGCATCCACGAACGCCAGGTCCGCCGGGGGACCTCGCTCACGCGTGAGCTGAACGGACTGGACGGCAAGCGCGAGAGTCAGGAGAAGCGAGCCCTCGCCGTCCTCCGCCGCGAGTCCATCGAGCGCACGCTCAACAGCACGTATCTCACCTCAAGCCAGGTGAACGGCATCGGCAACGGGCTCATCCGCGACCTCGCGGCCCAGGGCATCAGGACCGCAGCCGACTTCAGGCATGTCAGCTGGGGCAAGGCGCCCAATGGCAAGGGCGGTGAAGTCCTCTACATCCACCGCACCAAGGGCGGCAAGGTCCACATCAACGGCATCGGCGAGCACCGCGGTCGGCCACTCATGGCATGGCGCGACTCCTCAGTCGCCCGCGCTGAGGCCCGTGCCCCGCGCGAGCTGCCGCCGGACGAGCGGCACCGCATCGCCGAGATCATCGAAGCCGAACGCAAGCGCCTCCAGCAGGAGCTTGCGGAGGCACCGCGTACCGCCGAGGCCGCACGCGCCGAAGCCGTACAGGTGCACACTGAGGCCCTTGACCGACTTGCCGCCGCCCACCGCGAGGCATCTGACCGCGCTGCCGAACGCCGTGTTGAGTTCGACGCGATGGCCGAGCAATTGCTCGGCCTTCAGGCACAGCTGTCGACGCACATCCACCAATATGGAGATATAGGTCGCCGCGTGCGCCGTGCGCAGACCCGTGCGCTTCGTCCGGTCCCGGAGGCGCCGCCTCTGCCCGGCATCCCTTCCCCCCGCACTCCAACTGACGCGGCGGCACCGGTCAGCCTTACGAAGCCCCTTAACCGGACCGCTCCCCTCCCGGTTCCCGGCGTGCGGGCCAGTCTTGGTTGGCTGGTGCCGATCATCTTCCTCGGGCTGACGGCGATCCTGGGCGTGGGCGAATCGGACGCCACAGCACCGGTGTGGTTCAGGGTCGGGACGCGACTCATGGCCTTCGTGATCACCGCGGAACTGCTCCGCCTCTGGGTCCCACGAAGGCGCTGGCATACGGCGGGCCCCATGCCCTCGGGAATCGGTCCTTTGACCACTGGAGCATTCTTCGCCCTGGTCGCCGCGAGCATGCTCGCGGACAGCGATCCGAACGACGGCGCCGGATGGGCCGCCTCGGTCGTGTCCCTGGTCCTTCTGGTACTGGGCATGACCCTCCGTATGCGCAAGAGAACCGAAGGCTGAGAGATATGGCACGTTCCGACAGTTCGAACGACACGGCGCGCGGGTGTGCCGCTCTACTAGGCATAGCCGTCGTCGCCGTGGCCTGCTGGTTGGTGTGGTCGGCCGTCATGTGGTTGGCGGCCGAGTGGCGATGGGCCTGGATCGGCGGATACGCGGTGCTGGTTCCAGGCCTCGCATACGCCGTCGTGCGTGCCTGGGGTGAGCGACGCCCCTTCGTGCCGACTGATCAACTCGAGGCGTGGATCACCGCTGTACTCACAGCAGTCGTCGCAGCGGCGCCGGTCGTTGTACTGGTCAAAGGGTGGGGAACCGGAATCGCAGCCTTGTTGCTCGCAACCTGCGCTGGATGGGCGGTCGCATACCTCCCGGAGCATTGGCTCTCTGCATCACCCAGGCCGGGACACATGCTCCGCCCAAGTCCAGGTGCCGTACTGCCCGTTGCAGAGAAGTCACCGACCGACTAACTGAAGATCCCCTTTCGAATCAACCCGGCGCACCGTCCATGTGCTCAGGGCTGCCATGGGAACTGCGAGGCCCGGCAAGCCTGGCACTCCGGTCTCGATGACCGTTCTGGAGTTTCTTTCGTGTACCTCTCTTCTCACCGCCTCAAGCCCCGCCTGCTTCGTCTCGGCACCCTGCTCGCTGTCACCTGCGTGAGCGGGACAGTGATCGCTCTTGGAAATGCCTCCGGTAGTGCCCCTGAGGCAATAGCAAACGATGCAATAGCCCAACCCCGTCCTTCTGCCACACCAACCGTTACGACCGAGGCGAGCGCGAAGCCTTCGCCCACGCCTTCCAAAGCGGCTGCTTCGCCCACCAAGGAAGTTGCATCCCGGACGGTTTCGGCCAGGTGCACCGGAACCGCCGCAAACATGCGCTTCACAGCGGCCGGAGGAACCATCACCAAGAGCTCCTCGCCGCCTCCCAGCTACTTGCGCATCAAGAGTGCGGAACTGACACGGAACAGCAACAGCGTGACCGTCAGCTACACCATGGCGGGCGATGTGCCGCGCGTGGGTTCGGGCATCTACGACGCCAACTACTACACATGGGTCGGAGATCAATCAGCCGACGAGGGCGCCATCGAGTTGCTGTACCTGGACGGCAAGTGGTTCGTGACCGTCTACGGGAAGGGCTTCACTGGCGGTGACGTAGCGGCTCAACCTGTGGTGCGGGGGAACACCGTCTCCGTGCGCCTGCCTCTCCGGGTGTCCGCCGACGGTGAAGAAATCGACCTGTCGACATTCACTCATGTCGGCTGGTCCGCTTCCGGTAAGGACCCGTCCGGTTTCGGTCTCTGGATGGACGGCTGCCCCGTAGACGGCGATCGGGCGATGGACCCCGGTAGCTGGGAAGTTCGGCTGCGCTGAAGCGTGAGCACGACAGCCGTTGGACCAACGCATGCGCCGGCCCCGCTGAGCGAGGCTGGCGCACTTCTCAGCTTTCCGCCGCGTACCGGATGAAGCGAGACCAGCCATCCCGGCACACACCGAAGTTGGGACGCGTGACATCCTTCGAGTCCCGTACCTGGACAGTCTGCTCGGTGACCGCGACCTCGATGCAGCTGTCACCTTGCGCACTGCTGTAGCTGGACTTGAACCAGTCGAGTTCAGGCGTGCTCATAGCGCTCCTCGCATCCGCTCCAGCAGGCCCCTGGAGTCCTTCGGGGTAAGGGCCTGCGAGCGCAGTCTCGCATAGCGCATATGAAGCCTGCTGACCTGTTTCGGGTCGGCGATCAGGCGGCCGTTCTCCTGTCCCTCCGCGTAGCCGCGCCAACTGCCGTCCGGGGTCTCCAACAGTTGGATCGGTCCAGCCATGCAAGCGTGATGCTCACTGTCCGCCGGCATGACCTGGAGCGTGACGTTCCTTGGCGCAACGGCATCAAGTACGTAGTCGATCAACTCACGTGTCACCTGCGTCCCACCGAGGCGTCGCATGAACACGGACTCTTCCACGATGAAGTCGAAGGCCGTGTTGGGTCGCTCCTTGAGCAGGCACTGACGTTCCAGTCGCGCCTGCACCGTAGCTTCCAGGTCCTCATCAGCCATGGGAGGGATGTCGTTCTCGCAAAGAGCGCGCATGTACCCCTCCGACTGCAACAGCCCTGGCACCAACCGGCACTCATACGTGCACAGGCTCACCGCAACTCGCTCCAGCCGAACCCACCGCCGGAACCAGGCCGCCAGCCCCGCCTCACCCCGTGTCAGGAACCGCGCCGAGTGCCGCAGCGCCCCCGTGTTGCCCAGCGCCTCCTCCGCCCGCTCGATGAAGGAGGCATCCGGCATCCGTCGCCCCAACTCCACCGACTCCACCGTGTGCTTGGAGAACCGGACCAGCTCCCCGAACTGCACCCGACTCAGCCCCGCGTGCTCACGGAGCGCCTGGACGACGGCCCCGAACGTCCGCAGGCTGTCCGACGGGTCCGGCTCCCGTTCCGCCTCGCAGGCCGTCCTCTCGCCGTCCACACCCGCGCCACCTGCCATACGCGCCCACCTCCGCTTGCCTCTGTACGTCGCCCGCAGGCCCTCACGATCGACAGCATCCAGCGTGACGGATCCGACGACGCACCGCCCACGGAACGCGCACGTACGCTCACACAGCGTACGTGCGGGGTGTTCGCGTAACGGCCGCAAGGCTGTGGCGGTTGAACGTCTTGCCCCTGACACGAGTCCGGGCCCGACCCGATCCACACCGGAGAACAAGAGCACCCGTGGACCCGTACAACACCAACCCGCCCCCGTCCCGGCCCTGGTGGAAGACCACCCCCGTCCTGCTCGGCCTCCTGGCCCTCGTGGCCCTGCTCAGCGCGGTGAGCCTCGGGCTCGGCTTCTTCGTGATGATCGCCGCCATGGTGGCAGTGTGGGTCCTGCCCTCATGGCGCTGGTACGCCAGGCTCGGCGCCACGTTCGGTGCCTTCTTCCTGCTGCTGATCAGCGCCAGCATGAGCGGGCAACTCGACGACAGCGGGGCAGACAAGTCCGAGGCCAAGGCGAAGAATGCGGACGACGCGGGCGCCGAAACCACGCCGTCCCCCACCCCCGCCAAAATCCCCGAACTCACCGACTACACGGGCAAGGCGTTGGACAAGGCGGAGAAGGGCGCGCGTGCGGCCGGGTTCACGCCCGGTCGTCACGACGCGTCCGCGGAGGGCCGCCCGATCGTCGTACGGTCCGCGTGGACGGTGTGCTCCCAGAAGGCCGACACCACCGCGAAGTCCGTCGCCTTCGCCGCCGTGCGGACCGGCGAGCCCTGCCCCACGAAGGACGGCGGCCCGATCCCGTGGCCGACAATGCCGGATCTCGTGGGCGACACCTACAACACGGCGGTCAAGGAACTGGACCGGGCCGGCATCGACCTCGACAGCGTCACCCTCGACGACGTCTACATCGACATCGACACGCCCACGGCGGAGGAGGCCGCCGAGGAAGGCGACGAGTGGCGGGTGTGCTTCCAACGTCCGGACGAGGATAGCGAGGTCACTTCCACCACCACGGTCCACCTCGACCTGGGCCGGTGGACCGACGCCGATCTCGTCCAGGAGTGCCCGTCGAAAAAGGACACGACCTACAAGATCCCTGCCAACGACCCCGACTACCACGACAGTGGCGACAACAGCACCACCGGGAACGGGGCTTCTACCGGCGGCGACTCCTCGTCGTCGTCCGACGGCGGCAGCAACGTCGGCACCGTGCACCCCGGTTCCTTCTGCTCCCAGCCCGGGGCTACCGGCGTGACCAAGGCAGGCACCCCGATGGTCTGCGGCCCCGGCTCCGACGGCCGCAACCGCTGGCGCTCCTCCTGACCTGTTCCGCCCCACCCGCTGTCCATCTCGCGAAAAATGAGCCTGGTGGAGTGACGGCAGGGACGACCACCGCCCACTCCACCACGCCTCAGAGCCCGCTGCCACTGCCGCCACCCGGAGACCCGATACCCCCATACGACGACACACGCAAGGCATGAACAGCGGTCACAGACCGGCCGGGATCGGACCGACCGGTGTCCCTGCCGTTCGACCACGACTTCTCCTGCGACATCCTGCGGGGCCGCTGCGGCAGGAAGCTGACCTCGGAGCAAGTGAGGATGTCTGCATCCCGGTCTGGCCCGATGAGTCCAGCACGTACGGAAATTCGAGTACTCGACATTCGGCAACGTGTTGACAGCAGTAACAGCTCGTCGTCATGCTCGAAGCGCCAACAAGGCGCATCAACGGCATGCATGGCCCCTTCCGTCGTACCCAACATGGGGAACGGACGGGTGGACCCGTCGGTTGACGCAGGGTCATGGGGATCAAGGGGGGATTGTGCCATTCTTCATACCGGTCATACTCATCGGTGTCGGTGTGGCGACCGGTGGTAGCGGGGTCGCCCTCGGCGGCAAAGGTATCCACGACCTCAAGCGTTCGAAGGCCCGATTGGAAGAGGCGGGCCAGGACTACGAGCGACGCCGAGCCCAGACCGAGGACGCGTTGGCGGCGACGAACAGTGCCCTCAAGGCACTGGGGGAGCAGCAGAAGCAGGCGCTCGTTGATGTCGTCGTACGCATGGGCGACTTCCTGCGTCGCCACGAGCGACAGGTGCGCGAGAGCGAGCGGCTGCTGGTGGATGGCGTCGACGCCACCATGGCCAAGATCCCTGGGCTGCGCGGCCTCGATGTCGACGCGGTGGCATGGATCGGCGGGGCCCTCGGATCCGCGGCGGCGGGTGCGGGCGCGGGTGCTGGAATCGCGGCGGCGGCCAGCAGCTTCGGAGTCGCGAGCACCGGAGCGGCAATCTCCGGCTTGACGGGCGTTGCGGCCGAGAGCGCGACCCTCGCCTTCCTAGGTGGTGGGGCGCTTGCGTCGGGTGGTGGCGGGATGGCCCTGGGAGCCACGGCGCTGAACTTCGTCACCGTCGGTCCCGCGCTGCTCGTCGGGGGACTCGTCGTCAAGGGCCGAGGCACGAAGGCGATCACCCAGGCAAGGGAGTTCGAGGCGAAGGTCGCCGTGGCGATCGCTGAACTCGATGAGACGGACACCCGCCTGAAGGGCGTCGACGCCCGCGTTACGGAGCTGCGCGAGCTCCTCTCGGACCTCACTTCCCGAGGGCTTGAGGCACTGGACCTTCTGGAGTCCGAGCCGTTCGATCCACGGAGTCACGCCGAACGCTTCCAGCGGGCCATGACCCTGGTCATGGCGGTCCGTGACGTGGCGACGACTCCGATTGTCGACGCGGAAGGCGAGTTGGACGAGCGCAGCTCAAACCTCACCATCAGGTACAGACCCTTGACCAAGGAGAATTAAGGTGCCCGACCAGACCAAGGTGCACGTCGGCAAGGTCTTCAAGGCGGCCAAGGGCTCCGTCCAGGCGGTGGACGGCTTCGCTGCGCTGAACCAGATCGTCGAAGCCGCCCGTGAGTGCATCCACATCCATGAGGTCGAGAGCACCAAGAGGGCCCGGCTGGAGGCCTACGAGGCCACAGAGGTCGCTCGGATCCGGGCCGCTGAAGCCGTCCTCAAGGACTACTTCACACAGGCATTCGCGGAACGGCGCAATCTCTTCGAGGAGATGTTCGCCAGGCTGGACAGAGCTCTCGACGAGGGCAATGGCGAAGTGCTGCACAGTGTCGTGCGTGGCATTGTCGACATCGCCAAGAGCTCGCCGCTCGCGGACATCGGAGACCTCTCCCAGGTCCGGGCGGCACTGGACGACCCGGACCAAGTATGGGATCTCTGACCGC
The DNA here is from genome assembly GCF_003143855.1 of Streptomyces sp. NWU339. Classification (GTDB taxonomy): domain Bacteria; phylum Actinomycetota; class Actinomycetes; order Streptomycetales; family Streptomycetaceae; genus Streptomyces. The sequence goes on from NZ_QFRK01000014.1 coordinate 53,974, forward strand.
AAGGCGTTGAAAGATGACGCCGCCGCCGACGAGTCGTGCCGGTGGCGTCATCACTACGTGACCGCCGGGACGAAAATTGCTCGGGTCCCCACGCCCGCACCCCGCACAGCATGTGTCCGTACGGTGACTCGGCGTACGGCGATCTCCTCTGGAACGTGCCCCGCGCACCCGCCACCGTGGTCCCATGAGCACAACCACCCCCCAGCTCTCCGCCGCCGCGCGGTCGTTCACGCAGCAGTTGTCGTCCACCCGGCGCGGTGCCCGCCTCGCCCGGCTGCTCACCTACGAGCAGCTGCGCACCTGGCAGACGTCACCCGGCGTCACCGACCGCGCGGAGCAGATCGTCGCGGAGCTGGCCGCCAACGCGGCGCTGCACGGCCGGGTCCAGGGCTGCGACTTCCGCCTCACCCTCACCCACGATCCGGCCGCCGGCGTCCTGCGCATCGCGGTCACCGACGCCCGCGGGGATCGGCTCCCCTCCCCCGTGACGGACGTCGTCACGCCGCCGGACGACGAGTCGGGCCGGGGCCTGCTCATCGTCACCGCCCTGGCCGACCACTGGGGCACGGAACCGTATCCGCCCGGCGGCAAGACCGTGTGGGCCGAGTGCGCGTGCTGAGCGCCGTCATGTTCATCGATGTACTCGATGGGGTGAGGCCGCCGTCGTTCGGGTCTCCCCTCAGGAACGCGAGCGGTATGGTCGATGGTATGGCAACCAAGAAGTACACCGTCACACTCCCCGAGGAGCTTGCCGAGGCCATCCGGGCCGAGGTGGGCCCCGGCGGGTTCAGCCGCTATGTCACGCAGGCCATAGAGCGTCGGCGGGAGCAGGACCGGCTCGGGGAAGCGGTCGCTTGGTGGGAGGAGGAGTACGGCGAGGCCACCGAGGCCGAGCTGGCGGAGGCGGAGGCGGAGCGCAGGGAGATCGAGCGCCGGCATGCCGAGCTGGCTCGCGCACAGCGGGTGGCCGCCGGTGAGCCGATCGAGGCCACGCCGGAAGAACAGCGGCGGGCGGCAGCATGACGGGGGACCCGGCATACCTTCTGGACTGCGAAGGTCTGTCCCGCTGGGTACGGGGCGAGCGTCGGACAGGCGTCCGCATCAAGGACGCCCACCGGCTCGGCATCCGTGTCATGACCACCTCGATGACGTTGATCGAGGCGTACGACGTACGGACCTATATCCCGGCCTGGCACTGGGCTCTCTCCCGTGTCCACGTCGAACCGGTGACCGAGGACATCGCCGAGGACGCGATCGGGCTGCTCAAGGAAGCCAGCCTGCACGGCCACAAGTACGCCATCGACGCGGCCCTGGCCGCCGTCGCTCTGCGACAGCCGGGGCCGGTCACGGTCTTCACCTCCGACGAGGACGACCTGCGCAAGCTGTGCGGGGACCGTGTGGTCGTCATGGGCCTGTGACCGGCCTGTCCGCCGCTTCCACCCCCGAGGGGGCGAAAGCGGCGAGCAGGGCACGGGCCGCTGAACTCCGTATCCGGCGCGACATCACACGTCGAGCGCCACGCCTGCCGTGGCAGCGGTTCCAGGCACAGCTGCGTGTCCTCACAGTCGGGTCGCCGGTGCGCTGCCCCGCCGCTCGGCCAGGTACGGGCACACCCGCGAGCCACAGGAAGGTGAGCGTTGAGGCGATGACATTCTGGTCGAAGGGCCGATTCCAGCGGCGGAGAGGGAGTACGCTGCCGATCATCTGCCGACCGTGTTCGCCGGTCGGCGCGGTGGGGACCTCGTGACCGGGTCCGGTGCGGCCCGGCGTTGACGCCGCCGTACGCCGGGGTGCCCCGTGAGCCCCCGAGCCGACGGCCTACAGGCCTTCGTTTCCTGGGTCGGGGCCGTCGTCCGGCACGGTCTGCGAGGCGTCCGGCGTGCCGGCGCCCTGCTCCGATCCGGTGGTGACCCCCAAGAGGCTCATGAGACGGTGGCGCATGCGTGTCCGGCGTGCCTCGTAGAACTCGAGAAACCCCGTCACGTCCTCGGGAAGGTCGGTGGCGTCGCACTCCCTCAACCAGCTCTCCCGCTCCGCGGTCGACTGGAAGTGTTTGTGAAGCCAGGCGGCCGGTAGATTTGCCTGCTTCGAGAGGAACGGTATGCCTACGACACTGCCGGAAGGCTCGTGTCGGCCCGTCTTCCGGGGGACGGGGCGGACGACGGTCCCGTCCGTTCGTTCGCCTACGACGGGACGCGGCTCGTCCGGGCCGGTCGCCACGCCTACGCCCACGACACCCAGGGACGGGTGGTCCGCAGGGTGCTGACGACCCTTTCCGGCAAGCGACGGGTCTGGGCGTACGACTGGGACGCGGAGGACAGGCTGATCCGGGTGGTCACCCCGGAAGGTGCGCAGTGGCGCTACACGTACGACCCTCTCGGCCGCAGGGTGGCCAAGGAGCGGATCGACGACGCGGGGAGCGTCGCGGAGGCGGTCTTCTTCGTGTGGGACGGCAACCGCCTGGCCGAGGAGACACACGTGTACGGCGGTGATCGCCGTACGAGTATCACCTACGAGTACACACCCGACAGCCACCGACCCGTGGTGCAGGATCGCCGTGAGTGGCTCCGGGACGCCCCCCAGCACGAGGTGGACCGGCGCTTCCGCCTCATCGTCGGCAACCTCGCCGGAACCCCCACCGAGTTGCTCTCGCCCGAGGGCGAGGTGACATGGAGGAACCGGTCCGCCCTGTGGGGCGGAGAGATCCCGGAATCCGGCGAACCCGAGTGCCTGCTCCGCTTCCCCGGCCAGTATTTCGACGCGGAAAGCGGACTCCACTACAACTACTTCCGCTATTACGACCCCGTTCCCGGACGGTACATTTCTCCAGATCCGCTGGGATTGGCGGCAGGGCCGGACGACTACGCGTACGTGGTCAATCCGCTGACTTGGTGCGATCCGCTCGGCCTTCAGTCCTGTCCGACTTTCAAGGGGTTGGCCTGGCTGACGGACAAAATGCTGAAGCGGCCCTCGTTCCGCTATCAGCGCGTGGTGTCCGGCACGGATTATGAACAGATATGGAAACTTGCCGACGGGCGTGCAGTGCATGTAGACGGCGGACCCGCCCATGGCTGGATCATGGAGGCCAAGTTCACCGGCGGCCGGGAGAGCGAATGGGCCAAGTCCGCGTACAACCCCGAAAGTTCGCTGTACAACGAGAAGAAGATCACCGATCAGGCCGCAAAGCTGATGGAGCTGAACGACGGACTGGGCGGCAAGGGCGTGCGCTATGCGATTTCCAATGCAGCCGGCGCCGCACACTTCCGCCAGCTGCTCGGTACGCATTTCCCGGAGGCTATCGCGAGTGGTAAGCCGGCCGTCTTCCACGTGCCAGGAAATGGAATGAGCGGGATGAGTAAATGGTTGACGTGAGTGCGGAAATCTCCCGACTGGTCGAGATCGAGGAACTCAACGGCCCCGCGGTGGAATCGGTTCTCGCGGCGGCGGGTTGGTCGGGCGAGCGCAGGAACCCGTCGAAGAGCTGGGCCACCACGTGGCAGTGTGATGACGCCCGCGCGTGGATTCAGGGCGAGAATCCGGTCGAGGTGGAGTTCACCCTGTGGTTCCAGGAGGTCGAGGACGACAGGCCGGACCCGGACGCCTACCTGGACGACCTCCATGCCGTCGCCGTCGCGAAGATCCCGGAGGTCGCGGCACAGCTCCGGTCCGGAGTCCTCGGGGAGCGACTGGAGGAACCGGAGGGCGAGGTCACGGACGCGGACTCCTACATCGAGCACCGTGCGTGGAGGGTCACCGGCAAAGAACTCCTCGTGGGCGTGAAACAGGACGACACCGACACTCCGGTGCAACTCGTCGTGGTGCTTCGTGAGCCCGGTGCGGATGATGAGGCGTACGACGACTGGTTGTGATGCGGGCGCGCGGTCCGGGGACCGGGCCGGCGAGGTGTGACAGGCGGAGTGGGCGGCGGCCGGGCCCTCTCCGGCGGGTGGAAAAGCGACGTGGGACGCGCCTCGGTGAACTCCCGGACCCACCGACGCAAGCCTTCGCGCCTGGGCCCGGGACGGCGCGGCACCGGGTGCAGCCCGGAGACGCCCGGTAACGGGAGACTGCGGACCGGCAGCCCCGTCCTTGCCCTCAGTAGGCCGGCAGGCGCGGGTTGCCGACGGCTCCGGGGAGGTCGCACCACGGGCGCAGTTCCTTGTACGCCTTGGCCTGGTCGTAGTAGAGGTTGGCTCCGTACCCGCTGTGCGCCTCGGCGAGGGCGACGCACGCGGCCTCACTCTCGGTGTCCACCGTCCCCGGGTCCAGCTGCTCGGCCCCGTTCACCGCGGCCTCCCGGCAGTTGGCGAGACTGCCGTGGTCGTCCGCCGCCTCACCGCTCCTTGCGGCCTTGTCCAGGGCCACGACGGCGTCCGCGCAGTCGCGCGGCATCTTCGTCGCCTCGAAGCCGATCCCCTTGGTCAGTTCGTCCACTGCCGCGTCGGTGGACCTGTCGTGCTTGCCGTAGGTGTAGAGGAGGTACTTGCTGTACGGCAGCCACCACACGCGGTGGCTGTTCCTGCGGGAGCCGTCGTAGTCGGGGAGCACGTCGGTGCCGATGGTCCAGTGCATGGCCTTCTTGTCGCCGATGTCGGCCAGTGCCCGCTCCTTCACCGAGATCACCGACTCCTCGGTGGAGCTGAGGCCGTCCTCGCTCTCGGTGGACCACATGGGGCCGGAGTCGAGCTGGCCCTCACGGATCTGGTCGAGGGTCAGAGCCGGGGAGTAGAGGATGCGTACGCCAGTATCGGGGTCGTCCTGCAGGGAGAAGTCGACCCTGGTCGCGACGGTCGGTCCCGAGGACCAGCCGTATCCGGGATCCGCGTCCTCGTCGCTCGACTGGAGCACCAGCTCCGAGTCGGCGGGAACGGTGATCCGCAGGCCACCGAAGACGTCCACCGGCACCGGTTCCTGCTCCTCTTCGGCGATGGCCTCCTGCGCGCTCGGCGACTCGTCCGCGGTGGGAGTCGCGGTGGTCGCGTCCGGGCTCGGTGCCGTCCGTTCCGGCTCGGCCGTCGTGTCGGTGACGGTGTTCCGGTCGGCGGCTCCCGTCCCGGTGTCGCCGGCGGTCACGACGGCCGCCAGGCCCCCGACGGTGAAACTCACGACCGCGGCTGCCAGCACATAGAGGAACCGCCGTCGTGTACGGCGCCTGCCGGGTGAGGGCCCAGCAGGAAACGCCCCGGGAGCCGAAAGCGGTGCGGGAACCGGTGAGTGGAGGGGAGGCGGGGGAACCGGCGGTCCGGTCCGCGCGGTCACCGGCGGCGTCGGTTCTCCGAACACCTCCGAACGGGCCGAAGGCGAAGGTTCCGGGGACACCGGCGGAACAGCGGGGGCGTCACCCGCGGGTCCTCCGCCGGCAGGCGCCTCCTCGGCGGGATGCCCGGCGGGCAGGGGGACGTTCCATCGCTCGCGGTCCAGGGGCGCGGTGACACCGGTGCCGGTGTCGACGCCGGTCTGCCCTGGGGCGCGGTCGAGGGACCGCGTGTAGGCGATGGTCGGGAAGACCGCGGTGCCCGTCGGCCCGTACACGGCGGCCGTCCGCTCGGCGACCTCCGCCGCGCTCGGGCGCCGTCCGGGCTCCTTGTCCAGGGCTTCGCGCACGAGGGGCAGCAGGGCGTCGGGCACGCCTCTGAGTGAGGGCGCGGCACTGACGATGCGGTGCGTGATCCCCGTGGGCGCCCCGAAGGGGTGGGAGGCGGCTGCGGCATAGGCGACGAGCAGGCCCCAGGTGAAGATGTCGCAGGCCGGGAGGGTGGTGCCGTCGGTGAGCTGCTCCGGCGCCATCCAGCCGGGGGTGCCGGTCATCACCGAGGTCGCGGTGATCGCGGTGGCGTCCAGGTGGTGGGCGATGCCGAAGTCCACGACGCGCGGTCCGTCGGCGGCGAGGAGCACGTTCGTCGGCTTCAGGTCGCGGTGGGCGACCCCCGCGTCATGGATGCAGGCCAGGGCGTGGGCGACGGCCGCCGCGAAGGTCAGCAGGTTGTCCGGGCTCATGGCCCCGGTGTCCCGGACGTGCTGGTGCAGGGTGTTGCCGTGGACGTAGGCGGTCGCCAGCCAGGGCAGGGGGGCGTCGGGGTCGGCATCGACCAGAGGGACGAGATAGGGGCCTATGACCTTGCGGAGCGTGGTGGTCTCGCGCCGGAAGCGGGCCCGGTGGGCGAGGTCGGCGGCGAAGTCCTGGTGCAGGACCTTGACGGCGAGGGGGAGTCCGCTCTCGGGGTCGGCCGCGTAGTAGACCGTGCCCATGCCGCCGGTTCCGAGGTGCCGGGTCGGCCGGTAGGGGCCGATGCGGGCGGGGAGGTTCACCGGCACGGTGCCCCTCCTCGCGCTGCGGAAGCCTGTCCGGCGGACAGCGCCTGCTCACGCGGATCGCACTGATGAATCATGTACCCCCCTGTTGTTCAACGCCCTCATGGCCGCCGAGCGATCCGGCGCGGGCGGCCTGTGGTCCGTCCGTACGGGCAGGCCTCAGCAGCTCGACGAAGCCCCCTGATCGGCGGAGACACTTAATGCCGAACTACCGAGAGTCGACAAAGAGTCAGTCGCACGTTGTCGTATGCACGTTCCACCGGATGTCCGACACCGTCGTTCACACTCGGTGACACGCACCCGCGATAGTACACACACCTAGAAGCAAGTGACACGTCATCCTGTTGACATCGCTAACGCGCATACGTCACCATCTGATCGGCAACAGCGTGAGGGGCCAACAGCACCAGCCCCCACCTGCCGTCGCCGCTCAATGAGCGCCCCCTCTATCACAACAACCTGCGTAACTGTCTTGCACCACGCCGCCGACACCATGTGATCGTCGTCTAGTATTGCCCGACCAGTGAAGGAGATGTGAAAGTCTCCGTCACTTCGTTTGCGCGGCAGGGGTGTACGTGGCACGCCACCGCCCTCTCCCCGTCGCGCTCCGATCTGCACAAAGTCCCGGCTTCACCGGGCAAGGGTGGGGAATGTTCACCGGGACACAACTCGACAAAGGGGTGGCCGCACGTCACCTCGAGGACGCGGCGCAGAACCCTGCGCTCGCCCCACGCGCCGAAGAACTGCGCGCCCTGGCGCGGGCACTCGACTCCACCGACGCAGAAGCCCTCAACGCATGGGCCGATCTCGACCTGATGGCCCACTTCGCCCGGCCCGAGAGCATCGCCGAACCGGTGGACACCGGTCGGGGCGGAGGGCTCGACTCGGTGCTGGACTGGGTTCTGGGGGCCCTGGTCTTCCTGCCTCTGCTCTTCACGTGGTTCGGTCTGTGGCAGGCGTCGAGTGCCTACGGGGCGCTCACCGGGGACGACCCCAAGGCCGCCGGCCGACCGTTCCTGCAGTTGTGGCAGTCCGGGTTCGACGGACACCTGAGCGGGGCGTACCGCTTCGGCCATGTCGCCGTGGGCGGGTGCCTGGCCCTGGTGATGCTGTTCGTCCTCACGGCCGTGCACGGCTACCGGCGCACGCGCGCGGAGCGTCGCGAGGAGCAGGCAGGGGAGCGTGCCCGTGCGGCTCTGGCCCGCCTGGTCCCGGTCCTCACGCGTGCTCAGCTCTCGCTCAACGAGCACCGGTTCGCCTCGCCGCAGCGCTTCGCGGCGGAGCTCAACTCGGCGGCCGGCCGGCTGCAGCGGATGCACACCAAGGCCATCACCACGCAGGAGGCGCTCAGTCGAGCCGCCGAGCTGGTGAGCGAGGCCGCGGACAAGGCGGAGCAGCGTCTCGTCCAGGCGGAGGCGTACGTACGGCCGATCGAGCAGGTGGTGCTGCGGATCGAGGAGACCGTCCGGGACAGCGGCACGGCCATTCAGGCCACCGTCCAGGGCTTGGAGGACCCGTTGACGCAGGCGGGCCGTCGACTGGCCGACGCCGTCAGCGGGCAGACCGGTGTCCTGGACAAGGCGTTGGAGGACCTGAGGACGGCCGGCGACGACATGCGCGACGTTCTGTCCCGTGCGGCGGACCGGCTGGAGACGGCGGTCGGCGACAACGGTGACCGCGTGCGCGGCGCGCTGTCGGATGCGGCCCGGCAGGTCGAGGAGTCGCTGACCGTGCTGGCCGCCTCCCAGCGCGGGTTCACCACCGGCATCGAGGTCGTGGCGGATGTCAACGGACGCCTGCTCGACGACCTCGGCACGGTGGCCGACCGAACCGGTGAGGCCGCCGAGGCGTCACGGGAGGCCCTGCTCGGCATCGAGGCACGCAGCCGCGCCGTCCAGGAGGCGACGGATCGCTTCGTCGCGGTCACCGACGCCCTGGAGCGGGCACTCCGCGAGACGGAGGCGGCGCGGATCGAGGCGGAGGCCGCGCGGGGCCAAGCAGAGACGGCGCGGATCGAAGCGGAGGCCGCGCGGGGCGAAGCAGAGACGGCACGCAGCGAGGCGGAGACGGCGCGCGTGGGTGCCGAGGCGGCCCAACGGCGCGCGGAGAGCGAACTGCGGCAGGCCGAGAAGCTGCGGGCCGGGATCGGACCGGACTGGTGAGCCCGTTGAAGAGGCGTTTCCGGTTCACACCGCTTCACCTGGCCGGGTGGCTCTTCGCCGACATGCTGCTCGTGCTCGCCCTGGTGTCCATGGGAGACCGCGGTGATCCGCTCGCCGCGCAGGCCAGCGCCAGTCCCTCGAAGTCGGCCGATGCCACGCCGTCTCCCGAACCGAGTCCGACGCCGACGGGACCGCGGTCGGTGGCGCGCAAGCCGGTGAAGATCCATCTGACCGCAGCGGTCGGCGACACCACGCGGATGGTGGAACAGCTCCGTGCCGCCACCACCCGCTACCAGGGACGCGAAGCCGCCTTCGTACTGACCTTCGGCCAGGCACCGGAGCCCAGTGACGGCCAGGCATACGCACGGGAGGTGAACAAGGCCCTGCGGAAGGCGCGGCCGGACATGTTCACCGAGGCGACGACGCGGAACTTCTGGAGCGGCGGCCCTTCGGGCTCGGCCGACCTGGAGATCTACTTCTACACCCGTTGACGGCCACGCCGTCTCATCAGCTCAGGAGAACCAACCCATGCAGCTCCTCCCCTTCTACGTGGTGTGCGACGAGTCCGGCTCCATGGCCGGCGACGGCGTGGACACCATCAACTCGGCGTTGCCCGAACTGCACCACGAGATCAGCACCAATCCGAGCGTCGCGGACAAGACCCGCTTCGCGCTGATCGGTTTCTCCACGCAGGCCTCCGTGCTGCAGCCGCTCGCCGACCTGAGCGAGCTGACGCAGCTGCCGTCCCTGTCGGCGGGCGGCGTGACCTCCTTCGGCGCCGCTTTTCAACTGGTCAAGGACACCATCGAGAAGGACGTCGCGGCGCTGAAGGCAGAGGGCCACGACGTGTACCGGCCCGTGGTGTTCTTTCTCTCCGACGGCATCCCCACGGACGAGGGCTGGCGCACCGCGCTCAACGACTTGAACGCGTTCCGTTACGCACCGAAGATCATCGCGTTCGGAATCAGCGACGCCGACGCCGCGACCATCACCGAGGTGGCCAACTTCAAGGCGTTCATCCAGAAGGACGACGACTCCATCACCCCGGCCATCGCACTGCGTGAGTTCGCCTCCAGCCTCACCCGGTCCATCGTCAACTCGGCGACCAGTATGGCCGCCCAGGGCGGGGAGGGCTTCCAGCTCCAAGTGGACGAGCAGGTGCCCGGCTTCACGAGCCTTTCCCTGGACAAGCTGTGAGCGGCCCGATGCATCACGGAGAAGCCCCAAGGGCGCACGAGGATGTGACGGGTCTCGGCGGGCCCGCCCACGGTGACGGTCTTGACGAACACTTCGCGAGCCTGCCCACCGACATCGTCGTCCACGAGACGCGCATGCTCGGGCCCGCCGCTTCCACAGAGCAGCCTGCGCCTCCGGCGACGGAGCGCCTCATGCCCCCTACGCCCCCTGCGGAACCCGGGGACGCTCTGTTGCGAGGGGTGCCTGCGCACGTCGGTCAACGGCCCCCCAGCTATCCGCCCCACCCTCTGCAGTGCCCTTCCGTGCGGGACGGCGACGAGTTCGCGGCCTTCACTCCGGCGGTGCTGCTGGACGGGGCCCAGGTCGGACGGCTGACGGTGCGGGCCGCCTCCGTGCGCGGTGACTCCCACAACTGGGAGGGCAGTTGCCGCCAAGACGCCATGGTGGTGACGCGTGTCGGCCCTCCGGAGGCCGAGTTCCTCCTGCTTGCGATCGCCGACGGGGTGGGCTCCGCGAAGTACTCGCACACCGGCTCACACCTCGTCGTTCGCCAGGCAGCTCTCCACCTGGACCAGGAGGCGGAGAGCATTCATGCGGCGTTGACCACTCAGGACGAGGGGGAGCTGCGCGGGCTCGCCAACAAGGCGATCGCGCGCGCCGTCACCGAACTGAGCGCCGGGCAGGACTATGCGACCACCCTGCATGTCCTGCTGGTGCCGACCGACGCCCGCATCCGCGAGCGTGTCGTGTTCAGCGTGGGGGACGGCGGTCTGTTCGTGCTGCGGGAGGGCCGGTGGGAACAGGGCAATCCGGTGGACGACGGAAGTCTCCTGGACACTCGTACCGAGGCTCTTCCGCACGCCTATCGCAGCGTCAAGGCCAAGCTGCTGCGTACCGAACCGGGCGAGGTCCTCCTCCTGGGCACCGACGGCATCACCAACCCGCTCACCCAGAAGGACCCCGAGTTCGCCCAGCGCCTCGCGAACGCGTGGGGCGGGCCTGAAGTGCCCTCGCTGTCCGACTTCCTGTGGCAGGCACAGACCAGGGCCAAGTCCTACGACGACGACCGGACCGTCATCTGCGTGTGGGAGAAGCCGGAATGAGCGCGGAGGACGGGGCCGACGTCGCACGGTCGTCGCTCGCCCTGGGTGAACGGGTCGGCAGCGGCGGCCAGGGGGACGTGTACGCGATCACGGGTGGCCCGCTCCTGTTCAAGGAGTACAAGGACCCGTCCAAGGCCAACGGCACCGCCCTTGCGGACCTGGTCCGGCTGCGGCAGGGCCTCGGCCAGGCGGACCGGAACCGCCTCGACGCCCTTGCCGCATGGCCCCTGTGCCGTGTGGTCGAGGGCGGCCGGACGCTCGGCTTCCTCATGAGGCGGGCCCCCGCCCACATGACGTGGCGCACCGCGACGGGGGCGACGAAGCTCCTCGAGCTGCAGTACCTGATCAGGCCGCCCAAACCGGCCTGGCAGGACGTCGTTCAGCCGAACCCGGAGCAACGCAGGGCTCTCGCGCTGGCCTGCGTCGAGACCATCGGTTGGTTCCACGACGCCGGACTCGTGATCGGTGACATCTCGCAGGCCAACGTCCTGTGGTCCCTCTCCCCCGAGCCCGCCGTCCACTTCCTGGACTGCGACGGCTTCCGCCGGGTGGGACGTGCGGCGGTCCAGGACCAGGCCGCCACTCCGGACTGGAACGACCCGCTGGCGCCCTCCACCGACGCCACGGTGGACACGGACGCCTACAAGACGGCTCTGGTGGCGGGGCGCATCGTCGCCCAGGAGCCGTATGTCAGACCGGGCCAGGACCTGAAGATCGTCCCCGGCTGCCTCAACGACCGCCAGAACGACGGAGTGCGGAGGCTCTTCGCGCAGGCCGCCGGCGAGCGCGGCAGCCGGCCCCGGCCGAGCGAGTGGCAGACCGCGTTGAGCGACCGCGGCGTCATCACGCTCACCGCGGCCGCGCCCCGGGTCCGGCCCGCCGTCGACCACACGGTCCTGGACGGGACGCGCAACCGGACACCGATCAAGCTGCGGGGCCCGGCGCAGTAGTGGGGCACCGGCTCCCCGGACGTCGGGGAGCCGTACTCCGACTCAGGTGGACGCCGGTTCCCAGCGGTAGGCGTCGGCGGCCTCGTCGTACGGACGCAGCAACGGATCCAGTTCCGTGCGCACCAGGTCCGCGTCCCCCGGCGGCAGCGCCAGTGACGCCCGTCGCATGCGCACGCTCCACGTCGTCGGGTCCGGGAAGACCGACAGCCGGGGCACCAGGTCACGCAGGATCAGCCCGTCGCGAAAGGGGGCCAGACCGGACACCTCGAGGCGGCAGCCCTCCGTGAAGGATCGGTCGCCGAAGACGACCGGCTCGTCCAGTGCCCGTACGGGAGTGGCGACCGATGCCCTGGCGATCACCCGGCCCAGGTCTCGGGTCGGATTCCGGAAGCAGCCGCGTGTGGTGTAGAGGAAGATCTCGTCGCCCTCTTCCAGCGTCCGCGCCGCCTTGGCCCGCCCGGGCGGGAACGCCATCCGCTGCCCGGTCACCACCCAGCTCAGGGCGGCCCGGTCTCCGATGATCAGCAGGTGCGCGGACGACATGCCGATCACCTTATCGAGGCACCGGGCCCCTGATCGTCGCCCTACCGGTCAGAGCCCCGCACGCGCCAGCAGCACCGAAAGCGCCTCCGGCTTCACCTTCTGCACCGACCGCACCTGCCCGAGCCCCAGCTCGTCCCGGCCCACGGGGTCGCGGTACAGCGCCTTCGTCGCCTCGGGGAGCAGAGTCGCCCCGACCAGGTACGGGACGCCGGGGTCCTCCAGGTTTTCCCAGGGCTCCCCGTTGACCTCGGCCACCGCGGCGACCGCCGACTCCGGGTGGGTGAAGAAGAACCAGAGGCGGTCGCCCCGCTTCATGCGGTTGCGGCGACTGAGCCAGAGTTCGAGTCCGGGATCCTCCTCCGCCAGTCGATGCATCGTCTCCTTGTCGGACAACTCCCCGTCCAGCGTGTCCTTGTTCGGATTGAGGATGTAGATCCAGTCCGCCACAGCTCTCCCTCGGTCAGCACACGCAACCCGTCATCCACCCCTGCGTGCACGCCACGCACCGTTCCCGCAGCAGTGGCCACGCCACACGGCGCCAAGTCACTCGGGTATCCACAGCCTCCTGTTCCCAACAACACACACTTCATGTCCGGCATGATGGCCCCATGCACGGTGGGGTGGATGTGTGGGCGGCGGCGACCGCCTTCGACCGGGGCACGGTGGCCGAGGACGAGGCCCGGGCCGACGCGGAGCGCAAGCAGGTTCTCACCCAGTTCCCTTTGCAGGACTGGCCGGTGCTCCCTCTGGAGCGCTACGCCCTCGGAGTGGAGACATCCGACGCGCACGGAGGAGGAACGGGGTACTGCCGGCTGATGGAGTTCGGGACCCCACACCTCGGCAGCATCAGGGGAGGCAGTGCCGCCAAACACATCATGTACCGCCACAACTCCGGCGAGTGGCGGATGGCGGCCCCCCTACGAGGCAGGGAACCCCAGGACGCGTGGGCACACCTGCGGACGCAGTTCCTCCAGGCCTTCGAGGCGGTGGACCGCCAGGACTTCGACGCGCTGGACGAACTCGACCTGCTGCGCTTCGGCCCGGCCCTCGTGACGAAGTCCCTGACCGCCTACTTCCCCGATCACTTCCTGCCCGTCTACTCGGCCGAGCACCTGCGGCACTTCCTCATCCTGCTGGGCGGTACCGCCGAGGCGGACTCCCCCGCCTGGCGCAGCAACCGCCGGCTGCTCGAACTGGTCGGTTCGCGAGCAGAGTTCGGTGGCTGGAGCGGACAGCAGGTGATGCGCTTCCTGTACCGGCACCACGACCCTCGGTCCAACCGGTCCAAGCGGCGCCCCATCTGGAAGATCGCCCCCGGCGAGCGGGGAAGCCGCTGGGACGAGTGCCGCGAGGGCCGGTTCATCTGTGTGGGCTGGGACGCCCTGGGAGATCTGGGCCAGTACCAGAACGACACCGAACTCAGGGCAGCGATCGACCGGCACTGGCCCGGGAAGAACGGCGGCAGTCTGACGCTCGCCCGGCGGCTGCTGGCCTTCCGGGATCTGGAGACGGGCGACCGGATCGTCGCGAATCGGGGAACGGACGAGGTCCTCGCCACGGGTACGGTCACCGACAGCTACCGGTTCGTCCCCGATCGCGCCGAGTTCCAGCACGTCGTACCGGTCGAGTGGGACACCTCCCACACACAGAGGCTGGACAGGCCGCAGCACGGCTGGCGGTCCACCTTCGCCAAGGTCGATCCGGCTCTGTTCGCCAAGTTCACCGCGCCCCGGGCCGGCGCATCTGCCGGCCCTGACGAAGCACAACAGGGCGACACGACGGTCGCGTTGCCCGACGACGTGCAGGCCGTCCTGGACGCGCTGGAGCGCAAGGGACAAGTGATCCTGCACGGGCCGCCCGGGACGGGCAAGACACGGCTCGCGCTCGGCGCGGCCCTCGCCCTGACCGACCGCGCTGACGCCCTCGGTGCCGAGCCGCGCGAACGCGCCCAGGCCCAGGCCGAGATGCTGCGCGGTGACCGTGTCCGCCTCGTCACCTTCCATCCGTCGTACGGCTACGAGGACTTCGTCGAGGGCTTCAAACCGGACCTGAGCGCCACCGGGCCCGGGCTCACCCTCGCCCTCAAGGACGGCCTGTTCCACGACCTGTGCCGCCGGGCCTCCGACCATCCCGACCAACCGTTCCTGCTGGTCATCGACGAGATCAACCGCGGTGACCTGCCCCGCGTCCTCGGCGAGCTGATCACCCTCCTCGAACTCGACAAACGGGGACTGCCGGTCACCCTTCCCGTCAGCGGACGCAGCTTTCGCGTGCCGCCCAACGTCAGGATCATCGGCACGATGAACACTGCCGACCGCAGCGTCAGCCACCTCGACGCAGCGGTCCGGCGCCGCTTCGCCTTCCTGCCGGTCGACCCCGATCCGGACGCCGTGTCGGGGACGATCGGGCCTCTCGACCTGGCGGCCTTCTTCGAGGCCCTCAACACCCGGATCGCCCGCCACCTCGACGCCGACCACCAACTCGGGCACGCCTATCTGCTGCGCGACGGCGAGCCGATCGCCACGGAGGACGATCTGGCGGCCGCCTTCCATCACGAGGTCTTCCCCCTGCTGGAGGACTACTGTCTCGGCCGGACCGACCTGCTGCACCGCATCCTGGGCAGCCTGGTCGACGCCGACACCGGGCGTCCCCTGCAGATGTCCCCGCAGGACCTCGCCGACGCACTGGCGGCCGAGTTCACCAGCGGCGGCTCCGGCACCGATGCCTGACCGCCCGGTCGTTCGGCTCGCCGAGTACCAGAGCGTTCCGTTGACCAGGGACCGGCTCACTCCACGGGACGTGGATCGGCTGCACGCCTTGCAGGCCCACGACTGCGTGACCCTGAGCGCGGACCACTCCGGTTGGCGGCTCAAGGCCGAGTCGACCGTGGGCGTCCTGGTGCTCGACCGCCTGCGGCTGGTCATCGAGCCGAAGTTCGCCATTGCAGGTGATCGGCTGATGAGCTGGCTTGACTACGCCTTGGACGCGCCCCGCCCACTGTGGTCCCCCACCCGGCGCTGGGCCACCCGGCCGGACGGTTATGCCGAACTCGTCGCAACGGCGCTGCTGGAGCAGTGCGAGCACCTCGTGCGCGACGGCCTGCGGCGCGACTACATCCGTCGCGAGACCGTCGAGCCGGTACTTCGCGGACGTTTCGACGTAGCAGCACAGGCCGTGCGCCGTTACGGGCAACTGGACCGGCTGCACGTGCGCGCGTTCGACCGGGAGAGCGATATCTGGGACAACCGCGTCCTGGGAACCGCACTGCGAGCCGCGCTGCGGCTGACGACCCATTCGGGGCTCGCCCGCGACCTGCACGGTGTCGCCGAGTTCTTTCCCCCGGCCACTTCCCCCGCCGCGGCGCTCCATGCCCTGGACCGCATCCGCTACACCAGGCTCAACGCGCGTTACCGCGCCGCCCACACCTGGGCCCGTCTCATCCTGCGCGGCGGCGGTGTGAGCGATCTCCTCACCGACAGGGGCACAGCGGCCGACGGCCTGCTCCTGCGCATGCCCGCTCTCTGGGAAGCCGTCGTCCGACGCCTCGCGGTCGAGGCCGCCGCCCGGCACGGCGGCCGGGTCCTTCCCAGTGGTGGCGGTGCCGGCATCACGGTCCGCGGGGACCTGGGGAACACCTCCGCCTTCCGGCCCGACGTGCTGCTCGAACTCCCCGGCCGGAGCGGCTCCACCCGCTCGCCGCTACCCGTGGACGCCAAGTACAAGCGCTACGACCGACACAGCGTCAGCGCTGCCGATGTCCACCAACTGCTCACCTATGCCGCCGGTTACAGTGCCTACGCTCCGGCGAGCGCCGTCATAGTGCATCCCCAGCCCGGTGGCCGTGCCCATCGCTTGCTGGAGATCAACGGTCCGCGGGGCATGCTCTCCACGCTCCACGTCATCGGCATCGACACCGCCACGCATCCCGAGCAGGCGGTCGCGTGGGTCGGGAACACGTTGCTCTGAGTCGACCGCCAACCGTCAGGCACACCAACGGTTCTCCCCTCCCCTCCTGACACGCATGATCGACCCACCCGTCGAACAACCCTTCACGTGTACACGCTTTCGAGTTATCTTAATTCTCGTTAACCTGTTGACATTGCTCACAAATCTACGTCACCCTTCTTGCGGTAACACTCGCCCGTCACTCTCAGGTGCGTCTCATCTCGCACTGCCGTGGAAGGAACAGTTCGTGATCGACCAACCGCAGGATTCCGTCGACTCCCCCGCCGGTCCCCTGCCCTCCGTGCGGGAGTTACTCCTCGCTCGGCTCGACGGCTCGGATCTCACCCCGGAGGCGCGGTCCCAACTGCGTGAACTGCTGCCCGACGAGCGCACCAGGAGCAGCGAGGGCCAAACCGGGCCGGTGCACCTGCGTTCCATCACCGCCGTCGGCTGGCGCGGCATCGGCCCGCACACCACGCTCGAACTGCCGCCCGGTCCGGGGCTGGTGGTCGTTGCCGGGCCCAACGGCTCCGGCAAGTCGAGCTTCGCCGAGGCCGCGGAAACGGCCCTGACCGGACGCAACTCCCGCTGGGAGAAGCGCCGGACCGGGGACTGGAAACAGGGATGGCGCAACCTGCACAGCCCCGACGTGGTACCGGAGGTGTCCGTCGAACTGAACGTCGGCGAACACGGCGAGCCCGTCACCGTGCGCCGGACTTGGCACGGGGCCAAGGTGGACGATGCGCGCACGCGCGCCGAGGGGCCCGACGGCACAGAGCGGAAGCTCGACGAGATCGTCGACGCCGACGCGCTCGACCTCGCCCGGCCCTTCCTGCCGTACAGCGAACTCGGTTCGATGATCAACGGCACGCTCTCCGACTTGCACGACGCCTTCTTCAAGCTCCTCGGCCTGGAACTGCTCGCCGAGCTCGACGGACGCGTCAAGGACGCCGTGAGCGAGTGCGAGAAGGCCGACAAGCACGGGAAGCAGCGCACGGAACAACTGCGCGGCGAGTTGGCCGGGTTGGACGACCCGAGGGCCCGGGACGCGGTCGAGGCGCTGTCCGGCACTCGGCCGGACACGGGCAGGGTGCGGGCACTGCTCGCGAGCCGCTCTCCCTCGGTCGAGGTGGAACTGTCGGGGCTGCGGCGACGGGCCGGCCTCACCGGCCCCGAACTGCGCGAGGTCTCCGGTGCCGTCGCGCGACTGCGCGAGGCGGCGGCTCGCGCCGAGGACGCCCGGCACGGCAGTGCGGAGGACGCCCGGCGGCTGGCGAGTCTGCTGGAGGCTGCGCTGGATCACCGGCGGCGGTCCCAGTCCCCGGACTGCCCGGTGTGCGGCAACGCCGGACAACTCGACCAGGCGTGGGCCGAGCGGGCCCGGGCCGAAGTGGAACGGTTGCAGCGGGAGGCGGTCGAGGCGGAGACCGCTCTGCAGGACGTCGCGAAGGCCCGGCAGGCCCTCCATGACGTGATCGAGCCCGTCCCGGTGTGGCTGCAGACGGACGACTCGCCGCTCGCCGAGCTCTGGCGGCAGTGGGCTCGATGCCGGAGCATCACCGACGCCTCGGACCTGGCCGACCAGGCGGAGCGAGCCGCCGTCGCTCTGGAGGAGGCGTGTCGGCAGGTACGGGATGAATCACTCCGTCGGCTGGCCGACCAGGACGGCGAGTGGCAGCCGATGGCCGTGCGGCTCACGGACTGGCTGGCCGTGGCGGAAGCGGCCGAAGCCGCCCGCGCCCGTCGCCCCCACGTGAACAAGGCGCGCACCTGGCTGCGGACGGTCATCAACGAGCTGCGGGACGAGCGGCTGCGCCCCTTCGCCGAGCGCTCGCAGGAGGTGTGGCAGCAGCTGTGCGAGCACAGCAGCGTCACGCTGGGCTCCGTTACCCTGGCCGGGACTCCCGGCCGCGGCAGGGTGGAGCTGGGCGTCACGGTCGACGACATGACCGCGCCCGCCTACAGCGTGATGAGCCAGGGCGAGCTGCACTCGCTGGCGCTCTCGCTGTTCCTGCCGCGTGCGACGCACGAGGCCAGCCCGTTCGGCTTCCTGGTGATCGACGACCCCGTGCAGTCCATGGACCCGGAGAAGGTTGAGGGACTGGCCCGGGTGCTCGACGCCGTGGCCAAGGACCGCCAGGTGATCGTCTTCACCCACGACACCCGGCTTCAGCAGGCGATCTCCCACCTCGGTATCCAGGCCACCGTGCTGCGGGTCACCCGTCAGACCGACTCCGTGGTGGGCGTCGAAACGGTGACCGATCCCGTCGACCAGGCACTCGCGGAAGCGCGGGCCATCTCCCTCGACCCGTGGGTGCCCCAGGACGTGGCCGATCGCGTGCTGCCGGCCATGTGCCGGGGTGCTGTCGAAGTCGCCTGTCTGGTCACGGCGCGCCGCCGGCTCCGCGACGAGCACGGACTGCCGCTGTCCGAGGTGGAGAAGCGCATCGCGTCCCTGGAGCGCACCAAGGAGTACGCGGCCCTCGCCCTGTTGGGGGACGGAAAGCGGAGCGCCCACGAGGCCGTGGAGCGGATCCGGGAGGGTGGCTGGAAGCTGATCGAGGCGTTCAACTCCGGTACGCACACGTCGCTGCCCACGGTCGACGACCGCAAGGCGCTGGTGTCCCGTACCAAGGCCCTGGCGACCGCCATCCTCCGCTCCGGCACTCCGGGCAGTGGCGCACAGGCCCCGGGGACCCCGGGGGGTGCGCGATGACGGTCGCCCCGGAAAGCCTGGTCACCGACGCCGGCCGACTGCTGCTCCCTCCGGCGGGGACCGCGCAGACTTTGGCTCCCGGCCTGCGGGCCCGTGCCGCCGCGGTCCTGCTGCGCCTGGCCCTGGAGCAGGCCCTCGACGCCTATTGGCGGCAGGTCACCCCGCGGATGACCCGGATCGGCAAGCACCGCATGCTGTGCCTGGAGTGGTACGCGGGACATGACACCGCGCGCCGGTGCCGCACTACGTGGGTGGCGCTCAGCGCGGCCTGCCACTACCGCACGTACGAACTGCCACCCGCCCCGGCCGAGATCCAGGCCCGGCTGGAGGAGGTCACCGCGTTGCTGGCCGCCCTGGGTGCCGGTCCGGGAACGGCAGCGGTGGGTCGGCACACGGACACATGACCGACGGCTCCGCCTTTCGCGGACGCGAGCGGCGGCGCCGGTCGGTCGACACATAGGGTCCTGGAGGACGGTCCAGGCTCTCCACGGACGAGGAGCAGGTGTGAGCGAGGAGTACGAATCCCCCTCCGGGACGGCGCAGTACCCGGAGTTCCGGCTGCGGCTGCCGGGCGGCGGGCCCGAGGCCCGGGGGCGGCTCCTCGCGGACAAGGGCACCAACGGCAGTCAGAAGTTCGTCGTCCTGGCCGGGTCGCCCGGCCGGACGGAGGTCGTGCCCTCGTTCCCGCAGCGCATGCAGTCGTCGTACCGGCTGCGTCAACGGCTGATCGCCGCGGGGGCACTGGTCGAGTCCACCCGCTGGCCGGGCCGGCTGGAGACGACCCGGGACGTCGAGTGCAACTCGCCGTCGGCCGCCGCCGAGATCCTGGCCGGGCGCAGCTCCAACGGGTGGAAGGAATGGAAGTCGGCCGACGGGCATCCGCTCGCCGACTACCTCGACCAGGTCTGGTGGGGACGCAGCAGGGCCTGGCTGGTGCGGGGCTCCAACGTCTCGGGCCTCGACCTCGTGCGACGACTGTGGCTGTCCGAAGGGCTGGTCTCCCTCTCGGCCCGTCACCTGCGCAAGGGCATCGAGCAGGGCATCAGCAAGGACAGGCTGCGCACGGCCGTCGACGAGGACTACGCGTCCAGTGCCACGTACAACCAGAAGATGCAACTGGTCGAGGACATCCACGCGTTCCTCTCCCGCATGCGGCCCGGTGACACGATGTGCACGATCTCCGGTGGTCTACTCCACGTCGGCGAGATCTCGGGACCCGCCGAGCAGGTCGACTCCGAGGACGGACGGTCCAATCTGCGCCGCCCGGTGGACTGGGCGGAGCAAGGGCATCCCTACGACGAGTTGCCGGAGGAACTGCAGCAGCGCCTCTCGGCCCAGCACGACGTGGTCGACCTCACCGTGGTCAAGGACCTCATCGACGGCCTCGGACTGAGCGACCAGGACCTGATCGACGAGGCCGAGGCCACCGACCGCGATCCCAGCGTGGAGATCCCCGCCCTCACGGCCCGTCGGGAGCTGGAACTGCCTCGACCGACGGAGGAGCTGACCGCCGACCTGCTCGTGCACGACGCGGCGTGGCTGGAGGAAGTGCGCGATCTGCTCTGGGACGAGCGGCAGCTCGTGCTCTACGGACCGCCCGGCACCGGCAAGACCTACCTCGCCCTTAAGCTCGCCGAGTTCCTCGGCGGCGGCCCCGAGCAGGTGAAGCTCGTTCAGTTCCACCCCTCCTATTCCTACGAGGACTTCTTCGAGGGGTTCCGGCCGCAGGAGGATCCGGAGACCCGCGAGGTGGCCTTCCGGCTCACCGCCGGGCCGCTGCGCGAGCTCGCCGATCTCGCGTCCCGCGAGGGCAACCGGCACATCCCGCACTTCCTGGTCATCGACGAGATCAACCGCGCCAACCTCGCGAAGGTCTTCGGCGAGCTGTACTTCCTGCTGGAGTACCGCAACAAGTCGGTGCGGCTGACGTACTCCGGGGACGACTTCGCGCTGCCGCCGAACCTGTTCGTGATCGGGACGATGAACACCGCCGACCGGTCCATCGCGCTCGTGGACGCCGCGATGCGCCGGCGCTTCGCCTTCGTCGAGCTGTCACCGCGCGTCGAGCCGACGAGCGGCCTGCTGCGCCGGTGGTTGGAGCGGGAGGGGAAGGACTCCGAGCCGGCGGACCTGCTCGACGCGCTCAACACGCGGATCGACGAGCCGGACTTCCGTATCGGGCCCTCGTACCTGATGAAGAAGGGCGTGTACCGGGAGGGCGGCCTCGAGCGCACTTGGCGGACGAAGATCCTTCCGTTGCTCGAGGAGCACCACTACGGCGAGGGCGTGGACGTCGAGAAGCGGTACGGGCTGGCGGCGCTGCGGGAGTCGTCGGGGTGACGCCGGTCGTCGAGCTCGTCGAACATGCCCCGGCGGTCAGCGTGGCTCTGCCGGACGGCGTGGGGCGGGCGCTCGCGGAGCTGCGCGTCGTGGACGCCGCGCCGGACCCGTACTCCCCGGGCCGCTGGTCGCTGCGGGCGGGCAGCAAGGTCGGGGCCGTCACGCTCACGGCGTCGGGCCACGACGCTCCGCTCACGGTCCGCGTCGTCCCCAAGGTGCCCGTCGCGCGTCTCTTCTTCCTGCTCGGTTACGGCCTCGATCCCGCCGGTGCCTGGCGGGACGGTGAGGTCGAGGTGGCCGAGCACCGGGACCTGTTGCCGGCGCTCGCGCATGCGGTGGAGCGGCAGGTGGACCGGGCCCTGCGGCAGGGGCTGTTGCAGGGGTACCGGGTGACGGAGGAGACCTCGGTGGTCGTGCGGGGGCGGATCCGGGAGGCCGAGCAGATACGGCGCCGGTTCGGGGCGACGCTGCCGGTGGAGGTGACGTACGACGAGTTCACGACGGACATCGCGGAGAACCGGATCCTGCGGGCGGCCGTGGAGCGGCTGCTGCGGCTGCCCGGGGTGCCGCGCGAGGTGCGCCGGAGGCTGCTGCACCAGCGGGCGCGGCTGGCGGACGTCACGGTGCCGGTGCGCGGTCGGCCCCTGCCCGAGTGGCGTCCGAGCCGCCTCAACTCCCGGTACCACCACGCCCTGCACCTGGCGCGGGCCGTGCTGCAGGACGCCTCCCCGGAGCACGGGCCCGGCGGACTGCGCGTCGACGGGTTCCTGTTCGACATGAACGAGCTCTTCGAGGACTTCGTGACCGTCGCCCTGCGCGAGGCCCTGTGCGGGTCGGGCCGCACCGCCCGCTTCCAGGACAGCCATCACCTCGACGAGGCCGCCGCCATCCGCATGCGGCCGGACTTCGTGCTGTACGGGCCGGACGGCGCCCCATGCGCGGTCGCGGACGCGAAGTACAAGGCGGAGAGGCGGGGCGGTTACCCGGACGCCGATCTGTACCAGATGCTGGCGTACTGCACCGCCCTCGGCCTGGGCGAGGGACACCTGGTCTACGCGAAGGGCAACGCCTCGCACGCGGCCCACCGGGTGCGCCACGCGGGCATCCTGATCCACCAGCACGCCCTCGACCTGGACCAGGAACCGGCGGGGCTGCTCGCCGACGTCGCGGAGGTCGCGCGGCGCATGCGGAATGGCTGACGCGACCTCCTGGTGCGATTCCTGCTCCTGCGGTTACCGCAGTTTCCACTCGCCGGTCTTGTCGGCGAACCCGGAGTCCATGGTGAACTGCACGGTGTCGACCTTCGCCGCCTCGGGAACCTCGAAGACGATCCAGCCGAGGCCCTTGGCACCGGGCTTGAGCTTCAGGCTGGAGGCCATGGACGGCCCGGCCGTGATGTCCCCGAAGGTGGCGTCGAACTGCTGCCCCTCGGTGTCGGCGACCTGGGCGCCGTTGGACGGGCTGTCGCTGTAGGCCGCCTCGCCGGTGTTGACGAGTTGGAACTGGACGCCGACGAACCGCTTGCCGGAGGCGGGCTCCATGAACTCGTCGGCCGACTTGGCGGGGTCGGCGACCTTGACGACGGTGACGTCGAGCTTGCTGCCCTCCTCGAAGCCCTCCAGGGTGAGGGTGTCGCCGACCTTGGCGACCTCGGGAGCCTCGGACTTCTCCTTCTCGGTGTCCTTGCCGCTGTCCGCCCGGGCGGCGGCGTTCTCCTTCGGCTTGTCGACGACGGTGCTGCCGGTGTCGCAGGCGGTGAGAGTGAGTGCGCCGACGGCGGCGGCTACGGCGGCGGCGATTCGGATACGGGCGTGCATGGTCCCCCCAAGGACAGTGCTGGATGTTCACGTACACACCCCGCCACTTCAGTCACGGCGGGACTGCACATGTAAACCATAGATATGGTCAGTTGATAATGTCAACGGACCGCCAAGGGGTGCCCACGCGATGAGGTGGCGGTCGGGCGGTGTGCACCCGATGCGTATGATCGGCCCGGATGGTCCATTCAGGGTCGGGGGGACACGTGCCGCAGCTTGCGTTCGCCAACAGCTTCTGGGAGAGCTACGACGTTCTCGAGAAGCCCGTCAAGGCCGGTGTGCGCAAGGCGATGCGCAAGTTCCAGCAGCTCACCGTGCCCGAGTTGCAGGCGGACAAGGGTCTGCACCTGGAGTCCGTCGAGAAGGCGCGCGATCCGCGGATGCGAACCATCCGCATCAACGACTTCTGGCGCGGTGTGGTCCTCGCCCCGGACGACGGCAGTGACGTCTTCCTGCTGGTGAACGTCGTCCGGCACGACGACGCCTACACCTGGGCCGCCAAGCGGCTGTACACGACGAACGCGGCGACCAGGGCGCTCGAGGTCCGCAACGTGGTGGCGATCGAGCAGTTGACGCCGCAGCTGGAGAAGGCCGCCGCCGCTGCCGGTTCCCTGCTGTTCGCCCGGTACTCGGACACGGTGCTGCGTGAACTCGGCCTCGACGACCAGGTGCTCCGTGCGGTGCGCACCGTCATCGACAAGCCCCAGCTGGAGGCGTTCGGCACCCTGCTGCCGGAGGACCAGTTCGAGGTGCTGCAGTACCTCGCCGAGGAGTTCAGTCCCGAGGAGGTCTACCGCGACGTGGTCGCCGTCCGGCGGCCGGTCGCCGCCGGGCCCGACCCGGACGAGAGCCTGGCCACCGCGATCGCGAACACCACCAGCCGCATCACGCTGGTCACCGGGCCGGAGGAACTCGCCGGCATCCTGGAGAAGCCCTTCGCGGCCTGGCGGGTGTTCCTGCACCCCTCGCAGCGACGGGTCGCCCACCGGGTGTCCTACGGCGGCCCGGTGCAGGTCACCGGTGGTCCCGGGACCGGGAAGACGGTCGCCGCACTGCACCGCGTCCAGCACCTTCTCGGCCGCTCACCGCACACCCGTGTCCTGCTCACCACGTACACCAACGCACTGGCGGCCTCGTTGCGCGAGAACCTGGCCCTGCTCCTCGACGGCGACGAGCATCTCCTGGAGCGGGTGGACGTGACGACGGTCAGCTCCTACGCGCACGGTGTCGTGAGCCGCCTCGACGGCAAGGCTCCCTCCCCCGTCGGTGACCGCGAGGAACGGCAGCTGTGGCAGCGCGTGGTCAGGAAGCTCGGCCTGCCGTGGACCGAGCAGTTCCTCGCCCAGGAGTACCGGCACGTCGTGCTCGCGCAGGATCTGCGCACCCTGGACGACTACCGTGCCGCCTCCCGGCGCGGCCGGGGCACCTCCCTGTCACCGGGCAGGCGTGAGCAACTGTGGCCCGCCGTCGAGTTGTTCGAGTCGATGCTGCGCGACCGGCAGGGGACCACGTACCTGAAGGTGTGCGCGCGGGCGGCCGAGTTGCTGGCCGCTTCCACACCCACGCACGACCATGTCGTGGTGGACGAGGCGCAGGATCTGCACCCCGTGCAGTGGCGCGTGCTGCGCGGCGCGGTGGCCCCCGGCAACGACGACCTGTTCATCACGGGCGACCCGCACCAGCGGATCTACGACTCGAAGGTGTCGCTCGGTTCGCTGGGCATCGCGGTGACCGGGCGCACCCACCGGCTGCGGCTCAACTACCGCAGCACCGAGGAGATCCTGACGTGGTCCACCGGGCTCCTGAGCCCGGTGACCGTGGAGGACCTGGGCGGCGACGGCAACGACACGCTGGCCGGTTACCGCTCGCTGCTGCACGGCCGCAGGCCTCACGTCACCGGGTACGGATCGGAGCAGGAGGAAGTGGCGGCGCTCGTGGCACGGGTGCGGGACTGGGTGGCGCAGGGCATCCGCCCCTCGGAGATCGGGGTGTGCGCCCGGTTCAACGTCCTGCTGGACAAGGCCTACGACAAGCTCGGTGCGGCCGGCGTGCCGGTGGTCCGGGTCAGGGACAATCCGGGGCGTGACGTGGACGGGGTACGGCTCGCCACGATGCACGCCATGAAGGGGCTGGAGTTCCGGTGTGTCGCCGTGCTGGGCGTGACGGCCGGCGCGGTGCCGTTCGGACGGGAGGTGACGCCGGCCTCCGTGGACGCTCTGCAGCACGAGTCCGATCTGCTGCGGGAACGGTGCCTGCTGTTCGTGGCGTGCACCAGGGCCCGGGAGGCGCTCGCGGTGTCGTGGAGCGGGGCGGGCAGTCCGTTCCTGCCCCGGTGAGCCCGGGGCGTCGGCCGTCGCGTCCCGTCAGTCGCCGGGCTTCAGGGCGCCGTTGCTGACCCCGTCCCGCGCCAGTGCGGCGATCTGCCTGCTGAGTTCGGCCACCCTTCGCGACCGCTCCTCGAACTCCCTGAGTGCGCCGAAGACCGCTCCGTAGCGGCGCTGTGCCGCGATGTCCATCTGGGGGATGCGGGCGCCCTTGCCGTCGAACCGGAAGGTGCCGCTGGTGGTGGTGGAGCGGCGGCTGTTGACTGCGCTGTGCAGGAAGCCCTGGAGGAAGTCCGTGTCGAGTTGGTCGCTGACCGAGACCGGTTCCGGGTCCGCGTACTCGACCAGTCCGGCCCTGACGAGGTCGGCGACGCTCACACTGGCCCCGTCGAGGGGGCCGGGCCCCTCACCGGCGACCAGGGTGGGGAGCAGTTCACCCAGGCGTTGCAGCTGCTCGGCCAACTCGCGGTGCAGGGCGTCGTATTCGGTGACGAAGTCGCGGTGGGACCCGTCGACGTGGCGGCCCGGGGTGAGGTCCACCAGATCGTCCAGCAGGTCGATCTGAGCGACGTCGGTGACCTGCTCGGGGCGCGGCTCCAAGGGCCCGTCCGGATCGTTGGCCGTGAGGTCGACCATGCGGACGGTGGCGGCGGTGTCGCCCGGTGTCCGTGGCCGCCGCAGGTGCCACAGGTGTACGGGCAGGGAGTGCGCGGCGGCCGTCCCCGGGGGCAGGGCGGTGACCTGGGTCAGGATGCCGCGACGGACGAGCTCGGCACGGATGCGGCGGCCGGCCTTGCGGTAGGCGACCGACGCCGGCATCACCATGACGACCCGGCCGCCCGGCGCGGTGTGCGCGTAGGCGTGCTGCAGCCAGGCGAGCTCGCCCTCGGCCCGGGAGGGCGTGCCGAGTTCCCAGCGCGGGTCGAGGAGCAGGTCCTCCCGTCCCCAGTCGGTGTCGCTCACCGGCGGGTCGCAGACGACGAGGTCGGCCTTGAGGTCCGGCCACTGGTCGGCGCGCAGGGAGTCACCTTGCCTGACCTCGATGGGAGCCGGCTTCGCGAGCTCGGCCCTCCATCGCGCGAACCGTGCGCTGTGGGTGTCCACTTCCTGGCCGTACCGCCTGCTGCCGCGGTTCGTCCCGGTGGTCAGGAGGAGGGTGCCGATTCCGCAGGCCGGGTCGAACAGCACCGCGTCGGCCGCGAGGTCACCGGCGCTGTGCCGGACGGCGCGGATGACGCGGGGCGAGGTCACCTGATCGGATCCGGCCCGCCGCACGGACTCCGTGAACCGCTCGGCCAGCCCGGTCACCACGTCGGCCGGGGAACTCTCCTCCGCCATGCGGCGGGCCAGGCGGACCGCCTGCGCCGGCAGTACGGACGGCTCCTCACCCCCGGGGACGGCGAGAGCCTGTGCGACGTCCGCGAGCCCGCCGAGGATGTCCTCGCCGTAGGCTCCGCGCAGCACCTGCCACAGCTGGACCTCGTCGGTGACGTCCTGTCCCTTGTGCTGCTTGTTCAGCCACGCCTGCACCTCGGCCAGGTCGAAGAGGGGGCTGTTGGCCCCGCCTCCGGCCGGAGCGGGGAAGTCGTCGTACCGTCGCCTCCAGTTGGACACGGCGGCTCGGGTCACACCCGCGATACGGGCGATCTCGGAACCTGTTACCAACGGGTTCGTCGGAGTGGCCGGGTTCTGTGACATGCCTTCCACCGTACACAGCCCGCCTGCCTGCATCAATGCAAGGCGACCGTTGACGACGTTAACGAGACATATCCCCTCTCAGCGCTCCAGTAGCGCTCCAGCCCGGTTTCGTGCTCCGACGCGGGTGCGGCGCCTGTCCGTGAGTGCGCACATGAGCTGCCGGAGTCGAGCGTCTCGGGTCGGCGGGAAATCGGGCGCTGCGGGATGGCCCATCGTGGGGTCAGGAGCACGGCCACAAGGTTCCGGCACGTCCCGAGGAGGACCGGGAGGACCGGGAGGACCAGGAGGACCGGGAAGAGAGAACGACGGCGGCGGCGCGGACACTCCAGCCGAACTCCCCTCCCCAGCCACGGACACGCGATCCCGGCATGCAGACGGTGGCCGGGCCCGACGGCGGGTCCGGCCACCGGAGTTCTCAGCAGGTGATCTTCAAGTCCGCCCAGTCGGCGTGGTCGTACTCGTTGCCGTCGCCGCCGTCAGTGACGACCAGCGTGACGGTCCGGGCGCCGCTCACCTCAGCGGTGAGTCGCTGCGCGTCCTGGGAGTTGGTGAGGAGGCCGGTGGCGGCCGCACGCTCGCCGTCGGCGCGGATCTCGAAGACGACGGTGCCGCGTGTCCCCGTCTCGTCGTCGAGACCGACCAGGGCCGTGACCTGTTCGCAGCGCCCCGCGGTGAAGTACTCGACGCGGCTGTGGGCGTGCACGCCCAGGCCCTTGTCCCAGGTGCGGCCGCCGATGGTGAGCGTCCCGCCGTCACCGGCCGCCTTCTCGCCGTTGCTCCGGTCCTTCTCCACCGGCCCCCAGCCGTTGACCGCTGTCAGCGGTGTGAGGTCGCTGAGGTAGGTGGTGCCGTCCTCCGGCGCGACGGCCACCTTCACCTGGACCGGGGAGACGGAACGGACCTCCCGCCCGGACGGCGTGCGGTACGTCGTGGTGAGCTTCAGCTCGTAGGTACCGGGGTCGGTGCCCTCCGGAACCCTCGCTCGCCACGTGGTCCGGAACTCCGCGCCACCACGGAGCAGCGGGCTCCCGGGACGGGAGTCGGCCTTCGTCCGCCACCCCTCGGGGCCGGTCAACGCGAGGGAGACGGAGTGCACCGGGCGGCGCCCGAGGTTCGCGGTCACCGCGGTGAGCCGTGCGCTGTCACCCGCCTCGGTGATCGCGACGCCGCCCGCTCCGGAGTCCACGGCGGGCGGCAGCTGGGCCCAGCCGCGGTCCGGACCCACCCGCACCAGCACGGTTCCGTGTCCGGGCACGGTCGCGGAGATCTCGCCCGCCGTGTGGGTGGAGCGGTGCTCCCACAGGTCCCGCACCCGATAGCCGGCCGCGTGCGGCAGGCCGACCGTACGCGCCGTGGTGGAAATCCGCTGCGGCCGGTCGCTCTCGTTGAACAGGGCCACCGCGCGGCTGCCGTCGGCCAGTTCCTTGGCCACGACCCAGCGGCCGTCCTCGGAACTGATCACCTTGCCCTGCTTGCCCAGCTCGTCCTGGTCGACGGCGATGACCTCCTCGTTGGAGAGGATGTCGAAGGCCGACTGCGGCGCCGACCGGAGGTCCGCGCCGATGAGCAGGGGCGCGGCCATGATGGACCACATCGAGAAGTGGGTGCGGTACTCGGTGTCGGTCATGCCGCCGTTGCCCACCTCCAGCATGTCCGGGTCGTTCCAGCCGCCCGGGCCCGCGTACTCGTCGAGGGGCAGGTTCTCCTTCATGATCGACAGCATGGAGTCCCAGTCGTCACTGATGTCCCCTGTGGTGCGCCATGACTGCCCGACGCCCCTGGCCCATTCCCAGGGCTTGTTCTCACCCCACTCGCAGAGGCTGTAGAGGATCGGACGCCCGGTGGCCTCCAGCGCGTCGCGCATGGTCGTGTAGCGCTGCTTCGCGTCCACGCCCTCGTTGTTGCAGTTGTCGTACTTGAGGTAGTCGACACCCCAGTCGGCGAACTGCTGGGCGTCGCTGTACTCGTGGCCCAGTGCGCCGGGGAAGCCGATGCTGCTGCACGTCTTCGTTCCCGCGCTGGTGTAGATGCCGAACTTCAGGCCCTTGCCGTGCACGTAGTCGGCGACGGCCTTGATGCCGTGGGGGAACCGCGCCGGATCGGGCACGAGCTTGCCCTCGGCGTCGCGCTGGGGCAGGGCCCAGCAGTCATCGAGGTTGATGTACTCGTACCCGGCGTCCTTGAGCCCCTTCTCCACGAAGATGTCGGCCATGCCCTTGACCAACTCCTCGTCGAACTCCGCTCTGCAGTGGGTCGAGTTCCAGTTGTTGAACCCCATCGGTGGTGTCAGTGCCAGGTGGTCGTCGATGCCCGCCGGGGCCGCGGAGGAGGCACGGGCTTCCTCCGGAGCTTCCGCGGCCGACGCCGGTGTGCCGAGCGCGGTGGCGCACAGCAGCCCTGCGGCGAGCGTGGCGAGCGCAGTGCGTACGGGAGTGCCGGACCGGGTTCTCCACCCGGGAAAGTGAGCCATCTGCATGTCTCCCTCGTCAGGCGTCCTGAATCGTTCCCCTGGTGCGACTGCCGAGTGAAGAGGCTACGGGCTGTTGGACTTTGTTGGAAGAAGTTCGACAACGAGCGTCCTTTCAACCGTTCCGGAGAGACCGTCACAGGCCGCACCTTCATGGGCGTGCGCCTGCACAACCCGGTGACCGGCCGCCCCGCCACAGGCCGAGTCCGGGAACCCTCTCACCGACGCGCATCTGGACGATCATGGAATTGCGACGCTTCACGACACCGAGGAAGGCCCCCACCACCGAACCGTCCCCGAGGAAGCCGATCTTTCATCGAACTAACGCGCCATGTAAGTTCACGTGTGCATAAGGGTGTTGACGATGTGCGTGTGACGGGGGTTGCGGCATGGCGGGCCACAGGCCGAGTGACTGGCATGTCCTGGACCTGGACAAGGACCCCACCCCCGGCGACCCGCAGCGGGTGCGCAGGCTCGCCAAGGTCCTGCACGACTTCGCCGACGACGTCTCCGAGGCGCTGCGCCTGGTCAAGGGCATGGCCGGCGAAGGGACGCTGGCGGAGTGGGCGGGCAAGTCGGCCACCGTGTTCAAGGAGGAGTTCTCCGGCGTCCCGAAGAACCTGCGGAAGCTGGAGAAGTCCTACGGGATGTGCGGCGACGCGCTCGCCGCCTACTGGCCGAAGCTGGAGCGGGCCCAGGCGCTGGCGGACAAGGCGCTGGCCAAGGCCCGCGAGGCCCGCGCCGACCTGTCCTCGGCGCAGTCGAAGCTGGCATCGGCGGAGTCCTGGGTGGGACGGGCCACCAGGGAGGCCGACAAGTACCAGGACGACCCGACCGGGTCGAAGTCGGACGCGGACCGGCCAGACGAGGCGAAGGTGCGGGCCGCGACCCGGGACGTGCAGAGCGCCAGGTCCGCCCGGACCTCGGCCCGCTCGGACGTATCCGAGGCCCAGGACGCCCTCGCGGCGGCGAAGAAGATGGCCGAGGACGCCCGGAAGATGCGCGAGGAGGCCGCCCGCGACGCCAAGAACAAGATCGACGAGGCCTCCGACGCCGGTATCCAGAACCGGTCCGTGTGGGAGGAGGTCGGTGACTGGTTCACCGACAACTGGGACACCATCGTCGCCGTCTGCAAGGTCGTCGTCGCGGTCGTCGGCATCGTCGCCCTGATCATCGGCGGGCCGATCCTCGGCGCCATCGTCCTGATCGCCGCCCTGGTCGTCCTCGCCGACACGCTCCATAAATATTCCAAGGGCCAGGCGTCCCTGTGGGACGTGGGGCTGGCGGCGCTGGACTGCATCCCCGGCATGAAGGGGCTCACCACCCTCGGCGGACTTGCCAAGGGCCTCAGGGCGTTGGGCAAGACCGGCCTCAAGGGCATGACACTCGGGGTCAAGGGATTCGGCCCGCGTCTCAAGGGCCTGGGCCGGCAGATGAAGAGTCTCTTCACCTGTGGCGACCCCATCGACATGGCCACCGGTCAGATGGTCATGTCGATCACCGACGTGGCACTGCCGGGTGTCCTGCCTCTGATCGTCGAGCGCAGCCACCGCACCGGGGTAAAGGCAGGAGGCTGGTTCGGGGCGAGCTGGACGTCCACTCTGGACCAGCGACTCCTGCTCGACGACGACGGCATCCGGTTCGTCAGCGCCGACGGGACCGTGCTCCAATACGCGATCCCGGAACCGGGCGAGCCCATGAGACCACTGGTGGGCCCCAACTGGTCGCTCGGCTGGGACGGCACGCCGGATGCCGACATGACGGTTTCCCAGTCCGAGACCGGCGTGACACTGCACTTCCGCCGCGTGCCCGGTGGCCGCGTGGCAGAACTACCGCTCTTCGCTGTGAAGGACCGCAACGGCAACTCCATTGAGCTGCTCTACGACGCAGACGGTTCGCCACGCGAGCTGGTGCATCACGGCGGATACCGCCTCGGCATCACCACTGCAGCGGGGCGTGTGACCGGCCTGTCCCTTATCAGTGCTCCCGATCAACCCAGGCTCCTGTCGTACGAGTACGACGGCCGTGGTCACCTCGCCGGAGTGCTCGACTCCTCGGGTGCCGCGCAGCGATACAGCTATGACCAGGATCGGATCACCGGTTGGCAGAGCCGGGGCGGGTACTGGTACCGCTACACCTACGACCTGGTCGGCCGCTGCGTACGAACGACCGGCGACGGCGGCGTGCTCGCGTACACCTACGAGTACGACGAGGACACGCGTACCAGCGTGGCGACGGACTCGCTCGGCCACTCGATCACGTACACGTTCAACGAGGACTGCATGCCCCTCCGGGAGACCGACCCGTTGGGACATACGGTCACCCGGAACTGGGGCGAGGACGGGCGACTTATCGCGCTCATCGACCCACTCGGTCGCACCACGGGCTTCAGCCACGACGCCCAGGGCAACGTCACGCACATCATCCGTGCCGACGGCAGCGTGGAGCGCAGGGAGTACGACGAACACGGTCAAGTGTCGAAGGTGGTGCGGCCGGACGGCAGCACGTGGGAGTCGGCATACGACGACCGAGGCAATCGTGTCGCGGTCGTCGATCCCCTGGGTGGGACCACATCCTTCACGTTCGATGACAACGGGGCACTCACCAGCATCACCGACGCCCTGGGCGTCCGGCAGCGAGCCCTCGTCAACAATGACGCGGGCCTTGTCATCGGCCAGACGGATCCGCTGGGTGCCACGAGCACGTTCGTACGAGACGCTTTGGGGCGGATCACCGAACTCACCGATACGTTCGGGCAGACCACGCGGGTCGGCTGGACCCTGGAAGGACGCATCGCCTGGCGTCACCTCCCCCAGGGGACGTTGGAGCACTGGTCCTACGACTCCGAGGGCAACCCGCTGGAATTCCGCTCTTCGAACGGCCGCCGCACGAGCTATGCGAACACCCACTTCGATCTCTGCTCGCTGCGGGAGAGCGAGGACGGGAACCTCGAGCGCTACGAGTACGACACCGAACTGAGGCTGCGGAGTGTCACCAACGCCATCGGTCAGAACTGGACCTACACGTACGACGGTGTCGGCAGGCTCATAACGGAGACCGACTACAACGGCCGTACGCTGGCCTACTGCTATGACGCGGCGGGACAACTGGTCGAGCGGACCAACGGGGCCGGCGAGACGACACGGTTCCGTCACGACGTGCTCGGCAACATCGTCGCCATGGAGGCGGGCGGCAGCACCACCACCTACGAGTACGACCTGCTCGGTCGGCTTGTCCGGGCTCGCAACGCGGACGTCGAACTCACCCGGGAGCACGACGTGGCGGGTCGGCTGCTCGCCGAGTCGTGGAACGGCCGGGAAGTGCGGTCCGAGTACGACATCACCGGGCGTCGTACTGCCCGCAGGACTCCCAGCGGGGCCACGACCAGGTGGGCGTAC
Organism: Streptomyces sp. NWU339; assembly: GCF_003143855.1. GTDB lineage: Bacteria > Actinomycetota > Actinomycetes > Streptomycetales > Streptomycetaceae > Streptomyces. Next base: position 86,946 of record NZ_QFRK01000014.1, read on the forward strand.
GACTTCGAGGGCCGCTCGATGGTCCAGGGCATGGGCGGACACGAGGTCGCCTTCCACTACGACGTGGTCGGCCGCGAGATCGAGCGGGTCCTGGGAGAGGCCACGCGCCTCACCCACGAGTGGGACGCGGACCAACTGCGCACCACCCAGAGGGTCGTCACCAGTGCCGGAGAAACCAGGAAGCGCGTCTTCCAGCACAGGGCGGACGGCCTGATGTCGTCGGTGACGGACGCCGTCCGTGGCGAACGAGTCTTCGAGATCGACCGTGCCGGGCGGGTGACGGCCGCACGGGGCGGGGCCGGATGGGACGAGGACTATCAGTACGACGCCGTGGGCAACCTGATCGGCTCCAGCACCTCGGCACCGCTGGGCGACGAGGAGAACGGGCCCGGTGACCGCACGTATTCGGGCACCGTCATCGAACGGGCCGGCCGCACGTTCTACCGGCACGACAGGCAGGGGCGGGTGGTCCGCCGGGTGACCAAGCTGCTGTCCGGCGGCAGCCGCGAATGGCGTTACGTCTGGAACGCCGAGGACCAGTTGACGGACGTTCTGACTCCGGACGGTCGCCACTGGCACTACGTCTACGACCCCGTCGGCCGACGGATCGCGAAGCAACTGTTGGCGGAGGACGGTACGACGGTCCTGGAGCAGGTGTCCTTCTTCTGGGACGGGGACGACCTGGCCGAGCAGACGGACGGGGCGGTCAGCCTGTCATGGGACTGGACCGGTGGGCAGGTCCCGATCAGCCAGCGGGTCCGGGGGACCGGTCCGATCGGGCCGGACACCCCACAGGAGCAGATCGACGAGCGGTTCTACGCGATCGTCACCGACCTCCTGGGCACTCCCACGGAACTGGTGGACCCCGAGGGGGGCGTCGTCTGGACGCAGTCGACCACGTTGTGGGGCGTGCGCGTCGCAGCCTCCGGTGGCAGCGGCATCGAGTGCCCGCTGCGGTTCCCGGGTCAGTACTTCGACGTGGAAACCGGGCTGCACTACAACCATCACCGCTATTACGAGCCTGGCACGGCACGCTACCTGAGCCCGGACCCCCTGGGCCGAACACCGGCGCCGAACCACTATGCGTACGTCAAGAATCCGCTGCAGTGGAAGGATCCACTCGGGCTGAAAGCCCCCTGCACAGTGGATCTGTACCATGGCACCTACGGAAACGCCGCCGACAACATCACCGCCCATGGGATCAACCCCAATATCTCGCCCCGAGAGATGGACTTCGGATTCGGTGGGTTCTATGTGACGAATGACCCACGACAGGCCCTGGACTGGGCGAAACGACTGGCGAGAAAAAACAACGATGTCCCTGCGGTGCTGCACTTCCGAGTACCCAAGAGCGAGCTGGACAAGCTGAACAGCAAAATCTTCGATGGTCCGAGTGATGAGCTTTCCGACTTCATCAGACGTCACCGCCTGGACCGAACCGGCGCTGACATGCACAGCTACGAGATGGTTGAAGGGCCCATGCTCCGGAACGTGGGGCCTTTCAAGAAGGGGGCGGACGGCGTGTTCAACGGACACCAGATTGCGATCTACTCCGATCGCGCTGCCCAACTGTTCGACAATTCTCTACTGCGGAGGTTGGGTCCATGACAAGGACGGAAGAGTTCCTTACGGTACTCGACGAAGGAATGCTTCAGTATTTTCGAGAAATCGCCGACGAACTGGTCGGCCGGTTCGGTATGTCCCGGGCCGAGGCCGTTGCACGCATCAATGCGGCATACGAAGGGGCTGACATCGACCCTTATCCAGATCTCATGTGCCATGAAGAACCGGATTACTGGGCCTACGGGCTCTACTTCCAGGACAGGGGTGGAAGAGTGCCGCACAGTGGGTCCACCGAGGACCTCTCGCAGTGGGAAACGCGGCCGGCTCCTCCAAAGGGCTCGCACGTCTGGACACTCACCGAGTGAACGCCTCGGACCGAGGCCCTTTGGCAGGCAGCACCTCGGCAGGCCCGTTCGGATCACCCGGCGAACTCCTCACTGAGCGTTTTCAGCGCTGCCTCTCCAGGGTGAGGACGGCCTTGGCGACTGACGTCATGCGGTTGGGACTGATCCGGGACCTTCGGAAGGTCCGCCAGGACTTCAGCAGTGCCATGCCCCGTTCGACGGGCGCCCGGGACGTGGCCAGTGCCCGGTTGACCGTCCGCTGTGTCGGGGACAGCTGCCCGCCGGGCGGCCGTCTGCGTCCGGTGGTGACCCAGGGGCCGGCGCCCTGGTAGGCGCGGTCGGCCAGGATGGGGACGCCTTGGCGTTCGCAGATCCGGATGATCCGGTGGGTGCGGGCCGCGGTCAGGTCGTGGCACCGGCCCGGCAGGGCCGGCGACATCCACAGCACATGCCCGGCCGGGTCGGTCACGACCTGCACGTTCACGCCGTGGCGGCGGTGCTTGTGCGCGTGGTCGGCCCGGCCGTCGCCGACCCGGTCGCACTCGGCGAGCGTCCCGTCGAGCAGGACGTACTCCGGTTCGTGCTCGCGCAGGACCTTGAGCAGACCGGGCGCCCGGGTGGCCAGGAGGTCGATCACCGCAGCGGTGTAGGCGTGGACGGTGCCGACCGAGATGCCGAAGCCGGCGGAGATCTGGGCCAGGGTGTCGTGCTTGCGCGGGTACACCAGACCGACGAGCGCGCGCTGGTGCGGCGGGAGCTTGCAACGGCGGTCACCCTCGCGGGTGACGATGAGCATGGTGACCCACTCGACCAGCGCATGGGGCAGGTCGAGTGCGGCAGGATAGGAGACCAACGAGGCACCTGCGCTGATGAGTTGAGACTTCGAACACCTCCCTCAACGGCACGGGTGCCTCGTGCGTTGCGCCCTCGCCGCTGTCACCCCATCGGTGGCCACTCTGAAAACGCTCAGTGAGTCCGCGGGGTCACACGCGCGAGCGGCGAACCGCCGCGGCTCGGATGGAGACTCGATTTCATGAAGGGGTCGAGTCATGGCACGATCTTCCCCTACCCGCTCGAGCTGCGCCGTCGTGCGGTGCGCATGGTCGCCGAGGTGCGCGACGACTACCTGAACGAGACGTCCGCTTTGCAGGCGGTGACCAAGGAGCTCGACATCGGGTCCCGTGAGACGCTGCGGAACCGGGTGAAGCAGCACGAGATCGACGCGCGGACGCGTCCGGGGACGACGACCGAGGAATCCCGCCCGGCTCAAAGCGTTGAGGAGGGAGAACGCCGAACTGAAGCGAGCCGACGAGATCCTGAAGGCCGCGGTAAGTTTCCTCGCGGCCGGGCTCGACCGGACGACATGCCGATCACTTTACCGAGGCACCGGGCGCGCGGCCGCCGCCGTACCGGTCAGAGACCCGCCCGCGACAGCAGCACCGGCAGCACCTCCGGCTTCACCTTCTGCACCGACCGCACCTGCCCCAGTCCCAGTTCGTCCCGGCCCACGGGGTCGCGGTACAGCGCCTTCGTCGCCTCGGGCAGCAGAGTCACCGCGACCAGGTAGGGGATGTCGGGGGCGTCCGGATCGTTCCAGGGCTCCTCGTCGACCTCGGCCACCGCGGCGACCGCCGACTCCGGGTGGGTGAAGAAGAACCAGAGGCGGTCGCCCTCCTTCATGCGGTTGCGGCGGCTGAGCCAGAGTTCGAGTCCGGGCTCCTCCTCCGCCAGCCGACGTATCGTCTCCCTGTCAAACGGCTCCCCGTCCAGCGTGTCCCTGTCCGGATTGAGGATGTAGATCCAGTCCGCCACGACTCCCCCTCGCTCAGCACACCAGGCCCGTCGCCGGGCCCCATGCACGCCACGCACCGCTCCCACAGCAGCCGCCACGCCACATGGTGCCAAGTCACTCCGGTATTCGCAGCTGCCGGTCCCGAGAAGTCGCACTCCCGTGTCCGGCACGATGGCTCGCGCACGGTGGAGCAAGTGGGTCGGGCAGCCCGTCTCCACCCTGATGTGCCCGGGGCGTCGGCCGTCGCGTCCTGTCAGTCGCCGGGTTTCAGGGCGCCGTTGCCGAGTCCGTCCCGCGCCAACAAGGCGATCTGCCTGCTGAGTTCGGCCGCCCTTCGTGACCGCTCCTCGGATTCCCCGAGTGCGCCGAAGACCGTTTCGTAGAGGCGCTGTACCGCGACATCCAGTACGAGGTCTTCGGCCCCGACCTGTGGCAGGCCGACCTGGACTGACCGTCGTGGCTGCGGCACCACGACCGGCACCCGAGTTCTCCCCTGGGCTCAGGGCGGTTCAGTTCCTGCGGGGCAGGACCAACAACGCGTCCCCGACGGGGCGTTCGCCGGCGGCGTCGGACGGGGCGTTGATGACCCGGCCGTCGGCCACCATCGTGGTCGAGCCGCCGCCGTCGAGGTTGACGGCGGCACGCAGTCCGAGTGCCCTGGCGACCTCGGCGCTCTCGCCGATGCTGAGCCCGAGGGCGTCGGTGCCGCGTCCGTCGGCGGCGACGAGCACGGTGCGGCCGGCGGCGTCCACTCCGGCCAGGGTGCGCGGGTTGCGCTTGTGCACCCAGCCGTAGTACCAGCTCGGGTCGCCCGGGCGCACCATGCCGTCGGTGGCGGGCGTGACGTGGAGCCGCCCGTCGCGGACCAGTTCGGGGCCGGCGTTCAGGATGTCGGTGCGGGGTGAGGGAGAGACCCGGTGTCCGCGTTCGTCCAGCAGGGTCGCCTCGACGCGCAGGCGGTCGCCGACGCGTGCGAGTCCTGTCAGCCCGGCGACGTGTCGGCCGGTCGCCTGCACGGAGCTGCCGCCGTCCGGGAGCGGCCCGCCGCGGGGTGAGCGCAGCTCGACGACCCGGTCCCGGGCGTCCAGTACGGCCTCCAGTCCCTCGCCCTGCGGCGTGCGGCGGCCGTAGTCCGGTGTGAAGGCGACGAGTTCGTCGGGATTGGTGCAGGTGACGTCGTGCAGGGGCAGCGCGGTCGGAAGGTCGTCCTCGGATCCGCCGCAGTTCCTGATCAGGCCGGGGACGCGGTTGACGCCGTTCAGGCGCAGGGAGGAGTCACGACTGATGACTTGTCCTCGCCAGGTGAGCCGGGTGATCTCCGTCCGTCGGCCGTCGTCGTGGACCACCAGGCCGGGGCGCCCGCTCACCGGTTCGCTCAACAGGCGTCCGTCGTACACGCCCACGCCGGCCGGATCGCCCGGCGCGCCCGCTTTCGGGTCGAGGACGAAGAACCCGGCGTTGACCGCCGCGGTCGCGCCGGCCGCCTCCGCCAGTTCGCTGATGGTCTCGCGGTTCTCCAGGTCCGGGCCGTACGAGGCCGTCAAGTCGCCGCGGAAGGCGCGCGGGTCGATGGTGAGCACGTCGACCCGCCAGGGGCCGCGGTCCGTGGCGTCGCCGTCCCAGCCGGTGTAGACGGCGGCTCCCGTGTGACCGGCCGCCCGCAGCCGCGCGCGTTCGGAGGTCGCGGCGGACTGCGAGTCGTAGGAGCCGACGCGGACCCGCCACCCCAGCGTGCCGCCGGCGTAGTCGGCGACCTTCGCCGTCGTCACCTTCTCGACCCGGGCGGTGAAACCGTCCCGTTCGAGTCCGGCGGCCAGTTCGTCGGCGCTCGCCTTGTCCTTCAGGGCGGTCGGGGGCGCGTCGGGGTCCGGTGAGATGTCACCGCCGGGGATGGAGACCTCGACCGTCCAGTGCAGTGCCGGGGCGTCGTCACCGCGCACGATGCGGGTGAGGGTGACACCCGGCTGCAGGGTGGTCGTGGTACGGGTCTCGGTCAGACCGGACGGGCCCAGGGGCAGGGCGGCGTGGTGACGCCGTGGTGGGTCCAGGGGCGCCGCAGGCGCCGCCAGCGCGCCCACCGTGATGAGGACGCCGAGGACGGCACCCGCACCGGACAGTCTCTTCTTCATCGGCACCGCCTGGAAGGATGGCATGAGGATGTGACCGCGGTTCGTCGGTACCCGCCCCAGAAGTCACGCTGCCGGTGGACCGCAGACCGGGTTCGAACGAGCACCATTCCCCCGCCTCGTGCCGACACGGCTATGGACAGCTGGCTGTGTGCGCTGCACCAGTATCGACCGGTCCTGGCTCACGTCAAGATCCTCGAGAACGGGACCACGGCACCGCACATCCGTGTGAGGGCCTGCCCGGGGCGCCGCGTGTGCGGGATGGTCAGGGCGCACGGACCGCCGAGATGTCGAACTCGAGCTCGATCTCCTCGCTGACCATCAGGCCACCGGTCTCCAGCACCGCGTTCCAGGTGAGGTCCCACTGGGTGCGGTTGAGGACTGCTGTGCCGTCGAAGCCGATCCGCTCGACGCCGAAGGCGTCGACCACCGAGCCCGTGTAGAGGAGGTCGACGGTGATCGGATGCGTGCGGCCCTTGACGGTGAGGGCGCCCGTCATCCGGAAGCGGTCCTCACCGACCTGCTCGATGTGGGTGCTGCGGAAGGTGATGGTCGGGTAGCGCTCGGCGTCCAGGAAGTCGGCGCTGCAGAGGTGACGGTCGCGCTGCGCGACGCGGGTGTTGACGGTGTCCGCCCGAATGACCACCCCGGCTCCGGAGCGTTCCGGTCGTGCACCGTCCAGCTGAAGCCAGCCGTCGAAGCCGGTGAAGCTCCCCCGGACCCGGGTCACCACGGCGTGCCGGGCGGCGAACCCGACGGTGCTGTGCGCCTGGTCGAACATCCATTGCCCGGAGAGCTGGGCCCGGGAGGGGTCGGCAACGAACGGCCGGGCGCCTGCGCCCGTCGGCGGGGCCGGCGACGGCGTCGGCTCGGTGTCGGCGGACCGTGCGTTGCGGAAGAGAGAGCGGAAGTCCATCAGATCTCCCGGTGAGGGTGCTTGACATCCGCATGTGCGGCTTCAGGAGACCGCTATTCAACAGGTGTAGAGCACACCAAAACGATCTTGCCCGGATTCTTTCTCAACTTGAGATCTTCGGCGTGGGCCGGGACCGGCGGCAGGGCTGGAGGGGCCGCGACTTCGGCGGCTCGCCGTGAGCTGCGCCGAGGCCCCGGACACGGACCCGATGTGGATCCCGCGCGGGCGGACCTCAGCCCTCGCGCCACGGCGACGGTCTCCCCGGCGCCTCCCGCCGGAACGGCGCTTCAGCCGCGTCCGGCGAGGAAGGCCTCCACCTCGTCGCGGCGGGCGAGGGAGGGCTGAGCACCCGCCCGGGTGGTGCTGATCGCCGCGGCGGCGCAGGCCCAGCGGGCGGACTGCTCGAGGGTGCGGCCCTCCGCGAGGGCGACGGCGAGCGCGCCGCAGAAGGAGTCACCGGCGGCGGTGGTGTCCACGGGCCGGACGGAGAAGGCGGGGACGTGCAGGTGCGAGGTGCCCTCGAGGAGGAGCACCCCGTCGCCGCCGAGCGTGACGATCACCGCGCCCGCACCGGTCAGCTTCCGGGCCGCGGCGACGACCTCGTCGATCGTCTCCGGTACGGGCGTGCCGGTGAGGGCCGCCAGTTCCGTGCGGTTGGGGACCAGCACGTCGACGTGGGGCGGCGGGACGGCGCCGGCGACGGCGGGGGCCGGGTTGTACAGCACGATGCCGCCGACCAGCCGTGCGGCGGCGTGGTTGGCCTCGTCCGGGACCTCCTGCTGAAGGACGGTCACGGCCGCCTTCCGCAGCACGTCCGCGGCGGCCTCGCAGTCGGCGGCACCCAGGCGGCCGTTGGCACCGGGGCTGACGATGATGGTGTTCTCGCCGGCCGGATCGACCGCGATCAGGGCGCGGCCGGTCGCCGTGTCCGGGGTGCGGGTGATGTGTGTGGTGTCCACACCCTCCTCCCGGACGGCACCGAGCATGACACCGGCCGCGTCGTCCTCGCCGACCCGGCCGACGAAGGCGACGCTCCCGCCGAGCCGGGCGGCGGCGACCGCCTGGTTGGCGCCCTTGCCACCGGGGTGCTGGGCGATACCCCCGCCGAGGACCGTCTCGCCCGGCACCGGATGCTGGGGAACCGGTACGACGAGATCCAGGTTGAGGCTTCCGACGACTGCGATCACTGGTTTTCCTCTGAGGTGCGGGTACTGCCGGTGTCCTGCGCCGAGGCGGCGCGGGGTGCGCTGGAGGCGCGTACGACGAGTTCGGGGGCGAGCCGGACCGACCGTCGCGGCCCGTCCGGCTGCCCGTTCTGCTGCCCGGCCAGCCGGTGGCCGAGCAGGTGCGCGGCCTCGGTGGCCAGTGCGCGCACGGGCTGGCGGACGGTGGTCAGGGGCGGTTCGGCGAGGTCCGCCACGGGGACGTCATCGAAACCGGTGACGGCGATCTCACCCGGGACGTCCACGCCGAGTTGCCGCAGCCGTCGCAGCGCGCCGACCGCGATGAGGTCGTTGGCGCAGACGATGGCGTCCGGCCGGGAGGGCAGGATCCGGTCCACCGCGGCCCGCCCCCACTCCAACGAGAAGTCGCCGAGTTCGACGCGGCCGGGGGCTTCCGCGTCCAGGGCGCCGGCCCCCGCCTTGTACGCCGCGAGCCGCTCGACCGCCGCCGAGGCGGTTCCGGCCGCGCCCACGAAGCACGGGCGACGGCGGCCGGTGGCGGCCAGATGGTCCAGGACGAGTGCCATGCCGGCGGTGTTGTCGGTCGCGACCGAGTCGGCGACGCCGGGCCCGCAGCCGCGGTCCAGCAGCACCAGGGGCACGTGGGCCGCCGCCATCGCCACCGCCTCCCTGCTGTGCGTCTCGTCGACGGGGATGACCAGCAGGGCGTCGACCTGCCGGTCCAGCAGGGCGGTGATGCGGGCCGCCTCGGTCTCCGGGTCGTCGTCGCAGTCGGCGAACAGCACGGCGCGGCCCTCGGCGTGCAGCGCGTGCTCCACCTCCCGTACGAGGGAGGGAAAGAAGGGGTTGGTGATCTGCGGCAGGACGAGACCGATGGTGCCGGTGGCGCGGCTGCGCAGGGCGCGGGCGACCTGGTTGGGCCGGTAACCGAGACGGTCGGCCGCCTCCTTGACCCGGCGGGCGATCTCGGGCCCGACCGGACGGGTTCCGCCCAGCACCCGGGACACCGTGGCAACGGAGCAGCCCGACGCGCGAGCCACGTCCTTCAGTGTGACCTCGGCCACTGCCGAGCCCCCCTTCACTCGGTGCGACTCCGCTGCGCTCGCCGGGCTTTCGCCGGGCGGGAAGCGGCCTTCCGGGACTGTTTCCGGCAAACGTTATCACCTGAGATTGCCGATCATCGGCCCATCCGCGGGGAGTCGTGAGATATCGGTCATTGACAACTGCGGGTTCCATGAGGAACTTTTCTGGAGAACGTTTTCCCAAACCGTTTCCAAGGAGGTGCACAGTGTTCACCCCGATCACCCCGATCGCCGCCGGCGCCAGTCGGTCGCCCCGTGCCGCTGCCGTCCCTCCGGTGACGGTGACGGAGACGGTCACCACCGCCGGCGCCGGGCGTACGAGCCGGCCCGCCCTCCGGTAGCAGCCCTCCTTCGGCGCTCCAGAGATCCGCTTCACCCCCCGTTCCACCCGTTCCGCCTTGAGCAAAGGGGCTCCCGATGGCCAAAAAGATCATCCTCGACTGCGACCCCGGGCACGACGACGCCATCGCGATGCTGCTGGCGCACGGCAACCCGGACATCGACCTGGTCGCCGTCACGACCGTGGTCGGCAACCAGACGCTGGAGAAGGTGACCCGCAACGCCCTGTCCGTGGCGCGCATCGCCGGGATCACCGGCGTGCCCTTCGCCGCCGGCTGCCCGCGGCCGCTGGTGCGGGCCATCGAGACGGCCCCGGACATCCACGGCGAGACCGGTCTGGACGGACCGGAGCTGCCCGAGCCGACCCTCGAGCTGGACCGCCGGCACGCCGTCGACCTCATCATCGACACGGTGATGTCGCACGAGCCCGGCGAGATCACCATCGTCCCGACGGCGGGCCTGACCAACATCGCCCTCGCCGCGCGCAAGGAGCCCCGCATCGTCGAGCGGGTCCGCGAGGTCGTCCTGATGGGCGGCGGCTACCACGAGGGCAACTGGAGCGCGGTCGCCGAGTTCAACATCATCATCGACCCCGAGGCCGCCCACATCGTCTTCAACGAGAGCTGGCCGGTCACCATGGTCGGTCTCGACCTGACGCACCAGGCCCTGGCGACGCCCGAGGTCGCCGAGAAGATCGCCGCGGTCGGCACCAAGCCCGCCAAGTTCGTCGGCGAGCTGCTGGACTTCTTCGGCGCCACCTACAAGGAGGCGCAGGGCTTCGAGCACCCGCCCGTGCACGACCCCTGCGCGGTCGCGTACGTGATCGACCCCTCCGTCATGACGGTGCGCAAGGCTCCCGTGGACGTCGAGCTCAGCGGTGGTCTGACCCTGGGCATGACCGTGACGGACTTCCGCGCCCCGGCCCCGGCCGACTGCCACACCCAGGTCGCGGTCGAGCTCGACCGCGAGCGGTTCTGGGACCTCGTGGTGGACGCCCTCGAGCGGATCGGTGACGTCGAGGCATGAGCGCACCCACCACCACGAGCCGGCCCGACGAGGTGTCGGGCCGCCGCACGACCCGGGTGGGCGTGCTGATGGTCGCGCTCCTCGCGGCCTGTTTCGCCTTCCAGCTCAACGCGAGCATGCTCAGCCCCGCGCTGAAGAACATCGAGGAGAGCTTCGGGGCCAGTTCGGCCGAGATCGGGCTCACCCAGACCGCGTTCTTCACCTCGGCGGCCCTGTTCTCGCTCTTCCTGCCGAGGCTGGGCGACGTCGTCGGCCGGCGCAAGGTCCTGGCCGGCATGCTGGCGCTCATGGCCATCGGCTGTGTCGTCGCCGCACTGGCGCCGAGCGTGCCCGTGCTGTTCGTCGGCCGCATCATCCAGGGTGTGTCCGGCCCGGTCGTCCCCCTCTGCCTGATCATGCTGCGGCAGGAGGTGCGCGAACCGAAGAAGTACGGCACCCTGCTGGGCGTGATCACCGCCGTCAACGGCGGCATCGCCGGTATCGACGCCCTCGCCGGTGGCTACCTCGCCGACAACTACGGCTTCCGGTCGGTCTTCTGGACGATGGCCGTCGTGGCGGTCCTCGCCGCCGTGATGGTCGCCACCCTGACCCCCGAGACCAAGGCGCCCAACGCGGACCGGATGGACTGGCCCGGTGTGGCACTCCTCGTCGTGTCCGTCGGCGCACTGCTCACCGCGCTGAACGAGGCCGGCAAGCTCGCCGACGCCGACTGGCTCCTCGTCGCCGTCCTCATCGTCGTCGGCGCGATCGCCTTCGCCCTGTTCTGGCGGACCGAGGACCGCAGCCCGCACCCGCTGGTCGCCACCCGGCACCTGAAGCAGCGCTCGACCTGGGCGACCCTGCTGACCACCCTGCTCACCATGACGGGCGTGTTCGCCGTCATGAACGGGCTGATCCCGGCACTGGCCCAGGACGGGAACGCCGGGCTCGGCATGGGCGCCGAGCAGTCCGCGTGGTGGACCCTCACCCCGTACGCCCTGGCCGGCCTGGCCATGGGGCCCCTCGCCGGCCGGCTCGCCGCCACCTTCGGGTACGGCCGTGTCCTGCGGCTGGGGCTGATCGGGGCCGTGGCGGGCGTGCTCCTGATGATCCTCACGGTCGACTCCCAGTCCCGCGCCATGCTGCTGCTGACCTCGGTCCTGGTCGGCATCGCCTACGCGGGTGTGGCGAACATCGTGCTCAACGGGCTCGGCATCGTCCTGTCCCCCAAGGAGAACCCGGGCTTCCTGCCCGGTCTCAACGCGGGGGCGTTCAACCTCGGCGCCGGTCTCAGCTTCGCGCTGCTGTACGCGGTCAAGACGGCTGCCCTGCCGGACGATCCCACGTCGCCCGCCGACTACACCGCCGGCATGATCGCCGGAGTGGTCATCCTGGCCGCCGCCTTCGCGACGTCCTTCATGATCCCGAAGCCGGTGGAGGCCGAGGCGCGCGACGACTGAGTCAGCCCTTCCGGTACCGCCGCGACCCGGCGGCGGTCCGGTCCGGTGACCTGACGACGGCCTGCGGCACGGGCCCGGGGATTCCTCCCGGGTTCCGTGCCGCAGGCCGTTCGCCCTCCGGCTCCGTCCCGGCGCGCGCCCGGGGCGCCCGGCACCTCGAACTCGTCCCACATCTTGATACGGGCTGACTGGCACGTGAGATGTTTGAGAACCTTGGAATGTCTGTACCGTACACGCGGCCTTCCTCCGGGGAGGCGCCTGCTGTCGGACGGCCCGTCGGCGGCACACCGCCGGCGTCTGTTCTCCGCCCTCGTGCGAAAGACCGAGAAATGCCCGCACCAGCCACCAGCCCAGCCCCGGCGCCCGTCAACTCGCGGTCCCGTGTCCTCGTCGCGAGCCTCATCGGCACGACGATCGAGTTCTACGACTTCTACATCTACGCGACCGCCGCCGTCCTGGTCTTCCCCGCGCTCTTCTTCCCGAACAGCGACCCGACCACCGCGCTGCTGTCGTCCTTCGCGGTGTTCGGCGCCGCCATGGTCGCCCGTCCGATCGGCGCCGTCGTCTTCGGACACCTCGGCGACCGGCTCGGCCGCAAGGGCACGCTGGTGGCCTCGCTCCTCACCATGGGCATCGCCACGTTCCTCATCGGCGTGCTGCCCACCTACGAGCAGGCCGGCTGGATCGCCACCGCGCTGCTGGTGCTGATGCGGCTCGCCCAGGGCTTCGCGCTGGGCGGCGAGTGGAGCGGCGCCGCGCTGGTCGCCACGGAGAACGCCCCGAAGAACAAGCGCGCCCTCTACGGCACGTTCCCGCAGCTGGGTGCCCCGCTCGGCTTCATCATCGGCAACGGCCTCTTCCTGATCATCGGCGCGCTGCTGCCGTCCGCCGCGGGCGCCGACCCGTCGCAGCCCTCCGAGGCCTTCCTGAGCTGGGGCTGGCGCATCCCGTTCCTGTTCTCGGCCGTGATGGTCGTGATCGGTCTGTGGGTGCGGATGCGTCTGGTCGAGGCACCGGTCTTCGCCAAGACCCAGGAGGCCGGGCTGGTGCGGAAGCTGCCGCTGGCCACCGTCTTCCGCAGCCACTGGCGGCAGTTGGTCCTCGGCACCTTCTTCATGCTGGCCACGTACGTGCTCTTCTACCTGATGACCACGTTCTCGCTGAGCTACGGCCGCACCGCGACGGACGCCGCCGTGCCCGGCCTGGGGTACAGCTACACCACCTTCGTCCTGATGATGATCTTCGGGGTGCTGTTCTTCGCCGCGTTCACCCTGATCTCGGGCCCGCTCGCCGACAAGTACGGCCGCCGCGCCACCCTGATCTGGGTCACCGCCGGAATCCTGGTCTTCGGTCTGGTGTGGGTGCCGCTGATGGGCCTCGGCACGCTCGGTGTGGTGCTGTGGCTGGTGCTCGGCTTCACCCTGATGGGCATGACCTTCGGCCCGATGGGCGCGCTCCTGCCGGAGCTGTTCCCGACGAGCGTGCGCTACACCGGCTCCGGCATCTCGTACAACGTCAGCTCGATCCTGGGCGCGGCCGTCGCCCCGTTCATCGCGGTGGCGCTGTGGGAAGCCGCCGACGGCTCGCCGTGGATGGTCGGCGTCTACCTCTCCGCGATGGCCCTGCTGACCCTGGTCTCGCTGCTGATCGGCAAGGAGACGAAGGACACCGCCCTCGACGAGGGCGAGGCCGCCGCCGACGCCCCCGCCGACCGGGACGGGTCCCCCGCCACCACCGCGGCCCGCTGAGCCGTCCGGCGTTCCACCGCGGCCCCCTTCCCCGGCACAAGGACGAAGGGGGCCGCGGTGTCTTCCCCAGCGCCGCCGTGTGCGAGCCGCTCGCAAGCATGGCCTCGCCCCTTGGGTCAACGCCGCCGAGGGCACCTGCACCGACGCCGAAACCGGCCAGTGGACCGCCCTGGCCCCGCTGTCCCCGTACAGCCGTCACCCCGTACCGCAGCGCGGTCGTGCCCTGCCGTACCGCCCCGAGTTGCCTGCTGAGCAGCCGCGCGCGGGTCGGCCCCTCCCAGCGGAATACTTCACTTTCCTGTGCCCGATCGTCGAGCACATGGTTCGCTCCGCGCCCCAGGACGCGGCATCCCTCGCCGCGACGGTCAAGGAGTTCCGAGAGACCGGAGCCGAGTAAGCAGCATTCCTCCCCACCGGCTCCGGCGTCGACCGGCTGGAGCGACTGCTCGCCGAGTTGGCACCGGGCGGCCTCCGGCCCGGGCACCGGCGTCCGCTGCGGGACACCCATCACGTTTCGGCAACCTGGCTGAAACCCCCTTGACGTTTCTCCGACCTCGCTCTTAACTGCACTAAGTAGTTGGTAGTTACAGCAGTTCACGTGCTGCGGCGCTTTCCGCAGTGTTTTGACAGGCACAGACACAGACCACCTGTCGGTGGCTTCGTCATGCCTGTTTTGTGCTCCCCGTGCCGCCGACGGGTCCTCCTCTAAGGCGGATTCATGGCACAACGTTCGAGCGTCAAGGGTGTCGCCGACGTCGTTGCGCTCATCGACGGGCTGGGCAAGATCACCGGCCGGGCGCAGATCATCTGGCTTCTCGTATTCGGTGGGCTGTTCCTCGACGCCTACTCGAACGCGGCGCTGAGCGCCGGTCTGGGGCCGATGACGTCCCAGATGGAACTCACCAGCACCCAGGTGTCGATCCTCACGGCCACCGCTCCGGCCCTGGCGATCATCTTCAACCCGGTCGGTGGCTGGCTCGCCACCCGCATCGGTCGCGTCACCCCGCTGCTCATCGCCAAGGTGTTCGCGATCGCGGGCGCCCTGCTCGCCGCGTTCGCCGACGACTTCAGCGTCGTCTGGCTCGGCCGAGTCCTGGTGGGTGTCGCGTACGGCATCGACTTCGCGGTCGCCATGGCGCTGCTCGCCGAGTACACGCCCGCGAAGCTGAGCGGTCGGCTGAACCTGTGGCAGGCCGTCTGGTACGTCGCCACCACCAGCAACCTCGCGCTGGCCCTGGTCTTCTTCAACCTGGACGTCGGCGCCGACATCTGGCGCTGGTCGGTCGGCTCGGCCGCGGTCATCGCCGCCCTCCTGCTCCTGGGCCAAGCCCTGATGCTCAAGGAGAGCCCGACCTGGCTGGCCAGCAAGGGCCGGTTGGAGGAGGCGGCGACCAACCTGGACAGGATCTACGGGATCAAGGCCGTCGCCGGCACGCCCGACGAAGCGACCCGTACCGCCGCCGAAGCACCCGCCATCGGGTTCCGCCAGGCCGGGATCCTGTTCAAGGGCGAGTACCTGCCGCGCACGATCCTCTCCTCGGTCATCTCGCTCGGGCAGTCGATGCAGTACTTCGCGGTCGGCTGGTACCTGCCGCTGATCAGCCTGGCGATCTTCGGCCAGAGCTTCGAGAAGGCCACCGTCGGCTCGATGGTCTTCAACGCCGTCGGTATCGTGGGCGGACTGCTGTCCGCGTACTTCGGTCGCCGACTCGGACTGCGGCTCAGCTCCGCCGCCGGTTTCGCCGGGGTCTTCGTGGCCCTGGTGGCGATGGGGCTGACCTTCGAGAAGGTGCCCACGGCCGTGGCGTTCCTCCTGCCGGTGCTGTTCATCCTCTGCCACTCGACGGGCCCCGGCGCCAACGGCAAGTCCATCGCAGCGCTCTCCTACAGCAGCGACATCCGCGCCCTGGGCACCGGTGTCACCGGAATGGTCGGCAGCTTCGGCAGTGTGGTCGGGCTGTACGTGTTCCCTCAGATCAAGGACTCGCTCGGACTCGCCAACACCTTCCTGGTGCTCTCCGCCGTGCCGCTGCTCGGGCTGATCACCTGCCTGGTGATCAAGTGGGACCCGATGAAGGCCGCTTCGCCCGACGAGGTGGCCGGACAGGACCGCAACACCGCCGCGGAACAGCCCGCGACCGTGCGCTGACCCGTCACACCACACGATGGCCCCTCCCCTCCGTTTCCCTCCACCCCTCCGTACGGCTCGCTCGCAAAGCTCGCACTGAAAGGGCTGCAATGACGCAGACGTTCCTCGGCGCCACCCCACGGCGCGGTGTGCTGTCCATCGACGAGGGCACCACGGGCACCCGGGCCGGAGTCGTCCTCGACTCGGGCACCGTCCACGAGGTGTTCTACCGATCGATCGAGGTCAGCCATCCGGACAACCTCTCGGTCGAGCAGGACCCGATGGAGATCTGGACGGCCACCGTCGGGGTGGCGCGCCAGGCCGTCGGCCGGGCCAGGGAGGAGGGCATCGAGATCGCGGCGGTCGCGGTGTCCACACAGCGGGCGACGGCGATGCTGTGGGACCGGGTCACGGGACGGCCGCTGCTGCCGGCCGTGGTGTGGCAGGACCGGCGGTACGCACACGAACTCACCGCGTACGAAGCGGAGTGGGACGCCGCCCTGCTGGCCCGTCAGGGCCGGCCGGTCGGCGCCCGCTCACCGTTCCTCTGGGCCGCCCGGCAGATCGCCGCGCACCCGGAGGTCGCCGAGGCGCACCGGGCGGGGCGGCTGCTCTTCGGCACCGTCGACACCTGGCTGATCTGGCGCCTCACCGGTGGCGCCGTGCACGCCACCACCCCGACCAACGCCGCGTCCACCGGTGGCTACCTGCTGGAGCGGCACGCCTGGGACGAGGAATGGATCGGCCACCTGGGCTTCCCCCTCGACCTGCTGCCGGAACTCCGCTCCGACGACGCCGGATTCGGCACGACCGACCCGGCCGCCCTCGGCATCGCCGTCCCGCTGGCCGCCTCCATGGGCGACCAGCAATCCGCGCTCGTCGCACTCGGCGGTATCGCCGTCGGGCAGGGCATGTGCATGTACGGGACCGGCGCGTTCGTCGACGCGGCGACCGGTACCCGGCCCGCCCTGCCCCGGCCGGACATCTCCGGCGTGGTCGCCCAGCCCGGTCGGCGGCAGGGCGGCATCAGCCACTACAGCCTGGAGGCGTACACCTCCACCGCGGGTTCGGCACTGCGCTGGCTCTGCGACGACCTGGGGCTGTTCGCATCGCCGCAGGAGCTCGGCGAGGAGGCGAGCCGCGTCGCCACCAGGCCGGGCCACACGCCGCACTTCGTCCCGGCGCTGGCCGGGGTCCGTACGCCGGTCTGGCACCCGGATGCCACCGCTTCCCTCACCGGGCTCACCCTCGCCACCACCCGGGCCGACCTCGCACGCGCCGTGCTGGACGGGATCGCGCACTCGGTGTGCGACCTGATCGACGGGGTCGCCGACACCATGGGCACTCCGTTCACCCGGCTCCGGGTCGGCGGCGGCGTCTCCGGCAGCGATCCGCTGATGCGGATCCAGGCCGACCTGGCCGGCCTGCCGCTGGAACGGGTCTCCGACTCCGCCACCGCCAGCCTGCGCGGCACCTCCTATCTGGCCGGGGTCGCCCAGGGCCTGTGGTCCTCACTCGAAGAGGTCGTCGAGGCGCAGCCGCACGGCCAGGTCTTCGAGCCGTCGATCACGGCGGCCGAGCGGACCGAGCAGCGGGCCGCCTGGCGCGACGTGCTGATCGCCCACCTGAACGACCCCGCGCTGCTCCCCCTGCGGGAAGGCGCACCCGAACCTCACACCCCCCACTGACGGCCCCGCCGCATCAGAACACCAGGAGTTGATGTTGTGATCACCATGCCCGCCCGGAAACCGCGGCGCAACGCCGCGGCGACCCGCCGGACGCCCCTGCTCCTAGACCGGGTGGCCCTCAAGCGCCGGCTGGCCGACGACACGTACGACGTGCTCGTCATCGGTGGTGGCATCACCGGGGCGTACGCCGTGCTCGACGCCGCTTCGCGCGGTCTGCGCGCGGCCCTGATCGAGAAGGACGACTTCGCCTCCGGCACCTCGTCGAAGTCGTCGAAGATGGTGCACGGCGGCCTGCGCTACATCGAGCAGGGCAACGTCAACCTGGTCCGCCACTCGCTCCTGGAGCGCCACCGCTTCCGCAAGAACGCCCCGCACCTGGTGCACCGGCTGCCGTTCCTCTTCCCGATCCTGGAGAAGGAGGGCATCTTCGACGCCCGCCTGGCCAAGGGCTTCGAGGGCCTGCTGTGGACGTACGACCTGGTCGGCGGATGGCGGATCGGCAAGCTCCACCAGCGGCTCACCGTTCCCGAGGTCCTCGCCCAGGCGCCGACGTTGCGCGCCGAGAACCTCAAGGGCGGGCTGCTGTACTTCGACGCCCGCACCGACGACGCCCGCCTCGTCCTCACCATCGTCCGCACTGCCGCCGCGCTCGGGGCGACGGTCCTCAACGGAGCCAAGGCCGAGGGCCTGCTGATGCAGACGGGCAAGGTGTCCGGTGCCCGAGTCTCGGCGGACGGCGACACCATCGACATCCGCGCCCGAGCCGTGGTCAACGCCACCGGGGTGTGGACCGACGAGCTGGACGCAAAGGCGGACGACGGCCACAAGCCGCAGGTCCGGCCCGCCAAGGGCGTCCACATCGTGGTGCCGTGGGACAAGGTACGGATCAACTGCACGGTCACCGTGCCGATCCCCGGCCGGGCCCGCCGCGCGACCTGCACCCGCTGGGGCAACACCGTCGTGGTGGGCACCACCGACGAGGACTACCAGGGTTCCCCGGACGACGTGCACTGCACCCGCGAGGAGATGGACTTCCTGCTGGAGGGCGCCAACACCGCCTTCGAGGCGAAGCTCACCCCGGACGACGTGGTCGGCTCCATCGGCGGTCTGCGCCCACTCGTCGGCGGCAAGGAGGGGGCCACCCTCGACATGCGCCGCGACCACCACATCACCATCGGCCGCACCGGCATGGTGACGGTGACCGGCGGCAAGCTCACCACCAGCCGGCACATGGGCGAACTCGTCATCGACAAGGTGATGACGGTCCTCGGCCGCAAGGGGAAGAGCCGCACCACCGACCTCCCGCTCCTCGGCGGCGCCGGTTACGACTCCGAGGCCGTCGCCGCGTCCGGTGGCATCGCAGCGCACCTGGGCGAGCGCTTCGGCACCGAGGCCCGCTTCGTCGGCGACCTCATCCAGGACGACCCGTCGCTGGCCGAGCCGATCGTGGCGGGGCTCCCGTACACCAAGGCCGAGGTCGTGTACGCGGCCCGCGCCGAGCTGGCCCGGTCGGTCGACGACGTCCTCTCCCGCCGCACGCGTGCCCGGCTGTTCGCCCGGGACGCCTCCGTCGACGCCGCCGAGACCGTCGGCGCGATCCTCGGCCGGGAACTGAACCTCACGAAGGCGGAGGTCGAGCGCTCGGTCGCCGAGTACCTCGCAGCCGTCCGTCACGAAAAGTCCGTACTCCTCGAAGGGGCAGCAGCATGATCAGCCGTCAGACCATCACCCACCCGTTCAACCGGGGCAACTACACCGTCGGTGCCCCCAGCTTCGCCAAGTGGGCGCAGAACACCCCGATCGGCGACGGCGAGGCCGCGCTCCAGGTGGACCCGGTCGAGGTGCCCGAGACCGTGGTCGAGGCGCTGCGCGAGGCCGCGCACGCGGTGCACACCTCCCGCGACGAGGTCGTCACCCGGACCCGTGACTGGTGGGCCGGTTCGATGATCGGCGAGACCGAGGGCCGCCCCGCGACCCCGAACGCCGTGATCGTCGAGGCCGCCGACGCCGACCAGGTCGCGGCCGTGCTGCGGATCTGCCACGAGGCCGGCATCCCGGTCACCCCGTCCGCGGGCCGCTCCAACGTCATCGGTGGCGCGCTTCCCGTCTTCGGCGGCGTCGTCCTGGACGTGTGCGGACTGAACCGGATCATCGGCTTCGACGCCGAGTCGAACATCGTGGACGTCCAGGCCGGCATGTTCGGCGACCTCTTCGAGAAGCAGCTCCAGGAGGAGTACGGCGTCACCACCGGCCACTGGCCGTCCGCGTTCGCCATCTCCACCGTCGGCGGCTGGATCGCCTGCCGCGGCGCCGGCCAGCTCTCCACCCGGTACGGAAAGATCGAGGACATGGTCGTCGGCGTCGACGTCGTGCACGCCGACGGCACGCGGGCCACGTACGGCGACTACGCCCGCGCCGCGGTCGGCCCGGACCTGCGCCAGCTGTTCGTCGGCTCCGAGGGCACCCTCGGCGTCATCGTCTCGGCCCGGCTGCGGGTCCACCCGCTGCCGGAGTACGCCTCCGCCGTCGCGTACGGCTTCAAGACCTTCGCGGAGGGCCTGGACGCCTGCCGCAGGATCATGCAGCGCGGCGCCACCCCGGCCGTCCTGCGCCTGTACGACAAGCTGGAGTCGGGCACCCACTTCGGCCACCCGGAGACCAACCTCCTGCTCATCGCCGACGAGGGCGACCCGGCCATCGTCGACGCCTCGATCAAGGTGGCGAAGGAGGTCTGCGAGGAGTACGGCCCCGAACTGGACAGCCAGGCCGTCTTCGAGCGCTGGCTGGACGAGCGGATGCTGGTCGGCAAGTCCGCCGACGGCTTCAAGCCCGGTCCGGGCTTCGTCGCCGACACCCTGGAGATGGCCGCGTCCTGGACCGACCTCCCGGTGATCTACGACGAGGTGGTCGCCGCGATCCAGGCGGTGGACGGCACCCTGGCCGCGTCGGCCCACCAGTCCCACGCGTACACCGACGGCGCCTGCGTCTACTTCTCGCTCCGCGGGAACGTGGCGCCCGAGTCGCGCCGCGACTGGTACCGCGCGGTGTGGGACGCGGCCAACGCCGTGCTCGTCAAGCACGCCGCGGCGCTCAGCCACCACCACGGCTGCGGTCTGCTGCGCGGCCCCTACCTGGAAGAATCCCTCGGGGCGGGCTTCGCGACGTTCGTCGCGGTGAAGAAGGCCCTGGACCCGGCCGGGATCCTCAACCCTGGCAAACTGGGCCTCCCCAGCCGATTCGGTACGTCTCCGCTGAGCTGACCTCAGCAGCCACGAACCCTTCCTCTCCAGGCAGGCCCTTGCCATGATCCCTTCCTCGTCCCGGTCCGGTGCCGCACTCGACCCCCGGCTCGCCTCCGCGTTCGCCGAGGTCCCGGTCGTCGCGTCGGTCGTGGGCACCCAGCCGGTGCGGCAGTTCCTGACCGCACCGGCCAAGGTGTGCATCGTCGCGTCGCTCACGGTGGGGCAGTTGCCCCAGGTCGTGCCGGCGCTGGGCCGGGCGGGGAAGACCGTGTTCGTGAACGTGGACAGCAGCCCCGGTCTGGCACAGGACCGGGGCGCGCTGGAGTTCCTCAAGAACATGGGCGCCCACGGCGTCGTCAGTACCCGGCTGTCGATGACGGAGAAGGGCCGGTCGCTCGGCCTGCTGACGATGATGAAGGTGTTCGTCACCGACCGGTCCAATCTGCGCCGCTCCACGGACGCGATCTCGCGCGGGGCGCCGGACCTGGTCGAAGTCATGCCCGCCCCGATCATCGCCCGGATGAGCGCGCAGGCACAGCGCGCGATGTCCCCGTCGATCGCCGCGGGCTTCGTGGAGACTCCCGCGGACGTGGCACTCGCACTGGCCCTCGGGTCCGTCGCCGCCGCCACCTCCGACCCCCGCCTCTGGCACCTGCGCCGGGACCAGCTGCCGCCGGTCCCGCGCGCCGCGATGAAGAGGCCCGCCGCACCGTCCAAGGAGTAAGTACCCCATGTCATACGTCGTGGTCGCCCGCTACCGCACCAAGGAGGGCGAGGAGAACAACGTCCTCCCCCTGCTCGACACCATGGCCGCCGCCTCCCGGCAGGAGCCCGGCAACCTCGCCTACCGCGTCCACCAGGGCACCGAGGACCCGCGGGCGATCGTGCTGTACGAGGAGTACGTCTCCGAGGCCGACTTCACCGCGCACTGCGCCACCCCGCACTTCCAGGAGATCGTACTCGGCAAGGTCGTCCCGCTGCTGGAGAGCCGTGACGTGTTGCGATGCGTCCCGCGTCCGGAGGCGCGGGCATGAAGACCCGGGCGGTGGTGCTGCGCGGTGTGTCGACGGCCCGCCCCTACTCCGAGACCCGCCCGGTGGAGGTGGAGGAGCTGGAGCTGGGCGCCCCGCGCGAGGGCGAGGTGCTGGTGCGGATCGCCGCCGCCTCGCTCTGCCACTCGGACCTGTCGGTGGTCAACGGCGACCGGGTCCGCCCGCTGCCCATGGCGCTGGGCCACGAGGCGGTGGGCGTCGTCCAGGACACCGGACCGGGCGTCAGCCGGGTCCGTCCCGGTGACCACGTGGCCCTGGTCTTCGTGCCGAGCTGCGGCTTCTGCGCCGACTGCGCGGCGGGCCGACCCGCCCTGTGCGCACAGGCGGCCGCGGCGAACGGATCGGGTGCGCTGCTGCACGGCCCGTCGCTGCTGACCGACGCCTCCGGAGCCCCGGTCCACCACCAGCTGGGCGTCTCCGCGTTCTCCGAACACGCAGTGCTGGCCCAGGAATCGGTGGTGCCGATCCCGAAGGACATCCCGTTCRCGGTGGCGTCGATGTTCGGCTGCGCCGTCCTGACCGGCGCCGGAGCCGTCATCAACACGGCGGCCCTGCGCCCCGGCCAGTCGACGGTGGTGTACGGCCTGGGCGGCGTGGGCCTGTCCGCGGTGCTGGGTGCCCGTGCGGCGGGCGCGTACCCGATCATCGCGGTCGACCCGGTCCGGGAGAAGCGCGAGCTGGCTCTGCAGCTGGGCGCGACTCATGCCTGCGCTCCCGGCGAGGCGATCGAGGAGATTCGCGAACTCACGGGCGGTGGAAGTGAGTTGGCCGTGGAGGCGGTGGGCAGCCCCGAGGTGATGGCGCAGTGCCTGACCGCTGTGGCCCGGGGCGGCAAGGTCGTCTCGGTGGGCCTGCCCGCCCCCGACCGGGTACTGGAGGTTCCGGCCCTGGCGTTCGCGGGCGAGGGCAAGTCCCTGCTGGGCTCGTACATGGGCGACGCGGTCCCGCGCCGTGACATCCCCCGGTTCCTGGACCTGTGGCGGGCCGGTCTGATGCCGGTGGAGCGGATGCACACAGGCACACTGCCCTTGGCCGACATCAACGCGGCGATGGAGGAGCTGGCTTCGGGCCGGGCGATCCGCCAGGTCATCGACGCCTCGGGCATGCTGGGCGTCTGACGCGGCCTGCCGGGCCCGGCCGATGGCGCTCCTCCCGGTCACGGGAGGGGCGCCATCGGTGTCTTCCCGGTCCTGCGCGTCGCCGCCCGCGGTCGTGAGTACGTGATGGATGTCGTCCAGGGCGTCCTCCTCCAGCACCGGCGCTCGTGACAGTCTGCGCTCAAGCCACTCACTGTTCGTCATAACCGCTGCTCACCCCCTCTTCGAGATACCAGCTGCATCCCAGAGGAGAGTGCGAGTCCTCCGGGAGAACGACGTCCTGTCCCTCTCGGACGAGGCCCGGTCCGTGTGAGGTTCTGGCCCGAGGTGGGCAACCTGGAGGAGGGCTCCCTAAAGTGCGGTGCATGTCACCGGTATCACGTCCACGCAAGTCGAAGAAGGCCAAGCGCTCGAAGGGGGGCGGTGCGGGCGGGGCCGCCGTGTCCCGCGGCGCGGACCAGCCGTTCGGCGGCGCTCTGCTGCCCGGGCAGCGGTCGGCTCTGGCCGCACTCGCCCAGGGCCTCGGGCATGACCGGGAGAAGGCCGACTGGTACGCCGAGTCGAGTGCTCGCGTGCTTGACGAGGCGGGGGTGCTTCTCGGAGCCGACGGGCCACGTGAGGTGGAGGACGCGACGGCTGTGCTGCTGGGTGCCCGGCTCCATGAGCGTGTGCACGGCGATGTCGGTGGCCTGTGGTTCAGTGCCTGGTTCGAGCAGCTCGCGCAGGCCGCGGCCGAACAGGTCCGGGCCGGCCTGGAGGGGGACGGCGGCGCGTGGGAGGCGCCCTGGCGACTGCTGCACGGTATGGCGTCGATCGGAACTCCCGACCTGTGCGCGGTGGCCCTTCGGATGATGAACGGCGTGCGGAAACAGGTCCGTGGGGCGGTGCGACCGCCCGACTGGTTGCGGTTGCTGCCCAAGCCGACCGCGACGGGCGAGGTCCGGCTGCTGAGGGACCCCTGTCTGCCGCGGATCGGGGTGATGGCGGAGTTCGCCTATCCCGGTGGGGTCGACCGCCATGTCTATCTGTGGGACGTCGATGCCTGCGAGATCCCGTGCCTGGCCGGTGGTGGCACCCATGAGGACTTCGCGCAGGCGGCTGCGGCCTGGCGGTCGGCCGTCGGCGACACGGCCGGACAGCGCGCACCGCACGTACCCGATCAGGCGGATCTGCAATGCCTCGTCCAGCTGGATCTCGGCGAGGAGATGCTGCGGGGCACGGAGAACCGCGGTCGGCTGGACGAGTGGTACCGCGTCGGCCGCCGCCGGTACGACCTGGACCGCGCCCTGCGCAAGCGCGGGCAGGGGCTTCCGCCCCGCCAGTCGCTGTACACGGGCGTCGAGACGCAGTGGGCTGAGGAAGCGTTCGGTGAGTGGTACGCCGAGCGGAACGGCGGACGGCGCCCCGAGCCGGAGGGAGCGGCCGCGCTCGCCGAGGAATGGCTGGAGGGAGCTCTGCCGGGCACCGAACTGCAGCCGTCCCCCCACCGGGTGCAGCACCAGTACGCCCTGATCCACGACTGGAGGCCCGACCACCCCGTCACCGCGTCGGCGCATGCCCTCTTCCCGGACTGGGTCCGCTTCCTGGCCGAGCGCGGAGGCTACCCGGAGGCCCTCGCCGAACGGGCCGCCACGACCGCGACGACCGGCGAACGCACCCCGGCGGACTGCCCGATCGAGGACTTCAGCGGCTTGGAGGGAGCACCGGACAGGCCGCGCTCGGCGGAGTGACGGCCCGCCCTGCCGCCGGCCGGGGCGAGTTCCGTGGCGCCGGACCACAAGGTGGTGATGAGCGGCGGCAGCCACGGCAGCAGCACCGCGTCGGGCAACCGCCCGAACGAGTTCGACACCGCCTCCACGACCACGTCCGCCCACCCCGGTACCGGCTCCGGCGCGTGGACGAAGCCGCGGAGGTGACGGGGGCAGGCGGGCACCACCAGCGGATGGTCCGACAGTGCGTCGCACCGGCTCCGCAGTCCGGCCCGGGCGACGTGCCGAGCTGCACCTGCGCCGCCCACAGCAGGGCAGTCTTCGACGGTCCTCGGGGTGGGACCGGGGGCTCCACAGGCTGAGTCTTTCTGCAGGATGCGCAGAGAGACTCCTGACCTTCGTGGATGTTCCGTAGGCACGCACAGGGGCGACCAGCCGGGGTCAGTTGCGTGAGGTGGTTTCCCGGACCCAGGGCAGCGCGAACCGCTCCATCAGCACCAATGCGAAGTAGAACAATATGCTCATCAGTCCGATCAGGATGATCGCCACCCAGGCAGTGGCGACGTCGCCGACCCCGCCGGCCTGCACGATCAGATAGCCCAGCCCGCTCTCACCGGCCTGGAACTCGCCGATGACCGCGCCGATCGCGGCGAGTGGCATGGCCACCTTCAGCCCGACGAAGATCTGCGGCAGCGCGGCGGGCAGCCGTACCTTCCGGAACGCCTGCCAGCGCGAGGCGTCCAGTGAGCGCGCCAGCTCGGCCAGGTCCGCTGGGGTCGACGTGAGGCCGGTCGCGGTGGAGAGCACGATCGGGAAGAAGCAGAGCAGAAAGACCATGGTCAGGACCGGCTTTTGCCCCCAGCCGAGCGCCCCCACGAGCAGCGGCCCGAGCGCGATCTTCGGAACAGCGTTGACGGCGACCAGCAGCGGCGTGAACATCCGCTCCAACAACGGCGAGCCGGCCAGTGAAAGCCCGATCAGAACTCCGCAGGCGGTGGAGAGCGCGAAGCCTGCAAGCGTCTCCACCGTGGTGTCGCCGGTGTGCTCCAGGAACCGGGCCGGGGCTGCTGTGAACGCTGAGAGCACGGCACCGGGCGGAGGCAGCACCGCCGGGTGGACCGCCTTCAGCACCGACGTGAGCAGCCACCATCCGCCGAGGGCGACCAGCAGCCCGGCCGTGGGCAGCAGCACGGTGCCGGTACCCGCCCCGCGCTGCAGGCCAGATCGCGGCACCGGCTCCGGGCCCGCCGCTGAGGTCTGCCGCGGCGGCGAGAGTTCGGTCATCCCATCCTCCTGGGGCCGCCCGGCACCTCCTCATACCCGGACCGCTCAGCGCGGAGTCGGGGCGGCAGTGTCGATGCTCCCCGCCGGTCACCGACGGGGAGCACACGTTCGGGCAAACAGTGTGATCAGGCTTTCGGTACGAGGTCGAAGTCGATGATCTGCTCAGGAGTCATGCCCTGCGGCAGCGCACCCGCGTCCTGCAGGATCGCGATGCTTTTCGCAACCCGCCCGGAGTCCAGCGTTCCGACAGCGGACTTGGAACCGTCAGGCGCGACGTACGCGGCCATCAGGTTCAACTCGGCTGCCGCAGCAGCCGGGTCCGCGGCGTCCACGTTCCGCTTCAGGATCTCGGCGGCCTCCTTCGAGTTGGCCAGGCTGTACTCCAGGCCCTTGAGCAGCGCAGTGGCGAACCGCTTCACCATCTCCGGCTTCTGCTCGGCGATCTTCGTCGAGGTGATCAGTGCGTTTCCGTAGAGATCGGGCATCACGTCGCTGTACGGCAGGAGGACGGCCTTCTTCTCGGTCACCGCCTCGATGGTCGGCTTGCCCACCACGAACTGGCCGATGCCGTCCACCGAGCCGCTGGCGAGCGTGCCCATCAGGGTCTGCGCGTCGCCGTTGACCCAGGTCACCTTGCCGGCGTCCATCCCGGACAGCCGGGCGTACGTCGGGAAGAGGTTGCGTACGACGGAGCCGGGTGTGTCGGCGAGACGCTTGCCCTCGAGGTCCTTCGGGGAGGCGATGCCCTCGCCCTGGGTGGTGGCGATCGCGGCCATGGTGCGCTGCTGGATGGCGGCCACCGCGACGAAGTCCTTCACCTGGCCGCTGCCCATCTGCAGCAGACCGCCCGTCAGGTCGATCGGGCCGAACTGCGCCTGACCGCTCACGACGGCCGAGATCACGCCGCCGGTGCCCTGGCCTGGCTTGATCTCCACGTCGAAGCCGGCCTCCTCGAAGAACCCCTTGTCCTTCGCGACCCAGGCGTACGCGTCCCGGCCGAAGTTGCCGAACGAGGTCAGGTAGGTCACCTTCTCCAACTCCGTGCCGTCCGCACCGGCAGCCGTGTCGGAGTCAGATCCGCCGCATCCCGACACAAGCGCCAGCGCCATGGCCAGGGCCATCGCGGCGACCGTACGGGCGAGTCTGTTCATGTGCACCGTGTCGTCCTTTCCGACCGCTGACCTGCGTCGGCGGAGGGGATCGTCGAGACAGAACGGCGTAACGTAACCGCCGGGGTACATGACACTTCGCGCGAGTGACAGCGTACGAGACCCCCGCCTGTGTGACACCAGGTGCGAAGAAAATGCTGACAGGACGACAGGTACCGCTGGGCCGCCTGGTCCGGCTAACCTGACCGGGGGTTACGAACCGGCCGGCATTGTTCGTCGCCAGTGGATGGGGGAGACCGCCGGATGATCAGACTCACCGGTGCATCCCGGACCTTCACCGGCCGGTCCGGTTCCACGGTGGCGCTCCAGGGCGTCGATCTCCACATCGCCGAGGGCGAGTTCGTGGCGGTGGTGGGCCGGTCCGGGTGCGGCAAGTCCACACTGCTCCGGCTGATCGCCGGACTGCTGCCGGTCTCCGAGGGTGAGATCACCATCGGCGGTGAACGAGTCACCGGAGCCCGGCGGGACGTCGCCATGCTGTTCCAGCGGCCGGCCCTGCTGCCCTGGCGGTCCGTTCTCGACAACGTCCTGCTGCCCGTGGAGATCTTCGGCTGGCGCAAGGCCGAGCACCGGGTCCGGGCGCACCGGCTCCTGGAGACAGCCGGCCTGGGCGGCTTCGAGGAGCACCGGCCGCACGAGCTCTCCGGCGGTATGCAGCAGCGTGTCTCGCTGTGCCGGTCGCTGATCGGCGAGCCCCGCGTGCTGCTCATGGACGAGCCGTTCTCCGCGCTCGACGCGCTCACCCGCGCGGAACTCGCGGCGGAGCTGCAGAGGGTCCACATGGAGAACTCCGCCACCGTCGTCTTTGTCACCCACTCGATAGACGAGGCCGTGCTGCTCGCCGACCGTGTGGTGGTGCTCAGCCCGCGCCCGGGCCGGATACGCAAGGTGGTCGACATCGACATCCCCCGGCCGAGGACGCTGGGCCGTACCGCGCATCTCGGCGAAGTGGCCCGGTGCAGCGCCGACCTGCACGAACTGCTGATGGAACGGGACATGTCGGCGCCGGCCGGAGTGGAAGGACGATGACCGTGCGGATCTGCGTCTTCACCGAGCCGCACCGCGGCGCCGACTACGACGATCAGCTGCGCTTCGTACGACTCGTCGAGGACGGCGGGTTCGAGGGTTTCTTCCGGGCCGACCACTACCAGGCGATGGGCGCCGATCCCGGGCTGCCCGGCCCCACCGACGCGTGGCTGACGCTGGGTGCGCTCGCCCGGGAGACCTCCCGGATCCGGCTGGGCACCCTGGTCACCTCGGCCACCTTCCGGCTGCCCGGCCCGCTGGCCGTGATGGTGGCACAGGTCGACCGGATGAGCGGCGGACGGGTGGAGCTGGGCGTCGGCGCCGGCTGGTACGAACGGGAGCACACCTCGTACGGCATTCCGTTCCCGGCCGTCGGGGAGCGCTTCGACCGGCTGGAGGAGCAGCTGGCGGTGATCACTGGCCTGTGGCGGACACCGATCGGCGAGAGTTTCAGCCACCACGGCGACCACTACCAACTGGTCGACGCGCCCGCCCTGCCGAAACCGGTGCAGGTGCCGGGGCCGCCGATCATCGTCGGGGGTCGTGGCGCCAAGCGCACCCCGGCGCTAGCCGCCCGGTACGCCGACGAGTTCAACATGCCCTTCAAGTCGGTGGCAGAGACGGCACAGGCGTACCAGCGGGTGGCCGAGGCGTGCGACCGGACCGGTCGGGCCGACGCCGGTCGGCCACCGCTGGTGCTCTCGGCCGGTGTCGTGGTCGCGATCGGCCGTACCGACGCGGAGGCGCGGCGGCGGGCCGCCCCGCTGCACGTCAAGAGCGCGCTGCCGCCGGAGGATCCGGTGGTCGGATCCCCGGCCCAGCTCGTCGAGCGGCTCGGCGAGTTCGCCGCGATCGGCGCGAGCCGGCTCCATCTGCGACTGACCGACCTCACTGACCTCGACCACCTGGAGCTCATCGCGAGTGAGGTGCTCCCGCAGTTGGCGGACGTGAAAACCGGGGCACCCTGTAGCACTCTCAGCGTTTCAGCCAGGTCCGCCTTCGATGGGCCGAGCTGAGTGGGATCAAGCGCCAAGGCCCTGCACGTACTCCTCGAGGAGCACCGATTCCGCAAGAACGATGCGCTGATGCCCCCGGAACGGTTCCGGAGCGCTTCGTGTACTTCCCGGCTGATCCGGGTCCCGTCCGCCCTGTAGTGCATGAGTACGCTCCGGGAGCGGCCGGACAACCTGCCCGTCGTCGTGATGAAGAAGATGGGTGCCGGCCGGCCGAGGCCGGCCCGGACGCCGGGAGGCGTTGCCCTGCTCCTGAGCCGCGATCAGAACCACGGAGTTCGCAGCGCCGGCTGTGGACGCAGCACAGCCGTCTCGTGCGGTCAGTGCGTACACCAGCGCCCGAGGTGCCGACCTGCTCGCCTGCGGCGTGACGGGAGGTCCGAGTAGAGGGGTCCTGCGGTCGCCGTCCTGAACCGCGTGATGCGAACGCTGCGACGCGTTGACCGACGCACGTGCGGGAGCGGACGCCTGCCCGGCCTCCTCCGGCGCCGGCAGCCACTGCTGGGCGACGGCGAGCCGTCCACCGGTGAGGAGGTGGTCCACGCTGCGACCGGACCGTTCCCGGCCCCGGCCCACCGCTCCGACTCGGTCCGCTTCCACAACCGCTCCATCCGAGCCTCCACCTCCTGACGCAGGGGCGCCCGCTGCCGGAACAACGCCTTGCGCGTCGCCTCGTGCGTCACCTCCGCGTACACCTCCCGGCCGGCTCGTCCGGTCCCGTCCCGGCCGGTCGTTAGCCCACCCGGGGCACCCGGACCACCCGGTCGCGATGGTGGCCGCGCGCCCCGGGGCCGCCGACCGCACGATGACCGTGTTGCCGACCGGCAACCGATCGGTACCGGCCGGATGCGAAGGAGGCCCCGCGGTGGGCGAGCTGTACATCGACGGCGAGTGGACGAAGGCGGCGGCCGGCGGGCGGCGGGAGGTGGTCAACCCGTACGACGCCTCCGTCGTGACCACCGTCGACGAGGCGGACGCCACCGATGTGGACCGCGCGGTGCGCGCCGCCCGGCGTGCCTTCGACGAGGAGGACTGGGCGAACGCCCCCACCCGTCGGCGCGCCGACCTCCTGCTGCGCGTCCACGACCTGCTGCTGCGCGACAAGGAGGAGATCGCCCGCACCGAGACCGCCGACACCGGCAAGACGCTGACCGAGGCCCGCTTCGACGTGGAGGACGTGGCGAACGCCTTCCGTTACTTCGCGGAACTCGCGGGCAAGGACGGCGGCCGTGTCGTGGACGTCGGCCCGGACGTCCTCAGTCGCGTCGTCTACCAGCCGGTCGGGGTGTGCGCGCTCATCGCCCCCTGGAACTACCCGCTGCTGCAGGCCTCGTGGAAGGTGGCGCCGGCGCTGGCCGCCGGCAACACCTTCGTCCTCAAACCCAGCGAGACCACACCGCTCACCACGATCGCCATGATCCGGCTGATCGAGGAGGCCGGCGCCCCGCCCGGCGTCGCCAACCTGGTGCTCGGCTCCGGAGCGACCGTCGGCGCTGCCCTGACCGGCCACCCCGAGGTCGACCTGGTCTCCTTCACCGGAGGCCTGGCCACCGGTCGCACCATCATGGCCGCCGCCGCCGAGGGGCCGAAGACCGTCGCCCTGGAACTGGGCGGCAAGAACCCCAACATCGTCTTCGAGGACGCCGACTTCGCCGCCGCCGTGGACTACGCGCTGGACGCCGCCTTCCTGCACGCCGGGCAGGTCTGCTCCGCCGGTTCGCGCCTGCTGGTCCAGGACTCCCTGTACGACCGGTTCGTCGAATCCCTCGCCCGGCGCGCCCGGTCGATCCGCCTGGGCAACGGCATGGAGGAGGGCACGGAGAGCGGCCCGCTCAGCTCCGCCGAGCACCGTGACAAGGTCGAACGCCACATCGCCGTCGCCCGGGAGGAGGGCGCCCGGCTCGTCACCGGCGGCACCCGCCCCGACGACCCGGCGCTGAGCCGCGGCTTCTTCCTGCTGCCGACGGTCTTCGCCGACTGCGACAAGTCCATGCGCATCGTGCAGGAAGAGGTCTTCGGGCCGGTCGTCACCGTCGAGCGTTTCCACACCGAGGACGAGGCGGTGGAGCTGGCCAACGACACCCGCTACGGCCTGGCCGGCGGCGTGTGGACCTCCGACGCGAGCCGTGCCCAGCGCGTCGCCCAGCGGCTGCGGCACGGCACCGTGTGGATCAACGACTTCCACCCCTACGTACCGCAGGCCGAGTGGGGCGGCTTCGGCCGCTCCGGCGTCGGGCGTGAGCTGGGCCCCACGGGCCTGCGCGAATACCAGGAGGCCAAGCACATCTACCAGAACCTCGCCCCGGCACCCTCCGGTTGGTTCAAGGGCTGACCAGGCGCAGCACGGCGCGGCAGCACGACGCAGCACACCACCCGCCCCACCCGACGGCACCGAAGAAAGGCACTCCATGGCCCCCACCACCCCGCACGGCGCCGAGTCCTCCTACGACTACGTCATCGTCGGCGGCGGCACCGCCGGCTGCGTGCTCGCCGCCCGCCTGAGCGAGGACCCCGACTGCCGTGTCTGCGTCATCGAGGGTGGCCCCAGCGACGTCGGTGACGAGCGCATCCTGCGTCTGCGCAACTGGATCAACCTGCTCGGCACGGAGTTCGACTACGGCTACACCACCGTCGAACAGCCGCGCGGCAACTCCCACATCCTGCACTCACGGGCCCGCGTACTCGGCGGCTGCTCCTCCCACAACACGCTGATCAGCTTCCTGCCGCTGCCGCAGGACCTCGACGACTGGGTGGGCCAGGGCTGCACCGGCTGGGACCCGGCGACGATCCTCCCCTACCGCGACCGGCTGCTCACCAAGATCGTCCCGGTGGCCGAGGCCGACCGCAATCCCATCGCCAAGGACTTCGTCACCGCCGCCTCCCGCGCCACCGGCGTCCCCGTCATCGACGACTTCAACGCCGAGCCCTTCGCCGACGGCACCGGCTTCTTCTCCCTGGCCTACGAGCCGGAGGGCAACCTGCGTTCCTCCACGTCCGTCGCCTACCTCCACCCCGTCATGGACCGCCCCAACCTCACCCTCCTCCTGGAGACCTGGGCCCACCGGCTGCTCACCGACGAGTCGGGGAGGCTGACCCGCGTCGCCGTCCGCGGCGCCGACGGCGAGCCCGCCACCGTGCGCGCCGAACGCGAACTCCTGCTGTGCGCCGGCGCCATCGACACCCCGCGCCTGCTGATGCTGTCCGGCATCGGCCCGGCCGACGACCTGCGCCGCCTGGGCATCGACGTACAGGTCGACCTGCCCGGCGTGGGGGAGAACCTGCTGGACCACCCCGAGTCCGTGATGGTCTGGGAGACCAAGGGCCCGCTGCCGCCCAACTCCGCGATGGACTCCGACGCCGGCCTGTTCCTGCGCCTCGAGAAGGGGCAGCCGCGCCCGGACCTGATGTTCCACTTCTACCAGGTGCCCTTCACCGTCAACACCGAACGTCTGGGCTACCCCGTCCCGGAGCACGGGGTGTGCATGACGCCGAACGTGCCCCGGGCCCGCTCCGTCGGCCGCATGTGGCTGCGCAGTTCCGACCCGGCCGAGCACCCCGCCCTGGACTTCCGGTACTTCACCGACCCCGACGGCCACGACGAGCGCACCATCGTCGAGGGGCTCAAGGTGGCCCGGGAGGTCGCCGCGACCGATCCCCTGAGCGGCTGGCTCCTCCGCGAGGTCGCGCCCGGCCCGAACGTCACCTCCGACGCCGACCTGTCGGAGTACGGGCGCCGTGCGGCCCACACCGTCTACCACCCGGCGGGCACCTGCCGCATGGGCGCGGCGGACGACCCGATGGCCGTCTGCGACCCGGAGTTGAGACTGCGCGGCATCGAGGGCGTGCGCATCGTCGACGCGTCGGTGTTTCCGACGATGCCCACCATCAACCCCATGGTGACCGTCCTGCTCGCCGCCGAACGCGCCGCCGACCTGCTCACCGGCAGCCCCGGGCCCACCGGCCGGGAGACGGCACGGTGACCGGTCCGCGCCCTCACGCCCTCGCGCACAGATGCCCGCAGGTCAACACGGCCGGCCGCCGAGAGCCGGCGTCCTCGCCCCTGTCCTCGTCCTGAGCGAAGGAGGAACCCGACCGTGTCGACCGATGGAGACAAGGGCACCGGAGCCGTGCCGGAGGAGATGTCGGCGGAGGAGGTGCCGATGGGCACGGTCCGGCTCAAACCCGTGGTCTTCTTCGGGTCGGCCGTCCTCATCCTCGCGATCTCGATCTGGGCGATCATCACCCCCTCCGGTGCGGAAACGGTCATCGGAGTGGTGGTCGGCAAGATCTCCCGTTGGTTCGGCTGGTACTACTTCCTCGCCGCGAGCCTGTACCTGCTGTTCGTCGTCTTCATCGCATTCTCCAAGTACGGCACGGTCAAGCTGGGCCCCAAGCACTCCAAGCCCGACTACGGCATCTTCACCTGGGGGTCGATGCTGTTCGCGGCGGGCATCGGCATCGACCTGATGTTCTTCTCGGTCTCCGGACCCGTCAGCCACTACCTCGCGCCGCCACAGGGCGACCCACAGACGCTCGAGGCCGCCCGGCAGGCCGTGGTGTGGACCCTGTTCCACTACGGCATCACCGGCTGGGGCATGTACGCGCTGATGGGCATGGCGCTCGCCTACTTCTCCTTCCGGTACCAGCTGCCGCTCGCGATCCGCTCCGCGCTCTACCCGATCATCGGCCGCCGGATCCACGGGCGGATCGGCGACACCGTCGACCTGGCGGCCATCATCGGCACCGTGTTCGGCATCGGCGTGACGCTCGGCATCGGCGTGGTGCAGCTGAACTACGGACTGAAAGTCCTCTTCGGCGTGCCGGAGGGGCTTTCCGCACAGATCGCCCTGATCGTCGTCGCGGTGGCGATGGCCACCGCGTCCGCGGTGGCCGGCGTGGACAAGGGCATCCGACGGCTGTCGCAGCTCAACGTCCTGCTCGCCGCCCTGCTGGTGCTCTACATCCTGGTCGTGGGTGAACCGTTCCGGTTGCTCAACGCCCTGGTCCAGAACGTCGGGGACTACATCAGCCGTTTCCCGTCGATGACCCTGAACACCTTCGCCTACGACCAGCCCATCGAGTGGCTGGACGCGTGGACGCTCTTCTTCTGGGCCTGGTGGATCGCCTGGGCGCCGTTCGTCGGGCTCTTCCTGGCCCGCATCTCCCGCGGCCGCACCCTGCGCGAGTTCGTCGCGGCGACGCTGGTCATCCCGTTCATCTTCACCGGTCTCTTCCTGTCGATCTTCGGCAACAGCGCCCTGTTCCTGGTGCGCGACGGGAACATCGAGTTCGGTGAAACGGCCATGAACGTCCCCGAGCATGGCTTCTACAACCTGTTGACGGAGTATCCGGGGTTCCTGTTCAGCGCCGGACTCGCGACGTTCGTCGGGCTGCTGCTGTACGTCACCTCCGCGGACTCCGGGGCCCTGGTCATGGGCAACCTCAGCGCCGAACTGCCCACCCCGGTGACCGACGCGCCCTCGTGGCTGCGCATCTTCTGGGCGGTGGCGACAGGGCTGCTCACCCTCGCCATGCTCATCGTGGGCGGTGTGCATGCGCTCACCAACGCCACCATCATCATGGGTCTCCCCTTCTCCTTCGTCATGTTCCTGATCATGGCCGGGCTCTATCTGGCGTTGCGCACCGAGCGGATGCGGGCGGAGGCGAGGATCACCACGCTGCCCGGGAGGCTCTCCGGCCGTACGGTGCAGCACGGTCTGTCGGGGGCGCCGACCTGGCGGCATCGGCTGGCGCGCACGATGGCGTTCCCCGGCAGGCGGGCGGCCGCGAGATTCGTCGACCACGTGTGCCGCCCCGCCTTCCAGGAGGTCGCCCAGGCGCTGCGGGAGCAAGGAACGGAGGCGGAGGTCCTGGAAGGCACCGACGAGGAGAACGGCCTCACCCACGTCGGCCTGCGGGTGCCGATCGGCCCCGGCGACGAATTCCTCTACGAGGTCCGGCCCGTCGAGCTGCCGACCCCCGCGTTCGCCACCCGGTCGGTCAGCACGCACGACACCTACGTACGGTTCGAGGTCCGGCTCGCCGAGGGCAACCAGGACTACGACGTGATGGGGTACACCAAGGAACAGCTCATCGCCGACGGCCTCGACCAGTACGAGCGGCACCTGGAGTTCCTGCGGATGCGCCACGAGGCGGCCACCCGCTCGAGCTTCCCCAGCCACCGCCTGGACGCACCGGACGCACACCTGCCGGAGGAGTAGGCCCCACGCGGGGGCGGCGGCAGGGCGGCGAGCCGGTGCGTCCAGGAATGTGCGTCGAGGTGCGAACGAGCGGCGGCCCGGAGCACCTGCTCCGCGCAGGCCGACCGGACCAGTTCCGCCGGCGCCTCCGCCGGCGCGCCGAGCCCCGGTTCCGCCGGACCGCCCGGCTCGTCCATGTACAGGTCCCTGCGGACCTCGATCACCAGCGCGCTCACCCGTGGGTCCTTCCCGTAGTACCCGAGCGGTACGTACGTCCCCGCGAAGGGGCTGTCGATCCCCGTGCCGCCGAAACCCGCGAACGCCTTCTCCGCGCGGGCGAGCAGCTCGGCCGGGGTGTGGAAGGGGTTCGTGCCCAGGCAGACGGACGGGCGGGGCCGGTGCCGTGGAGTTCGTACGGCAGGGGCTCGGTCGGGTACGAGTGCACGTCGATGACGACCGCCCGTCCCACCGCATCCCGCCGCTCGGCGACCGCGTCGGTCATGGCCTCGGCGTACGGGTGGAAGTACCGCTCGACGAGGGTGCAGTGGTCGCATGAGGTCGATGAGGTGTCGATGCCCGGCGGTCCGGTACTGGAGCTCAGGGCCGGCGGCCGAGGGCTGCGCCGAGAGCGGCGATCCAGACCAGCAGCAGGGGCAGTGAGACGAACGCCGTCGGGGCCAGGGCGGTGGCCGGCAGCAGGTAACCGATGCCGGACGCGGTGATCGTGACGGCGAGGGCCCAGCCGGTGACGGCCTCCCAACGCCGCAGCAGTGAGTCGTGCCGCGAGGTCGCGCAGGCGGCAGCGGCGAGCGCGGCGAGCGCGAACATCTTGACGCCGTCCACGCGCTGGACCACCTCGAACAGTGCGCCGGTCCTGCCCGGTGACGCCGGGTCGGCTCCGGACACGGCGATCAGCTCCAGGACGAGCTGCACGAACGCGAGTGCGCCCGCGGCCGTCCCGGCCCGTCCGGCGAAGCGAGCCATGGCGTTGCCGGTCCGGCGGGCCCGGTCGAGCAGCCCGGATCCGACGACCGCCAGGGCGGCGGCCGCCACACCGTGCACGAGCAGCGCCTGGGCGATCGCCTGGACCGGACGGTCGGCGTACGCGGTCGCGATCCGGGCGTGTGTGTCGCCGACTTCGGGTGTGGCGCCCCAGGCGACGGCGAGCCCGACGATCCATGCGGCGGCGTGTGTGTATCCGGCGGCGCGGGGGGCGGTGGAGGCGGCCGGCCCCGCAGCGATCACGGTCATGCGGTGTCTCCCTGGCTCTTGTCGTGGATGGCACGGGTGAACGCCTCGCAGCCGACTCGCCACGCGGCGTCCAGGTCCGCGTCGGGCGGGAAGCGGCCGTCGAGTTCGAGCACGGCCATGCCGTGCGCGAACGCCCAGAGCGAGCGCGCGATGTCGATGTCGCCGTGCGCCGCGCGGACCAGCGGCATCGCCGCGCGGGCCTCGAGCCCTTCGGGCAGGGCGGTGCGGGCGAGCGGCCGGGTGTGGGTGATGCGGTAGAGGTGCGGGTTGGCGAGGGCGTGCCGCCGGTAGGCGCGGGCGAGTGCGGGCAGGGGCGGTTCGACGCCGACCTCGGCTTCGGCGGCCTCCAGTTCCTGTGCCAACTGGGCCATGCCCTGCGCCTGGAGGGCGGCCTCGACGGCGGCCTTGTCGGGGAAGTGCTTGTACAGGGACGGTGCCCGGATGCCGACGCGCTCGGCGATGCGCCGCATCGACAACGCGTCCGGCCCTTCGGTCTCGAGCAGTTCCCGGGCAGCGGCCGTGATTTCCTGCGCGCGGTCAGCCACGGCGCGCCGTCCGCACGGTGACGGTGCCGGTGGGCCGGCCGGGGCCGGCGACGGGCGGGGTGCTGTCGGTGGGTGTGGTCGTGGTGGTGGTCACGGTGGTCCTTCCACGCCGGACTGGTCCGATGGGGCTAACGGTGTTAGCCGCACGGTCGCCACCCTACGGCTAACGCTGTTAGCCGTCAATCGTCGAAGTCCCTCGTCCGTGAGCACCCCGGCCATGCCGGTGCGGCGGGCATCGGCCGGATGCCGATGCCCGCCGCCGGTTCTCGCCGGTTCAGCTGTACGGGATCACCAGCACGGACTTGTCCGTGCCCGTCTGGAGCTTCGAGGTGCCGTTGCCGATGGCGCTCCACACCTCGAGGCGTACGGTGCCGCCGTTCAGATCGCCCGGTGTGCCCGTGGGCGCCTTGAGACCGCGTGCCTGCGTGTACTCCTCCCACCCGGTGACCGGGTCGGTCGCGAAGTAGTGGTACGTCTCGGTCCGGTCGAAGGCGCCGTCGCCGGTGAAGTCGTAGCTGATCCGGGCCTGTTGGCCCAGCCCGACCGTGCTGCCCGCGTCCACCTGGAGCCGGAAGGCGGTCTGCGCGCCCGGGGTGAGCGTGCCGTTGATGCCGCGGACCTCGTAGACGAGGGGTTGGTACGGGGTGCCGTCGTGGTTGGCGCCGCCGGCGGAGGCGATGGTGTCGCTGCCCGCCGTGCCGCCGGTCGCCGTGGTCAGGGCGCCACCGCTGCGCAGCTGGAAGGTGTTACCGGTCGGCGGTTCCGGCTCCGGGTCGGGGTCGGGGTCTCCTGAACCGGTTCCGGTGCCGGTCGCGGTGGAACGGGCCGGTACGGAGAGGGTCTTGCCGTCGGAGAAGGTCACGGTGCGCGCCGTGGCTCCGTGGTTGTGGGCCGCGTAGGTGCGGGTGGAACCCTTGGTGAAGACGGCGGAGGTGGGGATGTCACCGGTCACGGCGGCGTCCGGGGCGCCGAGGGCGTCGAGGGTGTTGATCCAGTGGTAGGTGTGCGCCTTCGACTCACCCTGCTCCGGGGTGTAGCCGGCGTGGCCCGCGTCCCATTTCGCCTTGGCCGCACCCGGGTCGGCGAAGGACTGGAACTCCCAGAGGATGTCGCGCCATTCGACGGCCGGGCCGTCGTTCTCCCGCTCCATCTCGGCGATGTTGCGCCGGATCGCGGCCTTCTCACCGCCGAGGTGGAGCGATCCGCCGGTCACGGGCAGGACGTTGAT
The DNA here is from genome assembly GCF_003143855.1 of Streptomyces sp. NWU339. Classification (GTDB taxonomy): domain Bacteria; phylum Actinomycetota; class Actinomycetes; order Streptomycetales; family Streptomycetaceae; genus Streptomyces. Next base: position 125,137 of record NZ_QFRK01000014.1, read on the forward strand.
GCCGTGGATCTCCTCGGGGTTGGCGGTCCACCAGGTGGCGTAGGCGGCGCCACTGCCCCACACCATGCCGACCGTGTCGTGGCCGAACGAGGACGGGAAGACCTGCTCGTCGGCGTCGAACCAGTACTGGGCGATCGACTCCGACTCGGTGGTCAGCAGGAAGGTGCCGAGGTCACGCAGCGAGGTGTCACCGGTCGCGGAGCCCCACAGGACGAGGGCGGCGCTGAGGTTGGTGGACTCGGAGGAGGACTCCTGGTTGTTGCCGGCGGCGAAACCCTGGTGCCCGGAGGCCCAGCTGTGGCCCGCGTAGACGTCGAAGCCGCGCAGGAAGGGGAAGGCGGTGTCGGTACGGCTGGGGTTGGCGGTGTCCCGTACGAGGGTCTTGACCATGCCGCCCCAGGCGGAGTCGGCGGCCCAGCCCTGGTCGTACTGGGCGACGATCGCCGCCGCGTAGACGTAGTAGCCGTAGTGGAAGTGGTGGTCGTTCAGCTCGGTGTCGCTGCCGTAGGAGGCGGGGTATCCGGTGAGCGTCTTCCAGTCCTTGTCGTAGCTGAACTCGTTCGCGCCTCCTGCCGTGAACCAGTCCTGGAGCCTGCCCTTCATCAGGCCCAGCAGCCTGTCGCGGATGCCGGTCTCACCGATCTGGTCGGCCACCGGGACGAGCTGGGCGAGGCGGCCGAGGGCCTTGCCGGTCCAGTAGGTGTCGGTGGCGCCGGAGAAGGGGTCGGCGGCGTTCACGACCTCGTTCAGGTACCCGCGCAGTCTGGCGGCGTCCACGCCGTTCGACTTGGGCAGCGCGGGCAGCACCGCCGCGGCCTTCTGGCTCGTGGTGAAGGAGGCCGACTCGCGGACCTTCATGGTGCCGCGCGGTGAGACGTAGGTGTAGGAGGTGAGGGGGTCCGTGGTGTTCAGCCACTGGTGGCGGTAGAGGGCCTGGAGCGTGCCGCGCTCGGTGCCTTCCTTCGCCTCGGTGGTGAGCGTGTAGGTGGCCCTGACGGTGCCCCCGGTGTAGCTCCAGGTGACCTTGGAGTCGGTGACGAAGCTGTAGGCGTACTTCTTGAAGGTCGCCAGCGCGCCGGTGGACGGCAGCACGGCGACGGAGAAGTAGTCCTTGGAACCGAGACCCGCGGTGACGGTGGAGCCAGCGACGTTCCAGTCGCTGCCGGTCGGCGCGAAGAGGGCGTAGTGGTGCCCGGCGACGGTGATGCCGAGGACGTTGCCCTGGTCGGCGAAGACGGTGGGCGCGCCGGCGGTGGTGATCTGGGCGTTGCCGCCGGAGCCCTTGGCGTACACGAACGGGGAGCCGTGGCCGATGGTGGTGCGCAGGGTGCGGGCGCCGTCGGACCACTGGGGGGTGACCGTCCAGTCGGACCAGTCGTCGGCCTTGGTGTCGGGTGAGTTGAGGCCGGTCAGTCCGATGGTGAGGTCGCGCTTGTGGGCGTACTCGTACTGGCGGCCGTCACCGACGATCGCGGGGGTCGCCGGGTAGCCGACGTCGAGCCCGCCGGCCGTGGCCTGGTAGGTGAGGGGGTGTCCGTACATGGGGGTCGAGTACGGGTTGTCGCCGTAGCGCTGGAAGGCGAGGGAGGACCACCAGTCGTTGGTGGGCACGGGCCGGTTCCGGGCGGCGGCGGTCAGCTTGGGCGTGACCGGCGTTCCCGTGTTGGTGGTGGGGCCCGACGTACCGGGGGGCCGGGTGTCGGAGTAGCTGCCGGAGCCCACGGGGACGGTGGCGGCGGCCGCCGGTGCGGCGGCCGGGCCCAGGCCGACGACGGCGAGGGCTGAGGCCAGGAGCAGTACCACTGCCGGTCTGGTGCGGGCGCGGGGGGATGGCATGGGGCACCTCGAGTTGTGACAGGGGGGAGTCTGAGAGCGCTCTCAGGTGGCCGGAACGTAAAGCCCCTGTAATGCACGTGTCAATAGGTTGAACACAATGTGCAGGTGGTGCCGAACCTAAAACCCGTTATGTCTTCGCGTCCTGACGGGGCGAGCACCCGGGTCCGGCACGCGTGAGCTGACACAGTCCCGGGACCCGAGCCCCGGACGGGGTTGCCTCAGACCGCTGTGAACTCGGTGATGCGCCCGTGGTCCACGGTGAGCCGGGAACCGGTGAACCGGGACCGCATCCGGCGGTCGTGGGTGACGACGACCACGGCACCCTGATAGTCCACCAGCGCCTGCTCCAGTTCCTCGACCAACACCGGGGTGAGGTGGTTGGTGGGCTCGTCCAGCAACAGCAGGTCCATCGGGTCGCTCACCAGCCGGGCGATCTCGATCCGGCGCCGCTGTCCGTACGACTGGTCCTTCACCCGTCGTCGAAGGTCGGACGGGCTGAACAGGCCCAGGGAGAGCAGTTTCCCGGCGTGGTCCTCCACATAGCCGTCCCGGCCGTGGGCGAAGGCCCCCAGGACGGTCAGCTCGGGCGGCCAGGGAATCTCGTCCTGCCGCAGGTGCCCGACCCGGCAGTCGACGCGCACCGAGCCGCTGTCCGGCTCCAGTTCCTTGGAGAGCACCCGCAACAAGGTGGACTTGCCGGCACCGTTGGGGCCGGTGACCAGCAGTCGCTCGCCCGGCCGGATCCTCAGGGAGGCGACGGCGAGCCGGCCCGTGACCCGCACGTCGGTGAGCTCGGCCACCGCCTCCTCCGCCTCCTGGCCCGCGGTGGCGATGCGGGCGGTGAAGGACAGCGGGTCCGCGGGGGTCGGCACCGGATTCTCGGTCAGCTGCGCCACGCGTTGCTTGGCGTTGCGGATCCGCACCATCGCGCCGTGGTCGCGTCCGCGCCTGCGGTACGCACCGTGACCGAACACGGAGAGGGGCATCTTGCGTGGGATGCCGTCCATCCGCGCCACGTTGGAGGCGATCAGCCCATGGTTCCGGTCGAGTTCGGCGCGCCACTCCTCGTACTCCCGCAGCCGCTGCTCGCGTTCCACGGCCTTGGCCGACAAGTAGCCCTCGTAGCCGTTGCCGTAGCGGGTGACGCGGCCGGAGCCGACCTCCAGGATCGTGGTGGTGAGCCGGTCGAGGAACACCCGGTCGTGAGTGACCGCGATCACGGTGCCGCGGTGGCTCCGCAGGTGTTCCTCCAGCCATTCCGTCGCCCGGTCGTCGAGGTCGTTGGTCGGCTCGTCGAGCAGTAGCAGTTCCGGCGCCGAGGCCAGGGTCGCCGCGAGCGCGAGGCGGGAGCGCTCGCCGCCGGAGAGGGTCCCGAGCTTCCGGTCGCGGTCCAGGCTCGGCAGTCCGAGGCCGTGCAGCGCGATCTCCACCCGCACATCGGCCTCGTAGCCGCCACGGGCCTGGTACTGCTCGACGAGGCCGGCATAGCGCTGGAGGACGGCGGACAGCTCGGGTCCGGTGCCGTCCGTGTCGTGCTCGGCCAGTTCCGCCTCGGCCTCGCGCGTCGCCGCTTCGAGCTCGCGCAGGTCGGACAGGGCCAGGTCGACGGCGTCCTGGACGGTGGAGTCGAGCGGCAGTTCCAGTGTCTGCGCCAGGTAGCCGACGCCGCCGGGGGCGACCACGGTGAGCGTGCCGTTGTCGGGCTGCTCGCGCCCGGCGAGGACCTTGAGCAGCGTGGACTTGCCGGATCCGTTGTCGCCGATCACGCCGACCTTCTCGCCCGGCCTGATGCTGAAGCCGACCCGGTCGAGCACGACGCAGTCGTGGTAGCGCTTGGTGATGTCATGCAGTGCGCATTGCGCAATCGACACGTGGGTGTCTCCTGATTCGCCGTGCTGATGAGGGAATGCGTGAGCGCGCTCGGCACAACCGCCGGGAAAAGACGACACGGACGGGGCCGCAGCGGACAGAACCGGTGCAGTGGTGTGTCACGAGCACGCTGCTGGATGCGGCAACGGAGTCAGCTCAACGCCGCGCATCCTCATCCCTCACAGAGATCCCATGCGAAAAACCATAGAGGAGCGACTGGAGCCCGGCAAGGGGATATGGCCCCACCCGGCCCGACCTGACGCGGTCGGAACGACGTGACCGCCCACCGTCGTCGCCGCGCAGACGCCCACGCAACTGGCCGGCCCCGTGGTCATGCCTCCGGGACCCGCCTGCGGGGGCCCGCCGACGCCGCACACGGTGCCGCACCCGTACGGCTACGCCGAACCCCGCAGCGGAGGCACACGGGGACCCAGGAGGGCCGTGATCATTGCGGGGGCCGCGGCGACCGCGACCGGGACACGCCGTTTTCCGCGAGTGAACCGTCGGCCGCGGCCGGGTCGGCTCAGCCACCGACCGAACCGACGCCGTCTCAGGCCGGGTCGGCCCGGTCCGCCGAGGCGCCCGTCCCCAAGGAGCCGCCGGTGGTGGGCACCTGACGGGGCGGCTACCTCCGCAACCAGGGCAAGACCCGGCTCGGGCTGGACATCACCTCGTCCGGCGGCGGTGTTCGGGTTCTCCGCGCATCCGGACAACCCCGATGTCCCCACCGGCTCCTTCGCCGTGATCGGGACGTGCGGGGAAGGCCGAACGGTCCTGCGCGGGGACCGCCGGATCGATCAGCCCGACGACTACCTCATGGTCGACCTCGAGGCGGACGTGCCGCAGGAGAACCCCGCCGCCAACGAAGGAGAAGTCGTCAACTCCTTCGGCTGTTCCACCTTCTCCGTCGTACGGCAGTGACGGGCCGAGGTCCACCCCGGGTGTCGCTCACCTCGATGTGTACGGTTCCGGTCGCAGCGTCGGATGGTGTCCCGCCGGGTGGTGTGGGGGATCTCTGCGGTCCCTGCGCTGCGGGGCCGGAGACGGGTGCCGTGCGGAAAACCGTGAGCAGTCGGCGGGCATGTGTCACTTAAGCGCTCAAATGAGCGGCCTCAGGACAGTGGTGGCCAAAGTGCTCACGGTTTTCGGGCGGTGTGTCCTCCCCGGGGTGTGGACGCGTGTCCCGGCACCGCCCACGTCGAGGCCGCCGAGCGGCACCACCGACCCCGACCCGCGACGCCACCTTCAGATCCCTTACAGCGCCCGCAGGGACCATTTCCGCAAGCGCAGCTCAGCGCGCGGAAAGGCCCCGGATGGACACGGCTTCCCAAGTCGAGGGCTCAGGCCCGGGGTCACAGTGACCCCAGTCGAGCCCTCTCCATGAGGTCGATCATGCCCGTCATCCTCCTCGCCGCTGCCCTCGCCCAGGGCGGCGCACTCGACATCGCTGAGAGCCGGGGCCGGCGCATCCCGCCGTGCGAAGACGACGAGGAGGGCGGCGACGAGGGCCGCCCCCGGCGCACCGGGCCCGGGCGCTCGCGAGGGGAGCGGCCGGGCCCGGTGCATTCGGTGATGGGGCGTCAGCAGTTCGGGATCACGGTGCCGTTGTTGTCACGTGCTTCGTCGTTGCCCCAACGTGACAGGTAGTACGCCGAGACGTACGCCCCGCGCCCGTTCTTGCCGGCGTAGGTGGTGTCGAGGTCCGTCTTCAGCCACCAGTGGTTGTAGGTGCCGTTCGCGCCGCGGATCTCCTGGCCCCACACCTTGCAGTACACGTAGTTGGTACCCGCGTTCAGCACGCCCTGCGCGTCGTTGGTGTTCGGCTGAGCGTAGCCCGTGGCGTTGGTGAAGGTGTCGACCCAGTACTTGCCGGTACCGCAGCCGTTGTCGCTGGTCAGGTGGTGGCTGCCGTACGAGCCGGGGTAGGCGAGCGAGGTTCCGTTGATCTTGATCTTCTGGCCGACGCCGTTGTAGAGCTGCTCGTAGTGGATGTGCGCGCCGAAGCTGTTGCCGGTGTTGCCGGTGGTGCCGATCTGCTGTCCCTGGCCGACATACGCGCCGCTGGCGACGGAGAAGGCGCTCAGGTGGAAGTAGTAGGTCTGCCAGCCGCCGCCGTGGTCGATCTTGATGTAGTTGCCGGCGCCGTTCGCCTGGTAGTGCCGGGTGGCGGTTCCGGAGGCCGAGGCGAGCACGGGCGAGCCGTTGGTGGTGCCGCCGTCGCTGCGGACGAAGTCCAGCGCCTCCCGGACCTCGGCCGAGTGGTGGCTGTACGTCCATTTCTGGCCACAGGCGAAGGGGGCTTTGAAGAGGGGCGCCGCCTGCGCGGGCGTCGCCGCGAGCAGGCCGCCCACGAGGGCCACGAGGCCCAGCAGGGCAATGCGTATCGATCGCAATGCTGTCTCCGAACTACGAAGTGTGTGGAGGATCAGTCTCCTCATGCGCGGACGGGCCCAGAATGCCGAAGCTTGACGTGTGCGCAACAGTCCCCTTAGGGAAGTCCCTAGAGCACGCCGACGAGGCCGTCCGCATCGTCAGCGCTTTCCAGGCGGCGGGCTCCCCCCCATGCGGTCGGCTCGCTGTGGCACATCGACGACGTGATCGGGGCCGACGTCACCCGCACGGCCGAGGCCCTGCACCAGGCCGTACGCACCCTGCGCGACGCGTATCCGCAGACCCCGAGCCTGGGCCTCCCAGATGCATGCGAGTCCCCAGCTGTCGTCAAACCTCGGCCGATGACCACCCAGGATCAGGGCTGGTCGAGCTGTCGCAGCAGCAGTTGCGTCGCGGGTCTTGGGAGGTCTGCGGTCAGAGGGGTGTGTCAGAGTCTGCGCATGCTCGAGGTCGTGGTGAAGACAGAGAACCGGGAGCGGCACGTCCGCGTGTCCGCCGAGGAGCTGGAGGGGCTGGTCCGGCGAATCGGTGGTGACGGTGACCGCTTCCTGGTGATCCAGCGCATACCCGACCTTCCGGATGTCTTCGCCCAGGTCTGGCACGAGGCCGGTGGTGACTACACACTGGAGCACCGCGACGGTGTCGCCGACCGGCACTTCCAGGCGATGGCCGGCGGGCCCGAGGTGGTGATTGCGGCGCTTACCGGCTGGGCCCGCCAGGAGACCGGATGGGAGGGTGGTCTGGCTTGGTCGCTGCTGGACATGGGCCCCGTCCCCGAGGTGCCGCCGCTCGACCTCGACGAAGACGAGCGCGCGGAGTTGGAGAAGCGCGTCCGCGAGGTGCTGGTCGGCGGCTACGCCTCCCGCGCCGAACTGGCCGAGCTTGCTGAGGAGTACCTGGCCACCGAAGACCGTCGGCCCGTCTCGCGCGAGCAGGCACAGGCGCTGTCCGACCGGATGTGGCTGGAACGGGTCGCGGAGCAGGCCACATGGCAGGGCGAGACCGACCCTGAGCGGCTCACCCGCGCGTTCACCACCCTGCAGGAGGCCGGTATCACCGCCCGCGAGAACTTCACCTGTTGCCGTGGCTGCGGCCAGTCCGAGATCGGCGGCGAAGGCGGGCCCGACGCCCGCGGCTTCGTCTACTTCCACACCCAGTGCACGGAGTCTGCCGCGGCCGGCCGCGGACTGATGCTCCTGTACGGCGGCTTCGACGGCTCGTCCGAGACCACTGCGGTCATCGGCCACGAGGTCGTGGCTGCCCTCGAAGCAGTCGGCCTCCACGCCGAGTGGGACCATGACCCCGGCCGGGCCATCACCGTCACCCCCCTGGACTGGCGCCGCCGCCTGATCGGCTAGGACCTGTCCGGCCGCTCTTGCGGCTGCTGCTCCGGCCGCTCGTCGGGCCGAGCATGGACCTGGGGAATCGACGAACGGCGAGTGGCCGCTTCAGGGGCTGTATCTCCCCGCCGTCTCCCGCCCCCGCCTATGACAGCCCTGTGACCGGAACTGTTGCCTCCATCACATGTGCGGGGGTCGCACTCTGATGAGATGACAGGATGCGCAGATTCGCTGACCTCCGCCCGGCTCTCGCCGCGACCACCCCCTTACTGTCGGCTCTCACCGCGACCGCTCTGCTGCTCACGGGCTGTGGGACGGAGCGTGCGGGTGCCGGGAGCACCGGCGCCGGCACGGCCGCGTCGCAGGAGGGCACGCGGATCGACGATCCGGGCAAGGACGGCGTACGGATCACCTCGCTGACCCTCCCGTCGGCCTCCCCCTCACCCACCCGCAGCCACTCCGTCTCCGCCGACAGGCTCACCACGGGCTCTGACTCGGGGGTCTCCGCCGCCTATGAGGTCACCAACGAAGGCGCCGAGACCCTGACCTACTCGATCGTCTTCACCTTCACGAGCGGTGACGGCGGGGCCGTGACCAACCAGACTGAGACCGTGCGCGACGTCGGCCCCGGACAGACCGTGCGGGGCACGGTCCGGGCCGGGGAACTGCCGCCCACCGCGCCGCGGGTGACGCAGGCCGAGGTGCTCGAAGTGACCAAGGTCCCCGCGGGCGAAGCGCCGGCCGAACCGGGCTCCTGCCCCGCCTCCGGGATCCGGATCAGCATCGACGAGGGCAACGCGGCCATGGGGCTGCGCGTCGTGGGCCTGCACCTCGACAACTGCGGCACGCGCGCCTACACCGTCGAGGGCTACCCGCTGCTGGAACTCCTGGACGAGGGCCTCGAGCCCGTCGACGGCGTCGAGATCCTCGACGGCAGCGGCGACATCACCACCGGCGCCGGGCCCGACGAACAGCCCCGGCCCGTCACGCTCGAGCCCGGCGAGTCGGCGACCGCCGGCCTGGTCTGGCGCAACACCACCGAGTTCGGTACGCCGGTGAACGTGCCCCACGTGCGGGTCCGGGCGAAGGAGGGCGCGGACCCGGTGACGGTGACCCCGCACCTCGACCTCGGAACCACCGGAAAGCTCGGGGTCAGACCCTGGGAAAAGGCGGAACAGTAGACGATGCCCCTCACCTCGTCGACCGTGGGGGGCCAGGGTGATCCACGCGCCGTCCTCGTTGCGGTCGCACACGACGAACTCCTCGGGACGCAGCCGGTCCACAAGCGTGGGCGAGTGGGTGGCGCGGTGTTCACCACCCCGTCGACGACCTCTTCCGGCGTGCCGACCAGCGGGGCTGGGCAGCCGACACGCCGCAGCCCGGGTATCCGGCGACCTCCGGGGTGTCACTGGGCTTCACCCAGCAGACCTCCCAGGGGGCGAGCGCGACGCCGACGGCTTGCCGAGGCACGTCGCCCCGGTCCTGGTGGGGGAAGGGACTACTGCGATGGCTTCGGAAGCGGGCCGAGTCGGAGCGATGGGCCGTGGACCGGGAGCGGTCCGGACGCAGCGTGGACCACCTCGAGGTGGCTGGTGGCGCTGGAGGGGGCCGGGCAAGGGGCGGTGACGGCGGGCCGGCGTTCCACTCGGGTGTCGGAGGCCTCCACGCGCAGCCGCCCACCGTCCGCCCCGGCGGCCGGCCGGATGTGGAAGTCCCGGCCGGGGACCCGCCCGGGGCGTACGGCGTCGGCGCACAGCGCGGTGGTGACGAGGGCCGTTGTCTCGTTGACGTCGCTGGCGTAGGGGTGGCGCCAGGAGTCCAGGCGGTGCCCGACATCGTGCACCTGAGCGGAGGCACAGGGCGGCTTGCGCCGGTCGGCGCTTCTCTCAGCTCAGAGAATCGCCACAGCCCGTCCGGCGACCTCGCCCTTGGCGAGCTTGTCGACGTACTCCGGGATCTGCTCGAACGTAATGGGCACGATCTTCGAGGTGATGTTGCCACTGGCCATGAGCTTGAGCACTTCCTCGGCCTCGGACTTCTCGCCGTTCGAGGCGCCGACGATGGTGATCTCCTTGAGGGTGACCTGCTGCATGGAGATGGTCGCTTCCTCGCGGGCCAGTCCGATCTGCACGATCCGGCCGCCGTGCTTGACGGCGTCCACAACCTCGCGCCCGGGGCCGAGTTCGTGTTCTGGGTCCTCTTCGCCATGACGGTCGTACCGCTCGCTGCGGGACTGTGGCACGCCCTGCGGGATCCGAAGTCGTTCCTGCACCAGGGGACAGGCGGCGGTGCAGGGCGACCTCTTCGCCGGATACCCCTGGCCCTCACCTGCTCACCCGTGACCAAGGACCTGAGTGGTTACCGTGAACAGGCAGATTGTTCCTGGGGCGACACGTTTCCCTGCATGCGAACCAAGATCCGGAGGGTTTCGCGAGCTTCCCGGCGACGGCTCGACCGCTTCGAAAAGGTGGCCACAAGCGCGATGGCTGCGGCAACACCGACGTAAGTCATGCAACAGATGAGCGAGAGCATCCCGAGCGCAGCCGGGACCAATTCGACCATGAAGTAATGGGGTTATCGCCCCCTTCGGCGACTAGACATCCGTTTTCCGCCAGCCTACGGCCTCTGACTCCTCGGTGTCTGCTCGCAAACAAGCCATACGCCCGCCCGAGAGACCCCCCATCCCGTTCGCCGCTCAGACAGCCGGGTGGAGCTGTGCGCACGAGCCTTCGACCGGCTCGCCGAGCACGCCGTGCGGGGCCGGCGGCCCGTGGGCTCAGCTGAACCCGTAGGCGCGCTCGACCTTGGCCACGTGGAGCGTGAACGAGGAGTACCAGTGCTCTCGTCCGTGCGCCCGGGCCGGGGCGTGCTCCGCGTGATCCCGCCAGGCGGCGATCGACTCCTCGTCCCTCCAGTACGACACCGTGATCCCCAGGCCGTCCGCACCGCGAGCGGAATCGACCCCGAGGAATCCCGGCTGGTCGGCGGCCAGTTCCAGCAACCGCTCGGCTGTCTCCCCGTAGCCGTTGTCGCCGGCGGTCCGCACGGCGGTGAACACCACGGCGTAGTAGGGCGGGGCGGGCAGCGACGCGGGCACAGGATAGGTCACGGAGGCCCTCCAACGGACGACACCGGCAGTATCGCCTCGAACGATCTCGCGCACCCACCTGAAATCACAACCCCCGCTGTCCGGTTACTGACCCGTGCTCCAGGCGTTCGCGGTGGCACTGTAGAGGTGAACCACGCCGGTGTACGCGGTTCAGCGGTCGCGGAACGGCGGCAGCACCTTCTGCTCCACCAGGCGGTCGAACAACTGCAGCAGCCGCGTCTCGGTGTCGAGCGCGTCCGCGAACCCCGCCTGACGGATCTTCACGGTGGAGGTGATGTTGTCCGCCTCGTGGTGGAACAGGAAGTCCCCGACCGGCCAGGCGACGAGCCTCTCGTACGGCGTGGGGACCAGGCCGTGACGGTCGACGAGTCGCTGCCACACGTCCGACCGGGTCGGCATCGCCTCGGTGAGCGACATCTGCTGGGGCGGGGCGTAAGCCATGCCGAAGTGCTCGGCGAACCGCGGCCAGAGGCCGGACCAGCGGAACTGGTCGCCGTTGGTCACGTTGAAGACCTGATCGGCGGCGGCCCCGGCTGAGCCCGCCCACACGGTCGCCCGGGCGAGCAGTTCGGCGTCGGTGGTCTGGTACAGCACGTCGTAGGCGGCGCGGGTGCCGGGGAACCGCATGGGCAGGCCGAGTTCCTTGCAGATCGCGGCGTAGACCCCGATGACGAGCAGGAGGTTCATCGGGTTTCCGGTCGCATAGCCGGTCACCCCCTCGGGACGCAGCGCGGTGAACGCGAAACCCCGTTCGGCGGCGGCCTGCCGCAGGAGGTCCTCCTGGGTGGAGTAGAAGTGCGGGGCGACGAGCCGCGGGTCGCTCTCCTTCGCCGGTGTCGTGAAATACCCGAGGTGATGGCCGTACGCCTTGCCGCCCTGGTAGAGCGTGACGTGTCGGAGCGGCGCGCCGGCGGCTCGCAGCGCGTCGAGGGTGTTGCGCAGGAGCGCGTCGTTGACCTCGATGAGTTCGGCGTCGGTCGGCTTCTCGATGTAGGCGGCGAAGACGAGGTGCGTGACGTCGCCGAGGCCGGCGAGGCCGGTCGTCGCGCTCTGGGCGTCGAGCAGGTCGACGCTGTGGTGCTGCCAGGGCGCGTCGTCGAGGGCACGGCGGCTCACGCCGTGGACGGTCCATCCCAGTCGGGTGTACTCGCGGGCGGCGTGGCTGCCGATGAGGCCGCCGTCTCCGGCGACCAGGACGGTGCCGCCGTTCACGGGCAGGTCGGTCAGCCCGAGTCCTGGCGTGGTGGGGGCGGGGGGCGTGCTCATGGACGGGATCTCCGTTCGTGGGGGGCTCGGTGCGGCCGGACCGGCCGCGGAGCGACCGGCGGCGATGCTCAGGCGAAGGGCTGCGACACGGCGTCGAGGGCGGCGAGGTCGGCCTCGGTGAGCCGCAGCGACGGCGCGGCCAGGAGAGCCGGGAGCTGCTCGACGGTGCGGGCCGAGGCGATGGGCGCGGTGACGCCCTTCGCGAGCAGCCACGCGAGTGCGACCGTGGCCGGCTCGGCGGCGTGCGCCTCGGAGACGCGGACGACCTCGGCGACGACCTTCAGGCCGGGTTCGGAGACGTAACCGTGGGCCTGGTCCTGGCGGGCCCGGCCCTCGAGGTCGGCGAGGGAACGGTACTTGCCGGTCAGGAAGCCCGCGGCCAGGGAGAAGTAGGGGAAGACGGCTGCGTCGAACCGCTCGGCGAGCGGACGGTAGCCCTGCTCGTAGTCCTTGCGGAAGACGAGGTTGTACTGCGGCTGGATCGCGACCGGCACGGCGAGGTTCTCCGCGGTCGCGTGCTCGAACCAGCGGAGCATGCGCTCGGGCGAGTGGTTGGAGAGCGCGATGTGACGGACCTTGCCGGAGCGGACGAGCGCGTCGTAGGTCGCGGCCTGGTCCTCGATCGCGACGTTCTCGTCGTCCTGGTGGGAGTAGAAGAGGTCGACGTGGTCGATGCGCAGGCGCTTCAGGGAGGCGTCGAGCGCCTCGGTGACGGTGTCGCGGTCCTGCTTGTCGAACGGCGGGAGCATGCCGACCTTGGTGGCGACGACGATGTCGTCGCGGTTGCCGCGTGCGGCCATCCAGTCACCCAGGATCGTCTCGGACTCGCCGCCGGTGTGGCCCTTTGCCCAGACCGAGTAGACGTCGGCCGTGTCGACGAGTGTGCCGCCGGCCTGGGCGTAGGCGTCGAGCACGGCGAACGACTCCTCACGGCCGGAGGTCCAGCCGAAGGTGTTGCCGCCGAGAACGAGCGGAACGGTGGTGAGATCGGTGCGCGGAACGGAGACGAGGTCGGTCTGGCCGCTGACTGCCACTTGGGGTCCCTTGCTGTGGTGCGTGTCGTGCCCGAGGGATTCCCCGCCCTCAGGTCACGGAATTATCACTTGCTTCGGAAAGTGACTGTATGGACCAATGACTTTCCGTGTCAAGTGACTGTTAGGGTGTCGGTCATGGAGTCCGAGAAGGAAGCGCGCTGGCTCGCGCCGGAGGAATCCGAGGCGTGGCTCGCGGTCTGGACGATGACGGTGTGGTTGCCCGTGCGGCTGGACGCACAGCTTCGTCAGGACTCCGCCCTGAGTCTCCCCGAGTACCACGCGCTCTCGCAGATCTCGATGGCGCCGGACCGGACGCTCCGGCTCAGCGAGCTCGCGACCGTCGCGAACATGACGCTCTCCCACCTGTCGCGTGTCGTGTCACGCCTGGAGAAGGCCGGCTGGGTGCGGCGCGTCCCGGACCCCACCGACGGCCGGTACACCCTCGCCGGGCTGACCGACGAGGGGTGGTGCAAGGTCGCCGCCGCGGCGCCCGAGCATGTCGACGCCGTGCGTCGTTACGTGTTCGACAGCCTCACGCCCGAGCAGCGGCGAGCCCTCGGCGAGGCGGCGGCCCGCATCGTCGAGGCCCTCGACCCGCCGGGGTTCGCGCGGGCCTGACCGGCAGCCCGTCCGCGCGACCTCCGAGGCGCTGCCCGGGGCGGCGGACGCGCTACGGCGTCCCGGTCAGGCGCAGGCGGGTGCGGGAGGGGGCCGACGGGGGCAGTGCGGCGATGATCTCGGCGAGCGAGGTCGCGGCGAGGCTGTGCCGCCAGGCTTCGTGGGCTTCGGCCATTTTCTGGGCGAGGATGCAGGGGTTCAGGCACTCCTCGGCGGGCAGTGCCCCCCGCCCCTGTTGGCGGATCTCGCGGCACTCGTACGGCGCGGACGCACCGTCGACCGCCTCGACGATCTGCAGGAGCGTGATCTCGGAAGCGGGCCGGGCCAGCCGGAACCCGCCGCGCGGGCCCGTCGTCGCGGCCAGCACACCGGCCTTGACCAGCGCCTGCAGCTGCTTGGCGAGATAGGCCGCCGGCAGGTCGAAGTACTGGGCGAGCTGTGCCGCCGACGCGGTGGTCCCTGCCTCGAGCTGCGCCAGCGACGTGGCGCAGTGCAACAGCCATTCCGTGCTCACAGGCAGCTTCATGGCCGAATCCTATCCCGGATATTGCGGACCTCTTTAGTCCGAGATAGCGTCCGGCGGCAGTGCGAGAGACAGAGGAGAGATCACCATGCGGACCATGCGAATCGCCGTGGCCGGAGCGACCGGGAACATCGGGGCCCTCACCGTCGCCGCCCTGGAACAGGCCGGACACCACGTCGTGCGCATCAGCCGTTCACTCGGCGTGGACCTGACCACGGGCGACGGCCTCGACGCCGCCCTGACCGGCGTCGAGGCCGTCGTGGACGCCACCAACTGCACGGCGACCGACCGGGACGAAGCGGTGACGTACTTCGGCACCGCCACCCGGACGCTGCTCGCCGCCGAGGAACGGGCCGGTGTCCGCCACCACGTGCTGCTCTCGATCGCCGCCCTCGACCGCGTCGAAGGCAACGCGCACTACGCCGGCAAGCGCGAGCAGGAGCGTCTCGTGGCCGAGGGCCCGGTGCCGTGGACGATCGTCCCGGCCACCCAGTTCCACGACTTCGCCGCGATGGTGACGAGCTGGACCGAGCGGGAAGGCACCGCCACCATCGCGCCCCTGCTCGTCCAGCCGATCGCACCCGCGGACGTGGCCGACATCCTCGCCGAGATCGCCACGGGCGCACCGCAGGGGCGTTACCGGGAGGTCGCCGGTCCCGAGCCGCAGGACCTGGTGGACATGGCCCGGCGCACCAACGACGCGCGCGGCCGTGCGGTCAAGCTCGTGCCGACGTGGTCAGCGCTGTTCGGCCCGGCGATGGCCGGTGACGTGCTGCTGCCCCGTGCGGGCGCCCGCATCGCGCCGACCACCTTCGACGAGTGGCTCGCACAGCAGCGATAGCGTCCCCTTCCGCAGCGCCCCGCGCTGCTGCTCGCCGGCACCGGACAAGGTGCCGCAGGAGACCGCCAGCAGGAAGAGTCCGACCAGTGAGCGGCAGGTCCACGCGTCAGGCAGGTCTGGACGATCAAGCACGAGCATCAGGCCCCTGCCGGACTGATCGCCGACCTCGCCAGGGCGCGACGGATCATCTTGAGGTGAGTCTGCTCCTCGTCATCGGATGCACCTCTGTCAGGACTCGCCGCGGGACATTGACCCCGGCGCCCCGGAATCAACCGTGATGACGAGCTTTCCGGGCGCGTTGCCCGCGGCCAGGTCACTCACCGCGGTCGAGGCCTCCGCAAGGGAGTACGTGCGCCCGACGGCCGGTCGCACGGCCCCGGCCTCGATGAGGTCGCGCAGCGCGTCCAGGTCGGCGGTGCGGGTCAGCGCTAGCAGCGCGTCCAGACGTTGGCGCGTGAACGGGGTGATCAGCCGKGCGGCCAGCGGCCGGCCGAGCCCGCCGAACCACCGACCGCCGCCCTCGCCGCCGACGATGACGAGCCGGCCGCGCTCGGTGAGCAGCCCGCGCAGCAGGGCCAGCGGYCGGAGGCCCGCGATGTCGATGATCAGATCGTACGTACCGGTGAGCGGCTCGCGCGTGTAGTCGATGACGGCCCGGGCGCCCAGCGACCGGACGAGGTCGGCCTTGGCCGTGCTGCACACGGCGGTGACGTGGGCGCCGCCGGCGACCGCGAGCTGCGTCGCGAAGCTGCCCACTCCGCCGCCGGCGCCGAKGACCAGCACCTTCTCGCCGGCGGTGACCYGGCCGACGGCCCGCAACGCGGTCACYCCKGACACGGGTGTGGCCGCCGCTTCGGTGAAGCTCAGGTTGGCGGGTTTGCGGGCGAGCTTGCCCGGGCGGGCGAGCGCGAACTGCGCGTACGCGCCGGTCGCCTCGCCGTACACCTCGTCGCCGGGGCGGAACGCGGTCACGTCGGCGCCGACGGACTCCACGACGCCGGCCACGTCCATGCCCGGCACGCGGTTGCGGGGTCGGCGCAGGCCGAAGCCGAGGCGGCCGATGAGCGGCAGCCCGGTCATGAGGTGCCACACGCCGTAGTCGACGCCGGCCGCGTGCACCCGGATCAGCACCTGGCCGGCGCCGGGCGTCGGGATCGGGACCTCGCCGAGGCTCAGCACRTGCGGCGGGCCGTACTCGTCCTGGACGATCGCCCTCATGAGGGGTCTCCTTCGGTGTCGGGGTACTGGAAGACCTCGTCGAGTCCGACCCGGAACACCCGGGCGATGCGGAACGCCATYTCCARCGAGGGGGAGTAGCGACCCTGTTCGATCGCGATGATGGTCTGGCGGGTGACGCCGACCCGGTCGGCCAGCTCGGCCTGRGTCATCTGGTCGTGCGCGAACCGCAGGGCCCGGATCGCGTTGGTGACCCGCGTCGGCTTCACCACGTCTGGAAGCCGCCCTTGCGGTACGCCACGATCTTGGCGAACGAGCTGAGCACCGCGGACAGCACGAACGCCAGGTAGACGGCGTTGGCGATCCAGAAGTGGCGCAGCTCGGCGAGGGCCAGGATCAGTGCGGCGAGCGCGCCGACGACGACCATCGACTGCCCGATGCGCTCACTGACCTGGTTGATCTCACGGTCGCGCTCGTCGGTGCGGTCGGCGCCGGGGCCGCCCACGACGGCCATCGCGATGTGGGCCACGATCGTGGCGACGATGGCGCCGCCGACGGTCCACAGCAGGGTTCCCGCGTAGGCGACGTCGGCGAGCGCGCCGTCGCCGGCCCGGCCCAGGACGGTCGTCACGTAGAGCGTGTACGCGGCCAGGGAGACCAGGATCATCACCCAGGCGCGCTTTTCCTCGAAGGCCATGCCCGCTCCTCATGTAAAACAAAGCTGACATCCGTCAATGTAAAGCGCCCCGGACATTGTGTCAAAGTTTATTTACATGATCGGTCGGCGACACCATGGCCCTCGCCGCGGTGCTGCCGCAGAACGTCCACAGCCGGCCGGACGGCACAGGTCGCACCGGCCCGCCCTCACCGGAAGAGCCGCAGGACCTGGCTACTCCGGTTCGCGCCGCTCGGCGGCACCCTCGCCGCCGCCCAGCGGCAGACGCTCGGCCACGTCCGGCCGCACCTCGCCGTAGATCTTCATGCCCTGCCTTCCACTTCCTGATCCACACCCCGAGCGCACCACCCACCCACCGGCCAGTGGATCAGAATTCACAAAACTTAAGACAGCGTCACCCCGCACGGGACAACACCCCCACGACAGCGATGCCCTGCGGATCTCTCACGTACAGGACAGTAACCCCACGTCCCTAAACCACCACCGACCAGCAACAACACACCCAGGTCCGCTGTCTCTCACCCCACTGTCCCGAAACCGAGAGATCGCAGCGAGCGCCAGAGCGTGCTCGTGGCGCAGCCGCTCCAACTCGGCCTGTAGGGCTGCCGCCTCGGTCCAGGCGGCGATGTCCTGCCGCGCTCCGGTCGGCGCCTGGTATCCGACGGCCTTCTCGTCGGGCGGGGCGGGGGCGTTGAGCCCCCACCGCGGCCAGCGGGAAGACGGCCAGCAGCAGCCGACGGCGACTGCCGACCACTCCACTGAAACGAACCCGACACATCGCGGCCGGGCGTCTCGTGGGCGGAGTGTTCCCGGGCGAGGCGGCTGATCCCGTGGGTCTGCGGGCTTTGCTCAGCGCGTGCCGGTCCTCGCGGTGCTGTAGGCGTACAGGGCGACGACGCCGACCACACAGGCAAGGACCATCCAGGAGACCAGGCTCATCCGTCTCCCTTTCCGCTCGGGCCGTTGCGGCTTCCCGGGCCGCTGGGTCCGGCCGGGAGCCGCCGGGGCGGGCGGTGCGGCGTCGGCGGCGGTCGCGGCGAGCAGGCGGCGGCAGGCCGTGGCGAGCTCGCCGCTGCCGGCACCGAGCGGTACGAGAGTCTCCGAACGCGCCGGAGCGGTGGTGCCGCCGTCGAGGATACGGCCCGCCCGGAGCAGGATTTCGTCCCTGCGGCCCGAGGGGGCCAGACTGATCCAGCGCTGCACATGCTCTCCGCGGATGACCACACCCCCGGCCCGGTCCCGGTACACGGTGTGCCGGCGCCAGAGCATGGCCGCCAACTGCACTGCAGTTTCTCTCAGTTGGGCGCTCAAGACCCGTCCCCCAGAGCCGTACGGCCAAGCGAACGGGAATCGTACTCCAGCATCTCTGTGTCGCTCGGGGCGGCCCAGAATGGGGTGATGCGGTCCGCGCAGGCAGGGGAACACAAAGCGGCGCCGGGGCTGGCGGCCAGGGTGACGGCGAGGACCAGGAGCAGGACGACACCCGGGCCGCCACGGATTCGGCGCTGCTGCACTTCTCCAGTCCGCGCGTGCGATCTCTCATCGCATGCCAGTGGCCACACCCGCGGCAGGACCGATTCCCAGTTCGCCGGCCAGCACGTCCGGACAACACCACGGGACAGGGCTTCGGCGTAGTTCGGTGTCGTCCGTTTTGATCATGTGAGGCCGAGGAGGGCTCTGGAAGGCCTTCGGCTCGAGCGGGCGCCCGGCGGCCGCGCACGCCTGAGCGGCCCCGGACCGGCCTGCCCGAATTGTCCGTTCGGGTGGGTTTATTCGCGTGCATTGATGGAAGGCGGCCAGGAAGAGCCCTCGCCACTCATGCCCCACGGCAGGAGAGGACGGAGATGACTTCCCCAGGTCCACAGACCCAGCCACCGCAGCAGCCGGCCCCGCCCCAGGCCGGGACCCAGACCGCGGAGACCCCCGCTCCGGAACCACAGCAGCCCCCGGCGGAGCACCCCGAGGAGAAGCGGACGGGCGGCAAGCTGCTGCACCTGCATACCGCGCACGCCCGGGTTCCGATCCCCTACGTGACCCCGGGCGACATGTTCTCCACCGCCCGCCCGGCCACGTCCATCCTCCCCTCGCCCCGCAAGCTGGCCTTCTACGGCCTCCTCGGCGCCATGGCCGTGGTCGAGGCCGTGGAGTGGCCGATCGCGGTCGCCGTCGGCGCCGCCACCGAAGTGATCACCCGTGAGCAGGCCGCACGCCAGCGCGCCGAACACGCGCGCATCGAGCGGGACCGCGCCGAGCGCGACCAGGGCCGGCAGGTCGCCACCGAGCGGACAGAGCCCGGGGGGCCCGCGCAGCCAGCGATGGCATGACACGTCGCTGCGGGCGGTCGCCTTCGGCGGCCGGCGGCGGTGCCGGCACCGGCGCACGCCGGGGCCGGCCATGGCTTCACCGTACGCTCGGCTGCTCGATCGTGAAGGCGCTGCCGGTGTGGGAGAGCCGCAGCAGCCGGGCCAGGACGTGCGGGACCGCGCACAACCGCAACTCGGCCCCGGCGGCCTGCGCCGCGCGGGCGGCGGCCAGCAGCGCGGACAGTCCGGAGCAGTCGCAGAAGGACAGTCCGGCGCAGTCCACCTCCACCCGCTCGTGACGGCTCACGGCGTCGCGGAGGGCGTCGCGGACGGTGGGGGCGGTGCACACGTCGAGGTCCCCGGCCACGGTCACCCGGCAGCTGTCGGGCCCGGTGGCGTGGGATTCCACCCGGATCATGTCGTACACCGCGCCCCCTGCGCGTCGCTGAGCGGGCCGTGCCTTCACCGTACGCCGCAACACCGGGGCAGCGCGCTCTTCGCCGTGATGCCGGTGGCCGCGACCAGGCGCCAGAGACGGGAGCCGGTGCGGGCAGCTCCAGGGCCGGTCATGAGTTCCTCCGGGCGCCGAAAGCGCGAGCGCGCCGCGCCGTCTCCCGGCAGACGCACGCCCGGTGGCGTCAGGGGGTGGTGCGCGCCTCGGCGGCGGAGATGACCTTCTGGCGCTGCCGGTGGCGCCGTTCGTACTCCTGGACCTGGCGGGCGATGCCGGCGGGCACGTTCCGCAACCGGGCGATGAGCTCGTCCGGGCTCATGGTGTCGTAGCCGGGCCAGGGTTCGCTGCCGCGCAGCTGCTCGATGGCGTCCAGGACCGGGGGGCGGTTGGCGTGGGTGCGCTCGTATCCCTCGATGACCGTCAGGTCCGACTGGGAGAGGATGCGCAGTTGCCGCTGGATGTCGTCGACGCTGAGTTGGCTGAAGCGGGGGATCGGCAATTCCTCCTCCCGGGTCACCGCACCCTGGACCTTTTCGGCCATCCGGGTCGGCTCGGGCATCTCGCGCACCGCGCCCGCGGCGGCACCCCGGGCCCGCCGGCCGCCGCTCTGGGCGACGTCCTGCACCCGGTTGGCGGCGGTCCGCATGGCGCGGGCGGCCGCGTCGGCCCAGTTGCCGCCGTTCTCCTGGACGAAGCCGTTGGCCGCGGCCGCCACGGCCCGGGCGTTGTGGGCGATGCTGTCCTCCAGTTGTTCGAGCAGTTCCTCGTCCTGGCGGCGCAGTGCGGCGAGCAGGTCGGCGGTGGCCTGGTCGTGGGCCTCTTCGGCGATGCTCTGCCCGGCTCGGCAGGCCGCCAGCGCCCGGGCGGTGACCGCGTACTCGTCCTGGGCGTTTTTCAGCAGCCGCCGCTCGTCGGTGGGCCGCCGGCCGCGCAGCATGTCCGTCACGAGCGTGGATCCGATGGTCAGCGGGAGCAGGACGGTGCGTACGGCGCTGTGCGAGAGGAACCGCGCGAGATCGGCGCGGTCCTCGCCCAGCCCGCTGGGGGGCCGCAGCTCGCGCGCGTGGTGCTCGATGCGTTGGAGGCTGTCCTGGACGTGGTCCGCCTGGCGCTCGAGCAGCTGCCGGTACGGGCCGGGCGGCGTGATGGTCGCATCCGCCCGCAATCGGTCGACGAGCGCCGCATGCGCCTGGCGGGTGTCCTCCAGCGCCGGTACGAGCGCGTCCGTCATCACTGCCATGGGGTGCTCCCTGGGGGTGGGGGTCAGGCGGCCGGCCAGAGGGCCGCGCAGGTGGAAACGGCTGCCTGCCGGGCCCGTCCGGGCGGCCGGGCAACCGGGAACCATCCTGAGGGACACCGAGCAGGATCGCCCGGAGGCTGGGCCCCGACCGGCCGGGGCGCACCACCCCCGGACGCCTGTTGCCCCGTGGGGCCCAGGCAACGGACGGGGAAGAAAATGTGTTCCCCTTTCCGAAGCGGCTGACCCTCGCCCGCGGACCCGGGTGGGCGCGGTGCCGTTGCGGGGCCAGCGTGCGGGCTGAACGGGTGACGACGGCGGCGGTGCGGTGTCGGAAACCCTCCTCACGCGTTGGTCCGGGCATGAATCCTCGCATCGACGACGCGGTGCCCCACGCTGCACCGCTCGGGCTGACCGGCTCCCGGCTCGAGCGCGATGACCTGGGCGCCGGCGTCCGGCGGGACGGCAGGCCGGGCCGTGATGGTCACCGGCTCAGCGGTGATCGTTGCCGCTGCCGGGGTGCTTGCCGTTGCGGACCGGCTCGCTTGAAAGACTCGGAGATGACCGGCCGGGGCAGGCCGGATGGTCCGCCGGCAGCCGGAATGGATGCGGATGCGGGCCTGTGTGGCCGGCTGGCCGAGGCGATCGCCTCCCTTCGCTCGCAGACAGCGGTGATGCTGTCGCAC
This sequence comes from Streptomyces sp. NWU339, assembly GCF_003143855.1. Classification (GTDB taxonomy): domain Bacteria; phylum Actinomycetota; class Actinomycetes; order Streptomycetales; family Streptomycetaceae; genus Streptomyces. The sequence continues at coordinate 146,496 of NZ_QFRK01000014.1, forward strand.
GCCCCCGGCCGTGTCGGTGAAGCCGRTGCCACCGGCCCGGAGGGCCAGTCATCACCYGGCGCGCAGCCCTGAGCAGAACCTGGGCAAGCCCGGATGGGCAGCCAGGGCGCGTTGTCGGCCGACGATGCCGCCACCCGACGGCGACCGGGCGGTGCGGGCCYGGGCAGCTTCGGGCGACGCGGCGACAGCGGCCGGGAACCAGCCGGCAAGGCGCCTCAACCGTGCACGGACGGGGACGAAGCTGTGCGATGTCTCCGTACGTGTTTCTGAACTCAGTTGTGGGTCAGGACCGGGCGTGAAACTGGTGGGTTCGCATTTTGACGGTTTAACCGATCGGCTCCGGGTTCCGTCGGCTTGGCGATCAGTCGCTGTGAGAAGTGCTCAGCTGCGGACTGCGGTTCCTCGCTGAGCACGGGTCTGCGGACGCCGCCATCGCCCGCCCCTCCTCGTGCATGGATGCCCTGCACCCCGCGAGGGGGTGCAGGGCATCCATGCACGAGGAGGGATCTAGCTGATGTAGTAGACGGCGACGGTCACCTCTCCGTCGGGACCGGGGATGGTGTAGACACCGGGACCGTGGAAGGGCTCGCAGCCGTTGGCGAGGACGTCGTCGGCGTTGATGCCGGTGTCGTCTTCTCCCACGTATGCGCACACCTCGCTGATGAGGTGGTCGGCGTACCGGTGGGTGACTCCGAACTCCGGGTAGCGCGGCAGGGTGGGGGTGTTGATGTCCAGGTCCGGGTGCTCCCACAGGGTGGTGTGTCGAAGGCCGTCCTGGACCAGGACCTGCCCGTAGGGTTCGGGGAGGTCATTGTCGTCTTTCTCCTGGGGGTTGGAGAACTCGATCGAGTAGGTGATCAGTCCTCCGGGGTGCGGTGCCTGAGCCGCGGGCTGTGCCTGAGCCGATCCGGTGCTCACCATGCCGGCCAGCACGAAGGCCGTCGATGCGAGAACCGCCAGTCGGCCCATGAACGTTGGACGCATCCCGTCTCCCTTTCACTCTTCGTAGTCGTCTGACTACACAAAGGAAGATTAAGGTGCGGTCTCTGGCGGATCGATGAGCGCCCCGGGCAAACCACCCGGGTGTATGGCGCTGATGCACTTGGCCAGGCCGGAGTGCGCGGGGTGGCCAACCCCTTACGGTACAGAGTTGATCGCCGCTGGTTTCCTCGGCCAGCTGGGGGTGGCGCCTTTCCGGGCCAGGCGCCTGGTCATGAGGGTGATGGCGGCCCAGGTGATCAGGGTCTCGGAATGCTGAACGAGACGTTCGTAGTCCCGGGCATGCCGGCGAGCGTGCATCATCCACGCGAGCGACCTCTCCATCGCCCAGTCACACTGCACATATGGATGGTCTGGACAGTGAGCGGGCGCCGATAATCGGTCGTGAGGGCCTGCTGCGGCTGGCCGCGGTGGCCGAGCGGCTGCGGGACCGTGACAAGGGAGATGAGTCGCCATGTGCGACGACAGTGACGTCGGCCCCAGAGAACGATTCCGGCGGTGCCGGACGGGCAGGTGTGGGCAGCACTACCGGAGGTGAACCGGCAGGCGGTGGTGGGGCAGTTGGTGCGGCTGGCGAGCCGCGCGTTGCCTGCCGCAGCGACGGTGAGTGAGCGGGACCGGCGATGACCTCGGTGATGCCGTGGGAGCGGCCCGGCAGCAAGATCGACGACCGTCACCTGCAGCGGCTCGCGGTGGTCTATATCCGCCAGTCCACCCGCCGGCAGCTCGTCGACCACCAGGAGTCGCCCCGGTTGCAGTACGCCCTGGTGGACCGGGCGGTCGCGCTCGGATGGCAGGCGGACCGGATCCTGGTGATCGACGAGGACCTGGGCAGGTCGGCATCGAGTGCGGTCGCCCGCACCGGCTTCCAGCGTCTGGTCACCGAGATCGGGCTGGACCACGTCGGTCTCGTGCTGGGGATCGAGATGTCCCGCCTGGCCCGCTCCGGCAAGGACTGGTACCAGCTGATCGAGCTGTGCGCCCTGTCGGGTGCGGTACTGGCGGACACCGACGGGGTCTACGACCCGGCCGAGTACAACGACCGGCTGCTGCTGGGGCTCAAGGGAACGATGAGTGAGGCCGAACTTCACCTGATCAAGCAGCGGATGTGGAGCGGGCGCCTGAACAAGGCCCGCCGCGGCGAGCTGGCCTTCCCTCTGCCCAGCGGTTACGTCCGCCGTCCGTCGGGGGAGGTCGTTCTGGACCCGGACGAGCAGGTGCAGACCGTGATCCGTCTGATCTTCGCGCAGTTCGAGCGGCTCGGCACATTGCACGGTGTGCTGCGCTATCTCGTCGAGAACGACATCCAGTTGGGCATCCGGCTGCGGGAGGGACCGGACAGGGGCACCCTGGAATGGCGAAGGCCGAACCGGATGACGCTGCAGACCCTGCTGCACAATCCCGCCTATGCCGGGATCTACGCCTACGGGCGGCGTCGGGTCGACCCGCGCCGCCAGGACCCGGCCCGGCCGAGCACCGGACGGGTCGTCCGCTCCCGGGACGGATGGCATGTGATGATCCCGAATGCCCTGCCCGCCTACATCACCGTCGCCCGGTTCGAGGCGAACGAGACGAAACTGGCAGCCAACCGCGCCCGCGCCGAAACCATGGGCGCAATACGAGGCGGCCCCGCGCTCACGGCCGGGCTGGTGCACTGCGGGCGCTGCAACCGGCGCATGAGCGTGCGCTACCACACCCAGCGCAGCAAGGCCCTGCCCGAATACGTGTGCGCCCGGGACGTGACCAACTACGGCGCGCAGAAGAGTTGCCAGCTGCTCAACGCCGCCTGCGTGGACGCCTTCGTCGAACAACAGGTCCTCGCGGCACTGACGCCCGCTGCCGTCGAGGTGTCCCTGCGCGCGGCCGACCAGGTCCTGGCCGAGCGGGCCGAGCTGGAACGGTTGTGGTCGCAACGGCTGGAACGCGCCGCGCAGGATGCCGACCGGGCCCGCCGCAGCCACCACCTTGCCGAACCGGAGAACCGCCTGGTCGTGCGCCATCTGGAGAAGGAGTGGGAGGATGCACTCGCCACCCAGCAGCGGCTTCGCGAGGACTACGACCGCTTCACCCGCAGCAGTCCGCGCATCCTCACTTTGGCCGAGCGGCAGACCATCACGGCTCTGGCCGGCGACATCGAGGGTCTGTGGCGCGCGAACAGCACGACGACAGCGGACCGCAAGGAGATCATCCGCGCGGTCGTCGACAAGGTCGTCGTGACCGTGCTTGGCACCAGCCAGCGGGTGAAGGTCACGATCGTCTGGGCCGGCGGGACCACGACCGCGGGAGAGGTCGTCCGCCCGGTCCAGCGGTTGGAACAGCTCAGCTACTACCCGCAACTGACCGATCGGATCCGCGAACTCGCGGGCCAGGGCATCGGAGCCAGCGGGATTGCCGACCGTCTGGAAGCCGAGGGCTTCCGGCCCGCGAAGGGCGGCAAACGGATCTCCGCAGCCACCGTCCGCGACCTCATGCGCCGCCTCGCCTGCCCCGCAGGCCGTGTCCACCGGCACCGCCCCGCACCACCCGGCGAGGAGCCCGGCCCCAACGAGTGGTGGCTGGGGCACCTGGCCGCCGAGCTGGACATGACCACTTCCACTCTCTACGCCTGGATCAACCGCGGCTGGATCACCACCCGCCGGGAGAGCTGCTGGCCCCACTGCCTCATCGCCCACGTCGACCAGCGAGAACTCGCCGAACTCCGCGAACGCCGCACACGCCCGCCCGGCTGGTACAGCCGCCGCATCTGGACCGAGACCGCCGAGACGGCAGAGCAACAGACTCCATGAGTGCACTGTGCTTGACAGATCTCGACGACCCAGCGGCGGGGCAGCACGACGAAGCCGGAGGCGTCCTTAGGGCGGCTGACGGGTTTGATGGTGAGGTTGAGGTGCTGTTTCGCCCAGTCGACGAGCTTCCCGGCGTAAGCGGAGTCGGCCCACACAATCGTGATCTCGGGGTGCATCAGACGGAGGCGGAACAGGACTTCCTTCGCGGCTGCGGCGTCGTGCAGGTCGGCGGGGGTGACCATGACTAGGAGGGGCAGGCCGCGGGTGTCGACGACCAGGTGGCGCTTGCGGCCGTTGATTTTCTTGCCCGCGTCGTAGCCGCGAGTGGCCTTGGAGACGGTCTCGGCTGCTTTCACGCTCTGGGAGTCGATCACGGTGGCCACCGCGCGGGGGCCTTTGCCCATGGCCCGGCGGATCCGGCCCGCCAGATGATCACGGATCTGGCCTACGATCCCGGCGGCTGCCCAGCGGGCCATGAACCTGTACCGCTCGGAAAGTCATCGCTGCAGGTGCGTACCCATGTCCTGGAGCGTCGGTAGCAGCCGGGATGCTGTCGTGGTGATCGTCTCGCTGCTGTACAGGGTGACCCGGAAGCTGCCGGCCGTCCCCGGCATACTGCTGCGCCGCGACACCACGAAGGAAGCTGAACTGTTCGTGCTGCGGCACGAGAACACGGTCCAGGCAGCACCGGTCATGTCGGCTGGGTCATGCTCCGTCGGCCCACACCGGAGCGCCGTCAGCCTGCACGTGCAATGTCGGAGAGTGCTCGCGATACCCCCATTGCGTCGCGCCCTCGGCCACCACCCAGGCCCTGGCTTGAAAAGCCTGAGCAGGCATCAGCGAGCTGGTGCACGTACCGCTTGGACTGGTTTGCGTCGCCCCGGCAGGGACGGTGATCTTCGCCGATTTCCCCCATGGATCAGGGCAGGTCTGTACTACTTGAGCCTGGACGTAGGCAAGCTTCGTCTTCACAGTGACCGGCTTGCTTGAAGCGTTCGTGAGCTGCACCAGGAAGGACACCTTCCCGTCCTCCGTGACGAGCGCGCACGGCTTCCACGACACCACCCCAGTACTGCGGGCCATACCGCACCGATAGTTGTTGCCCTCCAGGCTTTCGGAAGTGGCTGACGCGGAAGCCTCCGGTCCACCCACGTCCATCCCCTGCGCGCTCGGTGTGGCGGGGCCGTCCGGCTTCTTGCCGGTGGTGGCCGGCTTACCGTCACCAGGCCACAGGAGCAGCGTGATGGCCCCGGCCGCTACCATCGCAGCCGCCCAGATTCGCCAGTCCTTCCACAGGCGACGCCCAGCCGTCAGGTCGTCGGACACGGTGCCCTCGACAGGCCCGGTCGGTTCAGCAAGCGGGGCGGGCTGCGCAGTGACGCTGGCCAGGACCCGGTCACGCCAGCCCTGCCCGGCTGTCACATCAAGCCTGCGCGCCAGGTCGGCGATCTCTCGGCCGATCCTCGGCAGCTGCTGGGCGTTCTCGGGCGCCTTCTCCTTCAGCGCCCGGGCGATGGCCGCGCAGTCCTCCTCGCTGGGCAGCCGGTTGCGCTTACTGCCTGGCAGTAACTGGCCGCGCCCCTTCAGCCAGTACGACAGCAGGGCCTCGTCGATCCTCTTGCGGGACTGCCCGGCATCCGCCAGTTGCTCCCGCTCCCTCTCCAGGGCGGCCACCAGAGCCTTGCGGGTCGGCTTCCCGATCGTGGTCGGCTCCCCAACGCACGTCGCCCACGCGTCCAGCGCCTGCACGAGGCCGTATGCCAAGTCTGTGAACTGATCCCCCTGATCCCCCATCAACGGCTCCCCTCCAAGGGACATTTCGTTGCAGTGCAATCGAGAACCAGCAGGTTACGGACGTGCAAGTTGCGCCGCAAATCCTCGCCCCTCTTGCACTGCTGATCTTCCTGTCCGGCTCCTGGACAGTCGATTCCGGCGGCGCGGAACGTCCGGCCGCTATCCCCTTACTGGGGACCCGACGGCACAGGAGAACAATCGCCATGAACAAGATCAGAAGCTCTTTCGCGGCGACCGCGGCCGCCGCCGTGCTCGCCGCAGGAACCGTCACCGCGCTGTCCGCACCCCCCGCAGAGGCGGCCGCACCGGTCGGGCGCGCCTGCCTCTTCCTCGACATCGGTGGCGCCAATGGCGCCGGCCACACCGCCTGGGCGCTGCGCGACCCGCAGAACCGCAAGCAGTGGATTTGGGGTTCCATCGAGGGCCGCAACGACCTCACCGTCCCGGCCGGTAAGCCGAACGGCAGCAAGCTGGGCTCGGGCACCTGGGAGTCACTGCGGGCCAGCTTCATCAGCCTGCGCCGCTACGAGTACTACCGCTGCATCAACACCGCTGGCGGCAGCCTGAAGGCGGCCAAGGTGAAGTACCAACAGACCGCACGCAACGGCTACGACGTGCGGAACAACAACTGCCTCACCAAGTCGATCGCCATCTTCCGCAGTTACAGCACGGCCTTCACGTCGGCGAGTCTGCCCGGCGGGGCGAAGACGGCGCCGTCCTACTACTTCAAGGTCACCCTCGACCGCGCCCGCGGCTGGGAGCAGATCCACTCCTACTGACACCAGCGACGCCCCACCCCGACAGGGAAGGAAGAAGCACTCATGGCGTGCAAGCGATGCAAGGGCAACGGAAAGTGCACCACCTGCGGAGGAAGCGGCCTCCGAGGACTGTGGAAGTGCGACAGCTGCCGGGGCAGCGGCGACTGCAAGGCGTGCGAAGGCCGCGGCTGACCTGACAACCCCGGGACAATGAAGGGGCCCCCGCCGAGTCGACCGGCGGGGGCCCCTTCTCGGATGTACGGGCGACGGCCACTCGTTCCTCCGGCGGTCAGTGGCCAAAGGCAGCAGGACGCGCTCGGCTCGTTGCTGGGACCGGAAGGACGCCCGCAGCGGCTCGGTGCTGCGGCCGGGAGCCAGCTGGCAGGGCGTTCTCCAGGGCGCCCCGCAAGGTGTTTCGCAGGGCGCCTCACCGATCCGGTCCTGACGGGAAAATCCGCACGTCACAGGCCTGGTCAAGACATCTCACGGCGCTAAGAGTCAAGCTGCGGCGGCCTGGAGGAAGGGGGCGAAGGCGCGTTGTTCGTCGAAGTGCTGCCCGGTCTGAAGGCAGTGGTAGAGCTGTCCGAGCATGCGGTTGAACAAGTTGCGCTGGGCAGCCGCGTGCCAGTCGCCGCGTTCACGGCGGCGCCGGTAGTGGGCGCCCGCGCCGGGCGAGGCACTGATGGAGGCGAAGGCCCACAGGTAGCCGGCGTGGACCAGTCGGTCGTTCTTGACGAACCGGCGGCCGACGTAGCGTTTCTTCCCCGAAGCGCGGATGATCGGGGCCGATCCGGCGTATGCCTTCAGGGCGCGGGCGTCGGCGAAACGAGTCCGGTCGTCTCCGATTTCTGCGAGCAGCCGGGCACCGAGGAGGTTGCCCAAGCCGGGGAAGCTGGTGATCACGTCAGCGTCCGGGTGCTGCTGAAAAGACGCCTCCACCGCCTCGGCGAGGTCGTCGGCGCCTTCCGCGGCGGCGTCGAGCTGGCGGAGGAGAGTGAGCATCTGCCGACCCATGGCCTCCTCGACCAGCGCGGGCTGGTGGGCGTACTCGGCGCGGAAGACCCCCTGGAGCCGCGTGGCCTCCGCTTCCGTGGAGCGCTGGCGGCCTCCGCGCTTGAGTGCGGCCTTGATCTGCGTCTTCGTCAGCTTCGCGGCCTTGGCCGGGGTCGGCGCGACGGCCAGGACGGCCCGGGCCTCGGGGTGCGCGAGGCCGCCTTTGCGGCCAGTGACGAAGGCGTCCAGCGCGGCCGGGTAGTACTCGCGCAGCAGCGAGCGGAGCTGGTTGGCGATGGTCTGGCGGTTCCAGACGGCGTCCTGCTGGGCACGGGCGAGCACCGCGATGGCCCGGGCGAGTTCGCTGTCGGCCGGCAGTGGCCGGTGCATGTGCAGGTCGGTCCGCAGGATGTTCGCCAGGACCAGGGCGTCGCCGGGGTCGGACTTCTTCCGGCTGACGCCGTGCCGGTCGCGGTAGCGGGAGGCGGCGAGCGGGTTGATCGCGAAGGCCTGCCGCTTGCCGGTCCGCAGGACCGACACCAGCAGGCCGCGGGAGGTCTCGATCGCGACCGGTATCGGCTCGGTCTCGCTGTCGCCGTGTTCGGCGAGCAGGTCCAGCAGCTTGCGGTAGCCGGCCGCGTCGTCGCTGATCCTGGCCTTGGCCAGCATCTTCCCGGCGTCGTCGACCAGGGCGACGTCGTGATGCTTCTCCGCCCAGTCGATCCCGCAGAACACCCTCACATCCGCACCTTTCATCCGGTTGTTTGCGCTGGTCACGAGCGCATGCGGGCCACGCGGCGACCTAATGCCAGGACTCGTCGGTCCGCCATCTCACAAGCCGTTCGCGGCACCAGCGCACCGCACGGGCCTCGGTCTTGCTCAGAGCTCACGGGCTCGCGGAGACGAAGGGTGAGGTCACCATGCGGAGGGCTCGCACCACGTAGATCAACGTGTGCCGCATGCCGGTGAGTTTCGTGACGGTCGGAGGACGCCGGGGGCTGCCTGTCTTGACCAAGGTCTCAACGGACCGAAGGGGGGTCGGAGTCACCCCGGCGCCCACCAGACCGCCACGAAACTCACCACGGAGACGGTGCCGCTCTTCGGTGAGACCTCGCCAGCCGGGAGAAGACGCGACATCCGTTTCGCTCCGTCCAAGACCTGCCTTACCGGGCGCGTCTCGGACCTCGTACACACTGCATTAGGGGGGCCCGCCGCACCGGCTACTTCCCATGCCCTGAGGCACCCCTCCGGCCGCGGGAACGTACGACCCGAGGTGCCGTCGGCCTCCGCTGCCGCACTCCTGCTTCCCCGTCCCGGACGCTCCAGCGGCCGGGCGAGCGCGGAGGCCCCGCCGACGCGCAACACCACGTCCACGCCACCGATCCCCCGGCGAGCCGGCCTCCGCCCCAGCCCTGCCCCACCCCTTCTTCTTCCTGCTGGTGGGCGGCCAAGGAGGCTCTCGGGGGATGTCAGACCCCCGACCACGCCAAGAAACGCGTGGTGACCAGCGGCAACGCTCGGCCGGCCAAGCAGCTCACGCAAGAGATACCGCAGGGGATGGCGCAGGAAGTGACGCAAGAGAGGGTGCCCTCCGGCCAGTCCCGGGCGCGGCCACCAGCGGCGTCGCTTCCCCGTGGTGGAGCCGTGCACGGTCGTGCCCGGCCCCCGTCGGCGCCAGGGCTGGCGCGAGGACAACGGGCGCCGGAAGCTGCAGGTCCTCGATGCGAGGCGGCGCGTTCGTCCAGGCGCGCCTTGCAGTGCCTGGCCTCGGCGAGGGCGCGGGCGGTGCGTTCGCCGGCGAGCGCCAGGGCATGCTCGTGGCGCAGCCGGTCCAGCTCGGCCCGCAGCGCGTCCGTGCCGACCGGGTCCTGCTGCGCCTGGGCCGGCGCCGGGTCGCCGACTCCCTTCTCATCGGGTGGGAAGGGGGCGTTGAGCCGGAAGCCGGCGGCGAGCAGGTCCTCCAGCGGGATGAGCCAGCCGCGGTCGTCGTCGAGCACGGCCCCGGGCAGTTCGCCGGCTTCCCGGCGGCGCCGGATCGTCGTACGGCTCACGCCACACGCGGCAGCGGCTTCCCGCTGGGTCAGCAAGGGGGCGAGAGGTGCTCATGCTCCGTATCGTCCCTGGCCGCCGTCTCTGGCAGCAGACCGACGCACAGACCGGGGCCCCCTCCGATCGGGTGCCGGTTTCCACAGAGATTCGAGAAGCGACCGAACACCCCCGCGTCGGCGGGGAGGACTCGAGGCGCCCGTCCTCGAACGCCTTGCCCATCGGAACACCCCCGCGTCGGCGGGGAGGACGCAAACTGCGGATCGTGGGCGATCTCATCGTGCGGAACACCCCCGCGTCGGCGGGGAGGACCACGTCAGCGCGGTCTCGGCGGGCGCCGGCACCGGAACACCCCCGCGTCGGCGGGGAGGACCCGAGCTGGACCAGTGGGCGTACCGCCGCGTCCGGAACACCCCCGCGTCGGCGGGGAGGACGGGCTCGAGGACGACACGGCGCGGCGTGTCTTCGGAACACCCCCGCGTCGGCGGGGAGGACACGACGGCGGCCTCGGACGCGGGCTCGGGAAGCGTCCTCCCCACCGACGTGGGGGTGTTCCGTCGACCGCGTCCCGGCCGCTGCTGGCCGAGGCGTCCTCCCCACCGACGTGGGGGTGTTCCCCCGAGCCCGCTCGAGCGGCTCGAGCGGTTCTCGTCCTCCCCACCGACGTGGGGGTGTTCCGGTCGGGTAGCTGCGGGCGTCCGCCGAGAAAACGTCCTCCCCACCGACGTGGGGGTGTTCCGCTGCGCCGGGACCTGGGCGCGGTGCTCGATGCGTCCTCCCCACCGACGTGGGGGTGTTCCGACCTCGACAAACTCCCCGTCCCCGACCGGGCCGTCCTCCCCACCGACGTGGGGGTGTTCCGCCGACCGCCGCGACCTCGCCGCCCTACTCGACGTCCTCCCCACCGACGTGGGGGTGTTCCTGTAGACATAGCGCTTTTTCACCTTGCCCGCGCGTCCTCCCCACCGACGTGGGGGTGTTCCGCCCTCCAGGACAAGAAGAGGGCCGAGGCCGAGGTCCTCCCCACCGACGTGGGGGTGTTCCGCTATGTCGAATCTGTACCCGGAGACGGGTACCGTCCTCCCCGCCGACGCGGGGGTGCTCCGGACCCGGTCGAGCAGAGCGCGGCGGCTGTCGCGTCCTCCCTGCCGACGCGGGGGTGCTCCGATCTGGGATGCCTCGGTCTCCGGCAACCCGGGGTCCTCCCCGCCGACGCGGGGGTGTTCCGCCGACCGTGGACCTGTCCCGGCTCGTCGCCGCGTCCTCCCCGCCGACGCGGGGGTGTTCCGCCATGTCCGCCGCGGCCAAGTCCCAGGACGAGGTCTTCCCCGCCGACGCGGGGGTGTTCCGGCCACCGATGCGGTCAGTGCCTCGCAGTCCCTGCTCTCCCGCCGACGTGGGGGTGTTCCGCAGCCGGTCTGGGACCAGGAACCGGTGCGTGCGTCCTCCCCACCGACATGGGGGTGTTCCGCTGTTGCCGCCGTACTTGGCCTTGGCCTTCTCGTCCTCCCCACCGACGTGGGGGTGTTCCGCTGACCAGCTCGAGGAGGCGTTCCCGGGCGGTGTCCTCCCCACCGACGTGGGGGTGTTCCGGTCACCTCGTCCACCACACCGATGCCCAGCAGGTCTTCCCCGCCGACGCGGGGATGATCCGATGGCGTCCTGGTCGTCCGGCGCAGCGCGTATGTCCTCCCCGCCGATGCAGGAATGATCCGATGAGTCGGGGCGAGGTGCACCTGTCGCCCGGGTCTTCCCCGCCGACGCGGGGGTGTTCCGGGCGGGTATCCGCGGGCCAAGGTGCCCAAGGCGTCTTCCCCGCCGACGCGGGGGTGTTCCGGAGTCACCTCCTGTCCTGCTGGGCGCACGAGAAAACCTCACTGACAACCGACCCGGCGCCCGGGGTGCCCTGGACATGCTCAATCGAACGAGTCACCATCGTCGGCTTCCCACATGTAGAAGTGGCTGTCGTCTTTGTGCTTCCACTCAGGCCAGAGATTGCGTGTGTCCTCAACCCTGGCGCTTCGTGCGGGCAGTTCCTCGTCTCGGAGAAAGGCACCGAGGCAGGCGATGGCGTCGGCGCACAGTTCGATGATGGCGACCCGCCGTTCGCCTCCTGTCCGCCTGTCGTCGGGCGGGGAGAGAGGCATGTAGAACGTGTCTTCCCTGACGCGGGTACGTAGCTTGGTGTCCGGGATGCTGTGTAGCAGGACTTGCACCTTCGCAATGCGGTCGTGCAGCGAGCGGAGGCGTTGTTGCCACTCATCCCCGTCGGGCGTCCTGGCCTTCCGGAAATCGCGGTGGATCTCCAGCAGTTCAGCCAGTGCGGCTTCTGCGGCCGCAGCCGCGCGCGCCCGCTGCTGTTCGGCGCGCGCGGTGCGTTCTTGTGCCCTATGGGTCCAGCGCCCTGACCAGATGGTCAGGGCGCCGCCGGTGGCTGTTCCGATGATCCCTGCGACCGCACCGATCCACGCCGAGGCACTCATGGAAGTAATCTTCGCGAACCACCGGGCGCTGCGGAACCGGGTGGAACCGGCTTCGGAAAACGCGTGGTTGCACTCCACGCACGATGTTCTGCACTCTCCGCGCGAGTGCAGAACATCGTCGGTGCGTACCGGCCGCATCGGGTGCACCGCACCGGGTGCGCTCAGCGGCCGGCTTCTGGCCCGTGGTGCGGGTCCGGCTGCTGGGGACGGTGCGCACACTGGTCGTCCTCGCGCCCCGGGTGCGGTGCGCCGGTTTCCTTCCGGTCGGCGTACCGGTTCATCGTCTTGCGGGCCTGGTCGGCCGCCTTCGTGAAGGCGCCCTGGAGGCGGCGCAGTTGCTCATCGGTGAATTCCAGGGCTTCCACGTCCGTGCGTGACTTCTTCAGGGCTCGCAGCGCCGTCAGGTCCATCGCGGACCGGGGCTCGTCCTCCGGCTCCGGGCGGTCGGGGTCGGTGTCCTGGTGGGCAAGCAGGAGCTCGGGCATCGCCGCCTGCTGGTGCGCGGCCACGTCGTACGCCCGGCCCCCGACGGCGGTAGCGGTGGCGGTGCGCAGCTTCTCCCGCACCATCGCACCCGCGAGGACGGCACGGTCGTAGCGCAGCGGGAGGCGGGGTATCTCCCACTCCCCCGTCTCCTGGTCCGGGGGCCGGGGCGCAGCTGGTGCGCCGGGGTCGGCCGGGGGTTGCCGGTCCGGGTCGGGCACGGGGGTTGGTGGGCGGCGCCGGGCGGGGAGGTCGGACAGCGCCCACCGGGCTGTGTAGAGGCGGTAGCCGGGCTCCTGGCCGCGTGACGTCTTGGGCTCGCTGATGTCCAGGCAGTGCGCGGCGATGGCGGCGTCCACGATCCGGTCGTCCAGGCCGGGATCGCGGCGGCGGCCGCGCAGGACGAGGGCGAGGTGGCGGCGGGTTTCGGCGAGCAGGTGCCGGCGGTGGAACCGGCCGCCGTCGTTCAACACGAACACCATCGCGGTGACGTCGACGGCCGCCAGGGCGACGTCGACCACGGAAGCGACCCGGGCCCGAATCACTCGGGCGGCAGCGCGGGCGCGCTCGAGGAGGGAGTTGATGACGTCGACGGCCACTCCGGAGGTGAGGATCGCACTGGTCTTCCACCAGACGCGCAGCTGCGCGAGCGGCCGGGTCCTCTGCTTGGCCGGGCGGGTCTTGCGGGCGGCGATCCGGTTCAGCTTGGCGCGGGCCCTCTCGGAGACCACGGGCAGGAACCGCGGCTCGCCGTCGTCGTCGACGCTGGTGACGTACTCGTGCTCCAGGTCCTGACGGCAGGCGGCGATCTGGTCGCTGCGGCGGGCGGTCCAGCGGATCAGCTTGTGCGGCACCCCGGCGATCTCCATCACCGGGCGGCGTCCGGCGGTGACGGTGCGCGGCTCGGTCGCCAGCCCCAGCGCCTCGCAGACCTCAGCGGCCACGGTTTCGTTGTAGAGCGCGGAGGCGGCGACGGTGTTCTCGTGCAGGGCCGTGGTGTGGATCGAGCCCCACTTCCCGTCCAGGCGCTGCCCCTTCACGGACAGCAGCAGATGGTCATGGAGCAAGGGCATCCCGGAGCGCGCCTCGTAGTGGCGGAAGCGGGCGACGACCAGACCGCCGGGCGGCCGGTCCCGGTAGATGCCGTCCTTGCCGTACCGGATCACCGCCACCTCGTCCTCGATCCACTCCAGCACCCGCTCGATCGCTCGCTCGTGCGCGGCCTCGATCACCTTGCGGGTCTCGTCATCCCCCAGCGCCCACAACAGGTAGATCGTCGGCTGCGGCCGGAAGACGAAGTCGACACCGGTGACCGTCACCCGGCGTCCGAGGGCGCCGGCCTTCCACGCCTTCTTCGGGGAGTCCCCTTTGGCTAGCCGGTCGGCCTCAATCTGGTCCGCGTACGGGTGCCGGCCCCTCTCGCCGAACAGGTTCCGTAGCTGCTGCTCGGTGACCTCCTGCCCCGGCGTCAGTCCGAGCACGGCCAGGCCGCGGCCCATCCATCGCCCGGCCGGGACACCGGCCTCTTCCTGGGCCTCGCGGAGCGATGTGCGGGCCGGGCGGCGGCCGTCGCCGACAACGGTCTGGCGCAGGTAGTAGCGGTACATCTGCCCGGCTCTGATCAACGTGATATCCACTGTCATGGAGACCACGCCACACGGCTCTGACCTGCAAGGAAAGGCCGGTCAGCCGTACGTCCTGCCAGGCGGGAGCAGCGGCCGAACTTTCTTCGCCGGTGCCCGCCAGGCGGGAAGCGGCTCCGGCCGGTCAGCGAATGTCATCGCTCTCCGGCAGCCCCTCACATCACCCACCGCCACCCCACGAACCGGGCGACACCAACACGCACACCGAGCACCAACG
>NZ_QFRK01000128.1 GCF_003143855.1 Streptomyces sp. NWU339
GGTCCGGGGAGTATCCGGGCAGGGATGCCCGCCACGGCGTTTCGTTTCCTGAATGCTTCGGTGCCCCGGTCAGCGGCCCTGGCGGAACGGGTGGTACGCCTCACAGGGCTCTTCGCCGGTCTCTCCGCGGCGACGCCGTTCGGCCCGGTACGCGGTCCAGGCGAGTTCACCCGGCACGGTGGAACGCCAGGGTGTTTGGGTGCGGTCGCAGGACTCGGCGTGCTCCGGGTCGCCGCAGTGGGCTTTGAGCCCACTGCCGTGCTTCTCGACGTCCGCGAGGACGGCGAATGGGAGCCCGGACACGCACGCGGAGCGTCCACATCCTCACGGCCGRCGTGCCCGCCCGCCTCGACGGGCTCGACGCACCAGCCTGAACGGGGGACAGGGCGCATGCGGAGCCGGAATGAGTGGAAATGTCTTCGCGGACCGATCACGACTGTCGAGAGGTGTTGTTCATGCGTCGCATCGCTGCCGTCATCCTGGGGGCCGCCGCATTCATCGGGTTCGTGGCGTCACCGGCAAACGCCGTCGTCGACCCGCTGACCGTGGCCACTTGTCTGACGGAATCGCTCCCCGCCACTGTTTCCAGCCCTCTCGAAGCCCCCGTCGTCGGCTGCCTGCGGCCATAGCGGCCGCGGCGTCGGCCGGCCCGGGGGCCCGGCATCGCATAGGAGTTCGGTACTGGCGAAGTATCCGAGCAGGGATCACCGCCACGGCGTTCCGTTTCCTGAACGCCGTGGCGGTGCGGGGCGGGGTGGGAGGCGCGACGCCTGAGCGACGGACGCGGTCGATCGGGGGCGGTGCTTCCGGTGTGTGGCGTGTCGAGCCCAGCCTGTTCAGCTGCCCGATCTGACTTAACCGACCGCGCGGGTGACGGGACAACACATACCGGGCGCGTCCACCATGAGCTTGCTCCGCTTTGGCAGACACCCTTGGTGTGGTGGTCAGACAGCTCAACGGCACCCGCGCGGTGGCCGGCGCGCTTGGCGTCTCGCAGCGCACCGTGGAACGGTACGTCAAAGACCAGATCCGCCGGCCCCGTGCCGACCTCGCCCGGCGCCTGGAGGACGCGGTCCGCGCCCGGTGGCAGCCCCGCGTCCGCGAGCGCGCTCGGCGCCAGGCCGCCACCAGCACGGGCCTGGTCGTCGATACCCGGGCCCGGTTCGGTTTCACCGCCGTGTCCGCCACCTCACCCTCGCCCTGCCCCCGCAGCACGCGGCCCGCCTCTTCGACGCCCAGGACGCCAGTGCTGGCGAGCGGCAGCTGCGGGACATCGCCGTCGAAGGATTGGGGGAGGTGTACTTCCGCGACGGCGGTCGGCGCGCCCACGGCCTGGAGGTGGAGTTCACGGATGTCGAGCACCTGGAGGTCGAGCTGTAGCCGGCCAGGGCGGGGCCAGCACTGGCGTCCGGCTGTGACTGAACGTTCGGCTACCGCGCCGAGATGACCACGTGCTTCGCGATCCGGGATCAGGTCACCGGCGTCGCCGGCCTGCCGGCCGCGGCGTGAGCACGAAAGCCGGAACCCGGCCCCACCACACCCGACACGCGGTCAGGCACTCAACCACGTGACAGCGTCAGATCCAGGGCCAGAGCATGGTCGTGCGGGTTGAGCTCACCGCCGACAAGACCGTCTTGGACGCGGCAACGTACTGGGGGATGCATGGTGCTGGTGACGGAGTTCCGGACGAAGGATCTGCCGGTGGCCGAGCGGTTCGGCTCCTGGCACGACATGACGGCCAGCGCGTTGATACCCAACGCGATCCGCAGCGATCACGAGGCGGACTTCCGGGCGAGTGTGCGGCTGCTGGACCTGGGCGGGGTGGAGGTGTCCGCGCTGGCCTACCCGTCGCTGGAGACCCGCCGGTCGGCGCAGCTGATCCGGCGCTCCGATCCCGAGTCCTACCAGTTGATGCTGAACCTGCGTGGTAGTCACCGGCTTCTCCAAGGCGGCCGGGACGCCACCAGCGGCCCGGGGGAGGTGATGCTCTACGACACCTCGCGCCCCTGGCAGGGCTGGGCAGCCGCCGGCGCGGACACAGTGAAGGGGGTGATGGTGCAATTCCCCCGGGCCCTGCTGCCGCTCCCGGCGGACAAGGTCGACCGGCTCACCGCCGTGCGGTTGCCCGGACGCGAGGGGATGGGCGCCCTGCTGTCCGGCTACCTCACGCAGCTGACCGCGGGCGCCGCCACCTACACCGCGGCGGACGGCGCCCGCCTGGCCACTTGCACCCTGGACCTGCTCACCGCCTTTCTCGCCCACCACCTCGACGCCGCCGCGTCAGTGCCGCCCCAGACCCATCACCGGGCCCTGCTAATGGAGATCCACGCTTTCATCCAGCAGCACCTGGGCGACCCGGACCTGTCCCCGGGCGCGGTCGCCGCCGCCCACAACATCTCCCTGCGCTCCCTGCACCGGCTCTTCCAGGACCAGGACACCACCGTCGCCGGCTGGATCCGCGCCCGCCGGCTGGAGCGCTGCCGCCGGGACCTGGCCGACCCCCTCCTACGCTCCCGCCCCGTCCGCGCCATCGCTGCCCGCTGGGGGTTCACCGATCCCGCGCACTTCAGCCGCGCCTTTCGCGCCGTCTACGGACACAGTCCCAAGGACTACCGCCAGCAGCATCAGTAGCCTGCCCGCGCCTCCATGTGGCACGCATCGTCAACTGCTTGTCGCTGACTGACAACGACATCATCTCCCTCACCCCTGAGACTCGAAAAAGCTCGCCAGAGCAACTTCCGGACCATGCGGAGGTACCGGGGCCGGTCCTCGGGCGCGGACTGCCCGGCTCCCGCACTTTGTGACTCCGGTACTCCGGTACTCCGGGGCTCTGTGAGTCCGGGGCTCTGTGAGTCCCGGACTCTGGCAGTCGGCTGGTCGGGGGCCGGAGCGGCGGGCGCGGGCGCCTGGTCGCCGACGATGACCGGCGCGGGGGCCGGAGAGATGCGCACCATCCCGGCCCCGGCCGTCGCGTGGCAGAGTCCGAAACCCGCTCAGATGCGGACGTCACCCACGCAGGACGCATGGGTCAACTCAGTAACCGCCAGGGCCGTTGAACCTGAAGCACTGCCCTTTCCACGTGCCCTCGTGGAGCATACGGTCTCGGGTATACGGGCCGTAGACGCCGTCAGAGGTGACCCCGATCCTTGTCTGGACTCGCTTGAGGGCAGCTTCGGTGGCCGAGCCGAAGATCCCGTCTGCCACGAGGGATTCGCCGTAGCACGAGTTCATGCTCCACTGCAGCTGTTTCACGCCGCTGTTCGCGTACCCCCGCTGCAGGTGGCAGCTGGTGTTAAATGTTGGGGCGACCGGCACCCAGACGGTGTTGGTCCCACCCGCGTCGAATCCGGCATAGCTGGTGCAGGCCGGGGTGGCGGCTGACGCGGTGCCGCCCGTCGTCAACACGAGTCCTGCTCCTATGCAGAGTGTTGCGATGGCCGAAAGGATGCGCTTCATCTCACCTTCCTTGTTCTGCTCTCTTATCCGTGACGGTGCACCCAGTCCTCGTCGAGATGGACCCGGTCACTGTTTTGGAGACGACTGCACGCGGTGGGGCAAGCCGGGCCTTAAGCCTCCCGGCTGCCCCGCGAACTGATCCGAGTGTCTGGGGTGATGACCGGGATGTCGATGACCCTTAGCGCCATTTGGTTGACAACGCGTGCCAGCGGCGCGACGACGCTACTGGCACTGCCGGGGGCAGCCGTCGCACCCTTCTTCCAGCGGGAGGAACCCGGGCTCGCGGCCGCGGCCGATGCGGTGTTCACGCCGGCAGTGGAGAGCCACGGGGACGGCGACCGGATGACCCAGGCGCTGGAGAACTTCCACGCGGTGCTGCGCACTGCCCTGGAGCCGCCAGCCCCCGCGGCCCGCTGGCGCGCCCTGAGGCGCCGCCGGCGGGCCGTGTAGCTGTTTTCGACAGGGTGAAACCGTCACGGCCACTGCACCGCGCGGCGGGCATCGACCTGCGCACGCGGACCACCGTCACCGGCTTCCGAGCGGGAGCGGACGGCCGCGTCACCGGCGTCGAGCTGTCGACCGGCGACGACGTCCCCGCCGACGTGGTCCTGCTGGCGCTCGGGTCCGTCCCGGCGACCGGCTGGCTGGCCGGCTCCGGGGTCGCCGTCGACGGAGGCGTCCACTGCGATCCGTCTCTGCGCGTGCTGTACCCCGACGGTTCGGCCGTGGGCGGGGTGGTCGCCGCGGGCGATGTCGCCCGGGTGCCGCAGCCGCTCACGGGCGGCGCACGCCTCGCCCTCGGCCACTGGACGAACGCCGTGGAACAGGGCACCGCCGCCGCGGCAACCCTGCTCACGGGCGGAGCGCCGACCCCGTTCACGGCGGTGCCGTCCTTCTGGTCCGACCTGCACGGCGCGCGGATCCGCTCGGTGGGCCTGCCCGCGGTCGCCGACGAGACGCGGGTCGTCGAGCACGACCTGGCGAACCGGCGCCTGGAGGTCGCCTACCACCGGGAGGGCCGGCTGGTCGGCGCCCTCACCATCGGCCGCACCGCCCGGCTGGCGGCGTACCGGACGGCGTTGCACGCACACCAGGAGTCAGCGCCGATGGCCTGACTCGAGCCGGGCGGGACCCGTACCAACATCCTGCGGGTGCGGGCCCGCTCTCTGCGCAGAGCCCTGCCTCAAGGGACGCCGGTGTCACACTCCCGCGCCGGCCTGCCCGGCGGGGTGAAGGCCGCGAGCACCGTGGCGGTGATGTGGGCGGCGCTGCCCGGACCGGAGCAGGGAGCCGGGTCCCGGCGGAACCGGGCCGGTACTGCCCGCAGAAGCCCCCTGAAGGTGGCTCCCAGGAAGTGGTCGGCGTGCCCGGCACCCCCTTGACCCGCGCCTGTGGCGTGCGGGTTTTCCCGTCAGGGCCGGATCGGTGAGGCGCCCTGCGAAACACCTTGCGGGCGCCCCGGAGAGCGCCGTGCCGGGCGCCTTGTGCGGCGTCTTGTCAGGCGCCCTCGCCGCCGGCCTTGCGCTGCGCGCTCCTCGCACTCGTGCGTTCCGCACGTTCCGTCCCCGCCTCGCCGCTACGGGAGCTCAACTGGCCAACCAGACGGCAGGGTTGTGAGTGCTCGCGGCATGATGCCTCGGATGGACCCGATGAATGGCACGCCGGACCGGCCCCAAACGAGCTGGGGAGTCTTCGCCCAACGAAATTTCCGCTTGCTCTGGATGGGCGAGACCGTGAGCGGGCTGGGCAACGGCATCACCGCGGTGGGCCTGCCGCTGATTGCGGTCGTAGTGCTGGACGCCAACTCCACCGCCGTCGGTCTGATCGCTGCGGCGGTTTGGCTGCCCTGGCTGCTGGTGGGTCTGCCGGTGGGCGCATGGGTGGACCGGACGCGTAAACGGCCACTGATGATCGCGTGCGATCTGGTGTCCGCCGCGGCGCTGGTGAGCATTCCGCTGGCGGCCTGGCTCGACGCGCTCACCTTCCGGCACCTGGTCGTGGTCGCGCTGGTCTGCGGCACCGCGGCGGTGTGCTTCAACACTGCCTACCACTCGTACATCCACATTGTGCTCGACGGCCGCGATCTTTTGGAGGGCAACGCCAAGCTGCAGGGCAGCGAGGCCGCCACCCAGGTGGCCGGGCCGGGGGTGGCGGGGCTGCTCGCCCAGGGGTTCGGCGCGGTCACCGCACTCGTGGCTGATGCGGCAACGTTTCTGGTCTCCGCCGTCTGCCTGAAGCGGATCGGGGTCGTTGAGGTGGACCGCGTTCCCGACGGGGAACGTGCCTCCCTCCGACGGCAGATCATCGAAGGGCTCCGCTTCGTGGGCCGGGATCGGTATCTGCGGCCGATGGTCACGTGGGGCGCCGTGATCAACATGGCGCTGATGGGATACCAGGCGGTCCAGGTCGTGTTCCTGGTCCGCACCGTCAGGCTGAACCCGGCCATGGTCGGGCTGCTGCTGGCCAGCGGCAGCACTGGCGGCATCGTGGGCGCGCTGGTGGCCACCGGGTTCAGCCGGCGGTTCGGCACCGCGCGCGGGCTGCTTCTCCTGCAGGTCGCCACCGCGCCGTTCGCGTTGCTGTTGCCGATGACCACGGCGGGGCCGGGGCTGCTGCTGTTTGCGATGGGAGCCTTCTTCGTCGGGATCGGCGTCTCCGTGGCCAACGTCGTGGTCGGCAGCTTCCGGCAGACCTACTGCCCGCCGCGCATGCTCGGCCGGGTCGTGGCGACGGCCATGGTGATCAACCACAGCACCATCCCGGTCGGATCCCTGCTCGGCGGCGTGCTCGGCGACGCCGTCGGGTACCGGCCCGCCATGTGGCTCATGACGAGTGTCGTCGCGGCCTGCTGGCTCGTCCTCGTCATGAGCCCGATGCGCCGCGAGCGCGACCTGCCGCAGACCTATGAGCAGAAGCAGGTGCACGCCAAGGACTGAAGAGGGGCGCAAGGGGCTGCCTGTTCGCATCACGAGCCTCGTCCAAGCCGTCCTCGGCTTGCGTCTGGCCGGCTCAGACCGAGGTTGGATGCGATCTTTTGCTTTGGTGTCAGTGGATGGTGTGTCAGTGGTGGGTTCCCGTGGTGTTGTCCGGACGCGCTGGTCAGCGAACTGGGAATCGGCCTTGCCGCAGGTGTTGCCACTGTCGTGGGATGAGAGATCAGGGGTGTCGGTACGGTCACCGGGCGGTATACGCGCAGGTGGCGTACTGACACGAAGGTGAGAGATCGCAATCCACGACTGACAGTGATGATGTTCGTGGTGACGCTGCCGGTGGGTCTGACCCTCCGACTGACTGACGTCCCGACTGTCCTGTTTGCGATTTGTCGGCCCGCCGGGCGTCACCACGCACGCGGCCGGACGGGCGTTTGTGACTTCATAGCGCCTCTGTGTGTCAAGCGGCTTGGGCAAGGTGGGTCCGTTGGTCTCGTTTCATGATCCGGTAGACCACGTTGGACAGGCGTCGCTTGAGGGCCCGGCGGGCCTCCGAAGGCGTCTTCCCCTCACCGATCTTGCGCAGGTAGTAGTCCTGCCCGCGCCCGCCGTCGCGGATCTGGCAGACGGCGATGGTGTGCAGCACCGAGTTCAGTGCGCGGTTGCCGCCGGTGTTGAGCCGGTGGCGGACGTTGTTGCCGCTGGAGGCGTCCAGGGGGGCGCTGCCGGTGTAGCTGGCGAAGTGGTGCTCGGTGGGGAACCGGCCGACGTCGCCGACGTGGCCGATGACCTTGGCGGCCAGCACGGTGCCCAGGCCCGGCAGGGTGGTCAGCGTGGTGCGGGTCGCGGCGACGGCCTCGCGCATTTCGGCCTCGTTGTCCTTGACCTGYCGGTCCAGGCGGCGCAGGTCGGCCAGCAGGTCACGGGCTATGTCCCGGCGGCAGTTGTCGGTGGCCGTGACCGGCCGGATGCCCTTCATCAGGGCGGCGGCCTTGTCGGCCGACAGCCCGGTGGGTGCTCCGCCGGGCAGGAGATCGCGCAGGACGGCGTGGAGCCGGTTGAGGACGCGGGTGCGCTCGTGGACCAGGTCGTCTCGCCGCTCGGTCAGCAGCCGCAGGATCGTGGTCTGGTCTTCCCGCGCGACGGGGCGGAGGTCGTGGCGGAAGAGGGCGACCTGGGCGACGTGGAGGGCGTCCTTGGCGTCGGTCTTGCGGTCTCCTCCGGTGGCCAGCAGCCGGGCCCGGGCCGAAAGGGTGGAGGGCACGTCGACGACGTTCTCGCCCGCGGCGGCCAGCTGTTGGGCGAGCGAGCGGCCCAGGCCGCCGGCGCCCTCGACCGCGAAACGACGGTCGGGCCACTGCTCGCACCAGCGCAGCAGCCGGCGGAAGGTTCCGGCGTTGACGACGAACCGGCGCTGGGCCACCTGGTGGCCTGCGGCGTTGACGGCGACGGCGGTGTGGGACGACTTGTGGGGATCGATGCCGATCAGGATCACAGGCTGCTGTCCTCGCACTCGATGAGACAGGAAGGGGAGTGCGGTGGGCACCCTGACTTGAAGTCACCGTGTCACCTTCATGCCTCTGTCGAGCCACACCGCGCGGGTGTCGGCCGGCGGCGGCACGCTATCAGTGAGCCAGCCCGAGGGCGGCAAGGAGCACTGCGGGCCCGTGCCGACCGACACCCTGGACGCTACGGCTGCAGACCGAGCGTCTGGGGTCGATTCAACAAGTCAGGGACAACGGGCACCTCGACGGCTGCATCGGTTATCGGAACCACCCGAGCATGCCCGTTGATCACGCTGCCGCACCGTGAAACTCCAAGATCCCCGACTGTGAGGATGAGGGAGGCACTGCTCGAGGGTCTGACCCAATCCCCGATTGACGCTTCGGCTGTCCTTACTCTGAATCGTCGGCCTTCCGAGCGGTGCCGTTGCGCGTACCGGCCCGGCGATCG
>NZ_QFRK01000010.1 GCF_003143855.1 Streptomyces sp. NWU339
GCCACSAGCGMCMTCGCCTTCGCGTCCACAGCCGTTCCGGCACCGTTGCCGGCCCCGGTCAGCCGGACCTTCGCTGTGACCTGGCCCGGCAGATCGCACCGCTCGGCGAGCCGGACAGCGGCGGCGAGCCCGCCGTACCCGAGAACGGACGCATCATCGGCTGCCGCGAAGGTCGCCGCTGGGGTATGGGAGGATTTCACTTACGAAGTGCCTTGCTGATCGTGCGTGCTGGAAGCGTAGAGAACTCCCATCATCGCAGGTCACAAGGCACTTCCTCGTTCCAGCACCAGCCCCGGCCCGGGGTTACACGGTGGATCCAGGTTGAGGTGGCAGGTGGGGACCATGTTCTTCGTCGCGGAATCCGTTTCCGCCTCCACCAGGGAATTTCATTGTGCAGTTGAGCAATTCCTGGAAAAGCTTGCTCCAGGGGCGCCCTTCGCCGCAGCTTTCATGGAGCATAGTGAAGGATATCGACTGGGAGGAACCTGGTTCCCGGCATGCGACGTCAGCCAGGCGGACATCGGCGCCAGCATCAGACGCTTCACCGACTCCGTGCAGACCTACAGGATCGGCAAACCGGGGGAGGTGCGTCCGGGCTACACGTCCATCATCCTGGCTTGCGGATTCCGGTGAGTGGGTAGCTCTTGGATGGCCGTTCCGTGGAAGTGCGGGGCGGGTGAGGGGGGACGGGGTGCAGATCAAGCCGCGGCAGCATCTGCTGGACATCTGGCGGGCAGCGGCCCGCCATTCGTTCGAGGACGGAAAGCTCGTCCGGGGGGAGACCGACGGGCTGAGCTCCGTCGCGGACGCGGAACGCCTGCTCTGCCTGCTGTACCCCGCCACCGAGGTTCCCGCGTTCCGCCTCGACCAGCCCGACACCACGGAGAGGGACGTCCTGGGGGCATTGGAGCGGCTCGGCAGCCGACTGGAGATCCCTCCCCACTTGATCACCGCGCTGGCCCAGTTCATGCGCACCCACACAGGGCCGGACGACAGCCCCGTCTTCGCCGGTGGACACTACTTCAGGACGGATGACCCCCAGCGGAAACTCACCCACGAGCAGAGCCAGTTGGGCATCGTCGACTCCTACTCCATGTCCGTCACGCTCTGCCTGGCCACCCTGGGATTCCTCAAGGTCTACGAGAACAGCACCACCCGTCCCGAGATGCGCAGGGCGGTCGGTGAGCTGAGAGAGGCCACCAACACCCGGCTCACCGCCGCGATGGTCAGCCTGCTGCGCTCCTTCACCGTCAACGTCTTTGACGCCGAGTCCGAGCAGGGTCGGCGGCTGATCCAGGTCATCGGGCAGAACAAGCAGTCCGACCGGGCCGTCCTCCAGCAGTTCTCCGGCAGGTTCCGCCCGCTGCGCGCCACGATCATCGAAGGCCTCAGCCGCGGCATCGAGGTCGACGAGAGCATCCGGGACGAGAGCCGGCTCTTCGAGTGCGGCTGGGCCTGGGGCGTGGTGAAGGACGCGCCGACCGTCGTCGACCTGGACGTCCCGGTCAAGGGTCAGCCCGACGGCATCGCCGACCCGCTGCCCTACGTGTACTTCACCGTCGTCGCCCTGGACGGCATCCAGGACCTGTTCTCCGAGCGCACCCTCACCCTGGGGCTGCTCGACGCCGACCAGCAGAAACTCGCCGAGGCGTTACGCCTGCGCTGGGAACTCAGCCAGCAGTACTGGTCGGCCATCGCCCGATTCGGTACCGGGCGCTGGCCCTTGGAGGACCTCCCCTGGCAGACCACCGGTCTGCAACTGGAGTCGGAGTATTTTTCCCTCACCGCGGCGGCCATCCTCGTCCACGACCTGGTCCGCCGGAAGGCGACCGACGACGACCTCACCCGCACCGTCGCCATCATGGAACGCCTTGCCGACAGAGGCCGGGTCACCAGCCGTATGAGCAGGAACGACCCCGCGGTCGGGCTGCACAACCCAGGGGTCACCATGCCGCTCGCCGGATCGGAACGGTCCGGCGGGCCGCTCCAGTGGCGGATGACCGATTTCTCGGCACAACTCCTCAAACGGATCATCCAGCTCGCGGAGCTCTCCCGGAACGTCGACGCACAGGACCGTCTGCTGCGCCTGGCTGAAGAGGCATTCGAGCACCTGTGGAACCGGCGGATCGAGGAGGGTGAAGGGGCCGGCCTCTGGGACAACGCGGCAGCCGTCTTCCCGGACGCGGCCGTCGGTCGGCGCCTCTCCTGGAGCATCACCAAGCGTGTCACCGAGTGTCTGGTAGCCGCCCGCAACCTGTACGAGCAGCAGCCCATCCGCAGTCCCGAACTCGCTCAGCTGGCCCGTGAGCTGCTCAGCGAGGCCACCCACCTGTTCGGCAAGGAACAGCTGGAGGCCTCCACCGCCGACGGAAGCCGGAGCCGGGCCATGCGGAGCATCGAGAGCCGGCTGGACCGTGCCCGGAGCCTGGTCGACGACC
The DNA here is from genome assembly GCF_003143855.1 of Streptomyces sp. NWU339. GTDB lineage: Bacteria > Actinomycetota > Actinomycetes > Streptomycetales > Streptomycetaceae > Streptomyces. The sequence continues at coordinate 2,439 of NZ_QFRK01000010.1, forward strand.
GGCCCGCGACCGCGTTCGCGCTGGCCCTGCCCGTGCTCCAGGAACTCGACACCCTGGCCCAGGCTCGCGGTGCTGCCGCAGAGGAGATGTGAGCCGTGCTCGTCTTCGCCGCCTCCGACAAAGGAGGCACCGGTCGCTCGGTCACCAGCGCCAACCTGGCCTATCAGCGCGCCCTCACCGGTGACCACGTGGCCTACGTGGACCTTGACTTGGGCTCGCCCACGGCCGCCGCCGTTTTCGACGTACCGGGCGCGATGCGCGGCACCGAGGAGCGGGGCCTGCACTCCTACCTGGAGGGCGAGGTCACGGAACCGGCCAGGATCGACGTCTGGCGGCAGACCGAGCATCCCCTGCTGCGGGCCCGGCCGAACCGGTCCGGCCGCCTGGTGCTGTTTCCCGGCGACGTCGGCGGCGGCGAGTTCGCCACCGGCGAGGAAGCCCTCGAGCGGTGCGTCGATCTGCTGTTACGGCTGAACGGCGAGTTCGACCTCATCGTCGTCGACCTGAGCGCCGGCCGGAGCTACGCGGTCGACATGGTCCTCACCGCGACGGCACACCCCCGGATGCGGTATGTCCCATTCCGCTGGCTGGTCTTCCACCGCTGGACCCGGCAGCACGTGATCGCCGCCGCAGGTCTCGTCCACGGGGACCACGGGATCATCAAGGGTGGTGTCGAACGAGGGCACGACGAGGAAGGACTTCGGGGTGCTGTCCGCTTCGTGCGGGCAGCCGTACCCCATCCGGATTCGCCGCTGTGGTCTCACGGCTCGCCCGCCCAGGCAGCCTGGATGCAGTCCTCTGACGAGGCGCTGCGCCGACTCGCCGCTGAACATCGCATCGGTGACAGCGTGGTGCTCGGTGTCGTACCCCTGGAACCCATCCTGCAGTGGCGCGAACAGTTGATCACCGACGAGGACGTGCTTTCCACCCAGATCGCCAACAAGGAGACGCTGGAGGCGCTGGAGGAGATCGCACGGCGCTTGACCGACGACGATTACTGGGGGTGGCCGTGACGGAGGCGGTGTTCCGCGAGGCGGCCGCCGAGCCACGGACCCAGGCGGTCCCGCTGTCCCACCTCTCACTGGAACTCGGCCACCTCTACATGGAGGACTTCGAGGCCGGTCCAAGACACCTGCGGCAGCGCTTCGAACGCGTACGCCCCTGGGCGGAGGCGGCACGCGCCGCCGCGGCGGCCGAGACCGGTGGCAAACGCCCCCGGATCAGCACGTGCTTCCTCGTCGACGACTACTTCGCACGTTTCGCCGGGCCCGCCGAGGTCGTCCCCATGTTGCTGGAGGAGGCCGGACGGGCCGGGCTTGACGTCGACTACCTGGCCCGCGAGTCCGGCTGCGCCGTCGCGGGGCAGGTGCCGGTCGCCGAAGCCGTGGCCCGGCGGATCGTCGAGGAGCCACCACCGGGCAGCTACGGCCTGCGCCCGCCGACCGCGCAGACCGGCTGGCTCGCCAACGGTGAACGCGGGCCCGTCATGCGCGTCCCGCAGGCCATGAAGAAGGTCGCCGCCTGGTCCCCGCCCAAGGAAACCGCCGCCCGCCGCCACTCCGTCTTCGCGGACGTCGAACTGTGGGACGAGGGCCCCGACGGACATCGCACTTGGTCCTGCCCCTTCCTCGCCGCGGTGTGGCAGCTCGCCCGCCTCGGACTGCTGCGCAACGAGGGCAGGGCCGTGCTCGTGCCCCAGCCGCACACCCATACCGACTTCCCCGAGGAATGGGACGAATTGCCCGAGCTGGTCCGGCTCAACCCCCGGGCGAACCCGTTTGCCGCCTACCGGACCTGCTCGGTGCTGCCCAACCACTTCCTGGCCGTCGAACACGCCGTCCGCGTGATTCTCGACCAGATCGAGGTCGACCCCGGAGCACTGGCCCAGGCCGCCGACCGCTCCACCCAGGAGGACGCGGCCGTCCCCGCCTCGGTGGCCGACCGCGTCTCCTACGTCTTCCACGCGGGGCAGTGACATGACGCCGGGGGAGAGGCCACCGCCCGTCGTGCTCACCTGTGGGGAGGTCCGCACCTGTCTGCTGCCCGCCCTCCAACCTCTCGACAGCCGTGCCACCGCCCAGTTCCTCACACTGCGGGGCGACGAACGGGTCCTGCTCTCCGAACGCCCCAACCTCTACGGCCGTTCCGCCGAAATCCTCACCGGCATCGACTGCGCCCTGCCCAGCGGCAACGGCGCCAAGGTCCGGGCCGTCGGCACCGTTGCCGCGCGGGCCTCCCTCACAGAGGGGCGCGTCCTGCAGAGCTCCGCCCACTTCCGAATGCCTGCCGCTGGGCCCGATCACCGACAACCCTGGGGCCACCACCTCGTACGCCCCGGACTGGTCGAGCCGTTCGGAAAACTACCGCACGAGTCCGTCGCCGAGGGGTTGCTGAACGGGGGCCGGCCTCGCGAACTCGACGTCGGACCGGTCGCCGACGGACTGCTCACACGCGTGCTGCGCCACCCCCTGCTCGACCAGCGCCCGCCTCTGAGGTCCCGTCCCACCAGGCTGCGCTGGGTGGCTGTGTCCACCGAGCGCGACGAGGCGCCGTGCATCGAGCGGTTCACCCTCGCCGAGGACGAACTGCGTACGGTGCGGCTACGCGTCCCCGTCGGCACCCCCGGCGCCGACATCGCCGTGCTGTGCGAGGATCTCGCCCTGCACGACTGGCTGCTCACCACAGTCGTCCGCATCCTCGACGGTATCCGGCCGGGCGGCGGGCAGCCCCGCTCCCGGCCGGCGCCCGAAGCGGGCCAGGACCATCGCGGCGTCGTCACGGCACTCCGGCCCGCCGTCGATCACCTGCTGCATCTGTGGATGCCGCGGGCCCGTGTGTCGCGCACGCTCGTCCCGCTCTGGGACACCCTGGAGGACCACCCCGGCTTCACCCAGCAGTGGCGGACCCTGGTGCAGCGCATGCGCGATCAACTGGCAATGCATACGCTTCAGTTGCTCGTGGAGGTGCCGACTCGGCACTGACCGGGAATCATGCTGTGGACACCTGACGGGGGGAGACGGACATGCACGGAGCACCGCCCACACCCGGCCCGGCTGCGGGCGGGTTGCGCATCGCGCCCATTGTGCTCAAGATCCTTGTCACCATCGTGGTGAGCACGGGTGCCTACGTGCTCACGAACCTGCTGAACCAGTCCGGCGACGAACTGTGGAAGATCGCGGTTTCCGTCGTGATCGGCGGTTCCGCACTCATCGTGCAGTACATGGTTGACTTTGAGCAGCGGCTGGGGGCGGTCGAGGCCGGTCACAGAGAGCGGAGCCGGGAGCTCGAAGCACAGTTCAACAAACTCAGTGAGGCAGCCGGGCTGCTGAGCGAGCTGGATCAGTCAGGTATGAGCACCAGCGATGCCAGGCGACTCATCAAGAGTCTGAACCGGGTGGGGCAGCAGGGACCGGAGATCGTCAAGGCCTTCGCCCGGTCCGAGGTGGAGAGCCTTGCCTCTGTCGTCACCGACCTGACGAGCATGACCGCACACTGGCCGCGGGACAACAACGAGTGGCTCATCAGGCTCACCGAATGCGCCCGGCGCACCATCCACGCCACCAGCAGCTCCGTCGACCAGCCTTTCTGGAACACGGACTCGGCGGGCCCGTACTTGGATGCCCAAACGGAGGCGATGAGTGCTCGAGGTGTGACGATCCAAAGGCTTTTCATGATCAAGGAAGAAGAGGAAGCCGACCCGGACTTCATGCGACGGTTCACGAGACTCTGCCGGGCTCAGCGTGACACGGGCATCAGCGTGCGGTTCCTCACCCTGCCGCTTCCGGAGGGGGCGAGACTGAGGTCGGTGGTGGCGCGGGACGTCGTGATCTTCGACAGCGAACTGTATTTGGAGTTCGAGCCGGACCGGCAGGAGGGAAATGTCCAGACCCGACTCGATGCGGAGGGACGCCGAGTCGACGGACAAGTGAGGACGTTCAACACCCTGTGGGCGACCGCCACAGAGCTTGACCACCGACCGGCCTCCTCGTCGGGGGGCTCCGCGTGACAGCGCTCTTCTCCGTGACACGAGCGGAGCATGGCCGGGTTACTCCCCGGGGAGTAGTCCCGCTTCTCGACCGCCTCACGCAGTAGCGCTCGACTCGGCCTCACGCCTGACGAAGTGGGCGCCTTCCGCCGGGAGTCTGGATACCGATCCAGACACCGGACCGGAGGGGAGCCCGTCTCATGGGGGCCGCAACGATACGTACTGGGCGACGACGCGTCGTGCCCTGGGTGGTGGTCGGGCTGTGGCTGGCCGCGCTCGTGCTGGTCGGGCCGCTGGCCGGGAAGTTCAGCGATGTGCAGCAGAACCGGGCCGTCGACTACTTGCCCGGCAGCGCCGACTCCACCCAGGTCGCCCGCATCCAGGACGAGTTGCCCGGCGGGGAGTCGACCGACCTGGTGATCGTCTATCACCGGGACGGCGGGCTGACTGCGGCCAACCGGCGGACCGCCGCCGAGCAGGTCGCCGAAGTGGCGGACACCCACGAGCTGTCGGGCGAGCCGCGGGGCGTTCCCTCCGAGGACGGCAGCACCCTCATGTACCCGGTCTCCAGCACCGGGCCCGGCCAGGACGAAGAGGCACGCAACGCCTTCGTCGACGAGGTGCGCGAGATCGCCGACAGTGCCGGCAGCGGCGGGCTGAGCGTCGAGGTCGGCGGGCCCGGCGCGCTCCAGACGGACATGGGCAAGGTGTTCGAGACGATCGACGGCACCCTGTTGTTCGCCACCCTCGGCGTCGTCACCGTCCTGCTCGTCCTGATCTACCGCAGCCCGTTCCTGTGGCTGGTCCCGCTCACCGTGGCGGGCGCGGCGGCGGCCCTCGCGATGGCCGCCGGATACGGGCTCCACGAACTGTTCGACGTCACGATCACCGGCCAGAGCGGCGGCATCATGACCGTGCTCGTCCTCGGCGCCGGCACCGACTACGCGCTGCTGCTCGTCTCCCGGTACCGCGAGGAACTGCGCCGCCACGAACGCCCCCACGACGCCATGCGCACCGCCCTGCGCGGCTGCGGACCGGCGATCCTCGCCTCCTCCGGCACCGTCGCCGCCGGACTGCTGTGCCTGCTCGCCGCCGACCTCAACAGCAGCAGCGGCATGGGACCCGTCGGCATGATCGGCGTGCTCGCCGCGCTGGTCGCGATGACCACCCTGCTGCCCGCCGTGCTGGTCCTGCTCGGGCGGCGCGTGTTCTGGCCGCTGATCCCCGCCTACGGCAGCGAACCCAGGGCCCGTCGCTCGCTGTTCGCCGCCATGGGCACCTCCGCCGCCCGCCGGCCCGCCGCCGTCCTCGCCGGCGGGGCCGTCCTCCTCGGCGCCCTCGCGCTCGGCACCCTCAACCTCGGCGGCGACCTCAAACAGGAGGACTCCTTCACCGACCGGCCGGAGTCCATCACCGCGATGCGGACCCTGGCCGAGAAGTACCCCGACCGCAGCAGCCGCCCCGTCACCCTGATCGCCCCCACCGACCGGGCCGCCGCCGCACTGGAGACGGCCCGCACCACCGACGGTGTGGCGGACGCGGCCGCCGGACGCAGCGGCGGGGGCTGGACCGAGATCTCCGTGTTCCCCACCGCCGCACCCGAGTCGCCCGGCGAGACCCGCACCATCGAAGCCCTGCGCGCCGGACTCGACGACCACGGCACCTACGTCGGCGGCCCCAGCGCCCAGCAACTCGACCTCGCCGACGCCGAGTCCCGGGACCGCTCGGTGATCGTGCCGCTGGTGCTCGCCGCGGTGTTCGTCGTCCTCGTGCTGCTGCTGCGCAGCCTGATCGCACCGCTGCTGCTGCTCGCCGCCGTGGTCGCCGTGTGGGGCGCGACCCTCGGCATCGGCGGACTCGTCTTCGAGCCGCTGTTCGGCTTCGCGGGCACCGACCCCGGACTCGGTCTGCTCTCCTTCGTCTTCCTCGTCGCCCTCGGCGTCGACTACGGCATCTTCCTCATGCACCGGATGCGCGAGGAGTCCCTGGCGGGCGCCGAACCCGAGGCCGCCGCGCTCACCGCGCTGCGCACCACCGGCGGGGTGATCGCCTCCGCGGGCGTCGTCCTCGCCGCGACCTTCGCCGTACTGACCACACTCCCGCTGGTGGGCCTGGTCGAACTCGGCTTCGTCATCGCGGTCGGCGTCCTGCTCGACACGTTCCTCGTCCGCACCTACCTGGTGACCACCGCGAGTGTGCTGCTGCGCCGCTGGATGTGGTGGCCCGGCAGGCTCTCCCGGCCCGCCCCGAAGCCGGTACGGGAGGACCGGGGGGACCGTGAGGGCAACGCGGAACGGGAGCCGGAGCCCGCGCGGTAGGCAGACGGCCGGCACCGCACCGGCGCACAGACGAAAGGGTGCCCCTCCCTCACGGAGGGGCACCCTCCTCCCGGAGGATGAACCCGTGCAGGCAACCACGACCACGGCCCCCGCACCGCCGCCCCCGACGAAGGCCACGGCGGCCGAGCGGCCGCGCCTCGGCGAGCGGATCGTGGCGGCGATCCACCGCGACCCGCTCACCGCACCGCACGCCGTCCGCAACGACGCCGTGCTGGCCGTCCTCCTCGCCGTGCTCGCGACCGTCCTCGCGCTGGTCGGCGACCAGGGGCGCCGACCCGACGCGCTCGGCTGGACCCTGCTGCTCGCCGCCCACGTGCCCCTGGTGTGGCGCCGTCGCCGGCCGCTGCTGGTGCTGCTGTGCGTCCTGGCGCTGGTCGCGCCGTACCACGCGCTCGACAACAACCACGTCGCGCCCGTCGCCGCGACCATGGTGCCGCTCTACACCATCGCCGCGACCGGCCCGCCGCGCCGCACCCTCTGCCTCGGCTCGCTCGTCATCTGCGGCACGCTCCTGCTGAACGCGCTCACCAACCCCGACGGCTTCGTGGAACTGCTCCGCATCACCGGCTGGGTCGTCGCCGTGCTGGTCTCCGGTGTCGACGTCCGTTACTACCGGCAGTACGTCGCCGCCATCGTCGAACGGGCCGAACGGGCCGAACGGACCCGCGAGGAAGAGGCCCGCCGCCGGGTCGCCGAGGAACGCCTGCGCATCGCCCGCGACCTGCACGACCTGCTGGCCCACAGCATCACCCTCATCGGCGTGCAGACCTCCGTCGCCGCGCACGTCCTGGCCGCCGACCCCGAACGGCTGGACCGGCGGACCGTCGCCAAGGCCCTCGACGACATCGCCGACACCTGCCGGACGGCCCGCGGTGAACTCCGCACCACCCTGGAGGTGTTGCGCGAGCACGGCGCGGGCGACGCCCGGGGCCCGCTGCCCGGCCTCGACGGCGTGCCCGACCTGGTGGAGGCCGCCCGCCTGGCGGGCGCCCGCGTCGAGCACTCCGGCCGGTTCGGCGCCGTGCCGCCCGCCGTCGGCGCCGCCGCGTACCGCATCGTGCAGGAGGCGCTGACCAACGCGGTCCGGCACGCGGGCCCCGAGCCGTTCGTCCGCGTCGACCTGCGCACGGAGAACGGCGCCCTGTACCTGTCCGTCACCGACGACGGCGCCGGCCCGGACCCGGACGGCGCCCCCGGATTCGGGCTGGTCGGGATGCGGGAACGGGCCCGCAGCGTGGGCGGCACACTCGACGCCGGAGCCCGCGCGGGAGGCGGCTTCCAGGTGACCGCGACCCTGCCGCTGACCACACCCGCCCCCACGGCCGCCACCATCGCGGAAGGAACCCGGACCGCATGACCATCCGCGTACTGCTCGCCGACGACCAGACCCTCGTACGGGAGGCGTTCGCCCTGCTCGTCGAGTCGGCGTCCGACATGGAGGTCGTCGGCCAGGCCGCCACCGGCCGCGAAGCGGCCGAACTGGCCCGCACCCGGCGCGCCGACCTCGTCGTCATGGACATCCGGATGCCCGACCTCGACGGCATCGAGGCCACCCGGCTGATCGCCGCCGAGGAGGACCTCGCCGGGGTGAAGGTGCTCGTCCTCACCACCTACGACACCGACGAGAACATCGTGGAGGCGCTGCGCGCCGGCGCCTCCGGCTTCCTGGTCAAGGACACCAGGCCCGCCGAACTCCTCGACGCCATCCGCACGGTGGCCGCCGGGGAGGCGCTGCTGTCGCCGGGGCCCACCGCGCGGCTGATCGAGCGGTTCCTGCGCAGTCCGGCGATGCCGGTGACGGCGGGCCCCGAATGCCTGTCCGACCGCGAGCGGCAGGTGCTCACGCTGGTCGCACGCGGGCTCAACAACACCGAGGTGGCGGAGGCGTTGGGGCTGAGCCCGCTCACGGCGAAGACCCATGTCAGCCGGATCATGGGCAAGCTGGCGGCCCGCGACCGGGCCCAACTGGTCATCGTGGCCTACGAGTCGGGCCTGGTGGCACCGGGCACACCGTGACCGGCGACGCCGTCGCTCAGAGGGCGTGAGCCAGCCAGCGCTGGATCGTGCTGTTGATGTTGCCGGGCAGGGCGCTGAGTCGGTCGATGGCCTCGCGGTCCTCGGGCCGGGGCGGGATGCCGGCCGCGGTCAGGGCCGCGTGCAGCTCCAGACGGCGCCGGTCCTGCGGGTCGATGGCGACGTCCAGCCGTTCACCCGGGTGCGGCGGCGTCAGGTGGTAGTCACCGAAGCTGCTCCCGTCGAGGGCGTAAGGGTCGACGAAGGCACGGTGGTTGGTGCCGAACTCGTAAGCGGAGGCGGTCACGTGGATCTCCAAAGGATGTCGGTCTACCTCACAGGAGACCGTCTCGGAGCCCGCCTCGGTGGCACCCCCGCCGAAATGTCACGCCAACAGCGCCATAGCCAGTTCATCCTCCCGTCGGACCAACAGCCCGGTGAGAGAAGGGAGATGGGGGTGACGCTCTGTGTGCCCGCTTCGACAACCGCATTCGTACGCTTCGACGGCTCTACCCGCAAACGCGTGAATTGAACCGTTCGCGCACAACTGCTCCACATCCTCGCAGGTCGTACACGCGAACAACGTGAACGACCTCAAGGGGAACCCATGAACCAGCACCACTCTCAGCAGCAGCCCGGATGGGACGGCTCTCATCATCCGGCAGGTGCTCCGGCGCCCCAGCCGCCGAAGAGGCGCGGGGTCAGCAAGGTCATCGGCCTCGGCTGTGCCGGCATCCTCGGCCTGATCCTCGTCGTCAGCGTCGCCGCCACTGTGATGGACGGGGGTTCCGACTCCACGGACACCGGCAAGAAAGACAGGGCCGTTGCTGCCGAAGAAGCGAAGGAGGAGCCCGCCAAGGGCGGGCCGGGGGAGGGGGCGAAGAGTCAGGCCGAGGAGTTCCGGGCCTGTGTCGCCGAGTCCGGCACGCCCACGGAGAAGGAGGCCGTGAAGCACGTCACCAAGGTGACCGGCGCCGACAAGCGCAACGACATCCTCGACTCGGCCGAGGTTTTCACGGACTTCTCCGGCGGCCTGACCGGTCCGCACGCGGGTGAAGGCACGCTGATCGCCTCGGCGTTCACGTCGTGCTACGAATCCGAGAACGGACTGGTCACCGTGTACGGCAAGGACGGCGAACCGCTCGCCACCGGGAACTATTGATCCACTCGTGGCCGCACGGCCTCGGTGGGGCATCCTCCAAAGAACTCGTTGCAAAGGAAGCGTTGCAACGGGTTCTTTGGAGCGATACCGTTGGTGTCATGGACGGCTCCCAGGACCCGCAGCTCCACAGTCTCGACGCCCGCTCGCTGCGCGGGCTCGCGCATCCCCTGCGGATGCGGTTGCTGAACGCACTACGACACGGGGGGCCGGCCACCGCGTCGCAACTGGCCGCGAAACTGGGGGAGTCCAGCGGCGCGACCAGCTACCACCTGCGCCAGCTCGCCGCGCACGGCTTCGTCGAAGACGCGCCGGAGCGCGGCAAGGGACGGGAGCGGTGGTGGCGGGCGGTCCACCGGGGCGTGCTGTTCGACGGAACGCTGCTCGAGGACCGTGACCCCGAGGTGCGCGGCGCCGCCGACCTGTACCTGCACGAGGCTGCGAACACCCACACCCGGGAAGTCGCCACCTGGCTCGGTACCCGCCACGACTGGTCCGAGCAGTGGAGACGCTCCTCGGACATGAGCGACTGGACGCTGAGCCTCACCCCCGAACTCGCCCGTGAACTCGGCGAGAAGATGTACGAGCTCATAGAGAGCTACCGGAGCCTGGCCCTCGACGAGGGCACCCCGGACGTCGAGCAGGTGCGCATCCACACGCACGTCATCCCCACCCGCACGGACTGAGAGGCCGCCCGATGCACTCCGATACCCACCTCGCGTTGCACCACATCCGCGACACCGAACTCCGTGCGCAGGCCGAGGCGTACCGTCTCGCCGCCTCCGTCGGACACCCCCGGGCCCTCCGGGCCCGCCTCGGCTGGACCCTCGTGGAGTTAGGCCTGCGGCTCGCCGACGCCCCCAGGACGGCAGTCACCGCGGCCTAGCGGCGTCACCGGTCCCCGGCGGGGCGTTCGCCGACGGCGCCTATGAACTCCGTCCAGGCTGCCGCCCCGACCACCAGCACGGGCCCGCCGGCCACTTTGCTGTCCCGGACGGGGATGACACCGGGGACGCCGTCGGCGACCATGACACATTCCTCGCCGCCGCTGCCGCCGCTGTAGGTGCTTTTGCGCCAGCATGCGTTGGTCAGGTCGTACTCGCACATCGTCTGTAGCCCTCCGCCGCTGCTTCGATCATGGCCAGAGACGCCTCTCGTGACAGAGCTGCGGCCCTGAGGAGATCGTAATCCGCTCGGATTTTCCTCACTACTGCCGGATCGTCCAGCAGACTGCCTGACAGCACCCCCTCTGTATAGGCGGTCGGCGGCGCGTCCTCGAACTCCTTGAGCGTCATCATCTTGCCCATCTGCGGATGTGCCCCGACGGAGAACGGAACCACCTACACCAGAGCCTTGCGGGCGCGGGCCGTCTCTGAGATGTGGTCGAGTTGCTCGGCCATCACCGCGGATCCGCCGACCGGTACACGCAGTACCGCCTCATGCAGGACGACCCAATACACCGGCCGGGTAGCGTCCTTGAGGAGCTGAACACGGTTCATGCGGAGGCCGACCATCTCATCGATGTATCCGTCCGTGGCGAGCGGATTGCTTGCCGTATAGATGGCCCGGGCATACGCGGGTGTCTGGAGGAGGCCGGGGACCACTGCGGGCGCCCAGTCACAGATGCTCGTTGCCAGCCGCTCCAGTTCTGCTGCATGTGCAAAGTACTCGGCGTACCGCTGTTCCTTGATGAGCTGTGCGCCACAGCCGTTCGAAAAAGCCGTCGGTTTGCAGTGTGTCGTCGATTCGCTGGGCCACGTCCAGTTGGGGTTTTCGGATGGCTTGTTCGAATTGGCCGATGTAACCGCCGGAGACGAACACCCGCGAGCCCAGTTCCACCTGCGTGAACCCTGCCTCCTCCCGGCGGCGCTTCAGTTCCGCGCCGAAGAACTCCCATGCCGCTTGGCGTGAACCGTTGGCCATTGCTGAACCCTTTCTCAAGCTTTTTTCATAGCCCGTTATTTGTAGGCCGCAACCCCCTTCCGAGTGTAGGTTCCGGCGGGCACCTTAAGGACCGGAAGCGTGAATGCCGAAAAGAAGGGGATGAGGGTGAAGGCACAGCACTCGGCGCTCTGCGTCGAAGAAGCGGAGGAAGTGGTGAAAGAGTTGCGGGCGTTACTCGCGAAGACCGGAATTACCCTGCCGTCACTGGGGCTGGACCCGGTGAGTCTTGCGCGGGAGGCGCCCTGTCCGCTCGTCGACCTGGGGCGGTGCTCCGTGGACACCGCACGGCGGATCGCGGCCGCGATGGCCGCGGCGGCGCGATGAGACCGCCGGTCGGCGTGTACGTCGTGGACACCCGGACCGGGCGGATCGGCATCGTGATGGGCCACGAGGGGCCCTACGTCCAGCTGAGACCGTACGGCGGCGGCCGGGAGTGGGACGCCGAACCGGACGCCCTGCGCCGGGCGACCCCCGCCGAGCGGTTGCGCGCGGCGACCGCGTACGCCAACGCGCGCAGCCGGGGGGAGCTTCCCTGAGCCAGGGGCCCTGAGCTGTGCCTGATCGTCCGGCGGGCCCGTCCGGCACGGTCCGCCGGACGGGCCCCGACCGCGTGACGGGGGAGCCCCGGGCGTACGCGAGAATGGGGGCATGAGTCTGTTCCGCGACGACGGCATCGTGCTGCGCACCCAGAAGCTGGGTGAAGCGGACCGGATCATCACGCTGCTCACGCGCGGTCACGGACGCGTACGCGCCGTGGCGAGGGGCGTGCGCCGGACGAAGTCCAAGTTCGGTGCCCGCCTCGAACCGTTCTCGCACGTGGACGTGCAGTTCTTCGCCAAGGGCAGCGAGCTGATCGGGCGCGGCCTCCCGCTGTGCACCCAGAGCGAGACCATCGCGCCGTACGGCGGCGGGATCGTCACCGACTACGCCCGCTACACCGCCGGAACGGCCATGCTCGAGACCGCCGAGCGGTTCACCGACAACGAGGGCGAGCCGGCCGTGCAGCAGTACCTGCTGCTCGTGGGCGCCCTCAGGACCCTCGCCCGCGGTGAGCACGCGCCGCATCTCGTCCTCGACGCGTTCCTGCTGCGCTCCCTCGCCGTCAACGGCTACGCCCCGAGCTTCGGGGACTGCGCGAGGTGCGGGATGCCCGGGCCGAACCGGTTCTTCTCGGTCGGGTCCGGCGGTTCCGTCTGCGCCGACTGCCGGGTGCCCGGCAGCGTCGTACCCTCGCCGGAGGCCCTGGAACTGCTCGGCGCGCTGCTGACGGGGGACTGGGAGACCGCGGACGCGTGCGAGGAGCGGCACGTCCGGGAGGGGAGCGGGCTGGTGTCCGCCTACCTGCACTGGCATCTCGAGCGCGGGCTGCGCTCACTCCGGTACGTCGAGAAGTAACCAGAACCCAGCTAGAGGGAGACGAGGAAGCACATGGCCGTACGCGGGTTCCTGGGGCGTCAGCGCCGGGAGTACAAGACGCCGGAACCGCACCCCTCCGGCGCGCGGCCCCCGAAGTTCCCCGGTGAGCTGGTCCCCAAGCACGTGGCGATCGTCATGGACGGCAACGGCCGCTGGGCCAAGGAACGGGGACTGCCGCGCACCGAGGGGCACAAGGTCGGCGCCGAGCGGGTGCTGGACGTGCTCCAGGGCGGGATAGAGATGGGTGTCGGCGCCATCTCGCTGTACGCCTTCTCCACCGAGAACTGGAAGCGCTCGCCGGAAGAGGTGCGCTTCCTGATGAACTTCAACCGGGACTTCATCCGCAAGTCCCGTGACGAGCTCGACGAACTCGGGATCCGGGTGCGCTGGGTGGGCCGGATGCCCAAGCTGTGGAAGTCGGTGGCCAAGGAGCTCCAGGTTGCCCAGGAGCAGACCAAGGACAACGACCGGCTCACGCTCTACTTCTGCATGAACTACGGCGGCCGCGCCGAGATCGCCGACGCGGCGCAGGCCATGGCCGAGGACGTGAAGGCGGGGCGCCTCGACCCGGGCAGGATCACCGAGAAGACCCTGCAGAACTACCTGTACTACCCGGACATGCCGGACGTGGACCTGTTCCTGCGGCCGAGCGGTGAGCAGCGCACGTCCAACTACCTGCTGTGGCAGAGCGCCTACGCGGAGATGGTCTTCCAGGACGTCCTGTGGCCGGACTTCGACCGCCGGGACCTGTGGCGGGCGTGCCTGGAGTTCGCCTCCCGCGACCGGCGTTTCGGCGGTGCGATCCCGAACGAGGAGCTGCTGGCCATGGAGGGCGAGCAGCCGCAGGAGAGCGGGCGGTAACGGGGACGGGCGGGACCACGAAGGGCGCGGAGATCGTCTCCGCGCCCTTCGCCGTGTCCCGCGTCCGCGACCTCAGTCGTCGCGGCCGGCCGCCGCGCACTCCGCGCAGGTGCCGAAGATCTCCACCGTGTGGGCCACGTTGACGTAGCCGTGTTCGGCGGCGACGGCCTCCGCCCAGGTCTCCACGACCGGGCCCTCGACCTCGGCCGCCTTGCCGCAGGTGCGGCAGACCAGGTGGTGGTGGTGCTCGCCGGTGGAGCAACGGCGGTAGACGGACTCACCGTCGGCGGTCCGCAGCACGTCCACCTCGCCGGCCTCGGCGAGGGACTGCAGGGTGCGGTACACCGTGGTGAGCCCCACCGAGTCGCCCTTGTGCTTGAGCATGTCGTGCAGTTCCTGCGCACTGCGGAACTCGTCGACATCCTGGAGCGCAGCCGCCACAGCGGCCCGCTGCCTGGTGGCGCGGCCCTTCACGGGCGGTCCAGCGGTGGTCACCGGTTTCCTCCTCACGTCCGACTCTGCCGCGGCCATTGTGCCAGTCCGGGGAAGATCCGGGCCGGGAGCAGTCAGGCGTCGGCCTCGCCGGTGGCGTCCCGGCCGGCCGGGACCGCGCATTCCGCGGGGTCCGGGACGGGCTGCGCGGCGGCCAGGGCACGGGCGCGGCGGCGGGCCAGCGGGGTGGCCAGCGCGGTCAGCACGATGAACGCGGCGATCGTCAGCAGCACGATCGTCGCGCCGGGCGGCACGTCCTGGTAGTACGAGGTGACCGTGCCGCCGATGGTCACGGTCACGCCGATGGCGACGGCGACGGCGAAGGTGGCGGCGAAGCTGCGGCTGAGCGCCTGGGCGGCGGCGACGGGCACCACCATCAGCGCGCTCACCAGCAGCAGGCCGACCACGCGCATCGCGACGGTGACGGTGACCGCCGCCGTGACGGCGGTGAGCAGGTTCAGGAACCGCACCGGCAGGCCCGTGACCCGTGCGAACTCCTCGTCCTGGCTGACCGCGAACAGCTGGCGGCGCAGACCGAGGGTGACCAGCACGACGAAGGCGGCCAGCAGGCAGATGGCCGTGACGTCGGACTCGGAGACCGTCGACAGGGAGCCGAAGAGGTAGGAGGTGAGGTTCGCGTTGGACCCGGTCGGGGCGAGGTTGATGAACATGACACCGCCCGCCATGCCTCCGTAGAAGAGCATGGCGAGGGCGATGTCGCCGCGGGTCCTGCCGTACCAGCGGATCAGTTCCATGAGGACGGCGCCGAGGACGGAGACCAGGGCCGCCATCCACACCGGCGACCAGGAGAGCAGGAAGCCGAGGCCGACGCCGGTCATCGCGACGTGTCCGATGCCGTCGCCCATGAGGGCCTGGCGGCGCTGTACGAGGTAGATGCCGATCGCGGGGGCGGTGATGCCGACCAGGACGGCCGCCAGCAGCGCCCGCTGCATGAAGGCGTAGTTCAGGATTTCCATGGATCAGCTCAGCAGTCCGGTGCGGATCGGTTCGGCGCCCGCGGGTGCGTGCGGGTGGACGTGGTCGTGGCCGGGCTGGGGGTCCCCCCTGCTCGAACGCAGTTGAGAGCTTGGGGGAGTGCTGGCCGCCGCCTGCGGGGGCGGGCCGTCGTGTACGACGCAGCCGTCGCGCAGCACGACCGCCCGGTCGATCAGGGGCTCCAGCGGACCCAGCTCGTGCAGGACGAGCAGCACGGTGGTGCCCTTCGCGACCTGCTCGCGCAGCGTCTCGGCGAGCACTTCCTGGCTGGCCAGGTCGATGCCCGCCATCGGTTCGTCCAGGATCAGCAGCTCGGGTTCGGCGGCGAGCGCGCGGGCGATCAGGACCCGCTGGTGCTGGCCGCCGGAGAGGGCGTCCACCGAGTCCTTCGCCCGGTCGGCCATGCCGACCAGGTCCAGGGCGCGGTGCACGGCCTCGCGGTCGGCCTTGCGGAACACGCCGAAGCGGGTGCGGGAGAGCCGGCCGGAGGAGACCACCTCGGTCAGCGTGGCGGGCACGCCGCTCGCGGCCGTGGTGCGCTGCGGTACGTACCCCACGCGCGCCCAGTGGCGGAACCGGCGCTGCGGGGTGCCGAACAGCTCGACCTCGCCGGCACCGACCGGCACCTGGCCGATGACGCTGCGCACGGCCGTCGACTTGCCGGAGCCGTTGGCGCCGAGCAGGGCGACCACCTCGCCGCGGTGCACGGTGAGGTCGATGCCGCGCAGGACGGGGCGCGAGCCGAGCTCGGCGTGGGCGCTGCGCAGGGATATGACGGGCTCGGTGCTCATGCTGCCGTCCTCATGCCGGTGTCCTTCCGGTGGTTCGAGTGGGTCACTCGGCGCCCAGCGCCGTCTGCAGGGCCCGCAGGTTGGACTCCATGACCTGGAAGTAGTCGTCGCCGCGGGACTTGTCGGTGATGCCCTCGAGCGGGTCGAGGACGTCCGTCCTGAGTCCGGCGTCGCGGGCGATGGTCTTCGCCGTCCTGTCGCTGATCAGCGTCTCGTAGAAGACGGTGGTCACCCCGTCGGCCTTGGCGGTCTCGGTGAGCTGCTTCACGCGCGCCGCGCTGGGCTCGGCCTCGGGGGCGAGGCCGTTGATGGCCTCCTCGGTCAGGCCGTAGCGCGCGGCGAGGTGGCCGAAGGCGGCGTGGGTGGTGACGAAGACGTCGGTCTTCCGGTGCTCGAGGCCGGTCTTGAACTCGGCGTCGAGGTCGTTCAGCTTGCCGACCAGGGCCTCGGTGTTCTTCTTGTAGTCGGTGGCGTGGTCGGGGTCGGCCTTCTGGAAGGCCTTGCCGACGCCCTCGGCGATCTCGGCGTACTTGGCCGGGTCGAGCCAGACGTGGGGGTCCCGGCCGTCGTGGCTGTGGCTGTGCCCGTGCTCGTCGCCATGCCCGTGCTCGTCGTCGTGGCCGTGGTCGTCCTCGTGGCCGCCGGTCCCGGGAGCGTGGTCGAGGGAGGTCAGCGTGGCCGCGTCGATCTTCGTGCGCACACCGGACTGGCCGATGGCCTCGTCGACGGTGGGCTGCAGGCCCTTGAGGTAGAGCGCCGCGTCGGTCTCCTCGAGCTGCGCGGTCTGCTTGGCGCTGATCTCCAGGTCGTGCGGTTCCTGGCCGGGCTGGGTCAGACTGGTGACGTTCACATGGTCGCCGCCGATCTGCTCGGCGAGGAAGGCCATGGGGTAGAAGGAGGCGACGACGTCGAACTTGTCGGTGTTGCCCACGGCCGCGCTGCTGCCGGAGGAGCAGGCGGACAGGGCGCCGAGGGCGGCTGCGGTGACCGCGGTCGCCGCAGCCGCGGGTATGAGGCGTCGTCGTACGTTCATGACACCCATTTTCAACAAACATGGAAACCGTTGTCAACAAGCTG
Organism: Streptomyces sp. NWU339; assembly: GCF_003143855.1. Classification (GTDB taxonomy): domain Bacteria; phylum Actinomycetota; class Actinomycetes; order Streptomycetales; family Streptomycetaceae; genus Streptomyces. The sequence continues at coordinate 19,512 of NZ_QFRK01000010.1, forward strand.
GGTGAGAGGCCTGCGGCAGGCCCTAATTGGTCCAGGAGCAGGGCCCGCCGGTAGCCTGAGAACTTCGCTGGAAGCAATCTCGCTTCGTCGCCCGTCGTCGTAATGAAGAGAGCACCGTGGCCGCCGACAAGATCGACACCATCGTCAGCCTGAGCAAGCGCCGAGGCTTCGTATTCCCCTGCAGTGAGATCTACGGCGGCCAGCGTGCCGCCTGGGACTACGGGCCGCTGGGTGTCGAGCTCAAGGAGAACCTCAAGCGCCAGTGGTGGCGCTACATGGTGACTTCGCGTGAGGACGTGGTCGGCATCGACTCGTCGGTGATCCTGGCCCCCGAGGTGTGGGTCGCCTCCGGTCACGTCGCCACCTTCACGGACCCGCTCACCGAGTGCACCGCCTGCCACAAGCGGTTCCGCGCGGACCACCTGGAAGAGGCGTACGAGGAGAAGAAGGGCCGCGCCCCCGAGAACGGCCTCGCCGACGTCAACTGCCCGAACTGCGGCAACAAGGGCCAGTTCACCGAGCCCAAGCAGTTCTCGGGTCTGCTCTCCACCCACCTCGGCCCGACCCAGGACTCCGGCTCCGTCGCCTACCTGCGCCCCGAGACCGCCCAGGGTATCTTCACCAACTTCGCCCAGGTGCAGACCACTTCGCGCCGCAAGCCGCCGTTCGGCATCGCCCAGATCGGCAAGTCCTTCCGCAACGAGATCACGCCCGGCAACTTCATCTTCCGCACCCGCGAGTTCGAGCAGATGGAGATGGAGTTCTTCGTCAAGCCGGGCGAGGACGAGCAGTGGCAGGAATACTGGATGGAGCAGCGCTGGAACTGGTACACCGGCCTCGGCATGCGCGAGGAGAACATGCGGTGGTACGAGCACCCGAAGGAGAAGCTCTCCCACTACTCCAAGCGCACCGCTGACATCGAGTACCGCTTCCAGTTCGGCGGCAGCGAGTGGGGCGAGCTGGAGGGCGTCGCCAACCGCACCGACTACGACCTCGGCGCCCACTCCAAGGCCTCCGGCCAGGACCTCTCCTACTTCGACCAGGAGGCCGGCGAGCGCTGGACGCCGTACGTCATCGAGCCGGCGGCCGGTCTCGGCCGGGCGATGCTCGCCTTCCTGCTCGACGCCTACGTCGAGGACGAGGCGCCCAACGCCAAGGGCAAGCTGGAGAAGCGCACGGTGCTGCGCCTCGACCCGCGCCTGGCCCCGGTCAAGGTCGCGGTGCTCCCGCTCTCCCGCAACCCGGAGCTGTCGCCGAAGGCCAAGGGCCTCGCCCAGACGCTGCGGCAGCACTGGAACATCGAGTTCGACGACGCCGGTGCCATCGGCCGCCGCTACCGCCGCCAGGACGAGATCGGTACGCCGTTCTGCGTCACGGTCGACTTCGACACCCTGGACGACAACGCGGTGACGGTGCGCGAGCGCGACACCATGAAGCAGGAGCGGGTCTCCCTCGACCAGATCGAGGGCTACCTGGCGAGCCGCCTGATCGGCTGCTGACGTCGTAGCACCGCGACTCCGTCGAACCCGCCCCGGGCAGCGCCTCCCGCGCCGCCCGGGGCGGTTCACGTTCCCGTGGGGTCCACCGTCGCCTGGTGGGCCCGGGCCAGATGTTCCTCCGCCTTCAGCCGGGGCAGGAACCGGGCGCGTCTGCGCCAGTCGCACGTCTCGCAGCTGATCGTGCGCCGCCCCCAGGTGCGCCGGATCCGTACGACGTGTTCCCGGCCGTGCTGGTCCCAGCGGCGGACCTTGCTCGTGTCGCTCTGCGGCATGCCGCAGAGTGTGCGGCAAGAGCGACACCAACGGGGGTTGCGCGCAGGTGAATTCGGTGGAGGACCGGTCCGGGTGCGGCTACGCGTCCACGCCCGCCGCCTCGCGGATCTCCGCCGACTCCAGCCGGTCGGCCGTGTGCCGCGCGGTCGCGCGGGCCCAGCGGCCGGAGGTCACCGCGCCCACCACCAGCACCGCGAGCCCGCACGCGGTGAGGATCCACCAGCCGGGCCGCGCCGCCGACACGAAGCCGGCCGCGTACGACGACGAGCCCACTCCCGCCGCCAGCACCGCGCCCACCACCGCGACCCCGAGCGCCTGGCCGAGCTGCCGGCTGGTGGAGGCCACCGCCGAGGCCACCCCGGCCTGGGCGCGGGGCATGCCGGAGACGGCGGTGTTGGTGATGGGGGCGTTGACGAAGCCGAAGCCGACGCCGAACAGGACGTACCCGACGAACAGCGTGGCATTGGAGGTCTCGGCCTCGAAGAGGGCGAAGAGCAGCCCGCTCACCGTCATCGCGCCGCCCGCGATCAGCAGCGGCAGGCGGGGGCCCCGGCTGCCGACCAGACGGCCGGAGAGCGGGGCGCACAGGAAGGTCGGGACGGCCATGGGGAGCATCCACAGGCCGGCGTCCAGGGCGCTGAGGCCTCGTACGTTCTGCAGGTAGAGCGTGGAGAGGAACAGGAACCCGCCGAGCGCGGCGAACGCGCTCACCGCGATCACGGTGGCCCCGCTGAACGGTGCCGAGCGGAAGAAGCGCAGGTCGATCAGGGGTTCGTGGCGGCGGGACTCGTAGAGCAGCAGGGCGATCAGGGCCGCCAGCGCGAGGAGGGCGAAGGGGACGGTGGTGGAGGGCGCCGCGTGCGGCGCCTCGATGATCGCGTACGTCAGGGAGCCGAACAGGACGATGACCAGCAGCTGACCGACCGGGTCGGCGCGGCGGGGCTCGGGGGCGCGGGACTCCGGGACGAAGCGCAGGGTGAGGGCGAGGGCGGCGAGGCCGACCGGCAGGTTGATCCAGAAGATGGAGCGCCAGCCGACGGAGTCCACCAGCAGGCCCCCGACCAGGGGACCCGCCGCCATCGAGATGCCGACGACCGCGCCCCACGCGCCGATCGCGCGGGCGCGTTCGCGCGGGTCGGTGAAGGTGTTGGTGATGATCGACATGGCGACCGGGTTGAGCATCGAACCGCCCACCGCCTGCACCATGCGGAAGGCGACCAGCGCGTCCAGGTTCGGGGCGAGCGAGCACAGCACCGAGCCGAGAGTGAAAACGACCAGCCCCGTCATGAAGACCCGTTTGCGGCCGATCCGGTCGGCCGTGGAGCCCGCCAGCATCAGCAGCGAGGCGAGGACGAGGGTGTAGGCGTCGATGGTCCACTGGAGACCCGCGGTGCTCGCGTGCAGGTCCCTCTGGAGGGACGGCAGGGCGACGTTCAGCACCGTGTTGTCCAGGCTCACGATGAGCAGGCTCATGCAGCAGATCGCGAGCACGAGGAGGCGTCGGCGCGGGCTGAGCTCGGGCATGGGTTCCATCGTACGCGCGGTTCAATAGTGCGGCTAACTAATGACAGGTGCACATGTGTCGTGCCGGGCAGCCCTCGGGATGCGGGACAATGGGGGAATGCCCACGCCCACGCCCACTCCGACCCAGCCCCCGTCGAACCGCCCGGACCATTCGGACCGTCCGGACCACTCGGACCGTCCGGACCACTCGGACCGGTCGGACCTGACGATCGGCCCGTACGCGGTCCGGCCGCCCGTCGTGCTGGCTCCCATGGCCGGGATCACCAACGCACCCTTCCGCACCCTGTGCCGGGAGTTCAGCGGGGGCAAGGGGCTGTTCGTCAGCGAGATGATCACCACCCGGGCGCTGGTCGAACGCAACGAGAAGACCATGCAGCTGATCAGGTTCGACGCGAGTGAGACGCCGCGTTCGATCCAGTTGTACGGTGTCGACCCGGCGACCGTCGGCAAGGCCGTCCGCATGATCGCGGAGGAGGACCTCGCCGACCACATCGACCTCAACTTCGGCTGCCCGGTGCCGAAGGTGACCCGCAAGGGCGGCGGCTCGGCCCTGCCCTACAAGCGGAACCTGCTGCGGTCCATCCTGCGCGAGGCGGTGAGCGGCGCCGGGGACCTGCCGGTCACGATGAAGATGCGCAAGGGCATCGACGACGACCACCTGACCTACCTGGACGCCGGCCGCATCGCCGTCGAGGAGGGCGTGAGCGCCGTCGCCCTGCACGGCCGCACCGCCGCCCAGCACTACGGCGGCACCGCCGACTGGGACGCCATCGCCCGGCTGAAGGAGCACGTGCCGGAGATCCCCGTGCTCGGCAACGGCGACATCTGGTCCGCCGACGACGCGCTGCGGATGGTGCGCGAGACGGGCTGCGACGGGGTCGTGGTGGGGCGCGGCTGCCTGGGCCGGCCGTGGCTGTTCGCCGACCTGGTCGCGGCCTTCGAGGGCCGGGACGACTTCCGCAGGCCCACGCTGCGCGTGGTCGCCGACGTCATGGTCCGGCACGCGACCCTGCTCGGGGAGTGGATCGGGGACGAGTCGCGCGGAGCGATCGACTTCCGCAAGCACGTCGCCTGGTATCTGAAGGGCTTCGCGGTCGGCTCGGAGATGCGCAAGCGGCTCGCGATCACCTCCTCGCTCCGGGAGCTGCGTTCCGGGCTGGACGAGCTGGACCTGGACCAGCCCTGGCCGACCGGCGCGGACGGTCCCCGCGGCCGTACGTCCGGCAACAACCGGGTGGCGCTGCCGGACGGCTGGCTGAAGGACCCGTACGAGTGCGCGGGCGTCGGCGAGGACGCCGAACTCGACACGTCCGGCGGCTGATCGGCGCCGCTCGACGGCGGGTTCGGGAGCGGTACGGCTCTGCTCCCCGCGGAACAGAGCCGTACAACAGCGCCGTACAGGTGTGTCCGGACCGCTCAGGCCGTCGGCTGCGCCGGGGCCGCGTCCTCCTCGGGACGCTCGGGGTGGCGGCGCAGGTGGACGATGGCGCCCACCAGACCGCCCCAGACGATCACGATGGCCACGACCAGCATGATGATCGCACTCGTCGACATCAGTTCTTCCCCCCTTCCGGTGCATCGGAGCCGGAGCCGGTGCCCGCGCCCGCTTCCACGGCAGAGTCCGGACCCGTCTTCGCGCCGACCTCCGTGCTCGCCTCGGAGCCCGCCTTCTCGGCGGCTTCGGAGTCGGCGGAGCGCCAGGGCACCAGGCTGAGGACCACGCCGACGAGCAGCGCCGCAGCGGCGACGCCCCAGCCCGCCCAGAGCAGGAACTCCGTCGGGTAGCCCTCGTAGTTCTCGGCGAACTCCGCCCGCAGGCTGTCGACCATCATCCAGCCGAGCACCAGCGGAGTGACGATGCCGAGGCAGATCAGCCACCAGCGGCCGACCCGCATCGAGGAGACGTCGTTGGCGTGCTTCTGGAAGGCGGGCAGCCGGCGCAGCAGCCAGCCCACGACGACGAGCACGACCAGCGCGGCGAGTGCGATGCCGTACTGGTTGATGAAGTGGTCGGCCGCGTCCAGCAGGTAGATGCCGCTGTCGGTCGGGAAGACGAGGATCGACACCAGGGCGACGGCCCCGCCGACGCCCAGGACCGCCGGGACCCGGCGCATACCGGTGCGGTCCTGCACGGCGGCGATGACGACCTCCACGATGCTGATCAGCGAGGTGAGGCCGGCGAGCACCAGCGAGGCGAAGAACAGCACGCCGAACAGCGCGCCCATCGGCATCTGGGAGATGACCGTCGGGAACGCCACGAACGCCAGGCCGATGCCGGAGCTCGCGACCTCGTCCACCCCGACGCCCTGGGCCGCGGCCATGAAGCCGAGGGTGGCGAACACACCGATGCCCGCGAGGATCTCGAAGGCGCTGTTGGCGAAGCCGGCGACCATCGCGGAGCCGGTGAGGTCCGAGCGCCTCCGCAGGTAGGAGGCGTACGTGATCATGATGCCGAAGCCGATGGACAGTGAGAAGAAGATCTGCCCGTACGCGGCGACCCACACACTGCCGTCGCCGAGCGCCGACCAGTCCGGCCGGAACAGGCTGTCCAGCCCCTCGCCGGCACCGTCGAGCGTGAGCGCGCGGCCGACCAGGACCACGAAGAAGAGCACCAGCAGCGGGATGAAGAACTTGTTGGCCTTCTCGATCCCGTTGCGGATGCCGAGCGCCAAGATGACGAGCACGACCGCCCAGACCGCGATGAGCGGCCAGAGCACACCGTCCACGTAGGAGGACATGACGCCGGGCGTCTCGGCGGCCTGGAGGAAGTCGCCGAAGAAGAAGGCGTTGGCGTCGCTGCCCCACTGCTCGCCGAAGGAGTAACCGATGTAGCGCACCGCCCAGGCGATGATGACGGCGTAGTAGGCGGCGACCACGAAACAGATCGCGACCTGCCACCAGCCGATCACCTCCGCGGGTCTGGACAGCTTGCGGAAGGCCGCCGGGGGTGACTTCCGGTATTTGTGGCCGATCGAGTACTCGAGGACGAGCAACGGGATGCCGGCGGTCAGCAGTGCGACGAGATACGGCAGGAGGAAGGCCCCGCCGCCGTTCTCGTAGGCAACGGCGGGGAAGCGCCAGATGTTGCCGAGGCCGATCGCCGATCCGATCGCGGCGAACAGGAAACCTGCGCGGCTTCCCCACTGCTCACGGGAAGGACTGGACATGATCACGGTTCCTTGGTCATTTTTTTGCGTAGCGCGGCACGCTAGCAACAGGAACGCCTGGTGAACAGAGGTCTCCGGATAACGGTCACACTCCTCGCCGCCGGGCCCGGCACGCGGTGTCGTCCGAGGCCACGTGCGGGTTGCGCGGCTGACCGGACCGGTGGTGCCGTTGCCCTGCCGACCAGGGTCCTAGGGGTGCGGGACGGAGCCGTAGGCCTTCAGGAAGCGGTCGCGGAACGCGTCCATCTTCCACACGGGCGCGTCCCCGGCGGGCCTCAGGCCCTCCGTCCAGTTCCAGTCGGCGATCTTCTCCAGCACCTCCGGGTCCTTGGCGACGATCGTCACCGGCACGTCCCGGCTCGCCCGCAGGCCGCTGACCCGGGCGAGGGGCTGGTGGTCGCCGAGGAAGACGAGGACGGTGTCGTCGGTGCCGTAACGCTCCAGCCACCGGGTGAGGGCGGTCACCGAGTACGTGACCGACCTGCCGTACTCCTGCCGGGACTTGGTGGCGTCCGTCATCAGGGTGCCGGGCTCCTTCCCCGCCTTCTGGATGGGGCCGAAGACGGAGCCGTCGCCGAGTTCGTCCCAGCCGACCATCTCGGGGAGGGGTGCCCAGGGCTGGTGGCTGGAGGTCAGGATGATCTCCGCCATCAGGTTCTTGCCCCGGTCGCGCTCCTTGCTGTGCTCCAGGCGCTGGAAGGCCTCGAGGGTGTACTGGTCCGGCATCGTCGACCAGCTGAACTTCGGCCCCTCGTAGCCCAGTTGGAAGGCGTTGTAGACCTTGTCGAGGCCGAACCACTTCGCCTCGGGCCAGTTCTTCTGGACGCCCGGCATGATGCCGACGGTGTCCCACGCCCCGGACTTCCCGAACGCCTTGGTGAGGGTGAGGCGGTCGTTCGCGGTGGCGGTGCGGTAGCGCTGCTGGTTGTCGATCCACAGGCCGGACAACGCCGTCGAGTGGCCGAGCCAGCTGCTGCCGCCGAACGTCGCCGACGTCAGCCAGCCGCTACGGGCCCGGTACCCCGCCTTCGCGAGGGTCTCGGTGCCGGTGTCGAGGGTGCGGGTGACGCCGGGGGCGATCACCGGGTCCTCCAGGGCGGTGCGGCCGTAGCTCTCGATGAACGTGATGAGCACGTCCTTGCCGCGCAGGTCGGGCAGGAGCCCGCCGGGGGGCGTGGCCGCGAAGACGTCGGAACGCGCCACCTTCTCGAACTCCGCCTCGTCGCGCAGCGTGTCCACCACGCGCCGGGCCTGCGCCTTCGCCGCCGCGGTGGCCCGGTCCGAGGCGACCGGCGTACCGAGGACCTGCAGGCCGAGGGCGCTGCAGGTGATCCACACGGTGCCCGCGACGAGGGCGCCCCGGGCGGCCCGCGCGCGGTGCCGGGCCAGCAGCTCGCTCAGCCGGACGGCGGCCAGCGCCATCACGACCACCAGGAGCAGGGCGAGGGCGATCGCGCCGACGGTGGCGGCCGTGGCGGTCGCGGGGCCCATCGAGTCCCCGACATAGGCCTGGGCGTCGTCGAGCAGCCCCCAGTCGAGGACCAGGTTGAAGCCCCGGCCCAGGTATTCGTTGAACCCGATGTCCAGCAGGTTCAGCACGGTCAGCACGGCGAGGCCGACCCCGTACAGCGCGGCCGCGACGATCCGGGGCCGGCGCGGCAGGGCGGGGAGCAGCGCCGCCCCGATGATCGCCTCGGCCGGTATCCGGGTGAACCGGTCGGGGCGCAGGGCGCCGGCGGTGTCGGGCAGCAGAAGGGCGCCGAAGACCAGCACGGCGGCGAGGACGTGCAGGGTCCGGCGGGCGGCGCGCACGGCGCGGGGGTGCCGTTCGCGCAGAGCGGCGTAGCGGGTGCTGAGGGCGCGGAAGGTGCGGATGGCTGGAGGGGTGGGGCGGGTCTCTGCCCCCTGCTTCTCGTCCCCTCGTTTCTCTTCGGTGGTCCGTGTCGGCCGGCGCAGGCGTGTGAAGACAGGCACCCGGAGGTCCTTCCGTGCAAAACCCGGTGAGGAGGCGGACCCGGCGTGGGGGTCCGGATCCGCCGCAGTTCCGTACGGGTGTGCCGGCCGGTTCGTTCAACGGTCCGTCCCGCCGCGGGGACCGGGGGTACGGGAGGCGTCCGCATGGTGAAATCCCGGCGACTGCGGCAGCGTGATTCTCGCCACCCTTGATAAGGGCTGCGCTCAAATGAGCGGATCATGGGCGGCTGCACTTCTCAAAGGATGGCACTGGGTGCCACTCTTTGATCGTTCATCGAGCGAAATCAAGCGTGCCGATCGCTGCTCAGGTGAGCGCGTAGAGCGGCTCAATCCGGAATCGTCGCGTTCAAGAAGTGAACACGCGAGGCTGTAATTCCTTGCCAAACCTTGACTTGTCTTTGACTTTTGATCCAGTGGCGGCGGAGTGCTCCCAGTCGCATGGTGGACGTGTGGACGTACCCATATGCCTTTGATCTGGGTATGTTCCTGCTCGTCAGGGCAGCCACCGCGTCCTCGAGGAGTCGAGACCCGTGTCGGAAAACAAAGATCTCCATGGAGCCCAGCAGGGCGGGAGTGTTGAGGGCGTGAAGTTCGTCTACGACTTCACCGAGGGCAACAAGGACCTCAAGGACCTGCTCGGCGGCAAAGGTGCGAACCTCGCCGAGATGACCAATCTGGGTCTTCCCGTCCCTCCCGGCTTCACCATCACCACGGAGGCCTGCAAGGTCTACCTGGACAGCGGTGAGGAGCCGGCGGCACTGCGTGACGAGGTGAGTGCGCACCTCGACGCCCTCGAAGCGGCGATGGGCAAGAAGCTCGGCCAGCCCGACAACCCCCTCCTGGTGTCGGTCCGCTCCGGGGCGAAGTTCTCCATGCCCGGCATGATGGACACCGTCCTGAACATCGGCCTCTCCGACAAGTCCGTACAGGGCCTGGCCAAGCAGGCCGGCGACGACCGTTTCGCCTGGGACTCCTACCGGCGCCTCATCCAGATGTTCGGCAAGACCGTCCTCGGCGTCGACGGCGACCTCTTCGAGGACGCGCTGGAGGCGGCGAAGACGGCCAAGAAGGTCGCGGTCGACACCGAGCTGGAGGCCGCCGACCTCAAGAAGCTGGTCACCAAGTTCAAGAAGATCGTCAAGACCGAGGCCGGCCGGGACTTCCCGCAGGACCCGCGCGAGCAGATGGACCTCGCCATCCACGCGGTCTTCGACTCCTGGAACACCGACCGGGCCAAGCTCTACCGCCGCCAGGAGCGCATCCCGCACGACCTGGGCACGGCCGTCAACGTCTGCTCCATGGTCTTCGGCAACCTCGGCCCGGACTCCGGCACCGGTGTGGCCTTCACCCGCGACCCCGCCTCCGGCCAGCAGGGCGTCTACGGCGACTACCTGCAGAACGCGCAGGGCGAGGACGTGGTCGCGGGCATCCGCAACACCGTGCCGCTCGCCGATCTGGAGCAGATCGACAAGAAGTCGTACGACCAGCTGATGCAGATCATGGAGACGCTGGAGAACCACTACAAGGATCTCTGCGACATCGAGTTCACCATCGAGCGCGGTCAGCTGTGGATGCTCCAGACCCGCGTCGGCAAGCGCACCGCGGGCGCTGCCTTCCGGATCGCCACCCAGCTGGTCGACCAGGGCCTGATCGACGAGGCCGAGGCGCTCACCCGCGTCACCGGCGCCCAGCTCGCCCAGCTGATGTTCCCCCGCTTCGACGAGGAGGCGAAGGTCGAGAAGATCGGGCGCGGCATCGCGGCCTCGCCGGGCGCGGCGGTCGGCAAGGCGGTCTTCGACTCGTACACGGCCGTCAAGTGGTCCCGCTCCGGTGAGAAGGTCATCCTGGTCCGCCGCGAGACCAACCCCGACGACCTGGACGGCATGATCGCCGCCGAGGGCATCCTCACCTCCCGCGGCGGCAAGACCTCGCACGCCGCCGTCGTCGCACGCGGTATGGGCAAGACCTGTGTGTGCGGCGCGGAGGAGCTGGAGGTCGACACCAAGCGCCGCCGGATGACCGTCCCCGGCGGGCACGTCGTCGAGGAAGGCGACCTGATCTCCATCGACGGCTCCACCGGCAAGGTCTACCTCGGTGAGGTACCCGTCGTCCCGTCCCCGGTCGTGGAGTACTTCGAGGGCCGGATGCACCCGGGTGCCGACGACGCCGACGAGCTGGTCGAGGCGGTCCACCGGATGATGGCCTTCGCCGACCGCAAGCGTCGGCTGCGGGTGCGCGCCAACGCCGACAACGCCGAGGACGCGCTGCGCGCCCGCCGCTTCGGCGCCCAGGGCATCGGCCTGTGCCGCACCGAGCACATGTTCCTCGGCGACCGGCGCGAGCTGGTGGAGCGGCTGATCCTGGCCGACACCGAGGCCGAGCGCGACGACTCCCTGAAGGCGCTGCTCCCGCTGCAGCGGCAGGACTTCGTCGAGCTGTTCGAGGGGATGGACGGCCTCCCGGTCACCATCCGGCTCCTCGACCCGCCGCTGCACGAGTTCCTGCCCGACATCACCGAGCTGTCGGTCCGCGTGGCCCTCGCCGAGTCCCGGCAGGAGCCGCACGAGAACGAACTGCGCCTCCTCCAGGCCGTGCACCGGCTGCACGAGCAGAACCCGATGCTGGGCCTGCGCGGGGTCCGCCTCGGCCTGGTCATCCCCGGCCTGTTCACCATGCAGGTGCGGGCCATCGCCGAGGCGGCGGCCGAGCGCCGGGCGGCCAAGGGCGACCCGCGCGCCGAGATCATGATTCCGCTGGTCGGCACGGTCCAGGAGCTGGAGATCGTCCGCGAGGAGGCCGACCAGGTCATCGCGGAGGTCGAGAAGGCCACCGGCACGCGGCTGAAGCTCGCCATCGGCACGATGATCGAGCTGCCGCGCGCCGCCCTGACCGCCGGCCAGATCGCCGAGGCCGCCGAGTTCTTCTCCTTCGGCACCAACGACCTCACCCAGACGGTGTGGGGCTTCAGCCGGGACGACGTGGAGGCCAGCTTCTTCACGGCCTACCTGGAGAAGGGCATCTTCGGCGTCTCCCCGTTCGAGACGATCGACCGGGACGGCGTCGGCTCCCTGGTGAAGCTCGCCGCCGAGGCCGGCCGCGCCACCCGCCCCGGCCTCAAGCTCGGCGTCTGCGGCGAGCACGGCGGTGACCCGGAGTCGGTCCACTTCTTCCACGAGGCCGGCCTGGACTACGTCTCCTGCTCCCCGTTCCGCATCCCCGTCGCCCGCCTGGAGGCCGGCCGCGCCGCGGTCACCTCGAACGGCAGCGACCACCGCTGAGTCCCGGTTCCCGGGGCGCACGAACCCCGGAGCCGTTGCCTGTCACCCGACCACCCTCACCGATCGGCAACGGCTCCGGATCGCGAAAGGAAACGGCGGCACCCGTGCGGGGGTGCCGCCGTTTACTGTGTCCTCGGCCCGGCGTGGATCAGTTCGTGCCGCGGCGCCTGCGGGAGGCGAGCAGGACGGCGCCGCCCGCGAGGACGACGGCCGCGCCGCCGGCCGCGATGTACGGGGTGGCGCTGTTGCCGCCGGTCTCGGCGAGGTCGGTGCCGCCGCCCTTCTCGGCGGTGCCCTTGGCGTCGGCGTCGGAACCGGTGGCGCCGTCGTCCGAGCCGCTGTCCCTGTCGCCGACGGGGACGAAGTCCGCCGGCGCGTCGTCGCAGCCGATGCCGTCGTTGTCGCGGTCCAGGTGCTTGCCGTAGTGCTCGCTGCCCGCCTTGATGTCGGAGTACCCGGCCTCGTACGCCTCGGTGCAGTTCTTGAAGGCGCCCTCGTGGGCCACGGCGGAGGTGGCGGGCAGGGCGGCCAGGGCGAGCGCGGCGACGGTCACGGCGGCGGACTTGCAGGACAGGTTCACGGGGAAACTCCCAGCCATGTGCGGATATCCGGCAGCATGCCCCCGTCCGGGGCGGTCTGCCGGGTGTGAGCTGCCGACGGTAGGGGAGTGGCCGAGGGAGGGCGTGGAGGTTTTGTGGACCCGTGATGCGAACGTGACGTGACCGGACGGTAGCTCTCCGTTCATGCGGGTGCGTGCTGCGCGCCGCGCCCGCACGAACGGGGGAGTGGTCAGGTGCGGAACGGTCCCTTCACCTCGTAGGTGATGCCGCCGGACGAACTGCCGCTCGTGCCGCGCTGGCTGGAGAAGTACAGGCGGGTGCCGTCCGGGGAGAAGGCCGGGCCGGTGATCTCGGAGCCGGACTGGCCGCTCACGAGGAGGAAGGGGGCCACGACGTCGTCGGGGGTGATGACGCAGATCTCCATGTTGCCGCCGTCCTCGGCCACGAACAGGTCGCCGGAGGAGGAACCGGTGACGTTGTCGACGCCGGTCAGGGGAGCGGCGCCGCCCGGCACCAGGGAGTCGTCGTAGGCGAGTTCGATGGTCTGGGCGGAGGCGTCGTACTGCCAGACGCGGTTGTCGCCCTTGGTGGTGAACCAGCAGGTGTCGTTCGCGTAGTGGCAGCCCTCGCCGCCGTTGAAGCGCTTGGCGCCGGAGACCTGGTTGCGGGTGGCGGTGGCGCCGGACGGGTCCGGGACCCGCGCCCAGCTCACCGGACCGCTGGTGCCGCCGCCCCCCACCAGTACCTCCAGCGTGCCGGAGGACAGGTCGCCCCACGTCGTCGGCCGGAAGCGGTAGAAGCAGCTGTCCGAGACGTCCTCGGTCAGGTAGATGACCCTGCGGACCGGGTCGGCGGCCGCCGCCTCGTGCTTGAAGCGGCCCATCGCGTCCCGGCGGACCGCCGCCTTCACCCCCCACGGGTCGGTCTCGTAGACGTAACCGCGGTCCACCTCCTCGCAGGACAGCCAGGTGTTCCACGGAGTGCTGCCGCCCGCGCAGTTCTGTCGGGTGCCGGACAGGATGCGGTACGCGCCCGTGATGGCTCCGGTGGCCGAGAAGCGCACCGCGCCCGCGCCGCCGGACGGGTCGATCTCCGAGTTGGAGACGTAGATCCAGCCGCTGCCGTCCGCGTAACAGGCGCCGCCGTCGGGGGCGTTGTGCCAGGTGTACGAGGTGCCCGGGACCTGCCGGCCGGAACGGGCGATCACCCTGCTGGTGAACCCGGCGGGCAGCCGGATCCCGTTGGCGTCCGCCGCGCCGAGCGCACCGTACGGGCCCGTGCCGGGCTGGGCGGGCGCCGCGTACGCGGCGCTGTGCCAGAGTGCGCCACCGAGGACCGCGCCGGTGCCGCCCATGGCGCTCGCACGAAGGAAGGTACGACGTTCCACTGCCGCTCCTGGGGTGCCGTGAACCGTCCCGCCACCGGTCGGTGGCGGGGCCGTGCCGAGGGGAACCTAAGCGCGTGGAATGAACATGCCATTAATGTGGTCGTACGGGGGAACGGCAGGCTGCCCCACAGCCCGCGCCGCGCACGCTGCCCGACTGGATCCCCGCTCCTTCTCCGAGGAACACCGCGTTCAGCGGGGCGCGAGGCCGCCTGCGAGGGGCGGCGGGGCGTTCCTCAGGTGCGCGGCTCCCACCGGAAGCGGCGGCCGCGATCCGGGCGAAGAAGCCGGTCCAGGCGATGGCGAGCGCGCTTCGGGTCAGAACCCCGCCCGCCGACAGCTCCCCGGTCCAACCCGACCTCATGAGGTCGATCGTGGACGACAGCGGCGCGAAGAGCAGCGCCTCGCCCAGTGCGTCCGGCAGCACCTCTCGGGGGATGTAGACCCCGGATATCAACGGCAGGACGAAGATCGCGGGGAGCGTGGCGACCAGAACCGATTCCACGGTGCGGCACAGCGCCGCCGTGGCGGCCGCCATCGCCGTCATCAGCGCGATGCCGGTCAGCAGCCAGGCGACCGCGGCGAACGGACACAGCGACAAGAGCCTCCACATGTACAGCCACGCCCTGCGGGCGCTGGTGGAGCTGCGGCAGCAGGTCCTCGCCGAGGAGCGGGCCGACAGCTGACCGTGGAACCTCGCGCGGGGTCGGTCCTCGACGCCCGGTCACGGGCCGACGACCGACCCCGCAGCGTTCCGACGACAGCGGTGCGGTCCCGGCGGGACGGACCGGGCCGGACCGCCGCCGGTCCCGTCCCGGCAGGTCAGACCGCCTTCACCGGGTACGCCGTCACCCGCACCGCCGCGTCGTCCAGGCGTGGCACCACCTCTGTTTCCCGTGCGGAACGCTGCCCTCAGCGAGGGCGGGGACGGGTGTGAGGAGGCTCAACCTCAGGAAACGCTCATCTCGATGGACGGCACAACTATCCGGTCCATAGGGTCACGGCCATGCCCGACATCTCGCTGACCACCGTCATTCTCCTCTGCCTCGCGGCGCTCGCCGCCGGCTGGATCGACGCCGTGGTCGGTGGCGGCGGGCTGCTGCTCCTGCCGGCCCTGCTGCTGGGCCTGCCCGCCGGCACCCCGGCCGCGCACGCGCTGGGCACCAACAAGGCGGTCGCCATCGTCGGCACCACGGGCGCGGCGATCACCTACGCACGCAAGGCCCCGGTGGACGTCCGTACCGCCGTACGCATCGGTCTCGCCGCCCTCGCCGGGTCGTTGGGCGGCGCCTTCCTCGCCGCCGGGATGAGCACCGAGGTCCTCAAACCGGTGATCATGGTGGTGCTGCTCGCCGTGGCCGCCTTCGTCATCCTCCGTCCGTCCTTCGGCACCGCGCCCGCACCCGGCCCGGTCACGCGCCGCCGCGTCCTCGCCGCGATCGGCCTCGGCGGCCTGGGCATCGGTTTCTACGACGGTCTCATCGGCCCCGGCACCGGTACGTTCCTCGTCCTGGCGCTCACCGCGCTGCTCCACCTCGACCTCGTCACCGCCTCCGCCACCGCGAAGATCGTCAACTGCTGCACCAACGCGGGCGCGCTGGCGATGTTCGCCTGGCAGGGCGCGGTGCTGTGGCAGCTGGCGGCCCTGATGGCCGTGTTCAACCTCGCGGGCGGCATGCTCGGCGCCCACACGGCCCTGAAGAAGGGCAGTGGCTTCGTCCGCGTCGTCCTGCTGACGGTCGTCTTCGCCCTGGTGGCGAACATGGCGTACGAACAGTGGCTGGCCTGATGCCGCGGGCCGCGGAACTTCAGCGGGGGACCACACGCGTCGCGCCCCGGCGTGCGTCAGTGGCTGCGGCTGCCCGTCAGGTGGGCGTAGACGACGACGTTGCCCCGGTAGCCGGTGCCGCGTGACCGGCCGCCGCCGCAGGTGATGATCCGCAGTTCGGGCCGTTCCGCCGCGCCGTAGACCTGTTCGTCGGGGAAGTCCCTCGCGTCGTACGTCTCCACGGCGTGCACCGTGAACACGGCGGTGCGGCCGTCCAGCCGGTCCACCTCGACGGTGCTGCCCTTGCGCAGGGCGCCCAGGGAGTAGAAGACGGCAGGGCCGTCGGCGTTGTCGACATGGCCCGCGACGATCGCGGTGCCCCGCTCGCCGGGCGTGGTGCCGGCCTCGTACCAGCCGGCCAGGTTCTTCCGCTCGGGCGGCGGCACGTCGAGGCTGCCGGTGCCGGTCAGCCCGAGGCCCGTCAGCGGCGCGTCCACGTCGATCGCGGGGATGCGGACCCGGTCCGGCGGGGAGGGCGGCAGCGCGGCGGGGCGGTCGGCGACGAGATCGACGCGCCCGGAGTGGGCCTGGACGGCGGACGGCTGGGGCGGGGCGTGCGTCTCGGCCGCGTCGCGCAGCAGCCACAGCCCGCAGCACAGGGCGAACACGCTCACGGAGGCTATGGCCGTGTCGCTCGGGCCCTCGGCCCGGCCGAACCTGCTGTGCATCGTGGACTGACCTCTTCGGAGTCGGCCCCGCGCCCCCTCCGGGCCGCGAGGGGGGCGGACCCGGAGGGGGAGGGGACATGCGGTACCGGTGGACGGGCAGCGGAGGGTGCCCGTCAGATCCCGTCGCCTCTCGCCCGGCGATGCAGGATCCAGGTACCGCCCGCGGCGGCGACGGCGAGCGTCGCCACGCCGGCCGCGGTCTGTACGGGGTCGGGGCCCAGGGCACTGCCGACCCCCGTCTTCACACTTCCGTGCGGGTACACCTGCTGGGCCGCGGACGTCAGTCTGACCACCAGGTCGCCGGTCACCCGCTGCCCGTCGGCGGAGCATTTCGCGACGATCTCGTACGTCCCCGGCTGCGCGTCCGGTGGCACCCGGAACCGGCCGATCGAGTCCCGCTCGTGCGCGCTCGGCGCCAGGGTGAAACGGCCGGCGCCCACGGCGGTGGCGTCCCCCGCGACCGTGTCGCGGTCCCCGCACGCCGCGGTGTTCACCGTCACCTGCGCGCCGGCCACGACCGAGGAGGGGTACACCTCCAGGTTCCCGGGCGCCGTGCCGCGGGAGTGCCCCGCCGGGGCGGCGTCCGCCTCCCCGGCGTGTCCGGCGGGGGCGACGAGCAGCCCCACGGCGGCCAGGGCCAGCGCGGGGCCGGCCAGACCGGCCCCACCGGGCAGGCCGGCCCCACCGGGCAGGCCGGCCCCACCGGGCAGGCCGGTCAGCGACCGGGCGGTACCTCGCATCGATGCTCCCTCGAGCTCACGCAGGGGTCACGCCCGCAGCACCCCCATGTGCCGCCGTCAGTCGCGTCCCTGCCTGTCCGAGGTAAGTGCCATCGGGCGCGGCGCGCTCCCTGAAAGGGAGTCAGGAATGGGGTGAACGGGTGTCGGGCCCGCCCGGCCGGGGCCTGCCCGCCTCCTGTTCCGGCAGGTCACCGACGTGCGGCGGCCCCGTCCGGGGAAAGAACCCGAAGGGCGCACCGCGCGCCTGTGAACGGGTGACCCGCTCACGGCGTCACCGCCTCCACCCGTACCGCGCACACCTTGAACCCCGGCATCCGTGAGGCCGGGTCCAGGGCGGGGTGGGTGAGGGCGCCGACGCGGTCTCCGCCGGCCCGGTGGAACGGCATGAACACGGTGTCGGGACGGATCGCGGTGGTGAGCCGCGCCGGCGCCACCGCCCGGCTCCGCCGAACACCCCGACCGCGTCCGCCCCGTACTCCGCACGCGTCCGCCCCAGCCCCTCGGCGACCCGCTCCAGCGCCTCCTCCCAGGAGGCCGGCACCGGCACACCCGCCCCGGACCGCACCAGCGGCGAGGCCGGCCGCACGCTCGACGACAGCACGGCGGGGGCCGTACGCCCCCTTCCCGCACAGAGCCCCCCGGTCCACCGGAAAGTCCGCCCGTTTCCGCACCTCGACGGTCGTCCCGTCCGGGGCCGACGTCAGGTTCGTTCCGCACCGCAGGGCGCAGTACGGGCAGTGTGCGGGCGTCCCGGAACTCTCCGTACCGCCCAGCCTGCACCCCACGTGGTACGCCCCGCACCGCCCCCGGTTGCACACCGGGTACGCGGTGCGGGTGTCATCCGTTCAGATGCCGACGGGCGGTGCCCGTCGTCCCGAAGATTCGGCAGTGAGCCTCGGCCGACTCTTTCTCGGTGAAGGCCCCGTGCTCTTCCTGATGGCGCACCAGATCAGTGCCGAACAACCGGTGTCGCAGTTGACGGGCCACCGCTTCGGCGACCTGCTCGGTCGGGAGAGCGACCGTGATCCGTGTCGTGTCCGCCATGGCGCGAACATACTGCGCCATCGACGTGACGCGGTCTCGACACGACGCGGTCACCGTACGGGCGACGGGGCGTCGATGCCGTCGAGTGCCCGCTCCACCCCCGGCTCCCTCGGCCCGAGGAAGTGCGGGTCCGGACGGAACGCCGCGTCCGCCGCCGCCTTGCCCGCCGCGAAGATCTCCCGGACGCCCCCGTAGTACCAGGTGACGTCGTGCCGGTCGTCGACGCCGACGCCGTACGAGGAGACACCGGCCGCCCGGCACAGTGTGACCGCGCGGCGGATGTGGAAGCCCTGGCTGATCAGCACGGCCCGGTCCACGCCGAAGATCTTCTTCGCGCGGACGCAGGAGTCCCAGGTGTCGAAGCCCGCGTAGTCGCTGACGATCCGTGCGTCGGGCACGCCGTGCCGGGTCAGATAGGCGCGCATCGCGTCCGGCTCGTCGTACTCCTCACGGCTGTTGTCGCCGGTGACCAGGACCACCTCGATCCGGCCCGTCCGGTACAGCTCGGCCGCCGCGTTCAGCCGGCGTGCGAGATACGGCGACGGCTCCCCCTCCCACAGGCCCGCGCCGAAGACCACGGCGACGTCCGTGCGGGACACGTCGGCGGTGGTGCGCAGGCGGCCGTCCGCCGCCAGGTGCATCCACGTCGCCGGCAACAGCGCCAGGACGCACGCCGCCATCCCCGCCTGCACCAGCCGCCGCCGACCGGTACGGGTGCGCGGCAGGTGCGGCAGGTGCGGCAGGCGCGGTCGGCGGAACCCGCGGATCCTCACGCGGCGCAACAGGTCAAGCATCGGACGGGCACCCTCCCCGGTCGGTCCTCGACCTCGGAGACGCATCGGCACGCCCTCCGGTTCAGCCGCGCCCTGTGATCGGCTTCACGGTGGGCGGGGGAGGGGAGGGGAGCAGCGGCTCGAACGCGCTCACGCCGTGCGCGGGCCTGCCCTGGCCCTTCTCCTCCACCGCCACGACCAGGCCCGGACGGCCCCGCCCCCGCGCCGCCGAGCCCGCCCCCGGCCGCCCGACGCCGTACGGGTGGACCCGGGCTGCCGCGCCCGCTGTCACCGGGTGGCCGTAGTGTCGAAACATGGCAGGCACCGGCACCCCCGTCCCCACCGGCCCCGCAGCGCAGGCGCAGGAACAGGCGCGGCGGAACCACGCCCCGCCCCCCGGCTACACGCCGGCCTCGCTCGCCCGCTGGGCCGCCGAACCCGACAAGCGCCCCGGGCGTACCGCCTTCCAGCGCGACCGCGCACGCGTGCTGCATTCGGCGGCCCTGCGCCGCCTGGCCGGCAAGACCCAGGTCGTCACCCCCGGAGCGGCCGGCACGGCCTGGGACGCCAGCCCCCGCACCCGCCTCACCCACTCCCTCGAGTGCGCCCAGGTGGGCCGGGAGCTCGGTGCAGCCCTCGGCTGCGACCCGGACCTCGTGGAGGCCGCCTGCCTCTCCCACGACCTGGGCCATCCGCCCTTCGGCCACAACGGCGAACAGGCGCTGAACGAGTTCGCCGAGGACTGCGGCGGCTTCGAGGGCAACGCCCAGTCGCTCCGCCTCCTCACCCGCATCGAACCCAAACGGTTCACCCCCGAAGGCTCCGTCGGCCTCAACCTCACCCGCGCCGCCCTCGACGCCGCCACCAAGTACCCCTGGCCCCGAGGGGGCCACCCCACCGACCCGGCCTCCCCGAAGTTCGGCGTCTACGAGGACGACCGCCCCGTCTTCGACTGGATCCGCGAGGACGCCCCCGAGGACCGCGTCTGCTTCGAGGCCCAGGTCATGGACTGGGCCGACGACGTGGCCTACTCGGTGCACGACGTGGAGGACGGCCTGCACGCCGGCCACATCGACCCCAACCTCCTGCACGCCGAGCCCGAGCGGCAGGCGGTCTTCGCCGTCGCCGTCGGCCGCTACACCGACCCCGGCACCGACCCGGCGGAACTCGCCGAGGCGCTCGACCGGCTCCTCGCCCAGGAGTGGTGGCCGCACGGCTACGACGGCACCGCGGTCGCCCAGGCCCGCCTCAAGGACGCCACCAGCCAGCTCATCGGCCGTTTCTGCCTCGCCGCCGAGGGCGCCACCCGGCAGAGATTCGGCAGCGGCCGCCTCACCCGCTACGGAGCCGAACTCGTCGTCCCCCGGGGGACCCGGCTGGAGTGCGCCGTCCTCAAGGCGGTGGCCGACCGGTACGTCATGCAGCGCGCCGAGCAGGAACTGCTCCGCGCCGACCAGCGGGTCGTCGTCGCCGAACTGGCCGAGGCGCTCACCGCCCGCGCCCCCGACGGCCTGGACCCGCAGTTCCGCACGCTGTTCGCGCGGGCCCCGGACGACCGCGCCCGCAAACGGGTGATCGTCGACCAGATCGCGTCCCTCACCGACGCCTCGGCCCGCTCGCTTCACACCCGTCTGACGGGGCAGGGTTGAGGAGGAGCCCGAAGGTGACCGTCCGTGGCCTGATCGGGTCACTCCCCCTTCCCGCACCACCCGGTGTGCGGGACGCTCACAGGTGGCGGCACCCTGAAGAGGAGGCATCACGTGGTCGACGCGGATCAGACATTCGTCATCGTCGGAGGCGGACTGGCCGGCGCGAAAGCGGCCGAAACGCTGCGAACGGAGGGCTTCACCGGCCGTGTCCTGCTGATCTGCGACGAACGCGACCACCCGTACGAGCGGCCGCCCCTGTCCAAGGGCTACCTCCTCGGCAAGGAGGAACGCGACAGCGTCTTCGTGCACGAACCCGCCTGGTACGCGCGCCACGACGTCGAGCTGCACCTCGGCCAGACCGTCGACGCCGTCGACCGCGCCGCGAAGACCGTCCGCTTCGGCGAGGACGGCACCACCGTCCGCTACGACAAACTGCTGCTGGCCAACGGTGCCGAGCCCCGCCGCCTGGACATCCCGGGCACCGGCCTGGCCGGCGTCCACCACCTGCGCCGCCTCGCGCACGCCGAACGCCTCAAGGGCGTCCTGACCTCCCTCGGCCGTGACAACGGCCACCTGGTGATCGCCGGCGGCGGCTGGATCGGCCTGGAGGTCGCGGCGGCGGCCCGCGAGTACGGCGCGGAGGTCACCGTCGTGCACCGGGGGCAGACCCCGCTGCACTCGGTCCTCGGCCCCGAGCTCGGCCAGCTCTTCGCCGACCTGCACCGCGACCACGGCGTCCGCTTCCACTTCGGCGCCACCCTCACCGAGATCACCGGGCAGGACGGCATGGTCCTCGCCGCCCGCACCGACGACGGCGAGGAGCACCCGGCGCACGCCGTCCTCGCGGCGATCGGCGCCGCCCCGCGCACCGGCCTCGCCCGGGCGGCGGGCCTGGAGATCGCCGACCGCGCGGACGGCGGCGGCGTCCTGGTCGACGAGCGGCTGCGCACCTCCGACCCGGACATCCACGCGGCCGGTGACGTCGCCTCCTTCCCGCACGCCCTGTTCGGCACCCGGATGCGCGTCGAGCACTGGGCCAACGCCCTCAACGGCGGCCCGGCCGCGGCCCGCGCCATGCTCGGCCGGGAGGTCGCGTACGACAGGGTGCCGTACTTCTTCACCGACCAGTACGACCTGGGGATGGAGTACTCCGGCTGGGCACCCCCGGGCTCCTACGACCAGGTCGTGATCCGGGGCGACTCGGGCAAGCGGGAGTTCATCGCGTTCTGGGTGAGGGAGGGCAGGGTGCTGGCCGGGATGAACGTCAACGTGTGGGACGTCACGGACCCGATCCAGCGGCTGATCCGCTCCCGGACCCCGGTGGACACGGAGGCCCTGGCCGACCCGCACGTCCCGCTGGAAAACCTCGCCTCCTGACCGGGGCGGACGCCTCGGATCCGGCTCCCGGCGGACCACCGTAGACTTCCAGCGTGGCTGGACGGATCAACGACGAGGACGTGAAGGCGGTACGGGACGCGGTCCCGATCGACGCCGTGGTGTCCGAGTACCTCCAGCTGCGCGGCGCCGGCGGCGGCAACCTCAAGGGCCTGTGCCCGTTCCACGACGAGAAGTCGCCGTCCTTCCAGGTGAGCCCGAGCAAGGGCCTCTTCCACTGCTTCGGCTGCCAGGAGGGCGGCGACACCATCACGTTCGTGATGAAGGTCGACCACCTCTCCTTCTCCGAGGCGGTCGAACGCCTCGCCGCCCAGGCCGGCATCACCCTGCGCTACGAGGAGGGCGGGTACAACCCGGCCCACCAGCGCGGCGAGCGCATCCGCCTGATCGAGGCCCACCGGATCGCCGCCGACTGGTACGTGGAGCAGCTCGCTACCTCCCCCGAGGCGGACACCGGCCGCGCCTTCCTCGCCGAGCGGGGCTTCGACCAGGAGGCCGCCCGGCACTTCTCCGTCGGCTACAGCCCCCAGGGCTGGGACCACCTCACCCGCTTCCTGCGCGGCAAGGGCTTCACCGACAAGGAGCTGCTGCTCTCCGGCCTGTCCCAGGAGGGCCGCCGCGGCCCCATCGACCGCTTCCGCGGCCGGCTGATGTGGCCCATCCGCGACATCGGCGGCGAGGTCGTCGGCTTCGGCGCCCGCAAGCTCTACGAGGCGGACAACGGGCCCAAGTACCTCAACACCCCCGAGACGGCGATCTACAAGAAGTCCCAGGTGCTGTACGGCATCGACCTGGCGAAGAAGGACATCGCCAAGTCGTCCCGCGCGGTCGTCGTCGAGGGCTACACCGACGTCATGGCCTGCCACCTCGCCGGCGTCACCACCGCCATCGCGACCTGCGGCACCGCCTTCGGCAACGACCACATCAAGATCCTGCGCCGGCTGCTGATGGACAACGGCTCGGCCCGGGTGATCTTCACCTTCGACGGTGACGCGGCCGGCCAGAAGGCGGCCCTGCGCGCCTTCGAGGACGACCAGAAGTTCGCCGCCGAGACCTACATCGCCATCGCGCCCGACGGCATGGACCCCTGCGACCTGCGCCTCGCCAAGGGCGACGACGCGGTCGCCGACCTCGCCGAACCCCGCACCCCGCTCTTCGAGTTCGCGCTCCGCCACATCGTGAACCGCTACGACCTGGACACCCCGGCCGGCCGCGCCGCCGCCCTCGACGAGGCCGCCCCGGTCGTCGCCCGCATCAAGAACAGCGGCGCCCAGCACGAGGTCGCCGTCCAGCTCGCCGGCATGCTCGGCATCCTCGACACCCAGTTCGTGGTCAAGCGGGTGGCGCAGCTCGCCCGCTGGGCCCGCGACCGCGGCGGCAAGGGCCCCGCCCCCGACCGGCAGCAGCGCGGCGGCGGGGGCCCGCAGCAGTACGCCTCCGGCCCGGAACCCGCACTCCCGCGGGGCCCCGCCCTCAACCTCCGCAACCCCGTCTTCGCCACCGAACGGGAACTGCTCAAGCTCGCCCTCCAGCACCCCGCGCTGGTCTCCCCGGCCTTCGACGCCTACGGCGTCGACGAGTTCACCGCCCCGGTCTACGCGGCCGTGCGCCAGGCCGTCCTGGAAGCGGGCGGCGCGGAGTACGGCGCCCGGGACCCGCAGGAGTACCTGATCCGGGTCCGCGACGCCGCCCCCGACGACACCGTCCGCGCCATGGTCACCGAACTCGCCGTCGAGGCGATCATGCTGCACCGGGGCGTCAAGGAGGTCGACGAGAACTACGCGGGCGCCCAGCTGGTCACCGTCCGCCGCCGTGCCGTCGAGCGCCGCGTCCGCGAGATCGCCGGCCGGCTGACCCGTCTCGCCTCCCAGGGCGACCCCGCCGAACTGGCCTCCGTGCAGAACGAACTGTGGGTCCTCCAGCAGTACGACCAGTCCCTGCGCGAGCACGGCGCGGCGGCCCTGTAGACGGGATGTGGCCGCCGGGTCACCGCGCGGACGCAAAAAGTCATCGCACGCCCCTCGTGGGGACGATGTGTCATACCCCACACTGGGGTGCGGTGCCTGAGTCCTCGGAGCGCGGCCGACCCGTCCTCGACGGGTCCGGGACCCCCGCGGCCCCGCTCATCGCGTACGGGACGGACAGCGGCGAGGCCGCCGACTCCGCTCCCGAAGTACCGCTGCCGCCCTCCCCGGCAGCGATCATCCTGGAGGTCGCCCCCGTGCAGACCCAGATCCAGAGCCTCACCCAGACCGACACGAGCACGGTCGGCGCGCGGCCGGAGGCGGACGTCCTGGTGGCCGTGCCCGCGCAGAGCCGGGCCGCGCACCACCCCGAGACGGAGCCCGAACCGCCGTCCGCGGCGCTCGGGCCGGCCGAGCACATCGAGCCGGCCCCGCCGCCGGCGCGCGCCGAGTCCGGCAGCCCCTCCTCGGACCTGTTCCGCCAGTACCTGCGGGAGATCGGCCGCATCCCCCTGCTCACCGCGGCCGAGGAGGTCGAACTCGCCCGCCGCGTCGAGGCCGGGCTGTTCGCCGAGGAGAAGCTGCGCCGCACCCCCGACCTGGACAGCAGCCTCGCCCTCGACCTGGACCGGCTCGTCGTCATGGGCCGGATGGCCAAGCGGCGGCTGATCGAGGCCAATCTGCGGCTCGTCGTCTCCGTCGCCAAACGGTACGTGGGCCGCGGGCTGACCATGCTGGACCTGGTGCAGGAGGGCAACCTCGGTCTGATCCGGGCCGTGGAGAAGTTCGACTACGCGCGCGGCTACAAGTTCTCCACCTACGCCACCTGGTGGATCCGCCAGGCCATGTCCCGCGCGCTGGCCGACCAGGCCCGCACCATCCGCGTCCCCGTGCACGTCGTCGAGCTCATCAACCGCGTCGTCCGCGTCCAGCGGCGCATGCTGCAGGAACGCGGCTACGAACCGACCGCGAACGAGGTCGCCGACCATCTCGACCTGGCCCCCGAGCGGGTCGGCGAGGTGCTGCGGCTCGCCCAGGAGCCGGTCTCCCTGCACGCCCCGGTGGGCGAGGAGGACGACGTGGCCCTCGGCGACCTCATCGAGGACGGCGACGCCACGAGCCCCGTCGAGTCGGCCGCGTTCCTGCTGCTCCGGGAGCATCTGGAGGCGGTGCTGTCGACGCTGGGGGAGCGGGAGCGCAAGGTCGTCCAGCTGCGGTACGGGCTGGTCGACGGGCGCCCGCGCACGCTGGAGGAGATAGGCCGCATCTTCGGTGTGACGCGGGAACGCATACGCCAGATCGAGTCCAAGACGTTGAACAAGCTCCGCGACCACGCCTTCGCCGACCAGCTGCGCGGCTACCTGGACTGAGCTTCTTTCGCCCCCGCCGCCCCTTCCCGTCCCGTCCCTGGGGGCTGCGCCCCCAGACCCCCCTTCGGCCCTGCGGGCCTCGTCCTCAAACGCCGGACGGGCTGAAATCAGCCCCTCCGGCGTTTGAGGAGCGGGGTCCGGGGCGGCGGGGGCGAGGAAAGTCAGTCCACCTCCGCGACCGCCTGCGCGAACTGGGCCTTGTACAGCCGAGCGTACGCCCCGTCCGCGGCCAGCAACTCCTGATGCGAGCCCTGCTCCACGATCGCGCCGTTCTCCATGACGAGGATCGTGTCCGCGTCCCGGATCGTGGAGAGCCGGTGCGCGATGACGAACGACGTACGCCCGTGCGCCAGTTTGGCCATCGCCTTCTGGATCAGCACCTCGGTACGGGTGTCCACGGAACTCGTCGCCTCGTCCAGCACCAGGATCACCGGATCGGACAGGAACGCCCGCGCGATGGTGATGAGCTGCTTCTCCCCCGCGCTGATCCCACTGCCCTCGGCGCCCTCGGCACCTTCGTCGGCGACTACCGTGTCGTACCCGTCGGGCAGGGTACGGACGAACCGGTCGGCGTGGGCCGCCCGCGCCGCCTCCTCGATCTCGCCGCGGGTGACCTCGCGCGTGGCCCCGTAGGCGATGTTCTCCGCGATGGTGCCGCCGAACAGCCAGGTGTCCTGGAGCACCATGCCGATCCCGGCGCGCAGCTCGTCCCGGGACATGCGCGCTATGTCGACGCCGTCGAGCGTGATGCGCCCGCCGGACACCTCGTAGAACCGCATCAGCAGGTTGACCAGCGTCGTCTTGCCGGCGCCGGTCGGGCCGACGATGGCCACCGTGTGCCCCGGCTCGACCGTCAGCGACAGGTCCTCGATCAGCGGTTTCTCGGGGTCGTAGCGGAACGCCACGTGCTCCAGCGCCACCCGCCCGCGCGGCTCGGCCGGCCTCTCGGACGGCGAGACGTCGGCCGACTGCTCCTCGGCGTCCAGGAGTTCGAAGACCCGCTCGGCCGACGCGACACCCGACTGCACCAGGTTTGCCATCGAGGCGACCTGCGTCAGCGGCATCGAGAACTGCCGCGAGTACTGGATGAACGCCTGCACGTCACCGATGGACAGCGAACCCGACGCGACCCGCAGCCCGCCGACGACCGCCACCAGCACGTAGTTGAGGTTCGACACGAAGAGCATCAGCGGCTGCATGATGCCGCTGTTGAACTGCGCCTTGAAACCGGCCTCGTACAGCGCGTCGTTCTCCTCGGCGAACTGCTTCGCCGACTCCTCCTGCCGCCCGAACACCTTCACCAGGGTGTGCCCGGTGTACATCTCCTCGATGTGCGCGTTGAGCGTTCCGGTCGTACGCCACTGCTGCACGAAGTGCGGCTGCGACCGCTTGCCCACGCGGGTGGCGACCACGAACGACAGCGGCACGGTGACCAGCGCGACCAGCGCGAGGATCCAGGAGACGTAGAACATCATCGCCAGCACACCGACGATGGTCAGCAGCGAGTTGATCAGCTGGCCCATCGTCTGCTGGAGCGTCTGCCCGAGGTTGTCGATGTCGTTGGTCGCCCGGCTCAGCACCTCACCGCGCTGCCGCTTGTCGAAGTACGACAGCGGCAGCCGCGACAGCTTCGCCTGCACGTCCTCGCGCATCCGGTACATGGTGCGGTTCACGGCCCCGTTCACCAGCCGCGTCGCCACCGCCATCAGGAGACCGGCGACCCCGAACACCGCCAGCGCGAGCCCGAGGACACCGCCCACGGCGGTGAAGTCGATGCCGTGGCCCGGGGTGAAGTCGGTGCCGCGGAGCATGTCGGCGACATCGCCCTCACCGCGCGCCCGCATCGCGTCGAGCACCTGCTCCTTGGTGGCCCCGGACGGCATGTCCCGTCCGACGACGCCCTCGAAGACCAGGTCGGTGGCCCGGCCGAGGATCTTCGGCCCGACCACGCTGAGGCCCACGCTCAGCACCGTGCAGGCCAGCAGCACACAGAGGGTCAGGCGTTCCGGCTTGAACCGGGCGACGAGCCGTCTGCCCGACTCCTTGAAGTTCAGCGACTGCTGGTCGGGGCCGCCCCCGGCCATCATCCGCGCTGCTCCCGCCATCAGGCGGCCTCCGCTTCCGTCAGCTGGGAGAGCACGATCTCCCGGTAGGTCTCGTTGTCCGCCATCAGTTCGTGATGCCGGCCGGTGCCGACGATCCGGCCCTCGTCCAGGACCACGATCCGGTCGGCGTCCCGGATGGTCGCCACCCGCTGGGCGACGATCACCACCGTCGCCTCGGCGGTCTCCTCGGCCAGCGCCGCGCGCAGGGCCGCGTCGGTGGCGTAGTCGAGCGCGGAGAAGGAGTCGTCGAAGAGGTAGATCTCCGGGCGCCGCACCAGCGTCCGCGCGATCGCCAGGCGCTGGCGCTGACCACCGGACACATTGGTCCCGCCCTGCGCGATCGGCGCGTCGAGCCCGCCCTCCAGCCGCTCGACGAACTCCTTGGCCTGTGCCACCTCCAGCGCGTGCCACAGCTCCGCGTCGGTGGCGTCCGGATCGCCGTACCGCAGGTTGGTCGCCACCGTCCCCGCGAACAGGTACGGCTTCTGCGGCACCATCCCCACCGTCCTCGCCAGCAGCGCCGGGTCGAGGTCCGTGACGGGCACGCCGTTCACCAGCACCTCGCCCTCGGTCGCGTCGAACAGCCGGGGGACCAGCCCGAGCAGGGTGGACTTGCCGCTGCCGGTCGAACCGATGACGGCGGTGACCTCACCGGGACGGGCCACCAGGTCGACCGACTTCAGCACCGGCTCCTCGGCCCCCGGATAGGAGAAGCCGCCGCCCCGGATCTCCAGATGACCGTGCCGGCGCAGCTCGGTGACGGGCTCGGTGGGTGGCACCACACTCGAGGAGGTGTCCAGCACCTCCTGGATGCGCTCCGCGCACACCTCGGCCCGCGGCACCATCATGAACATGAAGGTGGCCATCATCACCGACATGACGATCTGCATCAGATAGGCGAGGAACGCGGTCAGATCACCGATCTGCATCCCGCCGCTGTCGATCCGGTGCGCACCGAACCACACCACCGCGATCGACGACAGGTTCACCACCGTCATCACCACGGGGAACATCAGCGCCAGCAGATTGCCGGCGCCCAGCGACACCTCGGTCAGCTCGGCGTTGGCCTTCTCGAACCGCCGCTGCTCGTACGCGTCCCGGACGAACGCCCGGATCACCCGGTTGCCGGTGATCTGCTCGCGCAGCACCCGGTTCACCGTGTCGAGCCGCTCCTGCATGGCCCGGAACAGCGGACGCAGCCGCCGGACGATCAGCGTCACGCAGATCCCCAGCACCGGCACCACCGCCACCAGCACCCCGGACAGCGGCACGTCCAGACCGAGCGCCATCACGATGCCGCCCACACACATGATCGGTGCCGACACCATCAGGGTGAACGACATCAGCACCAGCATCTGCACCTGCTGGACGTCGTTCGTCGTGCGGGTGATCAGCGAGGGCGCGCCGAAGTGACCGAGCTCACGCGCGGAGAACGACTGCACCCGGTCGAACACGGCCCCCCGCACGTCCCGTCCCAGGGCCGCGGCGGTCCGGGCGCCGTAGTACACGGCACCGATGTTGCAGACGACCTGCGTCAGCGAGATGCCGATCATCAGGGCGCCGGCGGACAGGATGTAACCGGTGTCCCCCTTGACGACACCGTCGTCGATGATGTCGGCGTTGAGGGTGGGCAGGTAGAGCGTGGCGCAGGTCTGCAGGAACTGCAGCAGCACCAGGAGGACGATGGGTCTCTTGTACGGCCTGAGGTAGGTCCGTAGAAGTCGTATGAGCACGCTGAATCTCTCGGCTGGTCGGCGGGAGCGATCGGTTGCCCCTGGCCCCTATCGTCGGACACCCCACCGGCGTTACCTCAAGTGAATTTAATCCGCCACGAGCGCTCATGACGCGAACCTCATGACGCTCATGACGCGGACCTACGGCTCGTGTTCAGGTCCGGAACGCCCCCGGGTGGGTCTGCTCGCGCACCGACACGAACTGCTGGCGCACCGCCTGGCCCACCGCCAGGTCCTCGCCGGGCTCCAGCACCTGCGCCGCCGCACCCTGCCAGAGCGGCGGCGTACGCGGGTCGAGGGTTCCCTGGGACACCCCGAGCGCCCAGGCCGCCTGCCGGGCGGAGCCGATCGCCGCGTAGTCCGCGGGCTGCGGCACCACCACCTGCGCCCCGAACAGCGCGGGCGCCGCCGCCTGTACCGCGGGCAGTTCCGCGGCCTGCCCCAGCAGGAACACCCGCCGGACCTCCACGCCCCGGCCGCGCAGGACGTCCAGCGCGTCCGCGAGCCCGCACAGCATGCCCTCGAACGCGGCCCGCGCCAGGTGCTCCGGCTTCATCGACTCCCGCCGCAGCCCCACCAGGGTCCCGGCGGTGTGCGGCAGGTTCGGCGTCCGCTCACCCTCCAGGTAGGGCAGCAGCACCAGCCCGTGCGAACCCGGTGTCGACTTCATCGCCAGGTCGGACAGGCTCTCCAGATCGGGCAGCCCGAGCAGCTCCGCCGTCCCGCGCAGGGTCCGTACGGCGTTCAGCGTGGTGACGACCGGCAGATGCATCCCGGTGGCGTCCGCCAGCGCGGTGATCATGCCGTTGGGGTCGTAGAGGGCCTCGGGGTGGACGGCCATGACGGACCCGGAGGCGCCCAGCGAGACGACCGCGTCGCCCAGCCCGATCCCGAGCCCGAACGCCGCCGCCATCGTCTCCCCGGTGCCGGCCGAGATCAGCAGCCCCTCCGGTGTCGCGCCGGCGGCGTCGGCCGGGCCGATCACCTCCGGCAGCATGGTCTGGTGCCCGAGCGCCAGCTCCACGAGGTCGGGCCGGTAACCGCCGGTCGCCGCCGCCCAGTAGCCGGTGCCGGAGGCCCCGCCCCGGTCGGTGGTCCGGCGCACCGGACGGCCGAGGAGCTGCCACACCAGCCAGTCGTGCGCCTGCAGCAGCACGGCGGTGCGCGCCGCGTTCTCGGGCTCGGTACGGGCCAGCCAGCGCAGCTTGGTCACCGGGTGCGCGGCCTGCGGCACACACCCCACCGCCTGCGCCCACGCCTCCCGGCCGCCGAGCGCGTCGATCAGATCGGCCGCGGCGACCTGGGTCCGCTTGTCGGCGCCGACCATGGCGGGCCGCACGGTGTTGCCCTGGGCGTCCAGCGGCACCAGCGCGTTCGCCTGTGCGGAGACCCCGATGGCCTGCACGCCCTCCAGCAGCCCGCCGCCCGCCGCCTCGCCCAGCGAGTACAGCCAGGCCTGCGGGTCGACGTCGGACGGACGGCCCGTGCCCTGGGGGTTCTCCACCGGATGTGGCGCGTACCCCTGTTTGAGCACGGTTCCGGTGTCCGCGTCACAGACGACGATACGAGTGAAATCGGGCGCACTGTCCAACCCGGCGACTATCCCCATGGCCGAAATTCTGCCGTACCCGGCGACATCACGACTCAGGACCCGTGTCGCACCGCGGGCCCTAGGTGTTGCTGGTGCCCCAGTCGTCCTCGCCGGCGCCCTGCGCGGTGCGCTCGCGCAGGGCGCGTACCCGCTGCGCCACCGAGTCGGGCATCCGGTCCCCGACCTTGTCGCTCACCACGTGGTACGCCTTGCCCGCGATGTCGCGGCCCTGCTGCGCCGCGGTCTCCGCGGTGTTGCGCACGGCGGGGTTCTGCGCGAACTGCCGCGCGGACTTCTTCAACTGCTCGTAGCGTTCGCGCCCGGCCCTCGTGCCCAGCACGTAACCCAGGACGACTCCGGCGACGAACGTGAGCCGGTAACGCATGGCGGCCACCCTTCCCTCGTGTAGGACTGTGTGCCGGACAGCACAGGTCTTCGGCGCGGCGACGACGCCGGGGAGTACCGATTGGCAAAGCACCCCCCTGCTTGCGCTAATGTATGTGTCGCAGCGAGCGCGCGCCCCCTGGCGGATACCCGGGGAGGTACGTTCGATGCACGAGGCATTCCTCCGTAGCTCAATTGGCAGAGCAGCCGGCTGTTAACCGGCAGGTTACTGGTTCGAGTCCAGTCGGGGGAGCTCGGTCCTCCGTAGCTCAATTGGCAGAGCAGCCGGCTGTTAACCGGCAGGTTACTGGTTCGAGTCCAGTCGGGGGAGCACGTTGAACGAGGACCCCTCAGGGGTCCTTTTTCATGGTTGTTTCATGCTTGCTTCATGCCTGTTCGCTGCCCGGGGGGAACCGTGCGGGACTGGAAGCAGTCCTCATGGTCACGAAGGCCGTGCCCAGTCGATCATTGAGGCAGGAGATCGTATGAGCGGCTATGCTGCGGCAGACGGCACGCACACCTGTGCGCGACACGCCGCTATGGGGCGGTAGCTCAGCCGGTTAGAGCAACGGACTCATAATCCGTCGGCCGTGGGTTCGAGTCCCACCCGCCCCACCAAGCAGGGTTACGCGGAGAGAGTCTGACCTGCGCAAACTCTGCCATCTCCGTCGAGTGATCGACGTGAAGACACGCGAGAGATCATCTGCTCGCCCCATGCTCGCCCGAAGTGCACGAGCGTGAGACGGCGCAAAACGTGAGCGGGCTCCGCCAATCGGCGGAGCCCGCTCACGTATTTATGGCTGGATCAGATGCACAGGTCGAGCAGCGGCGGCAGGCCGATATGGATGGTGCAGCCGCCGGACGTCGGCGGGGCCGGCTGTGTCGGTGCGGGCGGAGTCGGGGTCGGGGCCGGTGTGCTCGGTGCTGGCTTCGGCGTGCTCGGGGGCGGCGCCGGCGCGGACGGCGTCGGCTTCGGTGCGGGCGACTTGTCGGGAGCCGGTGTTGACGGCTGAGGCTGGGACGGCTGCTTGGGCGTGGCGGATGGTTGAGTGTTCGGTGCGTCGTCCTGGTTGTCGGTCGGCTTGGTCTCGCCGTCCTGGTCGTCGGTCGGCTTGGTCTTGCCGGGCTTCGGCGCAGCGCTGGACTCTGGGGTTTCGCTGCCGCTGCGGCCGTCGCTGGGCTGCTCGTCCTTGTGGCGCGCGCCCTCGTGTCCGTCCTGGGCATCGTTCGACTGTTCGCCCGCAAAAACGTTACTGCTGGGGTTATGTGCCGAGACGGCGGAGTCCTGGCTGGTGATGCTGTCGCGCTCGATGCCGGAGCCGGAGCTGGAGCTGGAGGTGTCGGGTGCGGTGCCTGCCGGCGGGGTGCCTGCCGGCGGGGCGCCGGCCTGTGGGGTGCCGGTGCTGGGCGCGAGGTAGAAGGCGGCGGCGGTGGTGGCCGCGGCGACGACTCCGACGGTGCCGACAGCAACGATGGTGCGGCGGCGTTTGGATGTGGAGCGCAGGCGCTCGCCGAGCGAGGTGAGGACTGCGGCGACGCCGCCGCCTATGTAGAGCGCGAGGTGCCGTTTACGGCGGGCGGGCTCGGGGGGCTCTTCGACCGGTTCGGGAAGCGGGTGGGGCCGCTGCTGAAGCGCGGCGATTTTCTGGGCTGTGACCTCGGCGCGGAGCTGGGTCAGCTCTTTGCGGTTCTTCCTGAGCGTTTTACGCATCTGGATGAGCGCGAAGACTGCCGCGCCGAGGACACCAGCAAGGAGAACGTCTGTCACTGTATGCCCCCTAATAATGTGGTGTGAGCATTATGTGACAGCTTGTTAACTCTTGTGTGGGCCATGCATGGGCGTAATGATCTTGTGATCTTCATACGGCGCGGCGTCGGAACTGGTTGTCGGTGTGCTCCTCTCGCGGCTTGGCCGCCTCTGTGAGGCGGACGCGGCGCAGCACCTCTTCCTGCGCCTCGGGCGGGAGGGTCGCCAGGAGTGAGGCGATCGCGTCGATGTGGGGGTCGCTGGTGAAGTCGCTCGACACGCTCGGGGAGGCCGGCGGGGCCTCGAGTGCGGCGAGCATGTCCGCTGCCTCTGTGCGGCCGGTCCGGCGCAGTTCGTCCGGTGTGACGCCGACGGCGTGGGCCATGCGCGCGAGGGTGTCGTCCGGGGCCCTGACGGGGGCGCGGACGCCACTCACGACTTGATGGCCGGCGACGATCTGACGCCAACGGGCGTCGCTTATCCCGGCCCTCCGCGCGGCTTCGCGACCGGATAGCCGTGCTCGTCGGAGGGCCTCCTTGATGAGCACGGCCTCTGCAGGCGGCTCTGAAAAATCACTCGCAGTCATGGAAGCAAGGTTCGCACAACTACGCGTTACTGCGCTACTGGGGTGCGCAGTGTGGCGTAACGCATGTTCTTAGGCGCGTAAGTGCGCACAAGGTTCTACTGCGCGCGCAGTAGTTGCCCTACGCGCTACTACGCGCTAGTTTTGAATCATGAGCGAACTTCCTGTGCGGCGCCGCAGAGGCGCCCCCATGAACCACGACCCCAAGGCCGTGACCTACGCCCGCGAACAGGCGGGGCTCACGAAGCGGGCTCTCGCCGAGAAGTGCGGGTTCTCCGAGCAGCTCATGTGTGACATAGAGGCCGGCCGCCGCAATGCGACGCCGGAGAAGCTGCGCAGGATCGCCGGAGCGCTGAACTGCCCGAAGGTCGTGCTCGAGGCGAAGCGGCCCGGCGTCGTCGCGCTGAAGCCGTCGACCGAGCAGCCGGACCCGGAGGAGCGACGGGTCTGTGACTGCGAACTCGCGCTGATCTAGGCGCTTTGCAGCGTCGTGCCCGAGCTGCTCGACGGGCCCGAGCCCGCCCTGCGGCGCTCACGCCGCTCGCATCGATCACACCCGCCAGGAAACGGAGCCGCGCCGTCTCGTAACGGCGCCGGGGCCACCGAGCTGTGCTGAGCCCGGCGGCCCCGAGTCCCCCCGAACGAACCATCTGAGAAGAGGAACGTTGTCCATCCAGGCTACCGAACAACCGTGGACCCCCGCCGCAGTCACGGCGCCGGACCACGCGCACGGTGCGCCCGCCGCGCGCCTGATACTCCCCGCCGGCGACCTCGACGATCCCGACTACCGGCGCCAGTGGGAGACCGTGCGCCGCGACGGTGTCGGCGGGTCCGACGTCGCCGCGATCCTCGGACTCGACAAGTACAGGGGCCCGAGGCACATCTTCGAGGTCAAGCACGGCCGGCCCATCGAGAGCAGTGCCGCGCTGAGTGAGTACGCCGAGATCGGTCACGACATCGAGGACTTCATCGCGTACCTGTTCACGAAGCGCACCGGCATTCCGGCGGTGCAGACGCCGGGCATGCTCGCCAACATCGAGCGTCCGTGGATGCGGTCCAACGTCGACCGGTACGCGCTCGACCCGGAGACCGGCGCCGTCGTCGCACCGGTCGAGCTGAAGAACCGCAGCGCCTACCAGCTCGACGACTGGGAGGACGGTGTTCCCGACGCTCCCGCGCTGCAAGTCCACTGGAACATGGCCGTGGGCGGCTGGCCGTACGGCTGGGCCGTCGCGCTCGTCGGCGGCAACACGCTCAAGTTCCACCGGATCGAGCGTGACGACGAGCTGATCGAGACGCTCATCGACGTGTGCGGCCGCTGGTATCAGCGGCACATCGTCGAGGGGTTCCCGCCGTCGGCGGACGGGCTGGAGGCGACTAAGCAGCTCCTCGGTCGGCTGTGGGAGGTCAAGGCGGGGGAAGTCGTCGACGTGCCCCTCGACAAGGCGCGCAAGCTGCGTAAGCGGCGGGCGTCCCTGGTCGAGCAGATCAAGGCCCTCGAGGACGAGCGGACCACCGTCGAGAACGAGATGCGGCTGATCAACGAGGCCGCCGAGGTCGTGCAGGTCGGCAACAAGGTGGCGTGGTCGAACAAGCAGAACGGCACCTTCGCCGAGAAGCGGTTCCGCGAGAAGCACCCCGACGTCGCCGCCCAGTTCGTGAAGACCGTCGAGGTCCTCGACGTCGACCGGCTCAAGGCCGAACGCCCCGACCTCTACACGAAGTTCCGCGCGCGAATTCTCCGCGTCCCCTCGAAGGAGCTGTGACCGATGGCCCTTGCCACCCTGAAAGACCGTGTGAAGGCTGCCGCGTCGTCGACGACGGCGAGCCCCGGGCACGGCCAGGCCGACGCCGTCGACGAGCCTGCGGCCGTCGTCGAGGACGCCGCGGTGGACGTTGTCGCCGAGTGGCTGCGCCGCTACGAGGGCGACGTCGCCGCGGCTCTGCCGAAGCACATCAGTGCCCCGCTGTTCTTCGCCGCGCTGCGCCCGGTGCTGCCGAAGCTGCGCGGCTGCACCCCGGCGAGCGTTCTGCAGGCCGTCATCACCTGCGCCCGGTTCGGTCTGATCCCCGACGGTCGGCAGGCGGTCATCACCGCTGACGACAGGATCGCGACTTTCATCGCGACCTATCACGGCTACATCGACCTGATGTACCGGTCGGGGCTGGTGCGGTCGGTCGTCGTCGAGATGGTCTACGAGAACGACGAGTGGAACTACGAGCCGACCGCCCCGGCGCCCCTCGATTTCACGCACCGGCCGAAGGTTCTTGCCTCGGAGAGCGAGCGGGGGAAGCCGCTGTTCGCGTACGCGTTCGCGTGGCTCGAGGGCGGCGTTCGTTCGGCGGTCGCGATCGTCACGCTTGCCGACGCTGAGGAGACGCGGGACGAGCACAGCCGCGCCTACCAGCGGGCCGAGGAGAGCGGCGCGCAGGATTCGTTCTGGCACACGCACTTTGCTGCGATGTGGCTGAAGACGGCGATCCGGAAGTTGTTCAAGCTGGTGCCGACGTCGGCCGAGCTCCGAGCCCTCGATGTTGTCGAGCAGGCGGCCGAGGACGGCCGGCCGCAGATCCTCGCCGCCGTCGACCCTGAGACGGCCGGGCTGGAGGCTGAGGCCCGGCATGCCGCGGCGGCGGCCGAGGCGTCGCAGGACACCACGGCGCGGCCCCTGCCCCGCAAGGCGAGCGCCGGTCGCGGCCGTGCCAAGCCGCGGCGCCGTAACCGTGACCGACGGAAGGTGGGCCGGTCGTGAGTCAGTTGTCCTGGCATCGGCGCCCGCTCGTCGGCGTCGACCTGGAGACGACCGGCACGGACGTCGAGACGGCCCGGATCGTGTCTGCCGCCGTAGTCCGCTACGGCGGCGGCCGTGACACCGACACCCATACGTGGGTGTCGGACCTCGGCGGGGCAGAGATCCCGCTGGCAGCGACGGCCGTGCACGGCTGGACGAGTGAGGCGGCCCGCAGCGCGGGCCGCCCGGCCGGGGACGTCGTCGAGGAGATCCTCACCGCGCTCGCCGAAGGGGTGGCGAGCGGCTGGCCGCTCGTCATCATGAACGCGCCCTTCGACTTGTCGGTCCTGGACCGTGAAGCGGCGCGCTACGGCCTCGAGTCGCTCTTCGCGCGCTGTGACCCGTACATCATCGACCCGCGCGTCCTCGACCTGAAGGTCGACAAGTGGCGGCGGGGCGGCCGGACGCTCGAGGACCTGTGCCGTCACTACGTCGTCGACCTGGACGCGGCGCACACGCCCGAGCAGGACGCGAAAGCGGCGTGTGCCGTCGTCTGGAAGATGGCGAACCGGTTCCGGTGGCTGGCAAGGCGGAGGCTGCCCGACTTGCACGCCGCGCAAATCCGGTGGGCGCTCACCCAGCTCGAGGGCCTGCGCGAGCACTTCGCGACGACGCCCGGTAAGGAGCACCTCGCGCCTGGGGTGCGCGTGCACTGGCCCCTGATTCCCGCCTCGCGTACGGCGGTCGAGCAGTGATCACCCGACTGCTGCTCGCCGCCGTGCGGAACCTGCTCTGCCTCGCCGGTCGCGCACCGGCCCCCGAGTCGGCGGCACTCGCCGCCCTGGCAGACGCCGAGCTTGCCGACTTCGCCTTCTGCCCGCGCCAGCAGCGGCCGACCGCGCACGCCATGCGTGAGGACGGCTCGCGCCGCTGCTGGGACTGCGGCCACGAAACCCATGGACGGACGCGATGACACAGACCCTCGAACCCCCCCAGTCCATTGAGGCAACGATCGCCGAGGCGCTTCCGCCGGTGCGGCAGCCGTGCCCGAACTGCGTGTGCTGCACCGCCGCGCTGTGCGAGCGCGGACAGCACGACATCGGCGAGTGCATGGCGCACACGAGGCCGGAGTTCACCGTGGCCGTCGCCGGCTGCCCGTGCTCGTCGGCGAAGACCCGCGGCACGCACGCCTGGCGCGTCGAGATGCTCCGGATCACCAAGCACGCGACCGAGGCGCCGATGCCCGTCGAGGCTGAGGAGATCCTCCGCGCGCTGTCGGTGAGCGAGTCGTTCACCGACCCGGGCGGCTTCCTGCGGACGCTGCGCGCCCGTGGCTACGTGTCCGGTGCCGAACCCGCCTACCAGATCACCGGCTTCGGCCGCCGCTACATCGCGGCGCGGACCGAGAAGCGTTTCACGACGCCGGTTGAGGTCGAGGCGGTCGATACGAAGATGCGTACCGCGCGGGTGGTCGTCGTCGGCTGGCACATCGAGCAGTCGGTGACCGTGCTCCTGGACCAGCTCACGAACACGACCGGCCTGACGCCCGAGGAGCTGCCGAGCCGGTTCCTCGAAGCAAAGGCCAACTGCCACGCTGCGGACGCCGACGACATTGTCCTGACGCGGATCCAGCTCGCGCCGCCGCTGCCCGCCGACTGGATGTCCACCGCCCCGGCAACCGTCGAGGCAGGTTCCGGTGAGTGAACCGACACTCTTCGAGGAGACGCCGGCGCCGAGCGCGCCGGCCGTCTCCGGCCTGTCCGTCGTCGCCTTCGACCTGTCGCTCAAGGCGCCCGGCATCTGCTACCGGGACGGCTCGACAGCGACGATCAAGACCCGCGACAAGGACGGCGACCGGCGGCTGCTGACGATTGAGGAAGCCGCCGAGATCGCGATCGGCGGCGAGCACTTGGGCCTCGGTCCGGTGCCGACGCTCGCCGTCCTCGAGGACATCCCCAAGAACAGTTTTGCGGCGAAGCCGATCGCCATGGTTCACGCGATCGTCCGACGGCTGCTGATGAAAGCCGGTGTCCCGTACGCGCTCGTCACCCCGGCGACGCTCAAGACGTACGCGACCGGCAAGGGCAGCGGCGACAAAGTGCCGATGGCGATCGCCGCGCTCAAGCGCGCCGGACGCGAGTTCCCCGACGACAACCAGTGTGACGCGTTCTGGCTCTGGTGCGCCGGGCTCGACCGGCTCGGTCACCCTCCCGTCTCGCTGCCGAAGGCGCAGCGCGATGCACTGAAGAAGGTCTCTTGGCCGGAGGTGAAGCGATGAGGACGGCGACGAGTACCGAGGTCACGAACGAGCAGATAGTCAGGCATCTGACCTCTTCGGAGGTGTCGAACCTGTCCGTTGCGCAGGCGCTCGGCGTGCCGTGGGGGCGCGTCAACGAGGTGCGGCAGCAGCTCGGGCTGGAGA
Source organism: Streptomyces sp. NWU339 (assembly GCF_003143855.1). Lineage (GTDB taxonomy): Bacteria > Actinomycetota > Actinomycetes > Streptomycetales > Streptomycetaceae > Streptomyces. Next base: position 57,899 of record NZ_QFRK01000010.1, read on the forward strand.
CGTACCAGCGGGGCCGCCGCGTGCCCGAGAAGTCGTGGGAAGAGGCCGTCAGACGGCGGGTGAAGCCGGTGTCCGGCGGTCACGCCGTGTGGACCGGCAACCGGCACCCGAACGGTACGCCCGTGCTGTCGTGGCGGGGCCGGGCACAGACGGCGTACCGGGCGGTGTTCCGGATGCACTACGGCCGCGAGCCGGAGGGCAAGGTGTCGCACTCGGTGAAGTGCAAGGCCGAGTACTGCGTCGCCGGCTGGCACCTCGAGGACCGTGTCATCCGTGCCCGGCGCAGGGCCCCGGAGGGTGCCCGGTGACTGTGCAGCCCTACGCGACGACTGACGGCCGGTTCGACCTCGTCAAGCTCCGACGGGTGGTTGAGGGGACGCTTCCGCATGCGGAGCTTTCGCGTGAGGAGAAGGTGTACGTCGCCCGGCACTTCGGTGGGTCGGCGCGAGGTGTCGGCCGGGTGCTCGGTGTCACCGAGAAGACGGTCACCCGGTGGCGTGAGAACGGTGACGGGGTCCCCGAGCAGGGAGGGGACGACGCGTGATCGAGGCCCTTCAGGTACTCGCGGCACTGCTCGGCGCCGTCCTCCGGCTGGTGTGGTCGCTGTTCTGGTGGTGGGGGCCGCTCGTCCTGGCCGGGGTCATCGTGGGCGTCTGGCTCCGCATGACGGGCCCGGGGACGGGCCGCCGGCGTCGCCCGCGTCCGGCGTCGCCGTGGTCGCGGATCCTCGGCGAGGACCAGCCCGTCGACGAGACGGACGGGGCGGGGGCCGGTGACGAGCCGGCCCCCGCCCCGCCCCCGGCCGCGCCGGTCGCTGACGACCCGGAGACGCTCGCGCTCGCCGTGCTGCCGCGCGCCGACATCGACCCGCGGTCGCGCACAGAAGAGATGGACAGCTGATGTCCCGTCCAAGCCGTCACGCACCCGACACCCTCGAGCGGCCCGCGGAGTGGTCCGAGTCGGCAGCGTGCGCCGCCGAGGGCGCGGATCCGGCGGTGTTCTTCCCGAAGGACTTCCGCCGCGAGGCGCCGCTGATCGCCGCGCAGGCAAAGGAGTTCTGCCAGCGCTGCCCGGTCGTCGCGGAGTGCCTGGCACACGCGCTCGCCGTGCCGGAGTGGACCGGCGTGTGGGGCGGCCTGGACGAAGACGAACGCCGGAGCCTGCGCCGCAGCATGCAGCGGCGCAGGCTCCGGCGCGCCAAAAAACGGAAGACGAACCCCGATGCCACCTGAGATCCGGCAACAGCCGGAGCTACCTGAGGACGTACTGGTGCTGCTCCTCGACTGGACGAACCGGTCGCACTGGTCGGAGAAGACGCGGCCGTGCCGGTACTGCGGCCAGCCGACGCATCTCCGCGACGACGAAGGACGACCGGCGGACAAGACGTGCGCCGAAGCCGAGGACGCGCAGCAGCGCGCGCAGACGGCACGCGCATACCAAGTTGGAACAGGAGCGGACACGTGAAGAGAACCAACGCGGTCGCGGCGGCCCTCGTCGTCGCCGGCGCGCTGATAGTCACCGGTTGCGGCACCGGCAACGACGACTGCGAGGATCAGCCGCTCGCCGTCGAGTTCGTTGCCGCGCCCGCCGGCAAGGGCGGCGGCGGGAAGTCGAAGCCCCGGCTCGACAAGCCGGGTCCAGGCACGAAGCCGAGGCCACGGTTCGACAAGGGCAGCCGCAGCCGCAAGCCGGTCAAGCGGTACGCCGACGACATCGACTGCGACGAGCAGCGGGAGGCGTGGTGACTGTGTTCCGCCGGTTCATGCTCGGCCTGGCCTGCGCCATCGTCGCCGGTGCCGTCACGGCCGCGATCCCGCCCGTCGCCGCCTGGTGGTGGATCGTCGCGATCATCGTCGCCGTCCTGGTCTGGTTCGGCGAATACGCCGGCGACCTGTAAGGCCGCTGCCCCGCCCCGACCTTCCCCCCTCTTTTCCGCCGGGGCCGCTGCTGTACTGCGGCCCCGGCGGCCAGCACTTTCCGAGAGGTGTCTGTGCGCAGGCTCCCCAAGGGCGAGGAACGCGCCTCGCTCGCCGCCGACTTCGCTCGTCTCTACGAGGACGAGCAGCTCAGCATCCGCGCCATACAAGCCCGGACGGGCTACTCCTACACGGGCATACGGACGTTGCTGATCGAGGCCCGGGTCACCTTCCGCGAGCCGGCCAGGAGCGAGACGACGCTCGCGCTCGCCGACGACTGCGCGCGCCTATACCGGCGGGACCTGAGCATCCGGGCCGTCGCCGCCGAGGTCGGCTACGGCTACCGGTACACGCGTGACCTGATCGTCCTCGGCGGGGCCGTGCTGCGCGACGGCGACGGCCGGTCCAGGACGGCAGCCGTGGAGGCAAGCCGGTGACCGCCCCGCTGCCGCCGCTGGGCCGCTGCCAGCTGTGCCGTATGCGCCGGCACCTGTCCCCGCACAAGTCGAAGCGCGACGGGCTCGTACGGAACCTGTGCACGTCGTGCTACTCGGACGCCACCCTCGCCGAGGAGCGCGGCGGGTTCATCGACTGGGACCAGGCCGTCGACCACGGGACGGACGAGGACCTGCTGACGTGGCTCCGGGGGGACGTGTGACCCGGGCCCGGACATACGAAAGGAGGGCGGCACGCGACCGCCCTCCGTACTTCCCCGCCTGCGACCTACCGGCGTACCGACGTGACCCGCAGACGGGCGATCTCGGCACGCTCGGCGTCGTCGACCGTGAACACCTCGTCGACGCCCGGCACGGGCGCCACAGGGCCGATCTTGTCGCCGTCGACCCACAGCACCCCGGCCGCCGCGAAGAGGTCGAGGAGGTCCGCACACGTGCGCACCGGGCCCAGCTTGTACGCCGCGGCGTACCGGTCCAGCGTGGCGACGCGAGCGGCGTCCTCGTCGAGGTCGAACCAGCACGGCGCCGCCCATCGGTCCCCGTCGACCGGCTCCACGGGCAGCACCCCGCCGAGCTCGGCCCGGGTCACCGCGCGGCCCCGGCTCGCGACCGCGCCGAGGATCAGCACCCCGGCCGCCGACAGCGCCCGCGTCCAGCCGCCGGCCATGTGCTGACGCGCCATCCGGTCGGATGCCTCGGGGGTCCACTCGGTCAGCCGGGCGGGCGGCTGCGCCTCGTCAGGGTTCGTCGTCATGGGGCTCTGTCTCCTCGCGGGGTGGGACGGTCTGGCGCCGTGTCAGGCGGTCTGTTTGGCCTCGTGTGCCTCGGCCACGTCGACCGGTACGAAGGCGACGAACGGCCGGCCGTTCTTCGTGATGAATGTGATCTGCCCACCCACGGCGCTCGCGTGCACGACGTCCGCCAGGCGGGCGCGGAGCTGGGAGATCGACACCTCCTCGCCGACGGGGAAGTCCGCTGCGACGGCGTCCGGCCCGCCGGAGCCTGCCCGGTTGTAGAGCGGCGCCTCGTCGCGGATGGCGATCCCTTCGGCCTCCTCAGCGGACGGGCGTGTCGTGTGCCATTCGATGGACCGGTCCGTCACCAGGCTCCACCACGGGGACAGGCTCGCGTGCTGGCGAAAGCGCTCCTCCGGATCGGTCGTGATGCCGACGTAGAGCAGGCGGCTGGCGTCGTCGCGGAGCCGGTACAGGGCTGTCGGACGGTCGTCGAGGTCTCGGGGCACAGGGGCGCTCCTCGGTCAGGCAGACCGCTCACTCATCGCCTTGACGGCCTCGTCGTACCACTCGGGCGTGACGAGCATGATCCGGCGTTCCCCACGTTCCGTCAGGGCGCTCACCTTGCCCCCGAGCGCATCCCTGATCAGGCGGGACAGCAGCGGCCGGGAGTCGGAGAGTGCGACCTCTTGGACGCCGTCGGGGGCGGTGTGGATCTTCGACTCGGTCTTGGGCTTCGCGGTCATGCAAAGAGTGTAAGACATGGCCATGTTAGCCAAATTGATCAAAGTTGCCAAAGTTTAAAAATCGCGGTTGCATGGAGCTACGCAAGATCACGGCCCGTAGGACCGACCCCCACCCGTACGACCCCCACGAGGAGCGCCACGACGTGAGCACGGAGGACCAGGCAGCGAAGCAGCCGCACGGGATCCACGCGTTCCGTAACCGTCTGTTCTGGCGGTGGTCGGACGAGTTGCCCCGGCCGCTGCGCGAGGGCTTCGTGAAGGTGCTGCACGCCTTTGGGGCCGGGGCGAACGAGGCGGGCCGGATGGTGTTCTGGGACGGCCGGATCATCACGCTCAAGGAGATCGCCCGCGCTGCGTGCGTCGACGTGAAGGACGCGCGCCGGTACATCAGCGCCGCGATAGCGGCCGGGGTCGTGTCCGTGTCGGGTGAGCGTAAGCGCGGGACGACTCCCGTTTACGCGGCGGTCGTCACTGACACGCCGGACTGGGCTGCTGCGGTCGAGGTGCTGAAGGCGTCGAGGCCGGAGCCGAAGCGGCGGGCGCCGAGGGTCTGGGACGAGCCAGGAAAGGGGGATGCACCCCCTTCCCCTCTCCCCGACGGAAAGGGGGATGCACCCCTTTCCGAGAAAGGGGGATGCACCCCCGAAGGAAAGGGGGATGCACCCCCTACATCCCAAGGGTTCCCAAGTAACTACCCCAAGAACTCTCGTGGTGACGGCCGTCAGGCCACTACCGGTAGTGGGGGCGCGCGTGGTGGCGGCTCCGCCGCGCAACGAGACGAGCAGCCCGATCGAGTTCTCGCCGCGGCTGTCGGTGAGGTGATCCGGGGACTGCCCCGGCGGCTGAGCGAGATGTTCGAGCAGGACCGGCCGATCCCGGCTTCCATCGAGGACGCCATCCGCCAGGAGCTTGCTCGAGGCTTGACCGCGCGGCAGGTCGTCTCCCGGGTGCGTCGCCGGTACCTGGAGTGGGGGATCGAGCGGGACATCGAGTCCGGCGAGGGCGAGGGCGTTCACACCCCGGTGGGGGCGCTGGTGCGGCTGGTCGGCCCTGGGAACTGCACGAGCCCGCGGTGTGACGACGGCATGGACCTCGACACGAGCGAAGAGTGCCGGAGCTGCGAGCGGGAGCGGGAGGACCGCCGTCCGGCCGTCCAGGAGCCCGTGCAGGGCGCGTTCCTGGCGCCGGTGCCCTCCGGTCCCGCAGTCCCGACCCCGGCTCCTCGAGGCCGCCTAGTGGCCCGGGACTGCGAAAACACGCTGTGCCCCGTCTCGTTCCCCGCCGCCCCTGCGCCCGCCCCGGCCGGACTGTGCCCCGACTGCCTGGCCGCCGAGTACGAGGAGGCCCAGCGCCTCGCAGCTCGCTGACCAGGCAAGAAACCCGCCAGGCGGCCATGTACGGGCCGAACCCGGGCCGCCTGACCCAACCCACCCCAGACCCCCGGCGAACGTGCCGGAGAACCGAAGGAGGACGAGACGTGATGGCCACCCAACCACCCGCCGCACGCAGGGCGATGGAGGCGGCGCGCGTCGACGAGATCCGCGATCTCCTCGCCCGGCTCGTCATTCCGCGCCGACCGGACGACCCCGAGCTGCCCGGACTCCTCGCCGACAGCCGGTCCGCGATCGCCGAACTCCTCAACGACCGCGACGACCTGATCCGAGCCAACGGCGAAGCCGCCGAAGAACTCGCGCGCTGGAACGGCGCCCTCTAACCCCACCCACGGCAGGAGACACGTCATGCAGTACGAGACCCCCGAGCAGCTCCGCGACTTCCTGAAGCTGTGCCTCGACCCCGGCCCCGGCCGCGAGAAACGGACCCCGGCGAAGCTCATCGAGGTGCTGCCCGAGCCGATGCACGCCGCGCTGATCCAGCACGCACCACACCTGCGGCAGTTGCGGCACCGCGTCGACGCGCTCACCGCCCAGCGCCAGGCCGCGCAGCAGACGTACGCCGACGCGCTCGCCGCCTGGATCCGCGGCGACGAGCAGCCGGCCCCGGCCCGCCTCCCGCTGCCGCTGCTCGACGCCGTCACCCTCACCTACGACGCCGCCGTGCCCCACATTGACGACTGTGCCGTCTGCCGCCCGGACATGCGGCTCGCCGAGATGTGCGCCGACGGGCAGGCCGCCGCCGTCGCCGCCCTCGACGCCACCCCGCCCCCGGCCGGCCCACGCCCGCACGACGGCGAGCATCTGCCCGCCTGCGCTCACGTCGCATGGGAGGTCACCAGAGAGGTTCCGGCCGGCGACTTCCGGTACCGCAAGTACCGCAAGTGCGCGGACTGCGACGAACCCCTCGAGCCGGTCGTCGAGCACGGACCGCACTGGGCCGGTGTCCAGCACGACCGGGCCGCCGACGCCGAGCAGCACGCCCGCGCCCAAGCGTGAGCACGACGGCGTCCCACCACACGGAATCGAGAGCACCCAGTGAGCAACACCTACCGCCGCTACGCCCGCGCGCTCGCGACCGGCTCCACCCTGTGCGCCGCCGCCGGGATCGCCTTCGTCGCCTGGGCCCCCGCCTCGCTCCGCCTGGACGACTGCGGATACCTGCTGCCGGTCGTCGGCTGCCTGTATGTCGCCACCGTCCTCGCATGGGGCTCGGCGCGTGAACGCGCCGCCGACCGCCGCGCCGCCGCAGAGCGCGAGTGGCACATCCACGCCGGACTCGGCGAGATACCCGGCCCGCTCATACCGTGCTGCGCCCTGCACGAGACGACGGGCGTCGTGCACTCCGCGGGCTGCACCCGCCTACGCGTCGACGAACCCGGCCGTGCCCCGACCGACAGCACACCGCTCGACCCCGGACCGGCGCACGGCGGCCCGCTGTGCCTCGGCGCGCACGGCGACGTGCTGTGCATCCGGCCCGGAGGCGACGGCCACAGCGACCACGTCCCCTACCAGCCCGCCGTGAAGGAGCAGCCGTGACCAACCGAGACTTCCTCCTCGTGTGCTTCGCACTCGTGTGCATGTGGCTCGGCGGCTACTCGGCCGGCCGGGGCCGACCGATCCACGAACTCGTCGCCTGGGCCGACTGGCACATCACCACCGCCCCACGCCGCTCGCTCCGCTACTGGACCGCGCTGCCGGTCGTCGCCGTCGCAGCCTGCTGCCTGTGGCTGTTCCGACCCCGCCGAACACTGCGGAACTGGCGGGCGTGGCGTGCTTACGACCGGCGACGAGCACTGCCGACGCAGACGCCGAGCCGACTCAACGACCGCCGCGCCCGATCCGCCGAGCAACGCCCACCCCAAACCCCCCACTGACGACACCCGGGCCTCACCGCCTGAGCAGTCCGCGCCCCCTTCGCACACTCACCCCAGCGCTCGGCCGCCCCGACCGGCGGCCGGGCCTTCCCCGTATCGGAGATGACCCCATGACCGCAACAGACGAAGCCGCCCACGTTGAGCAGACCCGGCACGTCAGCGTCACCCTGACGTTCACCTCGGCCCGGAGCGCCGCCGCCGTCGGCACCGACGTCGCGGCCGCCGTCGGTATCGCCCTGCCCGACGACCTGACCGGCGCGAACTGGCACACGTTCACCCTGCCCGCCAGCAGCGAGCAGCAGGAGGCCTGACCCATGCACATCACCCGCCTCACCCCCGAGCAGGCCCACGCCGTCGGCGAGCAAGTCGCCCAGGCTTGCCGCCTGTTCCGCTGATCGAGCTGGGCATACCGAAAACCGCCCTCCGGAGCGTTGGCGAGGAGCAGCCGTGACGTGGCGGCGGCAGGAGTCCACCAGTCGGTGCGACTCCTGCCGCTGCTCTAGGTGATGCCGTGGCTCAGTTCGGCGCCGTGCCTCGCATGCCGTACCGTTCGACGAAGACCTCCACAGCGCCAGGGTCCCGGCGCATTGCCGCCAGTAACTGGTTTCTGCGGAAGCCCTCCCGGCCGACCTCGAGAACCTTCTCGTGGTTGTCCCGCGCCTCCACTAGACGTTCCACGATCAGGAACTCGATGACGTCCTCCAGGCAAGGGCGGAACCTCTTGCCGCCGACCGGGAAGTGCAGTTGGGCGAGCGACCGGCCCGAATCTGCCCGCGGGTCGTTCAGGGCTAGGAACAGATCCGAATTCCCGTACACCTGCAGGTGGGCGTCCGGGTAGCCGTCGGCCTTCTCCCGCTCGTAGTCGTAGTGGAACAGGCCCTGCTTGGCGTCCTGGGAACCGAACACGCCGAAGAATGACTGCTGCACCATCAGGTGCTCGCGTTCGGCGTCCAGGCGCAGCTGGTAGCTGACGTCCATCCACAGTTCGGCCTTGGGCGCCCGTGGTTTGAGGCGGAACCGTTGGGCGGTCATGGTGCCCTTGTTGAGCAGGTGGCCGAGCGTGAAAAGGCGGTCGTCGCCCTTGGAGAGCGCGACCGCCTTTATCTGGACGTGTTCTGCAATGGTGCCGTTCAAGAGCGCTTGGATCTCCTTCGCGAACCTGTTCGTGCGGTCCCGAAGCTTGTCAGAGATCAAGTGCACCGCCGATGGATACCCAAAGCGATTGGGCCTGCGCCGAACTGAAGTTGCGTCGTCGGGCCATGTCGCGCAGTTGCGTGTAGGTCAGTCCGAGACGGTCCAGAGCCGCGTAGGCGGCCTCACGGAACTCTTCCTCGGACAGTTCGGTGATGACGTCGTCGTCATGGTCCGCAGTGCGCTGTTCTTGAATGGTCATCCGAATCGCCCCTACCCCCCAGTAGCTTCTCGATGACAGTAGTGTCTCCCAAGAGACTGACACTGTGGCCTGCGTCACTAGCGATGTCCAGTCAGAGGACACACCTGTCGAATTCTTCCTACTACAGCGTGACCCCCACCCCTCCGCATGGACGCCCCTGCACGAATCCTGATCACATCAGTTCGACCCAGAGGCCCCGCCACCTCAACCGGCGGCGGGGGCCTCGTCGCGTTCGCCTATGCGGCGTCCTCGACCGCGGCCGTCTCCGGCGGCTTCCGCCCGTTCAGAACTTGCCGCACCCATCCCTCGGTCAGTCCGAGCCCGGCCGCCAGCTCCGGCACCGACACCCCGCGATGGTGGGCTGCGCGTAGAGCGGCGTTCCGGCGGCCCTGCAGCCGCTCCGCCGCCGTCCGGCCCGCCACCGTCCGGTGTAGCACCACCGCCAGCCGTAACAGCACCCAGCCCATCGCGTCGTTCAACCTTCGCCGCACGAAGACCCCCTCGACTGCACCGGCATCCGACGCAACCACAGTCGGCCGCGGACGACAGTGCGGCAAGGGCGCAGAACGGGGCGCACGCAGGAAGCCCCCGCGCCGATCATCGTCACCGCGTTCGTCGGCCTGTGGATCCTGCGCCCACGCCGAAGCGCCCGCAACTGGCAAGCGTGGCGCGAACGCGACCGCCGACGCGCAGCAGCCGCTGCGCGCTGCACCCCCGACTGGGCCGCACCCCCACGCGGCCACGACACCAAGGAAGGCATCTGAGGGGACGCGCAACGAACGCAGTACTCCTGTACCGCTACGACCTCGGAGGCCCCGGCGACTGGCGCCTGCGAGGGCTCGGCGAGTACGGCGATATGCCCTCGCTCGACTGGTTCGACGAGGACGACGACACCGTCGACTTCGTCGAGGCCGCGCAGGAACACCTCCTCAAGACCGTTGGCGACTCCACGAGGCGCCGACACCGCAGGCCCGGCAGGACGGCCGCGCTGAAGTGTGTCGGCGTGGAGGTCGAGGAGAACTACCGCACGGAGCCGCCCGGCTTCCTCGGCTGACTGGAACCACACGGCAGCCCCACACGTCCACCACAGCACCATCACGCACAGCCAGAACGGAGCACCACATGCCCGAAGAACCCACCGAGCAGAAGTCGGCCGCAGCCGAAGCGAAGGCGGCGATCTACAAGGCCATCGCCAAGTCGGCCGTCGAGCTGGAGCAGCACCCCGGCTCCGCGCCTGAGGGTCTGAAGAACCTCGCCGAGGCGTATGCCTGGCTGACCTACCCCAACAACTCGCACTGACGCAGGCCAGACGCCCCGTCACCCCGCCGCACGACGGCCAGTGACGGGGCGTCGTCGTGTTTACCGCTTCGGCGGAACCCGCACCGGCACCCACTCATCTTGACCATCCCAGCGGGCGAACAACTGCGGAGGGATCGACCCCGCCATCAGGAAGGCCACCGCCTCCTCCTGCTCCAACGAGACCTCTTCGCTGCCCTTCAGCCCGAAGACGTACGGCAACTCCTCGTCCTTGAAGACGATGTTGCGTGCTGGCGCTGCCCCGTCGTTGCGCAACCGGTAGGCGTCCTTCGCCTCGTGTTCTAGGACCAGGTCGACCCTCGGTCGGGCCGCTTCCTCTTCCACCGCGATCTGCCGGGCAAGTGTGGCCTCGGCGACGTCGGCCGCGCGCTTCCCGTCCTTCTGGGCCCTCAGGCTCACCCACAGCGCGCCAGCCGAGAACACCAGCGCCGCCCACCCGGGCGCGTCCCCCCACTCCATGGCTACATCCCCTCCCAGATCCGCCACGCCCGCGACCGATCCGTGCCAGGCGCGACGTTACGCCCGGTTGATCACCGCGTCCAGACTTCCGGCCGGGCACTCGCACACGCTGATCCGTCTGCCATCCTGCTGCCATGAACCAGGACCAGCAGCCCGACGATGGCGGCATCACGGGCGAAGCCCTACCCGTGGACGAGTACCGGATGACCAGCCAGCAGCGCGCCAATAGGTGCGCCGACTGCGGAAGGCTGATGAGCCCAGACGACACGTGTGAAGATCGGGAAAGCCGTCACCGAGATGTTCGGATTCGCGTGTCACTGACGGGGAGGCGCGTATGCGCTGACCATCGGCTGTTTAGCTAGTCGATCATGGTGTCACCTACCCGAACTCTGTGGTGACATGAATCCGTATTGGTCAGTGTCGCCTTCGCCGAACCTCCTTCTGCTCGGTCCTCAGGATGGCGCTGAAGGAGTCGCGGGGTTCGAGATGTGAGTTCTCGCCTTGTCTCAGGTGGAGGAGACCGGTTGCTACTTGGTCAACTCGGATCTCTGCCGATGTGTGAGATCGATCTTTGCCTTTTGGTGTCGGCTGGTGACCTAGGCGTTTGAGGGCATGCCCATTTTTGGCCACGGAGTGTTGGGGGCTTGAGCTGCAGTACCTCGATCTATCTGAGATGCCTTGAAGCGTTGAGAACCCTTATGGGGTTGATCGGCCATGACATCCCCGGGCCCGGCTCGAGGGTCTCACCGCCCAACGGCGCTGCGACCCCGCCGTCACGCGGTGGCCGGCTGCGATACTTCGAGAGCGTCGGCCGCCTTCCGCGCCATCGCAGCCACCTGCGGCGGAAGCCGGCGGTCCGATGAGCTGAAGTCGTTGCAGAGCCTGTGCGCAGGCCGTGCAGACATGCGACCGTGAACAGCGTCTGCGGGCCCTTATCGGCCGCTGCGACTCCTCGGCTTGCCGCTGCCCGCGGTGGTACAGCATCCGTAGTGCACTTCCTCCGGTTCTGCGTCGTGCAGGCCGGCTTGGCGCAGGAACTCGGCGATGTCGAGCAGGATGTATGCCATGCCGACGAACCGGTCGCCGAGACGGACACGGCCGGCCGCCGCCCTCGGCAGGCGGGTACACGACGGCGCGCGCAGTTATGCCACCGGCGTCGTCGGGCGCGGCATCGAGCGCGCGGGGAGTTGGCCCGTGCGCGTGCTCTGCAAGAGCAGACGGTCAGGAAAGCCGCAGCCCCGAGGATCCCACGACTCCGGCGCCGCGGTGGGATGCCTCCTCCCCGCCGACGAGGACCGCCGGCGCTGGCTGGACGCGATCGGCGCCTGGGCGCGCGGGCGGGCGGGGCTCGGCGGGGTGAGCGGCGGCTCGGCGCTGCGGAGGGCTCACCGCGACCGGGTGCGGGCCGCGGCTTTCGGCATCGTGTTCGTAGATCCCGCGGGCGGCCGTGTCCTCCTCGAGGAGCGGCCGGCGCGCCGGCGGGGCACGTCAGGCGCACGGTGCTGGGCGACTTTCGGCTCGCCGCGCTCCAGCCGCTGGAGCCGGACGAGGCGGGGGTTACGGTGGACGTGTCCGGCAGCCTCGAGGAGGCCACCGCCCGCGCCGTGGACGCACTGCGCGACCCGGGGCGGTCCGCCGCCGCGCCGTAGGTGTCACTCCTCGCCGTGGTGCTCGGACTGCCGTTCTCGGATTCCGCCGGATGACCATCTCAGGAACACAGGATGCGCTATAGCCGCCCGGAAGCGACGCAGGGGAGGCGGTGGCTGCGCTGGCTGCCTGCCGCGGTGATCGTCGGCGCGTTCCTCCTCGACCTCTCCACCCTGGGGGGCGTCAACACGTTCCCCCTGCTCGCGGCCGCCCCCGGAGCGGCCGCGCCGGTTCTTTCCCTGCGCGGGACGATCGCCACCGGGGTGGCGGCGAACCTCGCGGGGCTCGCCCTGGTGTACCTGGAAGGAGAGCCGACCCGCGCCGACCTGGTCCCGTTCATCAGCCTGGTCCTGCTCACCGTCATCGCGGCGGTCTTCAACGTGCTGCTGGCCCGCGACCGGCGGCAGCTGCGGACGAGCCGCGAGGTGGCGGCGGCGGTGCAGCGCGCGGTGCTCCCGGATCCGCCTTCTCGGGTGGGACGGCTGGCCGTGGCCTCCCGGTACGAGGTCGCCCATGAGGAGGCCGCCATCGGAGGGGACCTCTTCGCGGTCCACCAGACGCCCCACGGCATCCGGATGCTCCTGGCCGATGTGCGCGGCAAGGGGGTCGAGGCGGTCCGTACGGTCAACGTCCTGCTCGGCTCCTTCCGCGAGGCCGGCGATCACCGCCCGGATCTGCCGGGCGTCGTCCGGCAGCTGGAGGACCGGATGCAGGCGGGCCTCGGGCAGGCGACCGGAGCGGAAGCCGAGTCGTTCGCCACGGCCGTCATCGCGGAGCTTTCCCCCGACTGCTCCGTGCTGCGCGTCGCCAACCGGGGCCACTCCGCGCCGCTGCTGGTCCACGAGGGCAAGGCGATCCCGCTGGAGCCGGCCACGCCGTCGCTGCCGCTGGGCCTGGGCGCTCTGGGCGGCGACGACGTCCCGGTCGACCGGTTCGACCTGCCCGTCGGGGCCACCCTGGTGCTGTTCACCGACGGCATCGACGAGGCCCGCGACGCGGACGGCGTCTTCTTCGACCCCGTTCCGGTGCTGTCCCGGTGCCTCCCGCCCGATCCGGACGCGGTGCTCGACGCCCTCCTCACCGCGGTCCTCCGGCACACCGGGGGAAATCTGCAGGACGACGCCGCGCTCCTCGCCGTCACCCGGAAGGAGTAGCCCTACCCCGGGCACGTGCGCCGCCCGCGGAGGGCACTGCGTGCGCACGTGCCACCGGCGGCGGAGGTCCGCACCCGCCTCGGCGGCGTGCCGGCCGCGCGTCTCGGGGACCCACTCGGCGGCGAACGCCACGCCGGGAGCGCCGATCACGGCGAAGAGCCAGAACGTCGGCGCCTGCCCGATGGCCTCGATGACGGGCAGGAACAGCAGGCTCACCACGAAGTTCGAAAGCCGGTTCACGGTCGCACCGGCGCTGGATCCCTCGGCGCGCTGGGCCGGGGGGAAGATCTCGCCGAGCAGGGCCCAGAAGACCGGGCCCGGGCCGATCCCGAACGCCACGATGTACAGCGGCATGAAGGCGAGCATGAGCAGCGGGCTCAGCCCCGCGGCGAGCGCCATGCCCAGCAGCGCGATGGAGATCCCCATCCCCGCGAGGGAGCCGAGCAGCAGGGGGCGGCGGCCGAGCCGGTCGACGAGGTTGACGGAGACCACGGTGATGATGACGTTGACGGCGCCGATGAAGACCGAGTAGTGGATCGCCTTGGAGGCGGACAGGCCGGCCTCGCCCATGATCGTCGGCGCGTAGTAGAGGATCGTGTTGCTCCCGGAGAACTGCTGAAGGGCGGCAAGGACCAGGCCGGGCGGACCGCCGGGGCGAACAGCGCCCGCACGCCTCCCGGCCCGCTTCCGGCCCCGTCCCGGCGCTGCTCGCCGCCGCGGTCGGTGTCGCGGAGGCGGGAGATGGCGAGGTCCGCGCCGCCCGGCTCGGTGACCTTGCCGAGCGACCTCTTGTGCCTGGTCCCGCCCTGTGTGCTGCAGGGGCGCGTCGTACTCGTAGGAGACGACGTCGTCCGCGATGTGGGCCGTCCGGCCATCCAGGTCCTTGGCGGCGGTGCGGTCGAACCAGTGCTCGTGCACAGCGCGCACCTGACGCTCTGCCTCAGGATCACCGCCGCTGAGGTCGGGGAGGGAGCGGTGCTCGTGCGCGACGACCCAGCGGCCCTCCTCCTTCCGCAGCCCCCGGGTGAGCCGCAGCCGGAAGCCGGGCCGGGCGGCACGCTCCTGCGCAGTGCTGCAGCGCAGCAGGGCGTAGCCGAAGGCGACGTCCTCGCCCGCGGTGACCTCGAGTTCCTCGATGTCTAAGGACGCGCCCTGGGCCTGCCGCTCGAACGTGCTCGTGGCGGGCGCGGCAGGGCCTGGGTCAGAGGTCGGCGGGCTGGATGGGGAAGTTGGTGCGGAAGGTGTTGTCGGGGTCGTAGGCGCGTTTGACCTGCCGGAGCCGGGCGAGGTTGGTGCCGAACGCGTCATGGAGGCATTCGGGCCGGGTGTCGGTGTCGAAGGACAGGGAGAGGCCGTCGGTGTGCGGGGCGACTTCGGCGTCCCATATGGCGTCGAGCGCGGCCTGGGTGGCGCCCATGGCGGTGAGCAGGAAGTTCTGGTGGCGGTGGGGGGTAGGCGGTGGCGCCGGGGCCCAGGTCGTGGGCGGCGCCGCCGGTGGCGCGGATCTGCATGAAGTAGGACAGTCCGGAGTGCGCGATCGTCTCGAACGCGTGGGTCACCTTGTCGTCGAGGTGGGTGACCAGGCCGGAGCGCACGGTGGGGTCCCCGCCACCGGTGTAGTGCTTGTCGCCTGGCTGGACCACGCAGGAGTAGGGCAGCACGTATCCCTGGTGGTCCAGGAGCGGCCCGGCCTCGGCCAGCCGCTCCAGCTGCTTGACCGCGGCGGTCGTGTCGTCCCCGGCGTAGACGGAGAGGAGCTGGGCGACCGCGTCGCGGCCGCGGCGGGCCGGGGACAGGGTGAGGAAGCTGGTCAGCTTGCGGGGGGCCTTCTCCATGGCGGTGTCCCAGCGTTGGAGGAGCCCGGCAGTGTCGCGGGCGTCGAGGGCCATCTGGGAGAAGACGACGTTGCCGGGTTCCATCGCCTCGATCTCGGTCCAGGTGACGACGCCGAGGTTGCCTCCGGCGCCGCGCAGGCCCCAGAACAGGTCGGGGTTCTCCTTTGGTGAGGCGTGCAGGATCCGGCCGTCGGCAGTGACGACCTGCGCGGCGACGACGTGGTCGATGGTCAGCCCGTAGGCGCGGCCGAGCAGGCCGATCCCGCCCGTGGTCGCCAGGCCGCCCGCGCCGCCGTGATCGCCCGAGCTGATCGCCCACCCGCGCGGGGCGAGGTTCTGGGCGACCTCGCCCCAGGTGGCGTCGGCGCCCAGCCGCACCCGGCGGGTGGCCGGGTCGACGACCTCGACGGTCTCGAATGCCATGCCGACGTTTCGTCCCGTGGGACTCCGGACGGTTCGGACGGTGCCCCGAGGTGGTGGGCCCATCGCCGAAGCTACCCGGACATTGTCGAAAGATGAACTTTCTGTGATGTGGGCTATTTCACCGCTGTCGCCTCGCCCGGAGGGAAGTAATCCGGCCCTCCGCGGCCTTCGCGCGGCCGAGATCAACCGCGCCGACGGACAGGGGGAAACCGCCGCCGGTCGAGACGGAACGGCGGCCGGCCCCGGCGGCAGGGGCGGCCGGCGCGCACCGGCGGCCACCCGGACCCGGCCCGGGCCGTCGTCGGCCGCTTCCCGCGCATGCGGGGACGACCCCGGCCCCGGGGGGCGCTTCCCGGCCCTCGCCGACGTCGCGCACGTCCCCGCCGGGGCGGTGAGGGGAGTCGGGGAGGCCGCCTCCCGTCGGGCAGGATCGGCGCGGGCGGCCGGGGACCGGCAGGGGCAGGGCGTCGACCGGGATCGGCCGGCCGTGCACGGGATCCGGGCCGTGCCGGGCGGATCCACCCCCGCCTCGCGGCGGCGGACGGCCGCACAGCTGATGCCCACACGCGCCGACGGCCCCGCCGGGCCGGCATCGGTAATTTCTCGGCGAGGCGTGTGAGAGGTCAACCAACCGAAGCAGCCTCGGGGTTGGGGCCGGAAGGGTGGTGTGTTCCGGCTCGCTGCGAGCCCCCTGGTGGATCACCCCCTCGCAAAGATGGTTTAGTGTTCAACCAACGGCGGACGGCGTGGCCGAGAAGACCACTCCTGTGACGCGCCATGGAGCCATCCGAAGACCGCGGCCGAACAGGCCCAGCCGGCATGGCTCCGCAACCGCCCGCACTTTTCGAAGGAGTTTTCGCATGTCAACACGGAGCCCGAAGTCGCGGACGCTGAGGTCCGCCGTCGTGAGCGTGCCGCTGGCTGCGGCCGTCGTCGCCGCGGCGTTCGCAGGGACCACCGGGACCGCCTYYGCGGCCGCCCCGAAGCCGGCCGCGAACTGGACKTCCGCGGGTCATGACTCCCACAACACCCGCAACGCCGCGTCCGAGAAAATCCTGAACGCGAACAACGTCAAGAACCTGAAGGCGCGTTGGACCTTCACGGCCGGCGGTGACATCTCCGCCACGCCGACCGTGGTGGACGGCATCGCSTACGTGCCGGACTGGAGCGGCAAGCTCCACGCCGTGGACACCAAGACGGGCAAGGCCSTCTGGTCCAAGCCGGTGAGCACGTACAGCGGGATCGAGGGTGACGTCTCCCGGACCAGCCCCGCCTACGCGGACGGCAAGCTGGTCTTCGGCGAGGGCGTTCCGKCCATGAAGACCACCGAGGGCGCCTACCTTTTGAGCGCCGACGCCAAGACCGGCGCCCCSCTGTGGAAGACGCAGATCGACGACCATGMGGCGGCTCTGGTCACCGGCTCRCCGGTGATCGCCGACGGCGTGGCGTACGTGGGCGTGTCGTCCAAGTCCGAGGGGATGCCCGGCGAGCCGACSTTCCGCGGCAGTSTCGTCGCGGTGAGCGTCGACACCGGCGAGATCCTGTGGAAGACCCACACGGTGCCGGAGGGGTACACGGGTGGCGCGGTGTGGGGCAGCCACCCCGCGGTGGACCTCGAGCGCGGCCTGGTGTACGTGGCCACCGGCAACAACTACTCGGTGCCGGAAGGCGTCTGCGAGACCCCGGACGCGACCGGGTGCACCCCCGCCTCCCCCGACAACCACCAGGACTCGATCGTCGCGTTCGACCTGAAGGACGGCAAGGTCGCCTGGGCCCGCCACACCCTCGAGGCCGACCAGTGGACGATCGAGAAGCCGAACGGCCCGGACTACGACTTCGGGTCGGGCCCGAACCTCTACACGACCACGGTGGACGGCAAGCGCACCGACCTGCTCGGGGTGGGCCAGAAGAGCGGCGTCTACTGGGCGCTCGACCCGGCCACGGGCAAGGTCGTCTGGCAGACGCAGGCCGGCCCCGGCGGCCTCGGCGGCGGCATCCAGTGGGGCTCYGCGACCGACGGCAAGCGCGTCTACGTCGCGGTCACCAACTACGACAACGTCCCCACCACCATCACCTCGGCGACGGGTGAGAAGTCGACCACCACGGGAGGCTTCTGGGCCGCCCTCGACGCCGCCACCGGCAAGCTCCTGTGGCAGACCGCCGACCCGCAGGGCCACAAGGCCCACGGCTTCGTGACCAGCGCCAACGGCGTCGTCTACGGCGGCTCCATGGCTCCCAAGGGCAACAACATGTACGCCCTCGACGCCAAGACCGGCAAGGTGAAGTGGGACTTCGCCAGCGGTGGTTCGGTCGTCGGCGGTGCCGCGGTGGTCAACGGCTCGGTCTACTGGGGCTCCGGCTACACCTCCGCGATGTGGCCGGACAAGGGCACGAACAACAAGCTGTACGCCTTCTCCGTCGGCAAGGGCAGCAAGAACTAGCCTCCTCGCTTCACCTGCTGAAGCCGTGAAACCGCACGGCCTCGGCGCCCCCAGCGCGGACACCGCGCCCGGGGGCGCCGAGGCCGTGCAGCGAGTCACGTTCACTGCTCGACCACAGCCGAGCGTCAGCGCGTGCACGTAACGGTCGACCGCCGCTGGTGCCGAGGAGTACGGACACGCCTACCGGGACAGCCTGGAGCGCCACACGACCGTTCACATGGCTGGGGGGACCGGGGCACCGAAGCCGCCACTGCTTGGGCTGCCGTACGCCGGTGGGCAAGTGACGTGGCCTGAGCCGCCCCTGCACCACATGTGGGCGGGCGTCACAGGGCAGTGAGGGTGGTATGCGGTGTCATGACCGCTTAAGGGACAGCAGCGGTCATGACGCCGCATACCACCCCCGCGCCCCGCGCGGAGGTTCCGCAGCCACCGCTGCCACGGCCCGGGCGAACACCTCATTCAATGCGTCGTCTCACGCGCCGTCCTTCTTCGGCGCCCGAAATCCCAGGAGACAGAGCATGGCCGACAGCACCGCGGTTGTACTTCCCGCTTCGTGAGTACTGCCGTGCATGGAGACCACCTCCGGGAGGATCACCGTGACGGCCGGGCAGACCACGTCTTGCGTTGATGACCACACGGACCGCGTCGATGCCGGGCCCACGCCGTGGTCCCACTGCCGGGGCCCAGTACCACCCCGGCCTCCGAATGCACACAGAGCCATGATCCCTTGCGTGCACCACTCCGGTGACCCGACCCGTGCCTTCCGTGCTGCGATCCCCTTCAGGTCCGCGGCGTCCCGGGAGGCGGAGGGGCAGGCATGATCGAGGCACGATGCCACCGTGATCGAAGTGGCTCGTGCTCGTGTCGCCTGTGCGTGAGTCTCGAGGCGGCCGGGCCGGCCGCCTCCCGCGCGGGGGCGGTGGTCAGGCGGCGCGGATCGCGGAGACGTCGAACTCCAGCTTCACCTGCGCTGCGCGTTTCCGTCGGCCGGTCTTCGGCCCCGGGACGGGGATCCGTTGAACCGGCCGCATTGCGGAAGCTTTCGTCAGGTCGTACCCCACAGGCCGGCTGCACGGATCGGTGCGCGTGTCACGCCGTGGTGACGGCGGCGTGCATTTCCCACATCAGGACCTCGGCGCCGTCGGGGCCGGCGGTGAYGCGCTGGCCCTCCGCGCCGGTGATGCGGACCGCGTCGCCGGTGGCCAGCGGGCCCGCRCCCTCCAGTTCGGCGCTGCCGCGGGCGAGGAAGAGRTGGGTGAAGGGGGCGGTGACGAGCGGGAGGRTCTCGTCGGGGCGGATGCGGGCGACGTGCAGGGCGGCGTGCTTCTGYCGGATGCCGATCGCGCGCTGGTGGGCGTGCCGGGGCATGCCGGAGGCGAGGGTGGTCCAGCCGCCGCGGGCGAGTTCGTCGTTGATGTCGAGCTGCTCGTAGCCGGGCTTGATGCCGGCCTCGTCGGGGATGACCCACATCTGGATGAAGTGGACGGGGTCCYGGTGGGCGGGCTCGCCGGTGAGGGTCCAGGAGTCGTTCTTCTCGCTGTGGAGGATGCCGGTGCCGGCGCTCATCCGCTGGGCGAGGCCCGGGTAGATCACYCCGTTGTGGCCCTCGGAGTCCTGGTGGACCAGACCGCCGTCCAGYACCCAGGTGATGATCTCCATGTCGTGGTGGGGGTGGGTGTCGAAGCCGGTGCCCGGCGCGACGATGTCGTCGTTGGAGACCAGCAGCAGTCCGAAGTGGGTGTTCTTGGGATCCCAGTGGCGGGAGAAGGAGAAGGAGTGCYGGGAGTCGAGCCAGCCGGCGCGGGTGTGGAAGCGCTCGCCGGCGCGGCGGACGTCGAGGGCGGAGGCCATGGCGGTGTCCTTGTCGTGRGYGGAGGCRGGTCATCGGACCGCGATTTAGTTGAACGTTATATCAACTTGCGAGCCCGGCCGCCCCTCCACCCGCAAGTGCGGACGCCTCCGCGATGGTTTATCGGTTCAACCAACACCCGKCAGTGGGTGTTCAGCACCAGAACGAAAGCTGTCATGGGCATCTTCAGCCGTAACCGCACACCCGAGACCAACCGAACGGAGACCGCAGCCGTGMGCACCCAGACCAAGCTCGCCGTCGTCTACTACTCCTCCACCGGCATCGTCGCCGAGATCGGCAAGGAGATCGCCGAGGCSGCGGAGAAGGCCGGCGCCGAGGTCCGCCTGCTCAAGGCCGCCGAGCTGGCCCCGCAGGCCGCCATCGACTCCAACCCGGCCTGGGYCGCCAACGCCACCGCCACCGCCGACATCCCSGTCGCCACCCCGGCCGACATCGAGTGGGCCGACGCCGTGATCTTCGGCTCGCCCACCCGCTTCGGCAACATCGCCTCGCAGCTCAAGCAGTTCATCGACACCCTCGGCGGCCTGTGGGCCCAGGGCAAGCTCGCCGACAAGGTCTACAGCGGCTTCACCGCCACCTCCACCGCCCACGGCGGCCAGGAGTCCACCCTGCTCGCGCTGTACMACTCCGTCCACCACTTCGGCGGCATCSTCGTGGCCCCCGGCTACACCGACCCCGCCAAGTTCGCCGACGGCAACCCCTACGGCACCTCCCACGTCGACGCCCAGGGCAACAACCCGGTCGACGACACCACCCGCACCGCCGCCCGCGTCCAGGCCGAGCGCGTCGTCAAGATCGCTTCCGGTCTCAAGGCCGGCCTCGCCGCCGCCTGACCCGGCCCTGTCCAGAAGAGGACCAGTGACGGCCCGTCGGCCGCACCACGGGGTGCGGCCGACGGGCCGTCACAGAACCGAGTGACCCCTCCAGCCGGCGGGGGTCTCCTCTTCGACGCCCACGATGTCGGCACCGGCGAGCGGCAGCTGCGTGACCTCGCTGGGGAAGCCCTCGGCGAGGTCTACTTCCGCGACGGCGGCCGCCGCGCCCACGGCCTGGTGGCTTTATACGCGAGAACGGGGAACTGGACAGCATCATCGTCGCCATCGGTGACGACGACCCCAACCCGGTTTCCCTGCCGGTCGGTGCCATCACTGTCGATCACCCGATCGTCACCAACTGGCACACCGCCCCGAAGGACGCCGTTTTCTTCAGCTGAACGGACCCGCAGCTCGTAATCCATGCTGGTGACGCGCAGCGTGAGAGGCGGCCTTACTCTCCTCGACGGAGGTGCAGCCGGGCAAACCGTCCTGGCCGGTCGCCTTTCTGAAGCCTCTTGAGCTCGCGGCGGTACTTCCACTTTCCGAGCAGTCCCGGGGGCGCTGTCACGTTGGCTGACCGGGTGGGATGCTCTTCGGGTTGATCATGCTGGGAGGGGCGTCCGTGGAGAGCACGTCGCCGTCGTATAGGGGGCGAGCCTTGACCCCGGGTCTTGGGCACCCGAGAGACTTGGATCTTGAAGGTCCAGGAGAACGGATGTCCCGTGGTCATGAAGCACTACCCGCCCGAGTTCAAGGCGGACGCGGGCGCGCTGTACGAGTCGCGGCCGGGAGCGACGATCGAGTCGGTCGCCGCTGCTCTAGGAGTCAACCCGGAGACGCTCAGGAACTGGGTCCGGGCGGCCGGAGCGGGCCGCCGGCCGGCGCGGGCTGAGCCGGCGCCGGTGCCGCAGACGCCGCTGGAGGCGGAGAACGCCGCCCTGCGCAAGAAGGTCCGCGAGCTGGAGGAGGAACGCGAGACCCTGCGCAAGGCGGCCAAGTATTTCGCCGGGGAGACGTGCGCCGTGAGGTGCTGATGGTCCGTACGGAGGTGAGAGACCTGCGTCAACTGCCCTGTCGTGGCGGGGTGGTGAAGCTGAGGGCAGCCTGATCTGGGTGATGCCGAGGAGGGTGGCAAGCGGCCCTGACAAAGCCGGGACGTGCCAGCACTGCCAGATGGTGCGGGTCCGGCGAGCGAGGTGGAAAGGAGTACGCGAGGAACCGTCGTCATTACGTCCCTCAATGCGAGACCGGCTCGAACCTGGCGGATCTGGGCCGGGAGCGGTGCGCAACCGCCGCCGAAGGCGGCGGGGAACTCCTTGGGTGGTTTGTCTCTGCTGTCCGGGAGGCCATGGGGAAGGCCCACGGCGTACTCATGGCGATGCCGCAGGGATGCAGACGGGCTCCTCCTCCACCGAGCGGACCACAGTGAACACGGGAACCATCCGGTTTCAATTCCCGTAGGCGGGCCTCCAGTTCGTGGAGCGGGATAGGCGCATCGACCGCTGAACGGGCCGGGTGGGACGGAGCCGTCGTAGTACTCCGAGCCGGGGAGAGCCCGGCACATGGGGAAGGACGGCAGCGGAAATGCGAGGAGAGTTGGAGGCTGCAATGCCGAAAGATGCGGTGCCGAACGGTGGCGCGTCGCTGGATGCGGTCCCGGTGGGGCCGCGTCAGCGGGTATCGGAGATGCAGGCCAAGCTTCATCGTTGGGCGGCGGCCGACAAGGGCCGCCGGTTCGACGACTTGTTCAACTTCGTGCACGACCCGGCGACGCTGATCGTGGCGTTCGACCGGGTTGCGGGGAACCGGGGTGCCGGCACTGCGGGCGTGGACGGCCTGACGGCCGCCGACGTCGAGACGCGGATCGGTGTTCCTGGGTTCCTGGATGACCTACGGGCCCAGCTCAAGACGGGCACGTTCCGCCCGCTCCCGGTGCGGGAGACGAAGATCCCCAAGCCGGGCGGCGCGGGAAAGGTGAGGCGACTGGGCATCCCAGTGATCGCTGACCGGGTTGTCCAGGCCGCGCTGAAGCTGGTGCTGGAGCCGATTTTCGAGGCCGACTTCAAGCCGGTCTCCTATGGCTTCCGGCCCCGGCGGCGGGCCCAGGACGCGATTGCCGAGATCCAGCACATGGGCACCCACGGCTACCGGTGGGTGCTGGACGCGGACATTGCGGCGTGTTTCGACGAGATCGATCACGTCGCACTGATGGACCGGGTCCGGGCGAGGATCAAGGACAAGAAGGTCCTGGCCCTGGTGAAGGCGTTCCTCAAGGCCGGGGTCCTCACGGAGCTTGGACAGATCGAGGACACGCCTGCCGGGACCCCGCAGGGCGGGATCATTTCCCCGTTGATGGCGAACATCGCCCTGTCGGTGCTCGACGAGCACCTGCACGGGCCATGGGAGGCAGGAGGCGCGTTCTCGTCACCGACACGGCGCAAACGCCTGCGCGTCAAGGGCCTGGTGACCTGGCGGGTCGTCCGCTACGCGGACGACTTCGTCGTTCTGGTCCACGGCTCCGAGGAGCACGTCCATCAAGTGCGCGAAGAGGTCGCTCAGGTGCTGCGGCCTATGGGACTTCGGCTCTCCGAAGCCAAGACCCGGGTCGTCCACATGAGCGAGGGATTCGACTTCCTGGGGTTCCACATCCAGTGGCGCCGCAAACGAGGCACGAGCACATGGCACGTCTACACCTTCATTTCTGACCGGGCCATCCGGCAGGTGAAGGCGAAGATCCGTGCCCTGACCCGCAAGACGTCGCCTCTGGACCTGGACGCCACACTGGCCCAGCTGAACATGGCCAGGGGCGGATGGGCCTTCTACTTCCAGCACGCCATCTCGAAACGCGTGTTCAGCAAGCTGGACTCCTTCACCTGGTGGAGAGTGGCCAGGCTGCTGCGCGAACGGCACCGCTGGAGCTGGAAGGAACTCCGCCGACGGCACACCACCCCCACCGGGCGGTGGCTGCCGTTCTCGGCAAACGGTGTCGAGCTGCGGAACATCCAGACGATCCCGGTCACCCGGTATCGCTACCGCGGCAACAAGATTCCCAACCCCTGGGTCCCGGACGCCTGCTGACGACAGCATCCGTGGAGAGCCCGGTACTCGGAGACGGGTACGCCGGGTTCGGCGAGCGGCACGGGGAAACGGGCCGGTGGCAACGCCGGAACCGCGCCCCGTGCCGACTCAACGAAGTGAGCCCCCACCGCTGGGACTTCATCTCCGACAACCACGCCGACTTCGGCGTCAAGCGGGTCTGCCGGGTCCTGGGGGTCTCCCGCTCCGGCCACTCCCGGCACCTGGCCACGGCTCAGGCCCGTGCCGAGCGCCAGGCCGAGGAGAGACGCACGACAGCTGAAATCCGAGAGATTCACGCCGAACACCACGGTGCCTACGGCACCCCGCGGGTCCACGCCGGGATGCGGGCGCGGGGATGGAAGGTCAACCGCTGGGGGCGCCCCCGCTCGCGGGGGAGTGTCACGCGTCTGATGCGGGTCAACCACATCATCGGCCGGCACCTGCGGCGCAAGAAGCGTACGACGATCGCGAACAGGATGGCCCCGCCCGCGCCGGACCCGGTGATGCGCGACTTCACCGCGCAGACGCTCGACACCAAGTGGTGCGGCGACCTCCCCTGCACAGCCGTCGGCTCGACGTGGCTCTGCCCGGCCACCGTCATCGACGTCTGCTCGCGCCGGGTGATCGGCTGGTCCATCGCCGACCACATGCGCACCCAGCTGGTCACCGACGCGATCGAGACGGCCGTCGCCGCCCGCGGCGGCCAGGTGCACGGAGTCGTCTTTCATACGGACAGGGGCGCGCAATACAGCGCGGGGGCTTTCTCCGAGGTCTGCCACCGCCACGGGATCCGCCGCCGCACAGGCCGCGTCGGATCGAGCTGTGACAACGCCCTCGCCGAGTCGTTCTTCCCGGGCTGCAAGCGCGAGTTGCTCCACGGATACTGCTGGACCTCGAAGGCACAGACGCGGCTGGCACCGTTCACCCGGCTGTCGTACGACAACCGGCGCCGCCGCCACTCCGCGCTCGGCTGCCTCACCCCAGCAGAGTTCGAACAGCAACTGATCACGTCACGTACGTTGTCACTCGTCGCGTGAAACCCGGTGTCCGCTCCCGGAGATCAACCTCAGGCAGCCGGTTCCTCCGGGTCAGCACGGGTCCCGCCACACCCCCAGTTCCGGCTTCTTGCGCATGGACGACAGCTTCAGCTCGCGGGACTCGGGGCAGAACTCACCGGTCGGCTCCGCGTACTCCACGTGGAAGACCGCCTTGCCCGCCTCGATGAACGGAGTGAGCTCGGCGCACTCGCCGTACTGCGCGCACTCCTCGTTGACGGCGAAATCGAAGTCGTCCACGAGCTGCGGGATCTGCGGCAGGTCGTTCTTGAGGCCCACCGACAGACCGCGTTCGTGCGCGATGTCCGCGATCATGCGGTTGTAGCGGAGCTGGTCGGCGGCGGTGAGCGGGAACCCGGTGTCGTGGTCGTAGCCCTCCATCAGGTCCGGCTCCACCGCGTCGAAGCCCTTGTCCCGGCACATGTCGAACCGTCGCTCCATGATCGGATTCAGTACGGGGATACGGCGGATGTCCAGCCAGCGCTCGCCCTGCCAGCCGTTGGTCCTGCCGAGGACGGAGCGCGGGAACGCGTCCCGGTCGGGCCGGAAGTCCTCCCAGGCGCCGACGTTGATGTAGCAGATCACCTTGCGGCCGTCACGGTGGAGGCGGGCCACGTCCGCCGCGGTGTTCTCGAAGCCGTCGATGTCGTAGACGGGTACCTCGGCCGACGGGTCGGCCCTGCCGTCGAGCTGCCACTGCCAGGCGAGCCCGGGGCGCGGGCGCCAGAGCCCCCCGCCGGGGGCGGGGGAGGTTCTGGTCGGGGCCTCCGGTGAGGTGCGGGACGGTGCGGACGACCGGGCGGCGTCCGTGTCCCTGGCGCCGTCCGGGGCGGAGCACCCGGTCAGGGCCGTGATCGCCAGCACCACCAGCGCGACCAGCACGGCCGGCACAGTCGGCGCGGCCGGCACCCTAGGCGCGGGCGTGCGGGGCGGAGGCTTCCTGGTCATGCTCGTCCCTCGGTTTCGGTCACGGTCAGGGCAGGAGTCAACTCGGCCCAAGGATTGGGAAGTCCACCCGTCACGGGGCAGCAGACCCCGGCGCCGCGGTCCTGCGCGGTGCGTACGGCCAGGGGCACGAGTGCCTCGGGCACACCGTAGACGAGGTGGCAGATCCGTTCCGGTGGATGCGGTTTCACCCGGACGGAGCGGCTGAACGCAGCGACATAGGTGGACCAGTGCCCCTCGAAGGTGACGGTCAGGTCGGCGAGGCGGACGTAGCCGGGCGCCGGGTCCACTCCGGGGTTGAGCACGACGGTCCGCGCGCCGGCCCGGCGCAGGGACCGGACCAGCCTGCGGCAGCCCGGCAGGCCCTCCGGCCCCGCGGTCACCCGGTCCAGGAAGCAGCCGTCGACCGCGTACCACTCCCGGTGCCGACGCGCGTCGGCGGTGACCGCGGAGGGGTCCCGCGCGCCGTAGTCGGTGTCGACGTAGCCGAGCAGCCGGGCGCCGGCCGTCCGCAGCGCGTCCGCGACCGCCGTGAACGCCTGGTCCGGGCCGGTCCCGGGGCCGTTCGCGGGGTTGAGCACAACGGCGTGGGTACGGTCGGCTGCCGTGATCAGCCGGTGCCAGGCACCCGGGTCCTCGGCCGGATGGACGTACAGAGGGATCAGCAGGCTCACGGCGCGCGGTCGCCTTCCGTGCCGGCGGTGTCCTCACCGGTGGCGCCCGTGCCGCCGTCCGCCCACAGCGCGGCCAGTGACTCCTCGAGGGTGTACGAGGGGCGCCAGTCGAGTGCCTCGTCCGCCGCCGTGATGTCGGAGCACTGCCAGGACACCGCCGCCGAGCGGGCCGAGCCTCCCGCGGCCCCCGTGTCCTTCGTGTCCTCCTCGAGCTGTCCCCCGAAACCGGCCCGGCGGGCCAGCAGGTGTACCAGGTCGCGCACCCGGACCGCCTCACCGCCGCCGATGTTGAGGACGGGCGGGAGCGGCCCGGCCGCCATGACGGCGAGCACCGCCGCACGCGCGACGTCGCGTGCGTCGACGAAGTCGCGGTACGCGGACAGGTCACCGAGCCGCAGCACCGCCCCTGCCCTTGCCTCTGGCCCCGCTCCTGTCGACGCGCCGGCCTCGCGCAGAAGGGCGGCGACCCTGCCGGGCAGCCCGGTGGGCGGCGCCCCCGGTCCCACCGGATTGCCCACCCTCAGCACCACCGCGTCCAGGCCGGAGGCCGTCACCACCGCCGTGCCCGCGAGTTTGGTCGCGCCGTACGGTCCGAGCGGGCGGGTCGCCGCCGTCTCCGTCACCTTGGTGCCTGGTTCCCCCGGGCCGTACTCGGCGGCCGACCCCAGGTGCACCAGGCGTGCCCGGGGAGCGGCCTGCCGCAGTGCGGCGCACAGGACGGCGGGGCCGCGGGTGTTGACCTCGGCCAGGGTGACCGCGTCCCCGGCGGTCGCGCCCGCGCAGTTGATCACGGCGTCGGGCGCCGCCTCCGCCAGGGTCTTGGCGAGCCGGTCGGGGGGGTCGGTGGCCAGGTCGATGCGCAGACCCGCGCCGGTCCCCGCGGTCGAGCGGCCGGCCTCGGGCAGTTGGGTGTCCGGCAGGCCGCGCAGCTGGGCGACGACATGACGGCCCAGGTAGCCGGTGCGGCCCAGGACGAGAACGCGCACGGGTCTTCAGGCCCCCTTGAGCAGCATGGACTTGCGGGTGGTGAACTCCGCGTTGGCCCGGTCGTAGTCGTCCGGGCGTCCGATGTCCAGCCAGTATCCGTCGAACTCGTAGGCGTGCGGCGGGCGCTGGGCGGCGAGGAGGTCCAGGACGAGTTCGTCGAAGCCCAGTGGGAGGCCGGGCGTGTAGCCCTCGAGCGTCGAGCGGGACAGCCCGTAGACGCCCATGGAGACGCGGTAGTCCATGCTGGGCTTCTCCGTGAAGGCGACGACCCGGCTCGCCCGGGTGGTCAGCACGCCGAAGTCTATGTGGACCTTGCGGGCGTAGGTCGCGATGGTCAGCGGGGCACCGGACGCCCGGTGCCGGTTCAGGACGTCGGCGTAGTCGAGGTCGGTCAGGACGTCGCCGTTCATCACCAGGAAGGTCTCGGGCAGCCGCTCGCGCAGCGAGAGCAGGGGGCCCATGGTGCCCAGCGGGTTCTCCTCGGTGGCGTAGTCGATGTCCATGCCCCACTGGGAGCCGTCCCCGACGTAGGCGCGGATGATCTCGCCGAGGTGGCCGATGGCGATGGTGCAGTGGGTGAAGCCGGACGTGGCGAGCTGGCGCAGCACGATCTCCAGGATGGCGTGCTGGTCGCCGATGGGGACGAGCGGCTTGGGGAGGGCCGTGGTGTAGGGCCGCAGCCGGACGCCCTTGCCTCCTGCCAGTATCACTGCGTGCATGGGGCTTCTCCTTCGGATCCTTCGTGTTCCCCGGGGGCGGGTCAGATGTTGTAGATGCCGGTCTTGTAGCGGGCCAGGTTGGCCGGGTCGCGGAAGAACTCCACGGTCCGGGCGAGTCCCTGCTCCAGCGTGTGGGCGGGCTTCCAGCCGGTGGCGGCGGCAAGCCGGGTGGCGTCGGCGACCAGCCGCATCACCTCGGAGTTGGCGGGCCGCAGCCGTGCCGCGTCCTCCCGTACGTCGAGGGCGCTGTCCATGACCTTGCCGATCAGCGCGACGAGGTCGCCGACCGAGATCTCCCCGCCGGTCCCGGCGTTGAAGGTCCGGCCCACGACCTGCTCGGCGGGTGCGGTGCCGACGGCGAGGAAGGCCTGCGCCGTGTCCTCGACGTAGGTGAAGTCCCGCGTGGGCCGCAGGTCGCCGAGGGTGATGGTGCGTTCCCCCGCCGCGACCTGGCCGATGACGGTGGGGATCACCGCGCGCATCGACTGGCGCGGCCCGAAGGTGTTGAACGGCCGCAGCGTCACCACCGGCGTGTCGAAGCTCGCGTGGTAGCTGTCGGCCAGCCGGTCCCCGCCCGCCTTCGAAGCGGCGTACGGGGACTGGGTGTTGATGGGGTGGTCCTCGGTGATCGGCACGGTCCGCGCGGTGCCGTAGGTCTCGCTCGTGGAGGTGTGCACCAGCCTCGGCGTGCCCAACTGGCGTACCGCTTCGAGCACGTTGAGGGTGCCGGTGACGTTGGTGTCCACGTAACTGTGCGGAGCCCGGTACGAGTACGGGATCGCGATGAGCGCGGCCAGGTGGTAGGCGCTGTCGGCCCCTTCGAGCAGGCCGCGCACCGATCCGGGGTCCCGGACGTCGCCGAGGACGATCTCCACATGGTCCAGGACGTCCGGGGACAGGGTCTCCAGCCATCCGTAGGAGGAGAAGGAGTTGTACTGGGCCATGGCCCGGACGCGGTGCCCGGCGGCGACGAGCGCTTCGGTGAGGTGGGAGCCGATGAAGCCTTCGGCCCCGGTGACGGCGGCGAGCGGTGCGGAGGTCAACGCAGGTGTCCTTCCGGTTGCTTGAACGGGTGGGGTGCGACGGTGCGGTACGGGTCGCGGGTGGTGGTGTCGTGCGCGCGGACGGTCAGGCGTGCACCGCCGGCCGGCCGAGCAGCCGCAGCACGCACACCGACAGGCACAGGGCCGCGGCGGCGTAGCACAGCGGCAGGACGGCCGGCCCCGGTGGCAGGCGCAGCAGGGTGACCGGGGCGGCGCAGCCCGCGGCGGTCAGGCAGATCAGGGCGGAGGGCCAGGCGACGCCGAACGCCTGGAGCAGCAGGGCGGTCCACAGCGTCGCGGCGAGGAACAGCAGGGCGGCGGGGTCGGCTCCGGTGAGGAGGGCCGCGGGCGTCAGCGGCAGGAGGTAGGCGAGCAGGAAGAGAGCGAGGAGGCCGGCCGACCTCAGGAGGAAGCCGGTGGGCGTCGCGGTCGCCCGCAGCGCCGCGACCGACCGGCCGCGGTAGCGGTACAGCAGCCACTCGGCCGGTCCCATGCTCACGGTCAGCACGATCACGGCGTACGGATGCTGTCGGCCCTCCAGCAGGACCAGTGACGCCGCGGCGAGGCCGAAGAGTCCGTAGGGCAGGGAGGCCCGCAGCGGTGGCCGGCGCGCGCCGGGGACGGGCGGGGTGCCGAGCACGCTCCGCAGCGACCGGCCGGCGGCGGCAAGCGTGGCCACCAGCGCCAGCAGGGGCAGACCGAGCCTCAGCACGGGGCCGGGCTCCCACCACGGCAGCGGCACGGCGCCGGCGAGCAGCGGTGTCAGGGCTGCCAGCAGCAGCCGTTCCCGGGCGAGGACCAGCAGCACCGAGGCGGCGGCCAGGTACAGCGACTGTGCGGCGGCGGCCAGGACGACCGGTCCGCCGCCGGCCGCCACGGCCGCGGTCGCCGTGGCCAGGGCCGCTCCGAGGGCGGCCCCGGTCAGCAGGGTGCGGCCCGCCTCGTGGCGCCCCGTCGCCAGGCGCAGGTGGGCGCGGTGCCCCAGGGCCTGGCTCCAGGCCCAGGAGACGACACCGGCCGCGATGAGAGCGGGGGCGTACCGTGCCGCCTGCCCCAGCGGTGCGGCGAGCAGGTAGGCGAGGCCGGGCAGGGCGAACAGCACGCCGCGCAGCAGGCAGCGCACGGTGTCGGGACGCCAGGGGTCGGGGGCGGGGGCCGGCTCGGGGAACGTCCTGGGGACGCGCTCATACAGGGCGGAAGCCAGGGAGAACAGGTTCGGATGGCCGTACCGCTGCCGGACGACGTCCGCGGGCAGTCCTTCCGCCTCCAGCAGCGCGGCCACCTCGTAGGGGTGAACGGCGGGGCCGATGCGGTCGGCCAGGGCGGCGGCCAGCCGGTCCACCTCCTCCCGGTCCGGGACGGGCCGCGGTAACCGCACGACGAGGGTGGGGTCGTCGGCCGGGAGGGCCCGCGGCAGCCGCAGGGCGGCGGCCGTCCGGAGGGCGAGGGTGTCCTGTTCGGCTCCGCCCGGCTCCAGTGCCATGGGGCCGCTCATACGGCCACGCTCCTTGTCGCCACGGGTGACGGGACCTGTGGGCGCTCGTCCGGGGGCGGCGCGGCACGGTCGGCCGGCCACTGCGGGTACGTCCCCGTGCCGTCCTGTGTCCCCGTGTCCTCCTGTGTTCCCGCCTCGGCCGGATGCCGCCGGGTGCCGGACAGTTCGAGGTAGATGGCGCGGAAGGTGTCGACGGTCCGGCGCAGGGTGAACTGCTCGATCACCCGGAGCCGGGCGGCCTCCCCCATGGCCGCGCGCCGTGCGGGATCGCCGAGCAGTTCCAGCGCGGCGGCGGCCATCGCGGCCGGGTCCCGTGGCGGTACGACGAGACCCGTGTCCCCCACGGCCTCGCGGACCCCGCCGACATCGGTGGACACCGTCGCCCGCCCGCAGGACATGGCCTCGATCAGCGTGAAGGGGAAGCCCTCACTGATGCTGGAGAGCATCACGACGTTGCCGGCGGCGTACGCGTCCCTGATGTCGTCGACGCGACCCTCGAAGACGACGGCGTCCCCGTGACCGAGTTCGGCGGCGAGGGCCTCGCACCGTTCCCGGTAGGCCTCCCCGCCCCGGGGTGTCCCGCCGAACAGCCGCAGCCGGACACCGGGACGTTCCGCCCTGACCAGGGCGAAAGCCCGGATGAGGGTCTCCAGGTCCTTGATCGGGTCGACGCGGCCGGCCCAGCTGAGGGTCGGCGCGTCCGGTTCGGGTCCGGCCGGCGGGAAGGCTTCCGGGTCCACCCCGTTGTAGACCGTGCGGATCGACGCCGGGTCGGCCCCGCCCTCCTCCTCCCACAGCCGGTTGTAGCGGTTGCCCGGTGTGATCAGGGCGGCCCTGCGGTAGCTCTCCTCGGCCAGCAGCCGGAAGAAGCCCAGCACGAGTGCCTTGACCGGCCAGCGGTAGGGGCCGGTGCG
The DNA here is from genome assembly GCF_003143855.1 of Streptomyces sp. NWU339. Taxonomy (GTDB): domain Bacteria; phylum Actinomycetota; class Actinomycetes; order Streptomycetales; family Streptomycetaceae; genus Streptomyces. The sequence continues at coordinate 89,282 of NZ_QFRK01000010.1, forward strand.
GTAGCCGAGGTACCGCTCACGGAGGTAGACGCCGTGCTCGGTGAGGAGCAGGGGGACACCGTGCCGTTCCAGGGCGGCGAGTCCGGGCAGGACGGCGACGCCCCCGCTGACCGCGTGGGCGACCCCCTCCCTCGGCAGGGGCGCGGCCAGCGGGCGCAGGGCGTGCTCGAGCAGTCCGGTGGCGGTGACCGCGTCGTGCAGCGTGGGGCGGGCCTCACGGACGACCATGCCCCGGCGGTTCCACACGGCGGTCAGCACGGCGATCGCCCGGTCTCCGCGCAGGAACGGGCCGAGTGTTCCGTCGGCGGCGGCCCGCGCCATGGTGTACAGGGCCGGGGCGAATCCGCTCTCCGCGCACGGGTCGAGCAGCGCCGTCAGGAACTGCTCGTAGGCACCGGTCAGGACTTCGCGCGGACGCCGCCCGGGCGGGCGGCCCGCGGGCGGGGCTCCCCACATCGGGACGGTCAGGACGTTCGAGACGTGTGCGGGCAGGTCCCACACGACGGGTTCGCGGCCGGTGCCGGTGACGGCGAGGACGTCGAAGTCGATGTCGGGCATGCCGCGGACGAGTTGGTCGCACCAGACGCTCACACCGCCGTGACTGTGCGGATAGGTGCCTTCGGTGAGCAGGGTGACGCGCGTCGAGCTGGGGCGTCGCGCGCCGTGGTGAACGTGCATCGGTGGGCTCCACGGCCGGGTGCGGGGTGGGATGGGGTGCGGGGAGAGGAGCTCGGGCCGGGCCCGGCACCCGGTCACGCGTCGGTGACCGGGGCCGGTGCCCCGGGTGGGCCGGTGCCCCGTTCAGCTCCGCGCGGTGTACGGGACGTGGTCCCTCACGCCGGCGGGGACCCGGGTGTCCGGGGCCGGTGCGGTGGCGGGGGCCTTCGCGTCCGGAGCCGGTCCGTCGCCGTCGGCGGCGGTGCCGTCCGGGGCAGCGCCGTCCGGGGCGGACGCCGGCAGGGTGAAGGAGAGGACGGTCCGGCCCGCCGTCTGCGCCCAGCCGGACACCCGGCTCGCATAGGCCTCGCCGAACGCGTCTCCCGCGAGGGTGGTCCCGATGGGCGCGGTGGCGGTGACAGCCGTGCCGTCCGGCGCCTCGACGGTCACCGTGCCACCGGTGCGGTAGGCGGTGACCCGGCCTTCCCGCAGGGCGTCGGCCCAGGCGGCACGGCGCTGGAGTTCGACGCCGATGTCCTTCATCCGCAGGTTCACCACGGGGGTGTCGTCGGCGAACAGGGCCTCGTAGCCGTCGAGTACGCCGTCCAGGACCGGGTAGGCGATGCGGTCCTCGGCCAGGTTGGACTGGTGGATGAAGTGCGGCTTGGGATCGTTGGCGAGGACGTGGCCGAGCGCGATCCGGGTCTCCAGGGGAACGATGTACCCGGTGTATCCCGTCGCGGTGTCCAGCGGAGCCGGCAGGCACGTCGTGGTGGCCGGGTTGTCCTCGCAGATGCCGCTTCCGCCCTGGGCGCGGCTGGTGTAGATCCAGTTGTACTCGTCGACCTGCTCGGCTGTCCGCCCGGCGTTGAAGAAGACGTTCATCGGGTAGCGCGAGACGGTCGTGGCCGGCCCGACCCTGCGCTGCGCGGGATCGCGGGAGTTGTCCGAGGCGAGCCAGGTGATGCCGTTGTCGGCGAGGGCGGGGGCCAGGTTGGGGTTGTCGTCGGGCTGCTGCGGCAGCACCTTGAGTCCGGAGTGTTCTCCGGTCACCAACTCGTCGTTGTGCAGGGGCAGTCCGACGGTCTCTCCCCAGACGCGGTTGGTGGCGATCTCGTCGGACACGGTCGTGCGGCCGACCCACTTGGTGCTGCCGTCGGCGTTGGTGGCGCACCGCCACGGCACCACTGTCGTGTCCTGCTCGCAGCCGAGGAAGGCGTGCGTGTAGGTGTGGTTGATCCAGCGGAATCGATTCCGCTCGGCGATCAGTCTGTCCGCCAGGGGATCGGCTCCGCCGTTGCCCTGGCGCTGGTCGAAGCTGCCGGCGCCGTTGTAGGCGAGGTCCAGGGTGAAGTCCTGCTCGCGCTGCCAGGAGATGGCGTGGTCCACGTCGGCGGGGAGCATGCGGATCGGGTCGGGTGTGCCCTCGCCCTCCGGGCAGTCGACGTCGCCGGGGGTGCAGTTCAGCTCCGTGTCCCAGCGGTCGTCGGCGGCGAGGACGTCGTCGACGTGCACGGCGAAGTAGTTCCTGGAGGCGCCCAGGTGCACGCCGCCGGTCATCCAGTCCACGATGCCGCGGGCCAGCAGTCCGAACTGCCGCTGGTACTGGTTGTAGACGAAGGTGACGACGAGTTCCCGCCGCCCGTCGTGCCGGTACTCCCCCACCAGCGAACCCCGCCCGGTCCCGCCCGGGATCGCGGCCTCGACGTACGGAGTGAAGTCCGCGCCGGCCACGGGGGTCGACAGATAGGCGTAACTCTCGCTGACAGTGGGCGAGTTGTCCTCGAAGGGGACCTGGCCGTCCAGGTAGCCGAAGGGGCCCGCCCGGCCCGCGTCGGTCACCTCGGCCCGCACCCCGTCGATGCTGCCGGCGTAGCCGCCGTCGACCGGGTACTCCAGGCCCGCCTCCGGACGCGCGTAGGTGTAGGCGTCGACCTGCGGGATGTCGTGGGTCCGCTCGTAGGCGGCGAGCGCCGTCATCTCGGGCGAGTTCGCCGGGAACGGGTTGTCGTTGGGCAGGACCACCGCCTGGTACTTGGCGCGTGGTCGCCCGTCCACGGTGTCGGCGAGGAAGCCGGAGTCGATGACGGGGCGGTCGGACCGGGTGAGGTCCACTTCGGTGTACGGCGTGCCGGCGGTCTTCAGTTCGGCCGCGATCGCGTCCACGGCCGGGCTTCCGTCGCTGACGACCAGGACGCGCAGGTCGACGCGGGGTAAGCCGTCGGCGGCGTGCGCGGTCGCGCTCGGCACGCCCAAGGCAGCGATGAGTGCGCCCACCGTGAGCACGGCGGTGCGTGTGATCCGCTTCATGCGGTGCAGTCCCCTCCCACGGACAGGGGTGGACACCGCTCCGCCGGAGCCGACGCACCCCCGTGCGCGACGCCGGCATCCCCCTCAGAAGCCAGTCGTCGACGCATCCGTCGCGTCACATAGTGATGACTTTGTGTGCTTCTTGTGGGCTGGTTGCGGAAACTGGCGAAAAAGCGCGGGTGACCATCAGGGGGTCGGCGGGCCGGAAGCGACAGGCGCGGTTCCTCGGGACGCGGGAGGCCGGAGCGGGCGCGCGGAAGACCTGAGCAGGTCGAAGACGCGAACGGAGCACCGGCGGGCCGAAGCGGCCCGCCGGTGGGCCTGCCGGAGGTCCGGGCCCCCGACCGGTGCGGCGCCGGACCGGATGCGGTCGACGACGCCGGGAACCGGCTGACCGTCAGGGGCCTGCCGGGTCCGTCAGGCGCAGAGCACCCGCGTCTCGGGTGTGTACACCGGACCGCCGCCGGCGTTCCCGGTGTCGCTGAACTCGGCGTAGTAGTACGAGTAGAAGCCGATGTTGCCGTTGCAGCCGGAGTCGGGCGCGATCTGCAGGGTCAGTGTGACGGTCCGGCTCTGCCCGGGCGGGACGGTGGTGCCGTAGTTGGCGCCGAGGTCGGCGGGCCCGGTCCCCGTGCAGGGGGTGCTGCCGGCCGCGGTGACCAGGGCGCACCCGGTGAAGTCGTACTTCAGGTCGGGGCGCTGGGTGGTGAGCCACGTGGGGTCGATCGTCTGGTACACGAACCAGATGTCGTACGTCCTGTTGTTGGTGAGGGTCATCGACAGCTGGACCGTGCCGCCGGGCGTGGTGGTGGCGGTGTCGGTGGTGAACGTCAGCTCGGCGGGCGCGGGTTCGGCCGCGGCGGCCTGGGGGGCCATGCCGAACAGGGCGAGGACGAAGGCGAGAACGGCGGCGGGCCCGAGGCGTCTCAGTGGTGATCTCATGAGCCGGGAGGCTAAGCACGCGCCCCGGCGACCGTCTCCCCCGTCGGGGACCTCCCGTCCGGCCACCGACCGAAAGCGCACCCGCCGTGAAGGAGCTGTGCGCATATCGTGACACTTGCCGATCGGTGGCATCGCCGCACGACACGGGCGGTCCGGTGGAGCGGCCGAGGCGACGGGCCCGCGGAGTGGTCTCGTCGCCTCCCCCGGAGACTTTGGCGCATACCGTTCGGGTGACGGCCCGGCCGCACCCGGTGACGGCGTCGGAGGCGGGGCCGGTCATCGGATGTCCGGACTGTCCAGGGCGTCCAAGGCGTCCAGGGCATCCAGGCCGGTGAGGGCGCCGACGGGGTCCGGGTCGGGGGTGCCGCGGGGCCACCAGTCGTCGTGGCCCGGTTCGGACTCGTACGCGTACCAGAGGTGGTCCCGGCCGAGGCGGAGCTGAACGTGTCCGCGGGGATGGGTGAGGTGGTTGCGCCAGGGGCGGAAGGCGGGCAGGTCGGCGGCGAGGAGCAGGGGGCGGGCGCGGTCGAAGCGGCCGGCCGGCGGGTCCCAGGGGTCCTCCAGGACCTCGAGTCCCGTCGGACCGCCCTGGCGCCACGCGGCGACCGCGCGCGCCAGCTCGGCCGGGGTGCGGCCGGCCGCTCGGGCGAGCGAGGAGTACAGCGCGCGGGTGGCCGCGGTGAGCCCGGAGCCCGGGCGGGCGGCGGCCAGCCGTACCGCGTCCTGCCACAGCGTGAGCCGGCCGACGGGGTCGCGGCCGCTGGTGAGCAGGGTGTGGGCGCGGGCGGCGGCGTCGGTGGCGAGCTGGTCGAGCGCGAACGGGTCCGGGCCGCCGGGGGACGCGGGATACACGGGCGGCTGCTCGGGGTGCGGGGGCGGGGGCAACGGTGCCGGCAGCGGCGGGAGAGCGCGGGGGGCGACGGCCTCACTGGCCCGCACTCCGGGGAGGCTCTCCTGTTCCCCGCCCCGGGTGGCACGGGCCGCGCGGGCGGCGCTGCGCCGGGACAGGGCGTCGATCACCTGGCGCTCGCCCCGGCCGCGCAGCAGGAGCAGCACGAACGGGTCGGCGTCGAGCAGCCGGGCGGTCTGGTAGCAGAGGGCGGCGGCGTGCTTGCAGGGGTGTCCGAAGTCGGGGCAGCTGCACCGCGGTTCGAGGTCCCCGGGGCCGGGGAGCAGCGGGGCCCCGCAGTCGGCGAGGGACTGGGGCAGCTCTTTTTCCAGCAGGGCCGCGATGTCGCCGGGCCGGTCGGCGGCGGTGTCCAGGAAGCGCTCCCAGTCGGCGTCCCCGAACGTGCGCAGCCGTACCTGCACCCGGTACGGGCGGGGGCGGCTCCCCTGGACGTAGGCGAGGACGAGCCCGGGGGTGACGGTGACGGCGTCGACGTGCCCCCGCTGCGCGTACCGGCGTCCGCGGGCCAGCCGCGCGGCGTCCAGCGCGCCCTCCTCCAGCGCCGTGACCCACGCGTTGCCCCACCAGGTCTCGGCGAACCCCGGGCCGTCCGAGGCACCGGGCGGGAACGCGGGGAAGGTGCGGCGGAGTTCGCCGTCGCGGGCGGGGGCGGCCATGGAGTGGGGGGTGTGCGACGACGGGGAAGCGGGCGGGGTGGAAGACGCCCGAGGTGCCGGGGGCGCCGGGGGTTCGTGGCGGGTTCCGTCGGGCTTCGGGGTCGGTTCGCCCACGTCAGGGGGTGAGGGGAAGGCGCCGGTGAGCAACTCCCTTACCCGGTGTGCTCCTTCGCCCGCTGCTCGCTCACTCGTCCGGGCGCTCTCGGCGCGGTCGCCCCGGGTGGTGCGCGGGACCCGGGAAGTGGTGCCCGACGGTGTGCGCCCGGCGCGCCGCACGGCGGTTTCCCGCACGCCGGTTTCCCGGTCGGTGGTCTCCCGGTCGGTGGTCTCCCGGTCGGTGGTCTCCCGGTCGGCAGTCTCCGTGCGTGCGCGCAGCGCTTCCTCCCGGGCCGAACGCAGGGCCTCCCGCGCGATGTCACCGGGGCGTCGGCCGGACTGGTCCGACGGGTCCGGTGTGAGCGGCCGGTCCGGTGGGGCCGGCTGGTCCGACGTGATCGACCGGTTCCGGGGAGCTTCGGCTGCCGGCGGTGCGGTGGTGTCCGCACCCCCGTCGCCCGCCTCCGCTTCCGTGCCCCCCTCCTCCGCCGCCTCCGCGGGCCCCATCGCCTCGGGGCGTCCCGTTCCCGCCGTACGTCGGGCGAGTACCGCCCTGCGCAGGGCGTCGCGGGCCACGTCACCCGGGCGCTGCTCCCGGTCCGCGGGCCGCCCGTGCCCACCGGTGTCAGGGCCCGGGTCGGGGACGGGCGCGGAGTGCCGGTCCGGGGTGCCGGTGTCGGCCGGTTCGGCGCTCGCGCGCCGGCGGGCCGCCCGCAGGGCCTCCCGCGCCCGGTCGGACGGGCGGGGCGTCATGGCGTCCTCCGCAGGGAGACCAGGTCGGACAGTTCGCGGTCGGACAGTTCTGTGAGCGCCGACTCGCCGGAGCCGAGGATCGCATCGGCGAGGGCCCGTTTGGCCTCCAGCATCTCGGCGATGCGGTCCTCGATCGTGCCCTCGGTGATGAGGCGGTGGACCTGGACCGGCTGGGTCTGGCCGATGCGGTAGGCGCGGTCGGTGGCTTGCTCCTCGACCGCCGGGTTCCACCAGCGGTCGAAGTGGACGACATGGCCCGCGCGGGTGAGGTTCAGGCCGGTGCCGGCCGCCTTCAGGGAGAGGACCAGGACGGGGGTCGTACCGCTCTGGAAGCGGTCCACCATGCGCTCCCGCTCCGGTACCGGCGTACTTCCGTGGAGGAGCTCGACCGGGACCGCGCGCCCGGTCAGATGCGTGGTGATCAGCCGGGCCATGCCGACGTACTGCGTGAAGACCAGGACCGATCCGTCCTCGGAGAGCAGGGTGTCCAGCAGTTCGTCCAGCAGGGCCAGTTTGCCCGAGCGGGCCGCCAGGCGGTCGCCGCCGGCCCGTGCGTGCTCGTCCTTGAGGTAGAGCGCCGGGTGGTCGCAGATCTGTTTGAGCGCGGTCAGCAGCTTCAGCACCAGGCCGCGGCGGCCCATGCCCTGGGCGGTCTCGATCGCGAGCATCGACTCGCGCACCACCGCTTCGTAGAGCGCGGCCTGTTCCCGGGTGAGCGGGACCGGGTGGTCCGTCTCGGTCTTGGGCGGCAGTTCGGGGACGATGCCCGGGTCGGACTTCCTGCGTCGCAGGAGGAAGGGCCGCACCAGGCGGGAGAGGCGCTCGACGGCCTGGTCGTCCTCGCCGTTCTCCACCGCGCGGGCGTGCCGGGCGCGGAAGGACGTGAGCGGGCCGAGGAGCCCGGGGGTCGTCCAGTCGAGGAGGGCCCACAGCTCGGAGAGGTTGTTCTCGACGGGGGTGCCGGTGAGCGCCACGCGCGCCGGGGACGGGATGGTGCGCAGCGCCTTGGCCGTGGCCGAGTGCGGGTTCTTGACGTGCTGCGCCTCGTCGGCGACGACCATGCCCCATTGCTGTGCGGCCAGCGTCGGGGCGGCCGAGCGCATGGTGCCGTAGGTGGTGAGGACGAAGCCTCCGGCCAGGTCGTCCAGGGTGCGGTCCGGGCCGTGGAAGCGGCGCACGGGGACGCCGGGCGCGAACCGGGTGATCTCCCGCTGCCAGTTGCCGAGCAGTGAGGCCGGGCAGACGACCAGTGTCGGCTCGGTACGGGCCCGCTTGAGATGCAGCGCGATGAGGGTGATCGTCTTGCCCAGGCCCATGTCGTCGGCGAGGCAGCCGCCGAGGCCGAGCGAGGTCATGAGGTCGAGCCAGGCCAGGCCGCGCAGTTGGTAGTCGCGCAGGGTGGCGTCGAGTCCGGGGGGCGGGTCGGCGGGCTGCACACCGGTGGTCAGGCGGTCGCGGAGCACCGCCAGGGCGCCGACCGGGACCGCCTCGACGGTCTCGCCGTCGGCCTCCGCGGTGCCGGTGAGGGCGATGGACAGCGCGTCGACGGGGTCGAGCAGACCCAGCTCCCGTTTGCGGGCCTTGCGGACGAGGGCCGGGTCGACCAGCACCCACTGGTCGCGCAGCCGGACGACCGGGCGGTGGGCCTCGGCCAGGGCGTCCATCTCGGCCTCGGTGAGCGGATCGCCGCCGAGCGCGAGCTGCCAGCCGAACCTCAGCAGGTCCTCGCTCTCGAAGAAGCCGCTCCCGTCGGTCGCCGAACCGGGTGCCGGCCGGACCACCGCCGTCGCGGTCAGGTCCTGGGCGAGGTCCCTGGGCCAGTGCACGGCGACACCGGCCGCGGCAAGCCGGGTCGCGGCCACGCCGAGCAGGTCGTTCACCTCGTCCTCCGACAGGGCCAGCACGTCGGGTACGTCCTGGTCGGAGAGCCGGTCCAGCGGGGCCCAGACACGGGCCGCCCGACGGACGGCGAGGGCTGTGTCCACCCGCGCGCGGGGGCCGAACGCACTGTCCGCCGTGCCCGCCCACAGGGCCGCCGCGTCGGCGACGAGGGTGGGGTCGGCGAGGCTGTGCACCTGGACGATCGCCGCACCGGCCCCGCGCGCGCCGTCGCCGGCCGCGCTCTCGTCGGCGCCGTCGAACAGGTCGAACACTTCGTACGCCGAGAGGTCGAGGCGGAGCGAGACGCGCACCCCGGCGTCCATTCCGGCGGCGACCTCGGCGGCCCAGTCGTGGGCGCCGGGCAGCCGCTGGGCCTTCCGCGCGGCGAACGGCAGTCCCGAGGCGTACGGTGCGGCGGGGGTGCGGGGCAGGGTGTCCGCGACCGCGTCGAGGAAGGCGCGGACGAGTGCCTCCGGCTCCGGCAGCCGCAGCGGGCCGGAGCCGGGAAGCGGGACCGCGTGCCCCTCGAACGGCAGGGCCGCGGCCACCGCACGCAGGTGCGCCACGTCGTCGGGGTCGAGCGGGCCGGCCCGCCAGGCGTCGTGACCGGTGGTCGTCAGGCCGGGCAGCAGCCGGCCGCGGACGGTGAGCCGCAGCGCGTGCAGGGCGGCGGCGCCCCAGCAGGCGGTGGCGGGGTGGGCGGCGGGATCGTGCCGGGCGCGGACCAGCAGGGGCAGGGCCTCGTCGAGGGGCAGGCAGTGGGCGCGGACCGTCCGCCGCCGCACCCCGGCGCCGTGCGGGCGGGTGACGGTGAGCCGGGTACGCGGGGCGGGCCCCGGTGCGGGGGCGGTCAAACCCGTGGGATCCGTGGGATCCGTGAGATCTGTGGGATCGGCGGGGTCGATGGGCTCGACGGGATCGCCCTCGGGGTCGTAGAAGGCGATCCGTCCGTCGCGCGGAAGGGGTGCGGGCAGGAACACCGCGGCGAGTCCGACGGAGATCTCCGTCGGCTCTGTGCCCTCAGTCCTCTCGGCGGTCTCGCCGATCTCTGTGCCTTCCGCCCCGGCCGTGCACCGCTCGGCCGTCACGGTCGCCCCCTCGCTCATCCGTCCTGTCACCTCCCGCCCGCTCCTGCCCGCTCCGCCCGCGTAGTCACCCCAGCCGTCCTCGACTCTACGGACGGGCACTGACAATCGGTCCCGGCGCCCTGGCCGGACGGCCGGGGAGAGTACGAGCGAGGGAGCGGCGCGGGGTCAGGGAACCGTCCGGGAGACGACGTACACCTTGGGAAAGCCCGGCTTGCCGTGGTTGACGACGACGTCGTGGGTCGGCGCGGGATCCTTCTGCTCGTTGACGAGTCCGGACCACAGGCCGGGGCGGTCGAACTTCCAGCCGGTGATCTCCTGGTCGCGGTCGCTGATGGTGATCTCGTCCCGCTTCAGTTCGTCCTGCTGCACCCCCATGCTGGTGAGGAACGCGCTCAGGCCGGCGTCGGTGGTCTCGAACTCGACGTAGAGGCGGCTGGTCTTCCAGTTGTTGGTCTCGTAGGAGGCCACCCACCAGGCCGGGTGCGGGACCGGCACCTGGTAGAGGCGGCGCTGCAGCTTCGACGGCCAGCCCTGGGTCAGGCCGTCGGCCGAGTACTTCGCCTCCTTGTCCTTGCCGCTCGCGCGGCTCTGGTTCGCGGAGATCACCAGGTACCCGGCCGGGACGCCGATGAGCAGCACGATGATCAGCAGGGTGAGCGCCCTGCGGCGGATCATGTGCCGGCGGTCCTCGGGCGGCCGGGGCCTGCCGGGGAAGCGGGCCTGCGGGGGAAGGTCGCCCGTCACAGCGTCTCCTGGGGGGTCCGGCGGGCCTCCGCGTACCGCTCGTAGCGCTCGTACCGCTCGACCCGGCGGCGCTTGGCGCGGCGGAAGCGGCGGGCGACCAGGCGGGCGAGGTCGGCGGCGCCCACCATGCCGGCCTCGGGACCGAGCTGGGCGCGGACGATACGGGCCTCGGGGCGGTAGCCGCGGCCGGTGAGGTGGCGCTTGAAGGCGTCCCGCGCGGGGCCGATCAGCAGGTCGTCGGCGGCCGAGACCCCGCCGCCGATGACGAAGCAGGAGGGGTCGAGGGCGGCGGCGAGGTTGGCGATGCCGACGCCGAGCCACTGGCCGATGTCCTGGAGGAGCTCGATGCACATGGCGTCGCCCTCGCGGGCCAGCTCGGTGATCATCGGGCCGCTGATCTCGGCGATGTTCCCTTTGACGTGCTCGATGATCCCGTAGGCGACCGGCGAGTCGGCGGCGGCCAGTTCGCGCGCCTCCCGGACCAGTGCGTTGCCGGAGCTGTACTGCTCCCAGCAGCCGCGGTTGCCGCAGGGGCAGCGGTGGCCGCCGGGGACGACCTGCATATGGCCGAACTCGCCGGCGACGCCGTACTTGCCGCGCTTGACCTGACCGTCCTCGAGGATCGCGCCGCCGATGCCGGTACCCAACGTGATCATGACGAGGTGGTCCTCGTCGCGGCCGGCGCCGAAGCGCCATTCGGCCCAGGCGGCGGAATTGGCGTCGTTGTCGACCAGGACGGGGACGGCGAGGCGTCCGGCGAGCCGGTCGCGCAGCGGCTCGTTGCGCCACGACAGGTGCGGGGCGAACAGCACGCGGTTGCGGTCGGCGTCGACCCAGCCGGCCGCGCCGATGCCGACCGCGTGCACGTCGTGCCGGTCGGACAGGTCCAGCACCAGTTCGACGATGGTGTCCTCGACGACTTTCGGGCTCTTCGACTTGTCCGGGGTCTCGGTGCGGAGCCGCTCCAGAATGTTGCCGTCGGCGTCGACGACGCCCGCCATCACTTTCGTACCGCCGATGTCGATGCCGACGGTCGGTACGCGCGGTGCCGACAGGTGGGAGCGGCGTTCCCTGGTGCCGACCGTGCGGAGCACGGGTGCACGGCGGGAGCCGACAGGGGCTGCCGCCCGAGCGGAACTCAGCGCCCTGGGCAGTGTGAGGTCGCGGTAGGTGCTCATTGCCGCCGATTCTGCCTCACGGTGACCCTGGGTGGCGTACTCGGGAGCGAAGGCACCGCGTGACGCCTGCCGCTCCCGGGGCGCTCGCGGCGGCCTCCTGTCGCACACCGGCGGCCCCGTACCCGGAACAACGCCCCCTCCGCACCCCGACCCCGGAGCCGGTCACATTGTCCGGACAATGTGATGAAGATCGGCTCACGTCACCTGGCGTTCACCGAGATGTCCATGCCGGCTCGCACCGGCTTCACGGCCGTACCAGCAGCTGGAACTCGAACGAGTAGCGGCCGGGCCGGTAGGTGTGGGTGCCGAATTCCACGGCGCGCCCGGTGTCGTCGAAGGTCACGCGCTGCATGGTGAGCAGCGGGGCGCCCGTCTCCTCACCGAGCCGCTCGGCCTCGACGGCACCGGCGGCGCGGGCGCCGATGGTCTGGCGGGCGCTGTGCAGGGTGATGCCGGCGGCCCGCATCAGCCGGTACAGGCCGGTGGCCTCCAGCTGTCCGGTGTCCAGGTCGAGCAGCCCGGGCGGCAGGTAGTTGCACAGGTACGCGATCGGTTCGCCGTGCGCGAACCGCAGCCGCTCGATCCGGTGCACCTCGCCCGCCTCGGCCACGCCGAGGGCCGCGGCGATCTCGGCGGACGCGGGGACGACCGTGTTGACCAGGACCTTCGTGGCCGGGCGCTGGCCCGCCGACTCCAGGTCGTCGTAGAGGCTGCTGAGCTCCAGGGGGCGCTTGACCTGGCTGTGCACGACCTGGGTGCCCACCCCCCGCCGCCGTACGAGCAGTCCCTTGTCGACGAGGGACTGGATGGCCTGACGGACCGTCGGCCGGGACAGGCCGAGCCGGCCGGCGAGCTCGATCTCGTTGCCCAGCAGGCTCCCGGGGGTCAGTCTGCCGTGCTCGATGGCGGCCTCCAGCTGCTGGGCGAGCTGGAAGTACAGCGGGACGGGGGAGCCGCGGTCCACGCTCAGCTCCAGCTGCACGGTCGGGTCCACTCCTGGTTTCGGCACGGGCCGAGCGTAGTCCCACGCGTGGTTGACGGGAAGTCGTGTAGTTCGGTTGTCCGGACATGCGGATTGACAGGGAGGGGCGCGGGCCGCAGTTTGTTCCCATGCGCATCGGGGTCATCGGTACGGGCCGTATCGGCACCATTCACGCCCACACACTCAGCAGGCACCGCGACGTCGGTTCCTTGATCCTCACGGACGCGGAACCGGCTCGGGCCCAGGCACTCGCCCAGCGGCTCGGCGAGACGGCGGCGCCCGGGGTGGACGAGATCTACACCTGGGGGGTGGACGCCTTGGTGATCACGACGGCCACGTCCGCCCACGCCGAACTCATCGGCCGGGCGGCCCGTTCGGGGCTGCCGGTGTTCTGTGAGAAGCCCATCGCCCTGGATCTGGCCGGGACGTTACAAGCGGTCACGGAGGTCGAGGCGGCCGGGACCGTCCTCCAGATGGGTTTCCAGCGCCGGTTCGACCCGGGCTACCTGGGCGCGCGTGAGGCGGTGCGCTCGGGGCGGCTGGGCCGGCTGCACACCGTACGGGCGATGAGCAGCGACCCGGAGCCGCCGCCCGCCGGGTACCTGCCGCAGTCCGGCGGGCTGTACCGGGACACCCTGATCCACGACTTCGACCTCGTGCGCTGGGTGACCGGCCGGGAGGTCGTGGACGTCTACGCCGCCGGCTCCGACGCCGGTCCGGCCATGTTCCGCGAGGCGGGCGACGTGGACACCGGCGCGGCGCTCCTCACCCTCGACGACGGCACACTCGCCGCCCTCACCGCGACGCGGATGAACGGCGCGGGCTATGACGTGCGCATGGAGCTCGCCGGGGAGCGGGACCAGATCGTGGTCGGCCTCGACGACCGCACACCGATCGCGTCCACCGAGCCGACCGGGCCGCCGGCCGCGGACAAGCCGTGGACCGGGTTCGTGGAGCGTTTCGGGCCCGCGTACGAGGCGGAGCTGATCGCGTTCGTCGAGGTGGTGCGGGGTGAGCGGGCCAACCCCTGCGACGGGCGCGAGGCCCTGCAGGCGCTGCGCGTCGCGGAGGCGTGCGAGGTGTCCCGGCGGGAGCGCAGAGCGGTGCGGCTGATGGAGATCGCGGGCGGGGCGGCATCGCCCTTCGGATGAGGTCCGGGAGCCCCCGGGTGTGCTGACGCCCCTCCTCGGTGTGCCGCCGCGGTCCGGAAAGCCGGCCCGTCGCGTGCGCACCAGGGCGTCAGCCGCCTCGAAGGGTTGGGCAAGGGTCCTTACTAGAATGGGCGCACGGCCTCGCCGAAACCGTCCCCGAAGATGCAGAACAGGACCCGTCCATGACCGCGCCCACCGCGTCCGCCGACCTCCCCCACCTGCCCGGTGCGCCGGTCGACATCAGGCTCGTCGTCACCGACATGGACGGCACCCTCCTGGACGACGCCGGAGATCCGCCGCGGCGGCTGCGCCGGACGGTGTCGCTCCTGCGCGAGCGCGGGGTGCTGTTCAGCCCGGCGAGCGGCCGCCAGTACGCCACCCTCGCCCGCCTGTTCGAGGGCTTCGACGACGGCATGGTCTTCATCGCGGAGAACGGCACCCAGGTGGTCCGCGACGGCGTCGAACTGGCCTCCGACCCGCTGGACCCCGCCGTCGCCGCCCGGCTGGTCAGGACGGTGCGCCGGCTCGCGGACAACGGCACGGACGTCGGCGTCGTCGTCTGCGGCAAGCGCCACGCCTACACCGAGCGCACCGACGCGGCCTTCCTCGCCAAGGTCGAGCAGTACTACGTCGCCCACCGGAACGTCGCGGACGCCACCGTCGTCGACGACGAGATCAACAAGATCGCGATATTCGGTTTCGCCCCCGCGGCCCGCACCATCGCACCGGCCCTGACCGAGTTCACCTCCACCCACCAGGTCGTCGTCTCCAGCGAGCACTGGGTCGACGTGATGAACCGGACCGCGAACAAGGGCACCGCCCTGCGCCGCGTCCAGCGGGAGCTGGACGTCACCCCCGCCCAGACGCTGGTGTTCGGCGACTACCTCAACGACCTGGAGATGCTCGACGCCGCCGAGTGGTCCTTCGCCATGGCCAACGCGCATCCCGACGTCCTGAACCGCGCCCGCCATGTCGCCCCGTCCAACAACGAGGACGGCGTCCTGCGCACGATCGAGCGGCTGCTCGCGCTGCCCGGCGAGTGAGGCACGGCGCGTCGGGGCTCCCGGCCGTCCCGGGCGGGCAGGAGGAACGCCGTCTCACACCGGGCCGGGCCCCATGCCTCCCTGGAGGCGTCGCAGGTCGGAGGGGCGGACCTGGATGGCCACGACGGCGACCAGCGCGGCGAGCGCGGCGAAGACCGCCGCGGTGGTGAACGCGGCCGAGATCCCGTGGGCGAGGATCTCGTCGGCCCAGGGCGGTGGGAGCTCCCCGGTGCGCTGGAAACGCAGGCGTTCGGCCACGGTCGCCTGCTCCAGGAAGCGCGGGATCTGTTTCTCCGCTTCGCTGGTGCTCGCCGTACCGAACACCGTGACCAGGATGGACAGGCCGAGTGAGCCGCCGACCTGCTGGGTGGCGTTGAGGAGGCCGGAGGCCGCGCCGCTCTCCGCGGGACGGACGCCGGAGAGTGCCATCAGGGTCAGCGAGACGAACTCCATGCCCATGCCGAGGCTGAACACCAGCATCGGGCCGAGGATGCTGCCCGCGTAGGTGGAGTGGACGTCGGTCAGGGTCAGCCAGGCCAGGCCCGCCGCCGCCAGGAGGCCGCCCCCCACCATGAAGGGCTTGGGCCCGTACACGGGCAGGAGCCGGGAGGCCAGCCCGGCGCCGATCGCGATGACCGCGCTGACCGGCAGGAAGGCCAGGCCGGCCCGGAGGGGGCTGAAGCCCAGCACCTCCTGCACGAAGAGGGTCAGGAAGAAGAACATGCCGAACATCGCCGCGGCCAGGCACAGCATGATGCCGTACGTGCCCGCGCGATTGCGGTCGGCGAACATGTGCAGCGGGGTGATCGGCTGCCGGGACCTTCTCTCGACCAGCACGAACGTCCCGAGGGCGAGGACGGCCGCGCCGAACGAGGCCAGGGTGAGGGCGTCCCGCCAGCCGTCCTGCGCGGCCCGGATGAACCCGTAGACCAGGAGCACCATGCCCACGGTCGAGGTGAGCGCGCCGGTGATGTCGAAGTGGCCCGGGTGGCGTTCGGACTCCTTGATCCAGCGCGGGGCGGCGAGAGCGATGAGGAGCCCGATCGGGACGTTGACGAACAGCACCCACCGCCAGTTCAGCCATTCGACGAGGATTCCGCCGGCGAGCAGCCCGATCGCACCGCCGCCCGCCGAGACCGCGGCGAAGACCCCGAAGGCACGGTTGCGGTCCGGCCCCTCACGGAAGGTCGTGCTGATCAGGGCGAGGGAGGTCGGGGAGGCGATGGCGCCTCCCATGCCCTGCAGGGCGCGGGCGGCGAGGAGCTGGCCGGGGTTCTGGGCCAGCCCGCCGAGCAGGGAGGCGAGCGCGAAGAGCAGGACGCCGAAGACGAAGACGCGCCGTCTGCCGAGGATGTCGCCGGCCCGGCCGCCGAGCAGCAGCAGCCCGCCGAAGGTGAGGGTGTAGGCGCTGACCACCCACGACAGACTGGTGGTGGAGAAGTCCAGGGAACGCTGGATGTGCGGCAGGGCGATGTTCACGATGGTGATGTCCAGCACCACCATCAACTGGCACGAGGCGATGACCAGCAGGGCCATCGCACTGCCCCTGCTGCGGGAATCCTGGCCGGTGGTCTGCGGTACGGAACCCGGCCGCGGACCGCTGGTCATGCCGGGTCGCCCTTTCGGGAGTCCACCGTACGACGGTACGCCCGGGACTCTGGGGTCACCACTCGATCGGCCCAGCGCAGAACACGGCCGGTCACCGCCCCGCAGGCGTGATGTGCCGACCCGCCGGGGCTCGTTGGGGCCCGGTGGGTCAGCCGTCCAGTTCCCGGTGGCGGGCGGCCAGGGCGGTCGAGCCCTGTTCGGTCAGCGAGCCGAACAGGCGCAGCCGGGAGATGCCGCCGTCGGGGAAGACGTCCACGCGCGCGTGCGTACCGATTACCGGGACGGGGAGGACGAAGCGGTGGTTGGTGTCGGGTTGGAGACGGGTACGGGGCAGGAGCTCCCGCCAGCCGTCGCCCTCGCCTGTCCCGCCCGCTCCCTCGGCCGCGCCGCCCTCGGCGTCCCGTACCGACACCGAGGCCCAGCCGGCGCTGTTGCCCTTCAGGTACGCCGTGTCGATCTCGAGGGCACGGATCCGTGCCTGGCCGGTGAGCCGGTAGCGGATCCAGTCGTGACCCCGGTCCCGGCGGCGCCGGGTCTCCCAGCCGTCATCCATCTTGCGGGAGCGGCCGGGCCGGATGGTGTTCGCAGCCGGTGAGTAGAAGCGGTCGGAGGCGTCCTCGACCCGGCCTCCGTTCTCCAGGGCGACGACGTCGAAGGTGCCCAGGGCGTCCAGCCACCCGGGGTCCGGGACGACGTCGCCGTACACGCGCAGGCGCGCGATGCCGCCGTCGGGGTGCTGGGACAGGCGCAGGTGGGTGAAGCGCCGTTCGGCCGAGACGGCGAAGCCGTTGGCGGCGTGGCCGCCCACCGGGGTGCGCGGGAGCAGCGTCGTCCACTTCACCCCGTCCGAGAGGAGTTCCTCCGGTGCCGGGGAACCGGGCACCGAGGTGCCCTCGACCGATACGGCCTGGGGGTGGTTGCCGCGGAAGTGGGCGGTGTCGACGACGATGCCGCGGACGACTCCGGGCGCGCCGAGGCGGATCAGCGCCCAGTCGTGGTCCTCGGCCGCCGGCCAGGGCTGCTCGGCGGAGGGGCCGCGGCGGCGCCGGGTCTCCCAGCCGTCCATGATCTTGCCCTTGTGCCCGAAGTGCTCCGGATCGAACAGGGGGCGCTCGGGCAGCAGCAGGTTCTCGCGCTGGGCGAAGAACTCGTCGTTGGCGGCGACCACACCGGCGCCGAGCCGGCGGTCGGCGAGATCGGTGAGGTCGGCGAAGGGAAAGTCGGCGGTGCGGTAGTCCGCGTACGGGTCACCGCCGCCGTAGGGGGCCGCATGGCCGCTGAAGTGGGGCAACGAGGAGGGGTACTGCGCCGTCACGGTGATCCGATCCTGCCTTTCGGGGGAAGCCGGAGGTCGAGGTCGAGTGGTGGCCGGTGCCTGTCGTTTCCGTGTTCTCGCCGTTCTCGCCGTTCTTGCCGTTCTCGCCCCGGCGTCAGGGGATGCGGGTGAGCAGGTGGCCCTTCGGTTCGGTGAACTCGCCGTCGGTCATGACGCGCCGGCCGCGCAGCCAGGTGGATTTCACGACGCCGTACAGGGTCTTGCCCGCGTACGCCGTCACCCGGTTGCGGTGCTGGAGCCCTTCGGGGTCGACGGTGAAGGTCTCGTCGGGGGCGAGGACGGCGAAGTCGGCGTCGCGGCCGGGCGCGATGGCGCCCTTGCGGGTGCCGAGGCCGACCAGTTCCGCCGTGCGCGTCGACATCCAGCGCGCGACGTCCTCCAGGCCATGGCCCCGTCCGCGGGCCTCGGTCCAGACGGCGGACAGACTGAGCTGGAGGCCGGAGATGCCACCCCAGGCGGTGGCGAAGTCGGCGGTCTTGAGGTCGGCGGTGGACGGGGAGTGGTCGGTGACCACGCAGTCGATGACGCCGTCCGCCAGAGCCCGCCAGAGCGGGTCCTGGTTGGCGGCTTCGCGGATGGGCGGGCAGCACTTGAACTCGCTCGCGCCGTCCGGGACTTCCTCGGCGGTGAGGGTCAGGTAGTGGGGGCAGGTCTCGACGGTGACGCGTACCCCGTCCGACTTCGCCTCGGCGATCAGCGGCAGCGCGTCGCTCGAGGACAGATGCAGGATGTGCACGCGCGCGTCGAGGCGCTTCGCCTCCGCGAGGAGCAGGGCGACGGCGGTGTCCTCGGCGTCGCGCGGACGGGAGGCGAGGAAGTCGGCGTACTTCGGGCCGCCGTGCCGCGGGGCGGCGGCGAGGTGGTCCGGGTCCTCGGCGTGCACGATCAGCAGCCCGTCGAAGGCGGCGATCTCCGCCAGGGCGCGGGCCAGTTGCTCCGGCCCGAGGTGCGGGAACTCGTCGACGCCGGACGGCGACAGGAACGCCTTGAAGCCGAAGACCCCGGCCTCGTGCAGCGGGCGCAGGTCCGGGACGTTGCCGGGCAGGGCGCCGCCCCAGAAGCCGACGTCGACATGGGCCCGGCCTGCGGCTGCCCGCTGCTTGGTGCGCAGATGACCGGCCGTCGTCGTCGGCGGGAGGGAGTTGAGCGGCATGTCGACGAGCGTGGTGATGCCGCCGGCCGCCGCCGCGCGGGTGGCGGTCCAGAAGCCCTCCCACTCGGTACGGCCCGGATCGTTGATGTGCACGTGGGTGTCGACCAGGCCGGGCAGCAGAACGTCGTCGCCGAGGTCCGCCAGGCGGGCCGTCCCGGGGCCGGGCGCCTCGTACGGCAGGACGGCCGTGATGGTGCCGTCGGCGACCGCGACCGACGCGGCCCGCATCCCCCCGGGAGTGACGACGCGCGTCGAGCGCAGTACCAGTTCGGTGTCGGACACCCATGCCCCTCCCCTCCACCGGCATACTTCCCGGGGGTTCAACTTTCTGTTGAAGGAGTCTTCACTCCCCCTCCTGCGCCGTCAAGGGGCACACCGCCCGGACGGCGACCGACGACCGCTCCCTGGATGTTTCCATGAAGCGGAATTAGACTTCCGTAAGACAGAATTCAGTAACGTGTCACCAGGCGGCCCACCGACCGCCGGGTAGGCTTCTCCCTTCCCGCAGCCCTGAAAGGAAACGCGCCGTGCCGACGTCCAGCGCCAACGGCCCCCTCCGGCCCACCTCCGGCGGGGTCCAATCCCTCGAGCGCGCCTTCGACCTGCTCGAAAGGATGGCGGACGCGGGCGGCGAGGTCGGTCTCAGCGAACTGTCGGCGAGCAGCGGACTGCCCCTGCCTACCATCCACCGCCTGATGCGCACCCTCGTCGCATGCGGTTATGTGCGCCAGCAGCCCAACCGCCGTTACGCGCTCGGCCCGCGCCTGATCAGGCTCGGCGAATCCTCCTCCAGGCTGCTGGGCACCTGGGCGCGCCCCTGTCTCGCCCGCCTGGTGGAGGAGACGGGCGAGACGGCGAACATGGCGCTGCTCGACGGGGACGAGGTCGTGTACGTCGCGCAGGTGCCGTCCAAGCACTCCATGCGGATGTTCACCGAGGTCGGCCGACGCGTCCTGCCGCACTCCACCGGGGTGGGCAAGGCCCTGCTGGCCGGTTTCCCGCCGGAGGACGTACGGGCCCTGCTCGCCCGCACTGGGATGCCCGCCGCGACGGACAGGACCATCACCACACCGGAGGGGTTCCTGGCGGCGCTCGACGAGGTGCGCCGCCAGGGCTACGCCATCGACGACAACGAGCAGGAGATCGGCGTGCGCTGCCTCGCCGTCCCGGTGCCCGACTCCCCCACCGCCGCGGCCATCTCGATCTCCGGTCCCGCGGGACGGGTCACGGAGTCGGCCACGGAGCGGATCGTGCCGGTGCTCCAGCAGGTGGCCAGGGAACTCTCCGAAGTGCTCACCACTCCGGGCGGCGGCCCGACGGCCTGACCGACCGGCCCGGTCGGCCATCCCGCGGATCCGCCGCTCCTCGACCTCAGCGCCCGCGCACGCCCCCCTTTCAGGGGGTGTTCCGCAAGCCCGTTCGTCAATCTCGGGGTGCCGGTCCGAACAGTTCCACCGCGTCCCGCACCTCCCGCAGCCCCGGCCCCAGTGCACTCACCGAGCCGATCGCGCCGGCGATCAGCAGCAGGGAACGGCGCAGCCGGGGGACCTCGGCACTGCCGTCCGCCACCAAGGCGTCCAGTGCGGCCAGTTCCTCCTCCGCGATGCTCCGATCAGGGAACTCCGCAGGATGGGCCGCGAGTTGGCGCCGCAGCCGGGACACGGCGGAACGCAGCTCCGTCACCCGTGGATCGTCCTGATGGCTGCCGCCCGTACGCCTTTGCTCTACGCTCCGCAACGCAGTCCTCCCCCTCACGCACCACGGTGCGCCTCTCCCCACCGGCCCCGCCGCCCCCGTCACCGGTGCGCGCCAGTAAACGCCACCCCACCCCCTCCGCGCCAGTCCGCTGCGTCATCGGCTTGCTCCACAGCGTGACATCGCGCCGTACGGACACCCGGCGGCGGGTGCGGTATGCAGAGTCCGTGACGACACCGACGAAACGCCGGAGGAGCCCGGACGCCGGACAGGCGGCCCCGGAGCGGGTCGTGGGACTGCTGCTCGCGGCGGGCGGCGGGCGACGGCTGGGCGGCCGCCCCAAGGCGCTGCTGACGTACCGGGGACGACCGCTCGTGGAGCACGCCGTACGGTGCCTGCGCGAGGGCGGCTGCGAGCGCGTCCACGTGGTGCTCGGCGCGGGGGCGGACGAGGTACGTGCGCGTGCCTCACTGCCGGACTGCGTGCTCGTCGACAACCCCGTATGGGAGCAGGGCATGGGCTCGTCCCTGCGGGCCGGGCTCACCTCGCTGACCGGTACGGACGCCCGGGCCGCGCTGGTCCTGCTGGTCGACCAGCCCGGGATCGGGCCGAGGGCGGTCGCGCGGGTACTCGGCGCACGCGCGGCGCGAGAACCGCGGGATTCGCTCGCCTCGGCCACCTACGCCGGTGTACGCGGTCACCCGGTCCTGTTCGGGTCCGCGCACTGGTCCGGGGTCGCCGCGACCGCGACCGGCGACCGGGGGGCGCGCGCCTACCTGAAGGAACACGCGGACCGGATCACGCTCGTCGAGTGCGGGGACGTGGCCGAGCCCTACGACATCGACACGGAGGAGGACCTGACCCGCCTCGAGTGAAGGGGGCACCCGGCGCCGCCGTGACCCGACCCGAAGTACCTCGCCCCGAAGTACCTCGACATCAACAGACCATTGAACTTCCACAATGAGGAAACTACTATCCACTGCCCAGAGCGCCCGCCTGAAGGAAGTGACAGCTGATGTCTGCACCAGCGCCGTCCCCGCTGGCCATCGTCGACGCCGAACCCCTGCCCGGGCAGGACGAGGTCCTCACCGAGGCGGCACTCGCCTTCGTGGCCGAACTGCACCGGCGGTTCACGCCCCGGCGTGACGAACTCCTCGCCCGCCGCGCGGAGCGCCGTGCCGAGATCGCCCGCACCTCCACGCTCGACTTCCTCCCGGAGACGGCCGCCGTCCGCGCGGACGACTCCTGGAGGGTGGCACCGGCCCCCGAGGCCCTGAACGACCGACGCGTCGAGATCACCGGCCCCACCGACCGCAAGATGACCATCAACGCCCTCAACTCGGGGGCGAAGGTCTGGCTCGCGGACTTCGAGGACGCCTCGGCGCCCACCTGGGAGAACGTGATCCTCGGCCAGCTCAACCTGATCAACGCCTACACCCGGACCATCGACTTCACCGACGCGGCGTCCGGCAAGTCCTATGCCCTGCGCCCGGCCGAGGAGCTGGCGACGGTCGTCATGCGCCCGCGCGGCTGGCACCTGGACGAGCGGCACCTCTCCGTCCCGGACGGCACCCGGGTGCCCGGTGCCCTGGTCGACTTCGGGCTGTACTTCTTCCACAACGCCCGGCGTCTCCTCGATCTCGGCAAGGGCCCGTACTTCTATCTCCCGAAGACGGAGTCCCACCTGGAAGCCCGCCTGTGGAACGACGTGTTCGTCTTCGCGCAGGACCACCTGGGCATCCCCCGGGGCACCGTCCGCGCCACCGTCCTCATCGAGACGATCACGGCTGCGTACGAGATGGAGGAGATCCTCTACGAACTGCGCGACCACGCCTCGGGGTTGAACGCGGGACGCTGGGACTATCTGTTCTCCATCGTCAAGAACTTCCGTGACGGCGGCGCCAAGTTCGTCCTCCCGGACCGCAACGCGATCACGATGACGGCCCCGTTCATGCGGGCGTACACCGAACTCCTCGTGCGTACCTGCCACAAGCGGGGCGCGCACGCGATCGGCGGTATGGCGGCCTTCATCCCGTCCCGCCGGGACCCGGAGGTCAACAAGGTCGCGTTCGAGAAGGTCCGCGCCGACAAGGACCGCGAGGCGAACGACGGTTTCGACGGCTCCTGGGTCGCCCACCCGGACCTGGTCCCGATCGCCATGGAGTCCTTCGACCGGGTGCTGGGCGACAAGCCGAACCAGAAGGACCGGCTGCGCGAGGACGTCGACGTCAGCGCCGCCGACCTGCTCGCGATCGACTCCCTGGAGGCCGAGCCGACGTACGCGGGCCTGGTCAACGCCGTCCAGGTCGGTATCCGCTACATCGAGGCCTGGCTGCGCGGCACGGGTGCGGTCGCCATCTTCAACCTGATGGAGGACGCGGCCACCGCCGAGATCTCCCGCTCCCAGATCTGGCAGTGGATCAACGCGGGTGTCGTCCTCGACAACGGCGAGCGGGTCACCGCGGAACTGGCCCGCAGGGTCGCCGCCGAGGAACTGTCGGACATCCGCGCCGAGACCGGCGACGAGGCCTTCGCGGCGGGCCACTGGCAGCAGGCCCACGACCTGCTCCTGAAGGTCTCCCTCGACGAGGACTACGCCGACTTCCTCACCCTGCCGGCGTACGAGCAGCTCCGGGGCTGACGCCCACACGCGTCCGTGGCCCCGGAGCGGCCCTGGGGCCACGGCCGGCCGGCGGCGCGAACCGGCCTCGTCCGAGGGGTGACCGGTCGGGACGCGCCGCTCGGTCTGCCGCTGCGCCACCGGACACCTCACTTGGGCCACCGGTCAGCCGAGCCGCATGAGGGCGAGGTTGAGGCTGACGACGTTCACCCGGCGCTGACCGAGGAAGCCGAGATCGCGGCCCTGCAGGTGCTGCTCGACCAGTCGGCGTACGGCCGCCGGGTCCAGGCCGCGCGCTGTGGCGACGCGGTCGACCTGCTCATCGGCGTAGGCCGGGGAGATGTGCGGGTCGAGACCGGAGCCGCTGGCCGTGAGCGCGTCCGGCGGGACCTGTGCCGGGTCGACACCGTCGAAGGCGGCCACGGCCGCCCTGCGGTCCTGGACGGTCTTGGTCAGGGCTGCGTCGTCGGGGCCGAGGTTGGACCCGCCCGAGGCGGTCGGGTCGTAGCCGGTGCCCGCCGCCGAGGGCCGGGGCTGGAACCACTTCGGGTCCGGTCGCGGCTGCTCCTTCGGGTCGTTCGGGTTCTTCTTGGGCAGGTTGTAGTTCTGGCCCAGCAGGCCGGAACCGACCACCTGCCCGTTGTGTTCGAGCTGCGAGCCGTTGGCCTGCCGGGGGAAGGCGCTCTGGGCGATTCCGGTGATCAGCAGCGGGTACGCCAGCCCGCAGATCACGGTGAAGACCAGGAGCAGGCGCAACGCGGTCAGGTGCAGCCGGATCCAGGGCGTGCGTGAGGTCGGCACGGCGGCTCTCCCTTCAGTGCAGACCGGGAAGGAACTGAACCAGGAGGTCGATGAGCTTGATCCCCAGGAAGGGCAGGATCAGCCCGCCCACCCCGTACACGCCGAGGTTGCGGCGCAGCAGTGCCGAGGCCGAGGAGGGCCGGTAGCGGACGCCGCGCAGGGCGAGCGGGATCAGGGCGACGATGATCAGCGCGTTGAAGATGATCGCCGAGGTGATCGCCGAGGTGGGGCTGTGCAGGCCCATGATGTTGAGGTGGTTCAGGCCCGGGTAGACGCCCGCGAACATCGCGGGGATGATCGCGAAGTACTTCGCGATGTCGTTGGCGATCGAGAAGGTGGTCAGCGCGCCGCGGGTGATGAGCAGTTGTTTGCCGATCTCGACGATCTCGATCAGCTTGGTGGGGTTGGAGTCGAGGTCGACCATGTTGCCGGCCTCCTTGGCGGCCGAGGTACCGGTGTTCATCGCCACGCCCACGTCGGCCTGGGCGAGGGCCGGGGCGTCGTTGGTGCCGTCACCGGTCATCGCGACCAGCTTTCCGCCGCCCTGTTCCTGCCGGATCAGCGCCATCTTGTCCTCCGGGGTGGCCTCGGCGAGGAAGTCGTCCACCCCGGCTTCGTCGGCGATGGCCCGGGCGGTGAGCGGGTTGTCGCCGGTGATCATGACGGTCCGGATGCCCATCCTGCGGAGGTCCTCGAACCGCTCCCGGATGCCGTGTTTGACCACGTCCTTGAGGTGGAGGACGCCCAGGACGCGGGCGGGCTCGTCACCGTGCCGGTCCGCGACCACGAGCGGTGTGCCGCCCACGGCGGAGATCCCGTCGACGAGCGGGCCGATCTCCGGGCCTGGCGTGCCCCCGTTGTCCTGCACCCAACGGATCACCGCACCGGCCGCGCCCTTGCGGATGCACCGGATGCCGCCGTCCTCGGGCAGGTCGGCGCCGCTCATCCGGGTCTGGGCGGAGAGCTGGATCCATTCGGCGTGCCCGATCTCCTGCTGGGTCCGGGCGCGCAGGCCGTACTTCTCCTTGGCGAGGACGACGACGGACCGGCCCTCCGGTGTCTCGTCGGCGAGGCTGGAGAGCTGCGCCGCGTCGGCCAGTTGCCGCACGTCTGTGCCGCCGACCGGGGTGAACTCGGCGGCCTGGCGGTTGCCGAAGGTGATGGTGCCGGTCTTGTCGAGCAGCAGGGTGGAGACGTCACCGGCCGCCTCGATCGCCCGGCCGGACATGGCAAGCACGTTGCGCTGCACCAGCCGGTCCATGCCCGCGATGCCGATCGCCGAGAGCAGTGCGCCGATGGTGGTGGGGATCAGCGCCACCAGCAGGGCGACCAGGACGACGATGCTCTGCTCGGCGCCCGCGTAGGCGGCCATCGGCTGCAGGGTGACCACCGCGAGCAGGAAGATGATCGTCAGCGATGCCAGCAGGATGTCCAGTGCGATCTCGTTGGGGGTCTTCTGCCGGGCGGCGCCCTCGACCAGGGCGATCATGCGGTCGATGAAGGTCTCCCCGGGCTTGGAGACGATCTTCATGATGATCCGGTCGGACAGCACGGTGGTGCCGCCGGTGACCGCGCTGCGGTCGCCACCGGACTCGCGGATCACGGGAGCCGACTCCCCGGTGATCGCGGACTCGTCGACCGAGGCCGCGCCCTCGACCACGTCGCCGTCGCCCGGAATCAGCTGGCCGGCCTCGACGATCACATGGTCACCGGGCCCCAGGTCGGCTGCGGGGATCGTCTCCTGTGGCAGTGCCACCAGGCCGGGGTGCCACGGTGAGGTGATCCGCCGGGCGACGGCCTCGGTACGGGTGCGGCGCAGCGTATCCGCCTGGGCCTTGCCCCGGCCCTCGGCCACGGCCTCGGCCAGGTTGGCGAAGACCACCGTGAGCCCCAGCCAGATGGTGATCAGCCAGGCGAAGACGCTGGTGTGCCGGATCGCCGAGTAGGTGGTCAGCGCGAAACCGACCTCCACCACGAACATGACCGGGCGACGGGCCATCACCCGGGGGTCGAGCTTTCGCAGCGCGTCCGGGAGGGAGCGGACCAGCTGTTTCGCATCCAGCATCCCGCCCGAGACGCGGTGCGCCTGGTGCGCGGGCGGCGCGCCCGCCGACGCCGTCATCGGCGGATCCCTTCCGCCAGCGGCCCCAGGGCGAGGGACGGGAAGTAGGTGAGCCCGACGACGATCAGGACGACGCCGGTCAGCATCCCCACGAACAGGGGCCGGTGGGTGGGCAACGTGCCGGCCGTCGCCGGCACCGGGCTCTGCTGGGCCAGCGATCCGGCCAGGGCCAGCACGAACACCATCGGCAGCAGCCGCCCGAACAGCATCGCCAGGCCGAGCGCCGTGTTCCACCAGGTACTGGTGGCGGTGAGACCGGCGAACGCGGAGCCGTTGTTGTTGGCTGCCGAGGTGAAGGCGTACAGCACCTCGGAGAAGCCGTGCGGGCCGCTGTTGAGCATGGCGGCCCGCTCCGCCGTGAACGTCATCGCCGTGCCGGTGCCGATCAGCACGAGCGCCGGGGTGGCGAGAATGTAGAGGGAAGCGAACTTGATCTCCCGGCTGCCGAGTTTCTTGCCCAGGTACTCGGGTGTGCGACCGACCATCAGACCGGCCACGAAGACGGTCACGATCGCCAGGATCAGCATGCCGTACAGCCCCGAACCCGCACCGCCCGGCGCGATCTCGCCGAGCATCATGTTGAACAGCAGCACGCCTCCGCCGAGTGGAGAGTACGAGTCGTGGGCCGAGTTGACCGCGCCCGTCGAGGTCGAGGTGGTGGAGGCGGCGAACAGCGTCGAGGCCGGGATGCCGAAGCGGACCTCCTTGCCCTCCATCGCCGCGCCCGCCGCTTGGAGTGCCGTCCCCTCGTGCTGCCATTCGAAGAAGGTCAGCACGGAGGCGGAGGCGATCCAGAGCAGTGCCATCACGGCGACGACGGCGTGGCCCTGGCGCCGGTCGCCGACCATCGTCCCGAAGGTGCGCGGCAACGAGAAGGAGATCACCAGGAGCAGGTAGATCTCCAGCCAGTTGGTCAGCGGCGTGGGGTTCTCGAACGGATGAGCGGAGTTGGCGTTGTAGAAGCCCCCTCCGTTGGTGCCCAGCTCCTTGATGGCCTCCTGGGTGGCCACCGGACCTCCTGGAAGGCTCTGGGTGCCGCCGCTCATCGTGGTGACCTGGACAGCCCCGTGCAGGTTCTCCACCATGCCGCAGGCCACGAAAACGACGGCGAGGACGACTGAGACCGGGAGCAGCAGGCGCAGCGTCAGCCGGGTGACGTCCACCCAGAAGTTGCCCACCCGGTCGGTGCGGCTGCGGGCGAATCCCCGGATCAGCGCCGTCACGACGGCGATGCCCACGGCGGCCGAGAGGAAGTTCTGCACCGTCAGCCCCGCCATCTGCACCAGATGGCCCATGCTCGACTCGCCCGAGTACGACTGCCAGTTGGTGTTGGTCACGAAGGAGACCGCGGTGTTCCAGGCGGTCGCGGCGGGCACCGCCGGGAAGCCGAGCGAGAGCCACAGGTGGTTCTGCAGACGCTGGAAGCCGTAGAGGAAGAGCACCGAGACCGCGGAGAAGGCGAGCACGCTGCGCAGATAGGCCATCCAGGGCTGGTCGAAGTCCGCGTCGACACCGATCAAGCGGTAGAGGCCGCGTTCTGTCCGCAGATGCCTGCGGCTGGTCAGCAGGTGCGCCAGATAGTCACCGAGCGGCCGGTGCGAGAGAGCGAGCGCGACCACCAGGGACAGCGCCTGCAGGCTGCCCGCAAGCGCCGGGTCCACCTCAGAACCTCTCCGGATGGATGAGGGCCAGTACCAGATAGACGATGACGACCGCAGCGACCACCAGTCCCAGGATGTTGTCGGCCGTCACAGGCGCCCCACACCCTTGGCCAGAACGGCAAGGACGCCGAACGCGAGGACGGTCACACCGATGAAGGCCAGGTCCACCACGGTGGCTCCACTCCGCAACTGATCGATCGGTCCGGTGAGGAGATTGTCGGCCGCGGAGGAAGGGCATGCCGACTTTTCCTGGGCCGTCGGAGTCGGGTGCAAGGATCGCATCAACGATCGGTGCTGGTTTGTCGCGCGGGGTGCCGGGCCTGCTACACCTGAGGTCAGGAGGTGCGCCATGCTCCGGTTCATCACCCGTGGGCCGTTCTCCCTGCTCGCAGCGGTGCTGGCCCCGGTTGCCCTGTGTGCGGTGCTGCTGCCGTGGCGCGGCGGCCTGGCGAACACCGACGTCGCCCTGATGCTGGTCGTCGTGGTGGTGGCGGTGGCCGCTCTGGGACACCGGGGGGCCGCTGCGCTTGCCGCGGTGGGCGCCGCCCTGTGGTTCGACTTCTTCTTCACCCGGCCCTACGAGCGGTTCACGATCAGCAAGTCCACCGACGTCACCACCGCACTCCTGCTGCTCTGTGTCGGCCTGACGGTCTCCCAACTGGCGGTCCGCGCACGGCGTTTCCGGGTGACAGCGATCACGGACGCCGGATACCTGGCACGGATCCACGACACCGCCGTGCTCTCCCGCTCGGCCGACTCCGCCCTCACCGTGGTCGACCACGTGGGGGACGAGTTGATCGACCTGCTGCAGCTACGTGGCTGCCGCTTCCAGTACGGCTCCCTGATCGGCCACCCGCCGCGTCTGGAGCACGACGGCTCGATCACCATCGGGCGCAGGCAGTGGGACGCGGACCGGCTCGGCCTGCCCGACCAGGAGGTGGAGGTGCGCATGTTCGGCAACGGCAGGTACATCGGCCGGTACATGCTCGCCCCCACGCCCGGAGCGGTGCCCTCTCGGCAGGCGCGGCTGGTCGCGGTCACCCTGGCGGACCAGGCCGGGGCGGCCATGGACGCCTTGTGGCAGCCGGCGAAGGCGGCATGACGGGGCGTTCAGCCCGTGGCCGGCTCTCCCGGCCAGACGCGCAGGCCGAAGACGAAGGTGGTCCCGCCTCCCGAGGTGCTCTCGACCGTGAGTTCGCCGCTCATCGCCTCGACGAAGCCCTTGGCGACCGTGAGGCCGAGCCCCACCCCGCCGTCGGCGCCGCCGTCATGGGGCCGACTGCGCCGGAAGGGCTGGAAGAGGTTGTCCGAGTCGACCTCCGAGATGCCGGGGCCACGATCGATCACCCGCACGTCGACCCGGCCGGCCACGGCGCCGGCGTCGACCATCACCTCGGCGTCCGGCGGGGACCACTGGCGTGCGTTGGCCACCACGTTGGCCAACGCACGCTCCAGCAGTCCGGGGTCGGCCTCGACCTTCGGCAGGCCGTCGGCGATCGCGATCCTGACGTCGGCGGCGGCCTGTTCGTCCGGAAGGCTGTCCACTGCCGCCCGGACCACCTCGTCGAGATCGGCCGGCCGGAGCGTCACCGGCACCGCGCCGACCTGCAAACGGCTCAGGTCCAGGAGGTTGGCCACGAGGCGGTTCATCCGCTCCGACTCGGCGCCGATCCGGGTGGCCAGCCAGCGAACGCGCTTCGCGTTCCGTTCGGTCTCGGGTGACCGGAGACCGGCGGCGGCCGCGCTGATCGACGCCAACGGGGTACGCAGGTCGTGCTCCACCGCCTCCAGCAGGTTGATGTGCAGTGCGTCGGTGCGGGCCAGCGCCTCCGCCGCCCGGGCCTGGGCGGTCAGCCGCTCCCGCTCCCGGACCAGCCGCAGCTGGGTGACGAACGGGCCGAGCAACCGGGCATCCTCCTGGCTCAGCGACGGGCCCGTCAGGACGAGCGCCGTGTCCTGCCCGAGGTCTGCGGCGAAGGCCGCCTCCTCCGGCCGGGCGGGCGGCACCGGGCCCGAGGACGCCACCGGGCGCCACTCCTCGCCCATCCGGACCATGACGGCCGCGCCGTCCAGGGCGAAGACCCGGCACAGCTCCCCCAGCAGCTCGGGCAGCGCCCGGGCGGCGGAATCCACCGTCTCCCCCGCCAGCCGGGCCAGTACCTGCGCCTCCGCGCGGGCTCGGGCGGCCTGCTGCGAACGCCGGGCCAGACCGTCGATCAGGTGCGCGATGATCCCCGCGACGGCCAGGAACAACAGCAGGGCCGCCATGTCCGCCGCCCGGCCGATGACCAGGTTGTGCCAGGGGGTGGTGAAGAAGTAGTCCGCGGCCACCGCCGCCGTCGCGGTGGTGGCCGCCGCCGGGAACAGCCCACCCAGCCGGGCCACCCCGGCGACGAGCAGCAGCAGGCACAACAGCGCCCCGGAAAGGCCGAGTGAGCCGCGTAGCGGCGACAGCACCGCCGCAAGCGCGGCCGCTCCGGCCGGCCCGAGCGACCAGGCCGCCCAGCTCCGCCGCGCCGGCACCGGTGCGGGCCTGCGGCGGTGCGGCGCCGGCGGTACGGCGAGCAGATCCGGGTCGGGCGGTGGCAGCACCCGGACGTCGATCGGCCCGGCCATGCGGATCACCCGGTTGATCACCGAACCACCGATCAGCTCCTTCAGCCTCGAGCGGCTCGTCGGCCCGAGCAGGATCTGGGTCGCGCTCTCCGCGCGGGCGAAGTCCACCAGGGCCTGCGCGACGTCGCTGCCGCTGATCTCCACATAGCTGCCGTGCAGCTCGCGCAGCAGCCGGCGCTGCTCCTCCAGGCCCGGCGGTTCCGACTGCAGCGTGCCGTCGTCCAGCCGGACGTGGATGCCGATCAGATCGCCGTGCACCCGGGCGGCCGTTCGGGCACCCCGGCGGATCAGGTGCTCGCCCTGCGGGGCACCGTTCAGGGCGACCGCGATCCGTTCCTTGGTCTCCCAGGGGGCACTGATACCGTGCCGGGCCCGGTAGTCGGCGAGCTCTTCCTCGACCCGGTCTGCCAGCCAGAGCAGCGCCAGTTCGCGCAGCGCACCGAGGTTGCCGGCCCGGAAGTAGTTGTCCAGCGCCACGTCGATCCTGTCGGGCCCGTAGATCTCGCCCTGCGCCATCCGGGTGCGCAGCGCCTCGGGGCTGAGGTCCACCAGCTCGATCCTGTCGGCGGCCCGGACGACCGCGTCGGGGATCCGCTCGTGCTGGACGATGCCGGTGATCTGCTCGACCACGTCGTTGAGGCTCTCCAGATGCTGGATGTTCAGCGTCGTCGCGACGTCGATGCCGGCCCGCAGCAGCTCCCCCACGTCCTGCCAACGCTTTGCGTGTCTGCTGCCGGGCACGTTGGTGTGGGCCAGCTCGTCCACCAGGGTCAGCGCGGGCCGTCGGACCAGCAGCGCGTCCAGGTCCATCTCGGTCAGCTCGATCCCCCGGTACCGCAACACCCGGCGCGGCACCACCGGCAGATCGGCCAGCTGCTGCTCGGTGCCCCGACGGCCGTACGTCTCGACGAACCCCACCACCACGTCAAGGCCGCCCGCGCGCAGCCGGCGCCCCTCGGCGAGCATCGCGTACGTCTTCCCGACGCCTGGCGCGGCTCCCAGGAACACTCGCAGCTTGCCTGCCATGACCGATCGGGGTCCTTCCTCGCCCGTCCCGCAGCTCCATGGTCGCACTGAGCGGCCTCGATGCTGCCCTGTACGGCCCGGTCGATCCGGGCAGCCGTGCGCAGGTGCGGTCCAGGGCGGCACGGCGCATGTCTGCCCTGGACTCGAAGTGCCGGTAGAGCATCACACGGGTGATGTCCGCTTCGCCGACGACGTCGTCGGGACTGGTTGGCTGCGGGATCCCCGGTCGCCGGTGACGAGTTCTTCGCGGAGTGCGTACGGCACTTCTCACACGTCCGGGGCACCATGGCACTGCCGCGGGGGACCTGGCGCGACAACGGGTCGACGCTCGCGGCCGAGGCCCGACTCGACGACGAGCGGGAGACGATGTCGCGGCTCGCCTGCGGCCTCACCACCCGGACCGCGCTGGAGACCAGTCAGCTCGTGCATCGCTTCGCGGGTGTCCAGGTCATGCGCGACGGCGCGTGGCAACGCTTTTTCCGCGACAGCCACGCCGGAAGCCTGCACCGGAGTTCCTCTCACACCGTGACGCAGAAGTGCAACCGGATCCTGTCGGGCGCCCTGCCCGCCGGGGCGCACCGGGGTTCTTCGACCTCACCGTCCCCCCAGCAGGCGACGGCGGGAGGGGGACGCGGGATACGAGAAGTGGCAGGACCCAGCCCTCATCCCGGCCGTTATCCCAGATGCACCGACCAGTCCTGGGCCGCCTCCGGCTTGCCGTGCAGGTCGGGGACGCGCTTGAGCCAGTCCGGGCGGCCCTGCCGGGTCCGGGCCGCCCGGCGCGCGTTCTCCTCGGCCAGTTCCTCAGCGGCGGGGAAGTCGGTCGGCAGCCACGCCGAGGAGGCCCGCACGCGCGCGTGGAGATACCCCACGTACGCCTCGCGGGCCGCGTCGGGCGTCGCGAAGTCCGGGTCGTCGGCCAGCCAGGCGTCGGGCACCTCGGCGGTGATGGCCCGCAGCAGTTCCTCGGTCACCCGGGGAGCGAGTTCGGCGTCGGCGTCGCGGACGTCGGGCGCGTAGCGGCCGAGGGCGTGGTGGCGGAAGTCGTACGCCTTCGCCGGGTCGGAGGCGGCCCAGCGGTGGTGGAAGACGAGCGCGGCCCCGTGATCGATGAGCCACAGGCGCGGCGGGGCGACGCCGAGCGTCGGCCAGACCATCAGATTGGAGCTGTGCGTGGTCCGG
Source organism: Streptomyces sp. NWU339 (assembly GCF_003143855.1). GTDB lineage: Bacteria > Actinomycetota > Actinomycetes > Streptomycetales > Streptomycetaceae > Streptomyces. The sequence goes on from NZ_QFRK01000010.1 coordinate 121,493, forward strand.
TCCACGTTCACCGTGAGCGCGTCGAGCCAGACGATCCGCCCGGCCTCCACCGGATCGACGGGGAAGACCTCGGCGACCTCGGGCGTGAAGTCCCGCGCGCCCGGCAGGTGGTCCATGCCGAGGTTGGTCCCCGCGCTGACGGAGTGCAGCTCCCGCACCTCCTGGTGGGGCTCGCCGGCGGCGATCGCCGGGTCGAAGTCCACCAGGACCAGCTCCGGAAAACGCAGCCCCAGGGCGCGGGCCAGCTGACCGACGATCACTTCGGCGACCAACGCCTTGCGCCCCTGCGCGGACCCCGTGAACTTGACGACGTACGTGCCGAGGTCGTCGGCCTCGACGAGCCCGGGCACGGAGCCGCCGGACCTCAGGGGCTCGATGTAGCGGGTGGCGGTGACCTCGGTCAGCATTTCGCCAGGCTACGCGATCCCCTGACCTTGCAATCCATGACCTCCCCAAGATCCCCGTATTCCGGGGAATCGGCCACGATCAGCCCTGGGGAGAATCTGGGGAGTTCCGGCCGGCGCCCTGATCTCCCTGTTCCCCGAGCAGTCCGTCGATCACGGTGCGCCCCTTGCTCCCGGCCTCCGGCATGAAGTGAGCCTAGTAACCGAGCGTGATGGCCGGCGAGGAGTGCCCGAGCCATCGCGGGCGTTGTCACGTTGTGGGCTGCGTGGGTCCCTGACGGCGCGTCGGGACGTGATGAGGGCCGGGTTTCGGGCCGGTGTTCCGGCCTCGACAGGCCGGCCGACGGCGCCGGTGATCTGGTCCCAGAGGGCGAAGCGGACGGTCATCTCGGCGCGGTGATCCGAGGCGGTCATCAGGTGGCGGTAGGGCCGGAAGTGGGGTGAGATGCCGCTGAACGCGGACAGGAACCGCTGCGCCCCGCCGACCGAACGGAAGCCCTTCATCGCGCGTTCACGCTGCCGGGTGGGCTGGTGGCTGTTCTCCGCCCGGTTGTCGAGGTACTTCGACTGCCGGTGCTCGACGGAGGGCATGACCTCACGGTGGGCGGCGCCGTAGGAACGCAGCTTGTCGGTGACGACCACCCGCGGCACCGCACGCGTCGTCTTCACCAGGTGGCGGAAGAAGCGCCTGGCGGCGGCCTTGTCCCGGCGGTCCTGCACGAGGATGTCCAGGACGTTGCCGTCCTGGTCGACGGCCCGCCACAAGTATTTCCGCTCTCCGTTGATCCTGACGAACACCTCGTCCAGATGCCATGTATCCCCGGGCCGGGGCCGGCGGCGGCGCAGTCCGTTCGCGTAGGCCTGCCCGAACTTCGCACACCAGCGGCGGACGGTCTCGTGGGAAACGACGACACCGCGCTGCAGCATCAGCTCCTCGACCTCCCGGAAGCTGAGCGGGAAGCGGAAGTACAGCCACACGCAGTGCGCGATGATCTCCGCCGGGTACCGGTGCCCCTTGTACGACGGCGACGTACTCCCCATGGACGATCCCCCTCCCGGCATGACCCACCAGAAGATCATCCCACCCGGTCAGCCAACGTGACAGCACCCTCCCCGACCATGACCAGGCGACGATGAACCGGCTGTTCGCGCGTCCGATGCCCAATTGGACCGACCGCGAGGCGGTTGCGGAGTTCGCTGCCGCCGGCGCGGAGATCCTCGGCGACGACCCCGTCGCCGCGCGCGCAATCGCTGCGCGCATCTGGGACCGCACTCCCGGCACCGCACCCCCGGTCCACATGGCCAACCAGATGGGCATGGTGTTTTCCAGGCTCGACTGCACACCCCGCTGGCGCGAGCGCCTGCCCGAGATCGAGGCCCCCACGCTCGTCGTCCACGGCCGCCACGACCGGTTCTTCCCCGTTGGCAACGGCGAGGCGATCGCGCGCGAGATCCCTGGGGCGCGGCTGCTCGTCCTCAAGGAGGCCGCCACTGCGATCCCCGATGCGGCGGTCGGCGAGGTCACCGAGGCGATGCTCACGCTCGGATAGAGGACGGCGGGTGCCGCGCGGGTCTGGCCTCCACGCAGCAATGGACGTCGAAGGCTCGATCCGGCCGCGCGCCCGCGATCGGCACGATTCCAACCCGAGGTTATCCGGGATGCTTCTCTCGATGGCGTTCTCACGTTGACAGGGTGTGGGCGGCCGGCGGCATGCCGGGGCGTGTTGTGCCTGGCCGGTGTGCTGGATCAGGCCGCCGCGGCAAGGCCGGTGCTGCCGGTGACCTGGTCCCAGACGGCCCTGACACCTTTTGCCGACGCCGTCGACGAAGGCGCGTCAGTGGTGGTGGCCGTGCCGGCCGAGGGTCTCCACGGGGATCGCGCCGGGGCGGGTCCACTGCGGCACGGGGCGGCTGGTCGGACCCCAGGTGGCGTTCCCGTCGGCGTCCGAGCGCCAGTACCAGCACGGGTGGCGCCCCTCGGGCCGGCCCTCGGGGTTGTCCTCCCACGCCTCACGGCGGCCGTAGGGCGTCATGTCGAGCAGGCCCAGGGACCCGTTGACCGGCTCGTTGCCGCGGCCCGTCGTGGAGTAGGTGAGGAACACGCGGTCGCCGTCGCGCAGGAAGCAGGTCAGGTGCCCCATCTCCCCGCCGACCGGCGCGTCCGTGTCGCGCACCGAGTACCAGGGCTGGGTGTAGCCCATGAACGCGACGTAGGCGGCCACCTCGTCCCATCGGCCCGTGGTCAGGACGGCGAACGAGACACCGCGGGCGTTGAGGTAGACAGCATCCTTCAGGTGCCAAGCCGTGGTGGTGCAGCCCTCGCACTGCCCCTGGTGCGGCGCGCCGTCGTACCACATGTGCTGGTAGACCACGAGCTCCTCGCGGCCCTGGAACAGGTTCAGGAACGGGACCGGGCCGTCGGCTCCGACGACCTCGACCGCCTGGTCGAGCTCTACCATCGGCAGCCGGCGGCGGGCCGCGGCGAGGGCGTCGCCCTCGCGGGTGTGGGCCTTCTCCCGGACCAGCAGCTCGTCCCGGGCGGTCTGCCAGGTGGCCAGGTCGACGACGGGCGGGCGGCCGGGCAGCGCGGTGGTCGGGTCGTCCGGTGTGGTCGTCATGGTGTCCTCCGTGGTGTCTCGTGCCGGGCAGCGTCGTACGACGTCCTGGGACGCTCACCAGAACAGACCCGTGACCCGGCCGGAACTCATCGCGGCGGGGGCGCCCCGGCCGGGCCTGCACAAACTACGTCGGGCTGACGAGTTCACAGACGCGCTCTCACAGCTCGAACTCCAGGTGCTCCACGTCGGTGAACGCCACCTGCAGGCCGTGGGCACGCCAGCCGCCGTCGCGGAAGTAGACCTCGCCCAGGCCTTCGGCGGCGAGGGTGCGCAGCTGCCGCTCACTGGCGCCGGCGTCCTGGGCGGCGAAGAGGCGGGCCGCGTGCTGCGGGGGCAGGGTGAGGTGGCGGATGCGGGCGTCGTCGGTGGTACCGGGCGCGGCGGTGAAGCCGAACCGGGCCCGGGTCTCTGCCGTGATCCCAGTCGTGGCCGCGGCCTTGGCCCGAGCTGATGATCGGCGTCAAGTTTTCAGCCAGGTGCGGTGCTGCTCTTCTGCGGACCTGGGGCAGATCGAGCAGGGGCTGGAGCACGCGTTACGCACCCGGCCCGTTCCCTCAAGCACCGAGGCCCGTCTGCGGTTTCTGCTCGCGACACACCGGCATTCCCCCCGCGCCCAACCCCCGTACGTCGGGCACCGCCCACGGCCTGTCGCCGCGGGCGTGTTGTCCCCCGGCGCGCCCGGCCGGTCACAGCTTCAGCAGCGCCGTCAGCAGCGGGCCGCGCATGATCTTGCCGACCTTCCTGTCATCCGGATTGTCGGGAACGGTCACCTTCACCACGGACGGCTGCCCCTCGCCCTCGTCCCCCTCAAGAACCGTCACCTCGGACCCCGCGTACTGCGACTGGCCCTCGAGCACGGCCTTGACGGTCTCGGAGACCTTCAGCGCGGACTTTTCGCTGCGGGCGACCGCGCAGACGACTCCGGAGGTGTCGTCGGCGGACCGGGCGAGCTGGCCGATCGCCAGGTGCGAGAGCTCCTTCCCGCCCCGGCGCGGGTCGATGCCGCTTTGGCGCGGTTCGATGCTCACCGAGTAGACGTCACCGAGACAGGCGACAAGCTGCCGGTACTCGGCCTTGTCGGCGAGCGCCTTGCCGTCGGCGGGGTGGAACACCCGGGTGCCCACCGGGCGGACGTGGGTGAACTCCTGGTCGGACACGGTGTAGTCATTCTGGCTGTCCTCGTCCCCGCTCCAGACCGTCGCCCCGTCCTGCTCGCGCTCCGGACGCCCTTCGGCCTTGAGTTTCTTGATGATCGACTCGGAGTCGAAGGCGCCACGCCAGTAACCGGCCATGAGCGGGGAGTCGGGCGACTGGATCCACAGCCTTTCTTCGACCTGGTCCGGGTCGATCCGGTATCTCGAGACAGCCGAGCCGCTGAGCTCGGTGGCGAACTCCGAATCGGGGAAGGGCCGGAAGTCGGCGAACCGCTCCGGGGCCTGCTTCGTCAGCTCCCGAAGCCTCGCGCTGTCCGTATACCCGACGCTCCAGGTCCCGGGCTCGGACGAGACCTTCCCGAGCGCCGCGGACAGTCCTGAAGCGTCCTCAAAGTCGGATCCCGAGCCGGAGGTGAGGGAACAGCCGGTGGTGAGCAGCAGACCGCATACGGCGGCGACGGCGGCCGATCTTCGGGCCGGAGCCCCGGCGGTACGACGGCGGCGATCAAATGATATGGACATGATCGGTCAGACTATCGGAAAAGGCGGCCAGGGTGGGGATCCCCCGATTGTGCGACATCCTGCGGATTCGCCCTGGCTTTCATCTCCCGTTGCCGCAGGTCAGCCCGACAGACGGGAGCGATGGATTCGCCTAGATCATGATGGTTCTTCAGGAATCCTGAAGAACCATCATGATCCCTACGCAGACGCACCGGCCGAGGGCGACGAGGTGCCTGGTCAGGCCCCCTGCCAAGGACCCGAGGGGGCGGCGAACTCGCGGAATGTTACACAAGCCGGGCACAGCTCGGCTGTAGCGGTGAGGACGGTCAGTTCTCTGACGGGATGCGCGCGGCGATCTCCTTCGCCAGCCGGTCCGCCTCCGGCGACATCGGCCCCTCCTGCTGCGCCACCGTCAGCAGCAGCCGCAGCAGATCGTGCGCCTCCTCCAGGGTCAGCAGCGCCAGCCGCTGGGCCGTGGGATCCACCGGCGCGTACCCACTCTCCTCCGGATCGAGGTGCTCGTCGTCATCCATGACCAGCGCAACGACTCCCCGGGCGCCACGGTCACGCACAAGTTCTGGGGCGGCCCCACCGGGGCACGGAGCATGCGGGCCGCCCCCACCTCCGGCGTGCTGTCAGCGCACAGGGGCCCCAGAGGCCGGGCCGGCGCGTACCGCGGAACGCCCAACTCCACCACCTACACGGCAGCCGCGCCCCTCCGGGCTGCCGCGCGGCAGGACACCCCTCACCGAAGGGCCACACGTCGGCACCAAACCGCCGCGTGATCACATCTTCTCTGCTGGTAGGTACTACAGGTAGTACCTACCTGCGGGTGAGTTTCGGGCCTGATCTCGGTCGGCCAGCGGTCAACTTCCACCCGTGTTGTGAGGCGATCCAGTCGGCAGCGTAGGCGCATACGTGGTCCTTGGCGGGCGGCATCCACTCGGCAGGATCCTTGTCCCCTGGGTACGGTGCGAACTCAGGTGGACCACGGCAATGCGTCGCGGCTCCGAGGTCGTCGTACTACCCACGCCCGTCGCTGAGTCCGGCACGGCACTGACTGCAGCCGGCCGCCAGCGACCGGCCCGCGCCGTCGCGTTGGCGGCCGTTCGGAGGGGCGCTTAGCGTGGGAGGGACGGCGGTTCGCACGCACGTTTCAGTGCGCGCGGCCGGACCGCCCTCGACGTGGAGGACCGGGATGGCATCTGTCTCCTTCCTGCTCGTGGCCGTGATCCTCACCGCCCTGGCCTTCGACTTCACCAACGGGTTCCACGACACCGCCAACTCGATGGCCACCTCGATCGCCACCGGGGCGCTGAGCCCCCGGGTTGCCGTCGCCGTCGCGGGGGTGCTCAATCTGGCCGGAGCCTTCCTCTCCACGGAAGTGGCCAAGACGATCTCGGGCGGCATAGTCCAGGACAGCGAAGTGTCTCTGGTGATGATCTTTGCCGGGCTGATCGGGGCGATCCTGTGGAATCTGGTCACCTGGCTCCTCGGGCTGCCCTCCAGCTCGTCCCACGCCTTGTTCGGCGGGCTGATCGGCGCAGTGTGGGTGGGGGCCGGGGGTTCTGCGGTGCGCTTCGACGCGATCATCGAGAAGATCGTGATCCCTGCGGTTGCCTCACCGGTGGTGGCCTGCGTGATTGCGATGCTGGCCACCTACCTCGCCTATGTGATCACCCGGGGGACATCGCGCCGCGCCGTCGGGAAGGGCTTTCGCACGGGACAGATCGGGTCGGCGTCCTTGGTGGCGCTGGCGCACGGCACCAACGACGCCCAGAAGACGATGGGGGTCATCACCCTCGCACTCATCTCGAGCGGGGTGCTCGCCCATGGCGCGGGGCCGCCCTGGTGGGTGGTGCTGAGCGCGGGCCTTACGATCTCCCTGGGTACCTACATGGGCGGCTGGCGGATCATCCGGACCATGGGCAAGGGGCTCACCGACATCCAGGCCCCGCAGGGCTTCGCCGCCGAGACCAGCGCGACCGCCGTGATCCTGGCCTCGTCGCACATGGGGTTCGCGCTGTCGACCACCCAGGTGTGCACGGGCAGCATCCTCGGCGCAGGGCTGGGCCGCAGGCTGGCACACGTGCGCTGGGGCATCGCCGGGCGGATCGCGGTGTCCTGGCTGCTGACACTGCCGGCCGCGGCCGCCGTGGGAGGCATGGCGGCGTGGGTGGCCGACCAGGGCGACGCCGGGGTGGCGCTGGTGGCGGGCGTCGCGCTGGCTGCCGCGGCAGCCTTCTACATGCTCTCGCGCCGCCGTCCGGTGAGCGCGGAGAACGTCAGCGAGGTGCCGGAACCCGCCGTCAGGTCGGCCGCCTGAGCCGGCCCGGCGGGGCGGCCCTTCGCCGAGGAAGGGGATACGGGATGGACATCGACTGGGGCGCTCTTGCCGGGGTCTTCGGCGTCAGCCTCGGGGTCACGGTGGTGGTGATCGTGATGTTCTCGCTCGGCCTGGCCGCATGGGATCGCGCCGGACACGGAGAGCCCGCCCCCGACGTGCCTAGGGGCCAGCAGAAGGTGGCGGCCGCCACGGCCGTGCTGTGCTTCGCCACCTGCCTCGCGGTCGCGGCCTACGGGATCGATCTGATCGTTCCCGTCTGAACCTGCTCCGGTCACCTCACTCGCCCGGTGCGCGAGGTGCCGCACACCGAGCCCGGGAGAGTGGCGGCGCCGGCAGGTGTCGGAGGCGGACTGAAGAACTGAGCAGCGTCGGAGGGTGCTGTCACCTTGTTGGGTACCTGAACTCCTGACGGCGCGTCGGGGCATGGCGGGCCCGCGCCCCGGGCCGGTGGCCAAGCATCACCCACCAGTGACAAGACAACCAATGTCATTTCGTGCCCTCTGGCAGAACCCGAGACGTGAAGGCTGGGCGCCGTCCTTCTGCTCGGGCACGACCTGCCCCGTTCAGGCAGCACGCCATCGCCGTGTAGGCCGTATGCCTCACTGCCCCCCGCCAGGTGCTGGCCAGACTCAGTCTGGCGAGGACGACCGGTACGCCGACATCAGCCATCGTCGTGCCCAGCCTGCCGCCGGACGCTGCCCTCACGCACCCGTCACGGACCGTATCGGCGTGGCGAGGGCAGAACCCCTTGACCCGGGTTCCGGCAGGGATGGTCAAGGGGTTCTGCCGCCGCCTCGCTCCGCTGCACCACTACCGTCTGTGACTACCCATGCGGAACGTGCGGGCGCTGGGAGCGCGCAGCGCGGGGCCGACGGCGAGGGCGCCTGACAAGGCGCCGCCCAGGACGCCTCACCGGTCCGGTCCTGACGGGAAAACCCGCACCTCACAGGCCTGGTCAAGGGGGCCGGCCACACCGACTGCTTCCCACAGCGCCCTCTGCGGCAGTCCGCCTCGAGGAACCGGCGGCCTTCGGCGCCCGCCGCTCCTGGTCCTGGTCGCCGTCGTCGTTTCGGACTGAGGTTGCCCTACGACTTGCGTCAGGGTCGCCCGTCCGGCACTGGCCTGGCTGTCCCGTGGCAGTGGGCCCTGAGTGCTTGCCGGGGAGGTGTGACCGGCCTCGGTTTCGTGACAGTGGACCTTGAGCACGGTGTTCCTCGCGGCTTTCGCGGTGTGGCGTGCTGTCCCGCGTAGGGTCACCGCGTCGTTGCGGTACGAGCAGAGCGAGCTGGTCACGTGCACCTGGGCATCCTCGGGCAGGCGGTGGGCCTGTTCGCCGTCACCAACCTCGACGACCTCCTGCTTTTGTCCGTGCTCTTCGCCCAGGGCGCCGGACACCGCGGCTCGACCCGCCGCATCGTGCTCGGCCAGTACCTCGGGTTCGCCGCCATCCTCGCCGCCTCGCTCAGCGGGACCTTCCTGCCCGCGGCGGTCATCGCCTACCTCGGCCTCCTGCCGCTCGCCCTCGGCCTCAGGGCGGCCCGGCAGACGTGGAGGAACCACCGGGACGGTGCGGACGAGACCGACGGCGCGGGGAAAAAGGCCGGCCCGAGCCTGCTGGAGGTCGTACTCCTCACCGTCGCCAACGGCGGCGACAACCTCGGCGCCTATGTGCCCGTCTTCGCCACCGCCGGCCTCGGCGCCGTGAGCGCCTACGCCGTCGTCTTCCTCGTCCTGCTCGCGGTGTGGTGCTATGCGGGCCGGTTCCTCGCCACCCGCCCGGCCGTCGCCAAGGCCTTCGGCCGCTGGGGCGACCTCCTGCTCCCGGTGGTCCTCATCGCGATCGGCTTGTTCCTCCTCATCGAGGGGGGCGCCTTCGGGCTCTGAGCCGACGTCGCCGGCGTCGGCCGCTCAAACTTCGACGACACCGGCTCAGCCTCCGCTGTCACAGGAAACCGGCGCCTGACCTGCACGGTCAAGGGCGTTGTCACGTTGTTGAGTGCGTGACTGTCTGATGGTGTGTCGGGGCATGGCGGGCCCGCGGCCCGGGCCTGTGTTCAGGCCGTGGTAGGCAGGTTGGCAGCGCCGGTGCCCTGGTCCCAGATCGCGAAGCGGATGGTCATCTCGGCTCGGTGGTCGGGGGCGGTCATCAGATGGCGGCGGGGCCGGAAGTGCGGTGAGATGCCGCTGAACGCGGCCAGGAACCGCTGGGCTCCGCCGACGCTGCGGAAGCCTTTCATCGCGCGTTCACGCTGCCTCGTCGGCTGATGACTGTTCTCGGCCCGGTTGTTCAGGCCCTTGTGGCAGCGGTGCTCCACCGACGGCATGACCTCACGGTGGGCGGCACCACAGGAGCGCAGCTTGTCCGTGACGATCACCCGGGGCACCGTACGGGACTTCTTCAGCAGCCCGCGGAAGAACCGCCGGGCGGCGGCCTTGTCCCGCCGGTTCTGCACGAGGATGTCCAGCACGGTGCCGTCCTGGTCGACGGCCCGCCACAGGTACTTCCGCTCTCCGTTGATCTTCACGAAGACCTCGTCCAGATGCCATGTGTCCCCGGGCCGCGGCCGGCGGCGGCGCAGGCCGTTGGCGTAGGCCTGGCCGAACGTGGCGCACCAGCGGCGGACCGTCTCACAGGAGACGAGCACGCCGCGCTGCAGCATCAGCTCCTCGACCTCCCGGAACGACAGCGGGGAGCGGAAGTACAGCCACACGCAGGGGGAGATCACCTCGACCGGGTACCGGTGCCCCTGGTACGCCGGCGGCGCACTGCCCACGGACGACCCCTCCCGGCATGACCCACCAGAAGATCATCCCACCCGGTCAATCAACGTGACAGTGCCGCACCGGTCGGTGTCAGGTGCGGGGTGCTCGGTCGAGGCCGGTGAGCGCGCGTCCCATGCGTGCGAGTGCCTGGCGCAGGATCGCCGGTGAGGTCGCGAAGTTGAGACGTACGCATCCGGCGCCGCCGGTGCCGAAGACGTGCCCGGAGCTGAGGGCGACGCGAGCCTCGTCCAGGAACATCCGCGCCGGTCCGGCGAGGTCGCTGACGACGCCCGGTCCGTCGGCCGGACCGTCGTCGTGCAGTCCGAGCCCGGTGCAGTCCAGCCAGGCGAGGTAGGTGCCCTGGGGCGGGACGTACCCCACGCCGGGGAGGTGTTCGTCGATCAGCTTGCCCAGCAGGCTCCGGTTGTCGTCGAGTCCGAGCAGGAGTTCGTCGAGCCAGTCGGTGCCGTCGCGGAACGCCGCTGTGTGGGCGAGGACGCCCAGGTGGCTGGGGCCGTGGCCGACCTCTTCGGGCATACGTCGAAGGTCGTCCGCGGCCTCGGTGCCGGCGATGGCCACGGCGGCCTTGAGACCGGCCAGGTTCCACGCCTTGGACGCGGAGGTCAGGGCGAACCCGTTCTCGGAGCCGGGGACGCTGAGAAACGGTGTGAAGACGGCTCCCGGCAGCACCAGCGGGGCGTGGATCTCGTCGGAGACCACCCGGACACCGTGCCGGCGGGCGAGCGCGGCGATCGCTTCGAGCTCCGCGCGGGTGTGGACGACACCGGTCGGATTGTGCGGGTTGCTCATCAGGAAGGCCGCGCGGCGGCCGTGGCGTCGTGCGCGTATGAACGCCTCTTCGAGGCCGGCGAGGTCGATCCGCCGGTCGGGGCCCAGGCGGGCCTCGACGACGTCCCGGCCGTCGTGCGCGACGAACGCGTAGAACGGCGGGTAGACGGGTGAGCAGACGACGACCGCGTCGCCGGGGCCGGTGATGAGGCGGAGGACCTCGACGATGCCCAGCATGACGTCGGGCACGATCGCGGTGTTCTCCACCCGCAGGCCGTCCCACCGCCATCGCGCGGCGGCGAAGTCGGCGAGGGCCTCGGCGTAAGCGGTGCCGTACGGGTATCCGGTGTCTCCCAGGTCGACGGCCCGGTGCAGCGCGTCGGCGACGGCGGGGGCCAGGGGGACGTCCATCTCCGCCACCCAGAGCGGGAGGACGTCCTCGGGGTGCGTGCGCCACTTCATGCTGGTGCGCTGCCGCAACTGGTCCAGGGACAGCCGAGCCAGCGGATCGGTGCGGTCGCCGTCCCCGGGCTCGGACTCGGAGGGTGAGTGGTGCGTGGCCTCGCTCATGCGGTAGCTCCCCTCGCCCGGGAGAGCCGGGCCTGTGTGGTGACCGTGTGATCGTCCTGCTGGACATTACTCCGTTTCCCCCGCGTGCCGGCCAGGAGATCTGACGGGGCGAGCGGTCGCCGGACCGGCTGCCGGTGGACGCCCGGCAGCCGGTGTGGTCGGCCCTCCCGGGCCGGTCGGCCGGCGAGCCGGTGCCACCGTGTCCGGCAGCCGCACCCGCGCCCGGGTCCCGCCGGCTCCGTGCGGGACGGGTGGCGCGGTCCTCCGGGACCGGAAGCGAGGGACATGACCGAGCCGATGACCCGGTCGGGGCCCAGAATGCCGGGGAGCTCGCGCAGGTCCGGCTCCGCCGCTTCCATCCGGCCCTACCAGCAAGGCACCTCGTGAGTGAGGTCCTCCCACGGTCCCGCCACGACCTTCGCCGCGTTCGACGTTGGGAACCTGCTCACCCACGGCGGGCCGGGTCCGGCGGTCCGCCTGACCGAACGCCGGTCCGGGCGGGACGGCTTCACGCAACTGTTCACCGCACCGCATGCGCCACCGCACCCCGTCTGACGCGCCTTGACCGACTCGCCCGCAAGGGCCCGAGAGAGGAGCACGGGAAAAGACGGGCGGGTCGGCTGCCGTCACATGCCCGAACCCGCAGATCACCCATCGCGCGTCTCCTACGCCCTCGGAATGATCACGTCGGAATCAAGCCGGTGAATCCGGGCTCAGTCACCACCGAAAGTGCGCCAAGGCCTGCTCAACGGCGGATCTGCTGATCAAGGAGAGACGCCAGATGAGCGAGCCCGTTGTCGGGGCCGGGACGGTGAAGGAGCCGCCCCCGGTGCATCCGTCATCGCCGACGACGGCTGCCCCTGATCACCCCACCGCCACCGACAGGCACCACCGACATAGCCGGACGGTGCCGTATGGGGGTGAGCCACATTATGGCGTCCAGTTCGTCATCGCCGACGACGGCTGCCCCTGATCACCCCACTGTCACCGGCAGGCGCCACCGATAGGCGCCACAGACATAGCCGGACGGTGCCGCATGGGGGTGAGCCACATTGTGGCGTCCAGGTGGCGTGAAACACACTGCCCGGACGTCGCTCAGGAATGAATCCGTGATGGACCCCTGGGGCGTATCCGTCGTCGTATTGAGGAGCCGTACGGCCATGCGTAGATCCGTTCTTCTTCCCGCCACCGCGGCCGCGATCGCCGCCGCGTTCACCGCTGCGTGCTCCAGCCCGGGCAGCAGCACCGCCTCCGAGTCGAAGGAGGTGAAGGTCGCCCTCGTCACCTCCACCAGTGGGCCGCTGGCCTCCTACGGCGAGCAGTACCTGCAAGGCTTCGAAGCCGGCCTCGACCACGCCACCGAAGGCACCGGCGCCGTCGACGGCATCAAGGTCACCGTGCTGAAGGACGACGACGCCGGCGATCCGGCCAAGGGCGTCTCCCTGGCCAAGAAGCGCATCGGCCAGGGGGTGCCGATCATCGCCGGCACCGCGGCCTCCGGGGTGGCCACCCAGATCGCCCCGGTGGCGGCGCAGAACAAGACGCTGTACATCAGCGGACCCGCGGCCACCGACGCGCTCACCGGCGTCAACCGCTACACCTTCCGCTCCGGACGCCAGACCTACCAGGACGTGACGACCGCCAAGAACATCCTGGGCGACTCCCAGGGCAAGAAGGTCGTCGTCCTGGCCCAGGACAGCGCCTTCGGGCAGGCCAACGCCGAGGCCGTCAAAGCCGTGCTGGGCACCGACGGCACCACGGTGACCCCGGTGCTGGCACCGCCCAGCGCCACCGATCTGACCCCCGTGGCGAGCAAGGTCAAGGCGGCCGAGCCGGACATGGTCTTCGTCGCCTGGGCGGGAGACACCGCCCAGTCGATGTGGTCCACCCTGGACCAGCAGGGCGTGCTGGATGCCGCCACCGTCGTCACCGGCCTGGACATCAGGGCCAGTTACCCGGTCTTCGGCAAGGCCCGCGAGAAGGTCACCCTGCTGGCCCACTACGTGCCCGAGGCCACCAGCACGCCGGAGGCCGAGGCCATGCGGGCGTACTTCGCGAAGAAGAAGTGGGACGAGGACCTGTTCTCACCGGACGGCTTCAACGCCGCCCAGATGGTCGTCGAGGCCATCAAGGCCGGTGGAGCGGACGGGGACACCGACGCCATGATCAAGGCCCTGGAGGGCTTCACCTTCTCCGGGGTCAAGGGGAAGAACACCGTACGGGCGGGCGACCACGCACTGCTGCAGCCCACCTTCCAGGCGAAGTTCGCCTCGGCCGACCACCCGGAGGTGTCAAGGACCTTCCCCGCCGAGCAGGTCGCGCCCGCCGAGAAGAAGATCGGCTGACGCATGACGCCCGTACTGCAACTGGACCGGCTCAGCTGGTCGGTCGGTGGCGCCAGCATCATCAACGAGGTGTCCCTCGCCGTGCGCGAGGGGGAACTGCTGGCCGTCATCGGCCCCAACGGGGCCGGAAAGACCTCCCTGTTCAATCTCGTCTCCGGCCTGACCTCTCCGACCGGCGGCACCATCCGCCTCGACGGTCACGACATCACCTCCCTGCCGCCGCACCGGCGCTCTCGCCGGGGCATCGGGCGGACCTTCCAGTCGTCCTCGGTCTTCTCGACCATGACGGTGGCCGAACACGTGGAGCTGGCCGCCCGGTCCGCCGGGGTGCGCCGCGTGAGCGCGGCCGACGTGACGGGGGTGCTGGCCCGGGTTCGCCTGGCCGACCGCGGCGCCGATCTCGCGGCCGGCCTGTCCCACGGCGACAAGCGCAAACTCGAGTTGGCGATGCTTCTCGCGCCCACCCTCGCCGGCGGCTCGGCCGGAGCGCGACTGATGCTGCTCGACGAGCCGATGGCGGGTGTGGCCGCGGAGGAGACCGGCGAACTCACCGACCTCATCCGTTCGCTGCACCGCGACGAGGGCCGGACCGTGATGCTCGTCGAGCATCACATGGAAGTGGTACTCGGCCTGGCCGACCGGGTCGCCGTCATGCACCACGGACAGCTGCTCGCCGCCGCGGCACCGGCCGAGGTCATGGCGAACGCGACCGTCCAGCAGGCCTACCTGGGAGACGAGCTCTGATGTCATCTCCACCGATACTCACCGTCAGCGGCCTCGAAGTGAACATCGCCGGGTCGCACATCCTCAAGGGCATCAGTTTCGACGTCCCGGCCTCCGGGGTGACCGCCCTGCTGGGGCGCAACGGCGTCGGAAAGACCACCACGATCCGCGCGGTCCTCGGACTGCTGCCCGACGGCGGACAGGTGACCGCGGGCCGCGTCACCTTCGAGGGCCACGACATCACCGCCGAGCCCACCCACCGCACGATACGCCGCGGCATCGGCTACGCCCCCGAGGACCGCGGGATCTTCGCCGGCCTGACCGTCGCCGAGAACCTCGCCCTGGCCGAACGCCCGGGCAGCGCCCACCACTACGACCTCGTGCACGATCTGTTCCCCGAACTCGCCACCCGCAGCGGCCAGCGCGCCGGCACCCTGTCCGGCGGCCAGCAGCAGATGGTCGCCCTCGCCCGGACCCTGCTCAACGACAACGCCCTGGTCATCGTGGACGAACCCACCAAGGGCCTGGCTCCCCGTGTGGTCACCGAGGCCGCCGAGGTCCTGGAGCGCGCCGCGGAGCGGGTGCCGCTCCTGCTGGTCGAACAGAACCTCGCCGTCGTCCGCCGACTGGCTCGCAGCGCCGTCGTGCTGGACGCCGGACAGGTGGTGCACACCGGTGACGCGCGCGAACTGCTCGCGGACACGGAGCGGACGACCGCGCTGCTGGGTGTCGGCAGCCACTCGAAGAACGGAGCCGCCTGATGGACACCCTCGTCCTGCTCACCCTGACCGGTCTCGGCCTGGGAGCCCTGTACTTCCTCATCGCTTCCGGTCTGGCCCTGATCTTCGGGCTGATGGACGTGCTGAACTTCGCGCACGGCGCGTTCCTCACCGTCGCCGGCTACACCGCCTGGCTCACCGCCGAGGCGGTCGGCGGGGTTCCGGGGCTGCTGCTGGCAGCTGTGGTGGGAACGGCTACCGGCCTCGCCCTGGCGGTGGTGGTGGAGCTGGTTCTCATCCGGCGGCTGTACGGCCGGGTCAAGGAGCAGATCCTGGTCACCGTCGGGCTCTCACTGGCCATTCCGGCGGCGGTACAGACCATCTGGGGCGCCGACGCCCGCGCCTTCCCGGTACCGGACGCGCTGAGCGGCACCGTCGGGGTGCTCGGCGCCCAGGTGCCCGTCAACCGCTTCCTGCTGATCGCGGTGGCGGTACTCGTTCTCTTCGGCGTCCAGATGTTCCTGTCCCGTACCCGCTACGGGCTCATCGTCCGCGCCGGGGTCGAGGACCGGGCGATGGTGACGGCGCTGGGCATCGACGTCACCCGGGCCTTCACCCTCGTCTTCGCGCTCGGCGGTGCCCTGGCGGGGCTCGCCGGCGTGCTGGGCGGAATCTACTTCAGCTCGCTCTCCCCGCATCAGGGAACGTCGCTGCTCATCTTCGCCTTCGTGGTCGTGATCATCGGCGGCCTCGGCTCGATCACCGGCGTCGCGCTGTCCGCACTCAGCGTGGGCCTGGTGCAGCAGTACGCCAACTACTACGCGGGCGGTTACGGCGACCTCGCCGTCATCATCCTGCTCGCCGCCGTGGTGCTGGCCCGGCCGAAGGCCGGCACCGACTCGCCGCTGCAGCGGCTGCGGCGCGCGCTCACCGCACCCCGGGCACAATCCGCAGGAGGCACGGCATGACCGCCACCCGTACCCCGCAGGCGACCCCCGCCGCACCGGTGAAGCGGTCCGCAGCACCGCGGGCCGGGCGACTGCGGCGGGTCCGGTCGGTGACCGTCCCGGCCGCCGTGCTGCTGGTGCTCGCGCTGCTGCCGTACTCGGCAGTGGACATCCCCGTACTCCTCGACGGCCCGGTCAACTCCCCGGGATCACTGCAGCTGTTCGCGCTCTGCCTGGTCTTCGGCGCGCTCGCGCTCGGCTACGACCTGATGTTCGGCCGCACCGGGCTGCTGTCCTTCGGCCACGCCCTGTACATCGCCGGCGGCGCCTACGGCACGCAGCTGGCCATGGCCGAACTCGGCCTCGGTCTGCTGCCCGCCGCCCTGCTCACCCTGGTTCTCGGCACTGTGGCCGCCCTCGTCCTCGGCGCCATCTCGTTGCGCACGCTCGCCCTCGGCGGCGTCGGCTTCGCCATGGTCACCCTGGCCTTCGCCCAGGCGGGTGCGATCTGGGTGGAGCGCAACCCCGGCGGTCTCACCGGCGGCGAGGAGGGCCTGCCACTGCACACCGACGGGGTGCCGGCAGCGCTGGTCGGCGTGCAGAACACCGCCAACATCTACTGGCTCGCCCTCGGCTACCTGGCTCTGGTCGCCACCGTCGTGTGGATCGCCACCGCCCGCCCGGTCGGCCGTGTCTGGCAGGGGATCCGCGACAACGAACAGCGCGTCGCGGTCCTCGGCCGCAGCCCGTTCGTCTACAAGCTCGGCGCCTTCACCCTCGCTTCCGCACTCGCCCTTCTCGGCGGCGTGCTGCACCTCTTGGTCACCGCGGGCGCCACTCCGCACACCTCCACCTCGGAGTTCACGCTCACCCTGCTGGTCATGGCGGTGCTGGGCGGTAGCGGCACCCGCTGGGGGCCGATCGTCGGCGGGGTGCTCTTCACCTACCTCGACCAGCGGCTCGGTGGCTGGAACCTCGGCGTGGAGCCCATGCTGATTCTGGGTGCGCTCTTCATCATCGCCGTCTACGCGGCCCCCGGCGGCATCACCGCCCTGGGCCGGAGGAGGAGTTCATGACCGTGCCCACCCGAGGCATCATGCAGAGTCTCACCGCCCCGGTGGACGGCGGTGAACTCGCCGTCACCCGGTGGCCGGGCGACGGCCCGCCGGTCATCGCGCTGCACGGCATCACCGCCAACTCCCTGGCCTTCGCCGCCGTGGCCGAAGCGTTGCCCGACGCCGATTTCTACGCTCCCGACCTGCGAGGCCGGGCCGCCAGCGCGGCTCTGCCCGGTCCGTACGGCCTGACCGCCCACGTCCGCGACATCCTCGCGCTGCTCGACCACCTCGGCCGGCAGCAGGCGGTGCTCCTCGGCCACTCCATGGGCGCTTTCGTCGCCGCCCTGGCCGCCGCCCGGCACCCGGAGCGCTTTCCGCGCGTGGTCCTGGTCGACGGCGGCCTGGGCTTTCCCGCCCCCACGGGCACCACCATCGACGAGCTGCTGCAGGCCGTCATCGGCCCGGCGATGGACCGGCTGTCGATGACCTTCGAAGACCGAGAGGCCTACCTCGAGTTCTTCCGGGCCCACCCCGCGCTCGCCCCGCACTGGGGCCCACAGGTGGCCGCCTACGTCGACCGCGACCTCACAGGTCGCTCACCCGAGCTGCGCAGCAGCTGCGTACTCGACGCGGTACGCGCGGACGGCGCCGACGTGCTCAGTGACCCCGAAACCCTGGCCGCCATCCATCAGCCACATGTGCACGGCGCCCTGCTCTGGGCCGAACGCGGCCTGCTCGACGAACCGCAGGCCCTCTACGATCCGGGCCGTATCGCCGCGGCTGCCCTGGACCCCGACCGGATGCCCGCCCGGTGTATCGGCGACACCAACCACTACTCGATCCTGTTCCCGCCGGCCGCCGACGAGGTCGCGACCGCGGTGCGGGCCTCGACGCACACTTCGAGCAGGTGGTGAGGCGCGCCGGATGGGGGCGTCCGGTCGGCGGCCCTGTATCACTTCCGGTGGTGACAGGGGGTCACGTCGGCCGAGGAGGACGCGGTGGCGGAGGAGCGGGAAGCCTGTCCGCCCGTACATCTGCCGCGCGATCAGCTCGGTCCTGGTGGTGACGCCTTCGGTTCCACCGTTGTGGTACGGGAACGTGAACGCGGCGGTCACGGCGTCACGGTCCCGCTCCGGACCGCGGGTGAAGGCGTGCAGGTGTGGCAGGTCGGCCGCGTGGACCTGGGCGATCCAGAGCTCGAGCGTGTCGGCGCTTCCTGGGCGGGGCTTCAGCGGAACCGTCCCGGCACACGACCTCGGTGCCCGGATGCTCGCGCAGCCACGCCTGAAGCGCGTCGGCCGTGCGGCCGGGCAGCACGTCGATCCGCTCATGGCTCTCGGCGTCGGTCACCGACGTGGCACAGCGGTGCCACCGCCACAGGGCGAAGTCGTCGACGCCGATCACGCGGGGCACCCGCCCGGCCCGCCGACTCCTTGACCACGGGCTTGACCTGCCCGATCGAACGGGCTGTACGCCGTCGGTGTCGCTCCAGACTCCGGGCATCTGCCCGCGGAGGGTGTGGCGGCAGCCGCGCGTGGGACACACCAGGCGCCGCACCCGGACACGGACCACTACCCGCCGCCCGTCCACGGGCACGTCGGCCACGGCCCGCAGATGACAGCCGTGCGCACGTCATGACCGGCTCCGACGCAGGGCATGTTCTCTCCCCGCACGCCTCTCCCCGCACGCCTCTCCCCGGCTCGGCCCTACTCCTTCAGGCCCACCGCCCCGACGGCGTGGCCCTGCTCGTGGGTGACGGCCGCGGAGTCGGGGTCCGGACGCCAGTCGGCAGACCTGACCAGGCCCGGTTCGACCAGACGCAGCCCCTGCAGGAAGCTCCCGATGTGCTCGGGCGAGCGCAGGTGGTACGTATTGACGGACTGCGCGTTGTACGCCTCGACGGCCGCCTCGAGTCGCTCGTCGGTGGCCGTGCCGTCGCTCAGGACCACATGGCTGCCCGGCGGCAACGCGTCGATCAGCTCGGCCATGATCCGCTCGGGCTCCTCCTCGTCCGAGACCTGGCCCATGATGTTGAGCAGCATCAGGCCGACGGGCCGGTCGAAGTCCAGTGTGCGGGCCGCCTGGGTGAGGATCTTCCGCGGATCCCGCACATCGGCGTCGAGGTAGGCGCACTTTCCTTCCGGCGTACTGCGCAGCAAGGCGTCGGCGTGGGCGAGGACGATGGGGTCGTTGTCCACGTAGACGATCTTGCTTTCCGGCGCGATGCCCTGGGCGACCTCGTGGGTGTTGTTGGCGGTGGGCAACCCGGTGCCGATGTCGAGGAACTGGCGGATCCCGGCGTCGCGCGCCAGGAACCGCACCGCTCGCACCAGGAAGCGCCGTTGCACGCGGGCGACGGCCGCGAACTCGGGGAAGTTCTGGAGGATCAGGTCGCCGGCCTGACTGTCCACCGGGTAGTGGTTCTTCCCGCCGAGCAGGTAGTCCCACACACGCGCCGAGTGGGGTCGATCGGTCTGCAGCCCGCTGCCCCGGGCTTCTCGGTCAGTCATGATCGAAGCATGGCACACGGCGGCCCTCAGAGCTCTCAACCTCCTTGTTCAAGCTCGGCGTTGGGCCCACGGCGCCGGTCGCCGGATCCAGCTCGGTGGCCGTGCAGCGGGTTCTGGGCCAGGTGGTGCAGGCTCAGGGCGACTTGGATCTCCAGGGCCTTGCCGGGCGTGTTCCAGTCGGGGCCGAGGAGTTGGGCGACCCGGTCGAGGCGCTGGACCACGGTGTTGACGTGGACGTGCAGGGCGTCCTTGGCTCTGGCGAGGCTGGCGCCGTGGTCGTAGTAGGCGCTGAGGGTGCGGGCGAGTTCGGTGCCACGCTGGGCGTCGTAGGCGAGTACGGGGCCCAGGACGCGATCCACGTATCCGTGGATGTCCGCCCGGTCGCCGAGGAGCACCCCGAGGAAGCCGAGGTCGGCCAGGCCGGCGCCGGTGCCGGTGCGGCCGAGCGCTTCGAGGGCTTCGAGGCAGCGGCGTGCCTCGTCGTAGGTGTCGGGGAGGTGTTCGGGGCCCGTGCCGGGGCCCGCTGCTCCGACGGTGATGGGGGTGCCCAGGCCCCGGGAGAGGCCTTGGGCGAGTTCCTGGGCGAGGGGGCCCGGAGTCGTGGTGGGTGCCAGCAGGACGGTGTGCCCGTTGCGGGTGCCGGCCAGGCCGCCGAGCGTGCGGGCACGGCGTGCCGCCTCGATCAGCAGGCGTGAGCGCAGGTCCGGGTCGCAGTTGAGGACGAGCACCGCGTGCGGCTGGGTGAGATTGATGTCCAGCTTTCTGGCACGCAGCGTCAGACTGCCGATGTTGCGGTGGCTTCCGGGGGATTGGGCGGTGAGCAGGTCGTCGAGGAGTTCGCCGCGCACCCGGTCCTCGGCCTCGGCCACGGACCGGCGCAGGAGCAGCAGGAGGGCGGTGACCATGCCGGCCCGTTCGAACAGACGCCGGTCGGCGTCGGTGAGATCGGCCCGGTCGGTGAGCACCAGGCTGCCGAGGAGTTCCGGGCCCGCCAGGACGGCGCACACCCAGTTGCCGCCGACGGGGACGGCCCGTCCGCCTCGGCGGGAGGCTTCGATCCCCTGCTCGGGCGGGCGGACCGGGCCGGTCCCCAGGCGGGCGAGTTCGGTGCCGTCCGCGTCGTGAACGGCCAGGCCGCCGCCGAGGAGGGCGGCGATCTCGCGGGTGACGTCATCGACGTCGCCGCCTCTGAGGACCAGGTCGGTGAGCCGGTCGTGGGCGTCGGCCGCGCGGTGCAGGTCTTCGCTGTGGGCCCGGGCCGTTTCGTTGGCGGCGTTCAGCTCGACCAGCGCGGAGCGGGTCTCCTCCAGCAGGCGCGCGCCGTCGATGGCCACGGCGGCGTGGTCGGCCAGGGAGGAGAGCAGGGCGATGGCCTCGGGGGTGAAGTCGCGCGGAGCGCGGTCTCCGGCGAACAGGACGCCGATCACGCGCCGGCCGACGCGCAGGGGCACGCCGAGGATGCCGCGCAGGCCCTCCTCGTCGACTCCCTCGTCGATGGTCCCGGTGTGCTTGAAACGGCGGTCGGTGCGGTAGTCGGTGCTCGCGTAGGGGCGGGCGGTCTGCGCGACCAGACCACCGAGTCCCTCCCCCATGGCGAGGCGCAGTTGCTGGAACTTGGCGGAGACCGAGCCGGCGGTCACCCGCATGAACGTGTCGTCGGCCGTGGGGTCGTTCAGGGTCATGTACGCGGTGTCGGTGCCCAGCAGGGTTCTGGCCCGGTGCACGATGGCCCGCAGTACGGCGTCCAGGTCGCGCAGTGCGGCCAGGTCGCTCGCGGTGTCGAAGAGGGCGGCGAGTTCGGCCTCCCGGCGTCGGCGCTGGGCCAGGGTCCGGTGGATGTCCAGTGCGGTCCGGGTGGCCTCGTCGATGACGGCCTGCTCGCTCGGGTCGGCTCCGGCCGCGCGGGCCCGGGCCGCGGGCTGGGCCAGGTGTTCGACGGGTGCGTCGGCGGCGAGCAGGTCGAGCAGCTGCCGGAGTGCGGCCGTCGCCGTGTGGGAGGGGTCGCTGCCGACGGTCACGGGGCTCACGGGGGGCATGGGGCAGTCCTCCCTCCAGCTGTGCGGCTGGTGTGTGGACGGGCTGTGGTGGCCTGCGTGGCGGGCACGGTGTCTACGGACGGGCATGCCGCGGTCCGCCCGTTTTCTCCTTCACGGGGCGGACCGCGACACGGTGGCTTCTGGGCCTCTGGACTTCTAGACCCGGTCGGTGCCGGTGAGCGATGCCTCCTGCCGCTGCTGCTTCGACGGCTCGTCCGCGATCGAGACGGTCAGGTCACGGCCGCGGGTCTCCTTGATGACGGCGACGGTGATGGCCGTGACCACCGAGGCCGCGCAGAGGTAGACGGCGATGGGCGTCGAGGATCCGTACCGCCTGAGGAGCTCGACGGCGATGATCGGGGCGAGGGCGCCGGCGAGGATGGAGGCGAGCTGCGAGCCCACTGAGGCCCCGGAGTAGCGGACCTTGGTGTCGAACATCTCGGAGATGAAGGCGGCCTGCGGTCCGTACATGGCGCCGTGGAGCAGCAGACCCGCGGTGACCGAGAGGGTGATCACGGTGAAGGACTCCGTGTCGACCAGGGAGAAGAAGGCGAACGCCCAGGCGGCCATGCCGACTGCGCCGATCATCGTCACGGGCCTGCGGCCGAGGCGGTCGGAGAGCGCCCCCCACAGCGGGATGGTGACGAAGTGGACGGCGGAGGCGATCAGGACCGCGTTCAGCGCGGTGCTCTTCGGCAGCTCCAGATAGGTGGTGACGTAGACCAGCAGGAAGGAGGTCAGGATGTAGTAGGAGATGTTCTCGCCGAACCGGACGCCGATGGCCCCGAGCACCTCGCGCCAGCTGTGGCGGAAGACCTCGACGACGGGCGGCTTCTCCTCGGCCCCCTGGGCGGCGGCCGCATCGGCCTTGGCCTGGGCGGCGAGGAAGACCGGGGACTCGGACACCGAGACGCGGATCCACAGTCCGATCAGGACCAGGACGCCGGAGAGCAGGAAGGGGATGCGCCAGCCCCAGGACTGGAACGCCGCTTCGGACTGGACGGAGGCCAGCACCGCGAGAACGGCGGTGGCCAGCAGGTTGCCGGCGGGGACGCCGCACTGCGGCCAGGAGGCCCAGAAGCCGCGGTGCTTGTCGCCCCCGTGCTCGGAGACGATCAGTACGGCTCCGCCCCATTCGCCGCCCAGGGCGAAACCCTGGATCAGGCGCAGGACGGTGAGCAGGATCGGGGCGCCGACGCCGATGCTGCCGTAGGTGGGCAGCAGACCCATGGCGAAGGTGGCGCCGCCCATCATCAGCAGGCTGAGCACGAGCAGCTTCTTACGGCCGATCTTGTCGCCGTAGTGCCCGAAGACCATGCCGCCGATCGGCCGGGCCAGGAACCCGATCGCGTAGGTCATGAAGGCGAGCAGCGTGCCCACCAGCGGGTCGCTGCTGGGGAAGAAGAGGGTGTTGAACACCAGCGCGGCGGCGGAGCCGTAGAGGAAGAAGTCGTACCACTCGACGGTGGTGCCGATCAGGCTCGCCCCGACGATGCGGGCGATGCCGCTGGAGCGGGGCTCGCCCGGCTTGGCGGTTGTGGTCTCGGACATGGGTTCACCGATTCTCGGGTGAGGTGCGGGGACAGGCGTGGGGGGCAGTCATGGGGACGGGGGCGGCGCAGGAGCGGCGCCCGGGGCGCGGCGGGTCAGTTGGCTCCCCAGCCGCCGTCGAGGGGCAGTGAGGTTCCGGTGATGTAGCTGCTGTGGTCGGCGCACAGCCACAGCGCGGCCGCGGCGACCTCCTCCGCCTCCAGCAGGCGTTTGATGGGTGAGCGGGTCAGCAGCACATCGGTCAGGACGTCGTCGGGGCTGATTCCGTGCGCGACGGCCTGATCGCGGATCTGGTTCTCGACCAGGGGGGTACGGACGTAGCCGGGGTTGATGCAGTTGCTGGTCACACCGTGGGCGGCACCTTCGAGCGCGGCCACCTTGCTCAGGCCCTCCAGCGCGTGTTTGGCGGCCACGTAGGCGGACTTGTAGGCGCTGGCCCGCAGTCCGTGGACGCTGGAGAGGTTGATCAGCCGTCCCCAGCCCCGCGCGTACATGTGCGGCAGGCTGCGGCGCATCAGCAGGAACGGGGCGGTGACCATCACCTGCTGGATGAGGGCGAACCGCTCCGGCGGGAACTCGGTCAGGGGCGCCACGTGCTGCAGGCCGGCGTTGTTGACCAGGATGTCGACCTCGGTCGGCAGTGCCTCGATCGCGGCCGGGTCGGCCAGGTCGACGATGTGCGCCTCGCCCCCGATCTCGGCGGCGACCTCCTTGGCCGAATCGGCGTCCCGGTCGACCACGTGCACGGTGGCACCCGCGGCGGCCAGCGCCGTGGCGCACGCCTTGCCGATGCCGCTGCCGCCACCGGTGACCAGAGCGGCCCGGGACGTCAGGTCCACGCCGGCGCCGGACGGCGCCGAGTGGGCGGTGGGAGGAGGGAATTCGCTTGTCATGGCCGGAAACAGTACGGACGCCGCCCAGACACACCTATGTATGTGACCCACACAGTAAGAGCTACTTCTATAGCGCCCTCATCCACAAGCCGATACATGACGTGACGCACTCCGTGGGATGGGCCCCGCGGCGGCCGTGACGTTTCGTCACGGCCGCCGCGGGTGCGTCACTTGTCGAGGCGGCAGTCGGTGAGCAGGGCCGCCGGATCGGCGCCCTCGGGCCGGGCGACGGTGTGGCTCGCGGGCGGGCGGTGCCCGGTGGAGAGCCACTTCTCCAGGGCGATGGACGGACGGGCCGGAGGCCAGGCGGCAAGCTCGGTACGGGAACGTGTGTGCCCGCCGCGGCGGCGGCTTCTCTCAGGTGGGCCGCCACCATGACGGGCACGGGACCGTGGATGGTGCGGGGAGGCGTCCACAGTCATGGCCGGCCCTGCGTCAGTTGCAGGTTCCGTCCGCGATGGTGAAGTGTCCGGCGGGTGACTCCTTCAGGGTGTGGCTGACGAACATGTTGTACAGGCCCATGTTCTGCTGGGAGCCCTTGGCGTAGGTATAGCCGCCGCTGGTCGTGGCGCGTCCCGCCTGCACGTGGGCGTAGTTGGTGGCGGTCCAGCAGGTGGCGGTGGCGCCGGTGGTCCGCGCCGTGACCGTGCTGGAGAGCCGCCCCGGCTTGCCGTCGGCGTCGCGGGCGGCGACCGCGTAGGTGTGGGAGGAGCCCGGGGCCAGACCGGTGTCGGTGTAGGACGTGGAGTCCGCCGTGCCGATCGGGGCACCGTCGCGGTGGACGGTATAGCCTTCGGCGCCCTCGACGGCGTCCCAGCTCAGGTCGACGGTGGTGTCCGTGATGCCGGTCGGGGCCAGGCCGGTCGGAGCGGGCAGCCCCTCACGCCCGGGGTCGGAGTCGTCCAGGCCGAAGAACTGGGCGATCCAGTGGCTGGAGCAGATGGAGGCCTGGAAGTTGACGGTGCCGGTGCTGCCGCACTGCTGGGGCCCGCTGCCGGGATCGACCGGCGTGGCGTGCCCGATGTTCGGGACCCGGTTCACCTCGACGGCCACCGAGTCGTCCGCAGCGGCGTACTCCTCGTGCCGGGTGGAGTTCGGGCCGATCACGGACGTGCGGGTCGGCTTCTGGGACAGGCCGTGCAGTGCGGTCCACTGGTCGCGCAGTTCGTCGGCGTTGAGCGGGACGACCGTGGGGTCGTTGTCACCGTGCCAGATGGCCACGCGGGGCCAGGGTCCGGACCACGAGGGATTGGCGTCGCGGACCCGCTTCGCCCATTGGTCCGGAGTCAGGTTGACTCCGGGGGCCATGCACTTCAAGGCGGCCGTGACGTCGCTGGCGCAACCGTAGGGCAGACCCGCGACGACCGCGCCGGCCTGGAAGACGTCCGGGTACATGGCGAGCATCACCGACGTCATGGCGCCGCCGGCGGACAGGCCGGTGACGTAGGTCCGCCCGGCGTCCGCGCCGTAGGCGGAAACCGCGTGCGCGGCCATCTGCCGGATCGATGCGGCTTCGCCCTGGCCTCTGCGGATGTCGGTGGTCTGGTACCAGTTGAAGCACTTGTTCATGTGGTTCGAGAAAGTGGTCTCGGCGAACACCACCAGGAACCCGTGCCGGTCGGCGAGTTCGGGCAGGCCGGAGTTGTCGGCGTACATTTGGGCGTTCTGGCTGCAGCCGTGCAGCGCGAACACCACCGCCGGATTGGCGGGCAGGGACGTGGGCCGGTAGACGTACATGTTCAACTGGCCCGGGTTGGCGCCGAAGTCGGTGACCTTGGTCAAGCCGACCGCGGCCTGAGCGGTCGGCGCCGGGCCGACCAGGGCAGCCGCGAGGGCGAGGGCCACGACGGTCACAAGACGGGACAGCAGTCCGCGCCACACGCCCCCCGCCGGGCGCGGCGGCGGATCGGCGGGCGGTGCGGACGAAGTGCGGGACAGCGGGGCGACGGTGCCCCGGAAAGACGACGGTTGCATGGCGGCTCCTCGGTGCAGTGGGGGACACCGGGCCGCTCCTCGGCGTGGAACAGTCGGAGCGGCCCGGTGTCGGCACCGTAGGATCCGTTTAACGCGCAACGATATGGCAGGGAGCACCACAGCCTGCTTGCCACGATGTGGACCCGAACGGGTTGTGCCGCCGGGTGGCATCTGCTACTCAGACACCTGCCGCCGTCGCCGGCCGCGCGGGAACGCGCAGGTCGGCCCCTGTCGCGGCCCGTACCTCGTCGACGCCGACGCCGGGAGCGAGTTCGGCCAGCGAGAAACCCTC
The DNA here is from genome assembly GCF_003143855.1 of Streptomyces sp. NWU339. Classification (GTDB taxonomy): domain Bacteria; phylum Actinomycetota; class Actinomycetes; order Streptomycetales; family Streptomycetaceae; genus Streptomyces. The sequence goes on from NZ_QFRK01000010.1 coordinate 147,687, forward strand.
CGGCGTGATGTCGATGACGGCGAGATCGGTGATGACGCGCTGGACGACCCCGGTGCCGGTCAGCGGCAGATCGCACCGCTCGACGAGCTTGGGACTGCCGTCCTTGGCGGTGTGCTCCATCAGCACGATGACCCGGCGCGCCCCGTGCACCAGGTCCATGGCACCGCCCATGCCCTTGACCATCTTCCCCGGGATCATCCAGTTCGCCAGGTCCCCGGAGGACGACACCTGCATGGCGCCCAGCACCGCGGCGTCGATGTGCTCGCCGCGGATCATGCCGAAGGACAGCGCGGAGTCGAAGAACGACGCCCCGGGCAGGGTGGTCACCGTCTCCTTGCCCGCGTTGATCAGGTCCGCGTCGAGTTCCTCCTCGAGCGGGTAGGGGCCGACACCGAGAATGCCGTTCTCGGACTGCAGCACCACCTCGACTCCCGGCGGGAGGTGGTTCGGGATCAGTGTGGGCAGGCCGATGCCGAGGTTGACGTACGTGCCGTCCACCAGTTCGCGGGCCGCCCGGGCCGCCATCTGCTCGCGAGTGAGCGCCATGTCAGGCACCGCCTTCCTGTTCGGTCCGCACGCACCGTCGTTCGATCCGCCGGGTGGCGGTCGGGTCGTCGGGGAAGACCCGGACCACCCGCTGCACGAACACCCCCGGCAGGTGCACCTCGTCCGGATCCAGTTCACCCGGCTCCACCAGGTGCTCGACCTCGGCGACGGTGATACGCCCGGCCATCGCGGCCAGCGGGTTGAAGTTGCGGGCCGAGGAGCGGAACACCAGGTTGCCGTGACGGTCCCCGACGGCCGCCCGCACCAGGGCGTAATCGGTCCTGATGCCCTCCTCCAGCAGGTACTCACGCCCGTCGAAGACCCGCGTCTCCTTCGGCGGCGACGCCACCGCGACCTGCCCGTCCGCGCCGTACCGCCAGGGCAGCCCGCCCTGCCCGATCTGCGTCCCGGCCCCGGCCGGTGTGTAGAACGCCGGGATGCCCGCCCCGCCGGCCCGCAGGCGTTCGGCCAGCGTGCCCTGCGGCACCAGCTCCACTTCCAGTTCCCCGCTGAGGTACTGGCGGGCGAACTCCTTGTTCTCGCCCACGTACGAACTGGTCATGCGCGCGATCCGGCCGGCCCGCAGCAGGAGCCCCAGCCCCCAGTCGTCCACCCCGCAGTTGTTGGAGACGACCTTGAACCCGCCCGCCTCCCGCTGCAGCAGTGCGGCGATCAGGGCGCTCGGTATGCCACACAGGCCGAACCCGCCGACGGCCAGCGACGCCCCCTCGGGGATGTCCGCCACTGCCTCGCCCACGCTGTCGACCGTTTTGTCCAGCCCCATACGGCCCCTCTCCATCAAGGGGCGCGTACCGCCCCGAGCAGCCGAGGTGCGCATAGGATGTGGCCTTCGCGCCCCGGCATCCATCGACGTGACGACCTTAAGGACGCACAGGAGCCAACCGGTATGGCTGCCTCCGACACCTACCGCACGGTCAGTGTGTGGTCCGCGCCCAGGCGCACAGCGCGGAATCACGCTCGAGCGCACCCTCCGCGCGACCGGCCGGTATGGCGCCGGCAACCACGCCTGCGGCCTTCAGCCGTGCGTTCCGGCACCCACGGTTTCACCTGTGCGCGCCCGCGCTCCCGCTCCTATCCGCCGGCCAGCGGGTTGGGCAGCGGACGGTACCGGGCGGCTGCGCCGTCGGCGTTGGTCCAGCGGAGGAGGAGGTTGGTTTTGGCGGGGAGGGTGGGGCCGGTGAGGAGGGCGGGCATCTCGGGGAGGTCGTGACGGGCCAGTTCGTGGCGTACCGCGGGCCAGGGGTCGAGGCCGGGGTGGTGTTCGGCGAGGGCGGCGGCGATCTCGGTCAGGTGGTTGACGATCAGGCAGTACACCAGGCGTTCCCAGCCTGCCTCCCTGGACACTTCCGGCAGGAGTTTCACGCCCTCGGCGTCCCGGAACAGCGCTTGCACGGGGATGCCGTCGGGGCCGACCGCGACCAGGGTGTTCTGCAGGTGCGCCTCCACGACGACTCCGTGCCGGGTGAAGGCGGTCAGGACCGGGGGAATGACCTGGGCCAGGTAGGCCTCCCACCAGGCGGCGGGGGTCGTGGTGGCGGCGAGCGGGTTGCCGTCGTACTCCTCGACCAGGGCGGCGGCCAGGTGGGGGACCGCGCCGGGGAGCAGGTGGTCGCGCAGGCCGTCACGGACGACGACGGCCAGTTCCTCGAAGGCGAAGTCCGCGGTGCGGTGGCCGCGGTCGCTGAGCCAGGCCGCCGGACCGTCGAAGGCGGCGAACGCCTCGTGTACCGCCGTGTCGGTCCTGCGGAGCTTCAGCAGGTCGTGGCGCCACAGGCGGCGGATGTCGTTGGTGATGCGGACGTCGAGGCTGAACTTCAGGAACAGGTCGCGTGCGGGTGCGTACAGGGTGCGGATCGCGGCCGTGGGCCATGCCGCGAACGGGGTCGCGCCCAGCCTGATCAGGCGGCCGTCGGCGAACGCGGGGGCGAGGTTGTGGGCCGTCAGCTGCAACTGCCAGGGGTGGGCGGGCAGCAGGCGGTATCCGGGCGGGGCGGTGCCGAGCCGGTCGAGGGCCGAGGTGTCGCCCTCCTCGGCGACCGTGTCCTCGCGCAGCCCGAGCAGCGTCAGCGGGAAGCGGGCGTACGCCTCCGGCGCGTACGGCAGCCAGTTCGCAGCGGGGCCGCCGCCGCGCGCCTTGGAGGCGGGGTGGTGGGTGTGGCCGGTGAGCAGGGATTGTTCGGAGTGGAGATAGGGGTCGACGGGCGGGGCCGTCCGGGCCCGCGCCGCGAGCAGCGCGGCCACCGCGTCCCTGCTGTCGATCATCTCGGCGGGCAGCTCGTGGTTCGGCAGGCCGGTGTGCCGGCGCAGCTCCTCCGCGACGAGTTTCACCAGTTCGGTGTGGTTCACGCGGTGCCAGGCGCCGTCCACGCGCATCTCGGGTGCGGCGGGGCGCCGGGTGCCGCGGACCCGCAGCAGGCGGTCGACGCCGGGCAGGCGGTAGGTCCGGACGTCCTCCTCCCCGTCGACATTCACGTCCGTGGCCGGCACGGGTCGTGCCACCTCGCGCAGCAGACAGTTCAGCAACGGTACGGCCGCGTACGCGTCGGCGCGGGCGGCGAGCCCGGCGGAGTGGTGGGCGCCGGTCGCCGCGTCGTCGTCTGCGGGCTGGGGCATGAGGTCCACGCGTTCCACTGTTTCCCAACGGTCTGTCCGGACGGGGACGATCAGTATGTCCGTCGCGGACCGCCTGTCCGTCCCGCAACGCTGTTCGTACCCGAGGAGCCCGCCCGTGCACCGTCCCCCCACCGCCGAGGCCGAGATCGCCGACGAGCTGGCCGCCGTCCGGCCGGCTCTGGCGCCCCGGTACGCGGCAGCGCTGCCAGGGGCCCGCGCGGCCGTGCTGACCCGGCTGTGGCGTGGCCTCGCGTACGATCCGCTGCCGTGGATCACCGGCCGGGAGCCGGATCGGGACGGGCTCACCCTGCGGCTGGCGGACGGGCGGCGGCTGCACGGTCCGCGCCCGGATCCGTATGCGACCGCCGCGTACGTCACCGTCGTCCACCTGGACGAGGTGGCGTACGACGATCCGGCACGGTTGATGACGCGGCTCGCTGTGCCGCGCTCGGCGGCCTTCGCCGTCGAACTCGCGCACAGTGTCGCCTCGTTGGCGCTGTCCCGGGCGGACCGGCCGGAGGGTGGCCCGGACGAGTGGCCCCGGTGGGACTGGGAGTGGGAACAGCGGGTGGTCGACGGGCATCCGTTCCATCCCAATTGCCGTTCCCGGCCCGGTTTCTCGGTCGCCGAGCAGTTGGCGTACGGGCCCGAGCACCGGCCGGTCGTGGAGTTGGGGCCGGTGCCGGTGCCGGCCGACGACTGTCTGGTGACGGGGGTCTGGCCGGAGTGGCTGCGGGACGGGGGGCGGGTGGTGATCCCCGTGCATCCCTGGCAGGCGGCGCATGTGCTCAAGCGGGGAGAACCCGGAAAACCTGAGAAACCTGGGAAAGGGGAGTGGGCAGACCCCGCCCGGCGGATCGCCGCGCATCCGCTGATGGCGCTGCGCACCCTCGCCCTGCCCGAAGGCCCTCATGTCAAAACGGCGTTGAGTACGCGGCTGACGTCCTCGGTGCGGGACATCTCGCTCGGTTCGGTCGCCGCGTCCGCGGTGCTGTCCGACTTCGGGGAGTCGGTGGCCGCGCGGACCGGCGGGCTGCTGCACATCACCCGCACCCTGGGCGCCGCGGCGGCCGGCTCCCCCGATCTGGCGGCCGTGGTGCGCGAGTCGCCGCAGGAGTACGTGTCGGCCGGGGAGCGGGTGGTCCCGGTGGCGGCGCTGGCGACCACCGAGGTGTCCCGCTCCCCCGCCCGGGTGGCCCGGTTCGCGCGGCTCGCCCTCACGGTCGGGCTGCGACTGCTCGATCTGGGCGTGGCTCTGGAGGCGCACGGTCAGAACCTCCTGGTGGTGCTGTCGCCGGACGGGGAGCCGGTGCGGCTGGTCTACCGCGATCTGGCCGATCTGCGGGTCAGCCCCGAGCGGCTGGCGCGGCACGGCGTCCCGGTGCCCGAGCTGCCCGCCCGTATGGTCACGGACGACGAACCCGCCCTGCGGCGCAAACTGTTCGGGTCCCTGGTCGCGGGCGCGCTGGCCGGTACGACGGGTTCGGGCCCGGCGCTTCGGACCGCGCTGGAAACGGCCGTACGGGATCTGCCGCGCACGCCGGACCTCGCCGCCCTGCTCGGCGAACCACTGCCCGCGAAGGCCCTGACGCTGATGCGGCTGTCCCCCCGCGCGACCGGGGACGAATGGGCGGAACTACCCAATCCCCTGCTGGTCTAGGGGCCTTACGGGCCCCGCTTCGGAGCGGGCCGTCCCCGATCAATAGGATCCCTCGATGATCAGAAGAAAATGGCCGGCAGCGGGCGTCGGTGTCCTGCTCGCCGCCCTGACGGCCGGGCTCACCTTCCCGACCGCGGCGGCCGCCGGCGAACCCACGGGCCAGGACGCGCCCCAGGTCGATCTCGTCCTCGATGTGAGCGGTTCGATGCGGACCAAGGACATCGACGGCCAGTCCCGGATGGCGGCGGCGAAACAGGCGTTCAACGAGGTGCTGGACGCGACGCCGGAGGAGGTCGAGCTGGGGATCCGGACCCTCGGCGCCAACTACCCCGGCGACGACCGCAAGGAGGGCTGCAAGGACACCGCACAGCTCTACCCGGTCGGCCCGCTGGACCGTACGGAGGCCAAGACGGCGGTGGCCACGCTCACCCCGACCGGCTGGACCCCCATCGGCCCCGCCCTGTTGCAGGCGGCCGACGACTTCAAGGACGGCAACGGCTCCAAGCGCATCGTGCTGATCAGCGACGGTGAGGACACCTGTGCCCCGCTCGACCCGTGCGAGGTGGCCCGGGAGATCGCGGCCAAGGGCATCGGCCTGACCATCGACACCCTGGGCCTGGTGCCGAACGCCAAGCTGAGCAGGCAGCTCAGCTGCATCGCCGAGGCGACCGGCGGCACCTACACCTCGGTCCAGCACCAGGACGAACTCACTGACCGGGTCAATGAGTTGGTGGACCGCGCGGCCGAACCGGTGGTGACGCCGGTCGCGACCGAGGGTGCCGCGTCCTGCGCCAAGGCGCCGACACTGAAGTCCGGTCTCTACACGGACCGCGAGGAGTTCGGGCAGCAGCGCTGGTACCGCGTGGACGTACTGGCCGGTCAGGAACTGCGCGCGTCGGTGAGCGTGGCGGCCGACCGAGCGGTGAACCCGGACTACGGCGTGCTGCTGCGGGCCGTGACGGTGCACGACCGGGAGATCGTCCGCGGTGAGGCCACGGGCAACGGCCGTACGGACGTCCTGTCCACCGGCCTGCGCTACCCCGCGCCCGAACGGGACGACGACGACAGCGACAAGCCGGCCGCCGAAACGGTGTGCCTGGCGGTGACCAACTCGTTCTCGCCGGGCTCCGGTGTGAAGACCACGCCCGGTCTGCCGCTGGAACTGACCATCGACGTCGTCGAGGGGCCGGGCGAGTCGAGCGACGTGGCCTCCTTCGGCCTGGGCCGGGGCTGGTGGCTGCTCGGCGCGCTGGTCCTCACCGGTTTCCTCGCCGGTCTCGTCTGGGGCTGGCTGTCCCGCTGGCGGCTCGCGGTCTGGAGGACCCACTGATGCGTATCACCCGCTTGCTGGGCGCCGCCCTGCTCACGCTCGGGCTGGCAGCGGCCGCCGTGGCCCCCGCGGCGGCCGACTCCAGTCCCTCCCCCGGCGCGTCCGAGGACGCCGCCGGGCCGACCCGTGCGGGCACCTCGTTCCGTACCGCGACGGAGTTCGAGCAGGGGCAGACCGCCACGGCACGTGCCTCCGTCGGCGACTACCTGTACTGGTCGTTCCCGGCGGACGCGGGGCAACGCCCCACCGTGCGGGCGACGGTGAAGCTGCCCGAGACGCACGCCGCCGAGACCTGGCGGGTCGACGTGTACGACGGTCTGCGCCGCCGCCAGGCCTGCCAGTACGGCGCCCAGACCCGCACGGCGCCGGCGGACGCGGCCTCCGTGGAACTCGCCTGCGTGCTGCGCACGGTCCGTGCCTGGTCGGAGCCATGGGCCAACGACCCGCTGCCGGGCACGTATTACATCCGGCTCACCGCGGTGAACCTCTCGGCGTCCGACCTGGGCCAGTCGGTGGACGTCGAAGTCCGGGCCGACTCCAAGGACATGGGCGGCGCCGCGGCGGTGGACGGCTCACTCGCCGAGCCGCTGGTGCCGGGCATCGCGCTGCGGACGGAGACGGACGGCGAAGGCGACGGGGATGGCGAGGAGAAGTCGTCCTCGGCCGTACTCGCCGCTCTCGAGCCCGAGGACGGCTGGACCTCCGGCTGGTGGTCCGACCGCTGGGTGTGGACCGCGGTGGGCGGTGCGCTGGCCTCGCTGGCGGGTGTCGCCGGCTACCGGTTGACCCGGGGGTCGGGACGGCCGTCCCGGGTACCGCCGGGTGTGTGACGGTCGACAGCTGACCATCGGCAGCACGTGACGTCTGCCCAGGAGGCCCGCCTTGTGCGGGCCTCCTTCCGTTGCCGCCGCCCCTCCCCGTCATGCCTCCCGGAGCGCCTTGGCGAGCGGTCCGTCGCCGCCCACCTCGATCCGCCCGTCCCGCACCGCGTCGGCCACGGCCGACTCGCCGCGGCTGATCGCCGTACAGGTGTCGGCGTCGAGGGCCAGGGTGGCGTCGGGCTCACCGGGGGCGGGCCCGTCGCCGTAGACGGCCCCCTTCTCAGCCCCGACGCGCAGGTGGAACCGCCCCTCGTCCAGCCGGACTTCGACCAGTCCCCCACTCAGCCCCTCGCCCTCCAGGACGCGCAGCAGCGGCAGCGCGAACCAGTGCGCCCGCACCGCGTCGGTGGGCCGCCGCTCCCCCAGCGCGCCCTGCCCCCACGCGCCGAGAGCCTGGAGCACCGGAAGCAGCTCGCGCCCCCGGGCGGTGAGTTCGTACACGAAGGCCGCGCCGGGCGGGGGCAGCCGCCGGCGGCTGGTCAGCCCGTCGCGCTCCATGCCCTTCAGCCGCGAGGCCAGTACGTCCGTGCTGACGCCGGGGAGGTCCGCGTGCAGGTCGGTGTAGCGCCTCGGACCGGCGAGCAGCTCCCGGACGATCAGCAGGGTCCAGCGGTCGCCGACGGCGTCGAGCGCACGGGCGGCGGAACAGTACTGGTCGTAGCTTCGGCGAGGTGACATGCGACGCAGTGTAGACAAGTTGTTGGACTTTCCAAGCAGTCACTTGGTAAAACCAAGCAAGCAACACCGGATACCGAGGGGAAGCGGCGCATGGAGTTCCGGCAGTCGAGCAAGCTCAGCGAGGTCTGTTACGAGATCCGCGGCCCGGTCATCGAGCACGCGAACGCGCTGGAGGAGGCGGGGCACAGTGTGCTGCGGCTGAACACCGGCAACCCGGCCCTGTTCGGCTTCGAGGCGCCGGAGGAGATCGTCCAGGACATGATCAGGATGCTGCCGCAGGCGCACGGCTACACCGACTCGCGCGGCATCCTCTCCGCCCGCCGCGCGGTGGCCCAGCGCTATCAGACCCTGGGCCTGGAGGTCGACGTCGACGACGTCTTCCTCGGCAACGGCGTCTCCGAACTGATCTCGATGGCCGTCCAGGCGCTCCTGGAGGACGGCGACGAAGTCCTCGTGCCCGCTCCGGACTTCCCCCTCTGGACGGCGGTGACCACCCTCGCGGGTGGCAAGGCGGTGCACTACCTGTGCGACGAACAGGCCGACTGGTACCCGGACCTGGACGACATGGCGTCGAAGATCACGGACCGTACGAAGGCCGTGGTCATCATCAACCCCAACAACCCCACCGGCGCGGTCTATCCGAAGGAGGTCGTCGAGGGCATCCTCGACCTGGCCCGCCGGCACGGTCTGATGGTCCTCGCCGACGAGATCTACGACCAGATCCTCTACGACGACGCCGTGCACCACTCGGCCGCCGCGCTCGCCCCCGACCTGGTGGTCCTCACCTTCTGCGGGCTGTCGAAGACCTACCGCGTGGCGGGCTTCCGCTCCGGCTGGCTGGTGGTCACCGGCCCCAAGCAGCACGCGAAGGACTACCTGGAGGGCCTGACCATGCTGGCCTCCATGCGCCTGTGCGCCAACGCGCCCGCCCAGTACGCCATCCAGGCCGCGCTCGGCGGCCGCCAGTCCATCCGTGAGCTCACCGCGCCCGGCGGGCGGCTGCACGAGCAGCGGGACGTGGTCTGGGAGAAGCTGAACGAGATCCCCGGCGTGAGCTGCGTGAAGCCGAAGGGCGCCCTGTACGCGTTCCCCCGCCTGGACCCCAAGGTGCACAAGATCCACGACGACGAGAAGTTCGTCCTCGACCTGCTGCTCCGGGAGAAGATCCAGGTCGTCCAGGGCACGGGTTTCAACTGGCCCTTCCCCGATCACTTCCGCATCCTCACCCTCCCCCACGCGGAGGATCTGGAGGCGGCGATCGGCCGCATCAGCCGCTTCCTGAGCGGATACCGTCAGTAGCGCGGCCGGTCGGCCGTGCCCAGGCCGCACACGGCTTCCCGTACGGTCCGGCCGGGTCGCCACCGGTGAGACTCCTCCCACCTGACGAGGACGCCCCGCCTCCTGCTGGAGACGGGGCGTCGCGCTTCGCGGCGGGGGCGTCAGGACCGGCGGCCCGGGATGGCGAGGAGGGCCGCGGCGCTCAGGGCGGCGGCTGCGGCGAAAACGTAGAAGACCGTGGTCGGGCCGAGAGAGGCCGTCAGGATCCAGCCGCCGAGCAGCGGCGCCACGATCGCGCCGCCGCGTCCGAAGCCCGAGACGTAGCCGAGCGCCGTGGCCCGGATCGAGGCCGGATAGCTGGACGCCACCCAGTCGTTGAGCACGGTCAGGGCCGAATGGGCACCGACACCGGCGAGCGCGGTCAGACAGAGGACGACGACGGTGTTGCCGCCCCACGTCAGGCCGACGACGGCGACCGCGGAGAGCGCCGCACTGCCGATGGTGACGAAGCGCGGGCCGACCCGGTCGGCGACGGCGGCGATGCCGAACGAACCGATCACGGCACCCAGATTGAGCACGAGCGTGAACTGCAGCGCCGAGCCGAGCGGGTAGTCCATCTCGCGCATCAGCTGGGTCAGCCAGGTGTTCAGGCCGTACCAGGACAGGAGCACCGCGAAGTTGGCGACGACGAACAGCACGGTGGTGCGGGCGCGGCCGTCCGAGAGCACGGAGCGGGCCGGCGAGGGGGCCTTCGCCCCGGCCGTCAGGCCGCTGGACCCGGGGATGCCGACAGCCGCCGTCGAGGAAGTGACTTCGGGGCCGGGGGCGTCGGCCGCTCCGGGCCGCGAGTCCGGCAGCAGGGCGTACACGCCGGCGAACACCAGCGTCGACAGCGCCGCGCCGGCACCGAACAGGCCGCGCCAACCGAGGGTCTCGCCCCAGGCCGCGGCGGTGAGCGCGGCGAGCACGCCGCCGACCGGAACGCCCGCGAGGACGACGGTCGCCACCAGCGCGGAGCGGCCGCGCGGCGCGTACTCCTTCGCCAGGGCCACACAGGACGGCATCACGCCGCCCATGCCGATGCCGGCGAGCAGCCGGAAGAGACCGAACTGCCAGGGCGTGGCGGCGACGGCACAGCCGACGGTGAACAGGGTGAAGATCACTCCCGATGCCAGCACGAGACGACGCCTGCCGAAACGGTCGGCGAGCGGCCCGCAGACGATGGCGCCGATGAGCATGCCCAGATAGACGAGGCTGCCGAGAGTTCCGGCGAGGGACTTGTCGAGGCCCAGGTTCGAGTCGGCGAGCATCGACGGCATCGCCACGCCGTAGACGATGAGGTCGAACCCCTCGACCGTGATCGCCGCCGTGCACAGGGCGACGACCGCAAGCGTCAGGGCGCGGGTGCGCCGGTCCGTCGGGTCCGGAGCCGGGGGCCGGGCGGAGGCGGGGGCTTGAACATCGGTGGTCATGCGGCCACGTCCTGTCGCGGAGAGGTGGGGGAAGGGAGCCGGGCGGGCCGCGATGCGGAGCACCGACACGGTGGGCGGCTCCGCAGACCCCGGTGTCCTTCCGGCGACAAGCGAATGACCCATCGGTGACCAGCATGGAAGCAGCCCTGTTGCGTAGAGAGCAATAAAACTGCCCAGTAATTCCGCTCTGCGGTACAGGGGGGAGCACCCCTTTGCGCCAGGGGCCTGCCGCCGTACCATGCTCCTTCGCTTCGGCCGTGCGCGTACGCGGACACCGGCCGCCGGCTCAGAGTGCCCCCTCCATGCGGCGCACCGCCTCCCCGAGCACAGCGGCCGCATCACCGAGACGGGCGCGGGTGAAGCGCAGCGAAGGGGCCGAGACGATCATCGCCGCCACGGCGCGGCCGCCCGGCTCCCGCACGGCGGCGCCCACCGCGGAGATGCCGCGCTCGGTGCCCCCGATATTGACGGCGTAGCCCCGCCTGCGGACGGTCGCGAGCGTGCGGTGCAGTGTCTCGGGGTCGGTGTCCGCCTGCGCCGCGTGCCGGGTGCCGTAGATGTCGGCGAGCTCGGAGACGCCCAGGTCGGCGAGGAGCGCCTTGCCGCCGGCGGAGAGGTGCGCGGGCAGATTCACGCCGGCGCGGCTGCCGACGCGCAGTGCGTGCGTCCCCTCGATGCTGTGCAGGACGCGCGCCTCGGCACCGGCCCGGACCGCCAGGTGCACCGTCTCGCCGAGCTGTCCGTTGAGCCACAGCATGTGCGGCCGGGCGGTTTCCACGAGGTCGTACTCGGAGCGCTGGGACACCCCCAGGCGGTAGAGCGTGGGGCCGGGCCGGTACACCTTGTCGGCGCCCTGCACCGCGAAGCCGCGCCCGCGCAGGGTGGAGAGCAGACGATGGGCCGTGGACCGGGCCACACCCAACTCGTCGGCGGCCTCGCTCAGCCGCACGCGCCCCTGCTTGCGGAGCAGGAGCAGCAGGGAGAGGGCGTTCTCCACGGATTCCAGGCCCTGCGCGGGTTTACCGCCCGCGTTCCGCGGTTCCGCTCCGGGCTGCGACGTACGATCTGAGTTCTTCACAGCAGAATTCTACGACCGGCTCATGGAGCGGCACGCATCGCGCCGGGGCTCCGGACGCCGGGAGTGTCAGCGCCCGGTCGTAGTCTTCGAAAGATTGAAAGGGACGATCGGCCGGTCGGGGTTCGGGGGCTGTGGTGACGAGAGCGTTGAGTGCGGGGCTGCGGCGGGTCATCGAAGGCGCCGATCCCGTGACCGGGCGCCTGAAGGGGACGGAGGCGCAGCTTGCCGCGCTGGTGAGGCGCGGGCTCGCCTTCCGGCATCCGCGGGCGCCGCACCATCACTTCCTGACGCCCGCGGGGCACAGGGCACGGGACGCGGAGGCGGAAGCGAAGACCGAGCCCACGCCCGAGCCCGCCACCACCGGGGTGTTCGCGGCACGGGTCGGTGGCGAGGACACGGCTCCCGGGACCGGGCCGGCTCGGCTCCGGGAGGTGCGCGGCGCCTGGCAGGGCATGCTGGAGCTGCGCAGGATGACCAACCCCGACGGTGCGACGGACCGGCCCTGCGCCTGGGAACGCTCGCACCTGGTGCAGGCCGCCGCGCTCGCCCTGGAGGCCGCCGGACACGATCCGGCCGTCGGGGACACCGAGGGCGGCTACCGGGTGCGGGGGACCCCGCAGCCGGAGGCGGTCGCCGTGCACGAGCCGGACGGCACGGCGCTACGGGCCTGCGCCGGAACGCTCGAGCGGGCCGGATGGCAGGTCGGGGAGTACACGGAGCCGAGGACGCGGGCACGGTATCTGCTGGCCTCCCCGCGCCGGGTGTGAGGGGCGTGCCAGGATCGGTGGTCAGGGCAACGAATCGAGCAGGCTTGAAAGGAAACCAGTGAGCGAGCCGTTTTCCGTCCGGGTGACCGTGCGTGGATACGAGACCGACGTGCAGGGCCACCTCAACCAGGCCGTGTACCTCAACTACGCGGAGCACGCGCGCTGGTCGCTGCTCCAGGAGGCCGGGATCACGCAGTCCGGCCTCATCGGGCAGGGTGTGGGACCGGTCGCCCTGGAGACCACCATCCGCTACAAGCGGGAGCTGCTCGCCGGTGACGAGGTCGACGTGAGCTGTGCCTTCACCTGGGGCACCGGCAAGACGTTCCGCATCGAGCAGACCATCACCAAGGCGGACGGCACGGTCGCCGCCGAGATCACGGCGGTCGGCGGCGTACTGGACCTCAAGGAACGCAAGCTGGTGCCGAGCCCGCAGGACGTCTTCCGGAAACTGGCCGAGGATCCGGGCCTGTTCGGGCTGTAGGACGGCGTCGGCGCACGGGGCGGCATCCCGCTCGCCCCGTGCATCCGGCCGCCACGTCGGGGCCGCTTCCGCCCTCACCGCGTTTTTCACGGCGTGAAAGTTTCCGCCGTCGGACGGCGATTCCCCAGGCCGCCCGAACCTCCAGAGGACCAGACCTCCAGAGGCGGCCGTGAGGGCTTTACACGCGTAGAACCCCCGTGCCTAACTAATGACGCGCGCACGTCAAAGTACGGAACAGCGCGGCTCTGTCCAGGTGGCAGGGCCGTCGGCACCTCCTCCTCTCATCCCCACATGCGTACCGGAGGCAGTCATGTTCTCGTTCCCCAACCGCCCGACCGGCCCCCGCAGACGGGCGACCACGGCGCTCGGCGTCCTCGTCGCGGCTCTCGCACTGACGGCGACCACTGCGTCCAACACCGCCGCCGCGCCCCAGCCCGACAAGGACCGCGTCAAGGTCAAGCCGGGCCAGGCGTACATGGGTGTGGGCGCCCGGGTCCACGACGTCCCCGCGGAACCGCCGTCGATGGGCACCATGGCCCCGACCGACGGCGTCCAGGGCATCGACGTCTCGCACTGGCAGGGCGCCATCAACTGGACCTCGGTGCGCAACTCCGGCATCCAGTTCGCCTGGATCAAGGCGACCGAGGGCACCAGCTACAAGGACGCGCGGTTCAACACCAACTACCCGGCCGCGCACGGCGCCGGCGTGATCCGCGGCGCGTACCACTTCGCGCGCCCCGACATCTCCAGCGGGGCGGTCCAGGCGAACTACTTCGCCTCCAACGGCGGCGGCTGGTCGCGGGACAACCTGACCCTGCCGGGTGTCCTGGACATCGAGCACAACCCCTACGGGGCCATGTGCTACGGCCTGTCCACCACGCAGATGCGCACCTGGATCAACGACTTCTACACCACCTACAAGTCCCGCACCGGCCGGGACGCGGTGATCTACACGACGTCCGGCTGGTGGAACACCTGCACCGGCAACTGGACCGGCATGTCCGGCAAGAGCCCGCTGTGGGTGGCGCACTGGACCTCGGCGTCGTCCCCGACCATCCCGAGCGGTTTCCCGACCTGGACGGTGTGGCAGTACACCAGCACCGGCTCGGTCAGCGGCGTCTCCGGAAACGTGGACCGCAACCAGTTCAACGGTTCGCGCGACCGGCTCCTGGCCCTCGCCAACAACACGTAACCGGCACCCGATCCGGCACCGGCAGGGGACCCCTCCTCGCCGCTCCCCCAGCACGCGATCACGCGGTGGAGCCGACGGCCGACCCCGTCGGCTCCTCCGTTTCCCCCCACCGTCTCCCCCAAGGAGCGATCGTGAACGCCGAGAACGCGCTCCGGCGCCGTCTCCTGCTCGCCGGTGCGGCCGGCCTGGCCGCCGCCACCGCCCTGCCGGGCACCGCCCATGCACAGAGCACCGCCCGGGCGCGGAGCGCCGGTGGCGCGAAGGCCGCCGACGCCGTCGAGCCGGACATCGACAGCACCCGTGCCTGGGGCGCCCGTTCACCACGCGGAAGCATCAGCCGGCTGTCGTACCGGCCGAGCCGGATCATCGTCCACCACACGGTGAGCGCCAACACCTCCGACTTCTCCCGCGCCCAGGCCCACTCCCACGCCCACTGGGTCCAGGACCTGCACATGGACAAGAACGGATGGGTCGACACCGGCTACCACTTCCTGGTCAGCCGGGGCGGCTGGATCACCGAGGGGCGGCACGGCAGCCTCCAGGCCCTCACCGGCGGGAGCGGTTTCGTCCTCGGCGCCCACACCTCCGGGCAGAACGACCAGGCCGTCGGGATCGCCAACGAGGGCGCCTACCACGCGGGCGCCACACCTCCGCAGGCGCAGTGGGAGGTGCTGGTCGCCCTGTGCGCGTACACCTGCGCGCGCTACGGCATCCCCGCTACGCGGCTCCACGGTCACAAGGACTACGGCGACACCCTCTGCCCCGGGGTGTTCCACGACATGCTGCCCCGGCTGCGCGACGAGGTCGGGGCTGCTCTGGCGTAGCCGCCCGGCCCGTGCTCAGGTCTGAGCGGCGATCCGGGCCAGTCGCCGGGCCTGTGCGCGGGTGGAGCGGGCGATCTCGTCCTCGTCGGCCGTGCGGAGCCGGCTGTCCTCCACGATCTGACGGCCGTTGACGAACGACGCGGTGACCGGGGCCGCCGCGCCGAGGACCAGCGCGGCCACCGGGTCGGCGATGGAGGAGTGGGCGAGGGTGTCCATCCGCCACAGCACCAGATCGGCGAGCTTGCCCGGCTCCAGCGAGCCGATCTCGGCGGCACGGCCCAGCACCTGGGCGCCTCCATAGGTGCCCAGACGCAGCGCCTGACGTGCCGTCAGGGCCGCTTCGCGGTGCGGGCCGAGGCGGCCCACGAGCAGGGCGTTGCGCAGTTCGGTGTGCAGTTCGCCGGACTCGTTGGACGCCGTGCCGTCCACGCCGAGGCCGACCGGGACGCCGGCCGCCAGCAGGTCGGGGACGCGCGCGATGCCCGCGGCGAGGCGGGCGTTGGAGGAGGGGCAGTGGGCCACGCCCGTGCTCGTACGGGCGAAGGCGGCGACGTCGGAGTCGTTCATGTGGACGCAGTGCGCCATCCACACGTCCTCGCCGAGCCAGCCGGTGGACTCGAAGTAGTCGGTCGGGCTCATGCCGAACCGTTCGTGGCAGAACTTCTCCTCCTCCACGGTCTCCGAACCGTGGGTGTGCAGGCGCACGCCGAGTCCGCGGGCCGACTCCGCTGATTGCCGCATCAGTTCGGTGGAGACGGAGAACGGTGAGCAGGGTGCGACGGCGACCTGGGTCATGGCACCGAAGGAGGTGTCGTGGTGCCGGCGGACGGTCTCCTCGGTCGCGGCGAGGGCGTCCTGGAGCGTCTCGACGGCGAAGTCCGGGGGCAGTCCGCCGTCCTTCTCGCCGAGGTCCATGGAGCCGCGGGCGAGGGTGAAGCGCACCCCCATGTCACGGGCGGCGCGGATGATGGTGCCGGACAGGTCGCCGGTGCCCCGCGGGAAGACGTAGTGGTGGTCCATGGCGGTGGTCACGCCGCCGCGGACCATCATCGCGAGGGATCCCCGGGCCGCCGCGTCCACCATCGGCTCGTCGATGCGCGCCCAGGTCGGGTAGAGCGCGACGAGCCAGTCGAACAGGTTGTGGTCGGTGGCCAGGCCCCGGGTGAGCCACTGGTAGAAGTGGTGGTGGGTGTTGACCAGGCCGGGGGTCGCCAGATGCCCGGTGGCGTCGATACGGCGTACGACGTTCTCCAGGCCGTCGGGTGCCCTGCCCGCGCCGAGGGACTCGATGCGGTGGCCGGCCAGGACGAGGTGCCCGGAGGCGTACTCGGTGTCCTGCGCGTCGACGGTCGCGATCGCGCAGTTCTCGATGACGACGCGTTCTGTGACGGTGTGCTGGTCCGGTGCCATGATGCGTCCGTTCGTCCCTTCTGCCCTCAGAGGTTGGTGAGGTCCGCCGGTATCAGCGCCTCACAGCCGTTCCGCAGGATCGTGGCCTCTATCAGACCGTAGGGGCGGTCGGCGGCGAGGTAGACGGCGCCGTCCTCGCTGTCGTTCTCGAGGCCGAAGGGTTCCAGGTCCACCTGGAAGTGGTGGCTGTTGGGGAGGGAGAAGCGGACCTCGTCTATCTCGTCGCGGTGGTCGATGATCCGCGCGCCCATCTGGTACATCGTCTGCTGCAGGGACAGGGAGTAGGTCTCGGCGAATGCCTGGAGCATGTGCTGCTTGGTCCGCTCGTAGGACGTCTCCCAGTCGGGCATCTGCTGCTCGTCGCCGGTCCAGTTGAACCGCCAGCGGGCGGCGACCGAGGTGGCGAGGATACGGTCGTGGGTCTCCTTCAACGTCGTGTACTTGTCCTTGACGTAGCCCCAGAACTCGGAGTCGGTGGAGTTCAGCACCGTCAGGTCCTTCAGGCCCGAGACGATCTCCCACCGCTCGCCGTCGTAGGTGACCTGCGTCAGCCGGGTCTCCTGGCCCTTGCGGACGAAGGAGTGCTCGCCCTCGTGGGCGTCGGAGGTGGCGATCCGTTCCCAGGCGTACTCCTCGACGCGGATGCGGGCCCGGTGGATGGGCTCCTGAGAGGTGACGAAGTGCCGGGCGAGGTGGATGCCGAACTGCTCGGCGGACTCGATGCCGTGCTCCTTGGCGAACGCGAACACGGTGTTCTTGGTGGTGTCGGTCGGCAGGACGTTGGCGTTGGAGCCGGAGTAGTGGACCTCCTCCATGTCGCCGGACAGGGCGACGGAGACGTTCAGGTCCTTGATGTGGTGGGTGGCGCCGTTCCGCGTGATCCTGACGACCCGGTTCTCGGCCTTGCCGTACTGGTTCTGGCCCAGGACCACGGGGCGGGCAGGGCTGGAGGTGTCGGTCATCTTGCTAGCTCCCTCGGTATACGGAGTAGCCGAACGGGTTGAGCAGCAGCGGTACGTGGTAGTGCTCGCCCGGTACGACGGCGAACGTGATCGCCACCTCCGGGAAGAACACCCCGGCGCCGCCGTCCCGGTCCGCGGGGGCGTCCTGCCGCGCCTCGGCCCGCTGGTCGGTGAAGTACGGCTCCACGGCGAAGTCGAGCCGCAGGTGGGTGGTTCCCTCCGGCGGCACCGGGAGGTCCTTGCACCGCCCGTCCGCGTCGGTCGCGGAGCCGCCGAGCGCCTGCCAGGGCGCCTGCCGGCCGGAGCGGGCGGAGAGGTGGACGGCGACGCCCCGGGCGGGGCGGCCGACGCTGGTGTCCAGGATGTGCGTGGACACGGAGGCGGTGGTGTCGGTGCTCATCTCTGCGTCAGTCCTCGTCGACGAGTCGGGCCAGACGGATGCGGTTGATCTTCCCCAGTTCGGTGCGGACGATCCCGCGCTCCCGCTCCGGCGTGTTGCCCAGGCGCGCGGTCAGCGCGTCACGCAGCTGCTCGCCGGTCCGGCCAGTGGCGCAGATGAGGAACACATGGCCGAACCTCTCCTGGTAGGCGAGGTTCAGTTCGAGCATCTCCGCCTTGAGCCGGTCCGGCGCGGCGGTCATGCCGCTCTGCTCCCGCTGCGAGGCCGGGTCGCCGGGCCGGGGCCTGCCGATCGGCGGGTGCCCGGCCATCGCCTCCTGGAGGTCCGCCGCGCTCAGCCCGCTCACGGCGGCGTCGGAGGCGGCGTACAGGTCGTCGGCGGTGGCGTAGGGCCGGTCGGCGAGCAGTCGGCGGGCCCACGCCGTGGAGGCACACGCCTCGTGGAGGGCGGCGAGGGCCGCCGGCTCCTCCAGCGCGTTGAAGCGGGCCAGGCCCGGCGGCGTGGCAGTGGACGTCACGGTGGCCTCCCCGGCCGCGAGCGGCCTCGGTGCTGAGCGGGCGTGCCGACAGCTAACGTCGCCACGGGCCGTCACGTCAACAGTTTGTTGAAAACTGGCGGACGGCCACCACGCCACGCAGCGCCATGAGCGGTTCGTACGCCCTGGTCAGGGCTCAGGAGCCCTTCTCGCGGTTGAGGTAGTTGTAGACGGTGAACCGGCTGACGCCGAGCGCGCTCGCCACGGTCTCCACCCCGTGCCGTACGGCGAAGGCGCCGCGCGCCTCCAGACTCCGTACGATCTCCTGCTTGGCCCTGCGGTCCAGCTCGGCGAGGGGTCTGCCCTGCCGGCGCTCGAGGGCGGCGAGCATGTGATCGAGGGAGTCGGCGAGCTGGGGCAGGCGCACGGCGACGGCGTCGACCCCCTCCCAGACGAGTACGACGTCGTCGGGACCGGCCTCGTCGGGCGGGAGCAGCTGCCCGCCCATGGCGTCGACGAGTGGCTTGACGGCCGCGATGAACGGCTCGTCCGCCGCGCCGCTCATTCCTCGCCCTCCGCGATCACGTTGACCTGGAGCGAGATCCGGGTGGCACCCGCCTCCAGGGACCGGCGGAGCAGGGCGTCGACGGTGGTGAGCACCGTGTCCGCGCCGCCCTCCGCGGTGTTCCCGAACGGCCCGACGTCCACCGAGTCCAGCTCGGCCGCCTCCACGACCTCCCGGGCCGCCACCGCGTGCGCGGGCGCCTCGTCCAGGTCGAAGGGCTCGGTCGTGAACTCCACTCTCAATCGCACTGCTCCCCCATGACGTCGGCTCCGACCTGCTCGTTCTCTCGGTCCTCCGGCCGAGAGAGCACATTCGGGGCACTTCCTCCCGTCAGGGCGCCGAACGCCCGTCCCACCGCCGCCCCGGTCCGTTGTTCCGGATCGGGGAAGAGGTGGCTGTGGGCGTTCGGGGTCATCGCGGCGTCGGTGTGCCCCGGCCGCTCCGGCACGACCTTAACGGACTCCCCCGCGGCGATCAGCAGGACGGCGGAGACGAAGTGGTCGCAGCCGCACCGACTGCTGCGGCTCCCGAGGTGGACGCGAGGTCATCGCCTCGAGGAGGTCCTGTCGTTCACTCCTCCGGCGTGCGGGCGGGGCCGGGACGGCACAGCTGTGCCCAGAGGCGGGCCGCTTCGTGTGCGCTGCGCCGGCGGTGGACGGCGGCACGGGCCCAGAGGCCGGTCGCGACGGTCGAACCTGTCAGGGCCGCCGCACAGGGCAGCCACCAGCCCCCGGTCACGAACAGGAGTACGGCGACGACGGCCGGCGTGCTCCAGCCGCTGAGGCAGGCCACCGCCTCGGCACGACGGGACGCGGGCCGGTCGGCCCCCGCGCGCAGATCCACGAGGGCCGGCACGTACCAGACGGAGCCGGCCGCGGTCACCGCCGCGGCGCCGAGGGCCAGGACTGGATGGGACACGGCTCAGCCCACCGTCTCCATGGCGGCGATCTCCGGGTGGTGTACGTCGAAGGCGGGGGATTCGGACCGGATGCGGGGCAGGGAGGTGAAGTTGTGGCGCGGGGGCGGGCAGGACGTGGCCCACTCCAGGGAGCGGCCGTAGCCCCAGGGATCGTCGACCTCGACCTTCTCGCCGTACTTGGCCGTCCGCCACACGTTGTAGAAGAACGGCAGCAGCGACATGCCCAGCAGGAACGACCCGATCGACGACAGGGTGTTGAGGGCGGTGAAGCCGTCGGCCGCCAGGTAGTCCGAGTACCGGCGGGGCATGCCCTCGGCGCCCAGCCAGTGCTGGACCAGGAAGGTGAGGTGGAAACCCGCCGTGAGCGTCCAGAAGGTGATCTTTCCGAGGCGCTCGTCGAGCATCTTGCCGGTGAACTTCGGCCACCAGAAGTGGAACCCGGCGAACATCGCGTACACGACGGTGCCGAAGACCGTGTAGTGGAAGTGCGCGACGACGAAGTACGAGTCGGTGAGGTGGAAGTCCAGCGGCGGCGAGGCCAGGATGACTCCGGTCAGCCCGCCGAAGAGGAACGTGACGAGGAAGCCCGCGGTCCAGAGCATGGGCGTCTCGAACGACAGGCTGCCCTTCCACATCGTGCCGATCCAGTTGAAGAACTTCACTCCGGTCGGGATGGCGATCAGGAAGGTCATGAAGGAGAAGAACGGCAGCAGCACTCCGCCCGTGGTGTACATGTGGTGCGCCCAGACGGTCAACGACAGACCCGCGATGGCGATCGTCGCGCCGATCAGCCCCATGTAGCCGAACATCGGCTTGCGGGAGAAGACCGGGATCACCTCGGAGACGATGCCGAAGAACGGCAGGGCCAGGATGTAGACCTCGGGGTGGCCGAAGAACCAGAACAGGTGCTGCCACAGCAGCGCCCCGCCGTTCGCCGCGTCGAAGATGTGGCCGCCGAACCTGCGGTCGTACTCCAGGGCGAACAGCGCCGCCGCCAGGACCGGGAACACCATGAGGACCAGCACGCTGGTGAGGAGCACGTTCCAGGTGAAGATCGGCAGGCGGAACATGGTCATGCCCGGCGCGCGCATGCAGATGATGGTGGTGATGAAGTTGACCGCGCCCAGGATCGAGCCGAAGCCGGACAACGCCACGCCCATGATCCACAGGTCGGCTCCCACGCCCGGCGAGTAGACGGCGTCGGACAGCGGGGCGTACAGGAACCAGCCGAAGCCGGCGGCGCCGTCCGGGGTGAGGAAGCCGCTCGCCGCGATCGACGAACCGAGGAAGAACAGCCAGTAGGCGAGCATGTTCAGCCGGGGGAAGGCCACGTCCGGTGCGCCGATCTGCAACGGCATGATCCAGTTCGCGAACCCGGTGAACAACGGCATCGCGAACATCAGCAGCATGATCGAACCGTGCATCGTGAACGCCTGGTTGAACTGCTCGTTCGACATGATCTGCAGACCGGGCCGGGCCAGCTCCGCCCGCATCACCAGCGCCATCACACCGCCGACGACGAAGAACACGAACGCGGAGACCAGGTAGAGCGTCCCGATCTTCTTGTGGTCGGTGGTCGTCAGCCACTCCACCCACGACGGGCGCGCGGTCCCGGGCGCGATCCCCCGGGGATGCCCGGGCGCCCCCGTGCCGGAAACCACGTCGTGCCCCTCCGCGGCCTTTACCTCTTGCATCTGCCCCTCGTCCACCGTCGGCGCCCCGCCCTTCCGCTCATGTCCGTACACGTCGTCGACGAGCCGGGAGAGGCCGGGTCGACCGGAGCGGACGCGACGCCTCCCGGCCGCTGCCACATGATCCTTTCCGGGGTACCGGGGTCGGACAGGGCCGAACAGTCCATACCGGGTCCCGAGGGGAGGGCCCAACGGCCCTGATGCGCCCAGCGGCCGGGGGTCGGCGTCGGACTGCCGTCCCCGCGCCCCGATCCCGCTGCGGGGAGCCTTGCGGATTTCTCGCCGTCCCGGCCAGGCGTCCGCTTCACATGACGTTCATCGCCCCCTCCCCGAGCCGGTGCGCCCGACGCCTGCGCGTGACCTCGCGCGCCCCCCTCTTGACAGCCTCGAGACCCGCGGGCAATCTTCCAGTAAGCAGAAAGAAGATTCCGCAATACGAAATATGAATCGAGAGGAAGGGAGCACGGTCCGATGCCAGGTGCCGAGTGGAGTACGGCCGCAGAGCAGCGCTTCGACGTCAACCTGTCGATCCTCTTCACCGAACTCCCGCTCCTGGAGCGCCCCGCGGCCGCCGCCGCGGCCGGTTTCACCGCGGTCGAGCTGTGGTGGCCCTGGGCCGACTCGCCCACACCGGAGCGGTCCGAACTGGACGGTCTGCACAAGGCGATCGAGGACGCGGGCGTCCGGCTCACGGGCCTGAACTTCTACGCCGGGCAGCTCCCCGGCCCGGACCGCGGCGCCCTGTCCGTCCCGGGCGAGGAGTCGGAGCGGTTCCGCGCCAACGTCGAGGTCGCCGCGGGCTTCGCCGAGTCCCTCGGCTGCACGGCCCTCAACGCGCTGTACGGCAACCGCGTCGACGGCGTGGATCCCGCCGAGCAGGACGCGCTCGCCCTGGAGAACCTCGCCCTCGCCGCCCGCGCTGCCCACCGGATCGGCGCGATCCTGTTGGTCGAGGCACTGAACCGGCCCGAGTCGCCGCGGTACCCGCTGGTGTCGGCGCCGGCGGCGGTGCAGGTCGTCGACCAGGTGAACGCGGCCACGGGGCTGGGCAACGCCCGGTTCCTGATGGACCTGTACCACCTGTCCAGGAACGGCGAGGACCTGCCGGCGGTGATCGAGCGGTACGCCGCGCGGACCGGCCATGTGCAGATCGCCGACAACCCCGGCCGCGGTGCCCCCGGCACCGGCTCGCTCCCGCTGGCGGACCTCCTCGGACGGCTGCGGAAGGCGGGTTACGCGGGCTGGGTCGGCCTGGAGTACAAGCCCGGCGACCGGCCGAGCGCCGAGGCCTTCGACTGGCTGCCGGCCGAGGCCCGCGCCCCCCGCTGAGCAGTGGACGCCCGCAGACACCGCAGAGCGAAAGAGAGGCACCCCCGCATGAGCACCGCCCTTCCCAAGGTCTCCTGGATCGGCCTCGGCATCATGGGCTCCCCCATGTCCGAGAACCTGATCAAGGCGGGCTACCACGTCACCGGTCACACCCTGGAACAGGAGAAGCTGGAGCGGTTGGCCGCCGCGGGCGGCACCGCCGCCGCCTCCGTCGCCGAGGCGGTCCGTGACGCGGACGTGATCATCACCATGGTGCCCGCCTCTCCCCAGGTGGAGGCGGTCGCCTACGGACCCGACGGCATCCTGGAGAACGCCCGGCCCGGTGCCCTGCTGATCGACATGTCCTCGATCACCCCGCAGACCTCGGTCGACCTGGCCGCCGCCGCGAGGGACAAGGGCATCCGGGTGCTCGACGCCCCGGTGTCCGGCGGCGAGGCGGGCGCCGTCGAGGCGGTGCTGTCCATCATGGTCGGCGGTGAACAGGCCGACTTCGACCGGGCGAAGCCGCTCTTCGACGTACTCGGCAGGACGGTCGTGCGGTGCGGACCGCACGGCTCCGGCCAGACCGTGAAGGCCGCCAACCAGCTGATCGTCGCCGTCAACATCCAGGCGTGTGCCGAGGCCGTGGTCTTCCTGGAGAAGTCCGGCGTGGACCTGGCGGCCGCGCTGGACGTCCTGAACGGCGGTCTCGCGGGCTCCACCGTGCTGACCCGCAAGAAGGACAACTTCCTCGCCCGTGACTTCGCGCCCGGCTTCCGCATCGATCTGCACCACAAGGACATGGGCATCGTCACCGACGCCGCCCGCGCCGTCGGGGCGGCCCTGCCCGTCGGCGCGGTGGTCGCGCAACTGGTCGCGAGCCTGCGCGCGCAGGGCGACGGCGGCCTGGACCACTCCGCGCTGCTGCGCGCGGTGGAGCGGCTGTCCGGCGCCCAGGTCTGACCGTCCGACCCGCGTACGGCCGCCGACGGGGGGCGAGGCCGTACGCGCGGCCCGCGGGGTCTCCCCGCGGGCGGGCGAGGGCGCCGCGGCGGCGCGCGAGCCAGTGCGGTGGTGAAGGCCGCCGGGGCACCTCCTTCGACCTGAGCGGAGGGGCACCCGGTGCCGTCGCACCCGCCGCGGTCCCGAGCCCGGCCCACCGACCCCGTCCGGCGGCGCGAACACACCGTCGCGCCCGGCCTCGCGCCGCCGGACGGCCCCGCCTCCCGGCGTCCGGGGTGCGGATCCGCCCGGCGGGCAGGAGCCTGGGGGCATGGCACCTCCCACGGAGCAACCGCACATCGTGGTCCATGCGCCGGCCCTGGACGGTTCGCGGCGGGTCACCTCGGGCGACGAGACGCTGGGCGTCGCCTCGCACGTCGACGACGTCGGCGAGATCCTGCGGCTGGCGGACCTCTACGTCACCGACGTCGAGGAGGCCGACCTCATCGAGTGGCAGGGCGGCGGCCCCGACGACTGGCCGGGCCTGTCGGAGCACCACGAGGCCTGAGCGGGGCGGGGACGTACGGCCGTTCCCGGTCCACCGGTTCTACGGCAGCGGCCGTAGCCCGGCTACGGCACTCTCAAATGAACCTCTGAACCGGGCCCGGGAGGCTTCGAGCACCCCCACCGACGGGCACATACCCCGTACACGGGGCCCGCCGGCACGGGGGCGGCGGGCCCCGCTCAGGGGAAGCCCCGGGCTACGGCAGCGACAGCGACAGCGCCGATGTTCGCCGACGCCGTACGACGCCCGTCAGACCTTCAGCGTCCTGATCGACGTCGGGGCGTGCCACGGCTCCGTCGCGATGTCCTCGAACTCGACGACCTCGCTTATGTCGTTGGTGGTCGACATGGAGATGTCGGTGACGCGCTCCAGGATCGCCTCGACGACCACCGGGACCCTGAACTCCGCGGCGAGCTTCTTGGCCTCCTCCAGCGCCGGGCCCAGTCCGCCGGGTTCGGTCACCCGGATCGCCTTGCAGCCGAGGCCCTCGGCGACCCGTACGTGGTCGACGCCGTAGACGCCCAGTTCGGGCGCGTTGACGTTCTCGAACTCCAGGTTGACCTGGAAGTCGATGTCAAACGCCCGCTGCGCCTGACGGATGAGACCCAAGTAGGAGTTGTTCAGCAGGACATGTACGTAGGGGATCTTGTGCTGCGCCCCGACGGCCAGCTCTTCCAGCATGAACTGGAAGTCGTAGTCGCCGGACAGGGCGACGACCTGTGCACCGGGGTCGGCCTTGGCCACGCCCAGTGCCGCCGGGACGGTCCAGCCGAGGGGGCCGGCCTGGCCGCAGTTGATCCAGTGCCGGGGCCGGTGGACGTGCAGCATCTGGGCGCCGGCGATCTGTGAGAGGCCGATCGTCGAGACGTACCGCGTCTCCGGGCCGAAGGCCCTGTTCATCTCCTCGTAGACGCGCTGCGGCTTGATCGGGACATCGTCGAAGTGCGTACGGCGCTGGAGCGTGGCCCGCTTCTCCTGTGCCGCGGCCGCCCAGGCGGAACGGTCGGGCAGCCCTCCCTCGGCGCTGAGTTCCTTCGCGACCCGGACGAACAGCTCCAGCGCGGCGCGCGCGTCGGAGGCGATGCCGTAGTCGGGAGCGAAGATCCGGCCGATCTGGGTGGGGTCGATGTCGACGTGGACGAAGGTCCGGCCGGCCGTGTAGACGTCGAGCCTGCCGGTGTGGCGGTTGGCCCAGCGGTTGCCGATGCCGAGGACGAAGTCGGACTCCAGGAAGGTCGCGTTGCCGTAGCGGTGCGAGGTCTGCAGGCCGACCATACCGGCGTTCAGTTCGTGGTCGTCGGGGAGGACGCCCCAGCCCATCAGGGTCGGCACGACCGGCGTACCGGTCAACTCGGCGAACTGCACGAGGAGTTCGGCGGCGTCGGCATTGAGGATGCCGCCGCCCGCGACGATCAGGGGGCGCTCGGCGGCGTTCAGCATGCCGAGCGCCTTCTCGATCTGGGCGCGGCTCGCGGCGGGCTTGTGGACGGGGAGCGGCTCGTACGTCCCCGGGTCGAACTCGATCTCCGTGCGCTGCACGTCGATCGGCAGGTCGATGAGGACCGGGCCCGGCCGGCCGGAGCGCATGAGGTGGAATGCCTGCTGGAAGACACCGGGGACCTGCGCGGCCTCCAGGACGGTCACCGCCATCTTGGTGACCGGCCTCGCGATGGCGGCGATGTCGACGGCCTGGAAGTCCTCCTTGTGGAGCACCGCGGTCGGGGCCTGGCCGGTGACGCACAGGATCGGAACGGAGTCGCCGGTCGCGGAGTACAGGCCGGTGATCATGTCGGTGCCGGCCGGACCGGAGGTCCCGACGCAGACCCCGATGTTGCCCGCTCGGGTACGGGTGTAGCCCTCGGCCATGTGCGAGGCGCCCTCGACATGGCGGGCGAGGGTGTGGGTGATGCCGCCGGAGGCCTTGAGCGCCGCGTAGAAGGGGTTGATCGCCGCGCCGGGGACACCGAACGCGTCGGTGACGCCCTCGCGCTTGAGGATTTCGACTGCCGCGCGGGCAGCGGTCATTCGGGCCATGGAGTACTCCTGCTTCGACTGTCGGATTCGCACTCCCGTCGCGCCCCGCGGTGCGCTTCTTCCGTATTTCGGAAAGTAACTTCTGCTATCTGGAATGAATGTAGGCAGGGTGGGCGAAGGTCGTCAAGAGAGCGGCACGAGGGCGTCAAGAGACGGCACGAGTGCCCTCCGGGAGCGGCAACCGCCGGACAGGGCGGGCGTGCGGGAGGACGATGGGGACGCCGGTCCGAGGTCAGGTCGTCCAGGAACGGAAGTGGTGGGGCCATGCCCGAGAGCGTGTTCGTGTCCGTGCGCTGCCCCGCCTGCCGCGGCGCGCACCGTCATGCGGCGCCGTCGTACCCCTGTGTGCGCGGCGCACCCGTCGGCCTGCCGCTGGACGGGAACGCGGTGCCCGCACCGGTCGTCCACCGCGTCTGGCAGGACGACTGGGTCACCGTGCGCTGCGGGGACTGCGGACGGCCCGGCGAGTGGCCGCGGCCGGAACTCGGTTGCCCGTGCGGAACCGTACTGCGGATCCCGCTGGCCGACC
This sequence comes from Streptomyces sp. NWU339, assembly GCF_003143855.1. Lineage (GTDB taxonomy): Bacteria > Actinomycetota > Actinomycetes > Streptomycetales > Streptomycetaceae > Streptomyces. Next base: position 174,308 of record NZ_QFRK01000010.1, read on the forward strand.
CGGGCACCCCGCCCGGCCCCGGCACCACACCCGCACCCTCACTCGGACCTCGGGAGACCGGCGCCGCTCCGCACCCCGCCTTCCGCTCCGTGCAGATCCGCAGCGTCCGCGACGCGGTCACCGCCACCGTGCTGTATCTGCGGAGGCTCGGCCACGGGGACATCCGCCGCGCCGACCAGCCTCCTCCCTCCGGCATCGGGCCGGCCGGGGCGTCGTCGTCCTCCTCGACCCGTCCGCGCGCCGGGCGACACCGCGGGACGTGGAGTGCCTGTGGCTGACCGCCATGACGGAGTCCGCCCGGTGCCTGCACTTCTCCCTCGCCGGGTACACCCCGGACGCCCGGGACCGCGCCGACCGCCTCGGCGTCCCGCTGTTCCTGCTCGACCTCACCGGCACCCCGCAGCCGGTGAACGCCCTGGACGCCACCCTGACCTGAGAGCCGGCCCGGAACACCGCACCGCCCGCGAACCGGACCGAAAAGCCGGCGACGCGCCCGCCGCCACCGTCCGATACTCGGCACATGCGCATCCGCCCCGCCGCCCCCGACGAGCTGCCCGTCCTCCAGGACGTCGAACGGGCCGCCGGCGCCCCCTTCCGTGCCCTGGGCATGACGGAGATCGCCGACGACGAACCGCCCGCCCTGGACACCCTCGAGCACCACCGTCGGGCGGGGTACTGCTGGGTGGCGGCCGACGCACGGGACCGGCCCGCCGCGTACCTGATCGCCGAGCCGGTGGACGCCGCGCTCCATGTCGAGCAGGTCTCCGTCCACCCGCGCGCCGCACGCCGCGGCGTGGGCCGGTCCCTGATCGCCCACGCCGCGCGACGGGCCGGGGAGGAGGGCCTGACCGCCCTGACACTGACCACGTTCGCCGACGTCCCGTGGAACGCCCCGTACTACACCCGCCTCGGCTTCCGCACGCTGACCGAGGCCGAGCTCACGCCCGGTCTGCGCCGGATCCGCGCCGAGGAGAGCGAGCACGGCCTCGACCGGTGGCCGCGCCTGTGCATGCGCGGAAGCATCCGAACGCTCCGTCAGCCGGGGCGGACGCCCGACGGCCTGCCCGCACCGCGATCAGAGTGCTGACCGGATCGGCCGCGCTCCACCCGCCGGGCGGGCACCGGTCCCCCGGTCGCCTTCGCCCGCAGCGGTCTCGAGGTCCCCTGGAGCGATGCCCGGGAGTCCCTGCTCGAACTCGCCGGAGCCTGCGACGTCCCGTCAGGTGGTCGTGCCGAACCGGCGTCCGCCACACCTGCGAACTCGCTCTCACGTCCGGGGCAGTGCGGTACGCTCCCGACCCGGTCGAGCCCCCGCCGACGGCAACGTCCTCATCTGCTGACCCCAGCCCACCGAGGGGGTCGTCCTGGACCTGTGAGGAGCGGCGCCTCACCCTGGCACGCGGGCACCACTGCCCGGCGGTCCGTGGCCCAGGGGAGTTCCGCCGTCACCGCGTGCCGCCGGTGGCCCGCCCGGGGTCGTTGGGGTGGGGTTCGAGCGGGGTGACGGTGAGAGTCATCCAGGGACGCAGCGGCAGTGTGCCGAGCACCTTCTCCCGGAGTTCCTTCTCGTCCGCGGCCCGCCAGACCCCGATGCTGCGCAACTCGCCCACGGGACGCCACAATCGGGCCAGGTTGCCGGTCGTCGAGAGCTCCCCCGCGCGGACCGCCTCGGCCGCCCTCCGCCGGTCGACCTCGTCCTGGCTGGTTCCCTCAGGGATCGTCGTGGTGATTTCGACGAGGAACTCCTGCATCGGTTCTGCTCCGTTCGATGAAGGTCCCGGGGACGACGGGAAGGGCGAGTTCGCTGGTGGCCATCCGCCTCCCCCGAGCGGAGCCGCGATCAGGTCGGACGCCGCCTCACCTCATGAGGGCTCTCACACGAGGGTTTTCAGCAGCCGTTCCGCGAGCACTCCGGCGGAGTGGGGGTTCTGCCCGGTGATCAGGTTGCGGTCCTCGACCACATACGGCTTCCACATCTCGCCCCGGCTGTACTCGACGCCGACTTTCTCCTTGAGCTCGTCCTCGAGCAGCCACTGTGCCTTGTCGGCCAGTCCGACAGCCTCTTCCTCTTCATTGGTGAAGCCCGTGACCCGGTAGCCCTTGAAGGGCGACTCGCCGTGAATCCTGGTGGCCAGCATCGAGGCAGGGGCGTGGCACACGATGGCGAGCGGTTTGCCCGAGGCGAGTTGTTCGGTCAGTATCCGTCCCGCGTCGGCGTCCACCGACAGGTCCTGCATCGGGCCGTGGCCTCCGGGCAGGTACACCGCGTCGTAGTCCTGCAGCCGCACGTCCGAGAGTTTGATCGGCCGGCGCATGACCTCCGCGGAACGGATGATGGCTTCCAGTTCGAGCGCTCCCTCCTCACCGCCGGCCATGGCGGGGCGCAGGCTCATCATGTCGACGGTCGGCGTCACGCCGTTGGGCGTCGCGACGACGACCTCGTGGCCTGCCTCCGTGATCGCCTTGTACGGCTGCGCGAATTCCTCCGCCCAGTAGCCGGTGGCGTACCTCGTGCCGTCCTTCAGGACCAGGTACGTGGCTCCGGTGACCACGAAAAGCACCTTCGCCATCACGCATCACCTCCTCAGCCCCGTTTGGCGAAATTGAGATGATTTGCACTGAAGGCCAGTCTAGGCACAGAAGCCATCAGGCACCTGCGGACAGCGGTTCGTCACCCAAGGCTCGCAGTGCGACGTGTGGTTGACCGTCTCCGTGGACAAGGTCCGCCCGTTCTCCCGAACAGAGCCAGGCGGCAAGGTCCGGGAGAAGCAGCGCCCGCTGCTCGATCAGGGCGTTGGCCACGATGCTCACCAGGCCGATCAGCATGTCGGCGGTTCCGGCCCGGAGCGAAGTCGCCCAGCCACGGCCCACGCTGCGCGCGGCCCGCACTCCCCACCCGGCGAGCAGCAAGGTGTCGAGCACCAGGGCGGTGGGGACAGCCGCAGCGACGACCGGCCGCTCGGCGGGCATCGCGCGCAGCCCGATCCTGACACCGCCACGATCCGCTGACATCCGATGCGCGACAACGTGGGCACGGCCATGGGCGGCCGCACCGGCCGGAACGAGCCCGTAGACGCCGCTGAACAGCGTTGTTCCCGGCGGTCGCCGGCCCGGCGCCCGCTGCGGGGTGGTCGACTGGGGGAAACGGCGGGCACGGCGGTACATCGCTACGCCCTCCGCTGAAACGGTATGGAACACGGCAATGCGGCACGAACGGGAGATCGGTGCCGGGCTGCGTACGCGCGGTGCACCGCCTGCTCCGACTGCGGTAGAGTGGATCTTGTACACGCCGCCGACTTCGCCGGTGGCGGGTGATGCGTCGGTGGTCCGAGGAAAGACGCCCCGCTTCCTGCGGGGAAATGCAGGTGCAAGGCCTGCCCGGCGCTCGACGAAGAAGACCTCCGGCCCTGCTGTCCAGGGCCGGAGGTCTTCTCGCATCCGGTCGACGGCACGGTACCGGCCCCGGCCGCCGGGATCACCCCCGGATGACGCGATACGTCGTCCGGTGGCGACGCCACCGCCCTCTCCATGGCCCTGCCCCAGGGAGCCTGGCCCCGTTCCCTCCCTCACGGCGGAACGACGGACGCGCTCCGCGGCCCGGGGTCGCGGCGGAAGAGGTCACCGGAAGTCCTCCTCGCGGTACTCGGCCTCGGAACCCGCCGCCGTGGCCTCGCGCAGCTCGATGCGGCGGATCTTGCCGGAGACGGTCTTGGGCAGCTCGCCGAACTCCAGCCTGCGGATCCGCTTGTAGGGGGCGAGCACCTTGCGGGAGTGCTCGAAGAGCTCCTTCGCGGTGTCCGGGCCGGGCTGCCTGCCCTCCGCGAGCACGATGTACGCCTTGGGCACGGCCAGGCGCAGCTCGTCCGGAGCGGGCACGACGGCCGCCTCGGCGACCGCCTCGTGCTCCAGCAGGGCGCTCTCCAGCTCGAACGGACTGATCTTGTAGTCACTCGCCTTGAAGACGTCGTCCGCGCGCCCGACATACGTGATGTATCCCTCTTCGTCCCGCGCGCCGATGTCGCCCGTCCGGTAGTAGCCGCCGGCCATGGCCTCCGCGGTGCGCTCGGGGTCGCCGTGGTAGCCGGTCATCAGGCCCACCGGACGGTGCGACAGGTCGAGCGCGATCTCGCCCTCGGCGGCGGGCGCACCGGAGACCGGGTCGAGGAGTGCGACGCGGTAGCCGGGGCTGGGGCGGCCCATGGAGCCCGTCTTGAGGGGCTGGCCCGGGCTGTTGGAGACCTGGACGGCGGTCTCGGTCTGGCCGAAGCCGTCGCGGATCGTCACGTTCCAGGCGCGCCGGATCTGCTCGATGACCTCGGGGTTGAGCGGCTCACCGGCGGCGACGACCTCGCGCGGCGGGGTGCGCAGCCGGGTGAGGTCGGCCTGGATGAGCATGCGCCACACGGTCGGCGGCGCGCAGAAGGTGGTGACGCCGGCGCGGTCCATCTCGGTCATCAGCCGGACGGCGTCGAAGCGTGCGTAATTGTGCAGGAAGACGGTCGCCTCGGCGTTCCACGGGGCGAAGAGGTTGGACCAGGCGTGCTTGGCCCAGCCGGGTGAGGAGATGTTCAGGTGCACGTCGCCGGGTTTCAGCCCGATCCAGTACATGGTGGCCAGGTGCCCGATGGGGTACGTGGTGTGGGTGTGCTCGACGAGCTTGGGCCGGGCGGTGGTGCCCGAGGTGAAGTACAGCATCAGCGGGTCGGCGGCGAGGGTGGGCCCGTCGGGTGCGAAGTGCTCGGCGGCGCCGTAGGCGTCCTCGTACGGCAGCCAGGCGTCGCCCGCTCCCGCGCCGACCGCGACCCGGGTGTAGTCGCCGGGCACCTCGTCGAACTTCGCCGTGTCGGCGGCGCGGGCGATCACGTGCCGGACGCGGCCCCGGTCGACGCGGTCGCGCAGGTCGGCGGGGCCGAGCAGCGGGGTGGCGGGGATGACCACGGCGCGCAGTTTCATCGCGGCGAGCGCGGTCTCCCAGAGTTCGGCCTGGTTGCCGAGCATGACCAGCACCCGGTCCTCGGCGCGTACGCCCTGCTGGCGCAGCCAGTTCGCGGCCTGGTCGGAGCGGCGGGCCAGTTCGGCGAAGGACAGCCTGGTCTGCTCGCCGTCCTCCTCGACGAGGTGCAGCGCGGTGCGGTCGTTGCCGTCCGCGATCACGTCGAACCAGTCGAGCGCCCAGTTGAACCGCTCGGGGCGCGGCCAGCGGAACCCCGCGTAGGCGGTGGCGTAGTCGTCGCGGTGTTCCAACAGGAAGTCCCGGGCCCTGCGGAACTCTTCCGTCGCCGTCGTCATCTGTCCTCCTCGGTGCCGAACCTCGCCGGGTGGCTCTCCCCCGTCGTGTAATCCGTGACGCAGGTCCCACTACCCCCGAACGGGGGGTGGGTACGCGGAAGCCGTGACGAAGGGGCGAACAGGTGACGGCCGGCCCGACGGGAGCACTCGACGCGGTCGGACCCGGTGGCGCGCCGGCCCGCCGGGCGTGGTGGCCGCCGGGGGTGTGCCGTGGTCTCGTACGGCCGCCATTACCGGGGTCCCGGGGCTTTGGATTTCATCCGCGCGGCACGCTGTTATTTCCCTCACCACGCCGTCTCTCCGAAATGAAAGGGCCTGTTGCCTAATATTGGCCAGGACACGACACAGGAGGGGAGCGGTGACCGTGCGAGGGGACTTCAAGGAGCCTGCCAGGTGCCGCCCCGACCTGGTCATCGGCCGGGAGGAACCGTTCGCCGAGGCGCGCGAACAGCTCGCCCGAGGGGGCAGTGTGCTGCTCCACGGGCCCGCCGGAATAGGAAAGTCGACCGTGCTGCGGGCACTTGCGGCGGAAAACGCCGGCGCGGCGCCCACGGTGTTGCGCTGCTCGGCCACCGAGTCCGAATCCCACCTCCCGTTCCTGGCACTGGCCGATCTGTTCGGTCTGGTCCTGGACCGGGTCTCCGGTGCGCTGCCCGCCGCGCAACGCACCGCCCTGGAGTCGGCGCTCACCGGCCGCGGCGAGTCGACCCTCCAACGGGACGGTCTCGCGCTGCGCCTGGCGGTGCTGTCCACCCTGCGGGCGCTCGCCGCCGAGGGGCCCGTCCTGGTCGTCGCCGACGATCTGCAGTGGCTGGACCCGGCCAGCGCGGAGCTTCTCGGATTCGCCGCGCGGCGCCTCGGCGACACCCCCGTGCAGATGCTGTGCGCGGTGCGTACGGAGGGGCTGGAGGAGTACGACCGTCATCTGCGGGCCTGCCCGCCGGACACGCGCGTGGTGCGGCTGGGCCCGTTCTCCCGTGTCCAGGTGTCCACGCTGCTCGACCACCGCGGCTACACGGGCCTGTCCCGTACCACCGTCCGTGACATCCACCGCACCAGCGGCGGCAACCCGCTCTTCGCGCTCGAACTGGGCCGCGCCCTGGCCGAGAGCCCGACCCGCCCCCGCCCCGGTGAGCCGCTGCCGGTGCCGACCTCGCTGCGGGCCCTGGTGCTCAGCCGGCTGGAGATGCTGTCGGACGAGGCGCGCCGCACCCTGCTGGTGGCCAGCGTCGGCGCCCGCCCCACGCCGGCGCTGCTGCACGCGGCCGGCCGGGACCACGCCGAGGAGGAGACGGCCCAGGCCGCCGCGCTGGGGCTGCTGGCGACGGACCCGGAGGAGCCGGCCCTGCGTTTCGCGCATCCGCTGATCTCGGCCGCGCTGTACGCGGAGGCCCCGGCGCACGAGCGGCGGGCCGCGCACGCCGCGCTGTCCACGGCGGCCTCCGACCCCATCGAGCGGGCCCGGCATCTGGCCCTGGCCACGACCGGCACCGATCCGGAGGTGGCGGCCCGGCTCGCCGAGGCCGCCGCGCTGGCCCGGGACCGGGGGGCGCCCTCGGTCGCGGCCTCGCTGGGGCTGCTGGCGGCCCGTCACACCCCGGCGGACCCGTCGGCCGACGGCACGCGGGCGGACACGGCGTCGGCCGGCGGCGAGCCGGGCCGCAGCGTGCCGAGTCCGGACGAGCGGCGGCTGCAGGCCGCCGAGGACGCCATCACCGCCGGGGAGGTGGATCTCGCCCGGGACATCGCGCGCGAGGTGCTGACCCGGGCCACGGTGCCCGCGGAGCGGGTGCGGGCGTGGATGGTGGTCATCGAGGCGGCCGGGCAGGCGCTCGGCGAGGTCGACGCGGTCTACCCGCAGGTGCTGGCGGACGCCGGCGACGACCCGCGGCTGCTCGCCCTGGTCCACTACCAGCTGGCCTGGCGGGAGGTGGTGGTGGACGGCGACTTCGCCAAGGCCCGGCTGGAGACCGCGCACGCCGCGGAACTGGCCGCACGCGGCGGGGACCGGCGTACGGAGCTGATGGCGCTCGCCTTCCAGTCCTCCACCGAGACCCTGATGGGCCACCCGGACGCGCCCGCCACCATCGAGCGGGCCCTGCAGGAACCCCAGGACCCCGATGTGGCCTGCCACCACAACGGCGCCGCGTCGGCCAGGTTCCGCTGGCTGCTGATGAGCGACCAGCTGCCCGAGGCCCGCAGGAGCATCACCGGACTGCTGCGGGAGGCCCGGCGGCGCGGCATGGTCGAGAGCGAGGTGCACTTCCTGCGTCTGCTCGCCGACACCGAACTGCGTTCCGGGCACTGCGGCCGGGCCCTGGACCTGACCCGCGAGAGCCTGCGGCTGGCCCGTGACTCCGGGATCGGCGAGAGCGCCTCGGCCATGCTCGCCTCCCTCGCGGAGGCCTCCGGCGGGGACGTGGACCGGGCGCTCGCACTGGCCCGGGAGGCCGCGGACCACGCCGAGGTGGACGGCGACCAGTTGTATCTCTCCCTCGCCCTGGCCGCCCTGGGCTACGCCCGGTTGGTCGCCGGGGACGCCGCGGCCGCGGTCCGTTCGCTGCGCCGGGTGCGGGAGTTGGAGCACGGCATGGGCATCCACGACCCGGCGCGGGGCCGCTGGCACGGCGATCTCGCCGAGGCGCTGGTGCGGATCGGTGAACCCGGCGAGGCGCAGGAACTCATCAACGTCACACGGGTGCACGCGCGGCGTCTGAACCGCTTGAGCGTGCTGGCCGTACTCGACCGCGCCGAGGCGCTGGTACGCGCGGCGCGTGGCGAACACGAGGCCGCCCGGGTGCAGTTGACGTCGGCGCAGGGCCGACTCGCCGCGCTGGGTTTCGGCCTGGAGGAGGCGCGGGCCGCGTTCGCGCTGGCCCGGCTGCGTGCCCGGGACCCGGGTCCGGCCCCGTACGACGAGGCCGCACGGCTGTTCCGGCGCTGCCGCGCCCTGCCCTGGCTGCGCCAGGTGGACGCGGCCGTGACCGCCGGTCCGGTGGTGCCGGAGACCGTGCCCGCCGCCCCGGCGACCCCGGCCGCGCTGGACGGTCTCGCCTCGATGGAACGGCAGGTCGCCTCACTGGTGATGGAGGGGGCCACCAACCGGGAGATCGCCGGCCGACTGTTCATCAGCGTGAAGACCGTCGAGGCGACCCTCACCCGGGTGTACCGGAAACTGGGCATCCGGTCGCGGGTGGACATCGTCCGGCTGGCGGCGGGCCGCCGTACGAAGTAACCGGGGCGGATGGGGAGTTCGGGGCTCCGGCGACCGAGGGTTTTCCCTGTCCGGCTCCCGTAGGGGCTTCCCTCATTGGGGGCTCGCGCTCCGGCTCGTAGCGTAATCCGTGCCGCTCGCCGGGCACATGGAGACCGGTGGCCCGGTCCCCGTGCTGAACCCCCCACCCCGTGCGACCCCCCCACCGGCAACCGACGAGGAGACCGATGTCCGGGCTCACCCGCGCCAAGAAGGCCGCCGCGCTCGTCGCGGCGACCGCGGCCGCCGCCGCGACCGCACTGCTCACCGCCCCCTCCGCCGCCGCCGCTCCCCAGCCGATCGTCGGCGGCACCACGACCACGACGTCCGCGTACCCGTTCGTCATGCAGATCACCGACGCCTCGCAGAACCAGTTCTGCGGCGGCACCCTGGTCACGCCCACGAAGGTGGTCACGGCCGCCCACTGCATGGTCGGCGAGACCACCGGCAGTGTGCGCGTGGTCGGCGGGCGCACCTACCTGAACGGCACCAACGGTACGGTGGCGCGCGTCAGCAGGATCTGGATCAGCCCGGACTACCGGAGCGTCACCCGCGGCGACGACGTCGCGGTGCTGACCCTGTCGACGTCGATGCCGTACTCCACGGCGGGCTACGTCTCCTCCTCGGACACCTCGGTGTACGCGGCCGGCACCACCGCCCGCATCCTGGGCTGGGGCACCACCTCCTCGGGCGGCAGCTCCTCCAACCAGTTGCGCACCGCGACCGTCCCGACGGTGTCCGACGCGAGCTGCGGCAGTTCGTACGGTTCCCGGTTCGTCCGGAGCGACATGGTGTGCGCCGGCCACTCCTCCGGCGGCGTGGACAGCTGCCAGGGCGACAGCGGCGGACCGCTGCTCATAGGCGGCCGGCTCGCGGGCATCACCTCTTGGGGCGACGGCTGCGCGGCGGCCGGATCCCCTGGCGTGTACACCCGGTTGACCACCTTCTCCGGGGAGGTCACGGCCCAGATCAACTCGTAGCCCCACGGGTCGATGTGAGGCACCCGAGTTCCTGAGTACCCCTCAGGTGATTGCCAGGGGGCGTTGCGAGCTTCCACGAGCAGCCCGCAACGCCCCCTTTCCATGCCCGGGGGCGAACCTCCCCATCAAGGCCCATTCAGGAGATTTCCTCGAGACGTGTAACACCGTGACGGTCACCGGACGCTGATCCGTACGGGACGCGAGAAGCGGCCCTTTTTCATGCAGTCGGGCACCACCCCGGAACAACCCCACGACGAAGGGCCGCCCCCAGTGAATCCCCACCCCACCGAGAACGGTGGAACCGCACAGACCCCGCAGAACCCCCAGACCGCCCAGAGCCCCAAGAGCCCTCGGAGCGACGCCGGCCGCCCCCGGGGAACCGAAGGCCTCCCGGTCTACGAGAGCCTGGTGCGCGAACGGGGTGACGTCGTGGCGGAGGCCCGCGAGGTGGCCGAACGCACGGAGTTCGAGATGCGTCGGGTGCTGGCCTCCCGCACCCGGCCGGCCCCGGCACCCCGGTGATGTCGCGCACCGGCTGAGCCGGTCGGGTGAGCCCCTCCCCGCCCGGGCCACCGGGCGGACGGGATTCCCTAGGATCCTTCCGTGGCCACCTTCCAGCTCCAGCGCACGGCGCCCCTCCCGATCGACGAGACCTGGCGCCGGCTCACGGAGTGGCACCGCCACGGAGCGGCGGTCCCCCTCACCCGGATCACCGTGACCCCTCCCCCGCCCACCGGTGAGGGCACGGTCGTCGTCGCCCGCTCGGGTCTCGGCCCGCTCTCCTTCGACGACCCGATGGAGGTGACGGTGTGGCGGCCCCCCGGCCCCGGTTCCCCGGGCCTGTGCCGCCTGGAGAAGCGGGGCCGCGTGGTCCGGGGCTGGGCGGAGATCGAGGTCCGTCCGGGGCCGGGCGGACGCACCCGCGTCCTGTGGCGCGAGGACCTGCGGGTCCGCTTCCTCCCCGCCTTCTGCGACCCCGCGCTGCGGTCGGTCTCCCGCCAGGTGTTCGGACGAGCGGTGAACACCCTGCTGCGACAGCCGTGACGGCCGGAGCGGCGGGTGATCACCGCGTCGGCGGCACCACCCTCACGCCCCCGAGCCGGTCCGGCCCGCGGGCTCGGGTGCGGGTGCGACGGTGGGCGGCGTGGGTTCGACGTCGTGGTGGATCGGGGTGTGGGCGCCGGTGAGGGGGACGCCGGCGCCGCCCCGACGGGTGGCGACGATCTCGGCGGCGATGGACAGGGCCGTCTCCTCCGGGGTGCGGGCGCCGAGGTCGAGGCCGATCGGGGAGCGCAGGCGGGCCAGTTCCGGGTCGGTGACGCCGGCCTCGCGCAGGCGGGCCTCGCGGTCCAGGTGGGTGCGGCGGGAGCCCATCGCGCCGACGTAGGCGACCGGGAGGCGCAGGGCGAGCCGGAGCAGGGGGACGTCGAACTTCGCGTCGTGGGTGAGGACGCACAGGACCGTACGGGCGTCGACGTCGGTGCGCTCCAGGTACCGGTGCGGCCACTCGACGACGATCTCGTCGGCGTCCGGGAAGCGTGCCCGGGTGGCGAACACGGGGCGCGCGTCGCACACCGTGACCCGGTAGCCGAGGAACGTGCCGGCCCGGACCAGCGCCGACGCGAAGTCGATCGCGCCGAAGACGATCATCCGGGGCGGCGGGACCGACGACTCGACCAGCAGGGTCACCGGGGCGCCGCAGCGTGAACCCTCCGCGCCGATCTCCAGGGTGCCGGTGCGGCCCGCGTCCAGGAACGCGCCCGCCTCCCACGCCACGGTGCGGTCGAGACCCGGACGGTCGCCGAAACCCCCCTCGTACGAGCCGTCGGGGTACACCGTGAGCGCGCGGCCCATCAGGTCGGCGGGGCCGCTCACGATCCGCGCCACGGCCGCCGCCTCGCCTCGCGCGGCGGCGGCGAGCGCGGCGGTGAGCGCCGGGCGGACGGGGTCCGCGGCCCGTACCGGTGTGATCAGGATGTCGATGACGCCGCCGCAGGTCAGACCGGCGGCGAAGGCGTCCTCGTCGCTGTAGCCGAAGCGTTCCAGGACGGTTTCGCCGTCCCGGAGCGCCTGCTCGCACAGCGCGTACACCGCGCCCTCCACGCAGCCGCCGGAGACCGAGCCGATCGCCGTGCCGTCGGTGTCCACCGCCAGCGCGGCGCCGGGCCCGCGGGGCCCGCTGCCGACGACCGCCACCACGGTGGCGACCGCGAAGTCGCGGCCCTGCTCGGCCCACCGGTGCAGTTCCTCGGCGATGTCCAGCATCTCTCGGCCTCCTGAGCCGGGTGCTCCGGGCGGCGCGCGCTGTGGCCGTTCGTGTGCCGCCCGGAGGGTCTGTCATGCGGTGCCGGTCAGGTGCTCCGGTCGTACCGGCGTACGGTTCAGCTCCAGCCCGGTCGCGTTCCGGACGGCCGCGAGGACCGCCGGGGTGGACGACAGGGTCGGGGCCTCGCCGACGCCGCGCAGCCCGTACGGCGCGTGGTGGTCGGCGAGTTCGAGCACGTCGACGGGGATGGTCGGCGTGTCGAGGATGGTGGGGATGAGGTAGTCGGTGAAGGAGGGGTTGCGGACCTTCGCGGTCTTCGGGTCGACCAGGATCTCCTCCATGACCGCCACGCCCAGGCCCTGGGTGGTGCCGCCCTGGATCTGTCCGATGACGGACAGCGGGTTGAGCGCCTTTCCGACGTCCTGTGCGCAGGCCAGTTCGATCACCTTGACCAGGCCGAGTTCGGTGTCGACCTCGACGACGGCGCGGTGCGCGGCGAACGTGTACTGGACGTGCCCGTTGCCCTGGCCGGTGCGCAGGTCGAAGGGTTCGGTCGGCCGGTGCCGCCACTCCTCCTCCACCTCGACGGCCTCGTCGCCGAGGACGTCCACCAGCTCGGCGAGGACTTCGCCGCCGTCGGTGACGACCTTGCCGCCCTCCAGCAGGAGTTCGGCCGTCGCCCACGCCGGGTGGTACGAGCCGAGCCGGCGCCGGCCGAGTTCGAGCACCCGCTCGCGGACGAGCTCACAGGCGTGGCGCACGGCGCCTCCGGTGACATAGGTCTGCCGGGAGGCGGAGGTCGAACCGGCCGAGCCCACCCGGGTGTCGGCCGGGTGGATGGTCACCTGGGCGACACCGAGCTCGGTGCGGGCGATCTGGGCGTGGACGGTGACACCGCCCTGTCCGACCTCCGCCATCGCGGTGTGCACGGTGGCCACGGGCTGCCCGCCGACCACCTCCATCCGCACGCGCGCGGTGGAGTAGTCGTCGAAGCCCTCGGAGAAACCGACGTTCTTGATGCCGACCGCGTAGCCGACGCCGCGGACGACGCCCTCGCCGTGGGTGGTGTTGGACAGGCCGCCCGGCAGCTGGCGTACGTCGGCGCCCTCGCTGCTCTCCCACTGCCGCTCGGGCGGCATCGGCATCGCCTTGACGCGGCGCAGGAGTTCGGCGACCGGCGCCGGGGAGTCGACCCGCTGCCCGGTGGGCATGACCGTGCCCTGCTCCATGGCGTTGAGCTGTCTGAACTCCACCGGGTCCATGCCGAGTTCCCGCGCCAGCTTGTCCATCTGCGCCTCGTAGGCGAAGCACGCCTGGACCGCGCCGAAGCCGCGCATGGCGCCGCAGGGCGGGTTGTTGGTGTAGAGGGCGAGGCCCTCGATCTCGACGTGGTCGACCCGGTAGGGGCCGATGCCGAGGGAGGTGGCGTTGCCGACCACGGCCGGGGAGGCGGAGGCGTACGCGCCGCCGTCGAGCACGATGCGGCACTTCACATGGGTCAGTCTGCCGTCGCGGGTGGCGCCGTGCTCGTAGAAGAGCTTGGCAGGATGGCGGTGGACGTGGCCGAAGAAGGACTCGAAGCGGTTGTAGACGATCTTGACGGGCTTGCCGGTGCGCAGGGCGAGCAGGCAGGCGTGGATCTGCATGGACAGGTCCTCGCGGCCCCCGAACGCGCCTCCGACGCCGGACAGGGTCATCCGTACCTTGTCCTCGGGCAGGCCGAGGACGGGCGCGATCTGGCGCAGGTCGGAGTGGAGCCACTGGGTGGCGATGTAGAGGTGGACGCCCCCGTCCTCCTCGGGGACGGCGAGTCCCGACTCGGGGCCGAGGAACGCCTGGTCCTGCATGCCGAAGGTGTACTCGCCCTCGACGACGACGTCCGCCCGCTCGCGGGCCCGTGCCACGTCACCGCGCACGATCGGCTGGCGGTGGACGATGTTGGGGTGGGGGACGTGGGCGAAGTGGCGGTCTTCCCGGTTCTCGTGGACGAGGGGCGCGTCGGGGGCGAGCGCGGATGCCTCGTCGGTGACGACCGGGAGTTCGCGGTACTCGACCCTGATCCTGGCGGCGGCGCGACGCGCGGTCTCCGGGTGGTCGGCGGCGACCATGGCGACGGGCTCGCCGTGGTGACGGACCTTGCCGTGGGCGAGGACGGGGGTGTCCTGGATCTCCAGGCCGTAGTTCTTCACCTCGGTCGGCAGGTCGTCGTGTGTCATGACGGCGTACACGCCCGGCAGCGCGAGGGCCTCGGAGGTGTCGATCGACACGATCTCGGCGTGCGCGACCGTGGAGCGCAGGATCTGGCCCCAGAGCATGTCCTCGTGCCACATGTCGGAGGAGTACGCGAACTCGCCGGTGACCTTGAGGGTGCCGTCGGGGCGGAGGGTGGACTCCCCGATGCCGCCCCTGGTCCGCGCGCCCTGGGTGAGGGTGGCGGGCGCGCCGAGGGGGGTGCCGGCCGGTCCGGGCGCTGTGGAGGGCTCCTGGGTGGTCATGCGCGGGCCCCCTCGGACTGGCGGGCGGCCGCGAGGCGGACCGCGTCCATGATCTTCTCGTAGCCCGTGCAGCGGCACAGGTTGCCCGACAGCGCCTCGCGGATGTCCGCGTCGCTCGGGCTGGGGTTGCGCTCCAGCATCTCGTCGGCGGCGACCATCAGGCCCGGGGTGCAGAAGCCGCACTGGACGGCGCCGGCATCGATGAACGCCTGCTGGATCGGGGCGAGTTCGGTGCCCTCGCCGGTCTGCGAGCCGGCGCCCGGGGCCGCCTGCCACCGGTGGGCCTCGTTCAAGGAGGTGCCGCTTTCCGCGGGAGTGGCACAGTGTCCGGCACCGGCACCGCGGGAACGCTGCCGGGCGAAGTCCGCCAGTCCCTCGACCGTGACGACGTCACGGCCCTCGGCCTGGCCGGCCGCGACGAGGCACGAGCACACCGGGACGCCGTCCAGGCGCACCGTGCAGGAGCCGCACTCGCCCTGTTCGCAGGCGTTCTTGGAGCCGGGCAGGCCGAGCCGCTCGCGCAGCACGTACAGCAGGGACTCGCCCTCCCACACGTCGTCGGCCTGCTGGGGCCGTCCGTTGACGGTGAAGTCGATGCGCATCACGCGGCTCCCTCGGTGCTACGGCGGGCGCCGCGGTACGACTCCCAGGTCCAGGTCAGCGTGCGGCGGGCCATGACGCCGACGGCGTGCCGGCGGTAACTCGCGGTGCCCCGGACGTCGTCGATCGGGTTGCAGGCGGCGGCACACAGGTCCGCGAACTGCTTGGCCACGGACGGTGTGACGATCTTCCCGTTGTCCCAGAAGCCGCCCTCGTCGAGCGCCGCGTTCAGGAACTCCTCGGCGGCCGTGGCGCGTACGGGCGTGGGTGCCGCGGAGCCGATGCCGGTGCGGACCGTACGGGTCCCGGGGTGCAGGGCCAGGCCGAACGCGCACACGGCGATGACCATCGCGTTGCGGGTGCCGACCTTGGAGAACTGCTGGGGGCCGTCGGCCTTCTTGATGTGCACGGCGCGGATCAGCTCGTCCGGCGCCAGCGCGTTGCGCTTCACACCGGTGTAGAAGGCGTCGATCGGGATGCGGCGGGACCCGCGCACCGACTCGGCCTCGACCTCGGCACCGGCGGCGAGCAGCGCCGGGTGGGCGTCGCCCGCCGGGGAGGCGGTGCCGAGGTTGCCGCCGACCCCGCCGCGGTTGCGGATCTGCGGGGAGGCGACCGTGTGGGAGGCGAGGGCGAGACCCGGCAGCTCGGCCCGCAGGTGCTCCATGATCCTCGAGTACGGGACGGAGGCGCCGAGCCGTACGGTGTCCTCGCCGACCTCCCACTCGGCGAGGTCGGCGATGCGGTTGAGGTCCATGAGGTACTCGGGTCTGCGGTGGTCGAAGTTGATCTCGACCATCACATCGGTGCCGCCCGCGATCGGTACGGCGGTGGGGTGCTCGGCCTTCGCGGCGAGCGCCTCCTCCCAGCTGGCTGGGCGAAGGAAGTCCATGACCGACTCTCTTCTTCGTCTCGTGTCGTGCGCGTCGAGTTGTTCCTCCCGTGAGTCGTACGGGATCGAGCCGATCCGTGCCCGGCGGGCCCGGCCCGTCCGTGGGGGATTCACCCGGAGTGCGCCTCAGTACACCGTCCGTTGCTCCACCCGGGTCAGTCACGAAAGCCATGAAGGAGTTGGCTGGCCAGTGCAGTCATCTTGTAGATTCATATGAACGGAGAGCCTCGGCGGCTTCAGCGACCTCGACGATCGCAGTGATTTCCATGTCTTCCTCCAGGAACAACGGATCCAGAGGGCATGGAGAGCACTCTTCTGGTAACCGGCCGACCGCAACCGATCGGCCGCCCGCCGGGCGCTGCGCCGAAACCGCTGAGCTCTCTCCACGGCCCATCGTAGGCATCGACGCACGCGTCAACGTACACATCGACGCATGTAAAGCACGTAACTCACATACCGACGCACACATCGACACAAAGGGAACGGCGGCGACGAGAATGCGGCTGCGCGCACTGCTGGAGACCGACACGCTGGGTCTCAGGCTGCTCGGCGGCGAGGACGAGCTGGACCGCACCGTGCACGGGGTGATGACCACCGACCTCAAGGACCCCAGCCGCTATCTCTCGGGCGGGGAACTGGTGCTCACGGGCCTGGCCTGGCGCCGGGACCCCGCCGACTCGGAGCCGTTCGTACGGCGCATGGTGCGGGCGGGGATCGCCGCCCTGGCGGCCGGTGAGGCCGAGCTGGGCGACATCCCGGACGACCTGATCGCGGCCTGTGCGCGGCACCGGCTGCCGCTGTTCGCGGTGCACGAGTCGGTGGCCTTCGCGACCGTCACCGAGCACGTCGTGCGGAAGGTGTCCGGCGAGCGGGCCGGGGACCTCGCGGCCGTGGTGGACCGGCACCGGCGGATGATGACCTCGGGCCCGGCGGGCGGCGGCCCGGACGTGGTGCTCGATCTGCTCGGCACCGACCTGGACCTGCGGGCATGGGTGCTCTCGCCCACCGGGCGGCTGATCGCCGGTTCGAAGGCGGCGGGGCCGGGGCTGCCCGCGGGCGTGGGCGCACGGCTCGCGGCGGAGCAGTTGGCGGCCGCCCGCTCCGGCCGACCCGGACCGCACCGGGTGACGCTGGACGACCGGACCACGTACAGCCTCTTCCCGGTGCGCGGCGGCGGGCACTCCGCGCGGACCCCGCGGGACGGGCGGGACGCCCCCGGGGTCCAGGACGGCCCGGACGGCCGGGGGACGGTGCTGTCGGACTGGCTGCTGGCGGTCGAGGCGGACGCCGGGGACTGGGCCGAGGAACGGCTGGACCTGCTGTACGGCGTCACCCAGCTGATCGCGGTCGAACGGGACCGCCGGGACGCGGCGCGCACGGTGCGCCGCCGGCTCGCGCACGAGGTGCTGGAGCTGGTGCAGGCGGGAGCCGCGCCGGCCGAGGTCGCGGCCCGGCTGCGGGTGGCGGCGCCGGTACTGCTGCCCGGATTCGGGGCCGCGCCGCACTGGCAGGTGGTCGTGGCCCGCGTCGACTGGGACGGCGGCGGGGTCGAGGGCGGTCCGGCGGCGCAGGCGCTGCTCGAGGAGATCCTGGTCGACCCGGCGTCGACGGGGCCCGAGCAGTCCGACCGGCTCGCGGTGACACACACCGGGGAGGAGGCGATCGCGCTCGTCCCGCTGCCGGCGGTGGCGGGCGAGCACGAGGGCTCCGCCGAGAGCGGGCTCCTCGCGGAGACCCTGCTGGAGTCCGTACGGGACCCGCTGACCGCCGGCCTGGACGGCGACGGGCGGCTCACGCTCGGGGTCAGCGCGGCCGTGCACTCGGCGGAGGGGCTGCGCGGGGCCCTGGAGGAGGCGCGGCACGCGCGGCGCGTGGCCGCGGCCCGTCCGGGCCGGGTCTGCGCGGCCGGCCACCACGAGCTGGCCTCGCACGTCCTGCTGCTGCCCTTCGTCCCCGACGACGTACGGCGGGCCTTCACCGCCCGTCTCCTGGACCCGCTGCGGGAGTACGACCGGCGCCACCGCGCCGAGTTGATCCCCACCCTGGAAGCCTTCCTGGACTGCGACGGCTCCTGGACCCGCTGCGCCTCCCGGCTGCATCTGCACGTCAACACCCTGCGGTACCGGGTGGGCCGCATCGAGCAGCTGACGGGCCGTGACCTGTCCCGCCTGGAGGACAAGCTGGACTTCTTCCTGGCGCTCCGCATGAGTTGAGGGCGGACCGCCGACGGGGGCCGGGGCCGCCCGGGGCGGGGGTGGCGTGCGGTGGAGTCGTGCGCCGGTGGGGACTCGCGGGCGCCGTCGGGGAGTTGGCCGTTCGTGCCCGTTGATCCATGACTTTGTGAAATCCTTCACCCGCCCTCTTGGCCCGGCCCCGTTGTTCGTGCTGAGATGCGGCCACCACTCAACAGCTCGAAGGCGTGCTCGGGGAGGGCAACGTGGCGCATACCGCCATGTCTGGTAACGGAACGACCGCTGGTGACGATCCTCTCCAGACCGCGGTATGGCGGCTGCGCTCACGCGCCTGTTGGGTCGACGCCGCCGCCCTGCTCACGCCGGTGACCCCGGCCACCGCGCTGCAGCGGGCGTCGCTCCTGGTGGAGCGGTGCCTGTACACCGAGGCGGGGTGGGAGGAGGCCGAGGACGCGCTGCGTACGGCCGAGGCGCTGGCCGACAGCGACGACGAGCGGGGCGCCGCCGCTTGTGAACGCGGGTACTTGGCCTACGCCGCCACCCTGTTCGGCGTGCGGGACCGGGCCGACGAGGCACGGGCCGCGCTCGGACGCGCGGCGGCGCTGATCCCTCCGGGGGCCGCGGCGCGGGCGCTGCTGGACTTCCGGCGCGGGTTGATCGCCGAGAATCTGACCCGGTCCCCGCAGTCGGCGCGCGCCGCGTACCGCCGCGCCCACGCGGGCGCCACCGCGCACGCCGATCCGCTGCTGCTCTCCGGCACCTGGCGCCACCTCGCCGGTCTCGCCCTGAGGGAGGGCGAGTTGGCGGAGGCACGGCACGGCTTCGCCGAATCACTGCGGATCCGCGAGGAGCTGGGTTATCTGGTCGGCACGGCACCGGCCCTGGTCTCCCTCGCCGACACGGAGACCGACCCGGAGGCGTCCCGCCTGCGGGAGGAGGCCCGCCGCCTGTTGCGCCTGCTCGGCGGTGTCCCCACCTGGCTGTCCCGCCAACTGGCCCCGCCGGCGCCGGGAGCGGCCCCGGCGTAGTGGCGCCCCGACGTTCTCAGACCACCCCGGTGAAGTGGTCCTCCACCAGCAACCGCACCGCGTCCGGGTCACCTGCGATCAACGCATCCAGCAGGGCGGTGTGTTCGTGGGCGTCGGTCACCAGTCGCGCCGCCCCGCCCCGGGCGCCGGGGGCGGAGCCGATCAGGGGCCACTGGGCGCGGCGGTGCAGGTCCTCGGCGATCCGGAGCAACTGTTCGTTGCCGGCCAGGGCGAGCACCGCGCGGTGGAAGGCGCGGTCGGACTCGGCGTACGTGGCACGGCAGCCG
The DNA here is from genome assembly GCF_003143855.1 of Streptomyces sp. NWU339. Classification (GTDB taxonomy): domain Bacteria; phylum Actinomycetota; class Actinomycetes; order Streptomycetales; family Streptomycetaceae; genus Streptomyces. The sequence continues at coordinate 193,590 of NZ_QFRK01000010.1, forward strand.
GAGGAGGCGGCGCGGATGGTGGCCTCGGCGAGGGGGCGCAGTTCGGCCCAGCGTTCGGCGGGCACCGTACGGGACAGCCGCAGCACCACCGGGATCTCGATCAGCGCCCGGACCTCGGTCAGTTCGGCCAGTTCCCGGTCGTCCCGCTCCACGACCCGGAACCCCCGGTTCGGCACCACCTCGACCGCGCCCTCCAGGGTGAGTTGCTGCATGGCCTCGCGGACCGGTGTCGCGGAGACCCCGAACCGCTCGGCCAGCACCGGCGCGGAGTACACCGCGCCGGGCCGCAGATCACCCGTCACCAGGGCGGTGCGCAGCGCGGCGAGGATCTGCCCGCGCACGGAGGACCGCTGGACGGACCGTCGGGGCAGGGGCCGGGGAAGGGCCGGTTCGCTGTGCGTGTGCTCACCGCGCACGCCGTCGGCCTCGGCCCTGCCGGGTGCGGCGGCGCCGGTCCCCTCACCTCGCGGCCGGTTCCGTGGCCGGTCCGCGTCCTCCGCGCCGGGCTGGGCGGGCACCCTGCCCCTGCCCGTGGCGCCCTGTCCGGTCCCCGTGTCGTCCACCCCGACAAAGCCCTTCGTGCCCTGCTTCACCGGGTCCTCCTCCGGATGTATCGGTACTTGGGGTCATTACGGCGGCTTGTCACTCGCTCGTCAAGCACCTTAAGGGCACCGGGCCCTCGGTTCACATCCCGGCGATCTTGGGTAAGGTGAGGCTTACCTTTATTGGCCCGGTGTCAGCCGGCATCGGTCCGGCTCGACGAGACGTGAAGGGGTGGTCCCATGGCAGTGCCCGGTTCGGCCGTCGCGGACGCGTACGCCCGCCTGGCAGAGGTCTTCCCGGCACTCGCCGTCACGGAACTCGCCGCCGGCGAGGAGACTCCCCGGGGCGGCGCCTGGGTCGCCGCCGACGCCCTCGCCGAAGGGGACGGCGGGAGCGCGCTGGACGCCTTCCTGTCCTGGGACGAGAGCCAGATACTGCGGGACTACGGGCAGCGGGCCCGCCCGGACGTGGTCGCCAGTTTCGGCCTGCACCGCTACGCCTGGCCCGCCTGCCTGCTGATCACCGTGCCGTGGTTCCTGCACCGCCGCGTGCCGCGCTACCCCGTGACGCACGTCTCCTTCGACCGCACCGCCGCCGGGCTCGCCGTGGGCCGCATGGCCGTACGGCCGGACACCTTCGCCTGCCTTCCCGGCGACCCGGCGGCCTCGCTGCCCGGCGCCCGCGTGGTTCCGCACGAGGAGGCGCTGCGGGCCGAGGTGCGGACCGCAGTCGCCGAGCACCTCGAACCCGTCCTGACGGGCTTCGGCCCGCGGATGCGGCGGCGCGGCCGTGCTCTGTGGGGCATGGCGACCGACGAGGTCGTGGAGAGCCTGCGGTACATCGGCCAGTTGCTCGGCGAGGAGGAGCGGGCCCTGCGGGAGCTGGAACTGCTGCTGCCCGGCGCGACCAAGCCGTACGTCGGCGCGGCGGGGTTCCGCCGGGCGACCGGGCCGGAGGGCGAACCGACGCACACCCGGGACCGGATCAGCTGCTGCATGTTCTACACCCTGCGCCCCGAGGACATCTGCGCCACCTGCCCGCGCACCTGCGGGGGCGCGAAGGCCGTCACCAGGCAGCTGGCAAGGGCGAGCTGACGCCGCGAAGGTCACAGGCGATTCACGATTCCCTCACTCGCCGCGGGAACTCTCCATCGAACCACTCGTACGGGTAGTCTCATTCGAACCCGACTCTCACGACCCAAGCGTCAGTTCGAGCAGAACGACGCCCTGGGTGTCCCCTCGCGCTTCGATGGCCGCCACTTGCCCCGAAATCCCCTGAGGGACGGTGGGATTGGGCCACTATGGCGGGCGTTACGCCCTATCCCAATGCAAGGGACCCCTAGATGAGACTGACCGATATATCGCTGAATTGGCTGCTTCCGGGCGCCGTGCTGCTCCTGGGCATGCTGGCGGCGGTGGCGGTGCTCGCGCGAGGCAAGCGCTCCTCGGTCAAGGACACGAGTGCGGACGACTCGTGGGAGCGCAGCGAGGAGCGCCGCAGGCGCAAGGAGGCCGTCTACGGCACCGTCTCCTACGTCCTGCTGTTCTGCTGTGCGGCGGTGGCGGCGGCGCTCTCCTTCCACGGCCTGGTCGGCTTCGGTGAGCAGAACCTCGGCCTGTCCGGCGGCTGGCAGTACCTCGTCCCCTTCGGTCTGGACGGCGCGGCGATGTTCTGCTCGGTGCTCGCCGTACGCGAGGCGAGCCACGGTGACGCGGCGCTCGGCTCCCGCATACTCGTGTGGACGTTCGCGTTCGCCGCGGCCTGGTTCAACTGGGTGCACGCCCCCCGGGGCCTCGGACACGCGGGCGCCCCGCACTTCTTCGCGGGTATGTCCCTGTCGGCGGCCGTGCTGTTCGACCGCGCGCTGAAGCAGACCCGCCGGGCCGCCCTGCGCGAACAGGGCCTGGTGCCGCGCCCGTTGCCGCAGATCCGTATCGTCCGCTGGCTGCGGGCCCCCCGTGAGACGTACCGTGCCTGGTCGCTGATGCTCCTGGAGGGCGTGCGCAGCCTGGACGAGGCTGTCGAGGAGGTGCGCGAGGACCAGCGTCAGAAGGACGAGACGCGACGGCGCAGGCGCGAGCACGAGCGGGTGGAGCGGGCGCGGCTGAAGGCGATCAGCCGCGGCCACCGCGGTGTGCTGGGCCGGGGCGCCGGCCACCAGGTGGAGGCTCCGACGGTGGAGCGGGCCGACGACATGGTCTCCGCGGAGCCCGTCATACCGGCGCCGGAGGCCCTGCCGATGCGCGCACGTCCCTCCCTCCAGCCGGTACGCCGCGGTTCCGACCCGGTGACCGTCGACCTCACCGCGGAGGACGACACCCAGGCACTGCCGCGCCTGGACTCCCTGGAGCGCAAGCTCAAGGACCTGGAGCAGCAGTTCGGCTGACGGGCGGCGGCGCGTCAGGCGGCGTCCGCGTCGAGTTCGAACCAGACCGCCTTGCCCACCGCGTGCGCCCTGATCCCCCACGCGTCGGCGAGGGACTCGACCAGCACCAGCCCCCGGCCGTGCGTACCGTCACCTGTGTCCGGTACCCGCGGCCGGGGCTCGTGGTCCACGAAGTCCCGTACCTCGACCCGTAGTCCACGGGGTCCGACGGTGGCGGTGAGGACCGCCGCCCGGTCGGTGTGGACCAGCGCGTTGGTGACGAGCTCGGTGGTGAGCAGCTCGGCCGTCTCCGACTGTCCGGGTCTGCCCCAGTGCCTGAGCAGTTGCCGCAGGTCGTGGCGGGACTCGGGCACCGCCCGCAGGTCCGCGCGTCCCAGTCGGCGTCTCAGCTGTGCCGCCGGGGCCCGCTCCCCGTCGCCGTCGGCCGTCTCCTCCACGGTCGTCACCCGGGTCGTCCCGGCCATGCCGGGGCCACCCCCTCGTGCCTGCCTTCTCATGGCCCCCGCCCGCGTTCCGGTGTCGATTCCCCCTGCGGCTCGAACATGTCCATGGGAATCCATGCCCCATCACCCACGCGCCAAGTCATGTGGCATGGTCAAGGCCGGTTATTGGCCGAACTTCAACGGCCACACACGTGTGCGGGGTCGTCCTCCCGACCCCCGTGGCGAGAGGACGACCCCGGTCTTCACGGTGGTCGTGGGCGCCGTCAGTACAGCTTGTCGACGGCCGTGGTCGTCGTCTTCTTGAAGGCGGCCACCGGGGCGTCGTCGAAGTCGCCCATCTGCCCCCAGCTCACGACGGTCACCGTCCTGCCGTCCCGTCCCACGGACAGCAGGTGGATGTCGGTGGCACCCCAGGAGGCGTTGGTGTGCAGACCGTGCACCTGCGCGCCCTCCTCGACCGGCAGCGAGCCGTAGTACCGGCCCTCGGCGTCGAGTTCCGGGTCGGTTCGCTCGATCCGGTCCGCGCAGGAACGGATCTTCTTGTTCAGCAGTGCGGCCAGTGCCTTGCCCTGGGCGGCCGAGCCGGTCACGACGGTGGCCTGCACGGCGCCCGTGTCCAGTTCGGTGTGGAAGACCCGGTGCCGGTAGCCGTGGGCCGGCACGCCCTCGCCCAGGCAGTAGGCGAGCTCCATCGGGAAGCCGTCGGTGACCGGTCCCGCGGTCCACTCGGACCACGCGTGCGGAGGCAGCTCGGAAGCCGCGAGGAACCTGGGTGAGGCGGCCTTGTTCTCCAGGGCCCCGGCCGGCCCGGTGAGTGCCGTGACGGCGGCGAGGGCGGCGAGGGTGAGTGCGGAGAGTGCGGCGGCGCGGGTGCGCGTGGGCATGGGTGTCCCCCGTGAGGAGTGCGTGGTGGGATGCGGTACGGCGTGTTGCGGCCGTGTCGGCCGGCCGTTGGTCCGGCCGTCGTGCACCGCGGCCACCGTCATGGGCGCGGTGGTCCGTCCGGTGGTCGTCGGGACGACACCCAGAGCATCGGCCGTCCCGGGAGGCCGGCGCAAGCGTCGGCGCCCGGTCCCTGGGGATGGAACCATCCCAGCCCGTCTGACGTGCAGGTACATGGGGTGCCTGGGATGCCGTTCCGTGCCCGGTTCGGCCCAACGAGTACGAGGTGACGGTGTCGGCACAGGACGATGTGGCGCGGTTCGCGGCGCTGCTGCGGGAACTGAAGGAGCGTACGGACCGCAGCTACGGCTCGCTGGCCCGCCGCCTCGGCATGAACACCTCGACTCTGCACCGCTACTGCGCCGGAGAGGCGGTGCCCCTCGACTTCGCGCCCGTGGAGCGTTTCGCCGCCCTGTGCGGGGCGTCGGGCGGGGAACGCCTGGAACTCCACCGCCGCTGGCTCCTGGCGGTCGCGGCACGACAACGGCCTCGGGCGGCGGAGGCGGAGGCGCCCGGCGGTGACGGTGACGCTGCCGTCGCCGGTACTGGCACCGACACCGGCACCGAGCGTCCCGCCCCGGACGCCGGCACCGTGAGCGGCCCTCGGCCCGCGCCCGCCCGCCCCCGGCCCTGGTACCGGCGCAAGCGCGTCGCGGGCACACTTGCCGTCGCCTGTGCGTCACTCGCCACGGTGGGAACACTGGCCGCGCTGCCGGACGGCCACCGCTCCTCCCCCGACGACGGCACCCGGGCCGCCACCGCGAACCCGGCACCGACCGCCTCCGCGGAACCCACGGCAGCGGACCGCCCCGCCCCGTCGCCACCCGCGTCAGGTTCTCCTGGTTCCTCTGGTTCCTCCGTCTCGGGGCGCACCCCCGGCGCCCCCGGAGCGCGGGGCGAGCCGTCCGGCCCGGCCGCTCCCGGGGGCGCCGGGCGCACCCCCGAGAAGTCCGCCGCCCCCGCCGGGGCGCCCCTCGCCTGGACCGTCGACTCGCATGCCTGGGCGTTCGGCTGCGGCCACGACTACGTCATCGCCAAGCCGCCCGCCGAGGTGCCGCCGCCCCCGGCCCCGCAGGACGCCGGTACCTGGGCGGCGACGCAGACGGCGGTGCACGGGGGCGAGACGATCGTGGAGCTGTCCGTGCAGGGGACGTCCGACACGGCCGTCGTCCTCACGGCGCTGCGGGTCCGGGTGACCGGCCGCACCGACCCCGCCCCGGGGAACGCGTACGCCATGGACCAGGGCTGCGGCGGTGCCCTCACCCCGCGGTACTTCGACGTGGACCTGGACAAGGACCGGCCCGTCGCCCGCGCGGTCGCCGGGAACGACGCCGGTACGCCGATCCCGGCGGTCCGGATGCCCTACCGGGTCTCCGCGACGGACCCGGAGGTGCTGCAGGTCACCGCCCGGACCGTGACCTGCGACTGCAGCTGGTACCTGGAACTGGACTGGTCCTTCACCGGCCGCTCCGGCACCGTGCGGATCGACGACCGGGGCCGTCCGTTCCGCACCAGCGGCATCGAGGGTCTGCCCCGCTACGAGTACGACACCGGCGCCCGCCGCTGGGCGCCCCGGATGGGCTGACCTCCCGTCACGGCCGGGGCACGTTGCGCAGGTTGGAGCGCGCCATCTGGAGCATCCGGCCGACCCCTCCGTCCAGCACCATCTTCGACGCGGACAGCGCGAAGCCGGTCACCATCTCGGCGCTGATCTTCGGTGGGATGGACAGCGCGTTGGGATCGGTGACGACGTCGACGAGGGCCGGACCCTTGTGCTTGAACGCCGACTTGAGGGCTCCGGCGAGGTCCTTCGGCTTCTCCACCCGCACCCCGTGCGCGCCGCAGGCACGGGCGACGGCGGCGAAGTCGGGATTCTTCATGGCGGTTCCGTGCGAGGGCAGCCCGGCGACCAGCATCTCCAACTCGACCATGCTGAGCGAGGAGTTGTTGAAGAGGACGACCTTCACCGGCAGGTCGTACTGGACGAGGGTGAGGAAGTCACCCATGAGCATGGTGAATCCGCCGTCCCCGGACATCGACACGACCTGTCGGCCCCGGTCGACGAACTGCGCCCCGATCGCCATCGGCAGCGCGTTCGCCATCGAGCCGTGGGAGAAGGAACCGATGACCCGGCGGCGGCCGTTGGGCGAGACGTAGCGGGCCGCCCAGACGTTGCACATCCCGGTGTCCACGGTGAACACCGCGTCGTCTTCGGCGAGTTCGTCCAGCACGGAGGCCACGTACTCGGGGTGGATCGGCACGTGCTTCTCGACATTCTGCGTGTACGCCTTCACCACCCCCTCCAGCGCGTCCGCGTGCTTCTTCAGCATCCGGTCGAGGAACCTGCGGTCGTCCTTGGCCTTGACCCTCGGGGTCAGGCAGCGCAGCGTCTCCCGCACGTCGCCCCACACCGCGAGGTCAAGTTTCGAGCGGCGGCCGAGGTTCTCGGGCCGCACATCGACCTGGACGATCTTCACGTCGTCGGGGAGGAAGGCGTTGTACGGGAAGTCGGTGCCGAGCAGGATCAGCAGGTCGCACTCGTGGGTGGCCTCGTAGGCGGCGCCGTATCCGAGCAGCCCGCTCATGCCGACGTCGTACGGATTGTCGTACTGGATCCACTCCTTGCCGCGCAGGGCGTGCCCGACCGGGGACTTGATCTTCTGGGCGAACTCCATGACCTCGGCGTGCGCGCCCTGTGTGCCGGCGCCGCAGAAGAGGGTGACCTTCCCGGCCGCGTCGATCATGTCGACGAGCCGGTCGATCTCGGCGTCGCCGGGCCGGACCGTGGGCCGGGAGGTGACCAGGGCGGTCTCGGCGGCCTTCTCCGGGGCGGCGTGGTCGGCGATGTCACCGGGCAGGGTGACGACGCTGACTCCGGAGCGGCCCACCGCGTTCTGGATGGCGGTGTGCAGCAGCCGGGGCATCTGCTGGGGGCTGGAGATCATCTCGCTGTAGTGGCTGCACTCGCGGAACAACTGGTCGGGATGGGTCTCCTGGAAGTAGCCGAGGCCGATCTCGCTGGACGGGATGTGCGAGGCGAGGGCGAGGACCGGGGCCATGGACCGGTGGGCGTCGTACAGCCCGTTGATGAGGTGGAGGTTGCCGGGCCCGCAGGAGCCGGCGCAGGCGGTGAGCCGGCCGGTGATCTGGGCCTCGGCACCGGCGGCGAAGGCCGCGGTCTCCTCGTGCCGGACGTGGACCCAGTCGATGGCGGAGTTGCGGCGCACGGCGTCGACCACCGGGTTGAGGCTGTCGCCGACGACGCCGTAGAGGCGCTTGACTCCCGCGCGGGTCAGGATGTCGACGAACTGTTCCGCGACGTTCTGTTTGGCCATGGCTCTCGGGTGCCCCTTCGGTGTCCGTGAATCCCTCGGGCTTGTGGGCTTCCGGGTCTCCCTCCGGGTTCCATGAATTCACACCCGTCGCGCTCACGCCTCCCAGACGGCGACGGCCGTACGGTCGTCCGCGTACCCCTTGACCCGTACCTGGGTGTCGGCGAGGAACGCGGCGAGGCCCGGCGGTTCGGGTCGGGACCACCGCTCGGCCAGGTGGGACCGGAGTTCTCGCTCGCCGCGCAGCGGATCGGCGAGGCCCGCACTGCACAGCAGGAGGGTGTCACCCTCACGGGCTACGGAGGTACGGAAGCGGAAGGGTTCGCGCGGAGGGCCGGGGGCGGGCTCGTACGGGCTCGGGGGCGTCGGGATGCCGAGGTCCATGGTGAGCCGGTCGCCCTCGGGGGTCTCGGAGGGCGGTGAGCCGAAGCCCATCACGGCCCCTCCCCTGGCCTCGGCGGCCTCCGGTTCGATGTCCTGCCACGCGCCGTCCCGCAGCCGGAACAGGCCGCCGGCGCCGACGCCGAAGAACACCCGGGTACGGCATTCGGGGTCGGCGGGCAGCAGGAGGCAGCGCAGGGTGGCCCCGTACGCCTCGGGTGCGAGGCCCTGCTCGGCGGCGCCCGCGCGGAGCCTGCCGAGGGTGCGGTCGGTGAGGCGGTGCAGTCCGGACTTGAGTTCACCGCGCCGGGCGGCCCTGATGTCCTCGGCGAGACGGGAATGGCTGAGGCCCACCGCCTTGCCCATCCACCGGCAGGCCTCGGCGGCCGCGCGGTGTGCGCCGGGGGCGGCCCGTACGCCGGTCGCGACCGCCACCAGCACCAGCGCCCGGTCCCCGCTGCCGAACCGGGCGGTCAGCAGGGCGTCCCGCCGCGGTTCGCCCCGGTGGCGCGCGGAATCGCCCCGTACGGACGCGGCCCGCAGGGTGCAGGCCCCGTACCGGGCGCCGTCCAGCACGGTGTCCGGGACCAGGTCGTCCAGTTCGTGGGGGTCGGCGGCGGGCAGCGCGGTGGGTTCGGCGTCGTAGGTGGGCAGCCGGGAGCCCACATGACCGCGCGGCACCGGCGGCGCTCCGGCGGGGCGGACGGGGCGCTGTGCACGGGGGTCGGCGGGGACATCGGCGAGGGTGGGCGTGGCCTCGGCGGCGGGCGCGGTCGGCCGCTCGTTCACCGTGCCGGCCGCGGAGTCGAAGCGGTCGTCGAGGGAGTCGGCCGCGGCCGCGGAGCCCGTGTCATCACCGGCGTCGTCGTACAACTGCCCCCACCAGTCGTCCTCGTGACCGGCGGACCCGCCCCCCTGCTCGCTCATACCCTCAATTCTCCACCGCGAGGGTCCGATGGAAACGGGGCATCAGGAAATCCGTCCCCGGTGGCGGGCGGCGACGGTGCGCCACCCGCCACCCGGAACGTCCGTTCGACAGGAGTGGCCGGTGCGGGTCCGGCGCACCTGGTCTGCGCCTTTCGTCGCCCTCCGGCACCCTGGACGGATGGGAGCGTGGGACCTCCTGCTGACCGGACTGGTGATCCTGTTCGGCCTGTGCGGAGTACTGCTGCCCGGGGTGCCGGGGTCGTGGCTGGTGTGGGCCGGGACCCTCTGGTGGGCCCTGAAGGACCCGCGGCCCGTGGCGTGGTGGGTGCTCGTCGGGGCGACCGTCGCCCTGCTCCTCTCCCAGGTGGTCCACTGGACGCTGTCGCCCCGCCGACTACGGGCCGACGGGATCGAAGGGCGGGTTCTGGCGTACGCCGGCGCGGGGTCGTTCCTCGGCTTCGTCCTGGTGCCCGTGCTGGGCGCCGTCCCGGGCTTCGTAACCGGGATCTACGCCGGCGAGCGGATCCGCCTGGGCCGCCACGGCGAAGCGGTCGCGGCGACGCGTACGGCGATGCGCGCGGGCGGCTGGAGCCTGCTGACCGAACTGTTCACCTGCCAGCTGATCACGGCGGCGTGGCTCGGCGCGGTGGTCTGGGGCTGAGAACCCCGGGCGAAACGGGCGCCCGGCTACGGGCGAAGCACCCCTTCGTGGGTGAGCAGCCGCACCTTGCGGTCCAGGCCGCCCGCGTATCCGGTCAGCGACCCGTCGGCGCCGATCACCCGGTGGCAGGGGCGCACGATCAGCAACGGGTTGGCGCCGATCGCGCCGCCGACGGCCCGTACGGCGGCCCGGGAGGCACCGATCCGGGCGGCGATCTCGCCGTACGACACGGTCGCCCCGTAGGGGACGTCGTCGAGTGCGGCCCAGACCTTCTCCCGGAAGGGGGTGCCGGCGGTGTGCAGGGGCAGCCGGAAATCCCTCAGCTCACCGGCGAAGTAAGCGGCGAGTTGTTCCTCCGCCGCGCGGAACGGTCCCGGGTCCTGCCGCCCGCCCGCCGGCACACCGCGACCGCCCTTCTGACCGGGCACCGAGAGCGAGGTCAGCTCCCCGTCCGGCCCGGCGGTGAGGAGCAATGGCCCGAGCGGGCTCGGCACGCTCGTCCAGTACGGGTGCGGGGTGCTCGACGTCGTGGTCGTCACCTTCGTCGTGTTCGTCGCGTTCGTCGTGTTCGTCGTGTTCGTCGTGGTCATCGGTACTCCAACTCCCCTGCCGCGCGCAGGTGGTTCAGTGCGTATGAGCGCCAGGGGCGCCAGCTGTCGGGCAGATCCGGACCGGGCGGGGCCACGTCCGGGTCGCCGAGGGCACGGGTGCGGATCTCGGCGATGGTACGGGCGTCCAGGCCGGGAACGGCGCGCAGGGCGTCCGCTGCGTCGTCCCGGTCGGCGCCGGGGTCGAGGCGTACGGTGCCGTCCGCGAGGGCGGCGGTGAGCGCGCCCAGGGTGCCACCGGGTTCGGCCTCGGCGAGGACGGCCGGTTCGGGGAAGAGGTGGGTGAGGCTCCCGTAGGGGGCGTCGAGCCTCTTGCCGTACCGTTGGACCAGCCGCGCGGCCTCCTCGCGGCCCACCAGGGCCCGTACCGCGGGTTCCTCCGGGTCGGCGGTGCCCGGCGAGCGCAGTCCGGGCCGGGCGGCGACCAGCGGGGCGAGCCGCTCGTCGGCGCCGAGCCGTTCGTCCACGGCGTACGGGTCCGCGTCCAGGTCGAAGAGGCGCCGCAGCCGCTGGACGGCGGTGGTCAGGTCCCGGAGGTCAGTCAGGTGGACACGGGCGTCGAGCCAGCCGCCGGGGCGGGCGGCGGAGCCGGTGCGCGTGGTCCCGGGACGTTCGTCGACGGCGGTGACGCCGATGCCGTACGGGAGCCGCAGGGTGCGCCGGTAGGTGCGGGCACCCGGGATCCCAGTGACCTCCTCGACGCCCGGGACCGCCTCGCGTTCCAGCAGGTCGAAGACGGGACGGGGCTGGTACGGGCCGCGGTGGGCGAGCCGCACGGGGATGCCCGCCGTGGGGGTGGCCGTACGGCGGGCGGCCCGGCCGCGGCCGGGTGCGGCGGCGCGCAGTGCGGTGGGGGTCGCGGCGTACACGGCCCGGACGGTGTCGTTGAACTGCCGCACGCTGGCGAACCCGGCGGCGAAGACGATCTCGGTGATCGGGAGCCCGGTGGTCTGCAGCAGCACGCGCGCGGTGTGCGCGCGCTGCGCGCGGGCGAGGGCGACGGGCCCGGCGCCCAGTTCGCCGGTGAGCTGGCGCTGCACCTGGCGGGCGCTGTAGCCGAGCCGGGCGGCCAGTCCGGCGACGCCCTCGCGGTCGACCACGCCGTCGGCGATCAGCCGCATGGCCCGGCCCACCACGTCGGCGCGCACGTTCCACTCGGCGGAGCCGGGGACGGCGTCCGGACGGCACCGCCGGCAGGCCCGGAATCCGGCGCCCTGCGCGGCGGCGGCGGTCGCGAAGAACCGCACGTTGCGTCGTTTCGGTGTGACCGCGGGGCAGCTGGGACGGCAGTAGATCCCGGTCGTCCCGACGGCGAAGAAGAACGCCCCGTCGAACCGTCCGTCCCGGCTGCGCACCGCCTCGTACCTGCTGTCCTCGTCCATCACACCGTCCAGTCTCCGCCGGCCGGGGGAGTCCGGCTGGCGGAAATCGGACAGGGAGACGGGGTGCGGCGAGGAGCACGCCGACGGGTCAGCGCAGGCGGCCCCGCTTCGCCTCCATCGCCGCCTTGCCCACCGCCCCCCTCCGCTTCCACTCCTTGCGGATCTCCGCGCGCAGCCGCGCGTCGGTCTTGGCCACGATGCGCTGGTTCTCCCGCAGCAGCTTGCGGTAGCTCTCGAGGCGGCGTTCCGGGAGGGCGCCCGTCTCGATGGCCTCGAGGACCGCGCACTCCGGTTCGCTCTCGTGCGCGCAGTCGTGGAAACGGCAGCCCCCGGCGAGTTCCTCGATCTCGGAGAACACCTGGCCGACGCCGCTGCCGGCGTCCCAGAGCCCGACGCCCCGCAGGCCCGGGGTGTCGATGAGGACTCCTCCGCCGGGCAGGGCGAGCAGGTTGCGGGTGGTGGTGGTGTGGCGGCCCTTGCCGTCGACCTCCCGGGCCGCCTGGACGTCCATCACGTCCTCGCCGAGGAGCACGTTGGCGAGGGTGGACTTGCCCGCGCCCGACACGCCGATCAGTACCGACGTACCGCCGGAGACGACCGCGGCCAGGACGTCCAGCCCTTCACCGTCCTGCGCGCTGACGGCGAGCACCGGGACGCCGGGCGCGGCGGTCTCCACGTCCTGGACCAGATGGGCCCGGGTCACCGCGTCCGGCACCAGGTCGGCCTTGGTGAGCACGACCACCGGCTGCGCCCCGGACTCCCAGGCGAGGGCGAGGAACCGTTCGATCCGCGCCAGGTCCAGCTCGCCGGCGAGCGAGACGGCGATGACGGCGTGGTCGACGTTGGCGGCGAGGATCTGTCCCTCGGACCGCTCGGAGGAGCTGGAGCGCACGAAGGCGGTGCGCCGCGGCAGGTACGCCCGTACGTAGCGCGGGATGCCGCCCTCCGGTTCGACGGCGACCCAGTCCCCGGTGCACACGACCCGCAGGGGGTCGCGCGGGGTGACGAACGCGGTGTCGGCCCGTACGGTCCCGTCTGCGGTGGCCACGTCGCACTGCCCGCGGTCGACCCGCACCACGCGTCCGGCCAGCAGCCCTTCGGCCTCGTACGGGGCGAACGCGTCGGCCCACGTCCCGTCCCAGCCGTAGGCGGCCAGCACGGAGGACTTCGACGCGGAGAGGGAGACGGAAGAGCTGGAGGAAGTGGAGGAGGTGAAGGAAGAGGTGGAACTCAAGGGGTGACCCTTCGCGAGGGTGGCCCCGGCGGCCGCGCGAAGACGCGCGGAACGGAAAGGTGAGGTCAGCCGGTGGCCACGGAGATGAAACGGATGGATTCCTGGATGCGGGCAGCGCCCGTCACGAAGACAGCCATCGGTCACACCTCCCATCCCTCGCTCGATCCGGCGGCAGCGGACCACGGCGCATGCGCGCGCCGCTCGTGTGCTGCGGCCCTCACTGTAGGAGACCGCCGACCCGGGCGCCACCGATTTGACGGGCGCCCCGGATGCCCAGGGCTTCGGGCCGGGGCGCGTCACACGGTCGTGCAGGAGTGGCCGTTGAGGGTGACGTCGGAGGGCGGGGAGTTCGTGCCGTTCCAGGAGGCGATGAAGCCGAAGGCGAGCCTCCCGCCGGCGGGGACGGTCTTGTTGTAGTCGGTGGCGGTGGCGGTGACGCGGGACCCGTTCTGGCTGACGTCGGCGTCCCACATCTGGGTGACGCGCTGGCCGTCCTCGAAGGTGAAGGCCACGCGCCAGGAGCCGAGAGGCTCCGTCGTGGTGACGGTGACGGTGGCCTGGAAGCCGGCAGGCCACTGGTTGACCAGGTCGTACGCGGCGTGGCAGACGGCCGACCTACTGGGCGCGGTGGTCCGGGGCGCGGTGGTTCGGGGTTCGGCGGTTCGGGGTTCGGCGGTGGCGGTGGTGCTGCCCTGGGGCTCGGGGTCGGGGTCGGGTTTCGCCGGGTCCGGGGCGCCTTCGGAGGGCGGCTGGGAAGTGCCGGAGGGGGCAGGGCCGGAGGCGGTGACGGAGGCGGAGGGAGCCGGCGCCGCGGGCGGGTACGGGCCCGGGTCGGCCACCGGTCCGGGGTCGGCGCCGGTACGGATCGCGCTGTCGGCCTCCGTGCCGCCGAACGGCATCAGGGAGACGGCGAGGGCGAGGGCGGACACCAGGACGGCGGCGGCCAGCAGCCCGTTGCGGGTGGCGCGTGCCCGGCCGGTTCCGTCGGCCGGGTCGCCGCCCGCTCCGGGGCCGTCGGGGCGGCCGGGGCCGAGCCGCGCCTCGGCCGCGCGGCGGCGGCGCTCCAGATAGGCCAGGCCGCCCCAGCCGACGACCCCGCCGGCGAGGGCGGCGGGCAGCCCGCCGTCGTGCAGCCGAAGACAGGCCGCGGCCTCGGCACACCGCACGCAGGTGGCGAGGTGTTTGGAGAGGTCTTCGGGGGTGTCGGCGGCGGGCGAACGGGTGACGGCGTCCAGCAGCCGGGCGTAGCTGCGGCACTCCGCGTCCATCGGGGAGTCGAGGTGGTTGCGGTGGCACCGGTCCCGGAAGAAGCCGCGGACCTGGGCGAGTTCGTCGGCGGCGGTGTCAGGGTCGAGGCCCAGCCGACGGGCCACCAGGGGCAGCGGGAGGGACTCCGCCTCGGCCAGCCACAGCAGTTCGGCGTCGGCCTGTTGCAGATCGCGCAGCCCGCGCAGGGCGACCGGGCGCGACAGCGGCGGGCCGGTGAAGCGGGCGGCGTTCTCGGAGTGGAGCCACAGCCGCAGGTCGGGATCGAGCCGGTGTCCCTGTCCGCTCTCCTCCCAGGCCGCCGCGGTGGTGCGAACGGCGGTCAGCAGCAGGGGTATTCGGGGCAGCCTGGACGAGCGGCGGCCGGCCGCGCGTACGGTGGTCGCCTCCGCTTCGCGCACCTCGCGTATGCCCTGGGCGAACGCCTCGCGCGCCAGTTGCGCGGCGGCGGTGGAGCCGGCCGTGCACAGGTCGGCGTAGGAGAGCACCGCGTCCCAGCACTCGGAGAACAGTGCCGCCTCGGTGGCGTCCTGGGGGGCCGGCAGGTCGGGCATAAGTCTCCTGCATCCACGAAAGAGGTCAACTCGTGACGTCGACAAAGCAGTTGGGGAAAACCGCGGGGGCGATGGACGAGCTTTTCACGCTGTCGACACAACTGACAAGCGCTGTCTCCACTTCGCACGCCACGGCGCCCACGCGCGCCCGCGCACGCCCCCCGGGCACCATACGCAAGAAGGGCCGGAACCGTCCCGGTTCCGGCCCTCTCGGCCTTGCTCAAGGGCCCTCGAGGGGCCAGGGAGTTCTTACGCCCCGACGGTCTTCTGCTCCGGGAGGCTGTCCATGAAGGAGCTCACGGAGAACACCGCACGGCCGGGTCCGGGCGGGCCGTAGCCGGGGGGCGAGGCCAGACCGAACTCGTCCATCGTGGCGCGGTACGCCTCGAGCAGCCGGATGTGGTACTCCAGCGGCGCCCCCTGCGGGTTGGCCTTGCCGAGCGGGGTCGTCGGCTCGGGGCACCAGGTGGTGAAGCGGGGCGTGATGCCGTGCGACATGAAGAAGCGCAGGCCCTCGGTGGTCGAGGCGATGGCCTCGTCGACGGTGGTGAAGCCGAACGGCTCGGACATCTCCACGCCCGCCACGAAGTTGGGAATGACGTTGCGCGCGCCGAAGACGTCCGCGGAGTCCAGGATGCGCCTGTGCCACTCGTCGCGGCCGACGTAGCGCTCCTTGCCCGGGCAGTACAGCTCGAACAGACGGCGGTCCCACACCTCGTAGTTGGGGTGGTAGATCTGCACGCCGTAGTCCTTGAAGCGCTGCACGTCGTCCTTGGGCAGCGCCTGGGCGACGACCTTGCCGATCCAGCGGCCGGGGAAGCGCTCCTCGATGGCCTTGGCGTAGTGCCCGTAGAAGTCGGCCTCGTCACGGCCGGCGACCGTCTTGGTGATCGCGCCGCCGGTGAGGGTGTAGGCGGTGGACGCCTTCGCCGTGTCGTACCGGTCGATGATCTCCAGGGCCTCGAGGACCTCCTCGACGTCCTTGACCCCGGTGTAGGGACGGCCGGCCGCCTTGTGCTGGCGCCAGTTGTGGTTGATGTCGCAGTACTGGCACTCCTCCTTGGCACCGAAGTACTGGCAGACCCGGAAGACGGTCAGGTAGATCAGGTAGCCCCACTGGATGGTCGGGGCCACCTCCATGACGGACTTCCCGTTGGCGAGGGTGTGCCGGTAGTACTCGGGCATCGGCGGCACGCCGACGTCGGCGATGCGCTTCCCGTCGAGGTAGAGGCCGAGCACGCCGTCCTCGTTCGCGGCTACCCGGTACGGGGAGGCCGGGTTCACCCGGACGGAGACGACCGTCCGGCGCAGGTCGTAGGGGCCGCCGGTGAGGATGATCTCCTCGGGCGGGCGCCGCAGCGCGGCCTCGCCCAGCTCGGGCAGCGTGCCGTGGTCGAAGGAGAAGATGAAGTACGACTTCGGTTTGACCTCGCCGTTCTCGTTGTCGCTCAGCGCGGACGAGTCGAAGGCGACACCGCCCCGGAGCAGGTCCTCCTTGAAGACGGCCTCGCGCGGCACATGCGGGAACCGCTCCATAAGATCCTCGACCAGCGCGGTACGGCTGCCGCTGCCCATCCCGTGTCTCCTTCCGGCTCGGACGTACGACTCCCGGCTCGGACGTACGACTCCTCACGGTATGCCCCCGGCCCCCTCGGGTGTGCAACCGGGTCCGGCGAACGGACCGGCGGCCCCCGGCATCGGGGCCGGTCGGCGCGGTGATGTGATGTCCCCGACACGCTCGACGACTCGGGGAGGGGCCGCATGACCGGGACCGTGACCAACTGGGCCGGCAACATCACGTACGCCGCCGAGGAGCTGCACCGCCCGCACACCCTGGACGCGCTGCGCACGCTGGTCGCCGGGAGTTCCCGGGTGCGGGTCCTGGGCAGCGGGCACTCCTTCAACGAGATCGCCGAGGCCGGTGCGGACGGCGTCCTGCTCTCCCTCGACGCGCTGCCCCCGCAGATCGACGTGGACACGGCGGCCAAGGCGGTCCGGGTCGGCGGCGGCGTGCGGTACGCCGAGCTGGCCCGGCAGGTGCACCGGCACGGGCTGGCGCTGGCGAACATGGCGTCGCTCCCGCACATCTCGGTGGCCGGCTCGGTCGCCACCGGCACGCACGGCTCCGGTGTCGGCAACGGCCCGCTCGCCTCGTCCGTGCGCACGGTGGAACTGGTCACGGCGGACGGCTCGACGGTACGGATCGACCGCGGGGACGAAGCGCGGTTCGGCGGGGCGGTCACCTCGCTCGGCGCGCTCGGTGTGGTCACCGCACTCACCCTGGACCTG
This sequence comes from Streptomyces sp. NWU339, assembly GCF_003143855.1. Classification (GTDB taxonomy): domain Bacteria; phylum Actinomycetota; class Actinomycetes; order Streptomycetales; family Streptomycetaceae; genus Streptomyces. The sequence continues at coordinate 210,538 of NZ_QFRK01000010.1, forward strand.
ACGCCCTCCTACGACGTCGAACAGCATCTGTTCACCGAGCTCCCGCAGACCGGGCTGGATGCCGCCACCTTCGAGAAGGTGATGTCGGCCGCGTACAGCGTGAGCCTGTTCACCGACTGGGGCGCGCCGGGCTTCCGGCAGGTGTGGGTGAAGCGGCGTACGGACCAGCCGCTGCCGGACTTCCCCTGGGCCGCGCCCGCGACCGAGAAACTGCACCCCGTGCCCGGCATGCCGGCGGTGAACTGCACGGAACAGTTCGGGGTGCCGGGGCCCTGGCACGAGCGGCTGCCGCACTTCCGCGCGGAGTTCACCCCGAGCAGCGGGGCGGAGCTGCAGTCGGAGTATCTGCTGCCGCGCCGGTTCGCCCTCGACATGCTGCACGCGATCGACGGGATCCGGAAGGCCGTCCACCCCGTGCTGCAGACCTGCGAGGTGCGGACGGTGGCCGCCGACAACCAGTGGCTCAGCCCCTGCTACGACCGGGACACCGTGGCCGCCCACTTCACCTGGGTGGAGGACACCTCGGCCGTGCTGCCCGTGGTGCGGCGGCTGGAGGAGGCGTTGGCTCCCTTCGAGGCGCGACCGCACTGGGGGAAGGTGTTCACCACGTCGGCGGCCGACCTGCGCGCCCGCTACCCGCGCCTGGACGACTTCCGGACCCTGGCCCGGTCCCTGGATCCCGCGGGGAAGTTCACCAACACGTTCGTCCGGAGCGTCCTGGGCGGTTGACTGCTCCCCTTCCTGGCGAACTGGCCCCGGGAGAAGCGGAGATGAGGCCGGAATGGGGTCGTATGTGCCACGGTCACGCATCGGACGGCGGTGCCGGGTGTGAGACGGCGAAAACAGCGGTACGGACGTTGAGTCGGAGCCTTTTTTCTAAGATGGCGTGATCGCGGACGTCATGTGCCGCCCAACGGGAGGGGATGAAGCGCGCCTTGTCCCCACAGCAGCTCGGCCGCGGCCCCTTGCCCCCCACCCGTCCGGACGACCGCGCCCCCGCCGGAGGGGACGACGCGGCCTCCCGGCCGACCCGTTTCGTGGGCTGGCTGGGCGGGTTCGGCTGCGCGGCCGCCGGATACGCCGTGTTCCAGTTCCTCTTCGAGGTGCTGCCCGACTCCGTCGCCGGGGAGGCCGCGAAGTACCTGGTCGCGTCGGTGAGCGGACTCGGCACCGCGCTCGCCGCCTGGCTCGCCGCGGCCCTGGTACGGGCCCGCGCCACGGCTCCGGACCAGCGGCCCCCGCCGCCTCCCGCGCCCACCGCCGGCCCGGTGCCCGGCCCGCTCCCGCGCCTGTTCGCGGCCACCCACGACACCCTCGTCGACGAGGTGTCCGCCGTCGACGATCCGGAGCGCGGGCGGCTCGTCGGCTGGTCGCACTCCCTGGGCGAGAGCACCCCGTCCCGCCCCACCTCGGTCGGTACGGCGTACGGGCTGCAGATCATGCTCGACCTGGGCATGCCCGACGGGCGCCTCACGCCGGGCGAACTGGCCGACACGCTGTGGCGGCTGCGGCTGCCCGACGGCGGCTGGTCGGCCCGGTCGCAGGGCGCGCGGGCCCGTCCCGAAGTCACCGCGCTGGTGCTGGGCGCCCTGGCCCGCGCGGGCTCGACCCGGGGCGGGCAGCTCGCGCGGGAGGTGGACCTCTGCACGGCGGCCTTCACCCGTGAGGCCGACCGGGCCGGCCGCGAGTCGACGCACGTGATGACGACGGTGCTGCGCGGGCTGCTGCGCGCCGCGCCCGACTGCGACGCCCTGCCGGTGCTGCGGGAGGCACTCGTCGACGGGTCGATCAGCGATCCGGGCCGGGACCATCTGCGCTGCTGGGGCTACCGGATCGACCCTCCGTACGGGCCGCCGTCCCCGGTGCACACCGCGCAGGCGGTGCTCGCCCTCGACCGCGCGGCCCGTGTCCTGGGCGAGAGCGCGGCGGTGCGGGCCGCCCGTGAGGACGGGGTGCGCTGGCTGCTGTCCTGCCCCGACGCGCCGCACCACGCCTGCCTGGACCTGGAGTACCGGCGCGAGGAGGTACGGCGCCCGCGCCCCGACGACCCCGCACACCACGAGGTGCTGAACGTACGGCACTTCACCGCGTCCTGGATCGTGCGCGCCCTGCTGTCCCCGGGCGCGCTGGAGGTGGCCCGGCAGGACGGCCTGGAGGACACCTGGCGGGAGCTGCTGGACGGCGCGGCGGCGTCGGTGCGGGCAGGGCAGCAGGACGGCATCTGGTCCTGGGAACGGGGCGACAGCACGGAACTGCGGCGCCCGATGTGGATGACGTACCAGGGTGTGACGGCGCTGCGCGCCCACGCGGTGTGGACCTATCGGCCCGACGAGACGGCGCCCGCGCGGTGAGCGGGAGCCGGAGGACGGAGGACGGAGCGCATGGGCGGTCAGCGGGTTCCGGCGGCACGGCGACTGCTGGCGAGGCCCCTGGACGGCACGTTGCCCGAACAGGACCAGGTGGCCGCGGCTCATGCGGTCGTCGCCGAACTCGGGGCTCCGGAAGTCCTGTTGGAGCTGGTCACCGAACTCGCCTCCGGAGCGGGTGATCCGGAGGCCTGCGCCAGGCTGTCGTACCGGCACGTCCTCGGTTTCGACAAACTGCTGCTGGTCGACGCGGGCCCGCTGCACATGCTGCGCGCACACGTGTGGCACGCGGGCGCGGACGGCACCGGCCGGGAGGACATCCACAACCACCGCTCGGCGCTGGCCTCCCATGTCGTACGAGGGCGCCTGTGCACGGAGCTGTACGAGGAGATGCCCGAGACGGGGCCCGGGGCGCGGGACGGCGCCGGGATCAGGACGACCCGGTTCGAGGAGTCGCTGGCCGAGGGGTCGGCCGACTGGCTGCTGGCACCGGCGGGTCCGGCGCGGCTGCGCCTGACACATCTGGGCCGGTACGCGGCGGGCAGCACATACGCCCTGCCGGCGCACACCCTGCACCGCGCCTGGTGCGACACGGACGCGCCGACGGTGACGCTGTTCCTGGAGACGGGCGGGCGACGACGGCGGCACACCGACGTGTTCACGGCGGCGGACCCGCATCCGGCGGCGATGCCGAAGGTGCCGCTGAACGTGCCGGCCTACCTGGACGCGCTGGGCGCGCTGGCGGAGCTGCTCAGGAGTCCGTGAGCGCCTGCCGTACGACGTCCAGGTTGTAGGCGTCGATGTCGACACCGGTCAGCTCGGACGGGTGGAGCCAGGCGTGGTCCTGATCCGGACTGGGCAGCGTGACCTCCCGGGACAGCGGACGGACCAGGAAGTTCTCCTGCCAATTCTTGACCTCGTGCCCCGCGTACTCGCTGAGGAAGGACGACTCGCCGACCTTGCGCACGATCTCACCGAGCAGGCCGGTCTCCTCCTTCAGCTCGCGCAGCGCGCCGTCCCGGGCGCTCTCGCCGGGATCGAGCTTGCCGCACGGTACGCCCCACACCCGGGGAAGGAATCTCTCGGTCTCGCTGCGACGCACCAGGAGCACACGCCCCTCGTCGTCCCTCACGACCGCTGCCGCCAGCCGTTTGTCGCCGGGGATGTCCATGTCCATGGTTCCTCGGTCCTTCGCCGGAGATGAGTCCAAGGGTTCTGATACCCGCGAAAGCCGACACCGTACCAGGGTCACCCGAAGGAAGCCGTGGCGTCGGCCGCACCGTCGGCCTCCCGGCTCGGTGCCCGGATCTCCTCGTACGTGGGTGTCGGGCCGCCGGGTGCGCGGCCCGCCCGGATGTCGGTCGCCGCCTCCACCGCCGCACCCAGCGCCCTCCGGTACAGCAGCGAGCCGAGACTGATCCGGCGTACGCCGAGGTCGGCGAGGTGGGGGACGGAGGGACCGGTGGGCGAGTAGAGGATGTTGAGGGGAACGTCTCCCAAGTGGCGTACCAGGGAGGCGATCTCCCGGGCGTCGGTGAGTCCGGGGACGAACACACCGTGCGCTCCGGCCTGTCGGTAGGCATCGAGGCGCCGGATCGTGCCGTCACCCTCGCCGTCGCCGAGCCAGTGGGTGTCGGTGCGGGCGTTGACGAAGAGGCCGGGGGCCGCGGCCCGGACGGCGGCGATCTTCGCGGCGTGCCGGTCGACGGGCCCGAGCCCGTCCTCCAGGTTGATGCCGACGGCACCCACGGCGTGCAGTTCGCGGGCGAACCCGGCCACCTCGTCCGGGTCGTCGCTGAATCCGCCCTCCGCGTCCACGGACAGGTGGAACGGCTCGGAGCCGAGGGTGAGGGCGAGTCGCAGGGTCTGTTCCCGGGTCGCCGCCGCACCGTCGGGCAGCCCGGCCGCCGCCGCGACGGCCAGGCTGGTGGTGCCGACCGCCCGGAACCCCTGGGCGGCGAGAGCGGTGGCGGAGGCGTGGTCCCAGGCGTTGGGCAGCAGGAGGGGCTCGTCGGCGTGGTGGAGATCGGCGAAGGTCCGCTGGGCCATGGGGCAACGCTAGGGGCGGGACGCTTCGGTGCCGGCCGAAGCGTCCGCGCCCCCGCTGCCCAGGCCCGGCGGGACGAAGCCACCCGCCCCCCTCACCGGGGACTCGCTCCTACACCGGCTGAGGGATGAAGCGAGCCATCTCGTCCCCCTCGGGCTGGACGACGCCGTACCTGCCCTCGGGGACCTCGTTCCACATCCCGGGCAGGCCCCCCAGGGGCTCCGACACGATGAGGCGGGTCTCGTCGGACGCCTCACGCAGGAACTCCACGTCCGGGTGGAGAGAGCGCAGCGTCTCCACGCGCGTGCTGTAGAAGAGCGAACGGGACGCCCTCTGCGTCGAGTAGCGGAATGCCCACAGCCGTCGCCCGTCGGTCACCGCCACCGTCATCTGCAGCGGGTACTCCACCCCGTGCTCGCGCCCGACCCGCTCCACCAGGCCCACCATCCGCGCGACCGCGCCGGGCGGATCCTGCTCCAGACCGAAGGTGAGTGCCAGGTAGAACATCAACTCGGAATCCGTCGACCCCTCGACGGAGAGGAAGAGCTCCGGATCGACGGTCAGGGCGAGGTCGCGCCGCATGCGGTGGAAACCCGTGATCGCACCGTTGTGCATCCACATCCAGCGGCCGTGACGGAACGGGTGGCAGTTGGTCTCCTGCACCGCTGATCCGGTCGAGGCCCGGATGTGGGCGAAGAACAGGGGCGAGCGGACGTGGCGGGCGATCTCCCGCAGATTGCGGTTGCTCCAGGCCGGGCCGATCTCCCGGACGACCGCCGGAGTGTCGGTGCGGGGCCCGTACCAGCCGACGCCGAACCCGTCACCGTTGGTCGTCTCGACGCCCAGCTTGGCGTGCAGGCTCTGATCGATCAGCGAGGGCTTCGGCTTGTAAAGGAGGCTGTCGAGCAGGATGGGGGTACCTGAGTAAGCCAGCCAACGGCACATCGTCCACCGCCTTCCCGACCGCGGGGTCGTCTCCCCTCAGGATCCCAGCCCTGCCGCAGGGGCGCGCTGTGAGGCCGCGAGGCAGGCCGGGGGCCGCCTCGACTACCGTCGGGGAAGTGAGCACCGCCCCCGTCCCCGCCCTCACCGACGCCCTCGCGGGCGGCACGGTCGTCCTCGACGGCGGCATGTCCAACCAGCTCGCGGCGGCCGGGCACGACCTGAGCGACGAACTGTGGTCGGCGCGCCTGCTCGCCGAGGACCCCGAGACGGTCACCGAGGCGCACCTCGCCTACTTCGAGGCCGGCGCGGACGTGGCGATCACCGCCAGCTACCAGGCCACCTTCGAGGGCTTCGCCCGGCGCGGGATCGGACGGGAGGAGGCGGCCGGCCTGCTCGCTCTGAGCGTCGGGTGCGCCCGCGAGGCGGCCCGCCGGGCCCGGACGCCCCGCACCCTCCGGGTGGCGGCCTCCGTAGGCCCGTACGGCGCGATGCTCGCCGACGGGTCCGAGTACCGGGGCCGGTACGGGCTCACCGTGTCCGAGCTGGAACGCTTCCACCGCCCCCGCATGGAGGCCCTGGCCGCCGCCGGCCCCGACGTGCTCGCCCTGGAGACGATCCCCGACACCGACGAGGCGAAGGCCCTGCTCCGGGCACTGCGGGGGCTCGGCGTCCCGGCCTGGCTGTCGTACTCGGCGTCCGGTGACCGCACCCGCGCGGGTCAGCCCCTGTCGGACGCCTTCGCGCTCGCCGCGCGGGCGGACGAGGTGATCGCCGTCGGCGTCAACTGCTGCACCCCCGAGGACGCCGACCACGCCGTCGCCCTCGCCGCCCGCGTCACCGGCAAACCCGTCGTCGTCTACCCCAACAGCGGCGAGACCTGGGACGCCGGGGCGCGGGCATGGACCGGCCGGCCGACCTTCACGGCCGGTCGGGTCACGGACTGGCGGGAGTCCGGGGCACGGCTGATCGGCGGGTGCTGCCGGGTGGGGCCGGAGACGATCGCGGCGATCGCCCGTGCGGTGCGGGAGCCGTAGCGAACTCGCACCACACGACCTTCCCCGGGTCCCGCTCCCCCACGCCCCACTTGTCCGCCAGCTCCCCCACCAGCAGCAGCCCGCGGCCGCCCTCCCCGGGCTCCGGCGCATCCGCCTCCTCCGGTACGGCCGGCACACCGCCCCCGCTGTCGTGCACCTCGACCCGTACGCCACCGTCGCCGTACGGCAGCATCCGCAGCAGAAACCCACGGCCCGGCGGCACACCGTGCACCAGCGCGTTGGTGGCGAGTTCGCTGACGCACAGCAGCACATCGTCCTCACGCCCGCACGCACCCCACTCTGCGAGCACCCGCCGCGCGAACGTCCGCGCGTCCGGCACGGACCGGCGCTCCCGCCGGAAGAACCGCTCACGTGGAGCTTGGGCTTGGGACAGGGGTGAAGTTTCCTGATTCACAGGACGAGAGTCACGCTCCGTACCCATCATGAAACAGTCCGCGCGCCCGTACGTCCCGTATGTACGCATGCGCGACGGTGAACGTACACGCGCGGGTGGGGAGTTCGACCCTATGAGCACCACGGCAAGACCACGGTCCCGGTCACGCAGGAACGCGTCCGCGATGAAGATGGTGGGCGCCCTGCTCGCCACCTTCCGGGAGGCGGCGGGCCACACACAGCGCTCCCTGGGCGAACAGTTCGTCGTGAGCGAGCAGCAGATCGCCTCCATCGAACAGGGCAGACGCCCCCTGAAACCGGACCTCGCCGACCAACTGGACGACCTCCTGGACACCAAGGGCGCGTTGACGGCTGCGCTGGCCCATATGCCGGAGGTGGATCTGGTGCCGCTGTGGGCGGAGGAGTTCCTGGACCGGGAGCGGGAGGCCATCGCCATCTCCTCCTACGAGAACCAGGTGGTGCCGGGTCTGCTTCAGACGGAGGCATACGCACGGGCGGTCTTCCGCAGCCGCGTGCCGTTCCACGGCGAAGACACGATCGCCCGGCTGGTAGCAGCGCGCCTTGAGCGCCACAGGATCTTGCACGGCAAGGACGCACCCATCACCTGTTTCGTAGTATGGGAGCCGGTAGTTCTGGCGCCAATCGGCGGTCGGGAAGTCTGGACCGAGCAGCTTTGCCATCTGCGGGAGTGCTCCGAACTACCGGGCCTCATGCTCCAGGTCTTGCCGCTGGAACGAACGAGCCACGCAGGACTCAACGGCCCGTTCGTACTTCTGGAGACGCCCGAACACCAGCGGCTCGCCTACACGGAGAACCAGCGCGGCAGCCAACTGATCGCCGACCCCGACGAGGTGGCGATCCTGACGCAGAAATGTGCGATGCTGCGGTCACAGGCCCTCACGCCCGAGGACACAAGGGATCTGCTGGACCGTCTCCTGGGAGAGAAATGAGCAGCACCGCACTCCAGTGGTTCAAGTCGACCTACAGCGGCGACGAGGGCGGCAACTGCATCGAAGTCGCCTACACCTGGCGCAAGTCGAGCCACAGCGGCAGCGAAGGCGGGCAGTGCCTTGAAGTGGCCGCCCACCCCACCGCCATCCACATCCGCGACTCCAAGACCCCCGACGCCTCCCATCTCACCGTCACCCCGAAGACCTGGGCCGCGTTCCTGTCCGGGGGAGAGCTGACCGCGGCTGGACCGCGCCCGTAAGCGGCCTCGTTGAGTTCGTGGCGGGCCCCGGCGACGTCGAATGTCGGCCGGGGCCCGAGGCTTTACGCGGGCACGCCCATGTGATCAGCTTTGACATGTCATGAACAGGCAGCCTTGGGAAGCTGGAAGGCTGTGGGGGAAGGAACAGCGCACTCATGCGCAGCACCACAGAAGAAGTGACTCGGCCGTGCCCTCAGTGCGGGGCCGAGATCCGTGGGGACAGCCGGTTCATCACTTGGTGCGCCGCATGTGACTGGAACGTGGATCCGGCAAAGCCCGAGGAGAAGCAGGGGCGGCTGGAGAGGGCACGGCGCACCCTGGCCCGTCGGCACGGCGAGAAGCTGCTCGCCGAGGTGACCGCCGGCAGGACGCTGAGTCCGAGGCGGGATGCCCCCGCGCTCTTCGCCTGTGCGATCGCGCTCGGCGTTCACGGCATCACCTTCGCCCTGCTGGCGGGCGGGATCTGGTGTGTCGTGAGCGGATGGGGCGGTGCCGGGGTGGTGCTGGGCCTGTTCCTCCTGGCGCTTGCGTGGTCGCTCCGGCCGCGGCTGCCCGGGCTGCCCGACGACGCGCCGCTGCTGCACCGTGCGGAGGCACCCGAGCTGTACGCGCTGATCGACGAGGTCGCCCGCGTGGCCGACACCCGTGGTGTGGACGTGATCGCGGTGGACGCCGAGGTCAATGCCGCCGTGACGACCTACGGCGTGCGCGGTCGTCGCCTGCTGATGCTGGGCCTGCCCCTGTGGGAGGTCCTCACCCCGCAGGAGCGGATCGCACTGCTGGGCCATGAGCTGAGCCACTACAGCAACGGGGACACTCGCCACGGGCTGATCGTCGCGACCGCGTACCGTTCGCTGACCACGTGGCGCTACTACTTCACCCCGATCGCGAACCCGTCTCCAGGCGAAATGTTCGTCAACCTGCTCTACCTCGTGCCGTACTCACTGCTCCAGGGCATGCTGATGCTGCTCGACCAGCTGACGCTGCGCGCCACTCAGCGTGCCGAGTACCTCGCCGACTCCGTGGCCGCCCGCGCCGGCTCCACCGAGGCCGCCGTGGGGCTCATGGACCGGCTCCTGGTCGCGGAGTCGACCGCCAACACCCTGCGGATCGAGACCAACAAGGCCCGGGCCTCGCGGCGCGGCACCAGGCAGGCCGAGGCTCGCGGGGACGAGCTGTGGGAGCACCTCGCCGCGCGCATCAATTCGCTTCCGGAGTACGAGTACGAGCGTCAGCGGCGTGTCGGCGTCCTGAGGGGGCACAGCGTCGACTCGACGCATCCGCCGACCCATCTGCGCCGGGAGTGCCTGCTCACCGGTGTGCCCGTGCCTGCGGCCGTGGTGGCGGACGACGACCGGGAACACCGGATCGCCGCAGAACTCGCCGACGCACGCAGCACGGTGGCCTGAAAGATCATCCGGGACGGCTTCGACGATTAGGCATCGTCTCTTGGATCCGTCCATGAGATCGTCGTGCTCATGCGCGAGTCCTGGGGGATCCATGACGGCAGCGCCGTCGCTGTGTCGTCCGAGGCGGTGGTGGAGACGCTTCGGGCGAGGGTCGGCAGTGGGCAGTCGGAGACGTGGCTGACCAGTTCGTCAGGACGCTCGTCGGCCGTCGTGACGAACACCGAGCGGGCGATGGTGATGCTGCTCGAAGAAGAGGGCCATCCCGGCGAGCATGCCGTGGATCCAGGAGCCGAGGGATCGAGCGACGGGTTCGTCCTCTCAAACGGGCAGCACGACGAGTACCCGGACGAAGACACCGTGCCCATCGGTGAGGCGTTCAGGCTTGTGGAGCACATCGTCGGCACGGGATCCTGGCCTGCGGACGCACGCTGGGTGGTCGATCGCTGAGCAGGCTGTCGCCGGGCCCGGATGAGGGTGGCGGCGAGGTAGCGTGCGGCCTGGTAGGCGACGGCGAGGTTGTCGGTTCGCATGGCCGGGCCGGATGGTGTCCCTGCGGATGGTGCAAGGGATCTGAAGGCGGCGTCGCGGGTCGGGACCGGTCGTGCTGCCCGGCGGGCTCGACGCGGGCGATGCCGGGACGCGCGCCCGCGCCCCGGGGAGGACCCACCGTCCCGAAGTCGTGAGCACTTCGGCCACTGCTGTCCTGATGCCGCTCGTTTGAGCGCTTACGTGACACATGCCCGCTGACTGCTCACGGTTTTCGGCACAGCACCCGTCTCCGGCCCCGCAGCGCAGGGACCGCGGAGATCCCCCTGCGCCACCTGGCGGGGCACCATCGTGATCCGTCGTCGTCTCGACGATTCAAGAGCGGCGGAGTGCAGGGAGCTCGTACGATCCCTGGCGGGATGGGGCTCGTAGCGCAGGGGTCGTCGCGCCTTCACCGCATGTGGGAGGACGCCGGTTCGAATCCGGTCGGCCCCGTCCCACCCCGGCAGTCACGGCCACCGGCCGTTCTGGTTCTGGTGATCAGGACGTGAACCGCTCGTCCAGTCGCTTCGACAGGCGCCGCCGGGGCACCCGAAGCCGACTGGCCGAACCAGTGGAAGTAAGAGGCGGTGCAGACGGCAACCGCATGCGTGACTCACGACCGGAGTTCTGAGTGGACCCCACCGAGCCCGCCATCACGCCGGCAGAACTCGCTTTCGCAGAAGGGCGAAGCCTGCGCAAACGAGTCCTGCTCGCCCCATAGTCGTGTTGTCGGTGCCTGATGCGAGGATCCCGCCGAAGCAACGCAAGGAGATCAGCATGGGCACCTGGGACACCGGCCCCTTCGACAACGACACAGCCGCGGACTTCGCCAACGCTCTCGACGACGCCGAACCCGATGCACGCGAAGCCCTGATCCGAGGCGTCCTCATCCGGACGATCGACGCCACAGGCCACCTCGCGGAAGCGGAAGAAGCGGTGGCCGCCGCCGCACTGATCGCGGCGCAATGCCCCGGAGGCGACCCCGTCGACACGCCCTACGGCCCGGAAACACCCATGCCCGCGCTTCCCACCGACCTTCGGACGCTCGCTGACGAAGCCCTCGCCCGCATCGCCGACGACGAGGCGGGGCCGGCCTCGAACTGGGTCGATCCGAAAGACTGGAAGCAATGGCGGACGATGCTCACCCGCCTTCGCGCAGTACTCGCCCCGCCGCCAACTCCTTTCGCTCTCTTCGATGTCCAGCCATGACGGAGCGTCACTCTGCGCAGAAGTCGAGCCAGAACCCGAGAAATGACGGCAGCTTCGCGTTGGAGTGCTTTGCCGGCGATTCACAGCAGGACGACGCACCCGCGTTCCTCCAGCCCCGTCAGCACGGGGCGGGGGAGCGTGCAGGTGTTCCACCGAAGATCCAGCTTCTCCAGGGCGGGCATCCGCACCACCCAGTCCGGAATCTGGACGAGGTGGTTGCTGCGGAGGTCGAGTTGCCGAAGCCGGGAAAGACCGGCCAGGGACTCGGGCAGTTCGGTGAGGTCGTTCTCCCGCAGGTCCAGGTGCCGTAGTTCATGCAGATCAGTCACCGTGGAGGGCAGGGTTCTGAGTCCGTTCCCCCGCAGCCAGAGCTCGCGCAACTTGTGGAGGTGGCCGATGCTGTCGGGCAATCCGGTCAGCCGGTTGTACTGGGCTCGTAGCTCGATCAGTCCCGTCATCCGACCGACGGTTTCGGGCAGGACGGTGAGAAGGTTCTCGCCCACGTTGAGGTAGCGCAGCTTCGTCAAGTTGCCCAATGCATCGGGCAGTCGGGACAAATTGTTGTCGTGCAGGTAGAGGCAGTCGCTGAGTTCGACCAGGTCGCCCAGAGCGTCGGGAAGCGACGTGAGCTTGTTGTGGCCGAGGTCCAAAGTGGTCAGACGGACCAGTTGTCCGATCTTCGACGAGAGGGCCGTGAGGCCGTTGTCTGCCAGGATCAGCACGCGAAGCTCGGTGCGCTGCCAGACCGACTCGGGCACCTCCCCGAGCTGCCGGCGCCAGAGGTTGAGGGTGGGCTGCACGGCCTCGTCCTTTCCGTTGACGGCCCGGATCGGGATTCTCGCGTAGAGATTGAAGCCGTGCAGCAAGAGGCATGCTCAAGATCTGTGGATCGAACTCGGGAAGCACGCGAAGGGCGTACCTTCCCGAGTGATCGACTGATGGTCATCGAGTAGGCCGGCGTTCGCAGCACCGGCCGGGAAGGCACGCCCGTGCTCAGCGTAGTCAACGACGACGCAACGGCTTCCTGATCGACGAGATCGTCCGCGAGGGAGCGAGGAGGATGCTCGCCGCCGCCCTGGAGGCCGAAGTCAACGCGTATATCGCCGAGTTGGCCGATCAGCGGGACGAGACCGGCCGTCGGCTCGTGGTCCGCAACGGCTACCACCAGCCCCGGCAGGTCACCACCGCGGCCGGCGCGGTCGAGGTGAAGGCGCCGCGGGTGAACGACAAGCGCGTCGACGAGCAGTCCGGCGAGCGCAAGCGGTTCTCCTCGAAGATTCTGCCGCCGTGGTGCCGCAAGTCGCCGAAGATCAGCGAGGTGCTGCCGCTGCTCTACCTGCACGGACTGTCGTCCGGCGACTTCGTGCCCGCCCTGGAGCAGTTCCTCGGCTCCTCCGCCGGGCTCTCTCCGGCGACGGTCATCCGGCTGACGGCGCAGTGGCAGGCCGACCACGCCGCGTTCATGGATCGCGACCTCGCCGAGGTCGACTACGTGTACGTGTGGGCCGACGGCGTCCACCCCAGGGTCCGGCTCGGGCAGGCCCACTCCCGCGTCCTGGTCCTGATGGGCGTGCGCCCGGACGGCAGCAAGGAGCTGATCGCCCTGGCCGAGGGGCTGCGGGAGTCGACCGAGTCCTGGGCGGACCTGCCGCGGGACTGCCGGCGGCGCGGCATGCGCGATCCGGAGCTCGTCGTGGGCGACGGGGCCATGGGCCTGTGGCGGGCCCTGGCGGAGGTGTTCCCCGCCACCCGCGAGCAAAGGTGCTGGGTTCACAAAACGGCCAATGGGGCCTGTTGCGTTTTCGCCTGCTGGGGCTTGTGGGATTTGGGAGACTCGGCGGGTGGCCAAGGGTTTCCGCGTGGTGGAGCGCGATCAGCAGTTCCTGCTTCCTCCGGACATGCGGGAGTGGCTGCCGGAAGAGCATCTTGCCTGGTTCGTCCTGGACGCGGTGGCGGCGCTGTCGGACGGCTGCCGGGAGAAGTTGCGCTCGTCGTACCGGCTGGGCGGGGTGGGTCGGCAGGCGTACGACCCGGAGATGCTGCTGGCTCTGCTGATCTACGCGTATGCCGGCGGGGTGCGCTCGTCGCGGAAGATCGAGCGGTTGTGCACCACCGACGTCGCCTTCAAGGTGATCTGCGGGCTGCGCGGGCCGGACCACACCACCATCGCCCGGTTCAGGGCCGAGCGGCTGGGGGTGGTGGAGGAGCTGTTCGCCGAGGTGCTGCGGCTGTGCGCACGGGCGGGGCTGGGACGGCTGGGTGAGGTGGCGTTGGATGGCACGAAAATCGCGGCCAATGCTTCGCTGCAGGCCACCCATGGGCGTGAGTGGTTCGCGAAGCAGGCCCGGGAGCTGCTGGAGCAGGCCGAACGGACCGATGCCGAGGAGAGCACACGGTTTGGGCGGGAGCGGGGCGATGAACTGCCGGCCGGGCTGGCACGGCGGGCCGACCGGCTGGCCCGGCTGCGACGCGGGATCGCGGAGATCGAGGCGGAGGAGGCAGCCCGGGCCACGGCGTCCGAGCAGGTGGGTGCGCGCACCGCGGAGTTGTTGCGTGGCGGGCGGCTGGCGGGGCGGGCAGCTGATCGGGTCCGCAGGAGCATGGACCGGCGGGCCTGGCTGGAGGTGCGGCTGGAGGCGATCGGAGCGCAGATCGAACGGGCCGGGCAGCGGCTGGACGGCGAGCGGCAGGCGTGGGAACAGGCCCGCGCCGAGGGCAGGCCGCTGACCCCGCACACCTTCCGGGTCCACGATGCCCGCAAATACCTGCGGCGCAGGCTGGCGGCGTTCGCCGAGGTGGGGCAGGAATTGCAGCAGCGCCAAGGCGGCGGCGAGACGGCACGAGAGCCCCTGCCCGGGGCACCGGACGCGGGAAGCGGACAGCCGGACGAGGAGGCGCCGCGGGCGGGCAAGGTCAAACGCAATGCCACTGACCCCGACAGCCGGGTCATGCCGGTGCGGCACGGAGGCTGGGTGCAGGGATACAACGTGCAGGTGGTCGCGCTGGGCGACGGGGTGATCGCCGGGATCGAGGCGACCAACGACCCGATCGACGTTCACCAGTTGGCACCGATGCTCGCCCGCCTGCGCCAGATCGCGCCGCTCCTGGTGAACAACCGCCCGGTGAGCCTGCGTGGCGAGCCCATTCAGCGTCCCGGTCGGCCGGCGCACGGCTTTCCGGTTAACGTCCTCCCGGCCCGAGCGGCCGATGCCGCGGCGGTCGTCAAGCCGGACAAGCCCGTTCCCAAAGCCGAGCTCGGCCTCGTCAACTCCCGCTCCGTACTGGGTCTGTGGGTCTCGGCGATGCTGATGGACGCTGGCTATCTCAGCTTGGAGAACCTCACCCTGCCCGGACCGAACCGGCTCATCGCCACCGGCAGGCAGCATTCCCTGCAGCAACGGGCCGCAGCCGAGCCGGCCCAGGGACCGCCACCGGCGGACGCCGACCCGATCCGCGCGATGGACCACCGCCTGCGCACCCCGCATGGCGCGGCYGCCCATCGTCGACGCGGTCCGATCGCCGAGACCCCCAATGCCCAGCTCAAGGAGCTCATCGGGCTGCGACGCTTCGCCCGACGAGGCTTGCAGGCCGTTCAGGAGGAGTCACTGCTGGCGGCACTGACTCTCAATCTGCTGACCCTGTTCCGCACCGCACCCGACTTTCTGCCGCACAAGACCCGGACCGCGACCGGATAGCGGAGAGGGCGGGCCGCCCCGCCCGGTTTTCCCCAGCTCCTCGATGCCATGCCGCAGCAGGCGAAAACGCAACAGGCCCAATGTCCTGGACAGCCTGCCGAAGTCCGCGCAGCCGGGCGCGAAGAAGGCCATCCAGGACATCTACAACGCCGAGGACCGCGACCAACTGCCGGCGTTCTACGCCTTCCCGGCCGAGTACTGGATCCACCTGCGCACCACGAACCCCATCGAGTCGACCTTCGCCACCGTCCGGCTGCGGACCAAGGTCACCCGCGGCGCCGGCTCCCGCACCGCCGCCCTGGCCATGGTCTTCAAACTCGTCGAGTCCGCCCAGCAGCGGTGGCGGGCCGTGAACGCACCCCACCTCGTCGCCCTGGTCCGGGCCGGGGCCCGCTTCGAGCGCGGTCGGCTCGTCGAACGCCCCGAACAACTCGCAGCCTGACAGGCCCGCCAGCCAGGGCCTCCTTGCTCGCAGGCCGTCGATCCGGCTTCAGGCGTAGCGCGCGAAGAGGGCCTGGAGGTATCCCTCCAGCCGCCTGGTCAGCAAGGTGGGAGTCAGCTCGGCACGGCCCACCTCGCGCCACGGGACGGCGACCTTCTCGGCGTCCGGAGCGAAGGCCAGGGCGTCCAGCAGGCGCCAGTAGAGATGGGCGGCGCGCTCTTCGGCCAGCGTCCCTCCTGCCGCAACGTAGCGGTCGGCGAAGTGTATGCCCGCGGAAGCCCCGTGCAGCAGAGCCAGGGCCGTCGAGCAGTGGGCCACGTCCAGGTCGGCCGGCCCCCAGGAGGTCTCCACCCAGTCGACGACGCCGCTGATCCGCAGACCGGCGCCGTCGCCCGTGAAGAGGACATTGCCGGGATGGAAGTCCCGGTGCAGGAAGCAGGCCCGGTGCTCCGGGGGCTCGCGGCGGATCACGTCCACGGCCCGTTGCCACAGCTCAGGCTGATCGGTGTCTTCGGGCGGGCTCACCCGCTCGGGAGAGGTCCACGCCTGATACGCGCGCGGCCGTACCTCGGCGGTCACCGGCAGCCGGTGGATGCGCAGCAACTGGTGGGCCAGCAGTTCGGCACGCCGGTCGGCCCCCTCATCGCCCAGGCGCACGGTCCCGGGCAACAGGGACATCAGCAAGGACGGATGGTCGCAGTACTGCGCTGTGGCGTCCACGGCCACCAGCCTGGCCGCGGGCACATCCGTGCCGCCGAGCAGGCGCAGAACGGCTGCCTCGCGAGTCAGCAGGCCCTCCGCGTGCCGAACGTAGAAGGGCTTGACGAAAGACCGCAGGACCAGCGACCGTCGACCGCCCGGCCCACAGATGTCCAGACGGCGCATTTCCGACGTCCAGCCGCCACGCAACCGCGCGACATCCTCGATGCGTTCTGTCTCGGACAGCCCCTTCTCCACCCAGGCCCGCGTCGCACTCCAACCCTGGTCTTCAAGATTGGTACTGATGTGCTCGGCCCCCTCGTCCGCAGCCATGGAGGCAGGTTATCGATCTCATCGACGGATGCATTTGGCTCTCCACCCACAACTCTTGACAATTACTCGTGCAGTAATGCCGGAGAAGATCAGCCGGCTGTCTCGTACTGGGCCTGGGCTCGGGTGTCGGCGAGCCGGGTAGGAACCGCGGGCGTCGACGGGGTGAGTGGGGCAGCGCAGTGACTTCGCTGCCCCGCCTCCAGCTGCTGCGCCAGGAGTCCGCTGCGTTCAGCGCCTGCCTCGGGCACGACCTCGGTGCATCCGTCCCCCACTGCGGGGAATGGACGCTGCGCGACCTTGCCGAGCACACGGGCCGGGGCAACCGCTGGGCCGCCGCTGCGATCACCGGCAAACGTGGCGACCAGGGGTGCCGGTAAGAACGCTGTCGCAGATCCTGCTGGCTTATTCGGTCACGCGGCGAGGGAGAGGTCGAGGCGGGCAAGGTGGCTGACATAGAAGTCGTTACTCCTCGTGCGGCATGAGTGCCGGTTCGGCCTCCTTCATGCGGCGGTCGGTCCAGTACTCCTCTACGTCGCGCTGGTCGTGCTGAACCTCGGAGGTCGATGTGTCGCCCCCGGGCTCGGGCGGGGAGGCGGGGGACTCGGACGTGTCCGGACGGAGTGCGACGACGGTGGCCACAGCCGCAGCGACGCCTGCGGTGACGACGAGGGCGCGGATGCCGGAGCGCTTCATGGGCGACCTCTTTGGCGAGTTGCGGAGCCGTACGGGAACGGCGCTCACCCCGCCACGCTACTGGCCGTGCGGCGGGGTGAACACCGGTCCGCTGGATGTCAGGTGACGGAGCCCTGGTCGTCGAACATCTGCTTGACGCTGTCGCCGAAGCAGGAACTCCGGTTCACGCCGGCGGAGTCGATGGTGCTCGTGCCCCCGTTGGTCTGGCCCAGCCCCGAGGACTGGTCGAACACGCGCGTCCACGGGCCGCCGCTGGAGCCGCCAGCCCCGCCGGGCACGGAATAAGCCAGCAGGATCGTCACCAGCCGCAAACGGCGGTGATCAGTCCTCGGACCTGGCAGGCCGCAGCAGTTCCGCTGCGCTGGCCACCTCGGCGAGTGCCCGGCGGCCGCCTTTCAGCAGGCCGTTCTCGTGCGCGGTGATGCCGCGCCGGCGCAGGTGGGCCACCTCGTGCTCACGGTCGGCGATGGCGAAGCCCGTCTCGGAACGGCCGATGGCGTCCACGGGCTCGTCGGGCGGAGCCCCGGAGTGGGCCTCCGGGGCTCGCTCGAGACGGTCGTTATCCGTCCTGGTCGGCGTACCACCAGTTTGCGCACTGGAGAGCGCCTCCGCGACGCAGACAGACACGGATCGCGTTCTGGTAGCCCTCGATCTGCGGGGTGTACCACGTTCCGCCAGAGGTGGCGGTGACGCCGCAGTAGTCGTAGCCGTTCAACTCGTTCATGACCTGGGTGGTTGTCGACCACTTGCGGGTGGTCTGATACTTCGAGCGGTCGAGGGTCAGTATGTCGCCGGCCCTGAGGCTCGCCCTGGCGCGGGCGGATCCGTTGGGGCTGCCGCTCTGTAGGGCGACCGTGGTCCCGTGCAGCGTGACGGGGTAGTACGTGCCGACGTCCTTGTAGGCGATCTCCCACGTGGTGTGGCAGCGCGCGTCTGCCTGCGCGGGCTCGGCGGTGACCACCACCGCAGAGGCGGCGAGGAGTGCGGTCGTGATCGCGGAACAGAGGCTTGTGCGTTGTCCCTTGAGACGCAAATGAATCATCCTCTCGAGCGGATCTTCATGTAGTCGAGCGCAGCTGGCTGATTTTCGATGCGTCGATGTGTTCATGGCAAGCGGCTTTACAGTTCCTGTTGAAATGCGTGCCCGAATGTCCGAACCGGCTCCATGCCGGATGAGTTGGCCGGATCGGTCCTGACTGTCGGTAGCCGTGGCTACCGTCGTATGGCGCTGGACGACGCGATCAGCAAAGCGAGGCGGGAGCAGGACCGCAGGGACGAACAGGAACGGCTGGAACAGCAGTGGAAGAGGGAGGTGCAGCCGGCTCTTCAGCTCCGCCCGCACCTCACGGGCCGCGCAGTCCAGCTGGATACCGTGCTTCTCCCATCGTTTCCGCCGGGCCCGCGAAGGCGGTCGGCTTGCGCTCGCCAAGGCGACGGCCACGGGCGAACTGCCCAGCCCCACGCCGTCACCGGAGTAGACGAGACGCCGTTTGCGGCTGGTGACGATCCTGCTGGTTAATTCCGTGCCGTCCGGTGTGACGGCACGGAATTAACCAGCAGGATCGGTGACACGATCCTTGCCGGCACCCCGACTACGAGGCACCGCCCGCACCGCAGGCGGGCGCCGAGGTGCAGGGCCGGTCCAACGCATCGGTGGACGAGCTACTGGCCGTGCTGGAGACCGATCCAGCCGTCGAAGCGTGGGCCTTCTTCCCGCCGCACACCGTTGGCTTCTGGCAGCGGCGGCGCGCCCAGGAGGCACTGATCCACCGCTGGGACGCGCAGAACGCGCTCGGGCGTGCTCTCCCCTTCGATGAAGTCGCGCGACATCGGCGTCCCGGAAATCATTTCGAACGGTTCGCGGACCCCACGGTCCGGCCGGAGCGTGTCTGCCGGGGCTCCTCGAGGAGCTGCGCCGCCGTCATCAGGGAGAGCCCGACCAGGACGAGCGGCATGCTGCCCCCGGAGGGCATGCGGCGCGTGGCCGCGAGCCCTCCGGCGAGCAGGAGCGCGCCGGCACCCCACAGTCCGGGACGGCTCACACTGCCCCGGAACCAGGGCAGTACGATCCGGCCGGTCACCAGTGCCACCGCCCCCGCCGCCCCGAGCACCAGCGCCATCCCCGAACCGACCACCAGAAAGAACGTGGACACGCGCCCCCCTTGATCACTCCCGTGATGATCATCTCAGAAGCCCGGGTGCCGCGATGAAGGACGCGTCCTCCCTGACCGCCCGGCCTCCTGGCCCTGCCCGGCGTCCGGCTTCTCAGGAGAGGGCCGGGCGGCGGCCTGGTGGCAGGCGGTGTCGGCGGTCACTGGCGGACGGCGCGGCCGCGCACGCCGGGGCCGGGTCTGTACGGGACCTGCGCGACGGAGGATGGCCGACGCCTCGGTGAAAAGCGTGAACAGCGTGAACAGTCAGCAGACGAATGTCACTTGAGCGCTCGAATGAGCGGCATATGCACAGTGGTGGGCGAAGTGCTCACGGTTTTTCGGGTAGGTGTGTCACCTCTGGGACCCAAGTGCTCGTGGCGATCCGGCAGGACCGGCTTCCTGGACGGCCGGGGCGCGGCATGATCTGGGCGTGACCCTCACCGCGCGGCAGCTCCTCCTGGCCACTCTGGACCGTCAACTCCTGCTCGAACGCCGGCGTCTCGATGTGGCGGAGGCGGTCCGGCGGATCTGCGCCATCCAGGCGCAGACGTCGGCGTCGCCGTACCTTGCGCTGTGGAACCGCCTGCAGGACTTCGCGCCCGAGGATCTCGACGCGGCGTTCGCGGACCGCCGGATCGTCAAGGCGACCCTCATGCGGATCACTCTGCACGCCGTCCATGCCGAGGACTACGCACACCACCACGCCGCCATGCTGAGCACTCTGCGGGCGTCGCGGCTGTACGACCGCCGCTTCACCTCGACGGCGCTGACCCCCACCGACGCCGACGCGCTGCTGCCGGAGCTTGCCGGGTTCCTGGCACGGCCCCGCACCGGCGCCGAGGTGGAGGAGGAGGTCACGGGACGGTTCGGCGAGCACGCACACCGTGTGTGGTGGGCGCTGCGGACGTACGCGCCGATACATCATGCGCCGACCGGCGGCCCGTGGTCGTTCACCCAGCGGAACGCCTACCTCGCAGCCTCCGAATACGCGCCCCAGGACGCGGCGGCCGGGGTGCGGCGGCTGTTGCTCGCCCACCTACGGGCGTTCGGGCCCGCGTCGGCCCGGGACTTCGCCCGGTTCACCCTGCTGGGGCGCCCAGTGGTCGCCCAGGCACTGCGGGAGCTCGGCGACCGGGTGGTGCGGGTGGCGGGTCCGGGCCGCGCCCCGCTGTTCGACCTGGCGGACGCCACCGTGCCCGCCGAGGACGCCCCGGTGCCGCCGAGGCTGCTGCCGATGTGGGACAGCACGATGCTGGCCCACGCCGTCCCCGGGCGGCTCCTGCCGCAGGAATACCGGCCAGCGGTCGTACGGCGCAACGGCGACATGCTGCCCTGCCTGCTCGTTGACGGACAGGTCGCCGGAGTGTGGCGCGCAGCTGACGGCGGCCTGGAACTGACCGCCTTCCGCACGCTCACGAAGGCCGCGTGGCACGGTCTGACCGAGGAGGCGGAGAGGTTGTGTGTGCTGCTCGCCGACCGCGACCCAGCCGTCTACCGGCGCTACGGGCACTGGTGGGACAAGGGGATTCCCGGTGTCGAGAGCAGGATCGTCAAGGGCTGACCGTCCTGCCCGCTCTGTCTCCTCCCACAGCAAAAGCACAGGTCCCCCACGTACGCGTGTCAGAGGAACCCGGCTCGGGGAGCCGTGACCTCGATGGTGTCCTTCACCAGGGCGAGCGCAGCGCCCAGGGGGCTCGAGCGCCCCCCGCTGACGATCACGTCGCCGGCGTCGGGGCAGCCGAACACCACAGCCTTCTCCGGTCCGACGAGCGCGTGCAGGGGGTCACCGGGCTCCGTCTCCTCCAGTCGGACGCGGACCAGACGGGGAGTGTCCACGGATGCGCTCGCCACGGCCCGCAGACGGCGTGCTCGGGAGACCGCGGCCGACGCCGCCCGGGAAGTGCCCTCGTCCACCGGCTCCGCCCGCACCCGTACGGACGCCGGGTCCCATCCCCAGGCCAGCGCTGCCAGCAGCCGCACCTTCGTGGCGGCGTCCTCACCGGACAGGTCGGACGAAGGATCCGCTTCCGCGATTCCGCGGCGCTGAGCCTCCCGAACCGCCTCCCCCAGCGAGTCGCCCTCGGCAAGGCGGTCGAGGACGAAAGTGGCGGTGCCGTTCGGGCAGGCCCGGATCGTCGTGCAGCCCAGACCTCGCAACGAGGTCCTGGACAGGTCCCCCGCCGGCAGAGCGGCTCCCGTCGCCCCGGAGATCCTGATCATGGCGGCGGCCGCACGGGCCGCTTCGTCGAGGTCCCGCCAGTGGCTGAGCAGGTGGCTCTTGGTGGCCGTGACCACGTGGACCCCTCTGCGCAGGGCGGTCACGGCCTCCTCCGCGGCGTGCCGGCGGAGTCGGGGTGAGGACGGAATCGCCTGGACGAACACGCGGGCAGCGGTCCGGTCGAGCGTCTCCTCCAGCGAGACCAGTGGGCTCCACGCCGAACGGGGCGGCACGGGTTCGCCCTCGCGGAGTCGGCACTGTCCGGAACTCGCCCGGACGGCCCCGACGTTCACCCGTACACCGTGCCGGCGGGCAAGCTCGTCCCGCTGCCGAGCCAGGTGCTCGACGAAGGCCTGGCCGACCGGACCGTATCCGGAGAGCACCACATCGGCCCGGCTCACTTCACGCATGGTCCTCTGCCCCTCTTCGGTACGCCGTGCGGGAGGTCAAGCCTCGCATTCCCTGGTGACGCCACCGGGGAAGAGCCGACCTCGCGCAGGAACGGAGCCGAAGCCGGAGCGCCGTGACCGGCAGGCAAGTGCTCCTGCGCCCCGTTCGCCGGGATCCCGCCCCTCAGTGCCGCCGGAGCACACCACTGCGGCGCAGGCGGCTGACGACCGAGCGGAGTTCCGAGGGGGCGGGGGGAGGGGACTGCTCGGTGGGGGGCGGGGGTGTGGTCCACAAGGCCAGTTCGCGGTCCCGGGGGCCGTGCACGGTGGCCGGAGGGGCGTCGTCGAAGACGCGGACCGGGTGGCTCGCGTCCCAGCGCTCCCATCCCGGCTCCCCCTCGGAGACGAAGCGCACCCAGGCGCCGTGCATCGCGTCGGACAGGGCCCGGGGCGCGCCCTCGCCCGCGAGTCTGCGCGCGTCGGGCTCGTCGCCGCTGTCGAAGACGAAGCCGAGTTCCAGGGCGTGGCAGGCGCCCATGCCGGGGCGGTTGGAGGGCCAGGCGAACTCGTAGACGTACGAGGGGGCTTCGCGGCCGTCGGCGAGTCGGTGGAGCGGGATGCGCAGGAGATGGTCGGTGACCAACTGCCCGACGATCTCGGCGGTGCCGGCGTCCGGGCGCAGGGCGCGGTAGCCGCGCGGGACCTCGCTGCCGCAGTGGCAGCGGGCCCTCGCCCCGGCCAGGGCGACCGCGCCGAGCCGGTCGACGCGTTCCAGGAGCCCGCCCGGTACCAGCCAGAGCCGGTACTCGTCAGTGGTCCATCCGGTGAGCAGGTCGACGCCGGGGGCCGCGCCGCCGTCGGTGAGTGCCTCCAGGGGGTCGCGCGGGACGAGGTCGTCGTCGACGACTATGCCGAAGGCGGGCCCGCCGAGCACCGGGCTGCTGAGGCGCCCCACCTCGGCCTGGGTGCGCAGCAGCAGCTCGCGGTCGACGGCGGCGAAGGCCTCGGCGGTCGCGGGGACCTTCAGCCGGTTCGCCATGCGGCGCACCACCCGCCGCACCTTGCCCCGGTCGGACGCCTCGGGCGGTCCGCTCTGCAGGACGGCCCGCCGGACCAGGCCCTGGGTCTGCGGGGCGGCGATCAGCGCGCCCGTGCTGATCGCCCCGGCGGACTGGCCGCCCAGGGTGATGCGGTCGGGGTCGCCGCCGAAGGCCGCGACCGACTCGTGGACCCAGCGCAGGGCGGCGAGCTGGTCGCGCAGGCCCGGGTTGGCGGGGGCGTCCGGGAAGAGGCCGTAGCCCTCGACGCCGAGCCGGTAGTTGACCGACACGAACACCACGCCGTCACGGGCGAAGGTCCGCCCGTCGTACACCGGTATTGCCGAGGAACCCCTGGTCAGGGCCCCTCCGTGCAGCCACACCAGCACCGGCAGACGGGCTGTCGGGGACGGGTCGGGGGTCCAGACGTTCAGGTTGAGACAGTCGTCGCCGGCGACGGACGGATCGGCCAGATAGCGCGCGAAGGCTTCGGAGTACGGGGGTTTCGGGGCCGTGGGGCCGAAGGCGTCGGCGTCGCGTACGCCGTCCCAGGGGTCCGGCGGGACGGGGGGCCGGAATCTGCGGGGGCCGAACGGCGGCGCCGCGTACGGGATGCCCCGGAACACGGCGATCCCGTCTTCCCAACTGCCGCGTACGGCGCCGTACGGCGTCCTGACCACGGGGCGCATGGGGCTCATGCGGGTCACGGGGGTGACGGGGCTCGCCCGGTCGTCTGCCGTCATCTGCCCACCAGCCCTTCGCAGCGCCTCTGGTATCACCAGAGCACCGGGCTGCTCATCGGTATTCCTGCGCCGTCCCGGCGGTCATCCCCGCGGCTCCGGACCCCGCCCCGCCCCGCCCACCTCAGTCCAGCACCGCGATCGCCTCCACCTCCACCAGGTGCTCCGGCACGTCCAGCGCGGCGACCCCCAGCAGCGTCCCCGGCGGGACCGGGATGCCGCCCAGCTTCTCGGCCGCCCGCGACACGCCCTCCATGAACAGGGGGAACTTGTCAGGGCTCCAATCGACGATGTACACGGTCAGCTTCACCACGTCGTCGAAGGTGGCGCCGACGCCGGCCAGCCCGGTGGCGACGTTGAGATAGCACTGCTCGACCTGCGCGGCAAGGTCGCCCTCCCCCACCGTGACGCCGTCGGCGTCCCAGGCGACCTGCCCGGCGAGGAAGACCGTCCTGGATCCGCTCGCGACCGCCACCTGTCGGTAGGCGTCGATCTCCGGCAGTCCAGTCGGGTTCAGCAGCGTGACGGCCATGGTGCCCGCCTCCTTGCGTCATGAGCACTCGTGCTCTCTTGTAGTTACTTGGGAACCGTAAGAGAGTGGACGTCGACATGGAAGAACGCACTTTTCAGTGACTGGGGAACCTCATGGTGACCAAACAGTTCAGGGGCTCACCCGAGGACGCGGATCTCACGCGCGCGGACTCGCTGGCCCGGGAGATCTTCTCGGACATCGCCAACAAGTGGGCGCTGCTGATCATCGAGGCGCTCGGTGAGGGCACGTTGCGCTTCGGGGAACTGCGCAAGGAGATCGACGGCATCAGCCACAAGATGCTCACCCAGAACCTGCGCATGATGGAGCGCAACGGCCTGGTCGAGCGGCATGTGCATCCGACGGTGCCGCCGCGGGTCGAGTACACGCTCACCGAACCGGGCGCGGCCCTGCGAGTGACGGTCGACTCCATGTGCGACTGGACGCACCGCTACCTCGGCGACATCGAGGCGTCCCGCAGCCGCTTCGGGTCCGGACCCGCGGCTTCCGGCTGACCGGCCGAACGGGTCGCCGTACCGGCCGTGTCCGATTCCTTCAAGACCGGGGGCCGGGGCGTGCCTACGGTGGCTCCATGAGTGCACGATTTGATGCCATCGGGTTGGTCGTCTCCGACATGGGCGCCTCCGTCGCCTTCTATCGGCGGCTCGGGTTCGCGTTCCCCGAGGGGGCCGAGGAACAGGGGCACGCCGAGGCCGAGTTGCCGGGCGGGCTGCGGTTGCTGCTGGACACCGAGGGGGTGGTCCGGTCGTTCCACACCGGGTGGGAGCCGCCTTCGGGCGGAGGGCGGGCCTCCCTCGCGCTGCGCTGCGACAGTCCGGAGGAAGTGGACGCGCTGTACGAGGAGTTGGTCGCGAGCGGGTGCGGCAGCGAGCTGAAGCCGTGGGACGCCGTGTGGGGGCAGCGGTACGCCGTGGTACTCGACCCGGACGGCAACGGAGTCGACCTGTTCGCTCCGCTAGCGGCGGACGGCCAGTAGCTCGCTCAGGGGCAGGCCCGTCAAGTCTCTTACGTCGCGGGAGAGGTGGGCCTGGTCGGCGTAGCCGGTGCGGGTGGCGGTTTCCGCGAACGGGGCGCCCGTGCGGGCCAGGGCGAGGGCTCGGTGGAGGCGGAGGATGCGGGCCAGGGTCTTGGGGCCGTAGCCGAACGCGGTGAGCGATCGGCGGTGCAACTGGCGGGAGCTCAGGCCGAGTTCGTCGGCGGCCATGGCGACCGGGCGGCCCGCGTCCAGGGCGGCCACGACCCGCAGCAGCGCCGGGTCGGGCGGAGCGGCCTCGGCGGCCCGTCGCAGGGCCAGGTCCTCCAGGCCGCGTGCCGGGTCGGCCGCGGCGTTCACCCGGGCGGTCAGGCGGCGTACCTGCGCCGCCGGCCACAGGTCCGCCAGGTCGGGGCGCCGGTCGCGCAGTTCGTGCGCGGGGACGCCCAGCAGGGCGGGGGCGGTGCCGGGGTGGAAGCGGATGCCCGCCCAGGGGCGGGTCGCGTCGCCCTCGGTGAGGTGGGCGCGGGTGTCGGGACCCGCGACCAGCAGGCGTCCGTCGTGCCAGAGCAGGTCCATGCAGCCGTCGGGCAGTACCCGGCCCGCTCCGGTGCCGGTCGGGGTGTTGGTCCACACGACCGCGCCCGGCAGCCGTGACGCACGCTCGCTGTACACCTCACCCACGCTACGCGGCCCTCATCCGCCATTCCTGCGGGCTGACCCCGTACGCCCGTTTGAAGGCGGTCGACAGCGCGAAGGCGCTGCCGTAGCCGACGTGGCGGGCGATCGCGCCGATCGTGTCGCCGGTGTCGCGGAGGCGGTCCGCGGCGAGGGCTAGGCGCCAGCCGGTGAGGTACGTCATCGGGGGTTCGCCGACGCGTTCGGTGAAGCGGCGGGCCAGCGCGGCACGCGAGACGCCGGCCTTCGCGGCGAGCGCGGCGACCGTCCAGGGGCGGGCGGGGTCGTCCTGGAGGAGGCGCAGCACCGGGCCGACGACGGGGTCGCCCAGCGCCTCGTACCAGGCGGGCGGCGCCGCCTCGGGACGGGCGAACCAGGCCCGCAGGGCGGCGATGACCAGCAGGTCGAGCAGCCGGTCGAGGACGACCTCCTGGCCGGGCCCGTCCCGCACGATCTCCGCCGTGAGGAGCGGGGTGAGCGGGCAGTGCCAGTCGTCGGCGGTGAGGGAGAGCAGCGGCGGCAGCGCGTCGAGGAGCCGGCCGCCGATCTCGCCCCGCATCCGGTAGGTGCCGATCAGCATGACCGTCTCGCCGTCGGGCCGGTCGCCCCAGGTGCGGACGCCGAGGTCCATGACACCGTTCAAGGGGCGTCCGTCGGGGTGGTGGCACTCGCCGCCCGGCAGGATCAGCGCCTGCGGCGCGGTGCCCGGGCCGTCGGCGCAGGTGTACGGGTCGGGGCCGCGCGCGATGGCGAGGTCGCCGGGGCGCAGCCGCAGCCGGTCACCGCGGTCCGGCACGATCCAGGCGTCACCGCGGACGAGCAGCATCACGGTCAGCGGGGCGCGGTCCTCGATCCGGACCGACCAGGGCGGGTCGAAGCACGCCCTGATCATGAACGCCCCACGGGCGCGGGGGCCTTCCAGCAGGCCGGTGAGAGCGTCCATGGGGCCAGCGTAGGCGCGGGGCGGGCGTGCCCCCGCGCGCCCGCTCGACGTCCCGCACCGGTCAGGCGGTGGCCATGGGACCGTACCCGCCCACCACGCACTCGTTGCCGTCCCGCCGGGGGAGGTGGAGGGTGGCCGTGCCGGTGACGGCCGGGCTCACCGGATCGCCGGGGCGGTGAGCGACCGGCCCGGGGACACGGACGTGCACCGGTGAGTCCAGTCCGGTCACCGCCACTGTCACCAGCGTGTCCGGTCCGTGGAAGGAGACGTCCGCCACCGTGCCGTGGGGAGCCTGGTCGGACGGTGCGCCGAGGGTGAGCTGTTCGGGGCGCAGCACGACCGTTCCGGCACCGTCGTCCACCGGGGTCTCCAACGGGATGCGGCCCAGGGCGGTGTCCGCGGTCGTGCCCCTGCCGGTGCCCGGAAGCAGGACGACGCCACCGACGAAAGCAGCCACCCAGGGGTCCTCCGGCCTGCGGTAGACCTCCTGGGGAGTTCCGCACTGAGCCACCCTGCCCGCTCTGACGACCGCCACGAGGTCTGCCGTGGAGAGTGCCTCCTGCTGGTCGTGGGTGATGAGGACGCCCGTCGCCCCGGTGGACCTGAGCGCCGCGCGCACATCGGCCCGTACGCCTGCCCGCAGTCCGCTGTCGAGCGCGTTGAACGGTTCGTCGAGCAGGACGATCGCGGGTTCCGGGGCGAGCGCCCGCGCCAGCGAGACGCGTTGCTGCTGGCCGCCGGAGAGTTCGTGGGGCATCCGGTCGCCGTAGCCGGGCAGGCCCACGAGGTCGAGCATGTCCCCGGTGCGCCGACGGCGTTCGGCCGGGGAGGAGCCCGCCAGCCCGAAGGCGACGTTGCGCGCCACGCTCAGGTGCGGGAACAAGGCGCCCTCCTGCGGCACGATGCCGATGCGCCGTCGTTCCGGGGACAGGTGGGTGCCGGGTCCGGTGACGGTCCGCCCGCCGATCTCGACCGTCCCCGCGTCCGCCCGCAGAAAGCCGGCCACGATGCGCAGCATGGTTGTCTTGCCGCAGCCCGAAGGCCCGAGGACGGCGGCCAGCCGCCCTGCGGGGACGGAGAGGTCGATCCCGTTCAGGACGGGGGCGCCGGGTCCGTAGGACTTGGTGAGCCCGGTGATCCGCAGGTCGGTCATGTGCGGTGCCTTCCAAGGAGGTACGAGGGAACGGCGGCGATCAGGATGAGGACGGCCGCGTACGGGGCGGCGGCGGCGTACGAGCCGGTTCCGGTCTCGGTCCACAGGCGGGTCGCGAGGGTGTCCATACCGGTGGGTCGAAGCAGCAGGGTCGCCGGGAGTTCCTTCATGCAGACCACGAAGGTCAGGGCGGCGCCCGCGGCGATACCGGGAGCGGCGAGCGGGACCGTGACCTCACGCAGGACGCCCAGCGGACCCCGCCCGAGGGAACGGGCGACGTCCTCCAGCACGGGTGGTGACTGGAGGACCGCTGCCCGGGTGGCGCCCACGGCGACCGGCAGGAACAGCACCGCGTAGGCGGCGACGAGCAGGGGCAGCTCCTGGTACAGCGGATAGGCGAACCGCACCGCGAGGAAGACCATCGCGAGGCCCACGGTGATCCCGGGCACGGCATGGCCCGCGTACGCGGCCTGCTCCAGCAGATGCGCGGCGCGGCCCCGGTGGCGGGCGGCGAGCACGCCGACGGGGAGGGCCAGACACGTGGTGAGCGCGGCGCCGAGGGCCGCCACGAGCAGTGTGGTCCCCCCGGTCTCCAGCAGTCCCCGCGGATCCCAGGTACGGGAGTTGCCGACCGCCAGCCAGTACCCGAGGGTCCCGGCCGGGAAGGCGACCCCGGCCGCGGCGACGGCCGAGCACCAGCCGAGTGCGGGCCACTTCAGTCGGCCGAGCGGGATCGGGGGTGCGGGCCTGGCCGTGCCGCCGCCGGTCCGGGCATGGCCCGCACGGCCGCGGGTGCGCGCCTCGGCGGCGACCAGCAGCACCGTCATCAGGACGAGCACCACACTGAGGGCGGCTGCGGGCGTACGGTCGAAACTCGCCTTGTACGACGTGTGGATGGCCCGGGTGAAGGTCTCGTACCGCATGATCGACACGGCCCCGAAGTCGGAGAGGACGTACAGCGCCACGAGCAGCCCGCCACCGGCCGCGGCCGGGCGGAGCTGCGGCAGGGTGACCCGACGGAACGTGCTCCAGGGCCCGTGCCCCAGGGCGCGCGACGCTTCCTCCTGGGCGGTGTCGATACCGCGCAGCGCGGCGGCCACCGGCAGATACACGTACGGGTAGCTGACCAGGGTGAGCGCGAAGGCGGCACCGCTGAACCCGGCGAGGTCGGGGCGCGCCGAGATCCAAGCGAAGGCCGCGACATAGCTGGGCACGGCGAGCGGCAGCGTGGCGAGCACCGACCACGCGCGCCGGCCGGGCAGCGCGGTGCGGACGGTCAGCCAGGCGAGGGAGATGCCCAGGACGAGGCAGGCGGTCACCACCACGGCGGCCAGACCGACGCTCCGGGCGAGCAGTTCCAGCGTGCGGTCGGTCGCGACGACGTTCCACGCGTACTCGGGACCTCGCTCCACGGCCCGTACGGCCAGGTAGACCAGCGGGAGCAGGGCCAGGGCCGCGGCTGCCGAAGCCAGGGCCAGCAGGAGGAGCGGCGGTCTGCGCCCGGCGCGCCCGGGCCTGGACGGTGCGGGGGCGTCGTCCGGGCCCGGGGCGGAACGGGCGGGTGCCGGCGGGGCCTGGTGGCCTCGGGTACCCGAACTTCTCATACCGATCAGACCATCCCGGCTTCCTGGAGCATCTCCAGCGTCACCTGGAGGGACTCCAGCCGACCCAGGTCGATCTCCGGCGCGTCGATGGAGTCGAGCGGCGGAAGGTCGTCCTCGCCGGTGACTCCGGCGGCCAGCGGGTACTCGTGGGTCTCGTCGGCGAAGTAGGTCTGCGCCTCCTTCCCCAGGAAGAAGTCGACGGCCTTCTGCGCGGCGGCGCTCCGGTCGCTGCCCTTGATGACCCCGACGCCCGCGACGTTGACGAGTGCGCCCGGGTCGCCCTTCGTCGGGAAGTGCAGCTTGGCCTTGAGCTTGTCCGCGCCCACCTCGGCGGCCTTCTCGTACCAGTAGTAGTGATTGATCAGACCGAGTTCGGCCTTGCCGTCGTCGACGGCGTCGAGGACCGCGCCGTTCTTCTCGTACACCTGAGGTTCGTTGGCCTGGAAGTCCTTCAGCCACTTGCGCGTGGCGTCGTCGCCCTCGAGGACCCGCATGCCGGTGACGAACGCCTGGAACGAGGCGTTGGTGGGCGCGTAGCCGACCTTCCCCTTCCATTCCGGCTCGGTCAGTTCGTGCACGCTGTCCGGTGCCTCGGCGACCTTGTCGCCGTGGTAGGCGATGACGCGGACCCGCCCCGACACACCGACCCAGTCGCCGTTCTCCGCGCGGAACGCCTTGTCGACGTTGTCGAGGGACTTCTGCGGCAGCGCCGCGAGACGGCCCTCCTTGCCCAGGGCGCCGAGTGCGCCGGCGTCCTGCGAGAAGAAGAGGTCCGCGTCGGTCCTGTCGCCCTCCTCGAGAAGCTGGGCGGCGAGTTCGGCACTGTCCCCGTAGCGCACCTCGACCTTGGAGCCGGTGGTCTTCTCCAGCTTCTCGATGAGCGGCGCGACGAGGTCCTCACTGCGGCCGGAGTAGACGACGAGCGTCCCTGCCTCGTCCTTTCCCCCGGCTTCGGTGCCGGAGCCTGTTCCCTTGCCGTCCGAACCGCAGGCGGTCGCCAGGGGGACGAGCAGGGCTGAGGCGGCGAGGGCCCCGATCGTGCGGAGGGAGGGACGTCTCATGACAAGGCCTTTCCAAGGTAAGGGTCAGGCTCATTTAAGGTTTGCCTTACCTAAGAAGCAACTCCGTCCCGTTCTCCGTGACCAAACCGGGATCTGGTGCGTCCTGGTGGGATTCGTCGCCGCCGGACGTTCGGCCTCACTTCTCGGCGTCCGGCGGTCCCGTCTGCTCCTCTCCGTTCCTCGGGTGGTGGCTGTTCTTCACGTGGGTGCGCAGGCGGGCCGTGACGTCCTCGGGGGGCAGGAAGCGGGACCAGCGTTCGGGGAACTCGGCCGGCATGTCCGGGTCGGCGTCGTCGTCGGTAGCGGCCGCGGCGGAGGTGCGGGCGACGTACTCGGCGACCTGTTCCTGCCGCAGCCGCTCGTTGGCCTCGCGGGCGGCGGCCGTCGCGGCGGCCGGCCAGACCCGGTCGATGGCGGCGTTGACCGCGGCCCCCACGAGCACGGCGAAGGCGGACACGCCGATCCACAGCAGGACGGCGACGGGAGCCGCGAGGGAGCCGTAGATGGTGGGGCCCTCGACGGTGTTGGTCAGGTAGATCCGCAGCAGGATGCTGCCGAGCACCCACATGGCGAGGGCGACCAGGGCGCCGGGCACGTCCTCGATCCACGGGGACCGCACGGGCACGGAGACGTGGTAGAGCGTGGTCAGGAAGGCGACCGACAACAGGATCACCACCGGCCAGTACAGGATCTGCACGAGCGTCGCCGACCAGGGGACGACGCGGACGACGGCGTCCGGGCCCGCCACCATCAGGGGCAGTGCGACCGAGCCGATCAGCAGGGCCGCGATGAACAGCAGGAAGGCCACCAGGCGGGTCTTGACGATGCCGCGCACCCCGTCGAGGCCGTACATCACGGTGATGGTGTCGATGAAGACGTTCACCGCGCGGGAGCCCGACCACACGGCGAACAGGAAGCCGATGGAGATGACGTCGGGTCTGCCGCCTTTCGTGACGTCGTGCAGGATCGGCTCGGCGATCTGCTTCACTCCCCGGTCGGACAGCACGGCGCGGGACGCTTCGAGGATGTTGGTCTGCAGGCTCTGGATGGTGTCGGCGCCGGTCCAGGAGTCGACGTAGCCGAGCAGACCGATGATGCTGAGCAGCAGCGGGGGCACCGACAGCAGGGTGAAGAAGGCCGCCTCGGCGGCCAGGCCCAGGATGCGGTACTCCATGCAGGAGTTGACGGTGTCCTTGAGCAGCAGCCAGACGGTCTTGCGTTTGGAGACATTGCGATACAGGGCGCGGGCCCTGTGAAGTCGACCGGAGGGCGCGTCGGGGGATTCGCTTGCTGGCTGCACGACCCAAAGGTATCCGCCGTGCCCGGCCGTCCTCACCCGAAGGGTCACGAGGTGAGACGGGGGGCTGGGGTGGCGGGTAGGTTCGTCGTCATGGCAGGCAGCACCCACACCGTGACCAACCAGGCACCGCCGCTGACGCAGTACGACGTGTTCGCCGCCGACCGGGCGCTGACGGAGGCGGTCGAGCGGCATCTGGACCCGGCGGTGCTGGACGAGGGCCGGTCCGAACTGTCGGGACTCGGCCGGACCTCCGGTTCCGCGCAGGTGCAGGAGTGGGGGGTGCTCGCCGACGAGAACCCGCCGCGGCTGCGCAGCCACGACCGGTACGGGCACCGGATCGACGAGGTCGACTTCCATCCGGCGTGGCACCGGCTGCTCGGCAAGGGGGTCTCGGCGGGGCTGACGGGCGCGTGGGGGCAGCCGGGCGGGCACGTGCGGCGGGCGGCGGCGTTCGTGGTGTGGACGCAGGTCGCGGCCGGCACCTGCTGCCCGCTGTCGATGACGCACGCGGCCGTGCCCGCCCTGCGCGCGGACCCGGCGCTGGCCGCCGAGTGGGAGCCGCGGCTGACGTCGCCGGTGTACGACCGGGGCCTGCGGCCGGCCCACGAGAAGGCCGGCGTGCTCTTCGGGATGGCCATGACGGAGAAGCAGGGCGGCAGCGACGTCCGCGCGAACACGACGTCCGCGCGGCCGCTGGCCGAGGACGGCGCGTACGAGCTGACCGGGCACAAGTGGTTCTGCTCGGCGCCCATGTCGGACGCGTTCCTGGTGCTGGCGCAGGCGCCCGGTGGACTCACGTGTTTCCTGGTGCCGCGCGTGCTCGCGGACGGCTCGCGCAACGTGTTCCTCCTCCAGCGGCTCAAGGACAAACTGGGCAACCGGTCCAACGCGTCCGCCGAGGTCGAGTTCGCGGGGACCTGGGCGCGGCGGGTCGGGGACGAGGGGCGCGGGGTGCACACCGTCATCGGGATGGTGGCGGCGACCCGGCTGGACTGCGTACTGGGCTCGGCCGGGCTGATGCGGCAGGCCGTCGCGCAGGCCGTGCACCACTGCGCGTACCGGGAGGCGTTCGGCGGGAAGCTGGTCGACAAGCCGCTGATGCGCAACGTGCTGGCCGATCTCGCCCTGGAGTCGGAGGCGGCCACCACGCTGGCGCTGCGGCTGGCCGCGGCCTGTGACGACGGGGGAGAGCAGGAGCGGGCGCTGCTGCGGATCGCGGTGCCGGCGGCCAAGTACTGGGTGACCAAGCGGTGTGCGCCCCTCGTCGTGGAGGCGGCGGAGTGCCTGGGCGGCAACGGGTACGTGGAGGAGTCGGGGATGCCCCGGCTGGTGCGCGAGTCGCCGCTGAACTCGGTGTGGGAGGGCGCGGGCAACGTCCAGGCGCTGGACGTGCTGCGGGCGCTGCGCCGGGAGCCGGGGGCGCTGGACGCGTATCTGCGGGAGGTCGGTCAGGCGCGCGGGGCCGATCACCGGCTGGACGGCGCGATCAGGGGCCTGCTGACCGAGCTGGCCGATCTGGAGGGTGTCGAGGGGCGGGCGCGACGGCTGGTGGAGCGGCTCGCGCTGGTGCTCCAGGGCTCGCTGCTGGTGCGGTACGCGCCGCCGCAGGTCGCCGACGCGTTCTGCGCGGCCCGGCTGGGCGGTGACGGGGGCGCGTCGTTCGGGACGCTGCCGCACACCCTCGACCTCGCGGCGGTCGTGGCACGGGCCCGGCCGGAGCCGGCGTGACGCGGGGGTGGTGCTGCGCCGACACGGCACCACCCCCGCCGCACAGGCCCCGTGGAGCCGTGGACGCCGCTCGGGACGGCGTCGCTCAAGTTTCAAACAGTGCGGGGCGCTCCACCAGGGTTGCAGAGGGTTGCAACTTGCTGCTGTCCGTGCCGGTACTGACCGCCCTCGCCGGGGGCACACGGCACTATGGGACCGACAGCCAGAACGGATCTCGGGGGCGCGGCCGCGGGCCGTGGGCGCGGCTGCCCTCCGAGCCCTTGCCCGGGAGGACCAGTGGCGCTCTCGCCGACGGACGTGACGCAGCTGACCGGTGTCGACACGACGCGTACGGCCCGGATGCTGAACGAGGTCCGCAGCGCGACGCTCGCCGGGCGGCGCGCGCCCATGGCGCCCCGCCCGGTGATCGCCCAGTCCTGGGAGCGGATGCTGCGCAGCGGCGTCGACCCGGAGCACGACGTCCGGGCCGGGCTGCTGTCCCGCGCGGAGGTGCAGCGGCGGCGGGAGAGTTCGGCGCTGCGGCATGTGCTGCCGGTGATGCGGGAAGGGCTGCTGCCGTTCACGGACGTCGCCCGCCACATCATGGTGGTGGCCGACGCGGACGGCCGGGTGCTGTGGCGGGAGGGCAGTACGGCGGTGCTGCGCAAGGCGGACGGCATCGGTTTCGCGGTGGGCGCGGACTGGCGTGAGGACGTCGTCGGCACCAACGGTGTGGGCACCCCCGCGGTGGCCGGGCGGCCGGTGCAGGTCTCCGCCGCCGAGCATTTCGCCCGGTCGCAGGCCTCCTGGACGTGTGCGGGGGCTCCCCTGACCGATCCCCGGGACGGGCGGCTGATCGGTGTGGTGGATGTGAGCGGGCCGCTGGAGACGATGCATCCGGCCACGCTGGCCTGGGTCGAGGCGGTGGCCAAGCTCGCCGAGGCCCGGCTGCGGGAGCACCATCTGCTGTCGCTGGAGCGGCTGCGGGCGGTGGCGGCGCCGGTACTGGCCCGGGTGGAGGGGCGGGCCATGGTGGTGGACCGGCACGGGTGGACGGCCGCGGTGACCGGGATGCCGTACGAGAGCCGGCTGACACTGCCCGGGCCGGTGTCGGCCGGGACGCGGTGGTTGCCGGCGCTGGGCCGGTGCTCGCTGGAGCCGCTGGCCGGGGGCTGGCTGGTGCGGGTGGCGGACGAGCCGGTGACCCGCGCGGCGAGCCGGATCGTGCTGGATCTCCGGGGACCGCGCGGCGGGTCGGTGGAGGTGTCCGGCGGGGCGGGCTCCTGGTCCCGGAGGCTGAGCCCCCGCCACGCCGAACTGCTGTATCTGCTGGCCGTGCGGCGGGTCGGCCGCAGCGCCGCGGATCTGGCCGAGGACGTGTTCGGGGATCCGGCCCGTACGGTGACGGTGCGCGCGGAGATGTCCCGGATACGGCGTTATCTCGGCGGTCTGCTGGAACACCGCCCGTACCGGTTCGTGGAGGACGCCGAGGTGGACGTCCTCCTCCCGGACGACCCGCGTGACCTCCTCCCGCACTCGACGGCTCCGGCGCTGGGCGGCCGTCGGCACCCGGAGCCGTGAGCCCTGAGCCCGCGGTGGTGTTACCGGTCCGTCACCCCGTCCCGGGGGAGGCGGCTCTGAGGCGTGTCCGGGCCGTCGGGGTCACGTGTTCCGCATATTTGCAGGGTCTTCGTCCCTCGGCGGGTCCCCCTGCCGTAGCATCCCCCTACGGGCCACCCCACCTGTTCCACGGTCAACGGTCGGACCACCGGACGCAGTTGGCTTGCCTCGGGAGGACGTTATGAAGCATCGCGGCAGACATCGCCGTCGCAGACGGGGCAGGGCGCTGCGGGCGACACTGGCCGGGACCGCGCTCGCGCTCACCGCGGCGGCCACCATGATCAGCACCTCGCAGGCCACCGATGCCGACGACCCCGGGGCGCTGAAGCCGCTGACCGCGTCCGCCGAGACCGCGCCGCTGCGGCTGACCGAGGGCAGTGTGCCCCCGGAGTGGCTCGACCGGCTCTCCGCGGAGATGGGCCGGCCCGTCGGCGTCCGGGCCGTGCTCGACGACACCGACGGTTCCCTGCGGGACGCGGCGGCCTGTCCGGAGGACGACAGATGGGCGCTGCCCGTCGAACCGGCCGCCACGCGCGCGTACTGCTGGGACGGCGCCGACGTCGAGGGCTGGCGTTCCGGCGCCGTCACCACGTCCGGGGACGCCGACGACGACGGCCACTGGGGGCCGAGCCGTGTGGTGCTCTCCGGCTGGAGCCAGGGCGGCACCGCGGCGGACGGCACCCCGGCGGAGGGCCCCGCGACCGCGGGCACCGGCCCGGGTCAGGGTCTCGCGCGCGTCGCGTTCATCGATGCCGGCGACCCCGACGACCTCCGCTACACCTGGGCGCAGCTCGCCGTCCCGGTGGACGGCGGCCGCGACTACCGGGGGCTGGTCTCCCCCGTGTCCGGCATGGTCTGGTACCAGGACAAGCTGCTGGTCACCGCCGGCCGGGGGGACGGCAGCGCGCTGTACGTGTACGACGTGGGCCGCGTCCAGCGGGCCACCGTGGACGGCACGACGGTCGGGCGGGTGCCCGGCGGCTGGTCGGCGGCCGGGGCGCGGTACGTACTGCCGGCCGTCGCCTCGTACCGGACGGCCGACGTGAACGCCCCGCAACCGGGCGGTATCTCGCTGGACCGCAGCACGGCGCCGGACAGCCTGGTCGCGCACGAGGCGGTGCCGAAGGAGCACGACGGGCCGACCCGGCTGTGGCGGTACGCGTTCGACGACGACCGTTCCCGCGCGGGGCTGCTGGCCACGGACTCGGTGGGGCAGGCCGACGTGGTCGCGGCGTACGAGACGGAGCTGACGGATGTGCGCAGCGTGCTGTCGTACGGATCGGGCTGGTACCTGGGCCGGATGACCGGGACGCCGGAGGAGCGCGGGACGCTGTGGCGGCAGGACGGGAAGGGGGCGCGGCCCACCCGGTGCGGGGCGGACGAGACGCACCGCTGCTGGAGCGGGCCGGCGGCGTCCCTCTCCTACTGGCAGGAGACCGGCGAGGTGTGGTCCCAGTCCGGCCGCATGCTCTTCGCACTGCCCCTGGACTCCGTCGACCACTCCCTGGACTAGAGCCTGTCCGAACCGCCCTCCTTTGGGCCCCTCCACCTCGTCCGTCAGGCGTTCGACAGATGTCCGTGCCGGATGGTTCCCTTTCCGGCATGACGACCATCGCCGTGACCACCTGGTCCCTGGAGCAGACCGCGCCCACCGATCTCCTGCCGGCCGCCGTGCCCGAGGGGGATGTGCGGATCGCCCGTTCCGAGGTGCCCTCCCCCGAGTTCAGCCGTTTCCTGTACGCCTCGGTCGGCGGTGACATCCGCTGGACCGACCGGCTGGGGTGGACGTACGCGCAGTGGCTGGAGCACCTGGACCGGCCCGGCGTGGAGACCTGGGTGGCCTACGACCGGGGGACGCCCGCGGGGTACGTGGAACTGGAGGCGCAGGACGACGGGGTCGTGGAGATCGTCTACTTCGGGCTGATCTCCGCCTTCCGGGGCCGGCGCATCGGCGGGCACCTGCTGTCGTACGGTGTCGCGCGGGCCTGGGACCTCGCGGAGCGCTGGCCCGGACTGAAGCCGACCAGGCGGGTCTGGCTGCACACGTGCAGCAAGGACGGCGAGTACGCCATGGACAACTACCGGCGCCGGGGCTTCAGGCTGTTCGACACCAGGGTCGAGGAAGAGCCCGAGGTCGCCACACCGGGCCCCTGGCCGGGAGCCCACCCCTCCTGAGCAGCACGTTCACCCCTCCTCGACGGCGCGCCCGCCCCACCCGGGCGGCGCCGCCCACCCCGCTCGGACCGCGTGGGCGAGAGCGCCCGGGCCTCCTGGGACAAAGAACACCCGCATCTCTCATTCCGAGACCGGGGCGTCCGCATCATGGATGAAGCTGGACTGTGTCCAGATCTCCGTGCCACGCTTCCGTCATGCCTGGAACGGGAATCGCCTTGGTGAGTCGGCGTCACGTCGACCTCGGCCGTATGTCCAGCGCCATCTGTCCGGCGCGCTGAGAGCACGTTCAGCAGTACCCGACAGCCCTTCTCCGCTCCGTTCCACCCCGCTTCTCCTCGACTGAACTCCCGCGTAATGACGCGCACTTGCGCCTGTGTCGTCATGCGCAGGTCAGAGCCGTCTCCCGCCTGTCCCGAAGGACGTATCAGCCATGGCCGCCAGCCCGCAGAATCCTGCCGCCGCGACCCCCCGCCGCAAGGTGAGCCGTCACCGCGGAGAGGGGCAGTGGGCCGCGGGGCACTTCACTCCGCTC
Source organism: Streptomyces sp. NWU339 (assembly GCF_003143855.1). Classification (GTDB taxonomy): domain Bacteria; phylum Actinomycetota; class Actinomycetes; order Streptomycetales; family Streptomycetaceae; genus Streptomyces. Next base: position 248,395 of record NZ_QFRK01000010.1, read on the forward strand.
AACGGCAACGAGCAGTTCAAGAAGGACGACGACGGTCTCAACGTTCGGACACGTGTTGAGACGATCTACTCCAAGCGGGGCTTCGACTCGATCGACCCCAACGACCTGCGCGGCCGCCTGCGCTGGTGGGGCCTGTACACGCAGCGCCGCCCCGGGATCGACGGCGGCCGTACCGGCGTGCTGGAGCCCGAGGAGCTCGAGGACCAGTACTTCATGATGCGGGTCCGCATCACCGGCGGACGGCTCACCACGGAGCAGCTGCGCGTGATCGGTGAGATCGCCGAGACCTACGCCCGCGGCACCGCCGACATCACCGACCGGCAGAACATCCAGTACCACTGGATCCGCATCGAGGACGTGCCCGCGATCTGGGAGCGGCTCGAGGCGGTCGGCCTGTCCACCACGGAGGCGTGCGGCGACACCCCGCGCGGCATGCTCGGCTCCCCCGTCGCCGGTGTCGCCGAGGACGAGATCATCGACGGCTCGGCGGCGCTGGACGAGATCGCCCGCCGCTACATCGGCGACCCGCGCTTCTCCAACCTGCCGCGCAAGTTCAAGACGGCCGTCTCCGGCTCCCCGCTGCTGGACGTCGCCCACGAGATCAACGACGTGTCCTTCGTCGGCGTGGTCCACCCCGAGCACGGTCCGGGCTTCGACCTGTGGGTCGGCGGCGGTCTGTCGACCAACCCCAAGTTCGGGGTGCGGCTGGGGACCTGGGTGCCCGAGGCGGACGTGCCCGACGTGTGGGAGGGCGTCATCTCCATCTTCCGCGACCACGGCTACCGGCGGCTGCGCAACCGGGCGCGGCTGAAGTTCCTGGTCGCCGACTGGGGCGCGGAGAAGTTTCGTCAGGTGCTGGAGGACGACTACCTGGGCCGCAGGCTGATCGACGGTCCGGCGCCCGAGATGCCCGCGCAGCAGTGGCGCGACCACATCGGGGTGCACCGCCAGAAGGACGGCCGGTTCTACGTCGGCTTCGCGCCGCGGGTGGGCCGGATGGACGGTTCGCTGCTCACCAAGGTCGCCGCGCTGGCCGAGGAGCACGGCTCGGGGCGGGTCTCCACCACGGCCGAGCAGAAGATGATCGTCCTGGACGTGCCGCAGGACCGGGTGGACTCGCTCGTGGACGCCCTGGAGTCGCTGGACCTGCGGGTCAAGCCGTCGCCCTTCCGGCGCGGCACGATGGCCTGCACGGGCATCGAGTTCTGCAAGCTCGCCATCGTGGAGACCAAGGAGCGCGGCAGCGAGCTCATCGACGAGCTGGAGCGCCGACTGCCCGACTTCGGCGAGCCGCTCACCATCAACATCAACGGCTGCCCGAACGCCTGCGCCCGTATCCAGACCGCGGACATCGGTCTCAAGGGGCAGCTGGTCACCGACGCCGAGGGCCGGCAGGTCAGCGGCTACCAGGTGCACCTGGGCGGCGCCCTCGGCCTGGACCCCGCGTTCGGCCGCAAGGTGCGCGGTCTGAAGGTCACCTCGGACGAGCTGCCGGACTACATCGAGCGGGTGCTGAAGCGCTTCCAGGCGGAGCGCGAGGAAGGCGAACGGTTCGCCACCTGGGCGGCCCGTGCCGATGCGGAGGCCCTGTCGTGAGTGAGCGGGCCGCGCCCTTCTACTGCCCCTACTGCGGTGACGAGGACCTGCGTCCCGGCGAGGAAGGGCCGGGGGCCTGGGAGTGCGGGGCGTGCAATCGGGGCTTTCGGCTGAAGTTCCTCGGGCTGCTCGCCCGCGGACTCGAGCGACCCGACACGGGAGGGGACCGGATATGACGGCGGTTCAGGAAGAGCGCTCCACCGACTACTTGAGGGCGCTGGCCGAGCAGGCGGGCCGCGACCTGGAGGACGCCTCCGCGCTGGAGATCCTGACGTGGGCCGCCGAGACCTTCGGCCCGCGGTTCTGCGTGACCTCCTCGATGGAGGACGCGGTGGTCGCCCACCTCGCCTCCCGCGCCCTGCCCGGCGTCGACGTGGTGTTCCTCGACACCGGCTACCACTTCGAGGAGACCATCGGCACCCGGGACGCGGTGGCGGCCGTGATGGACGTCAACGTCATCACGCTCACCCCGCGGCAGACGGTCGCGGAGCAGGACGCCGCGTACGGGCCGAAGCTGCACGACCGCAACCCCGACCTGTGCTGCGCGCTGCGCAAGGTGCGTCCGCTGGAGGAGGGCCTGCGGGACTACCTGTCCTGGGCGACCGGGCTGCGCCGAGACGAGTCCCCGTCCCGGGCGGACACCCCGGTCGTCGGCTGGGACGAGAAGCGGCAGAAGGTCAAGATCTCCCCCATCGCCCGCTGGACCCAGGACGATGTGGACGCCTACGTCGCCGAGCACGGCGTGCTCACCAACCCGCTGCTGACGGACGGTTACGCCTCGGTGGGCTGCGCCCCCTGCACCCGCCGCGTGCTGGAGGGCGAGGACGCCCGCGCCGGACGCTGGGCGGGCCGCGCCAAGACCGAGTGCGGACTGCACGGCTGACCATGACCGCGTCCTCAGCGCCTCCAGCGCCCCCAGCGCCCCCAACATCTTTCACGACCGCCACGAACCAGGAGACCGACGTGACGACCGGAGCCACCGTCTGGCTCACTGGTCTGCCGAGCGCAGGCAAGACCACCATCGCCCACGAACTGGCCGGCCGGCTGCGCGAGGAGGGCCGACGTGTCGAGCTGCTCGACGGCGACGAGATCCGCGAGTTCCTCTCCGCGGGCCTCGGCTTCAGCCGCGAGGACCGGCACACCAACGTGCAGCGCATCGGCTTCGTCGCCGAACTCCTCGCCCGTAACGGCGTCACCGCGCTGGTCCCGGTGATCGCGCCGTACGCCGACAGCCGGGACGCGGTCCGGAAGCGGCACGAGACGAACGGCACGTCGTACCTCGAGGTGCACGTGGCGACTCCGGTCGAGGTGTGCTCCGCACGCGACGTGAAGGGCCTGTACGCCAAACAGGCCGCGGGTGAGCTCACCGGGCTGACCGGGGTGGACGACCCGTACGAGGCTCCCGTCTCACCCGATCTGCGCATCGAGTCGCAGCACCAGACCGTCCAGGAATCCGCCGCGGCGGTGCACGCCCTGCTGAGCGAAAGGGGACTGGCATGACAACCGTGGCCACGGTCGAGACGGGCGGCGAGGGCACCGGCGGTGCGGCCGAGCCGTACACCCTCTCCCACCTCGACGCCCTCGAGTCGGAGGCGGTGCACATCTTCCGCGAGGTCGCGGGCGAGTTCGAGAACCCGGTGATCCTCTTCTCCGGCGGCAAGGACTCCATCCTGATGCTGCACCTGGCGCTGAAGGCCTTCGCTCCGGCGCCCGTCCCCTTCTCGCTGCTGCACGTCGACACCGGGCACAACTTCCCCGAGGTCCTCGACTACCGCGACCGCACGGTCGCGCGGCACGGGCTGCGGCTGCACGTCGCCTCCGTGCAGGACTACATCGACCGCGGAGTGCTGCGCGAACGCCCCGACGGCACCCGCAACCCGCTCCAGACGCTGCCGCTCACCGAGAAGATCGCCGCCGAGAAGTTCGACGCCGTGTTCGGCGGTGGCCGCCGGGACGAGGAGAAGGCCCGCGCCAAGGAACGGGTGTTCTCCCTGCGCGACGAGTTCTCCCAGTGGGACCCCCGCCGCCAGCGGCCCGAACTGTGGAACCTCTACAACGGCCGGCACGCCCCCGGGGAGCACGTCCGGGTGTTCCCGCTGTCCAACTGGACCGAGTTGGACGTGTGGCAGTACATCGCCCGCGAGGGGATCGAGCTCCCGCAGATCTACTACGCCCACCAGCGCGAGGTGTTCCGGCGGGGCGGCATGTGGCTGACCGCCGGCGACTGGGGCGGCCCGAAGGACGGCGAGCGCGTCGAGAAGCGGCTCGTCCGCTACCGGACGGTGGGCGACATGTCCTGCACCGGCGCGGTCGACTCCGGGGCCGACTCCATCGAGAAGGTGATCACCGAGATCGCCGCCTCCCGGCTGACCGAGCGCGGGGCCACCCGCGCCGACGACAAGCTCTCCGAGGCAGCGATGGAAGACCGCAAGCGCGAGGGGTACTTCTAGACATGAGCACGATCACGAGCGAGGCGCTCGCGGAGACGACCCTGCTGCGGTTCGCCACCGCCGGTTCCGTGGACGACGGCAAGTCCACCCTGGTGGGCCGGCTGCTGCACGACTCCAAGTCGGTCCTCACCGACCAGCTCGAGGCCGTGGAGCGGGCGTCGGTGAGCCGCGGCCAGGAGGCCCCCGACCTCGCCCTGCTCACCGACGGGCTGCGGGCCGAGCGGGAACAGGGCATCACCATCGACGTGGCGTACCGTTACTTCGCCACGCCGCGGCGCCGGTTCATCCTCGCCGACACCCCGGGCCATGTGCAGTACACCCGCAACATGGTCACCGGTGCCTCCACCGCGGAGCTGACCGTCATCCTGGTCGACGCCCGCAACGGCGTCGTCGAGCAGACCCGGCGGCACGCCGCCATCGCCGCCCTGCTGCGCGTGCCCCATGTCGTCCTCGCCGTCAACAAGATGGACCTGACCGGCTACGAGGAGGCGGTGTTCGCGCGGATCGCCGAGGAGTTCACGGCGTACGCGACCGAGCTGGGCGTGCCGGAGGTCACCGCGATCCCGATCTCGGCGCTCGTCGGCGACAACGTCGTGGAGCCGTCGGCGCACATGGACTGGTACGGCGGCCCGACGGTGCTGGAGCACCTGGAGACGGTGCCGGTCAGCCACGACCTGGCGCACTGCCACGCCCGGCTGCCCGTGCAGTACGTGATCCGGCCGCAGAGTGCCGAGCACCCGGACTACCGGGGGTACGCCGGTCAGATCGCCGCGGGGACGTTCCGCACCGGCGACGAGGTGACCGTGCTGCCGTCCGGCCGGACGACGACGATCACCGGGATCGACCTGCTGGGCAAGCCCGTCGAGGCGGCCTGGACACCGCAGTCGGTGACGCTGCTGCTGGCGGACGACATCGACATCTCCCGCGGTGACCTGCTGGTCCCGAGCAAGGACGCGCCGGCCACCACGCAGGACGTCGAGGCCACCGTGTGCCATGTCGCCGACCAGCCGCTGACCGTCGGCCACCGGGTGCTGCTCAAGCACGGGACCCGCACGGTCAAGGCGATCGTGAAGGACATCCCGGCCCGGCTGACGCTGGACGACCTGTCCCTGCACCCGCACCCCGGGCAGCTCGTCGCCAACGACATCGGCCGGGTGAAGATCCGTACCGCCGAGCCGCTGCCCGCCGACTCGTACGCGAACTCGCGGCGCACCGGTTCGTTCATCCTCATCGACCCGAACGACGGCACCACGCTCACCGCGGGCATGGCCGGCGAGTCCTTCGCCGCCCCCGAGCCCGTCAAGGGCGCGGACGAGGACGACGGATGGGACTTCTGAAATGCACTCCACAGGTTTCTACGTCACGTTCGCCAAGGAGGGCGGACGTGTCGGGAGTGGGGCTCTGGGGAGCGGGCAGGGCGGGGTGGCCCGATGTGCGCGATGACGTGCGCACACCGCCCCCGCGCCCTCAGCACCCGTCACCGTAGGCGAGAACCCGCCGACCGCCCGGCCGCGGCCTAAGAGTCCGTGACCGCCGGGCCTCCGAGAGGAACACCTGTCGTGTCTGCCACATCCGCCCCGCGCCGCGCGTTCGCCGTGACGGCCGCGCTGGTACTGCTCGCCCTCACCGGGTGCGGCTACGGCTCCCAGGCCAAGGACAAGGGCGCGGCCGACATCGTCGCCGGGGCGCGGAAGACCGACGGCCTCGACTCGGTCAGGATCGGCTACTTCGGCAACCTCACCCACGGGACCGCGCTGGTGGGCAACCAGAAGGGCTTCTTCCAGAAGGAGCTCGGTGCCACCGAGGCCCGGTACGCGGTCTTCAACGCGGGGCCGTCCGAGATCGAGGCACTCAACTCCGGCTCGATCGACATCGGTTGGATCGGCCCCTCCCCGGCGATCAACGGCTACGTCAAGTCGCGCGGCAAGAACCTGCGGATCATCGGCGGTTCGGCGTCCGGCGGGGTGAAGCTGGTGGTGAACCCGGACCGGGTGAAGTCCCTCGAGGACGTCGAGGGCAAGCGGATCGCGACACCGCAGCTCGGCAACACACAGGACGTGGCGTTCCTCAACTGGGCGTCCGAACAGGGCTGGACGGTCGATTCACAGAGCGGCAAAGGGGATGTGACGGTCGTCCGCAGCGACAACAAGGTGACCCCGGACGCCTTCGCGGCCGGGTCGGTCGACGGAGCGTGGGTACCGGAGCCCACCGCGTCGAAACTGGTCGCCGAGGGCGGGAAGGTGCTGCTGGACGAGGCCTCGCTGTGGCCCGACGAGGAGTTCGTCATCACGAACATCGTCGTGCGCCAGGAGTTCCTGGAGAAGCACCCGAAGGCCGTCGAGGCGGTGCTCAGGGCGTCGGTCGAGACCAACCGGTGGATCGACGCCCACCCGGAGGAGGCCAGGGCCGCCGCCAACGAGCAGCTGGCGGCCGACTCCGGCAAGGCCCTGCCCGCCGACGTACTGGACCCGGCGTGGGAGTCGATCCGGTTCACCGACGACCCGCTGGCCGCCACCCTCGACGCCCAGGCGGAACACGCCGTCGCGGCGGGCCTGTTGGAGAAGCCCGACTTGAAGGGCGTCTACGACCTCACGCTCCTCAACAAGGTCCTCGCGGCCGAGGGCGCACCCGCCTTCGACGACGCCGGTCTCGGCGTCGGCTGACCCCTGATCCCGAAGAAACGTCCCAGGAGGTGACGACCATGGCCACGACCCTCGCCAAGGCCGCCGACGGCACCGAGACGGCAGCCACCCACGCCGCCCGGATCGAGCACGTCTCGAAGTCGTATCCGGGTCCGGCCGGGCAGCAGCTCGTCCTGGACGACATCAGCCTCGATGTCGCGCCCGGCGAGTTCGTCACCCTGCTGGGAGCCTCGGGCTGCGGCAAGTCCACGCTGCTCAACCTGGTCGCGGGCCTCGACCGGCCCACCGCCGGCACGATCAGCACGGACGGCCGCCCGGCACTGATGTTCCAGGAGCACGCGCTGTTCCCCTGGCTGACCGCGGGCAAGAACATCGAACTCGCCCTGAAGCTGAGGGGCGTGCCGAAGTCCGAGCGCCGCGGCCGGGCCGAGGAGCTGCTGGAGCTGGTCCGGCTGGGGGGCGCCCACGGCAAGCGGGTGCACGAGCTGTCCGGCGGTATGCGCCAGCGGGTGGCGCTGGCCCGGGCGCTCGCCCAGGAGAGCAGGCTACTGCTGATGGACGAGCCGTTCGCGGCGCTGGACGCCATCACGCGGGACGTGCTGCACGACGAGCTGACCCGGGTCTGGCACACCGCGAACACCAGCGGCTCCGCCGCGGGCCGGCTGTCCGTCCTGTTCGTCACGCACAACGTGCGCGAGGCCGTCCGGCTCGCCGGGCGGGTGGTGCTGCTGTCGTCCCGGCCGGGCCGGATCGCCCGCCAGTGGACGGTGGACATCGAGCACCCGCGCCGTATCGAGGACACCGCGGTGGCGGAACTGTCCGTCGAGATCACCGAAGAACTCCGTGGGGAGATCCGCCGTCATGGCAAGCACTGAGACGACCACCAAGGACGGCGGCGACCTCGCCGGTCTGGAGGCGGGACTCGACGCACTGGAGACGGTGCAGCGGAGCCGCAAGCCGTGGCGCCGGACGTTCGTCGAGAAGATCCTGCCGCCGGTCCTCGCCGTCGCCCTGGTGCTGACGGTGTGGCAGGCGCTGGTCTCGTTCAGGATCGTCGACGATCCCACCAAGCTGCCCTCGCCGGGCGCCGTGTGGGGCGTCCTGCGGCAGGCGTGGCTCGAGGGCGAACTGCTCGGCTACATCTGGACCAGCGTCTCGCGCGGACTGCTCGGCTTCTTCTTCGCGCTGCTGATCGGCACCCCGCTGGGTCTGCTGGTGGCGCGGGTGCGGTTCGTGCGCGCGGCACTCGGCCCGATCCTGTCCGGGCTGCAGTCCCTGCCGTCGGTGGCGTGGGTGCCGCCGGCCGTGATCTGGCTGGGCCTGAACAACCAGATGATGTACGCGGTGATCCTGCTCGGCGCGGTCCCCTCCATCGCCAACGGCCTGGTCTCCGGCGTCGACCAGGTGTCCCCGCTGTTCGTGCGGGCCGGCCGTACGCTCGGCGCGACGGGTCTGAAGGGCACCTGGCACATCGTGCTGCCGGCCGCGCTGCCCGGCTATGTGGCGGGTCTGAAGCAGGGCTGGGCGTTCTCCTGGCGCTCACTGATGGCCGCGGAGATCATCGCGTCGTTCCCGGACCTCGGCATCGGCCTCGGGCAGCTGCTGGAGAACGGCCGCAACGCCAGCGACATGGCGATGGTGTTCGAGGCGATCCTGCTGATCCTGACCGTGGGTGTCGCCATCGACCTGCTGATCTTCAGCCCGTTGGAGCGGTGGGTCCTGCGCAGCCGCGGCCTGCTGACGAAGGACTGAGCCGACCGTGCGCCGACCGGTACTTCTCGTCATCGCTCACGGCAGCCGCGATCCGCGGCACGCCGCGACCGTGCACGCCCTGGTACGGCGGGTGCGGTCGCTGCGGCCGGGACTGCGGGTGGAGACCGGCTTCCTCGACTTCACCATCCCCTCCGTGCCCGGCGTGCTGGAGTCCCTCGCGGCGGAGGGGGTGCGCGACGTGGTGGCCCTCCCTCTGCTGCTGACCCGGGCCTTCCACGCCAAGGCGGACATCCCGGCGGTCCTCGCGGAGGCGCCCGCCCGGCTGCGCGTCCGTCAGGCGGACGTGCTGGGCCCGTCCCCCCTGCTCCTCGCCGCGCTGGAACGCCGGCTGCACGAGGCGGGTCTCACCCCCGCCGACAAGTCCTCGACCGGGGTCGTCCTGGCCTCGGCGGGGTCCACCGACCCGGAGGCGATCGCAGTGATCGCAGCAATCGCGCGGGAGTGGCGGCACACCGGTTGGTGCGCCGTGCGGCCTGCGTTCGCCTCCGCCGGTTCTCCCGCAGGCTTCCCCCGCACCGAGGACGCGGTGCGGGAGCTGCACGCCCTCGGCTGCGAGCGCGTCGCCGTCGCCCCGTACGTGCTCGCCCCCGGCTTCCTCCCGGACCGCATCGCGCGGGGCGCGGCGGCGGCGGACGTACGGGCGGACGTGCTGGGCCCGGCCCCCGAGGTGGCGCGGGTCCTGCTGGAGCGGTACGACGCTGCGCGGACTCCGGAGCTGGCGGCGGTGGGGGCGCTGGGGGCCTGACGGCGCGGGCTCAAGGGTGTGCGGCCCCGGCCCCGCACCGGCCGGTCACTCCTCGTCCGGGTCGAACAGCGTCCCCTGGTGGAAGTAGAGAAGCCAGTCCCGGCCGGTGCGACGCCACAGCGAACTGCGGCGCGCGCGGCGGCCGTTGTGGTCCGTTTCGAAGGTGAGGTGGACGACGTCGGGGGCGAGCTGCGTGGCCTTGATGTCGGAGACGGTGCCGGCCAGGTCCCCCGACACGTGTTCGCCGGCGAGCAGGGCGATGATCGAGTCGCGGTCCCAGATCCGTCCGGAGGCGCCGAACTCGACGAACTCCGGATCCAGCAGCGCCCCGACCCGCTCGGGCGAGCGGCGCACCTCGGGGTCCAGGAGTTTCAGCTCGCCCTCGATGGCGGCGTCCACGGCCTTGTTCTCCTCATGCACGGGTGAGCTCCACGAGCTTGACGACGGTGTTCCAGTTGCGGGTGGTGGCGATGACGCCCCTGGTGATCCTGGGCCTGGCCAGTTGCTCGGCGAGTTTGGAGCGGCCGAGGCCGTCCGGTGCGTACAGGTAGAGGGCGCGGTCGCCGAGGCGGAACTCCTCGGGCAGGTGGGCCGCCCCGTCGATCTGCGCGAAGCGGTCGGCGTCGACGGCGGCGGAGAAGTAGGTGACGTGGAGCTGCTTGGGGGCCAGTTCGGCGGCCGGGAACGGGCAGGCGTCGGCGACGCCCCGTAAGTAGGCGTGGTCGCGCACGATCACGTCGACGGCGAAGCCGAAGTGCCGCTCGATCGCCTCCGCGAGTCCGGCGGCCAGCGACTCCTCGTCGCCGTGCGGGGAGGTGAACACGGCCTGGCCGCTCTGGAGATGGGTGCGCACCGCTTCGTGGCCGAGGTTTTCCATCAGGGTGCGCAGTTCGGCCATCGGGACTCTTCTGCCGCCGCCCACATTGATCCCGCGCAGCAGCGCCGCGTATGTCGTCGTCATGCCCACACGATAGGGCGGCCGGCGCACCCCGTGGGGCTGGGCACGACGGCCGTGTCCGCGCGGGACGGAGCGGGGTGGGGCGGCGCGGACTGCGTGAAACGGCTACCGCCGCTTCGGAAGCTCCGCCTCGATGAGGTCGGCCGCCCTGGGGGTGCCGCCCTCCTGGGCCATTCCCGCCTGGAGCTCCTTCAGCCTGCGGGCGACCTCCGGATCGCCGGCGAGGTCGAGGGCCGCCGCGCGCAGGGCGAGGGCGGTGGCCTCCTCCGTGGGGAGGTGTCGGGCGACCCCGAGCGCCTGGAGCAGGTCGGCGTTGCCGAACTGGTCCACGGCCTGCGGTACGGCGATCATCGGGGTGGCGGTGGCCAGCCCCTCCTGGCTGCCGCCCGCGCCCGCGTGGGTGATGAACAGGTCGGCCTCCTTCAGCACCGCCAGTTGTGGAACCCAGGAGTGCACCTCGACGTCGGCCGGTACGTCCCCCAGCTCGGCGGGGTCGACGTGCCGGCCGATCTGGAGCACCAGGTGCCAGCCGGGCAGGTCGCCGAACGCCTTCACGCACTCCCGGTAGAAGCCGGGCTGCTTGGTGAAGGACGAGCCCAGGGACACCAGGGCGACCTTCTCGGCGTCGGCGGGCCGCCTCCACTCCCCCTCGGCGGTGCGGTCGCCCTGGCAGGCCCCGACGAAGGAGTACGCCTTCTCGTCGACGCGGTCGGCGTGGGGCTGCAGGGCCTTGGGGATGAGGACGACGGAGCGGGCGGGGCGGCCCAGGAAGGGGTCGGGGTGCTCGGTGATCCCGTTCTCCTCCAGCCAGGCGTGCAAGCGGGCGTAGTAGGCGCGACCTCGCTCGGTCTTCTTCGGCTCCTCCCACATCGGCTCGGCGACCTCCTGTTCGTAGCCCTCCCAGGCGACGAGGCACGGTGAGAGGGAGACCGAGGGGACGCCCCAGCGGTGGGCGAGGACGCGGGCCTGGTAGGCGGCGATGTCGTGCAGCACGAGGTCCGGGGTGTCCCCCTCGTAGGCCTCGATCAGCTGCGGGAGCGCCTGGATGGCGTCGTCGAGAAAGGGCTCCACGTTGTCCAGCAGCGTGGTGCCCCATTCCTCGGGGTCGGCGTCGGGGCCGGGCAGGGTGCTGTTCCACAGCTTGGGTTCGGCACCGGTTTCGGCGACCTTCTCCGCGAACAGGGACGGGATCGCGTACGTCACCCGGTGGCCGCGCGCCACGAGCTCGCGGATCACCTCGAGGCTCGGGTTCACGTGGCCGTGGGCGGCGATGGAGAACATGGCGATGTGAGCGGGACGGGTCATGCCTCGACCCTAGACGAGACGATACGTCTCGTGCAACTGGAATAAGAGGACGGCGCTGCACCACCACCGGGGCACGCCGCACTCGGCCGACCTGTGCGAATGCGACACTTACCGATGGCGCGGACCGGGGACGGGCCCGGGGCAGGACCCGAGGAAGGACCGGGTCCGACCGGCAGCGGACACAGGTCGGCACAGTCACGGAGGCGGAGACGGATGGACGAGGTACGGGCGCGGGACGTCCTGGCGGCGGCGGACGTACTGTCGGGGCGCGCGGCCGCCCGGGACGCGCGGCTGCTCGCCCTGGGCGAGAACGCGGTGTTCGCCGCCGGTGACCTGGTCGTCAAGGTCGGCCGCGACGGCGGCCTGCTGGAGCGGGCCCGCCGGGAGCTGGCCGTCGCGCTGTGGCTCGCCGAGGCCGGCGTACCGGCGGTGCGGGCGGCGGAGCCCCGGGCGCTGCTGGTCGAGGGGTACCCGGTGACGGTGTGGCACCGGCTGCCCGCGCCGGTACGGCCCGCCGAGCCCCGGGACCTGGCCGCACTGCTGCGGGTGGTGCACGCCCTGCCCACTCCCTCCTTCGGGCTGCCGCCCCGCGAGCTGCTGGGCGGTGTGGAACGCTGGCTGCGGCTCGCGGGCGAGGTGATCGACCCCGAGGACGCCGCGTATCTGCGCGAGCGGCGCGACGGTTTCGCGGCGGCCGCCGCGGCGCTGACGCCCCATCTGCCGCCGGGACCCGTCCACGGGGACGCGCTGCCCCGGAACGTGCACGTCGGTCCGGACGGGCCGGTCCTGGTCGACCTGGAGACCTTCTCCGCCGATCTGCGCGAGCACGATCTGGTGGTCATGGCCCTGTCCCACGACCGCTACGGGCTGTCGGACGAGGCGTACGCGTCCTTCACCGAGACGTACGGCTGGGACGTGCGCGCCTGGGAGGGCTGCGCGGTGCTGCGCGGCGCGCGGGAGACGGCCAGTTGCGCCTGGGTCTCCCAGCACGCGCCGAGCAACCCGAAGGCCCTGGCCGAGTTCAGGCGCCGCGTGGCGTCCCTCCGGGACGGCGACCCGACCGTCCGCTGGTACCCGTTCTGACCCCGAACGCCCCGACCACGCACGCCCCGCCGGGACTTCCCGTGGTACCGGGTCAGACCCGCCGGCCGGCCGGCTCGCGCAGCGGCCAGGTCCCGTCGACGGTCGCGGTGGCGTCGCCCTTGCGGCGCAGGAAGCTCTGGAAGTCCGCCGCCCATGCGGCGTACCACTCGATCTGACGGCGGTGCAGCTCCGCCGGGTCGAGGGCCGCGACCTTCGGGTGGCGGCCGGCTATCGCGCCGGCCAGCCGGGCAGCGGCGAGCGCGTCGGCCGCCGCATCGTGCGCGGAGTCGAGCGCGACGCCGTACTCCGCGCAGACCGCTTCGAGGTTGCGCTTGCCGCGGCGGTAACGGTCGACACTGCGGTCGATCGTGTACGGATCGATGACCGGTGCGGGGTCGGTGCCGCCCAGCCGGTCGCGCAGCGAGGGCAGCCCGTACCGGTGCAGTTCGGCGGAGAGCAGCGACAGATCGAACGCGGCGTTGTAGGCGACGACCGGGACGCCCGCGCTCCAGTGGGCGGTGAGGACGTCGGCGATCTCGTCGGCCACCTGGTCGGCGGGGCTTCCCTCGGCCGCCGCCCGCTCACCGCTGATGCCGTGCACGGCCACCGCCTCCGCCGGAATGGGCACCCCGGGGTCGGCCAGCCACTCCCGGCGCCCCAGCGGCTCTCCGTCCCTGACCTCGATCACGGCCCCCGTGACGATCCGCGCCTCGCGCGGGTCGGTGCCCGTCGTCTCCAGGTCGAAGCCGATCAGCAGCTCTCGGTGCCAGCCCATGGGCCGTCCCCCTTCTGTGTGGTGCGTTCCCCCAGTGGTCACCACCTTCGCACGCACCACTGACAACCCGAAGGTCGCCTTCCGTTCACCGGTCGGGAGGGTTCACGACAGCCCACCGCAAAGCGGGCATTCACGACACCGGGCGTGAATCCATCCACATCTGCTCGAACTCCTCACGGTACGTGGGGAACAGGCCGCCCTCCTCGGGCTCACCCGGTTTGACCACCTTGCTGCCGTTGCGCAGCACCAGCACCGGTGCCTCCATCCCCCGGGCCCGGCGCAGATGGTTCTGCACCACGCCGACGCCGTCGGCGCCGTCCCCGTCCACGAGGTACGCCGTGCAGCGGGGCGTCTCGTCGTAGACCTGGATCTCGAAGGCTCCCGGGTCGCGCAGCCGGGACCGCACCCGGCGCATGTGGAGGATGTTCATCTCGACCGCGCGGCCGAGTTCCCCTCGTTTGAGGCCGAGTTCGCGCTCACGGCGCTTGACCGCGCTGGAGGCGGGGTTGAGGAACAGCAGCCGCACCCGGCAGCCGGATTCGGCGAGCCGCACCAGACGGCGTCCGGAGAAGTTCTGCACCAGCAGGTTGAGGCCGATGCCGATGGCGTCCAGGCGGCGGGCGCCACCGAAGATGTCCTCGGCCGGGAACTGGCGGAGCAGCCGCACCCGGTCGGGGTGGACGGCGACCACGTCCGCGTACCGGTCGCCGACCAGGTCCTCCACCGCGTCCACGGGCAGTCGGCGCGCGGACGGCACGTCGCCGTCGGCACCGAGTATCTCCAGCAGCCGCGCCGAGGCCCGCTCGGCCTGGTTCAGCACCGCCTCGGACAGCGCCCGGTTGCGGGAGACGACGTTGCGGGTGACCTCCAGCTCGTCCAAGGCCAGTTCGACGTCCCGCCGGTCGTCGAAGTACGGCTCGAAGCACGGCCAGTGCTGGACCATCAGCTCCCGCAGCTGAGGAAGCGTGAGGAAGGAGAGCACGTTGTCGTCGGCCGGGTCGAGCAGATAGCCCTTGCGGCGGCTGACCTCGCGCACCGCGACCGCGCGCTGCACCCACTCCTGCCCGGCGGGTCCGGCGGCGGCGACCACCCAGTCGTCGCCGTGCATCGGCTCGTAGACCGGACGCAGCACGGCGGCGACGACCGAGCGCAGCCGCTGTTCGACCAGGTTCAGCCAGATGTAGGCGCGGCCGGCCCGCTGGGCACGGGTCCGCACCTCGCGCCAGTCGTCGGCGCCCCAGTCCAGGTCCGGTCCGATCGAGCCCGCGTCCATCGGCCGCGCCAACGACACCGCACCGGGCGGGACGTCCGTGGAGTTTCCCTCGTGACCCTCGTCACCAGGGGGCAGCTCCAGCCCTCCCGAACCCACCCGCGCACCGCCTTCCGCTCCCCCGAGCACTCCCAGCCCCAACGATCAAGGAGAGTACTCCGCATGCGGTGCGCGGTGCAGCCCGATGGCGGGGTCGTTTCTCAACTTCCGCCTTCCACACGACTGTTCTTCCATGACCGCTTCCCATGAGTGGTCGGATTCACTGTGTTTTCGCAGCATCACCGACAGGAAGGCCCGGTTCGGGGAACGGGTACCGCGTGGGACGACACGGCAAACACTCGGGGGCAAGGCGCCCCCACCGGGGCCGTCCACCTGAAAGAGTCGTGTCCATGCAGGTCTGGCCTGGCGAGGCGTATCCCCTCGGTGCCACGTACGACGGCGCCGGCACGAACTTCGCGGTCTTCACGGAGGCCGCGGACCGAGTAGAGCTGTGTCTGCTGCACGACGACGGCTCCGAGACGGCGGTCGAACTGCGCGAGAGCGACGCGTTCGTGCGGCACGCGTACCTGCCCGGCATCATGCCCGGACAGCGCTACGGCTTCCGTGTGCACGGGCCGTACGCCCCCGAACGGGGGTTGCGCTGCAACTCGGCGAAGCTGCTGCTCGACCCGTACGCGCGTGCGATCAGCGGGTCGATCCGCTGGGGCGAGGAGGTGTACGGCTACCACTTCGACGCGCCCGAACAGCGCAACGACCTGGACTCGGCGCCGCACACGATGACGTCGGTCGTGGTCAACCCGTACTTCGACTGGGGCGACGACCGGCCGCCCCGGACGGAGTACCACCACACGGTGATCTACGAGGCGCACGTCAAGGGTCTCACCATGCGCCATCCGGGACTGCCGGAGGAGCTGCGCGGCACCTACGCGGGCCTCGCGCACCCGGCGCTGATCGAGCATCTGACCGAACTCGGGGTGACGGCACTGGAGCTGATGCCGGTGCACCAGTTCGTGAACGACCACCGGCTGGTGGACATGGGCCTGAACAACTACTGGGGCTACAACACCATCGGCTTCTTCGCCCCGCACAACGCCTACGCGTCCTGGGGCGACCGCGGTCAGCAGGTGCTGGAGTTCAAGTCGGCGGTGAAGGCGCTGCACGAGGCCGGTATCGAGGTCATCCTCGACGTCGTCTACAACCACACCGCTGAGGGCAACCATCTGGGCCCGACGCTGTCCTTCAAGGGCATCGACAACCCGGGCTACTACCGGCTGGGACACGACAGGCGCCACTACACCGACACGACGGGGACGGGGAACTCCCTGCTCATGCGGTCCCCGCACGTACTGCAGATGATCATGGACTCGCTGCGGTACTGGGTCACCGAGATGCACGTCGACGGGTTCCGCTTCGATCTCGCGGCGACCCTGGCGCGGCAGTTCCACGAGGTGGACCGGCTCTCGTCGTTCTTCGACCTGGTGCAGCAGGACCCGGTGGTCTCCCAGGTGAAGCTGATCGCCGAGCCGTGGGACGTGGGCGAGGGCGGCTACCAGGTGGGCAACTTCCCGCCGCTGTGGACCGAGTGGAACGGCAAGTACCGGGACACCGTGCGGGACCTGTGGCGGGGCGAGCCGCGCACGCTCGCGGAGTTCGCCTCCCGGCTGACCGGCTCCTCCGACCTGTACCAGGACGACGGGCGGCGCCCGCTGGCCTCGATCAACTTCGTGACCTGCCACGACGGCTTCACCCTGCACGACCTGGTGTCCTACGACCACAAGCACAACGCGGCCAACGGCGAGGACGACCGGGACGGCGAGAGCCACAACCGGTCCTGGAACTGCGGCGCCGAGGGCGAGACCGACGACCCGGACGTGCTGCGGCTGCGGGCCCGGCAGATGCGGAACTTCATCGCGACGCTGATGCTCTCCCAGGGCGTGCCGATGATCAGTCACGGCGACGAGGTCGCCCGCACCCAGCGCGGCAACAACAACGCCTACTGCCAGGACAACGAGCTGGCCTGGATCGACTGGCCCGGGGAGCGGGACCAGCGGGGTCAGCGCGACCAGCGGGACCAGCAGGACCGGCTGCTGGCCTTCACCCGCGCGATGGTGTGGCTGCGCAAGAACCATCCGGTCTTCCGCAGGCGCCGCTTCTTCCACGGACGGCCGGTGGAGGGCACCCACGACGACCTGTCCGACATCGCCTGGTTCACTCCGGAGGGGGCGGAGATGACCCAGCGGGACTGGGACTCGGCGCGGGCCTCGGCGCTGACGGTGTTCCTCAACGGCAACGCGATCTCGGAACCCGGCCGGCGCGGCGAACGCATCACGGACGACTCGTTCCTGCTGATGTTCAACGCCTCCCCCCATCCGCTGGAGTTCGTGGTGCCGGTCGACCACGGCCGGCAGTGGCAGGTCGTGGTCGACACCGCCCGCGAGGACTGCGTGCCGCCGGGCACCGGTCCGAAGGTGCGGGCCGGTGCCCGGCTGACGCTGACCGACCGGGGCCTGACGGTGCTTCAGCGGCCCGCCTAGGGCGCGTATTGGGTCGTGATCAATCTGCGGGTTTCGCTCTTGGGGCGGGACCTGATCCGGTAGATCGTTTTATGTGACGCGAGTGCAACTGACGGATGCGGAGTGGGAGTTCATCGGCCCGTACCTGCCGATCGGCCAGTACGGGCCGTACCCCGAGCGGCTGCGGCAGCAGTTCGAGGGCGTGATCTGGCGGTTCAAGACGGGCGGGCAGTGGCGGGAGATGCCGACCGAGTTCGGCGCCTGGTCAACCGTTTCCAACCGCTTCCGGCAGTGGCGTGACGCGGGTGTGTTC
>NZ_QFRK01000090.1 GCF_003143855.1 Streptomyces sp. NWU339
GCCGAAGGGACCCGCCCATCCCCCCGGGTCCTGGGCGGTGCAACAGGCAGGAAACCTCGCCGTCGAGTCGGGCATTCGGGTSGACTCGCTGCGTTTCCTGCTCCGCGACCGGGACGCGCAGTACACCGAGTCCTTCGACGCGGTCTTCGCAGTCGGCGGCATCCGCATCGTCAGGGCCGCGCCGCGGGCCCCTCGGATGAACGTGCACGGCGAACGGATCATCGGAACCCTGCGGCGCGAGGCCCTCGACCACCTGTTGCTCTGGAACGAGACGCACACGAGGCAGGTCCTCGATTCCTGCGCCCGGCATTACAACGGTCATCGCCCCCACCAGGCTCGTGGACAGCTCCCTCTCCTGGCCCGGGTGCACCCGCCGCCCATGGTGACCCCGTCCGCTCACCGGCTTCTACGCGCCCGAATACCTGGCAGTGTGATCAACGAGTACAGATATGCGGCCTGACCAGCGGCGACGAATTTCCGAACGGCACAGGATGCCCGCCGCGGTTCGCGGTCCCCCCACTGGCGGCCGCCCGGCGCGCACCTGCGGGGCGCCGCCCGGGCGGACCGGCCCCCCGCCCGGGCCGGCCGGCCCGCCGCCCGGCCGCTCACCTGACGCAGGCGAGCCGGCTCACCCACTGGGACAGCGTCAGCGAGGGGGCCGGGGCCCCCCGGGCCGCCCCGGGCCGGCACCGGTACCGCACGCCGGGCCGGCCCCCGGCCGCCCCCGACCGGCACCCCGGCCGCGGCCGGCCCGAACCGTGGGCCAGGGCCCGGCGCAGCAGGGACAGATGCCCGGCCACGGCCGCCAGGCAGTGATGCTCGTCCCGGCAGCCGGCACAGACCGCCAGGTGGGCGCGGACCGCGCCCGCCTCACCGGCATCCAGGACGTTGAGCGCGTGTCCTTCGAGCAGGTCACCGATGGCGCGGCAATCCTGAAAGGAAGTGAACATGACGGATCCCTTCGTACCGGGGCGAACATCACGCCGTCCACGGGGCCCGCGGACGGCTGGTGCACCGCCCCACGGCCCCGCTCCATGCCCCCACCCTCCCCCGGCGACGGCCCCGCGCGCGTCGTCCCCGCGCAGCAATTCCCGGCTACCACGGCCGCGGTATCCGCCGGGCCCGCCCGCCCCCGGGCCGCCCCCGCCCCGGGCGGCCCCACCGGCCCTCACCCCGCCGCCGGGGGACCGCCCGCCGCCGGGCCGACCATGCCGCACTGGTAGGCGATGACCACCAGCTGCGCCCGGTCCCGAACGGCCAGCTTGGTCATCGCCCGGTTGACGTGGGTCTTGGCCGTCAGCGGGCTGACGAACAGACGCCCGGCGATCTCCTCGTTCGACAGCCCCAGCGCGACCAGCCCCAGCACATCACGCTCCCGCCGCGTCAGGCACTCCAGCCGCTCGTGCACCACCGCCGTGCACGGCTCCGGCTGCGCCAGAAACCGCCTGATCAGCCCCCGGGTCGCCGTGGGGGACAGCAGCGCGTCCCCCGCGGCGACCGTGCGGACGGCATCGAGCAGTTCCCCGGGCCGGGCGCCCTTGCCGAGAAAGCCGCTCGCCCCCGCCCGCAGCGCCTCCGCCACGTACTCGTCGTCCTCGAAGGTGGTCAGGATCAGGACCTTCACCGCCGCAAGATCCTCGGCCCCGCCGATCAGCCGCGTGGCAGCGAGGCCGTCCATCTCCGGCATGCGGATGTCCATCAGGATCACATCCGGCTGCCGCGCCCTCGCCAGCTCCACCGCCTCGCGGCCGTTGGCCGCCTCGCCCACGGTCTCCATGTCCTCGGCGGAATCGAACAGCATCCTGAAGGTGCCCCGCAGCAGGGCCTGGTCATCGGCGAGCAGTACGCGGATCGTCATGCCCATCTCTCCTTGGCGTCCCGCCCGATCGGTGCCACGATTGCCGCGCCCGGCCGCAGCGGCAGTTCGGCGGTCACGGTGAAGCCCCCGTCGGGGCGCGCCGCGGCCTCCAGCTTTCCCCCGACGCTGGCCGCCCGCTCGCGCATCCCGATCAGCCCGTGGCCGGTCCCGGGGTGGGGCTCGTGCAACCGGGCGCGCCCGTCGTCCTCGACCGTGATCGTCAGCCATTGGGGCCGGTAGCGCAGGCAGAGGCGGGCGTGATCGGCCCCGGCGTGCTTGCGCACATTCGTCAGGGCCTCCTGCACGATGCGGTACGCGGCCAGGTCCACCGCCGGCGCCAGCGGCACGGCCATGCCGTGCCGCATGTGCCTGACGGACAGGCCGACACGCTCGAAAGACGCCAACAGCTCCGGCACCTGCGCCAGACCCGGCATCGGATCCCGCGGCGCCTCAGGATCATCGGACTGCCGCAAAAGACCCACCGTCACCCGCAGTTCCTCCAGCGCGGATTGACTGGTGTCCCGGATGCCCTCCAAAGCAGTGACCAACTGCTCCGGCCGCCGCTCCACCAGATGCACCGCCACACCGGCCTGCGCATTGATCAAAGCAATGTGGTGCGCGACCACATCATGCAACTCACGCGCGATCCGGATCCGCTCAGCCGCCACCCGCTGCCGCGCCTCCTGCTCCCGGGTCCGCTCCGCGTACTCCGCCCGTTCCTCCACAGCCGCCACATACGCGCGGCGCGAACGCACCCCGTCCCCTACGGCGGCGGGCAGGGCCGTCCAGGCCAGCATCGCCACGTTGTCCCCGAACCATGAGCGGGAGCCGAACACCAGGCCTGTCCCGACCAGCAGAGCGGCCGAGGCCGACGCCGCCATCCAGGTAGTCCGCCGGTCGGTCCGCACGGCCACGGTGTAGACGGACACGATGACCGGACTCGTCACCAGCGGACTCTCCCGAATCCCGAGCACCTGGAAGCCCACCCCGCAGGCGAGGGCGGTGACCAGGACGCCGAACGGGTGGCGATGACGCCACAGCAACGCGAAACAGCAGACCGCCGCCAGCACCACGACCGGCGGGCGGACCGAAATCCGGTGCTCGTGCGGGATGGCGGAGGCGGCCGCGATCGACAGCACGAACAGCATCACCGGCCCCAGCACGTCCAGCATGCCGACCCGGGCGCCCGCTCCCCGCCGCCAACCGTTGATCACTGCCATGCCACCACCGTAGGGCCGACCCCCGAGTGCCGCTGGCCTGCCATCGCCGACCACGACTGCGGAGGCGTCCGATCGGGCGATGACCGACCGCCGCCGCCCGCTGGGCACCGGACCCGCCCTTACCGAGTCGCCTCACGCGGAAGCCCTTCATAGCCCGTTCGCGTTGCCGGGTGGGCTGGTGGCTGCTCTCCGACCGGTTGTTGAGGTACTTCGACTGCCGGTGCTCGACGGAGGGCATGACCTCGCGGTGGGCCGCACGGCAGGAGCGGAGCTTGTCGGTGACGACCACTCGGGGCACGGCGCGCGTCTTCTTCACCGGGTGGCGGAAGAAGCGCCTGGCGGTGGCTTTGTCCCGGCGGCTCTGCACGAGGACGTCCAGGACGGTGCCGTCCCGGTCGACGGCCCGCCATGGGTGCTGCCGCTCTCCGTCGATCTTGATGAACACCTCGTCCGGGTACCACTTATCCCCGGACCCTGACCGGGGCCGGCAGCGGCGCAGTCCGTTCGCGTAGGCCTGCCCGAACGTGGCGCACCAGCGGCGGACGGTCTCGTAGGAGACGATGGCATCACGCCCGAGCACCAGCTCCTCCACCTCACGGAATGACAGGGGGAAGCGGAAGTACAGCCACACGCAGTGGGAGATGACCTCCACCGGGTACCGATGCCCTCTGCACGTCGGCGACGCGTCCCCCACGGACACCTCCTCCAACGTGATCAACTCGAAGATCATCCCACTCGGTCGGCCAACGTGACAGCGCCACCGCGCGAGCTCGGCATGGAACGGGCGTAGCAGGAAGGTCCGTTGGGTGCTGGAGCCCGGCGTGTCCAGCGGGCGCCTGGACACGTCCGATCGACAGATCTTCGGGGAGGTGTCGATCTGACCGCGTCCCGTTCGTCGTCATGATGTACGGCGACCCGCCGTGCGAGGAAACAACAGGACCTGACAGGAGTCGGACCGTGAAGTACATGCTGCTGATCAATGCCGCTGCGATCGACGAGAAGGGCGCGGCCGCCGAGTGCAGCGTCGAGGACTGGATGGTCTACGACAAGGAAGTGAGGGACGCGGGGATCTGGGTTTCCGGGGAGTCGCTGGCCGACCTGGTCACTTCCACCACGGTACGGGTCGGCCAGGACGGCAGGCGGACCGTCACCGACGGGCCGTTCGCCGAGACCCGCGAGGTCCTCGGCGGCTTCTACGTCATCGACGTACCGGACCTGGACGTCGCACTCGACTGGGCCGCCCGCTGTCCCGGCGCGCGTGGCAGCGGGTCGGTCGTGATCCGTCCGATCGCCGAGTTCGGGGCCTGACGGTGGAGGGCGAGGGAGTCACCGAGACCGACATGCCCATCGGGTCGCCCCACCCGTCGCCGGTCCAGGCGTCCGTGGAGTCGGTGTTCCGTGAGGAGCACGGTCGGCTGCTGGCCTCCCTCGTCCGCCGCTTCGGCGATCTCGACCTGGCCGAGGAGGTGGCCTCCGAGGCCGTGGAGGCGGCTCTGGTGCACTGGCCGGCCGGGGGCGTTCCGGCCAGGCCCGGGGCCTGGCTGTTGACCACGGCGCGGCGCAAGGCCGTCGACCGCTTGCGGCGGGATCAGGCATACGCCGCCCGTCTCGCCGTCCTGCAGG
Source organism: Streptomyces sp. NWU339 (assembly GCF_003143855.1). GTDB lineage: Bacteria > Actinomycetota > Actinomycetes > Streptomycetales > Streptomycetaceae > Streptomyces. The sequence continues at coordinate 4,702 of NZ_QFRK01000090.1, forward strand.
TGGAGACGGACCGGGCCGATCCCGCCCCGCCCGCGGACGCCGGCGGCGGCCTGCCCGACGACCGGCTGCAGATGTTCTTCACCTGTGCCCACCCCGCCCTCGCGGCCGAGGACCGCATGGCGCTGACCCTGCGCTGCCTGGCCGGGCTCACGACGCCCGAGGTGGCGCGGGCCTTTCTCGTCCCCACCGCGACGCTGGCCCAACGGATCGTCCGGGCGAAGAAGAAGATCCGCGAGGCCCGTATCCCGTTTCGCGTGCCCGGCGCCGACGAGCTGCCGGAGCGCCTGCCCGGGGTCCTGCAGGTCATCTATTCGGTCTTCACCGAGGGGTACGCGGCCAGCTCGGGCCCGCAGTTGCAGCGGCTCGACCTCGCGCAGGAGGCCATCCGGCTGGCGCGGGTCCTGCGCCACCTGATGCCCGCCGAGCGGGAAGTCGCCGGCCTGCTCGGGCTCATGCTGCTGATCCACGCGCGACGCGAGGCCCGGACCGGTCCGAACGGCGAACTCGTGCTGCTCGACGATCAGGATCGCGGCCGCTGGGACCACACGATGATCGAGGAAGGAAGCGACCTGGCAGTCTCCGCGTTGACCGGCGGACCGCCCGGCCCGTACGGGGTGCAGGCCGCCATCGCCGCCCTCCACGACGAGGCCGCCGACCTCGCGACCACCGACTGGCCACAGATCGCAGCGCTCTACGACGTGCTGTTCCAGCTCACCTTGTCCCCCGTCGTCGCCCTGAACCGGGCGGTGGCGGTGGCGATGCGTGACGGACCGCAGGCGGGCCTGGCCCTGCTCGACGAGCTGGCCGACGAGCCGCCACTGCGCCGCTACCACCCCTACCCGGCCGCCCGGGCGGACCTGCTGCACCAGCTCGGCCGGCTGCCCGAGGCCGCCACGGCCTACCGGGAAGCACTCGACCTGGCCGGCACCGAACCCGAACGGGACCACCTCAGGCGCAGGCTGAACAAGGTCTTGTCGTCCGGACCGGGCGACGGAGCCGGTACCTGACGGCGGAACACCCCGGTCGTCATCGTCTCCACGGTGTCCGTGCGGCCCGTCCCCGCCTCCTGGCTGAAAGCTCTGCGCACCGGCGGCCGCCTCGTCACGGCGATCGCCAGCACCCACCTGATCCTCCCGTCGACGGCGGTGCCGTGGGCCGCATCGAGTGGGACCGTGCCGGGCTCATGCGCCCCCGGCACGGCGACGACTACGTCCGCCTCGCGGACGACGTCTGGAGGAAAGCCGTACAGGACAAGGGAGAGGAGACCTCCACCAGCCGGTACCCGCTGCTGTACCCGCCGGACGCGTGGGACGTGATGTCGATGCTCGAGCTGCGGCTTTCCGGCATCGAGTACCGCAAGAAGCAGGACGGCGACACTCGCACGGTATGGCTGCTCCACGGCGACCGGCCTCCTCGAGCCGCCAGTCGTGCACCAGAGTGGCCCCCGGGTCCCTCCGGCCTTGAGCTCGCCGGCGGGGAATCGGTGCTCGGAGGCTGCAGGGCTGGGGGAGAATTGGCGCGCTACTGGCTCGACGAAGGACCACCATGACAACCGACATACCTCCGTCCGGGACGGAGGAGGACCGTTTCTGGCAGGAACGACGGATCTGCTTCCTGGCCACCCACCGCCCGGACGGCAGTCCGCATCTCGTCCCCGTGGGCGTCACCTTCGATCCCGAGGCCGGCATCGCACGCATCATCAGCAGCGTCGGCAGCAAGAAGGTCCGCAACGTCCGGGCAGCCGGACCCGGCGCGACGGTCGCGGTCAGCCAGGTCGAGGGGCGCCGCTGGTGCACCCTCGAAGGCACCGCGCTGGTCAAGGACGATCCGGAGTCCGTCGCCGAGGCCGAACGGCGCTATGCCGAGCGCTACCGGCCGCCCCGTCCCAACCCCGAGCGCGTGGTCATCGAGATCACCGTGACCCGTGTGATGGGCACAGTGCGGCCGCCCGGTTGGTGACGTGCCTCGTCGGTGACGCTCGCCCTGTCGGGCGCAACCCCGGCCGACGGCCCGCCGCGCGTGGCCGGGCAGGACGCGGCAGCAGCTGCTGCACGCCGCGCGCGCGTTCGAACAGTTCTGCCACTCCCATCGGCCGCATCCGGGCATCGCGCATGCCGCCCGCTGCACCCGTTGCCGGTCCCGAACAGCGATCCGGAGCAGATCGCCCGCCGCGGCATCCGCCGCCGCGATCGCCTCGGCGGCATTCTCCACGAGTACCGACATGCTGCATGGCCTCAATGGATGGCGTTTTCGGCAAGGGCAGCGTTGACGGCCGATGCGGTCATCGGGGCAGCACTTCACGCGTCCGGCAGGGAGGCGGACAGGGATGTCAGGGTGGTGTCAGGGCCGCGGAGTCGGCGGTGTGATCGGCGAGTGCGGCGGTCAGGGCGCGATCGCTTCCGGCGGTCGCGACGAGACTGAGCCCGACGGGGCCAGCCGGGCTCTGCACTCCGGGCAGGGTCAGGACCGGCAGGCCCGCCACGCTTGCAGCGCAGATCAGCTGCACGGTCGCGGTACGCAGCGCCATGCCGGTGGCGGCCGGGCCGGGCGGGGGAGCCGCCGTCGGGGCCGCCGGCTGTACGAGCGCGGTCCCGGGCGGGATCAGTTCGGCGAGCGCGCTCCGCGCCTGGCTCACGGTGTCCCGGGCCCACGCGAGGTATTCGGTCGGCATGCCCTCGCCCGCAGCGATGGCGTCTGCGACGAGGGGCGAGACGGCCTCGCGGTGCGCCTGCAGCCAGCTGCCGTGCAGCTGCCACATCTCCACGGCCTGGAGGACACCCAGCGCCTCCGCCCACTCCTCGAGATGTGCGGCGCAGGTGCTGCTCCTCGGCTGCAGCGGGACGGCCAGCCGGTCCGCCCACGCGTGGGCTGCGTCGTGCAGCGGCAGACGCAGTGCCGGGTCCATCAGGTCGAACAGGTCCGTGGCCAGGAGCAGCCGTTTGATCGGCTGAGCGGGTCGCCGCGGAAGGAGCACGTCGGACACCTGGCTGAGCAGTTGCGGTGTTCGGGTGATCCAGCTCACGGTGTCGAACGAGGGTGCGAGACCGATCTGGCCGGTGTCCGGGACCAGACCGTGTGACGGCCGCAGGCTGTACAGCCCGCAGTAGGAGGTCGGCACCCGCACCGAGCCCGCCGTGTCGGTGCCCAGACCGATGTCGGCCAGCCCCAGGGCGACGGCGCTGGCCGAGCCGCTCGAGGACCCTCCGGGGACCCGCCCGGGCGCCGCGGGATTCGGCGGCATTCCGTAGTGCGTGTTGAGCCCGGACAGGCCGTAGGCCAGCTCGTCGGTCCGTGCGATACCGGTGACGTCCGCCCCTGCCTGCAGCAGGGCCTGGACGGCCGCGGCATGGACGGGCTCGATCGGCGCCTCGCGCAGCCATGCCGGATTTCCCGCCCCGATCGCATGGCCGGCGACAGCGAAGAGGTCCTTCACCGCGACCCGGGAGCCGGACAACATGCCCCCCTTGGGCGCCGCGACCAGCGGATCACCGACAACACGCCAGACAGATGGGTCGATCTCCCCTGGAGCCGAGACGTCATCGCGGGGAGCGCTTGTCGTTTCACCGCCGTCGTGGCGAGGCGGGATCAGGAGCGGCACGTTGGCAACGGCAGAACTCGGCTGCTGGGCAGGCATGAGTGACCTCGACGTGATCGGGAGGCAAGCGCGTACAACCATTTGTACAGGAGGGTGAACTGGCTGAAGCCGGGTTGGACGACGACGCTGTCGCCGCGCTTGCGGCGACAGCGTCGTCGTCGGTCGAGGGGCTGGGGCTATTCGGGCCAGGCGGAGTTCTTGATGACCTCGACGAAGTCGCCGCGGACGAATCCGGGCACGTAGTGGGCGAGCACGTCGGCCTTGACGTTGCCGAATGTCGTTTCGGGGCGGTCCTTGATGCCTTCGGTGAACGCGGCCAGGATGTGGTTCTTGAAGTCCGGGCGGGGGTGGGCCTCTACCACGGCTGCACGCTGTTCGTCGGAGACCGCGTGGTAGCCGATGCCCAGTACGTCCAGTTCCACTCCCCGGGTGACCAGGGCGATCTCGGGGGCCATGTGCAGCGGGATCTCCGGCGTGGTGTGCAGGGCGATCGCCGTCCAGACCCGGTCGGCCTCCTCGCCTGTGATGCCGTGGGCGTGCAGGAACCGCCGTGCCTCGTCGGCACCGTCGATCTCGAAGCGCTGGTCGGTGCGGCGGAACCGCTCGGTCAGCCCCAGGTCGTGGAACATCGCTCCGACGTACAGCAGCTCCGGATCGAACTGGAGCCCCTGTTCGCGCCCGCGCAGCGATCCCCAGAGGAACACGCGCCGGGAGTGGTCGAACAGCAGCGGTGAGGCTGCCTCACGGACCAGTTCGGTCGCCTCCCGCGCCAGAGTGCTGTCCGGGATCCGCACACCCGCGACCGTCTCGCTCATGATCTCTCTCCACTCCCTTGTCTCGGCAGTCCGGCTCCCTTCCAGGGTCGCCGGGCACGTACCATGGCGCCATGTCTTTTCTGACAGAGAAACCACAGATCCAGACATGACGCATCGCGTGGGTTTCGTGGTGTTCGACGGTGTGACCATGCTGGACGTCAGCGGCCCCGCGGAGGTCCTGCACCAGGCGAGACGGCTTGGCCACCCCTACGACCTGGTCCTGATTTCCGCGTGTGGTGGAGAGGTCAGGACCTCGACCGGGATGCCGCTGGGCGGCACCGTGACGGCGGCCGAGGCCGGCCGGATCGACACGGCGCTCGTGGCCGGAGGCGACCGCCTGACCGAGCAGCCGGTGGACGCGGAGCTGCTGGCGACGACCCGCACCGTGGCCGCGCGGGCAACGCGGGTCGCCTCGGTGTGCACCGGCGCCTTTGTCCTGGCCGAACTCGGCCTGCTCGACGGGCGCCGGGCGACCACCCACTGGCGGCACGCCGACACACTCGCCCGCCGCCACCCCTGGGTACGCGTCGAGCCGGATGCGATCCATGTCCGGGACGGACGGTTCGTCACCTCCGCCGGTATCAGCGCGGGCATCGACCTGACACTGGCGCTCGTCGAGGACGACCACGGAGCCGATGCGGCCCGCCGCATCGCACGCGAACTGGTCGTCTTCCTGCAGCGGCCAGGCGGACAGTCGCAATTCACCACGGCCACCACCCCGCCCGCGCGCAATGACCTCCTGCGCACCCTGATCAATTCCGTGCTGGCCGACCCGGCTGCTGATCACGGCCTGCCGTCCATGGCCCGCGCCGCGGCCGTCAGTCCCCGGCACCTGACGCGGTTGTTCCACACCGAACTGGGCACCACCCCCGCCCGCTGGGTCGAGCGGGTCCGTCTCGACCGCGCCCAACAGCTCCTCCTCGACGGGCACAGCGTCACCTCGGCGGCCCGGCACAGCGGACTCGGCAGCGACGAGACCCTCCGCCGCGTCTTCGTCCGCCACCTCGGCATCACCCCCACCGCCTACCGCCAACGCTTCGCCACCACCGGCACGGCCCGGACCGCGATCCCCGAAAGCAAGGAAGCGGTGGAACACCGCGGGGTCTGAAGACCGGTTCTCCGCCAGTCCTCGTCGACGAGAGCGACGGCTGCGAGTGCACGCGCACTACTCGGGAGCATGGATGCGTCTCCGTGCCGGTCGAGGAACCTCGGAACGAAAACCGGCGCCAAGCCCTCGCGCGTGATCATTCTCAGCGCCAACTGCTGTACCAATGTTCCAACCGGCGCGAATCGCATCTGACGCGAACTGGAGGCATCTTGCGCCGCGCTGGCCGGTCAGGCGCCAGGAAGTCGCTGATCAGCGGATAGAGGGCTCACCGCATGCCTGCCGAGACGGTAGCGGACGGGCCGGACCCGTGTCGTTCCGCTTCACTCAATCGGATGGCTGACCTGTCGTTCCTCTCCGAGCCCCGCATCTGATGCGAGATTCTCGCGCTGGATGCGATCTACGGAGCGTGATGAATTGGCGGGCAAGGACGGGGCGACACCTGGGGTCGCGCGGCTGCACCTGGCCGACGGGGTGCCGCTTTTGCGGCCGGAGGAGCAGGTTTTCGAGGCGATGCTGGACGGCTGGCGCAACCAGCAACTGGCGCGGAACCTCGCGCTGTCGACCATCAACGGCCGTGAGCGGAAGGTGCGGGCGTTCGCCGCGCACGCGGACGCCTTCCCGTGGAACTGGTCCTCTCCGCTGGCGGACGAGTGGTTCGGCGACCTGCGGGCGGTCCGCGGCTGCGTCCGCTCGACATTGCGCGGCTACCAGGAGGCGGTGCGGCTGTTCTGCGACTACGCCACCGATCCGGCCTACGGGTGGGCGGCCGAGTGCGAGCGGCGGTTCGGGACCCATCCGATCCAGGTGTGTCACGAGTGGAACACCGCCGTGCACATGCAGGAGTGCGAGGCCGAGGCCCCGAAACGGGCCTTCACCCGGGACGAGTTGCAGGCGTTCTTCGATCACGCCGACGACGAGGTGAGCCGAGTCCGCGGTCGCGGCCGCAAGGGCTGGCTGCCCGCCTTCCGCGACGCGATGCTGTTCAAGACCGCGTACGCCTACGGGCTGCGGCGCAACGAGACGCGGATGCTGGACACCGCCGACTTCGGCCGCAACCCCGAAGGGGCGGAGTTCGGCGAGTACGGCGTCTGCTACGTCCGCCACGGCAAGGCCAAGAAGGGCTCGCCTCCAAAGCGCCGCAGCGTGCTGACCGTCTTCGACTGGTCGGCCGAGATCCWCGACCAGTGGGTCAGCGAGGTCAGACCCGCCATGCGGCACGCGGACGGGCCCGCCCTGTGGCCGTCCGAACGCGGCCGGCGGGTCGGCCTGCAACGGCTGGACTCCCGCTTCGCCGCCTACCGCGGCGCCCTCGGCCTGGACCCGGTCCTGGAC